>CAZJBS010000077.1:0-3760 GCA_964544475.1 uncultured Bacteroidota bacterium | reverse complement strand
ATGAGGCTTTTGCCATCCAGGTTCTCGCCTGTGTGAGGGAATTATCGATCGACGAGTCCCGTCTCAACGTCAATGGCGGCGCCATCGCCATCGGTCATCCGCTCGGCTGCTCCGGCGCACGGATCGTAGGCACACTGATCCATGAAATGAGAAGGCGACAGTCACGCTTCGGATTGGCCACGATGTGCGTCGGGCTCGGACAAGGTATGGCCACGGTGTGGGAACGCGTGACCCTGTAACAGATGCCGCTGTGGGTTGAGACGTTGGCGCGTTGCCAAAAGAAAGCAGTTCTATTCGCATTCATGGTTTACAGAACTATGATTTGAGCGAGCTCGGGAAAGTTGGGAGTGTGACAATCCCGAAGGACGCCGATGACCGCTCACCTCGATACGGTTCGCCTTCGGGCGAACGATTCAGAGAGCAGTGGATTTGCCCCGCGCCGAAACCCGATCTTTAGGTCTTCGCGAAACGGAGAGAATGACAGATGATGGGATCGCTGATGCGCGTCGCGAGACATGTTTGGCAGAGATGTTTCGGCGCGAAAGCGCTTTTCTTTGCTGCTTTCTTTTGGCGCGTTGCCAAAAGAAAGCAGATCAATTCGCATTCATGGTGTACGGCACGATGATCCGGAGGTGACAACCCACAACGGATGCCTTCTTGAAAATCGTTTGCGAATGGTTTGTCACAGTGGTATTGTACCCCAGGTCAAATTCCAAGTAACCACATCGTCATGGCAACCTATCCGTCAGAAAAATCGTTGATTTACAGTTTCATTCGAGCGCTGGGCCGCATCGTCATGGCCATCTTTTTCAAGAAGATCGAATTGAGACACGGCGAAAACATACCGGATGAGGGTCCGGTCGTATTTGTCGCGAATCACCCCAACTCGATCATGGATGCCTTGGTCATCGGCGCGGCGATCCAGCGCAAAGTGAACTATATCGGCCATTCCGGTCTTTTTCGGCACCCGCTGGCGCAGAAATTTCTCGCCAGTTGCGGCGTCATCCCCATTGTCCGAAAGACGGATCATCCGGACAAAATGCAGGATAACACCCAGTCATTCGAGGCGTGTTACAAGGCCCTTGAAAACGGGCAGACGATCGGCATTTTTCCGGAAGGCACCAGCGACATGCTTCGCCAGGTCAAGAAGGTGAAAACGGGGGCGGCGCGGATTGTGCTGGAAACCGAATCCCGCAACCATTACAAATTGGGTCTCAAAGTCATACCGATCGGCCTTCATTTTTTTTCACGAAGCCGGTTTCGCAGCCGCGTGTTGTTGAACATTGGGGAACCGATCGAGCTTCGGCGGTTTTTCGAACGCAATGCGACAGACCATACAGCCGCCGTACGAGAACTGACCGACGAGATCCAGTCCCATCTTGAAAAATTGACCGTCAATATCGAAAACCTAGAGTGGGACGACCTCGTACGAGACGTGGAACACATTTATCGGGATGAACTGCTCAGCCAGGATGACCCGAACAAGCGCAGCGTGGAGGAATTCATCATCACTCAGCGCATTGCCGATTGCGTGGAATACTACTTCAAACGCGAGCCGGATCGCGTGCGGGCGATGGGAGATCGTATCACGGCCTATAAAAGGAAACTGGCGCGGCTGCATCTTCGGGACGCGATGCTCCAGGAAAATGTGGTCTTTTCAAAGATTCTGATTCGCAGCGCCCGGAAATTCGTTTTGGCGCTTTTGGGGTTGCCTCTGGCGGTTTATGGAATATTCCATAATTTCATACCGCATGCGGTGGCCGTTCATTTCGCAAAAAAATACCTGCACGAACGCACGAAGATCCTTACGGCGCTGCTATTCGCCGGCGGCCTGGCCTTTCTGATCGTTTATTTTGCCCTGGTTGGATTGGTATGGTACCTGACCGCATGGTACTGGGCTGTACTGTATGGATTGAGCCTGCCGCTTTCCGGATTGTTTGCGCTGGCCTATGTGCACGACTTGCGTGACGAACAGGAAATGATCAGTTTTTCTTTTGTGCTGTTCACAAACCGTCGTCTGATCAACCGGATGCGGCGTGAACGTCGGATGCTGATCGGCGAGATGGACGCCGTCAAGAATGAGTATCTTGCCGCCACCGCCGGGGGCCCGGCGCGATGACGTTTCCCGAGGAGATGGAACGCTGGTACGTCGGTGGGTGGATCCAATCGGGCTTAAGCGATCTGAGCCACATGGTGGCCATCGAGCGGCTCGGAAAAAGACTCATTACGCGGGTCTCCTGGAATGGTCCCGCCTTTCCCCGGCGTGTGGCCCTTACTTTTGACGACGGACCGCATCCGGAATTCACACCCCAGTTGCTTTCCATTCTCCACGCGCATGACGTGAAAGCCTCTTTCTTTTTGGTGGGACGGCACGTCGAAAGGAACGCCCGCCTTGTCGAGGCGATTGCCGGGGCCGGCCATGATCTTTGTAACCACACGTATTCACATCCTCTGATGATGACGCGCACCACCGCCCATTTGCGAGAGGAGATCGGCAGGACGGAAGAGCTTATTCGTCGGTATTCCGGACGGCAGCCGGTGTACTTTCGGCCGCCCATGGGTTTGTTTTCCAGGCGAATTCTCGATATCGTCGAATCGATGGGCTACCGGACGGTCATCGGTGACGTCTATCCACGGGACCCCCACTTGCCCGGCGCCGATCGCATCGTGCGACGCGTGTTGAGCCGTGTGCGACCCGGTTCCATTATCATCCTGCACGATGGCGGCAATATCCGACATGTGGATCGCAGCCAGACCATCAGGGCCGTCCGGGCGATCATTCCCGCTATGAAAGCCCGCGGATTGGAATGCGTGACATTGTCCACGTTGTTTGCGTAGAGCATCGGTTTTCATAGGATCCTGCCGCCATCCAAACGTGTTTGGATGGCGCATGTGTCGTCTGACCACAGCATCGTCGCCGTTTTTCACGCCTTCATTACCATAGTATCGTAATAACAACACCTCCCCGCTATTTTATGCGTGGCACGCGATTTGCCAGAATCCAGGCATCATAATGATGGAGGATCTATGAATCGCATTGTGCTGGCTTTGTTATTGATGATTGGATGCACTCAGGCGGCCGTGTATCACCTGGACTCGGGCGATCCCGACATCCGCTGGTTTCATGGGCAACAACTGATCCGTCGCGAATCCGGTGGGGTCTCTCTCGTCGTTTCCTTTCATCGTTGCTGGAGTTCATACCTGGTTTTCGATGTGGAGATCATCAATCGTTCAGATTCGGCTATCCTGGTCGAGCCTGAGAAATTCTACTATCTGTTATCGGTGAAATACGGCGACCTGGAAGCCGGTCTTCAGCAGAAGTTCATGGCCATCAACCCCGAAACACAGTTGCACATGCTGGACAAACAGGTTTCTTCTGAAGATGCGCGCCATCAGACGTTCGCCACACTGGATGCCATTGCAGGTGTCGCCGATCTGGTGGTCGACATCGCCGAAGCCGGGGAGCGCACGGCGGAAGAGGAGGACCGGGATGCCCGCCGCGATTTCGAGCGGGCCGCCGATCGCCACGCGGAAAACGTGGAGTACGAAAGAACGATCACGAATTTGGGAACGCTACGGGCCTACTGGGCCTCCCAGGTTCTCCGCAAAACGCATCTGGGTCCCCGCCAATCGGTCAGCGGAAAAATAGCCATGACCACATTTCCGGTTGACGCTTTCTTAAAAGGGACCTTCAATAACCATGCGACTCTGAGGATCCGAACAAACAAGATCAGGCCGGTGTATACGTTGACGATGCGTT
>CAZJBS010000076.1:0-3846 GCA_964544475.1 uncultured Bacteroidota bacterium | reverse complement strand
CCGGAATGACGACAAGATCGTAAGCCGACAGGTCGTGACGATCCTTGTGCCATACCATGTCGGCGTGCTGACCCATGATCGCCGTAAGCGTGTACCATGCATCGTGATCGCAGTTGGATCCCGGAAAAATAATGACGGCGGCTTTCATATGTGATTAGCCTATTTCAAACAACTGGAACAGGGTTCGACGGAAAGAAGCCCAATGTATACCTGTCACCTTTTTCTTTCAATAAAAATATTGTCAATTTGGATATTGACATCGTTTGGATCAGTGAATAACTTGAAAAGTATAGCAATGCGGCTCCGTCCTCGGAGAAGTATAATGTCTTTTATTGACCATACTCACCTCCCTATTTCCGGCTTCTACGTCTCTCCATTTTCGCAGACGAATTGCGATATCGGGAAATATTGGCATCTTCGATTTTTTCAACCCATCAAGCTTTGACAGGCTTTGCCAAAGAATTATAGGTAGTCTCACATAGGAAGCCATTCTATGCTCCAAAACTCAGATAAGAAACTCGCACTGACCATGTTGTGCGTAGTGACCGTCTGTCTGGTCATCGGAAACCGCTGCGCACTTGCACAGGACAAATTTTACAACCACTACGATCGCGGTTTGAAATACATCGACAAAACGGACTGGAACCGTGCCATAGAGGAACTGCGCGCTTCGATCTCCATCGAATTCGAGGAAAAGAAAAACAAACGCACATATGGGACCCGTTTCATTGAATATTACCCGCATCGCGAGCTTGGGGTAGCGTTATTCCACGTTGGCGATATGGAGAATGCGAAGAAGGAACTGGACTTGTCCCTGGCCTACAACAAGACAAAGCGCGCCCAGGAATTTCTGGGAAAGATAACAGGAGAAAACCTGATTTTGTCCGATTTCAAAAGCCGGAAAGAAGAGGAGGAAAAGAAAGAAAAAGCGCACGAAGAGCAGATCAATCTGGAGTTGCAACGCAACGAGCAGCAGAAGGCTGTTGTCGAGGAAATGCAAAAAGGTCTGAATTTGCAGAAACAAAAACTGGAAGAGAAGAAGCTGGAAAAGGAACGCAAACTGGCTGAGGAGATCGGACGTTTGGAAGAACAAAAGCGGCAAAAGATATCCGAAGATGAGAAGAAAAAGCTGGTCGAAGAAGAGCGGCGACTAAGAATGGAAAAAGATAAGCTGGACAAGGAAAAGGAAATTCTGGCCCAGAAGAAATCGGAGCAGGATGAACAATGGGCCTCCAAGCAGTCCGACCTGGAGAAACAACAGCGGCAGCTGGAAGAAGAGAAGAACAAGCTGTTCAAGGAAAAGAAATTACTCGCCGAAAAGAGAGCCAAAGCCAATGAGGCAGGATTGCCGGCCGGGGCTCTGACCTATGATCCGTCAAAAGTGACACAGGTGGGATCCCGACTGTCGGTAGCCGTATTGCCCTTTTCTTCGAAGGGAGAGAACGGAGATGGCGGTGAGACGATAACCGAAAAAATGATAACCCAGTTGGTGAATCTTCGACGATTTCGCGTCATCGAACGTGGCGCGATCGACGAGGTGATTAAGGAGCAAAATTTCGGCATGTCGGATGTCGTGGATGAGCAGACGGCCGTCAAAGTCGGCAAAATCGCGGGAGCCGACGCCATCGTACTCGGTAGCGTCAATGTCGAACAGGGCTTTTCCAAAGTGAGCGCGCGGCTGATTGATACCGAAACAGGAGAGACGATCGTTGCCCGTGACGAAAAGAGCGAATACTCGTCAACGGCGACGGTGGAAGGCCTTGCTGAAAAGGTCGCCATCAGCATTTACAACGATCTGCCGCTGGTTGAAGGATTCATTGTGGCGGTGGAATCTGACTTGATATACCTTGATATTGGCACACTGGCCGGGGTTCGAAAGGGGTCGAAATGCGTCGCATACAAGGAGGGTGATCCGATCCGGCATCCGGCCACAAAGGAAATTCTCGGAAAACGGGTAACGAAATTGTGCGAACTGGTCGTCATTGAAGTCCAGGAAAAGCTGGCAGTGAGCAAAGTCGTTGGAAAGTCTGAAGGAGAAGCGAAAATTGGAGATCGCGCAGTAGTAAAATGAGGCGGATAAGAAACACACTATCCATTCATCTGACCAGGAGGCGTTATGAATAGAGGTCATCAGATTGCGAAGGTCGTGGGTATTATCTTGTTGACTGTATGGTCTACGACGGTTGCCATTGGACAGATCATTAGAGGAAATCTCGACATCACCGGGGCCGGCGCTAGGGCCGAAGGACTCGGCGGCGCATTCATAGGCGTGGCGGACGACGCGACCTCCATCGTTTGGAATCCTGCCGGACTGACCCAATTGGAGCGACCCGAGGCATCCGTCGTGGTTCGCCAGATTTCCGAAGGATTCAAGAGGGATTGGTGGGATGAAGATGGAAATCAGGATGTTTCTTCGAATCACTTTCTTTACAACTTTGGAAGCGTTGCGTATCCTCTTCATTTGGGTTCCTACAAATTGACGGTCGCCCTGGCCTATCAGAATCAGGTCGATGGTTATGTCTATCAAAAAGGGGGAGACTACTGGATGACAACGGATCAGACCGGTGGGATCAATACCCTATCTCCGGGTATCGGCTTTCGGCCGTTTTCGCTGTTGGCCGTAGGAGCCTCGGCGAATTTCTGGAGCGGCGAGACCAAAACACGATTTGTCGACGACGGTGATGTTGATGAAAGCGAGTCTTACGATGACGATTGGTCCGGCTTTAACATGCAATTCGGCGTTCTGACCGACTTCTCAAACATGGAAGGCGGCGGGATACCGCTTCGTCTTGGTGCCTCATTCCGAACACCGTTCAAAATGACTGACAAGTGGTCTTATGTTGACGACCACGCTGACGGAAAGTGGACTTGGGAATTCCCGATGATGATGGGGATTGGCGCCAGTTATCGAATCGGTGAGAACACGCTCGTGGCGGCTGATTATGAATTAAGATCTTTCGGCAAGAAAAAGGTGACGGACGATCAGGATGGGAGCAAGGTTGCTGATTTCAGCCTCAGCCGCAAGGACATTAATATCATTCGTGTTGGGGCCGAATACCTGATTGTGCTTTCCAGCGCGGTCATTCCGGTGAGAATCGGGTTCAAGACTGTTCCAACATTGTTGGCCGATGGCGAGTGGAGTGTTGCTGATGATCAATGGATTTCAACGAAGTCCCAGGTTGCAGGAACGGGTATCAGTCTGGGCACCGGCTATGTCCACAAACGCTTTGCCCTGGACGTGGCTGTTACGAGGGTTGGTTTTGAACAGACGGACGACAATTCCAGCGCCGGTGTAGATGACAATAAGAGAACGTTTTCAAGGTACACCATCAGTCTCTCCGGCATCGTTTATTTTTGATGGAGAACAATGAGTTGCTGGCCCGTTCTTCTCCTGAGCAATCAAAGGAGGATGTATGAAGAATTCAAGAATGGTGACGGTAGCGATCCTTGCTTGGGTTGGCCTAAGTTTGTTCTTTGTATCCTGTCAGGATGACAAGTCGGGATCCGGTAGAAATCACGCGCCCGATGTGCCGTCCAATCCGCATCCGTCGAACGGTGCGATCAACGTGGATGCGGACACGGTCTATTTTTCGTGGACGTGTGAGGATGAGGATGAGGATGTTCTGACGCACGGCATCGTGGTGGCGCTGGACAATGGATGGAACACACTGGTTGGTTTCGCCAATGATCTAAGTTCACCGTCCGCCTACATGACGGGACTGAATTACAGTACCACCTATTATTGGGTGGCGTGGGCCACGGACGGCAAAGATACGACGGTGAGCCCCATGTGGTCCTTCACGACGATGGCTCCTCCGACTCTCTTTTCGGAATCCTTTGAAGTGC
>CAZJBS010000075.1:0-4367 GCA_964544475.1 uncultured Bacteroidota bacterium | reverse complement strand
TACAAAGTTAACGATTAATATAAGATTCCGTCAGATAATATCCTAACTAATACATATAATATGCGCTCAGCCGTTCGTTCGGCCGCTGGTGTGGCCTCACAGATACTGCGCCGCGAGCCGAATCGGTTGAAAAATGAATTTTACATGGCTCGCGTCGCAGTACCTCGGCTGCCCGAGACCGTTATGTGAGATTGCAACCAACAGGGGTTTGTCACTTATGGATACGCCTGCATCGTTCGACGCTTTTACAAAAAAGATTCCAGAGTTCTACTTTGACCTTATTTCGCGGTTCCCACCCGGAATACTTGTCATTGTGGGCCTAACTCTTGAGTTCACGCCACAGGGTTACCTTTCCAAGCAAGACTTCCTAAGCGTTTCAGCGTCCATTGTCTTACTGCTTTTGTTGTTCATCCTCGTCTTTGCCTACGTTTTTGGGCTCGTTCTTGCAAGTACAGCGAAGGAGATCTTCAAGAGAACGGCCCTCCCGATATTTGAGCGCTATCGAACAAAGAACGACAAAGAGATTTTATGGTGTGCGTATCACCTAAATATCCTCGAGTTGCTAAGGACCGATGAACAAGGAAAGCGCGTTCAACGTCCAGTGATTGACTACAAAGTTGAGGACTTCTGGCTATTTTATCGCAGGTTACACGATTATCTGAAGAACGTCGATGCACAAGCGCGTCTCATATTGCCAAAGCTAAGCGCCGAACATTCTCTGCTTATCAATCTCAGCGCCTCACTCACACTTCTGATGGCCGTCCATCTACTTCACAATCTTGATTTCTATCTAAGATTTGGTTTCACTTACTTCGTTCCAAGTTATCTCTTTTATTTATCTTGGGTTGGGACGATTGCCTGGCTATGGTTTGGCGCTCGCTTTCGCTTCAGACGACTCCTGGACTCTCAGTTGTCATACTTGGAAATTGTGACAAACCCAAGGGCGCCTAAATAAGAAAACACAGTCATAAATGGTTGCAACCTCACATAACACCTTAAAAAAGTTCGAAGTCAATAGAAAAAGCTCTCCCGTGGCGACGGAGTCGCCTATTTGATTGATTTTTTGCTTCGATAACCGATGGGCCGATACGAGGCATATCTTTGGTGCGTCGGGACTCCCCTACGGCGCACCGCGCGGCACGAATTGAAAATAATTTACGGATACCGCTTGTGTGCGCCGTCGCGTGTTCACGCGGGCCGTTATCTGACATCCGGCTGGCTGTGATTCTTCTTGCGCCTGTCAGTTGACCGTTTGTAAATTGTTTGCCGAAAGGAACGGTTGAGCAAACTCGAAAAATGCCTTGCACTGATTCTCAGTGGCACGTCCGATAAGAACATCGATTTTGCCGATCTGAGGTACGTCTTGACGGTTGGGTTTGGACGAGAGAATCAAGGGAAGTCACCACATCTATTCGAGGACGGGAGTTGAGGAGATTCTCAACCTCCAACCGTTGGGATCGAAGGCAAAACCTTATCAGGTGAAGCAGGTCAGGACCGTGGTGCTCAAGTACAAACTGGCGGGAGAAGCTAATGAATAGGTATGAGGTCATCATATACTGGAGTGAGGACGACAAGCGGTATATCGCTGAGATTCCAGAGCTACCCGGATGTGCCGCGGATGGTGCCGATTATTCAGAAGCTTTGAAAAATGTCGAAGTCGTTGCCCAGGAATGGATCGAAAGGGCCAAACAGCTTGGCCGTGACATTCCAACACCCAAGGGTCGACTGACGTACGCGTGAGCCAGCCGGACGTCAGATAACACCTTAAAACAGTTCGAAGTCAATAGAAAAAGCTCTCCCGTGGCGACGTAGTCGCCTATCTTGTTGTTCTTTGCTTCGATAACCGATGGGCCGATGCCAGGCCTATCTTTGGTACGTCGGGACTCACTACGGCGCACAGCGTGGAGCGAATTGAAAATAATCCACGGATACCGCTTGTGCGCCGCGCCGTGTGCACGCGGGACGTTATCCGCCACCGGCTCTGAGTTTGCTGAAAGAAATGCCATCTCAAAATCAATAAATGAAAGGGCATCATGCTATGGGTCATGACATCTTACGCTTTCTCTTTGTCTTGTCGTGTTGCGCTCATTCCATCACATCGCCAGCTTTCAGTCAGAATGAGAGCAACACGGCCGTTCCAGGTGAATGGATAAAGGCCGGCGCCGAATCGGCTGGCTTGTCGGCCCACCGTTTAGCACAAATGGATAGCGCGATCCGAAAGGGCGACTTCAAGAGCGCCACCAGCGTTCTCGTTGCACGGCACGGAAAACTCATTCACGAATCCTACTTTGACGATGCACCAGACCGCTTGCGAAATACCCGCTCACTCACCAAGACGATGACCGGGATGCTTATCGGTATCGCCATTGACAAGGGATTGTTGTCCGGAGTTGACGCCAATGTCCTCGCTTTTTTTCAGGACAAGCGGCCCGTTCAAAACCCGGATCCTCGCAAAGAGAAAATCACCGTGGAAGATTTTCTGACCATGAGTTCGTGTCTCGAGTGCGACGATAACAATTCCTTTTCCCGTGGAAATGAGGAGCGAATGTATCTGATCGAGGATTGGACAAAGTTCACACTTGATTTGCCCGTCAGGGGATTCCCTGCCTGGGTGACCAAGCCGAAAGACTCTCCATACGGACGTAGTTTCAGCTATTGTACCGCCGGGGTCGTGACGCTTGGCGGCGTCCTGGAACGGGCAACAAAGATGAGCGTTCAGGATTTCGCGGCCAAAAACCTGTTTGACCCGCTCGGCATCAGGAATGTCGAATGGCAATTGACCCCGCCCGGTCCTGCCATGACGGGCGGAGGGCTCAGTTTGCAAAGCCGCGACCTTCTTAAACTCTCGCAACTTTACCTCGATGGCGGTGTTTGGGGCGGTCATCGGATCATTTCTGAGCGGTGGGTGAAGGTCTCCACGACACCCAAGGCAGAGATAGACGACGATACCGGGTATGGATATCTATGGTGGCTCAGGAGCTTCAAGTCAGGAACAAAGGAATATGCCGCTTACTATATGACGGGTAATGGCGGAAACAAAGCCATGGTTTTCCCCGATCTTGATATGGTTGTCGTCATCACGACGACGAATTACAATGTTCGTGGCGCCCACGAACTGACGGATCGTCTATTGACAGATTATATACTTGCGGCAATTCAAGAATGAAGCCCGTCGAGCCCGGGATGTTGAGGCATCGCAGCGTAACGATTCCTGGCCGGTGCACGCCGCCCGTGCTCCAGCGTGATACCGGACATAGGTTGATTTTTCAAGAGAGCATCTGTGTAACATTTTTTCTCGAAGCGCCTAAGGCAAACAGCGATCGAAATAACAAATCCAGGGAAACCGATGGGTCCCCGGCCTCCATTTTTGCAACTCTGGATTGACTTGACTTCAATCGACGCGCCAGATCGAGTTGTGTCAGTTTCTTCCGTTTACGAAATTCGTACAACATTTTACTCAAGGCCAGCTTCATTTCCACATAGGCCGCTTCCTCTGGAGAAAGCTTCAGGAATTCTTCCGTGGTCCCAATTTTCCACCCTTTCGACTCTAAACGTTTTCTTTTTGTGCTATTCATATGATATCTCCTTTAATTATCGTATAAACGGATCCGCCGTTTGCAATTTTCTATTGCCTCCATTGGTGTCCTGCGTGTCTTTTTTTCAAACGCCTCAAGAATCAGAACGGCATCAGAATCAAGCCTGTAAACAATTCGCCAAGTCTTGGTCTGATCGTCAATTCGGAGCTCATGGCATCTTCGCCCAATTGACGGCATCGGCCTTGAATGAGGTAAAGGCAGGTTTTCACCCATTTGCAACCGACGTAACAAATAGCCGGCCTCTATTCTTGCATTCCTTGTGAAGGGCGGTGACTTTATCTCGCCATGAAGCCAAACAAGGGGTTTGTCATTCTGAATCATCAAAGCCAAGATATGCCAATTCTGACATACAATCAAGTAAACTTCATGACTCGGTACAAACGCCGCCTGACGCCTTAATAAAGTTCGAAGTCAATAGAAAAGACTCTCCCGTGGCGACGGAGTCGCCTATTTTGTGGTTTTTTGCTTCGATAACCGATGGGCCTCTGTTTCTCGATACGTGCCGTCTCGGGGCCAGGTAATCGCCGCTTTGTGGCCTCGCATCCTTGCGGCTGGTCCGCCTGCCGCACCACCGCCGGGTTATTCGTAACCACCTTCCGTTTTTTCCATCCCCAAAAACACCAAACGCCGGCTTTTTGGGCCGGCGTCGGTGTGATGATTAGGGAAAGGAGGACCTTTCCATGTGGGTCTTTGTTTACTTCAGCATCATCATCTTCCGGGACTTGGTGAATTTCTCCGTTTCGAGGCGGTAGATATAAATGCCGCTCGCCA
>CAZJBS010000074.1:0-4505 GCA_964544475.1 uncultured Bacteroidota bacterium | reverse complement strand
GTTACCTATGTCCCCGAACACTTGTTACCTCTCTTCCCGGTCTGTACACTCCCCTTCAAGGGGAGGGCAAGGGTGGGGTCCGCGAAATGGGGAGCGTGACAGAGGAGAAAATCGTCGATGCGCCTCGCGAGCGAACTTAGGAACAGATGTTTCGGCGCGTGCCTTAGCGCCTTTTTCTTTGCCACTTTCTTTTTGGCGCAACAAAAAGAAACTGGCTCTGAAAGCATCTCATCAAGCACCTGCCGCTTTGGCGACTTGCCCTGAACCCGTCGAAAGTAAGAGGAAACCTCAATGAAGCACGCAGGAGACACCCGCTTCCGCGGGTGTGACATCACAAAAGGAATCGGCGACTGAACGAATGCACCATTTTGGCGCAACAAAAAGAAAGTGGCTCTGAAAAGCATCTCATCAAGCACCTGCCGCTGTGGCGACTTGCCTGAACCCGAAAGAAAGCAGGAGTTTCAATTAGGAACGGAGACACCCGCGGAAACGAGTGTCTCCGTGCTGTGGGAGCGATATTTTATGGCAAATCTTCTTTCCGCATGATTTTGCCCGGCGGATACCGGTTCATATTCCTGTCCCAGTAAGGTGAACGCTTATAGAACCAATTGAGCCGTTCATACGAATTGGCTGCCAGCAACGGATCGTTCCGGAGCGCCGTCTTGAAGGTGTCCAGCAAACCGGGTTGGTCGGCGATCATCGAACGGGCGAGTTCCTCCAATTTGTAAGCTTCGCCATATTCTTTCTGTTCAAATAGCGCATTGAAAAATCCCCAGAACACGAGGGCATCCGCGGAACCGGGTTCCAGCAGATTCATGACCAATCGATTGGCGGGCTGGTCCATGGGAATCAGCCAGTCGCCCGCCTGGAAACTGCGTTCACCGATCACCGGGGTGGTCTGGTAGGTGACCGTTATGCGTCCCTCGAAAGACCGATCAGCCCATTTGACGTTGTCAAAAATGTACGAGTGTACCGGCAGCGTCCGCGCCTTGTCCAGCGGCCGCATGACCACGCCGTGCGCCTTCAGCACGTCGATGACCGGCGTCCATTCTTTGGGTATCAGCCACGCATAAGGCTCCACGGCCGAGTCGACGCGGCGAACGTGATTGTAAAAGGGCAGCTGGTAGTCGATGGGCACGTTTTCCCAGACCACCATGCTGTCGTTGGAGAGGTCGCTCTTTTCAAGGCGAAAATTGAATCCTTCGAAGTCGATCGTCTCATAGGCGCTCGAACTATCCCATCTCAATCCGACGAAAGAACCGCTCATCGTGGCCGTCGCATGATCGGCATTCCGAACGGCTTCCAGGAGGCTTTCCTTCTTCGAGTGCACCAACTCAAGCGTATGGGCAAGGACCCGCCGTGTGCCTTCGACGCGGGATGCGTAGTCTTTGAACATGTGCGTTTCGATCAGCAGGGCCGGGCGGTTATTCACGGCGCCATAGCCCGTGGAAAAACGCGGAGGCGCGGATCCGCCGATGATACCCTGCGAAATATCCTTGTCGTTGACCGGCCACACGTACGGAGACAACGGAAACCCATCGGCCTTCATGGTTTTATATAAATGCGGCAGATACACATCCCGGCTCCACGTCCGGACGGGTTCGGCCACCTGGTCGGTGAGATCGATGCTGTACGTCACGACATGCCGGTAATCGGCCCCGTCGGTGACATGGCAATCAATAAACAGGTCGGGCCGCCACGTGTGAAAAACGCGGAGCCAGTCCCGCATTTCAGGCGCGTCCGCTTTCATGTAGTCGCGGTTGAGATTCAGGTTTTGCGCCGTCGTACGCCACCCCATTTCTTTCGGACCGTTCTGGTTGACCCGGTTGTAGGGTCCAAACCGTTCGTGGCCGTCGACGTTGAAGATGGGCATGAACAACAGGACCACGTTGTCCAGCCATTCGTCATGCCGATGGTGAATGACCATGTCACGGATCAACATTAGTCCGGCGTCTTTGCCGTCGATCTCGCCGGCATGAATGCCCGCCTGGATAAGCACCACGGCCTTCCCGAGGTGACGGGCCGATGAGGGAGTGAACTTACCCGATTTGTCGACAATGACCAGGGGCAATGGACGGCCCTGCGGGGTTGTGCCGAACATGCGCAACCGAACCCATGGCGACGCCTTTTCCAACCGGCGGATGTACCGGATCGTCGCATCGTATCGCGGCGTCTCCAATCCGGTGCTTTTTTCATAGTCCGTGCGCCAGTCTTCGTCGTGCCGCGGACCGCATCCGGCAATTATCAAAATCAAAAAGAGAATCCAGGGTGACTTGAACATGATGGCTCCTGTTATTGAATCAGGCAATGGAATTGTCAAAAGGCATACGCTACGCCCGGCGATGTTCGGTCAGCAACATGAGGTCGTCAAGAAATTTGACGGGATTCGTGTAGAGGCCGGCCGGCACGTCCAGTTTACGGGAAAGATACCCGGCGAGTTGCGAGGCGATGTTCTGACGACTGGACGGCGGAAACGAATTTTTGCGGAAGAAGAATTCCCGAAGCAGGTAGTAATCCCTCGCCTCCAGGCGGTGCAGGTTACCGATCCGGATCTGTTGGATATACTCCGGATTGGTCTGAATGGCGGAGAAATGTTCAAAACCCTGATACGGACGTTCTTTAATGACCAGCGTGCCGGCCACGTAATCCCCGATGCGCTTGGCCTGCCGGTTGGCCAGCAGTACGGCGCTGCCGAGGCCATAACTGGGAAACACGGCCAATGGCGGCAACGCGTCCACGACGCGGAATACATTCCGGATGACGACGTCCCAGAAAGACACCGGAAAGCCGCCGTCTTTGACCACGCGCAGGTTCAACAGCTTCTTGCCCACGGACTGGCCCTGCCATCGCGTTTCAAAATAAATGAAATAGCCCTCGTACACGAGGAACATGGCCAGGGCGATCAGCACCTTCTGCGCCGTATCGCCGGGCGCCGCGCTTCGAAACGCGGCGGCCGACACGGCCACCAGCAGGCCCGCGACATAAAATACCGCCAGGAGAATCAAAGACTGCACGATGGTGTCCACCAGGTAGGCGAGGAAACGCGAGCCAAGACCGGCCAGCTCGAATTCGAGAAAAATATTCTCCGGCGTCTCGACGACGAGTTTGTTCTGCAGATCGTCCGCAGGTTTCATGGCGTACCCGAAGAATAGCGGTTGCTGCAGGTCAGGCCGTACAAGTCCCTCGACGTGTCATACGTGCACGCGGAAGCCGACGGCATGCCTTCCAGGCAAAAAATACGGTGGTGCGTCCTTTCATCCGGTCCCGTCTTGTCGAGCACGTCGATGAGTTGTCCCCGTTTGCACGAGACGCACTTTTCGGCCTGGTAAGCCAGGGTCGTGCCCGTCGCCCTGGCCACCAGCGAAAGGCTGTCGGTCCACGGCTCCGTCTCCCCTCCGCGTTCCGTGAATTGGATCTGTTTCAACTGGTAAAATACGATCCGCCCATCCTTCACCGTCAATGTGCCGCGAAATTCCACGCGATCCTCCGGGCGGAATTTCAGCCTCTCCTGAAATTCCCGCCCGACCATCGCAAACGTGACGTCTTCGAAAGGGACGTTTCCGATGAACATGTCGCTGAAACAAACCAGATAGCCCATGAGATGTGTGCGCTCCGAATGCGTGCCGCCGGCGGCCGGATACCAGGTTTGTTTCATGTGCGGCTTGACCGAACCGATGCGGCCGAGACACCAGTGTTCCTTGTTTTCAACGTCCCGCAGCCAGTCTTCGAATTCATGCAGTTCCTCGAGGAAGACGTCAAAATCCAGCCCGGAGACTTTGACCAGACTGCGGTCGAGTTTTTCTTCGTCGAAAAACTTGCAGCCAAAGCAGTTTTTGCCCACGTGGGAATAGCCCCGGTAACATTTTCGCCGGCGCTCCAATTCCTTGCATTTCCACCGGAAATACGTGCAGCCGTTGGGGAAGCAATTCTTGCGGAACAGCGTGTGGTAGACGGATACCCGATGCCCGCGGTTGGCATGGGCATCGTGGCTGCAAAGGAATACGTCCTGGCGTTTGTATTGGTTTTTCAATATGAAGTAATCACGAACATACAGGATGCAACGGAACCCGTTATCATGTAAGCGATGTGTTCTTTATCCAGGGCTTCGACGACCAGCTTCAATAGTTTCGATTGTGACATAGGCCAGTCTTTCGAGAAAGAGCGAATGGATTTGTGCTTCTGATTTCTCCGGAAACCGCCTCCGAAGACCGTCCAGGAAGAGAGCGCGGGTGAATTCGGAGAGATCAAACGCCCTCTTCAAACGCTCTTCCGGCGTCATGCGGGACAGGGTTTCAAGGTACTTTCGGTGACTGCCCGGTGAAGACAGCTTCATCGGGTGTGAAACGTCGTCTTTCTTCAAGAGCGCCTGCTGGTGGTTTGTGAACGACAAGCCAATCTAACCATTTGCCCGGTCTTTGGCAACGGCTCCTTGGTTTCGAAGCGAAGGGTCGGTCAAAGGAAACTCGCCTCGATACGACGCCTCCGGCGTCTACTCGGCGAGCGGT
>CAZJBS010000073.1:0-4605 GCA_964544475.1 uncultured Bacteroidota bacterium | reverse complement strand
ATCAACGCCCAGTCGGGTCGATAGTCTCCGATCGGAGTCTTGATGACAAATTTACGCGGAAGTTTGATGAAGAACTCAACGTCTTCGTTATCCTCGCAGTCCTTTGCAAAGGCTTTCTCCGGGCCGGAAAGGGAATCGATCTCAACGTAGTTATACAGCGTTTTCTCCGATTTCCTCACCTTGTAGAGGTTATCGATGTATGCCTCAACCTCGCCGTCCTCGAATAGGCGCATCTCATACATTTCGCCGGCCACCTTCAAGTACTTGACCCCGTCGATCATCATACCGCTCAGAACGGCTTTGATTTCCCTGACGACATTGTCGAGGAAGACCTGCGGGTTGAGAAGTACATCGCCGAGCCGTCCGGATTCGTTAATGATGCGGTGTATCGTCGAACGTGTCAGTTCCGTTCGATGCTGAATGTACCCGAGAATATCCGGTACCTCAACGTTCATCGCCTCAATCTCGTGTGCGCGTGTCGACAGGGTGGCTCCGGATATGCCAGCCGGCTCCATGACCACTTCAGTTCGCTGGGTGATGATCCGAGGGGCCACGGTTCGTTCCATCTGCTGAACGCGCCTCGAGGCGGCTTTGATGAGTTCTTCCGTGTTGTAGTCTACGCGGTACGTCGTCTTCTGCCGAATTCGTTTCCACAAATCCAAAAAATGGGCGTCTGTGTCATAGCCTTTTTTCAAACGAACCTGAACCTTGTCCTCTTTTTTCTTGATGCGCCCTTCGAATTTCTCGCCCGTGTCGTCCTCGATCTCTTTTTGAAGTTGTCGGGCGAAGACTTCGTAGCTTTCGTTCGCAATGACCGTCAGGCGATTGATCGCCTTGTCGAATACCCGGTCGCCGTTTGAATTCACGGCCAACCGCAACCCGCGCCCGATTTCCTGCCGTTTCTTCATCTCCGATTTGGTCTCATTCAGTGTGCACAACTGGAAGACATTGGGGTTGTCCCATCCTTCGCGTAAAGCGGAATGGCTGAAAATGAAACGCAGGGGCTCATGTGGATCGAGAAGCTGTTCCTTTCTCTGCATGATCTTGTGGTAAGCCGAAACGTCGTCTTCGGAAGGACGGCCTTCGCGGGAGTCCTTCACAATGCCCTTCTTGTCCTGGGCGAAATAGCCGTCATGTACCGACTGGACATCGAAGGGTATCAGTCCTTGATTTTCTTTCTTCTTCGCGAATTCCCGGTAAATATCCTCAAACCAGGCGGCAAACTTCCCTTTTACGGCGGAACCGCCTTCGTACGAGCGGTAGTTTTTAACCCTGTCGATGAAGAACAGGGACAGTACTTTCACTCCGAGAGGCTTCAACCTGGCTTCCTTCCGAAAATGCTCTTCGACCGCTTTTCTGATCTGGACTTTCATAATGTCGTCCTGAAAGCCGCCCTGCGTCGCTCCGACTTCCAGGCGGCGGCCATTGGCGAATTCGACGTACCCGTCTTCGGCATTGATCTCATTGATGATGTAGCCATCTTGATAAATCTCACGTCCCTTGGACAGGTCGAACAGGCTGTCGCCATTCCTGGCCGATACGCTCTTGCGCAGAACAGCCTTGGCTCCGGCCACGTCGATGGTGATTTTCGCCGTGAGTTTGGTCTTGAGGGCTTTGATGGAATCGATGCGGATAAAAGGTTGATTAAAACTGCTTTCGCTGACGACCGAATCGACCTCGATCTGTTTGACAAGTCCAAGATCATATGCCGTCACAGGGCTTAAGCGGTAAACCAAGTTATACAAATTCGTATGGGTGGCCGAATACCGTAGCGTACACGCCGGATTCAGATTCTGAATGGCCTTCCGGCGGATGTCCGTCTCCATGTTTTGGGGCTCGTCCACGATCACAATGGGATTGGTGAACTGAATGAACTCGATGGGCCGCTTGCCGGTCAGCCTGTCGTTGGTCCGGTTGATGACGTTTTCATCTTTGGCAAACGAATCGATGTTGATCACCAGTACCTGGATGGCATTACTCGAGGCAAAACCACGGAGCGCCGAGACATTCCGGGAATCATATACCTGATAGGTCAATGGGGTACGGCCGTACAGTGTTTGAAAATGGTCGTGCGTGATTTCAAGATTCTTCAGGACGCCTTCGCGGATCGCAATGCTCGGTACGACGATAATGAACTTCTTGAACCCATACGTCCTGTTTAGTTCGTAAATGGATCTCAGATAGACGTACGTCTTGCCCGTCCCGGTTTCCATCTCAACGGAGAAATTCATTCCGGCCAGTTCGGTTGACTCCGGCAAGCCGTTGCGCTGCTGAACCCGCCGAAGGTTTGCCAGCAATTCATGGGGAGTCAGCCGAATGGCGTTGCCAACGCCGTAATCCGTGAATTGGACGCTGGTCTGCGCCAGTCCGAGCGAGAACTCGAACTCACTCGCATGCAGAGGCTGTCCGTCGAAAAGGTCCACGACAGACCGTATCGCCTGAAGTTGATAATCCTGATTGGAGTCGAAATGGAGTTTCATTTTTTCAGCCTATGCCAAATTCCGCAAGGAGCACCATTTTGTTGACGTCAACAAAATGGTTTTGTACCTCCTGCAAACGATACCATATTCCCGGCGTCGGCAGATTGGTTCCGTTGCAAAATCAAGCGATTTTCCAAATACCCGTTGCCTGCTTGGCCATCCAATTCTGTCTGGCAGAAATCGATTGTTCGTTCCATTCCGCATGATCGTCTGGAATGGACGACGTTGTTCGGACGGAACTTCTGCGATAGATGGGTCGCTTATCCTGGAAGCCTACATTCTCCGCTTCGCGGTTGAGAGCTTTTTCAATGAGAGTCAGGTTCCCCAGCCTGAACACAGATCGATCGAACTCATCGTTTGGAATGTGATCCCATGCGTCGGTGGGGTTTTCGGGTAGAATATGTTCGACCGAATATCTTTCACTATCCGAGTCGATGTCGCTCTGAAAACAATGGCTTTCCAGTTTCTGACAGACATATCGAACGATTCTGTGATTTCTCGGAGATGGTCTGAATTCCTTGTTACTGAATGCCGTGCGGAATTCATCGTCCACGGGATATACGGCCAGAAAATCACCCGGGTGAAAGGTACCTTCCCGATATATTTTCAATGCGATGGCGTTGTAGGTCTTTTCCTGGTCATTGGGATTCAGGCCGCCGATGACATTGTATCGGAATGAGATGACGGAACAAATGCGTAGTAGCTGCTGAAACCTATCAGAGGACAGCTTTTCGTGGGCGATGAGAAGAAGGGAAAGCGGCTGTTTGACGCTGAAGATTTTCAACTCCCTTAAGTGCGATCGCAACGGATCTTTACCTGTCCACATTTCATCATCGGGGTTCAGCAGTGCGCTGTACAAATCGGCGTTGTTGTTGAGCTCTCTGACCAGATTGAATGCCGCGGATTTGTCGAGCACATTCTTACGTATAGTTTTGAACAGTTCATTATGTCTGGTCGTCTTGTTTCGACTATTCCAGTACACCCGGAGGAATTCAGGAAAATTCTCAGAACCAAGTTTCGAAATCACCTTGCTCCAAAGACTCTCCAGCTCATTGATTTCGCTGGGGTGGCTTCCACCGGCGTCCACAAGGGAGAAAAGATAGTTCTTGAGCAGGTCAGCCGACGACAGACGGACTCCCCGCGCATTGAGCGTTTCAAAGACCTTGAACGCGTTGAGTTCATCGCCCACTTTGATCACTGTGAAAAAGAGCCTATCGACAATGGTGTCGACAAATGAAGCAAGAGCCGTTCCGGTCTGAAGGTCAGCCAGCCTGGACTCGAACCAATTCATACAATTTCTCATGAGTTTTTCGGAGGAATTCAAACCACGACCGGGCGGGCGATCCAACGTGACAAGGTACTGTCTGTAGAAGTCATCGTTATTTCTGTTGAGTTTCAGTTTGTTATCTGCGACGAGCGTTACAGGGTTCAGGTATCCAATGTAGCTGTTGTGCAGGGATTCGCGTCGTCGCCGGTTGGCATCGGCTTCATTGCCTTGATCTTCCAGTTTCTTAAGAAGTTTCAGGATGGCAAGTACAAGCATACTGAACGTCGTCAGCCTTTGCTGGCCGTCGATAACCTTGAAGTTCTTATTGTCACTAGTTTGCAGGACCAGGTACCCCATGTAGTGGGCCTCGTCCTCGCCCTTTCTCACAGCCTCGATGTCCTGCCAGAGGTCATCCCATTGTTCCATTTCCCAGGAATAATCTCTCTGGAATTTCGGAATAAAATACGTCAGCCCGTTGCCCATAAGCTGACGAAACGTCTCGCTTGATGTGTCTTGAATTCCCGTCATATTGCTTCCTTGGTTACACCGTAAGGCGTACTGGCCAATGTGATAATCGTGTTGGTATCAACAAGATGATCGAATAATTCTATATCGTCCAAAAGTCCACCCCTGCATCTTTCATCTGCAGGACGGTGTTGGTTTTCAACTGGTCATGGCCTGCGAAAAGGCGGTCGAGCGCGACCACGCGCTTCGGTTTGGTTGCGGTTAAAGGCTCAATGACTGCCTGCGTGATGGATTCGAGCAACAGAACCGTATTCCCTTCCGGATCGGCAATCACATACGCCGGAACTCCGCCAAATACAGATTTCGAGATGGATGCGGTTAATTCGTACCCCA
>CAZJBS010000072.1:0-5961 GCA_964544475.1 uncultured Bacteroidota bacterium | reverse complement strand
ATTATGAGACAGCAATGCAAGTTTTTTTTTCGAATTCTTATTCCGTCAGCCATATGGGATTCGAATAACAAAATGCGCCGGTTTCGGTCAGCACTTCGGCCCGGATATGGCCGCGTCTTTCCAGGATATATAAACCTTGTACCCCGGCTTCATGGCCGCGGTCAGATTTTTCAAATCCGGCAAGTACTCTTTCTCCGTCGCTCGTCCCGGCATATATCGTCAGACCGGTCAATCGTCCGAATTCCGCCGTGGAACGGGCGTCGCATCGGATGTCCAGTGTCCCGGCCATGGCGGTTTCGCCGACCCCGCATTCCTTTCCGCCGCCGTCCCGAATCGTCAGATTCAACACCGGACCGGTCGTCAGGATCGATTGTCCGTAAGACAAAGCCTCGATGAGGTCGGCCACCGAGCCCGATTTGGCCCTCACGCACGTCCGCGCCCAGCCCAGGCGCTGGTGATTCCATTTTTCATGCAGTGCGAGCATCGGCGTGCGCACCTGCCGGAACCGGTTGAAATTGCCGTGGGCGTCATTGCCGGCCGCTATAAAAACACGCTCACCGGCGCACAGGCGGCGAATCCAATCCCGGATACCCTCCCGAAACGCGCCGTTGTCCAATCCGTTGAGGATCTGGACGTGCGAGACGAGGCGGTTGTCGGCGGCCCGCCAGCGTCCCCGGCGAATCAGCCATTTTTCGAGCCACGGTGCGGGGTCGTGCGGATGCGCGGCCATGGCCAGAGCCCCCGGCGACATGACCTGCAGGACCTGTGCGATCGTCATCTCGGACCGTGTGCGGGACCATTTTTCGGCGCCATCGCCCGAGCCGGGCAGGAAGGACGGTTCATTGAGAACCAGCAGGTGGACATTGCGGCCTTCGGCGTTGGCGCAGGAGACTTCTTCGCCGGGGATGATCGTGAACCCGTCCCGGGAAGTCCGGTTGAATTCCGAAATCTCTTCGCGGCTCTTTTTCCATCGGCGCAAGTCGGGGTCGTTGTGAAGAAAATCGCCCTCCATGTCGTCGAGGTCATAGGAATGGTCGGTCGCGGCGAGGAACTGCAGCCCGAGGGCTTTTGCCGCCGCCACCGTCGCCGCCAGGGGCGCGCCGAATTCCACCTGGTCGGTCGTGTATTCCGTATGATAATGGAGATCGCCGTGCCGCCACCCGTCCGGCGTGGGCAGGGGATCCTGCGCGGCAAACACGCGCAGTGGCGCGTGGGAAAGTCCCGGAAAGTTGTCGTTTCGGATCGTGCGTTCCCGACCGGCGATCACCGCGCGGCAATGGCAGTCGACCGTCATCGTCTTTCCACGAAATGCCTCCGGGACGTCGATTTCGAAGATACGATACGACCATCGATTGGTACATGAACCCCGAAGGTTTTGGAGACTTTCGGGGTTCCCGTGCAGACTCCGAAGGTTTTTGAAACCTTCGGGGTCTGCAAAATGGAGTTTTGGAGACCCTTCGACGTTTATTTCAATGACCACCTCACGCAGTTCCGCCGGATATTGATCGGCATCCTTGATCAGCAGCATGACGGGGAGTTGGCATCCCGGCTCCACGCGAAAGGGCGCATCGAATACGATCTCGGGTTCCCGCACAAAATAACGGCTGAACGGAAAATGCCGGAAGACGTAATGCAGTTCCGGGTAAAGCAACCCGACACCGGTGAGCCATTGAAGGAGTTCGTGAAGGTTGTGGTCAATCATGGGAATCCTGACTTGGAGAACCCTGAGGGTTCTCCAGAACCCTCAGGGTTCTCCGGGCTCTCCAGGTCAGGATCCCAGAATCCGGGTTCACTGACATGACTATCCATCAAAAAGCGGCGGAGTTCTCCTGAGTTCCCAAACGCCATGACCGCCTGCCCGGTATCGAGCCACGTCCGGACATTCGTACCGAGGACATCTCCGGCAGAGGAGAATTTCCATTCCTCTGGCCTTGGGACAAGACCTGCCTTGACGGGATTCAACAGGATGTATCGTACCAACCACCCAAAATAGGTAGCAATAGGCGCTCGAAACAGTATGCTTGGAAGAACACAAACCCCACCCTGGCCCTCCCCTTGAAGGGGAGGGAGGGGGTGGGGTTGCGAGAAAATAGCCATGTTCAATACCACTTCATAATCCTATTCATCAAAGCTGTAACCGGTTTCGATTTCGTCGGTGCCTCGAAAAGCACTCCCGAACGGCGATATTTTTTATTGGTTGCTTTCGTATATGAATTCAGCAAATCGCCGACAAAACGGCCGACCGTCGGCTCATCCGATGTTTGCCTGACCATAATGTGAAAGTGGTTGGGCAAGAGACAGAAGGCCAGGACGGCCATGCGATATCTCTCTTTGTAATCCCGCAGTCGCTTGACGAAGTAAGCATAGTCTTGTTCGTCATGGAACACGTTGAGTTTGTTGACACCCCGATTGTACAGATGATGGCAGGTGTCTTTGAAATACGATTTGGTGGGATTCATGGGTTTGATGCCCGAACCCCCCGACCCTGAGGGTTCTGAGAACTCTCAGGGTTGGGGATCGGTTACAGGTACTTGACCATGCGCACTTCGTTGTGCCGGCCGGGATTGATGCTGAAGGAGACTTCGTCCATCACCTTTCGGATCAGGGCGATACCGAGACCGCCGCGGGCGTGTTTCTGCAGACGTTGTTGGGGGGATTCGAGGCGCTCGGGATTGAAGCCGAGACCCTGGTCGCTGATGGTGATGGCAATCTTGGTCGAATTGGTCTCGACGGTGATGTCGATATTGTGCTGGTCGTCATACCGGTAGGCGTGTTTGATGACATTGGCGCACGCTTCATCGACGGCCAGTTCGATCTCGCTGATGGCGTCATCCTT
Source organism: uncultured Bacteroidota bacterium (assembly GCA_964544475.1). Lineage (GTDB taxonomy): Bacteria > CLD3 > CLD3 > SB21 > SB21 > CAZJBS01. The sequence goes on along the minus strand of CAZJBS010000072.1, from coordinate 3,125 downwards.
GAAACCGTACCGGCGGGCAATGCCGACGACAAACTCCCGGATGATCTCCAGGTTGTCCGTCCGGCTGGGGATTTGCATCGTGAATTTGTTCAGTTTGCCGCTCGTCACTTGTCGGATCCAGTCAATGATGGACATCGTTCGTGGGGATTAGCGTGCGTCATTCATGGGCGATTGGAACCGTTCGATCGCGTCGTTTTCGGTGGGCAGAATATCGTACAACGTCGGAAAGCCCAGCAGATCGAACACTTTGAAGACTTTAGGCGAAAGCGTGCAGAGCTTGATATCTCCGGCATTCTCCCGCACCGTTTCGATGAAACCCATGAATACGCCAAGACCGGCCGAGGAGATGTAGTTGAGTTCCTGAAAATCCACGACGATCTTGTAGCGTTTTTCGTCCACCAGCTTTTGAAGTTCGGCTTCAAAGTGGGGGTACGTGTGGGCGTCCAGGAATCCTTTCAATGCGAGCACTGAAATGTCCTGGTTGTCCCGACGCATGACGTCAAATCCGCTCATAACTTTTTTCCCGTTACATAATAGATGAAACGCACGATGCCGGAATAAGTTATCGAATTTTTCTTCGATTGCAAGGCGAAAGCGGGCCGTTGGCCATGCCGGAGCCGGTCATCGCGGCCGTGCGGCGCCTTTGATTTCCCCGGCGGCGGGTGGCCGGGCTTCCGCCGGCGCGGCGGCATTGATCTCCTTCATCTTCAAAACGACACAGGTGAGATCGTCATGCACCGGCGCCGACCCGACAAACGTCCGCACTTCGCGCACGATGCGCTCCTTGATGTCTTCCGCGCCCGACGAGCGCGCCGCCTCGATGGCCTTGCACAACCGGTCTTCGCCGAATTCCTCGCCGCGTTCGTTCCGCGCCTCCACCAGCCCGTCCGAATACAGGATCACCAGATCGTCCCGTTCGATCGTCAACGTGTGCTCTTCAATGGTCGACCGGAAAACCGCGCCGCTGTCCAGGCCCAGCCCGAGGCCTTTGGGCTGGTAAAACCGTTTGTCGGACCCGCGGATGTGCAGCAACGGGCAGTGGCCGGCGCGGGCAAACCGCAGCAAACCCGTTGAAATGTCCACGTCCACATAGATCAGCGTGATGAACGACTTGCGATCCAGCGTGCCGTACAACACGTCGTTGACCGCGACCATAAGGTCTTTGGGGGACGAATAGATGCCCGCCAGCGCCTGCACGATGCCCTTGATCTCCGCCATGTAAAACGCGGCGGACGTGCCCTTACCGGAAACATCGGCCACGACCACACCGGTGCGCCAGCCGGCGAGCTTGATGAAGTCGTAGTAATCGCCGCCCACCTCGTTGGCTGGAATGGTCCGGGCGCCGATCTCAAGCGCCACGGTCTGCGATTCGTTGCGAATAACGGGCACCACCTGGGGGATCAATTTCATCTGGACTTCATGCGCAATCCGGAGTTCCTGTTCGAGCCGCTCCTTTTCGAGAGACGATTTGACCAGCCGCGCGTTTTCGATGGCCACCGTCGTCTGATTGGCAAACGCGGACACGACGGCCACGTCGTCCTGATCAAATCCGAATGGGACGGGTTTGACGGCGAAAATGATGCCGATGACTTCATCGTAGGAAATCAGCGGCACGCCGATCATGGATTCGATGGGCGTCTTGCGGATGTCCCGGGTGCTTTTGTCCCGCCGCACCTGGTTGATCACGAGCGGCTTTTTGTTTTCAAGCATCCATTCGGTCGGTGCGATCAAATAGTTACGAAAATCCATGTCGTTGGAGGGCACCTGCTGCGCCAGACTCATCGAGGACAGGTACTTCTTGGAACTCACCTCGAGAAAATGAACATGGAAATTCTCCCGTGTTTTCAGCGCCACAAAATTGAAGGATTGGCGGGATGTCGGATTGCGGTGGTTGGCCATTTCCAGCCAGCAGGCCTGGGAATTGGTCGCTTCGCAGACGAGGCCGGTCACGCTGGAGACGATCTTGTCAAAATCAAACAGGGAATTGATGGTCCGGCTGAGCGTGTAGATGGAATTGATCTCCTTGACCTTCTTGTCATAGATCGCCGCGGTCGGGAGGTGGAAAAAGGCGCCGATGGTCGTGATCAGGCTGTACAGGAACGCAAAAATCATGATGAGAAAAAGAAACGACCCCGCCACCAGGCTGTAGGAATTGACGATATCCGACAATGTGACGCCGCCGCCGATTTCGGCCCCGTAAAGGCCCGCCGAGACCATCGTGAAAAGGCATCCGCCGAGAAAGGTCATGAATTTCTGCCGGCGGTTGAGCACCGTGAGCCATGTCACACGAAACATATTGACGAACATCAGGAAGGTGGTCGTGGCCAGCAAAACGGACGTGATGGCGTTATTGTACGAAGGATCGTATTTGAGAGGGCGCCCGGTCAGGGCCGCGGAGAGCATGGTCAGAGCTCCCGAGACGAGCATGAGGTTGAAGTATGTCTCCGTGTGTTTTTTTTGCCGATGCAAAATGAACGAACGGACAATCCGCAATCCAAAGGCAAGCGCGACCAGCGACGTCGCCCCGATCAGATTGGCGACAAGCACTCCCGACCACGAGTGCGCCCGCAACACATATCCTCCTGCGTAACGGGGCGTCAGATATTCGGGCTGGGTGAAAGCCACCGATGCAAAACCAATCACGTAAATCAGCACGAAGAGCAGCAGTGAAATCCGGAGACGCTTTGTGAGGCTCACGTCTTCGAATGTGTGACGCCGAAACAACACGGAAATTACGATCGCCAGGAGCGCAATGACGATACACTCGTTGAGCCAGACGGCGAGCGTCACCCGCACTTTGGCGTAATACGTGAACGCGTTGACCGCCAATCCCACGATCATCAGTACCATCATGAGCAGATAATAAATGCGGTGCGGCAAGGAAGGTCTTTTCATTTTCCTGGAGGTCAAATCAGAGATAACAAAAGACTTACGGGCACGTACGGCAAAAGTTGCGATCAACATATGAAATAAATGCGGACCGTTCAAGGTCGAACACGACAAGTGTGATTTGCACGACGGCGAAATCCAGCGGTTGCATTTGATGGTGATGAGATGAGTCAGAATGTGGATGAGGTCGTGAAGAGAATACGTGTTTGGATTGAGGATCATTCTTGAACCACCCC
>CAZJBS010000071.1:0-6262 GCA_964544475.1 uncultured Bacteroidota bacterium | reverse complement strand
AACGTTTGCCTTTGAATCTCCAAACCCAATATCGGGGCTTCTTCATACGTGCCCGATGGATTCGGAAAGAAACCTGCGTCATTAAATACCGTCCAGGAGTCGCGGAGGGAGAGCTTGAGCGGATTGCCAAGGGCGTCATGCGGCGCTTCCGGAGGCCATGGTCCGGCGTAATCGGGAAGCAAATAAACACCAAGAGTGGAGTCGTCCGGGTTTTCGGTGATCAAAGTGCCAAGGTCGCCGCTATTGAGTATGCGCCCGGGTTGGAACTCTGGACTAAATTCAACATCCGATACGGTTACCGTGTCTACGGCATTGCCAACGCCACGCTTCTTTGTCCCCACATAGAATCCGCCGGCGTAGATCAAGTCCGCAAATGGATTATTAAAGTGCATGCCCGATTGGGTGGCAGGTGTGTTTGCCGCAATCGCCCCATTGTTGGCGGTCCAGAAGTCGAGGTTATTGTTGCGGAGGCGTACGTAACTCGACGGATGCGATCCACCATACCCGGCGTGGACAACGATGGTTCTGTAAACCGAACCGAACGAATTCTCCGCTCGTAAGACGACCGTGTAGTCATGACCAACCTGAGAACCGGCGTAGGGCCATCGAATAACTCCCTCTGCATCGAGAGTCATGTTCTCCGGAGCGGATATCAACGACCATGTCACAGGTTCGAAAGAATAGACCATCAGTTGGAGAGTGTCCGTGGGGTTTGGGAAAATGCAAGAATTCGGCCCGATGATGACCAGGCTGGCGCTGTCCGCATTGGCGGCCACCAGCCGAATCACCGTTCCCGGTGCAGGCATGATACTGTCCGTGGCCTGAGTCCACGTGGTTTGCGTGTACGGTATGGAGGCTTTGCCGGTTCGCCAATATCGTATCGATGCTGCCGAGGTAGAAAAGGGCATGGTGGAACGAGTTCCCATCTCCCAATACGTGCTGTCCCAAGGCAGGGCCATCTCTGAGTAGAAGAGATAGTAGCCTTGAGAATTCCGTTGGATGCACAAGCGGTGAGACACCGTAGTGTCCTGGCTGAAGGAAGATCGCGGGCCGACCGCATAGACGGCAAATGGCAATTTGTCTGGGGCCAAGGTGGATCCGTTCCAATAGTAGCTTGAGTCTCCATAGCGGATTTCATAACTTTCGCTGCCGGTAGGGGCGCTGAAGCGGTTGTAGTAGTTCATGTGATGGAGGGTGGTCAGATACGGATAGAGACTGAACACCTTGAACGAATCGGTGCTGTTGGCCTGCCGTACGAACCCCGTGCTGTCCCATCCGATCAGCACATGCGGCACAGGCAATATCCCCGCCGGCGTCGCCACCTCCACGATCTGACCGAGATTGTTCGGCGGAATTTGCCCAACAACCGACGAACCCGCCACGCTCAAAGCGACCATTACCAGTATCAAGTTCTTCATAACTCCTCCCGCGTTTCGTTCAACAAACAGAGAATCCCCATTTCGTAATTCGTAATTCGTAATTCATAATTCGTAATTCTCCATTCTCAATTCTCAATTCATCTAATCAACATCATCTTCCTCACCCTCGCCTTCCCATCCACTTCGAGCCGGTACAAATACACTCCCGACGACACCGGCCGGCCGAGTTGGTTCCTTCCGTCCCATACCACCGTATGTTCCCCGAATCCTTCCCGGGCATTGACCAGTGTGCGCACTTCCTGACCGAGCACGTTGTAGACTTTCAAAGATACCTTCGCATGTTTCGGCAGAACGTATCTGATCGTGGTGGTTGGGTTGAAGGGGTTGGGGTAGTTGGCGTACAAGTGGAAGTCACGCACGACCGTATTGGCCGTGCGATCGCCGATACCGACGACGATGTCGTTCATGTCGCCCTGGAACTGCTGGTGCATGAGCATGGCGTAGTGTTTGAGCGTATCGACCGCATCGCTATCCGAATTGGCGAGCGCTCCCACATAGGCATACCAGATGTCCTGCGTATCGCCGGCCGTGAAAGTGAACGGACCGGAGGAGAGCAGATTGTATTGATCGATCGCGTTGTGGCCAGCGATGAGGTCAAATGGGCCCCCAGGCTTCGTATGGCCGGAACAGTCGCTGCCTTGCATGACGGACCATCGGAAGAAATCATTCATACTGTAGCATTGCTTCAGGCCCGCCAGTGCAGAACCGGCCACCCTTACCTTGTGCCCGGGCAATTCCGTCGTGACAAAGCCGGAAGGACCGATTCCGAGCAGCCTCGCTGTGTCCTGCAGGCCCGCCTGGCCGACAGGCCCCTGAAGAAGCAGGGTTCCTTGTGCGAGATTGGCCTGATCGCTTTCAATACTGTACGTGCACAGCAGTCCAAGCGATGAGTCCACAAAACACAGGTCATTGTTGCTCCAATAACCTACATCCGCATCCGTCCACAAAGCGAAATATGTCGAATCGTAGGTACGGTCGCTCTTGTTGATGATCCGCATCCGGACCAGCACGGCGTTGTTCCACGGGTACTGGGCAAACATGAAAGTCTGACGCTGGACTTCCAGGCCCAGCTTCGGGGCTTCGCCGCCGGGCTCTGGCGCATTGTGGGCCCCCATATCATTGAATACCGTCCACGTGTCCCGAAGCGAGAGTTTCAATGGGTCGTTTCCGGCATACGGCGCCTCAGCCGGCCAGCATTCCTCATGGTCCGGCAGAATATACACTCCGTTGGCGGGATCATCGGGATTTTGCGTCATCAGGGAGTCCAGCGGCCCGCGGTTGAGTATGCGTCCCGGCTGGAAGTCCGATTCGAATTCGACCTGGGAAACGGTCACCGTATCGCCGGTCACGCCGGGCTTGCGGGCTCCCACCCAGAAGCCGCCGGCAAAGATCAAATCCCAATTGTGAAACAGCATACCCGCCGTCCCCAGCGGATGGCGTGCAATAGTCCCGTCATTGCCCGTATAGAACATGAAGTCATTCTCCTGCAGCAGGGCGACGCTATCCACCGCAGTGTCACAAGCGTATCCGGCGATGGCGTGGAAGGTGTTGAAAACACTTCCCAGTGAATTCTCGGCCGTTACGACGACTTCATAACGATGGCCGGCTTGTGACGCTGTGAAAGGCCATTGGACCACGCCATCCTGGGTCATGGTCATATGCTCGGGCGCACTCGCCAGAGAAAGGACGGTCGGTTCGAAGGAGTACACATGAATGTCGTAGGAAGCCGACCGGTTTACAAAGAACACGCTGTCAGGGGCGGAGATGACAGGTGCGATCGAATCGGCGGATTGCGCCACAAGGCGGAGGACGGTGCCGGGCGAAGGCATGTGGGCGTCATCCCATTCATTCCATGTCGATTGGGTGTAAGGAATGGAGGCTTTGCCGGTTCGCCAATAGCGCCAAAGCCGGTTGATGACCGACGGAAACGGGATGATCTGTCGCGTGGCCAGATCCCAGTATGTGCTGTCGGCCGGCAATGCCATGTCCCCATAGACATTGTAATAACCGGATGGAGTGACCTTTTGTATGCAAAGACGCACCGCCACCGACGTATCTTGACTTCGGGCTGAGCGGGACCCTACGCTATAGACGGCAAAGGGAAGTTTGTCGGAGGCCAGCGTGGAATTATCCCAATAGTGACTGGAGTCGCCGTACCGGATCTCATAGCTCTCGTTTCCGGACGGGGCGCTGAATCGCTCATGGAAATTCAGGGGTACCAAAGGCGGATCGGCCGGCCGGTTCAGACACGTGGCATTGGGATACCACCCGAAGACTTTGAAGGAATCTTCGGCGCTCGCCTGACGCACGAACCCCGAACTGTCCCACCCGATCAGCAGATGCGGCACAGGCAATATCCCCGCCGGCGTCGCCACCTCCACGATCTGACCGAGATTGTTTGGCGGTATCTGTCCCACGACCGGGAAAGCCGCCACGCTCAAAGCGACCATTACCAGTATCAAGTTCTTCATAACTCCTCCCGCGTTTCGTTCAACAAACAGAGAATCCCCATTTCGTAATTCGTAATTCGTAATTCATAATTCGTAATTCTCCATTCTCAATTCTCAATTCATCTAATCAACATCATCTTCCTCACCCTCGCCTTCCCATCCACTTCGAGCCGGTACAGGTAAACACCCGATGACACCGCATGACGTAAATGGTTCCGGCCATCCCAGACGACGAAATGTTCGCCTGAACCTTCGCGTCGGTTGACCAGTGTGCGCACTTCCTGACCGAGCACGTTGTAGATTTTGAGCGACACCCGCGACTCCTTTGGCAGGTTGTACCGGATCGTCGTCGACGGATTAAAGGGATTGGGGTAGTTCTGGTTGAGCCGAAAATGATACGCCGGCAGATCTGATGACGTCGAATCTCGAATCACGATGTCGTTCATGTCGCCCTGGAACTGCTGGTGCATCAGCGTGGCGTAGTGTTTCAGCGTATCGACGGCGGCCGAGTCATTCGCGCCCAAAGCCCCGACGTAGGCATACCAAATCGTCTGGGTGTCTCCCGCAGCGAATGTGAACGGGCCGGAACTCATGAGAGTGCGTTGGCCATGAGGATAGTGTCCGTAGAATACATCAAATGGACCTTCCGGTTTTGGATAACCCCGACAGTCCAAACCAACCATAGTGTAGTACCTGTCAAATCATGATTCTCATCGCATACGCTGTTGAAGTAACAGAAAGCGGAAGTCGCCATGATCATTCGCTTGCCGACCAGACAATCGCTTACAAATCCAGCCGGGCTGATGTTCAGAAGCTTGGCCGTGTCCGATGGCATCCCATCAATCAAGGGCCCCTGCAACAAAACAGTGCCAATGGATACCGGATACGGGTCGCCATAACCCGGAGCGTTGTACGTGCATAACAATGATGACGCACTATCGACGGACGAAAGGTCGACCTCACTGAATCCCGCGTCCGGATCCTGCCACAAACCCACATACGTCGAATCATATTCACGATCGCTCTTGTTAATGATCCGCATCCGGACGAGAACAGCGTTGTTCCAAGGATAGGCCTGGAACATGAATGTTTGTCTTTGAATCTCCAATCCAAGATATGGAGCGTCCTTGTCCCATCGGACGTGGTCGCCCATGTCGTTAAATACAGTCCACGTATCCAATAAAGACAGTTTCAAAGGCTTGGCGAATGAATCCCGTGGAGCCTCCACTGGCCATGAGGCGTGGTGTTCCGGCAACACATATACTCCGGACTGCGGGTTCTCCGGGTCCTCAGTTACCATCGTTCCAAGATCTCCTCCAGAGATAATTCGTCCTGGCTGGAATTCCGAATAGTATTCGGCAATTGATACAGTGACGGTATCGGTCAGACTTCCCCGTTTCTTTGTTCCAATGCAAAAGCCACCGGTATAAATCAGGTCTGCTTGTGGGCTGAGAAAACGAAGGCCGGCAAACCGCGATATTCCGTATGACTGGGCCGCAATTTTGCCGTTGTTTAAGGTATAGAAGTCAAGATGGTTGCCATAAGCCGTGAGATGCACGACAGCCTGAAGCGAATCATAGCCGGCCCGAACAGCAAAAGTACGATGCGTCGAACCCATGGGGTTGTCCGCGCGCAAGACCACGGTATAAGTGACCCCTCTTTGAGATAATGAATAATACCAGTGCATCAGTCCGTCAGGGTCAATCGTGAAGCCTGCCGGAGCCCGGATGATATTCAATGCGGTCGGGATGTAAGAATACACGGGTATGCGGAATGTATCCACAGGTGAAAGAAATTCATAAAGGTCATTGGCCGCAAGAATGGGAGGTATCGAATCCGATGTAGCGGCCACCAGTCGAAGGACCGTACCGGACGGTGGGTTAAGGCTGTCCGTGGCCTGAGTCCACGTGGTCTGCGTGTAAGGTATGGAGGCCTTGCCGGTTCGCCAATATCGGATCGATGCTGCAGAGATAGAAAAGGGAATGGTAGAACGAGCGCCCATCTCCCAATACGTGCTGTCCCACGGCAGGGCCATGTCTGAGTAGAAGACATAATAACCTGGCGACTGGCGTCGGATGCACAAGCGATGGGATACGCTGGTGTCCCGGCTGAAGGAAGATCGCGGGCCGACCGCATAGACGGCAAATGGCAATTTGTCTGGGGCCAAGGTGGATCCGTTCCAATAGTAGCTTGAGTCCCCATAGCGGATTTCGTAGCTTTCGACACCGGTAGGGGCGCTGAAACGGTTGTTGTAGTTCATGTGATCGAGGGTAGTCTGACTCGGATAGATGCTGAACACCTTGAACGAATCGGCGCTATTGGCCTGACGTACCATTCCCGTGCTATCCCATCCGATCAGCACATGCGGCACAG
>CAZJBS010000070.1:0-6392 GCA_964544475.1 uncultured Bacteroidota bacterium | reverse complement strand
TCCAGGAAATCTGCAATTCCGCACATACGATCCGGAGTAAGGAGGGGGCAGGGGGGGGTTCCACGACCTCCCCCTGGAATTGCAACATTTTTGTGGACACAAAGTTAAGCGACTTGTTTGAGTTCACGTTCTTTTTCCACGGGGGTTTTGTAAGAAAGCGTGGAGTGAATACGTTGACGGTTATACCAGATTTCAATGGATTCGAATATCAGAGAATGGAGTTGTTCCCGATTGAGACGTGAATAGCCTTCCGGTAATTCGGCTTTAAACGATTTGAAAAAGGATTCGGCCACCGCGTTGTCCCAGCAGTTACCTTTGCGACTCATGCCTTGACGGATAGTCAAATCGTTCAAGCGTTCGCGAAACTCTTCGCACGCGTATTGGCTTCCACGGTCGGCGTGAATAATCATGTCCTTTTGAGGCGGCCGGTTCCCGGTTGCCATCTTGAAGGCCGCCATCACGGTGGAAGCGGCTGATAAATCCGCGGATAAGGCCCATCCTATGATCTGCCGATCCGCCAAGTCCATCACTATGGTCAAATAAATCCACACGGAAAGATGACGCACATACGTTATGTCACTGACCCAAACCTGCGAAAGCCCTGTGACATTAAACCTCTGAGCGAGCAGATTTTCCGCAATCGGAAGGTGATGCTTGCTATCGGTAGTTACCCGGAACTTCGGCCGATAGGTGCATTGAATGTTCATTGCTTTCATACGTCTCTGAACCCTTGGACGGCTTGCCGCGATACCGTTCTTGGACAGTTCCATGCGAATCTTTGGGGCTCCATATCGTTTCTTGCTCCCAAGCCATATTTGGCGAATGGATTCATCAATAGAAACGCGTTTTTGTTCTTTCTTGGGTTGATTCTTTTGGGCACGCCAACTGTAATAACCGCTGCGCGATACTTCCAGATATTGGCACATCTTCTCCACAGGATAACTATCGCGATGCGTATCGATGAATCGATACTTTATCCCGGGTGCTTGCTGAAGATGGCCATCGCTTTTTTTAGTATGTCGCGCTCCATACGAGCATCGGCGAGTTCCCGTTTGAGACGCGTAAGCTCATCTTCACTCGTCCGGCCATTTCCATTACCTGGGAAGCTTTTCTCGCCCGTGACTGCAAATTCGCTTCGCCAACGATATATCAGCGCCGGACGCAGTCCCAATTCACCGGCTAATTCCACCACGCTACTACGCTGATAGCTCAATCGCACGGCCTCAAGTTTGTAATCGCGTGTAAATTGCTTTCGTTCCTTTTTCACGTCTGGACCTCCTTTGGTTTGTTCAATATACCTTAACCAAGTGTCCATTCAAACATAGCAATTCCACCCTCCTTGCTCCAGAGAATCCACATTTCCGCACATACGATCCGAGTAAGGAGGGGGCAGGGGGTGGTTCGACGAACAAAAAAAAGGCTGCGGAATGTTCCGCAGCCTTTTTGATTTCGCGATCTTGAAGGTTCTACTTCAGGAAGAGCATCCGCTTCGTCATGCGATAAGAACCCGCCTCCAACCGGTAGATGTAGATGCCCGACGCCACGCTCGTTCCGGCGTCATTCCGGCCATCCCACATCACCCGCTGCACGCCCGCGTCCTGGATGGATCCCGATACCAGCGCCCGAACCTGCTGACCGAGCATATTGTAAACGGTCAGACGCACGCGGCTCGACGCCGGCAGCTTGTACGCGATGCTTGTGGTCGGATTGAAAGGATTCGGGAAATTGCCGATCAATTCGTACTTCTCCGGCACGGCCAGGCGGACGCCTTTTTCTATGTGGTATCCGATGGCGCCGCTGAACGAAACATCGGCCAGGCGGTACGTCAGGCTGTCGCCGGACTTCACGTCGGTGTCCACATACTCGTATTCGGTGGCGCTCGTCGTCGAACCCTGGCCCTGTTGCGTGGCCACGGTCTCAAATTCGCCGTCATTCTTCTTGCGTTGGACCAGCCAGTAGGCGTTTTCGATTTCCGATTCGGTCGTCCACCGGAGCGCGACGTGACCGAGGTTTTCCACTTCGGCGGCTTCAAATCTGGACAATTCCACCGGCAGGGAGACATCGCCGGCCGTCGTGGCAAAGGTGACGGAATCCGTCTGGCCGTCGGTCAGTGTAAAGGCAGTCGTGCTGCTGGTGAGCGTGCCGCTGAAGGCATTCACAGCCACTTGCAACGTGCCGCTCGATGCGCTGCGGCCGCGATTGAGCCAGCTGCCGCCGCCATTGAGCTTTTGGGCAATGACATATACATTCGCGTCGGAGTTGCCCCACAGGCCGTCGCTGATGCCGGCCACGCCGCTGTTGTCCCACGTCAAAAGGGCGCTCGGATTGGACATCGTGGCGCCATTGGCATTGTAGAGAACAGACCACGTGCGAACTCGCGACACCTTCTGAAGACCGGCTTCAATACCCGACGTCAGCGGCGTCGGATGGTTGTATTCATGTTGTTCGATCGTCACGTTGGGGTTGGCGGCGCTGACGGTGCCCAGCGTTATGGTCGCCGGTTGATACCGGCCGGCCTTGCCCACCGGGAATGTTCCCGACACGCTGGATCCCGTCGCAAATACTTTGCGAACCTTGCCATTGACATAGGACGTCGAGGAACCTCCGGACAGACTGGCCGCCGTGTTGAGTGTCAGATAGTCGGCGCTGTTGCCGAAATTGACCAGACCGCTCGTCAGTGCAAGCGTCCCCGTTACGGTGGGAAGACTGCCGCTGGTGATGGTGACGCCATTCGAATTGTTGATCGTCAGGCTGGGAAACGTCACATTGCCGGTAATGGTCTGGCCGGTGCCGCTGGTGAACGTGATCGTGCCGGCGGAAGAACTGACCGTTCCCCCGTTAACTTCAAAATCAAAATCACCTGTGAACGACGAGTTGGAAGACAGAGTGAGAACACCGCCCGTGACGGTCACATCGTTCTGGAAGGTCAAAGTCTGTGAGCCAAAGGTCGCGCTGCCGCCGGGGGAAAATCCTGCCTCGAAGGTCACATTGGGCGTGGCGCCTGTCGCAGAAAGAGTCCCGGATCCGGAATACGCGCCGGAAAAAGTCACCGTGCCGGCCGTCGAATTTAGTGTCATCGTACTCGTGTTGGTGACGCCGGCCATGCCGGAGGCGCCGGAGCCGCTCAACGTGATGATTCCGGCATTCGTCACCGCGCCAAGAGCCACACTGCCCGTTCCCGACGTCGACAACGTGCCGCCCTGAACGTCCGTAGTGCCGGTCACGCTCAACGACGTGTTGGCCACGTCGAAGGAACCCGAACCGGATTTCGTGAAGTTGCCCGACACGGTGGTCACGCCGGCCGCGGTAAGGCTGCCGGTGGTATTGACAGTCAGGTTGCCATACGCGTCCGCATAAACGGTGCCCGTCCGGTAATCGACGGTCGATGCCGCCCCGATGCTGGTTCTCGACGCATCGTATCCGCCGCCGTTCATGCCCAGACTCGTGGTGTTATAAATCAGGTTGGAGTTGGCGCTGTTGGATAGCGTCAGGCCTGTCGTGCCATTGGTCAGGTCGATGGTCGTATTCTTGTCCAGACGCAGGGTCACGGAGTTTGACGTCCCGTTGATCTGGATGTTGTCGAAACTCGTGACGGACGTGCTCGCGTCATAGACGACGACATAATCAGCCGCAAGTACGGAATTGTCGAGGACGATTACATCGCCGGCCAGAGGCAGGGCATTGTCACTCCAATTGGCTGCGACGCTCCAGTTGCCGGCTCCGCCGGAGCCATTGCCATCCCAATACTTGTCGGCCGAACCGGCGCCGAAGGCGGCTTTACCGCTGTTAGTGGGCAGCGCCGTGAGACCGGACACCGTCTGAGTGCCACCCGAAGCCGAGCCCTGGGTTGGCAATGAATATGTCGTTGCGCCGTTTTGCAGGACAATTTTGTTGCGTGAATCGGGCGTGAATCCCGTCCCGGTATAAGTCAACGTGATGTCGTACGTGAAGCTACCGCCCGTGCCGACTTCCGTTATCGTGTAATAGTGCGATGTCGCAATGGAGGATATTCCGCTTGGAGCCGTACCACCCGGATCGCCTGAAACAGCCTGGATTTGTATGATACTTGAACTGACGTCATTGGCCGAATAGTCGAATGTCGCAGGGAGGTAAGACCCTGTGAACCCAATCGGAAAAGTGAACGCAGGTTCGTCACCGGACGCGAACGCCTTTTGCAGGGGGCCGACAATCATACGGGAACTGCTGAAGGTCCCGGTTACCGTGGCCGTCGACGACAGTCGGACGACATTGCTGGAAGTCGTGGTAACGAAGCCGTTCGTGAGCACCAGAGACGATCCAATGACAAGCGTTCCGCTGGTGGCGATCACACCGCCTATGCTAGAATTGTTGATTTCCACAGTTCCAATAGTGATTCCCGTGGGCAGAGTCTCGGCGCTGGAACCATCAAATTCAATGGTCCCGTTCGCGGCAGAAATTGTCGAGATGGCGGAAATATCCTGCCCTCCCGTTTCAAGCCGACCACCAGAGGACACGGTCAACGTGGCCAGGCTTCCTGTGATCTGGCCCGGTGAAACCATTCGGAGTGTTCCGTTCGTTACCGTCAGAGCACCGCCTGAGGAAAAAATCATCGATCCGTTGACCGTCACCAGGTCGTTTGTGCCGCCAGTCTTGTTAACGATGAGCTTATTGAGATTGACATTTCCGGTGATGGTTTGATCCTCGGTGCTGTTGGCGGGTGTTGTATTGTCACCCATCACGAGAGTTGTGTTGTCATGAACGGTTCCGCTGCCGGATACTTCCGAGCCGGAAACATCACCGAGTACCGTGAGTTCATTGGTCCCAAGCGTCAGAGTGCCCGCCGTGAGAGTCAGATTGTGCCTGATCGTCCGTGCTGAAGATCCAGTCACGGTAAAACCGGCGTCGTTTACGGTCACATTTGCAGGACCGCTCGTGGCTGGCCATTCCGCTCCAACAGTTACATTAGCCTGCGTTGTCGGGCTGTAATTCAGCGTGCTACCCGAGCCATAAGAGATGGTTCCGCCGCTTGCGGTCGTTATGCCGACCGTTCCGGATGTTCTCCTTGTCACGGTCCCGTTTATGGTCAATACCGTCGTTGCGCCGCTGACAATGAAATTACCGGAGCTGGCTTGTTCCAATGAGAGCGTACCTGAACTCGATATGGTTCGGCTGGCGTTTATCGTCACCGTGGCAGATCCGGTCGCAGCCATCACGACATGGGTCGGGCCCTCCGTCGTTGGCCATTCGTTGGACAATGTCCGATTGGAACCATTGGCATATCTAAGCGTGGCCCCACTGTAGTAGGCAAGGGCCGAATTCGAAGGAGTAATGAGATTGGTCGACCCACCCCGCTCAAATTCATTCGCCACGTAGAAAGTGTCCGCTGTGGAAACCGCCCGCAATCCGACTGAATTCGTCGATCCATGTCTCATGGCAAGTTTGTAGAACACAATATCGGTGTTCGTCAAGAAGAAAATTCCAGTGGTTCCCGAGTAAACGAACTGGGAAGTTTCCGCATCAAAGGTTCCGCCTTCCTTTCTAAAGCACGTGTCGTTATTGGCAGAATACGAGAGAACAAATGTTGCGGAACCCGCCAGGAAAGTGCCTGTTCGCAAACGGAATTTTTGATTTACACCAATGTTGCCGGTGTGGTCGTTTTCAACGGTACCCGATGCTGAGTTGATAAGATTCTCAAACAGCAGTTCGCCTGTAAATGAACCCCCGATGACTTGGGTTCCGGAGCCGTCAAAATTAAAAGAGCTTCGGTTATTATTCGCGAATGTCGCATTGGTCCCCACCGTAAGATTGCCGGACAAGTTCACAAAACCGGTGTTTCCTGTGAGGTCGTCGAAATCGCCGTCTATGGCAAGATTGATGACCTGAAGAGATTGCGTATTCATGTCCAGCGACCCACCTTCGCCGATCACGAGTGAATCCAAAGTCTGGCCAGCGCCAAGGGAGATCACATGACTCCCCTGAATGACAAAGGAATTGCCGGCTTCGTTGGACGTGGCCGTGAAGTTGGTTCCGCTGCCGTCAGGCGCGGTGTTCCACGCATCGGTGTCGGTAAAATTGGCCGTTCCCTGGCTGAAGTACGTCGTCGCCATAACCTGACCGGCTATGGCCATGGTCAAGCTGACCAGAAGTATCAGGTGGCCAAAGCGCCTGATTCTTGATGGTGTCATTCCGCGCATATCCTCTCCGGTTATCCTCGTGTATCGTTTTATCATATGCATATTCTTGCGTTCTTCGACTTTCCAATAAAGCCACTTTCCAGACACGTTACCCACGGCCTGTAGGGCCAGTTGCATATCGGCTAAAGTATTGATTATAAGTCTCTAAGCCCTATCAATATAGGATTATGAGACAGCAATGCAAGTTTTTTTTTCGAATTCTTATTCCGTCAGCCATAT
>CAZJBS010000069.1:0-6736 GCA_964544475.1 uncultured Bacteroidota bacterium | reverse complement strand
TGAAGCTTGGCAATTCTAAGGAAATTATGTTAATCCTATTATGAGACCGTTAATATCTAACCTTATCAATTAGGAGAAAGTCATGAAAGCGATTCTTGTTCTTTTCAGTATGGTGGTCTGGACTTCGGCCGTCTTCGCTCAGCCTGATCCCGACGATTGGGCGGAAGACATCTACTATAATACATACAATACGTCCAAAATGGCCATGGCCGATCTCAGTGGAGACGGGAAAGTGGATCTGATTTCCGCCGAACAAGCGGGACCCTATTCTTTTTATATCACTTACCGGCCCAACAACGGGAGCGGGCTCTTTTCGAGTTCCGCTGTCCTGAGATCATACAGTGTGAGCTATACCGGCTATGTATTCAAAGACATGGACACGATTAATGTCGATGGGAACGGCGTCATGGAATTGGCTGTGAGTTACTCTAAAGATGTGTCAAGCGTGGTCACATACCACGTTGACATCCTGCAGGTGAGCGGATCAACGCTGGTTCTGTTACAGACTATTAACGTTCCGGCGGGTGGGGCGCAATTGGTGAAGTCAGGGTATTTTGATGGCGTTGATTATCCGACGACACGCCTTGGGGATCTTGCTGTGGGCTCGGGCTCAGCGGTGTACATTTACAAGAATAACGGCACCTCAAATCCCTATTTTGGTGGCTCAGGTGGTACTCCTAATTTCACCATCCAGGGCTCGGGCATGTCGACCATTCGCGCTTTGAATGTCGGAGAATTCTACAACTCCGGTTACGGTAATGACCAGAATGCCGGGTTCAATGAGATCGTGCTTTTGGAAATGCAGAGTCAGAGCGATCAGACGTATCGCGGGCGACGATGGAAGAATAATACACCGGCTGCCGGCGCCAACTGGTTTGTCCAGGAAAGCGCGGACCCGATGGTCAATACCATCACATATGGCCAGCCATACAACTATCTGACCGTGAATGCGGCCGATTTCAATGGCGATGGATCACAGGACTTCCTTTTCAATCCCGGTATTCGTGCCGGTGCAAGCGGAACGACGTTGTCGTGGCCAGCTCCCCGATATTATTTCGTGGATGGCACATTCCCAACTTATGTGACGTCATCCGTCCCGGCCGACATCAATAATGACGGCAAGTTGGACGTGATCGCCAACAGCCAACAGACCATTGATTACACATCGGACTATCCGTTTGTTTGTTACAATGACGGTTCGAATGGGTTTCCTGATGATGTCGCTGACATTGAATTCCAGCCCTTCTTGATTCCCGGCGTCAGTGAACACAGGACTGCCCAGGGGATGACACTTCTGGCAGGCGACATCACGGGTTTGGGAGCCGTCAGCATTGTCTGTGTCGCGGCCGAGGATGCCTATCCGTGGAAAGACAACAAGGTGGTCGTCTACCGTCGTCTTGACAATCCGGCACCGGCGCCGCCGGTCCTTGTGTACGTCGGCAAAAATACTCCGACATCCAACTTGATCCGTGTGTTCTGGAAAGCCAACCCTGAATTGGATGTGACCGGATATGAAGTCTGGCGGGGATTTTCGGCCAGCCCGTCCGTACCGCCAACCACATGGTCTCTGAAAGCCGCTGTGGGAGGAACCTCCTGGATCGAGGATGACTTCATCATCGGCGGCAGTTGGGCGCACAATTATGCGCACTACAGGATCAAGGCGCAAGACAGCCAAAATCAACTATCGGCCGTTTCCAACAGCATGGCTGTCGCCGTCGGTGCGATGCTGCCAAAGACAGCCGGGGAGGAAGGTCATCGACATCAGTTCCTCCTGGCACAAAACAGCCCCAATCCGTTTAACCCGACGACCCGCATCAGCTATGAAATCCCGGAAGCCGGCCATGTCACATTGAAGATATTCAACGCTGTCGGACAGCACGTGGCAACCCTGGTCAATGATTACCAGGAGGCCGGAGCCAAAGAAATCACCTGGAACGGAAAAGACGATTCCGGCAATGAAGTTGCGAGCGGTCTGTATTTGTACCGGCTGCAGGCGGGTGATCAGATCAAGACCATGAAGATGAATTTGCTGAAATAGTCGAGATGGTAGATGTTATGCCAAAGCCCGCTGAATCAATGAAGCGGGGCTTTGTTCTTGGTGAAAGTCCATTTCTTTGTGCCGGATCGTGCGTGGGGAAATGTCGATGAGGTCGTGAAGAGAATGCGTGTTTGGATTCAGTATTATTCGTTGAACCACCCCCGGACCCCCTCCTTGCTCCCGGACGTTTGTTCTGGGATTCAGATTTTCCGGAGCAAGGAGGGGGACTTGATTTTTGCGTTCTTCCTCCTTTCTGCGACAGATGAGATCTTCAAAAAATAACGATTGGATTTGGCGCCAGGAGGTCATCTAAAAAAAAGTCCCCCTCCTTACGCCAGAATTCCAACATTTACGTACGATTGGCGTGGCGTAAGGAGGGGGTACGGGGGTGGTTCAAAGTCACGACACCGTGGCTGCAACGCGCGTTCGAAGTTAGGACGCCGAAGGATTCCCCGACCATGTTTTATTTGATCTGGTCAATGGATTTGGAATCGATGGTGTCGCGACACTTCATGGGCGTGTCGTGATTCATCCTGATTGTCTTCTCTGTGTGTCTTCGTACTCTGTGCCAACCACAGGCATGGCAATAATATTTGATTTTGCATTTGTTTTTTTTTTTTTTGCTTATATTTAGCCGGGTCTAACGTATTCAACCGGGGCTACGAGGGATCGTAGCAGGAAGATGAGGATCTTCGTATGAATTCCCTTCCTAAGATTCCTTTTCACAAAAGGACTTTTTTATGAAATTCTTTGTGCTTTTTCTCCTCTCCCAGTTGGCTTACGCCCAGCTGCCACCCGTAAAGGCAACGTTCGTCGGGGAAAGCCCAGGCGATTGCTTGTCCTGTGTTAGTTCCGTGGCAGGAGACATCAATGGCGACGGTGTGCATGATGTCATCATGGGTGCAGGCGGCTACGATGCCGATGGAATCGAAAACTCCGGCCGGATGTATGTGTTCTTTGGACGGAATTTCTCAGGGAACATTCCCGTCCAATCGGCCGATTTGATCATCGACGGAGAGACAGAATTCGGGGGTTTTACTTCCTGGGGCATCCTGTGTTGCGACGTGGATGGCGACTCACTCTACGATATTCTCTCGGCGGCCACGGAGGTTGATTGCACGTACATCGACGACATGGGCAACCCTTCGTATTTGACCTTGAACCGGTTATACATCTTTCTTGGCAAGACCATACGAAACCAAACCCATCTCTACACTTCCCAGGCCGATGGGTATATCGAGGGCTATTTTGATTCGGCCAACTGGAAGAAGTCGATTTATTTGATCGGGGAGCATCCGACGTCCGGGGATTTCAATAATGACGGATACGACGATGTGTTGTTTTTGACGCGGTATTATTCTCCATTGGGCTCCAATTTCGGATTCAGTGCCTACTTGTTTTACGGTTCCATGACATTCGGCGCTTCGAACATCAGTGTCACCAATCGTTCTGCCATTTTGTATGCGACTTCCTTGAGTACGAGCGACCGGTTGCCAATCAAGATGGGAGACATCAATGGTGATGGTTACGAAGATATTGCGATATCCGGAGGAATCCGATACAACATGGAACCCATTCAGGCGGTGTGTGTCATTTATGGCGGAGAACCGCTGGTGGATTCAGTCCGTGTGGACGATGCGGATGTGATCATAGAAATGGAGCCCGATTCCTACACCTGGTTTGACGGGACGGGACCGTTGTCGATTGTAGCGGAGGATATCAACTCGGATTCGGTCGGCGACCTGATCATCGGAAGGAGTCACTACGATCAGCAAACGACCACATCGCGGGAGGGCATGGTGTATGTTTTCTATGGCCGCGATCCGTGGCCAGTTTATCTGTCGAGCAATGAGGCCGATGTGACGATTGAGGGCACTGTGCCGGGTTACTTCACCGGACGGTTTGGAGAGAGCATAGCCGCAGGCGATTTGAACCATGACGGGCAGAATGACCTCGCAATCTGGTCGGCCGGATGCGCCGAATATGGCAAAATTCATCTGTTCAAGGGATTTGGTTACCGCGATACGACGCTGTACGATTTTGACTCGGATGCTATTTACTCGGATTGCTCAAGTCTCGACACACGTGTCTCCACATCCATACTTAGCGTCGACATTACAGGCGACGACCAACCTGAGCTTGTTGCCGGTGCATCGTCGAATTCATATGGAGTGGGCGTTGTACTTCTTTTTAACAACCTCATCTCAACGTTACCGGGTCCTGGAACACAATTGCCTCAACGCCTGATACTCTACCAGAACTACCCCAATCCCTTCAATCCCTCGACGACGATTGCCTATTCCCTGCCGAAACATGGACAAGTGCGATTGCGGATTTACAATGCGTTGGGGCAATTGGTGAGAACGCTCGTTGATCGTGTGGAGCCGCCGGGAGAACGCAGGGTCATCTGGGATGGGAAAAACAACGGAGGAAAGGAAATCGCTACCGGCATATACATATACCAGCTTGAATCGGCAGGAGCGAGCCTAAGCCGGAAGATGCTCCTGATAAGATAAGTGTCACAGGGAAAGGAGGATCGATGATTCATGGACCGTAAAAAGATGGGGCAAAAGGAAAATCCTTTTGCCCCGGAGTGTAGAGAAAAAACCCGGTAGGTCTAAAGCTCTACACTCCGAATGTAGGTATTTGCAGGCATGTTTTCAAACGTAACCTACTAAGGAGTTATCATGAAGACGACAGCTGCTCTGTTTGCCATGCTATCTTTCGCCACTCTCTTCCTGCATGCCCAAGTGCAATTCGACGACGGCACGGCATATCAAGTCGGAAACATCGTCGACGGTCTCGTATCCCAGGCCGACAACAATACATCCGCGGACGTTCTTTACGGTCAAAATGACATAGGGATACCCTACCTGAGGCCCGCTTTTTACGTGAAGTATTTGCCCAACAATGGTTCCGGCACCATGGGTTCAAGCGTAACGGCCATTACTTTTTCGAGCCAATCGGCCGATTACTATCTGAAGGACATGGCTGTCGGCAATTTCGACGGCACAACGTATCGTGATCTGGCGTTATTGTACACGGACAACGGCACTAACAAGCTCACCGTGTACAAGTACACGGCATCGGGTTTCCAAAGCCCCTTCGTTACGACGCTCCCTGCCGGAACCATCAAAATGATGGCAATTGGAAACATAAACGGCGTCGCCATGGATAATCCGACTGTCGAGCTCGAAGACATTGCCATCGCGATCAATAACGTGGTGTATATCTACACGAACAATACTTCAGGCGGGTTTCTCAGTTTTGGAATTTACAATTTTGGAACGCAGGCATATGACCCGAACTACGTGATCGACAATACGAAGCTCGGAGGCCACCACAATCTCAATACGATACGCGGCATTGGTTTCGTGGACTACCAGAAATACGGCGGAGAGCCATTCTATGACGATCTCGTGATTGTCGATGACGGTATGGGTACCGAGACCCGCCATATTGACAATCGAATATTCAACAATCCCAATCCTTCCACACACTGGCTTGAAAGCAGTTTCGGAAGTATTGAGTCTTCCTACGACATAGGCATGCGCATCGACGGCGCCGACCTGAACAACGACGGTTTCGAAGAATTGTCGTTTGACGGAGGCGTCAAGGATGGCGTCACCAAGAGCCTGGTATGGACTGCTTCGCACTTCAAAAGGCACGTGGTTCTCGCTGATGTCGACTGCGACGGCAAGACAGACATAGCTCCCGCGTGGCTGTGGTTGATACCCGGAATACCCAGTTCCTCAGGCACCAACATCGGCATTCACTATAATGACGGACCATCCGGTTACCCCGACAACACAGTCGATCTGGACCTGCCCGCACTCAACACAATGGACCTTCGAAGCTATGTCATGGAGGATATCCAGGGCAATGGCTCCCGTTCGATCATGGCCATCTCATACTATGGCGATGTCAAAATCTTCAAGCGCCTGGATAATGCTCCGCCGTCCAAACCCGTCCTTGTGTACGTCGGCAAAAATACTCCGACATCCAACTTGATTCGTGTGTCCTGGAAAGCCAACCCTGAATTGGATGTGACCGGATATGAGGTCTGGCGGGGATTTTCGACCAGTCCGTCCGTACCGCCAACCACATGGTCTCTGAAAGCCGCTGTGGGAGGAACCTCCTGGATCGAGGATGACTTCATCATCGGCGGCAGTTGGGCGCACAATTATGCGCACTACAGGATCAAGGCGCAAGACAGCCAAAATCAACTATCGGCCGTTTCCAACAGCATGGCTGTCGCCGTCGGTGCGATGCTGCCAAAGACAGCCGGGGAGGAAGGTCATCGACATCAGTTCCTCCTGGCACAAAACAGCCCCAATCCGTTTAACCCGACGACCCGCATCAGCTATGAAATCCCGGAAGCCGGCCATGTCACATTGAAGATATTCAACGCTGTCGGACAGCACGTGGCAACCCTGGTCAATGATTACCAGGAGGCCGGAGCCAAAGAAATCACCTGGAACGGAAAAGACGATTCCGGCAATGAAGTTGCGAGCGGTCTGTATTTGTACCGGCTGCAGGCGGGTGATCAGATCAAGACCATGAAGATGAATCTTCTGAAGTAGCCCTGGCCGACCTCACTCATCCAAAAAGCCCGTCCAACATGGCGGGCTCTTTTGTCGCCAGCGCGGAACCCTTCCTTGATTATCCTTTCGGCCTTTGATATATTGCCCATGCGCT
>CAZJBS010000068.1:1565-6828 GCA_964544475.1 uncultured Bacteroidota bacterium | reverse complement strand
GTAGACCCCTCGACTCCGCTCGGGGTGAAACTCAGCGACTCCGCTCGGGGTGAAACTCAGCGACTCCGCTCGGGGTGAAATTTAGCGACTCTAACTGAGTTATGTTAGTCCTATTATGAGACCGTTGATAAGGCGATCATGAACCCTGTGGATCGTGACTTCTTACCGGCACAAGGACTCGTATCATGGTACCTCCCTCTTTGGCCCGGCCAATCTCCGCGAGACCTCCGCACAAAAGAGCGCGTTCCCGCATACTGATCAATCCAATCGACTTGAAAGATGCCATGCAATCCTGAGAAATTCCCCGCCCATTATCCTGTATGACCAGTTCGAGTGTTTGATCATTCGCCGTCAAATGCACGTCGACACGTGTGGCCTCGGCGTGGCGAATGACATTTGTCAGCGCTTCCTGCAGAACCCGGAATACCGCCGTCACCGTGTCCCGGTGTATGACCGGAAGTTGATCATCGCACTTGAAAGCGCAGAACAACTCCGTCTTCTTTTCGACCTGGCGCAGTTGCCATTCGATAGCTTCGGCCAGGCCAACCTGGTCCAAAATGGCCGGTCTCAGCTCGGAGGCTATTCTCTGTATCGATTCAATGGTAACTCCGACGCGTTCTGTCATTTCCCGAATTTTCTCGGTCAGGCGGCGGTCTTCACACCATTTTCCGAGCCACGCGATATCCATTTTCAGAACCGTCATTTGCTGGCCCAGTTCATCGTGCACTTCCCGGGCAATACGAGTACGTTCTTCTTCGCGAACGTTTTCCAGATGTCCGGAAAGCTCCCTGAGTTCGCGTGTTCTTTCCACGACACGTTTTTCAAGGGTCTCATGAGCATCCCGGAGGTCCTTAGTGCGTTTCAGAACCACGCTTTCCAGGTGTTCATTCTGCCGGTGCAGGGATCGCAGCCTTAAGAAAAATCCTCCCATGACCAGCGTCACCAGTCCAGCCGTTCCTACACCTGCAAACCACCACGTGGCCCACCATGGCGACCGCACCGTGAGCCGGACCATGGCTTCGCGTGAATTCAATGTGCCATGGCCATCGTACGCGCGAACACGGAACCGATAGGTACCCGGTTCAAGATGAGCATAGGCTGCCGTGCGCGTCTTTTCCGCCGAACTCCAGCGCTTGTCAAAGCCTTCCATCAAATACTGATACCGGTGCCCTTCCGGGTTCTCATATTTCAGCAGAGCAAATTCAAACAGAATTCTGGTGCTGTCCCACGGCACATCCAGCTCAAGCGTATCGTCGTATACCAGAGGCCGTATCTGTTGACCTTCGACAGCCAATCGTGAGACTACAACCCGTCCATCACACGTCGCGTCCGCCGAGTCAACGGGACGAAAGACCGTCAATCCTCTCGTTCCTCCAAAAAGGATGCGGCCGTCCTTCAACGACAACACCGCCCCCTGGTTAAAATCATTACCCTGCAACCCGTGAGACGCGTCGAAAAGCAGGGTCGACCCGTCCGACGGATCGTACCGGCATAATCCCCTGGATGTACTGATCCACAACCGGTGGTCGCGATCACCGACCATGCCGTAGACCAGGTCGCTGGGAAGACCGTCTTTTCTGGTCAGTCGCCCGGCGTGACGGTTTCCCATTCGTATCATGCCGTGAGTCGTACCGATCCACAGTACCTGACGCATGGTGTCTTCATAAAAGCATTGCACAAAATCGTGATCCGAAAATGACATGGAGTCCAGGGGCAACCTAATTCGTTCGAAGCGATCAGCCGTGTCAACGTATCGGCACAGTCCCGCGTTGGTGCCCACCCACAAACGGCCGATCCGGTCCCGATGCATGGTCAACACGATGTTGTGATTGATGGTAGAACTGTCCATTGCGTCGTGCGAATATCGCCTGATCTGCCCTGTTTTGGCGTTCAATCGGTTCAAACCGTTGAGCGTACCGATCCAAACATCCTCTTCCATATCCGGCAATATGGCATAGATCACGTCGGATGAAATCGTAACGCTGTCCAATGGATCATGCCGATAGGTAACCCCACGCTTTCCTTCAATGACCATGAGTCCGTCGCCATTGGTCCCAACCCAGACTCGGTTGTGATTATCCACGGACATGGCCAAAACCGATTTTTTTGCAAGGTCGGCCGGACCCACATCATATCGTACCTTCGCTGCTTCCCAATCAATGGTCGCTATGCCGGATGCGGTGCCAACCCATACTTTGTCCTGGAACTCGATGAATGACCATGTCATGACGTTGCGCAATCCGTTCTTTTCGTTCAGGGTCATGAATTCCTGGCCGGCCATCGACATGACGCTCACGCCACCGCCCTGCGTTCCGAGCCACAACGCGCCCGAGTAATCCACATAGGAAGCCAAAATGGAATTGCTGCCCGGTGTCAGGGGGTTTGCCGGATCATGCGGGTAGGGAATGCCATGACCGGAAACAGGATCCACCAGAAAGAGCCCCTGACCCAAAGTGGCCACCCACAGTAAGGACCCGGCAGGATGAATTCCACGGATCTTCCCATCTCCCCACGCATGGCTTATGACCCCGCTTTGGCGGTCCAGGACATACAGACCCGCGTTTGTTCCAACCCACAGAAGCGAGCCCGGGCCATTGGCGACTGCCCATACCTGGTGATCCCTAAAGGGCGCCGCAGGCCGTGCCCAATGCGTGACCCTGCCGCCTTTGTCATGATGGAAGAGTCCATCCAGACTTCCGACCCAGACTCCCCCTTCGCCGTCGTCCACGATGGTCTCGATGTGGCATTCTGCCTCGGGGCCCCGTCGAGCCGGAAACAGCCTTATCCGACGAAACACCTGCGAATCAGGATCGAACACTCGCAGCCCTTGCGAACTGCCCAGCCACAAGCGGCCGTCGTAATTCTCAGCCATACACAAGACATCCTGATTGGAAAAAAACCTGGTCGTATCGACAAAGGAATGAAAGAAGCCCGTGGACTTATCCAGATAACACAAACCGCCGCCATCGGTGCCAATCCAGAGTCTCTCATTCCTGTCTTCAAGAATGGCTGAGACGTAATTGCCGGATAACGTCATGGAGTCGGATGGATTGTGCTGAAACGTTAGGAAAGTATGCCCGTCAAAAGCATGAAGCCCCGCCTCTGTACCAAACCACATGATCTCCCTCCGGTCCATGACGATGCTGGTGACGGTATTCTGCAGAAGGCCGTCCCTGTCGGTGTATGTATGGCATTGAGGCTGGCGCCGCTGTCCAAAGAGTGGCACGATGCCACTTACAAAGAGAACAATCATACAGCAAATGTGGAACATTCGTTGCATCAGCATGACAACGCGTTCTTGAAACCAGGGCATCGTTGCGGGGTCATAAACCAACTACTCCTGTGAGTCCATTCATTCAGGAGAGACATCGC
This sequence comes from uncultured Bacteroidota bacterium, assembly GCA_964544475.1. Taxonomy (GTDB): domain Bacteria; phylum CLD3; class CLD3; order SB21; family SB21; genus CAZJBS01. The sequence goes on along the minus strand of CAZJBS010000068.1, from coordinate 3,456 downwards.
CAAATCCAGGTATTTCCACGAAGGACGCCCATGGACGGCGTAATCCGGATGGCCCAGACATCGAGACTTAGAGTTGATGTAACCGCATCACTCTGGACGGTCTGACACTCAGACGATGGCGATTTTCCATTGGAATTTATTTATTTCTAATCAGAACCTGATTGGGCGCGAATGAGTCCATAGACAGCTTGTTTCGAGAATGATATCAATGATCGGGGAAAAAGTCAACAAATCCTCGGCAACTGTTCGCCGCTGAGCATGTCGACGATGCGGTTGGCGCCGATACGGCTCTTCAGAATAACCATGGCGCCGGATTCTTCGGTGAGTTCACCTATCCGTACCGCCGAACGGCCGTGGGGATGGGCATGAAGAATCGACAACGCCTTTTCGGATTGATCGGCAGGCAGGAAGATGGCGCACCGGCCCTCGTTGGCGACGTAGAGCGGATCGAAACCAAGAATTTCACAGGCGCCGCGCACGTCCTCTCGCACCGGGATGAGTTCTTCCTGAATTCGAACGGTCAGGCCCGCCGATTCGGCCATTTCGACCAGCACGCTGGCCAGTCCTCCCCGTGTGCAGTCTCTCATACAGTGCACATCAAGCCCGGCTTCCAGCAAAGGCAGGACCAGTCCGGCCAATGGCGCGCAGTCGCTTTCGATCGCGCTTTCGAATTGCAATCCCTCCCGCACCGCCATCACGGCCATGCCGTGCCGGCCGATATCCCCATTGATCAAAACGACATCGCCTTCCCTCAACTGTGCCGGTGAAAGGGTGCGATCGCTGCGCAACTCGCCGACCCCGGTCGTATTGATGTAAATGCCGTCGCCTTTGCCGCGATCGACGACCTTGGTGTCGCCCGTTACAATCTGCACGCCGGCTTCCGAGGCCGCGTCACGCATCGAACACACAACCCGCCATAAGGTCTCCATCGGCAGGCCTTCTTCGATAATGAAGCCGACCGTGAGGTACAAAGGCGCGGCGCCGCTCATGGCGAGGTCATTGACGGTTCCGAAAATGGCGAGCCGCCCGATATCGCCGCCGGGAAAAAACAGAGGATGAACCACGAACGAATCCGTCGTCACGGCCAGCCGCGACGTCGCCACACGAATGATGGCGCTGTCGTGCCGTTCACGACCGGGCTCAATGGGAAACGCCGCGGCGAACATTTTGTCGATCAATTGGTTCATCAGCCGGCCGCCGCCGCCGTGGGCCATCGTCACGTGAGGATAATGTTGGATCGGAATCGGACAGGTCTGTTTGAAATCGGTCATGCCTGGCCCCGCGTGCGATGATACAGGATGACCGGCGCCACAAGCATCACAACCAACACAAGACTCCAGAGATTTCCGGTACGAATATTATAGTTGGCGGTCAGGTGTTCCCACGAATGGCCCATCACGAAATGACCGAAGCCAAATTCGAAACCGACGGTCAGCGCCAGCCAGAAAACGCCGATCTGCCAGGCGGTGAATCTCGAAAGACGGGCGAGGTGCTGTTTGACAAACACGGATTCGATGAACACTACGATGACCATCAACATTAACCCGCTCGTCACCTGGAGGGCGCGCGCCGGAAGAATCAGTTTGAGAATCCATTCTCTGAAAATGCCGTTGAGGATGCCGCCGACGGCCATGATGGGCCAGTACGTCAGGGCGTGAAGGAATACGGAGTGTTGGCGATTTTTATTCATGTGTTCTCACTTGGTCCGTGATGCCCACGGAAGCGGGCGTCTGCTTTCATCTGGGTTTCAGCATTGTCACGCCCGCGGAAGCGGGCGTCTGCTTTCATCCGGGTTTCCGCAAGGTTCCCGCTTTCGCGGGAACGACAGATAACAGCTTGTCACGCCCGCGGAAGCGGGCGTCTGCTTTCATCCGGGTTTCCGCAAGGTTCC
>CAZJBS010000068.1:0-1465 GCA_964544475.1 uncultured Bacteroidota bacterium | reverse complement strand
CGCTTTCGCGGGAACGACAGATAACAGCTTTGTCACGCTCGCGGAAGCGGGCGTCTGCTTTCATCTGGGTTTCAGCTCAGGGCAAGTCGCGTGAACGACAGATGGCCGCAGAAAAAAAATGAAGCGTCTTACTTCGCATTCGGATGATGCCGGTACCGGTAGTACGCCGCGCACGCCCCTTCGGAAGACACCATCGTCGCGCCAAGCGGATGCTCCGGAGTGCATGGACCGGCAAACGCCGGACATTCATGGGGCTTCCTGATGCCCTGCAGAATGATGCCGCTGATGCAAATCTCGGGTTCCGGCACTTCGACGCCCGGCAACCCGAATCGTGTGGTCGCATCAAAGGCCGCATACGCTTCCGTAAATCCCAATCCGCTTTCCGGAATTTCTCCGATGCCGCGCCACTTGCGATGAACGACCCGGAACACTTCGGCGATCACGTTTTGCGCCGGGGTATTGCCCGACTCGGTCACGACCCGCGCGTATTGGTTCTCGACTTCCGCACGGCCCTCTTCCAGTTGCTTCACGGTCATATAAACACCCTGCAGAATGTCGAGCGGTTCGAAACCGGTCACCACGATGGGCACCCGATATTTCTTCGCCAATGGGATGTACTCCGTGTAACCCATCACCGTACAGACATGTCCGGCGGCCAGAAAAGCCTGTACCCGGTTGGTCGGCGATGAGAGGATGGCCTCGATGGCCGGCGGGACCAGCACGTGCGATACCAGAAGGGAGAAGTTTTTGACACCGGTGCGTCGGGCGTGCACCACGGCCATCGCATTCGGCGGCGCCGTGGTTTCGAAACCGACGGCAAAAAACACAATCTCTTTCGAAGGATTGTCCGCCGCGATTTTCACCGCATCCATGGGGGAATACACGATACGAACGTCGCCGCCGGAGGCCTTGACGGACAGCAGATCGCGTTGGCTGCCGGGAACCCGCAACATGTCGCCAAAGGAACAAAAAATGACGTTGGGCAGCGATGCGATAGCGATCGCCTGATCGATGAGTTCCAGTGACGTCACGCAGACGGGGCACCCGGGACCGTGCACAAGGGTGATGCCTTCTGGCAATAACTCATCGATGCCGAATTTCACGATCGCGTGCGTCTGGCCGCCGCAGATTTCCATGATCGTCCACGGACGGGTTGTCAGCCGGGCGATGGCCGAGGCCATGTCCCTGGCGGCCTTGCCGTCACGGTATTCGTCGATGAATCTCATGATCTCTTTCTTGATGGCTATGGCCGTTCTGGCACCGCCACACGTAGTTCGATTAGGCGCCGTAGGCAGCCGTATCGAGAATTGCTCAACAAACCGGCCCTTCTCGATACGCTGCCACACTATGTTTTCTCAACATTCGTCTTTCTCCACGCAGCACTCGAAGCGCCCTGGCACCGACACACGCAGTTCGAGTAGGCGCCGCAGGCAGCCGTATCGAGAATTGCTCAACAAACCGGCCC
>CAZJBS010000067.1:6636-6854 GCA_964544475.1 uncultured Bacteroidota bacterium | reverse complement strand
CGAAATCGAGGCACCCGCTTTCCGCGGGTGTGACAAGACAGAAGAATTGTCGGCTGAACGGCTCACCGCGATACGGCCCGCCTTCGGCGGACCTACTCGGCGAGCGGTTCTCTTGGCGCGACAAAAAGAAAGTGCAGAATAGCCTGCGCGCGAAATCGAGACACCCGCTTTCCGCGGGTGTGACAAGGCAAGAACGGAAGAAAGAAGGACCCATGTCG
>CAZJBS010000067.1:0-6536 GCA_964544475.1 uncultured Bacteroidota bacterium | reverse complement strand
CTCCCGCGCATGCCCTGAGCAAAGTCGAAGGGGAAGCGGGAGCCTTCATGACGCACGGAGACACCCGCTTGTCGCGGGTGTGACAAGACAAGAACGGAAGAAAGAAGGACCCATGTCGCTCCCGCGCATGCCCTGAGCAAAGTCGAAGGGGAAGCGGGAGCCTTCATGACGCAAGAAGACACCTGCTTGGGAGCGTCACGGTGGGGTATTGCCCTTTCCTGTAACCCGCAGGATCACTATATTGAAACATGATCATCATAGGCATCGGAAATATTTTCCGCCGGGACGACGGCGTTGGCATCGAAATCGCCCGGCAACTGCAGGCGCGAAATACCGGCGCGACCGTGCTCGAACACAGCGGAGAAGGCGCGGGGCTGATGAGCGCATGGGACGGTCACGACGCCGTGATCGTGATCGATGCGGTGAATTCCGGTGAACAGCCCGGCACGATTTGGCGCCTCGAGGCTCATCGGGAATCCATTCCATCCAAATTCTTCAACTATTCATCCCACGACTTCAGCCTCGCCGAAGCCGTGGAAATGTCGCGAACGCTGGGCACACTGCCTCCTTTCTTCGTCATATACGGCATCGAAGGGGCCGATTTTTCCATGGGCGAAGGCCTGACCGCCGCCGTCAACCACGCCATCCCATCGGTTATTGAAAAAATCATGGAAGATATTAAACTCATCAGCCGTTACTAAAAAGTAATAAAGGCTATTTTTTTCCGGTATACCGTTCAAAAATGACATTTGTCATTTGTTCGGCCCAACCCCTGCCTTATTTTGATTTCAATACACATCTCCGGGCTCATCGAATAAGTTCCTTTATCTTCCTTTCTGGTTTCAATTCCTGAAACTCAGGGCCCGCGAAAACCACACCTATTCACTTTGTTGAGGAGAACGTGCCATGTCCCGTTTGCCATCCATCAAAGAACACATGGAGGCCAAAGGCTACTCGCGGCGCGACTTTCTGAGATTCTGCAGTTACGCGGCGGCGTTGGCCGGCATCGAAGCGACCGGCGTATCCCGCGTCGTGCAGGCTTTCGAGAAGAAGCAACGCCCGCCGGTGATCTGGCTTCATTTCCAGGAATGCACGTGCTGCAGCGAATCCTTTATCCGGAGTTCGCACCCGATTGCCGCCGACGTCGTCCTGGATACGATATCCCTCGACTACACCGAGACGCTGATGGCCCCGTCCGGCCACCAGGCTGAAAAGAGCAAACGCGACACGATGGAAAAATACAAAGGTCAGTACATTCTGCTCGTCGAGGGTTCCGTACCCGTCAATGACGACGGCGTGTATTGTATCATCGGCGGAAAAACGGCGGAGGATATTTTCGCCGAAGCCGCCAAAGACGCCGCGGCCATCATTGCCTGGGGCAATTGCGCCTCCTACGGCTGCGTGCAAAACGCCAAACCCAATCCGACGGGCGCCACGCCGATCAACAAGCTGACGTCCAAGCCCGTCATCAATGTGCCCGGATGCCCGCCGATCGCCGACGTCATGACGGCCATTGTCACGCATATTATCATGTTCGGTAAAATACCGGAACTCGACGGCCAGGGCCGCCCCAAAGAATTCTACGGACGCCGCGTGCACGACACCTGTTACCGCCGTCCGTACTACGACGCGGGGCTATTCGTGGAATCCTGGGACGACGAAAAAGCCCGCAAAGGATACTGCCTCTACAAGATGGGTTGCCGCGGCCCGGTGACCTACAATGCCTGCGCCGTGACCAAATGGAACGGTGGCGTGAGTTATCCGATCCAGTCGGGGCACGGTTGTATCGGGTGCAGCGAAAACCAATTCTGGGACAACGGCCCCTTCTACCGTCATCTGGCGACGTTCCCCGGTTTTGGCATCGAATCGACGGCCGATTCGGTGGGTACTGCGGTCGGCATTGCCGCCGCCGCGGGCGTCGCCGCCCACGCTCTGACAACCAATTTCCGCAAACGCAAGACCATCCAGGAACACAAGGAAGAGTCACAGGAAGGAGGCAAGTAACATGGCACGTATCGTCGTCGATCCTGTGACCCGCATCGAAGGTCACCTCCGCGTCGAAGCCGTCGTGGAGAATGGATTCATCAAAGAAGCGTACAGCGCCGGCACGATGGTGCGCGGCATTGAGAAAATCCTCAAAGGCCGTGATCCGCGCGACGCCTGGGCCTTCACCGAACGCGTCTGCGGCGTTTGCACGACCGTGCACGCGCTGGCCAGCTGCCGGGCCGTCGAAGACGCCCTCAAAGTCAACATCCCGAAAAATGCGGAACTCATCCGCAACCTGATGTTCTGCGCTCAGATGGTGCAGGATCATGTGATCCATTTCTATCACCTGCACGCGCTGGACTGGGTGGACGTCGTGAGCGCGCTCAAGGCCAATGTCGAGGACACATCAAAAATTGCGCGTTCGATCTCGACGTGGCCCAAAACGTCGTCCGCCTACTTTGCCGCCGTGCAAAACCGCGTCAAGGGTTTTGTCGAATCCGGCCAGCTCGGTATTTTTGCCAATGGGTACTGGGGCCATAAAGCCTACAAACTGCCGCCCGAGGTGAACCTGCTGGCGGTTGCCCATTACCTCGAAGCCCTCGAATGGCAAAAGGAAGTCATCAAAATTCATACGATTTTCGGCGGCAAGAACCCGCACCCGAATTACCTCGTCGGCGGGATGCCGTGTTCGATCAATCTGGAGGAAGTCAGCGCCATCAACACCGAGCGCCTCAATCACGTCGGGGCGTTGATCAAGGAAGCGATTGCGTTTGTGGAGGGCGTTTACATTCCCGATCTGCTGGCCATTGCCGGGTTCTACAAGGACTGGGCGGGCATCGGCGGCGGGCTCTCCAATTACCTGAGTTACGGCGATCTGCCGACGATGGGCTTCAACCAGCCGGACAGTTTCAAACTGCCGCGTGGCGTTATTCTCAACCGCAATCTGAATGACGTCCTGGACGTCAACCCGCGCGATACGGAAGAGATCAAGGAGTACATCGCCCATTCGTGGTACAAGTACGAAAAAGGCGACGCGGAAGGATTGCATCCGTGGGCGGGCGAGACGGAATTCAACTACACCGGTCCGAAGCCGCCGTATGATTTCCTGAACGTGGACGGCAAGTATTCCTGGCTGAAGACGCCGCGCTGGAAAGGTCACGCGATGGAAGTCGGGCCATTGTCCCGCATGCTGGTGGCCTATGCCAAAGGCGTGCCGGAAGTCAAGGACACGGTGGGCCTGGTGCTCGGCAAGCTCAACGTGCCGGCGACGGTGCTGTTTTCGACGCTGGGCCGCACGGCCGCCCGCGGCGTGGAATGCCTCGTCGTGGCGCACTGGATGCAGGGTTTTTACGACGACCTCATGGCCAATGTGAAATCCGGCGATACGAAGACCTTCACGCAGGAGAAATGGGAACCGGAGACCTGGCCCGTTTCCTGCGAAGGCGTCGGCCTCACCGAAGCGCCGCGCGGCGCCCTCGCGCACTGGATCCGCATCAAGGACCACAAAATCGACAATTACCAGCTGGTCGTGCCGACGACGTGGAACGGCTCGCCGAAAGATCCGGACGGCAAACGCTCGGCTTTCGAAGAATCGCTGATCGGCACGCCGGTCGCCGATCTCGAACAGCCGGTCGAAATCCTTCGCACCATTCATTCGTTCGATCCGTGCCTCGCGTGCTCCGTGCACCTCTACGATCCGGAAGGCAGGCATCTTCATCAGATTCAATTCCAATGAGGAGACGCCATGAGCGCATATAAACGTCTGTATGTGTGGGAATTCCCGGTACGCCTGTATCACTGGGTCAACGCCATCTGCGTGGCGGTGCTGATCGTGACGGGATACATCGTCGGGCGGCCGGTCGCCCTGACGTATTCGGCGGAAGCCTACCAGCAATACTGGTTTGGCACGGCGAGGTTTCTGCATTTCGTGACCGGATTTGTCTTTTTCTTCAACTTCCTTGTTCGCATTTACTGGGGATTTGTGGGCAATACGTTTGCCCGATGGGGCAATTTTTTCCCGCTGAAAAAGTCCCAGTGGAAGGAAATCGGGGAAGTGCTGAAAGTGGACGTCTTCCAGGCGAAGCGCATTGAAGGCACGATATCCGTCGGGCACAACAGCCTGGCCGGATTCGTGTATTTCCTGTCGTTTCTTGTGTTTCTATTCCAGTGTTTCACCGGGTTTGCCCTGTATTCGAGCATGAGTTCATCCTTTCTGCCACGGATGTTTGCGTGGGTCATTCCGGCGATGGGCGGGGATTTTGCGGTGCGGCAATGGCACCACGTATTCATGTGGTTCTTTGTCGTGTTTGTGATCATCCACGTCTACCTGGTGTTTTACCACGACTACGTGGAAGGACGCGGTACGACGTCTTCGATGGTGGGAGGATGGAAGTTTGAGCGCGAAGACGTACTCAAGAAATAGCGCTCCCATCCTGGTACTCGGCATCGGTAATGTGCTGATGGGCGACGAAGGCGTCGGCGTTCATGTGGTGCGTGCCCTGGAAAAAATGACTCTCCCGGATCCCGTGATGTGCATGGACGGCGGTACCGGCGGTCTGATGTTGCTCCCCGACATGCGGGAAGCCGGCAAGATCATCCTCATCGACGCTTCAGCCGACGGCGGGCCTCCCGGTACCGTTCGCCGTCTTTCACCGAAATTCTCCAAAGACTATCCGCGCACATTGACCGCGCACGACATCGGGTTGAAAGACCTGCTGGATGCGTTTTATCTGTTTGGGGAGGAACCGGACGTCACGCTGTATGCCGTGACCGTGGAGCTTCCGCCGGATGTGTCGGTGACACTGACGCCGACGGTGGAGGCTGTCGTCCCTACGGTGGCCGGCATGGTCGTCAAAGAGATCGATGAACTGCTGGGCCGCTAATTCGCCGGGAATGACGCCAACCCCGCACGTTTTTGGCAGGTTCCCTTTTGTTCCGGGTCGATCGACTTCCTGAGAATTGTCATTGCCGCGATTCAAATGGCGGGGTATATTGAAACGTCGGACGACGATCGTTTACCCGGGAAGTTCATACATAACATGCACGAAGCATCCATCGCCGAAAATATCATCGAAATCACCCGGCAGCATCTGCCGCCGGATGGCCGCGGCCGTGTCAAAGCCATACGCCTCAAAATCGGCGAATGCTCGGGCATCGAACCCGAGTCGCTCAGGTTTTGTTTTGAAGCGCTGGTCTCGCACACCGACCTGCAGGGCGCGACGCTCGCCATCGAATCCGTGCCTTTCCGGATCGCCTGCCGGCAGTGCGGCGAAGTGACCCGGACCGAATTTGGATTCATGGAGTGCGGCCAATGCCACGGCACGGAAACACGGGTTATTTCAGGTCATGAAATGCAGATCACGGAAATCGAAATATCAACGGTCTCATAATAGGACTAACATAACTCAGTTAGAGTCGCTAAGTTTCACCCCGAGCGGAGTCGAGGGGTGAACATCTACAACAACACCGATGCATTCAGCATTTGTTTACATCTTACTTTGCGCCGATGGAAGCTACTATACAGGCAAGACGGACAAAGAGTTAGACCACCGTTTGTGGGAACACCAGAATGGAGTCTACGGTGGATATACGTCGACTCGGCGGCCTGTTACATTGATGTGGTCGCAGCCCTTTCCGACGTATCTCGACGCTATGGCCGCGGAACGCCAGATCAAGACTTGGACACGAGCCAAGAAAGAAGCGTTGATCAAGGGGGACTTCAGCCTGTTGCATGAATTGGCTGAATGTAAGAATGAAAGCCATTTTGCGAAGAAGAAAAAATGAGTTCAGGTGGTTAATGGCTCGCCCTTCATGGTTCCCCGCTCGGCGGGGCTCACCATGAAGGTTTGGGTTGAGATGATAACACTAATTATGAGACGATTAATCACGGAGGAGGAACCCGTATGAGCGTGGTGACGGTTGAACGCAAGATACTCGAAAAAAACGACGAAATCGCCCGGCTTAACCGTGAGAAGTTTGCCGCCGGCCGCGTGCTGGTCATCAATCTGGTGAGTTCACCCGGCTCCGGGAAGACGAGCCTCGTCGAACGCACGCTGGCGGCGCTGAAGGACCGCGTTCGCATCGGCGTCATCGAAGGCGATGTGCAGACCGATCTCGACGCCCGGCGCGTGGCCCAATACGGCGTGCCCGTGGTCCAGATTGTCACCAATGGCGCCTGTCACCTCGAGGCCAATCTCGTAAGGGATGCGCTCGGCCAGTTGGATATCAGCCGGCTGGACATGGTGATCATCGAAAATGTCGGCAACCTTGTGTGCCCGGCCGGGTACGATCTGGGGGAACAGTTCAAGGTGGCGGTGCTCAGCGTGACGGAAGGCGACGACAAACCGCTCAAGTATCCGAAAATGTTTCAGCAGTCGTCCGCGCTCGTCATCAACAAGACCGATCTGCTGCCCTATGTGCCGTGCGACATCAACACCCTGAAACAGAATGCCGGCAAGATCAATCCGTCGTTGACCGTATTTGAAACGTCGTGCACGACGGGGGAGGGGATTGACCGCTGGTGCGAATGGCTTCTTGGGAAGAGTAATTGA
>CAZJBS010000066.1:0-7089 GCA_964544475.1 uncultured Bacteroidota bacterium | reverse complement strand
ACCCACCACTCCGACGCCCGTCGGCTTCTCCGGCACCGGGTGCCCGCCGGCGTACACCGGACCGACACTGACGTCCGAACTCAAACTGTCCGATGGAGTTGCCCGTGTGTAAATCTTGTAGGTGTATTGATTGTACGTCGTAAGTCCATTGTCTGTGAATGACTCGACGCCTTTCGCCACCGAACCCGCGAACGTCGCTTCCCGATACACGTCAATCGCAAAATTGATCAACGTATCGCCATTTTCAAATTCCGTCGGGTCCGTCCACGTGACATGGGCGGAGGTGGGCGTCGTGTAGTCACTGTACACGTCCGCGTTGCTGACCGGTTTCGGATCCAGGGGATCCGCGAGGCTGAGATGGGCCGCCCATACATCGATAAAGCCCATGCCATAGTCATTGTCTTCTCCGGCGGCGCCGAGATCACGTGCCGTGTTGTACAAGGCCATCTTGAGTTCATGACCCGTCCGGTTGGGATGGGCCTGTTTCAATAACGCAATGGCGCCGGACACATGCGGAGCGGCCATCGACGTGCCATCATAATTGGCAAACGAACCGCCGGGAACACTGGAACGCACATTGACGCCAGGGGCGCTGGCTTCCGGTTTGATAAGATAACTGCCTGTACCGCCGCAGGTCGAAGGTCCCCGGCTGCTGAAGCTGGCGATGGGATAGGGCCAACTGCCATTGGCATTGACGGCGCCGGTGGCAAACGCATTCACCAACGTCGTATTCGTATTCTTCGGAATGGTCAGCGTCGATGCGCCGGGTCCATTATTGCCGGCGGAAAACACGATGGCGATGCCCGCGGCTTCGACCGCATCCATGACCGGCCGGTAAATGCCGTTGCCGCAATCTGTGGCGCTCGGATCATACCAGCTGTTGCTGATCACATCCGGCATATCCGTGATGGTGTTGGGATTCCCGTCCGGATCCATCGCCCATTGCCAGGCCGCAATCGACCACGTCGTGTGAGGCGATGTGCAAATGCCATTGGACGCGATCCACTGCGCGTCAAAAGCCACGCCGATCGTATCATTGGTGGACGTCACCAGGCCGCACATCGTGCCCATGGTGTGCGAACCGTGGCCGTCGCAATCGTTGGGCGTTCCGTTCGACGGAGCGCCGTTCTCAAACCAGGCCTGGTTATGGGGGACAAAATTGCCCCGCCAGCGCGCCGTGTACGCCGGATGCGTCCAGTCGACGCCCGTGTCGTCATTCATCACAATACGACCGGCGCCCGTGAATCCAGCCGCCCACATCAGGTGGGCATTGATCGCCCGCAATCCGGGTTCGGAACCATTGGGACTGGATTCCAGACCACCCCGACGGGCGACGGGCCGATCCCATTCCAGCGTGGCGTCCAAATCCATGAAGCCGATTTTCGCATTCCTGGAAAGTTCCAGCAACACGGACGGCACCGCTTCAACCTGAATCATGTTGGCAATCCAAAATTCGCGGAAGCTCACGACTTCGGAAGTCGTTTTGGCGTTCAGGTAATCCAGGATTTCGCCCTGCGTCGACGCGGCCATTTCCTGCAACGCGGTGATGACGCGGAAGGCGCGCTCATTGAGCGACGCCCGCTCGGCATATAACTGCCGGTCCAGAGCGACGATGTCAACCTGTTGATCCAGCACCACCACGGCCTGAATCGGCGTTTGCGCTTCGCCCGCCTGGTCCAGGGCGTTCTGCAGCCGGTCCGAAACAACGGCCTGCGCAAACACGCCGGTCGTTGCGCAGAGCAACAAGCCAAGATTCAGAATCAGTCTTCTCATGACATTCATCCTTTTGATTGGTTAGTCAGTTGGGAATAACCGGGAGTCATTTGTTTGTTATTTCAATAAGAACGGAAAGACCATTGTTCGTTGGTACGACGAATGGCGGCCGGCCAATCTTCTGAAATTGCCGGCCAATGTCAACCCTTTTTCACTTTGTCGGAAATGAATAGTGGCACGAGCCATTGGAGACCATCCGTCAGCCCCCGTAGCTCCAGCCCGTGTCCCGCAACAGAATCGGGCTTGCATCCGGATTTCGAACACCGGCTTCCATGATGCGCGCGACAATCACACTGTGATCTCCGATTTCGATGCGTTCCTGTTCTTCGCATTCCAGATACGCGATCGCTTCCCTGAGCAGTGGCGATCCGTTCACGCCTTCCGCAAAGGCCAACCCGTTGAGCTGGTCGCCGTCGACATCGGTTTTTTTGAAGAACCGGCCGGCCATCTCTTTTTGGTTTTCTCCCAGCAGGTTGATGGCAAAAGAACCGGTTTGGCGTACCGCTTCATTGGTCCAGCTGTCCTTGCGAAGGGCCACCATGACGAGCGGCGGTTCAAACGACGCCTGGGAAACCCATGTGACGGTCGCAGCGGCATACGGTTGGCCGGGTTCGTGGTGCCTGGCGCGGGCCGTCACGATAAAAAGCCCGTATTGAAATAAACGCAGGGCGCGTTTCTTATCTTCGTTATTCATGAATTCTCCTTGCTGACGATGCCATCCATTCTCAGTTTTTTCACGACCTCCACCACGCGTTCCCCGGCCAGGTTGATTTCTTCCATCGTGTTGCTCCGGCCCACGCCAAACCGCAGCGACGACCGGATCCATTCGGGCGTCACGCCCATCGCCTGCAGGACATGGGACGGTTTCGGCAAGGCGCTCGTGCAGGCCGATCCGCTGGACACGGCGATGCGCTTCAACGCGACGATCAGACCTTCGGCATCCACGCCGCCAAAACCCACATTGAGATTGTTGGGCAGGCGGTCGGCGGATCCGATGTCGGGGCCATTCAGCCTTAAGTCTGAAAGATTCTCCGACAGAATATGATACAACCGGTCCCGCAATCGCCGGTTGTGATCGTTGTCCGTTTCCATTTCCCGTTGGCACAATTCCGCGGCTTTGCCAAGACCGACGATCGCCGGTACGTTGAGCGTCCCGGAACGCAGACCGTTTTCGTGCCCGCCGCCGTCCATCTGGGCCACGATGTGAACCCGTGGTTTCCGCTTTCGGACGAACAACGCCCCGACGCCTTTGGGGCCGTAGAATTTGTGGCCGGACACGGATGCGAGATCGATGTTGAGTTCGTCCACGCGAACCGGGATTTTCCCAACGGCCTGGGCGATATCGCTGTGCATCGGCACGCCGCGAGCCCTGGCCACCTCGCCAATGGCGCGAATATCCTGGATGGTCCCGACCTCGTTATTGGCCAACATGATGCTGACCAGCGCCGTGTCCGACCGGATCGCCCGAGCGACATCGTCCGGATTTACGAAACCCCTGCCGTCCACCGGCAAATAGGTCACTTCCCAGCCCTGCTTTTGCAGATGGACGCACGTATCCAAAACGCACGGGTGCTCCGCCACGGACGTGACGATGTGTTTTCCTTTCGCCGCGCAGGCTTCCGCCACACCTTTTATCGCCAGATTGTTGGATTCTGTCGCGCCGCTCGTGAATACGATTTCGCCCGCCGGCGCGCCGATCAAAACCGCCAATTGCCGTCGGGCGAGTTCCACGGCCTCTTCGGCGACCCATCCATAGACATGCGTCTTGCTGGCCGAGTTGCCAAACCTCTCCGTGAAATACGGCAGCATGGCGTCCAGAACACGCGGATCCACCGGCGTTGTCGCGTGATGATCGAGATAGATGGGTTCGTGGGACACGTGACACCTTATGAACAGGGAACGATCTCTGCGGTGCGAAAGTATCCATTCGGGAATGCAAAATCAAGACGACGCCTTCGTGGCCGGGAGCCTGACGGTTCGCGCATTGCCCGGAACGTTCGAATATATGGTCGGATGGTGGTATTCGACACGGGCCGATGTCGCCGCCCCCGACCGTCCGGTTGCAAATCTCGCATCGGTTCCTTACTTTGATCCGGCTTCTCATCACCGGAAGACATTTTGAAACCTTTTCTCTTCGCGTTATTACTGATTCTTGGCACGTCCGCGTACGGGCAAAAGGCCCGCATTGTCGTCGAGCGCGGTCACAGTCTCTATGTCACCGCGTCGGCGTATTCCGGCGACGGGCGGCTGCTGGCGACGGGCAGTCTCAATGAAATCAAAATCTGGGACGTGGCCACCGGCAAGGAACTTCGAACGCTGAAATGCACTTCCACAATCACGTCGTTGCGTTTTTCCGGCGATTCGCTGGTGCAGGCCGCCGGGGTCAGCGCGTTCGGCGGCCGTACGGAGTGGTTGTCCTTCGATTTGGCCAGCGGGAAAACGCGCCCCCTCGCCGCCCTCGCCATCCACACGACCTCTGCCGTCATCAGTCCGACGGGCCATTGGGCGGCTTTCGGAACCGACGACGGCCTCGTGGCTCTCGTCGAATCGGACAGCGGCTTTGTCGTCGGACAGATTCAAAACACCATCAACGTCATCACCGCGCTGGCGTTCGCGGGTTCGGATTCCCTCCTCATAGCCGGCGACGAAGAAGGCCTGTTGACGACCTGCGTGTTGCCGGACGTAACACCGCTTCATAGCTGGCCCGGTCATGATTTGGCCGTCACCTCCATCGCCGCGTTTGGGCGGATGTTCGCGTCCGCCGGTCGCGACAGCACGGTGAAAACATGGTCCCAGAACACCTACGCACCGACGCACGTCATTCGTGATTCGAGCGGCATCAATACCGTCGCCCTTTCGCCGCGCGGCGATCGCATGGCGTTCGGCAATCTCGAAGGTTTCGTGTCGGCGTTTGCGCTGCCGTCCTCCAAACGGCTTTGTCGCCTGCGGGTCTCGGAGCACGTGATTTCCAGTCTCGTGTTCGACCCGGACAGCGTGGCCCTGCTGGCCGGCTCGCTGGCATCGGTGACCGGCTTCCATTTGCCCGATGGGTCACCACTCGCTTCGTATGGCGGGGCATCCGGCTCGGTCGTGTCCGTCGGATTCAGTCCCAATGGACAATACCTTGCCTCCTCCGATTATCAGGGTAAAGTCGCCTTGTGGAATCTGGCCACGGGGACGCTCAACCGGGTTTTCACCAAACCCGGCGCTTTTCTGCGGCCGGTGCAATTCAGCCCCGACGGGAAGTTATTGCTCATGGGAGATCAGTTTGAGCCCGGCGTGAAAGTCAGTTATTTCGGAGTGGACAAGGAAATCGCCACGCTCAGCGGCCATTCGGCGGACATTTCGGACGCACGGTTCAGCCCCGACGGGTACACCGTGGCCACGAGCAGCCTGGATTCGACCATCATGATCTGGGACGCCGTGACGTTTGAGTTGAAACATGTGCTTACCGGCCACGAAAGCGACGTGACGACCATGTCGTTCAGCCCGTATGGATCCATTCTCGCCAGCGGCGGATCGGATCGCACGGTTCGTCTCTGGGACGTGATGGGGGGCAAGCCGTTGGCGGTCCTGCGCGGTCATCTGGGACCGGTGCTGTCGGTTCATTTCGGCGCGGAGAGCCAATGGCTCGTCAGCACGTCCGCCGACTCGACGATCATTTTCTGGGACGTGAAGACAAAATCCGCCAAACGGGTCATCCCGCAACCCGCACCGGTTGCGACCAGCGCCATCAACGCCAACCGGGACGTGCTCGCCACCGTGACCCAAAACCAGATCAAACTCTGGGATTGCCGCACCGGGCTCGAAATTCTGCGGCTCGCCGGCGATCCGGAGGATGATTTTTCTTCGCTGGTTTTCAGCGAAGACGGCCGTTATCTCGCGGCGGGCAGTTACAACAGCAATGTGAAACTGTGGGATATCGCAAAGGGTCAGCTCATCGCGATGCTCGTCGTGCTCGACCCTTCCAATTGGGTCGTGCTGGCGCCGGACGGTGCCTTTGACGGCACGCCGGACGGGCTGAAACGCGTGCACTACGTCCAGGGCATCACACCCATTCCATTGGACGCTTTTTTTGAGGAATGGTACACGCCCAATCTTTTCACCGGCCTTCTCAGCGGCAAACGCACGTCGCGGCGCCTCGCCCGCCGGACGGATGAAATCAGCCTTCCGCCGAAGGTGAAAATCGTCTCGCCGGCGTCCCATCAGAAATCCGACACGGAGACGGCGTCGGTCCTGATCGAAGCGACGGATCAGGGCGGCGGTATCGACGAAGTGCGCCTCTACCACAACGGCAAACTAATCGGCGCCGAAAACGTCATCGACCGCAAGACCACCATGGTCGGCAAACGCCTCGCCGTCACCTATTCGATCCCGCTGCTCGCCGGTGACAATATCCTCCGCGCCACGGCCTTCAACACGGACCGGACGGAATCCCAGCCACAGGAGGTCAAAATCAGGCGCACGGCGGCGGAAGCCACATCCACCCTGCACCTGCTGATCGTCGGCATCAACGATTACAAGAACGGCACCTACGCGCTCAACTACGCACGCCCGGACGCACAGGCGTTTTCCGCACGTATCCGTCAGGCGGCCCAGGGTATCTTCAAGAACATCCTCGTGTACGAATTGTACGATTCCAGCGTGACCAAAGCCGCCATTCAGAAGAGTTTCGAAAAGATTACCAACGAGGCGAAACCGCAGGACGCCTTCGTATTCTACTACGCCGGCCATGGCGTGATGAGCGAAGGCGACAGCATGAAAGCCGGTGAATTCTACCTGGTACCGCACGACGTCACGAAATTGTATGGCGACAACCAGGGGCTGTCCGCGCGGGGTTTTGGCGCGGGGCTGATGAAAGACTATTGCACGCGGATCAAGGCCACCAAACAACTGGTGGTCATGGACGCCTGCCAGTCGGGCGGCGCGGTGGAGGCGTTTTCCCGCCGCGGCGCATCGGAAGAAAAAGCCATTCTTCAGCTCGCGCGCAGCGCCGGTCTGGTCGTGATGTCCGCCACAGGCACGGAACAATTTGCCACGGAATTCGGCCAACTGGGCCACGGTGTGTTCACGTATGCCCTGCTCAAAGGTCTCGACGGCGAAGCCGACGCCGGCGCGGACGGCAAAATCACCGTCAAGGAACTCGAAGCGTATGTGAATGACAAAGTACCCGAGCTGACGAAAAAGTACCGAGGCACCGCTCAGTACCCCAACAGCTACGCCCGCGGTCAGGATTTTCCGATCGGCGTCGTGAAATGACGGCTCGCCGAGTAGACGCCGGAGGCGTCGTATCGAGGCGAGTTTCCTTGACCGACC
>CAZJBS010000065.1:0-7276 GCA_964544475.1 uncultured Bacteroidota bacterium | reverse complement strand
AACGTTTGCCTTTGAATCTCCAAACCCAATATCGGGGCTTCTTCATACGTGCCCGGCGGATTCTCAAAAAAACCTGCATCATTGAACACGGTCCAGGAGTCGCGGAGGGAGAGCTTGAGCGGATTGCCTAAAGCGTCATGGGGCGCTTCCGGAGGCCATGGTCCGGCGTAATCGGGAAGCAGATAGACACCAAGGGTGGAGTCGGCCGGATTTTCGGTGATCAAAGTACCAAGATCGCCGCTATTGAGAATGCGCCCTGGTTGGAATTCCGTATCAAATTCAACGTCCGATACAGTCACCGTGTCTATGGCATTACCAAGGCCACGCTTCTTTGTCCCCACATAGAATCCGCCGGCGTAGATCAAGTCCGCAAATGGATTATTAAAGTGCATGCCCGATTGGGTGGCAGGTGTGTTTGCCGCAATCGCCCCATTGTTGGCGGTCCAGAAGTCGAGGTTATTGTTGCGGAGGCGTACGTAACTCGACGGATGCGATCCACCATACCCGGCGTGGACAACGATGGTTCTGTAAACCGAACCGAACGAATTCTCCGCTCGTAAGACGACCGTGTAGTCATGACCAACCTGAGAACCGGCGTAGGGCCATCGAATAACTCCCTCTGCATCGAGAGTCATGTTCTCCGGAGCGGATATCAACGACCATGTCACAGGTTCGAAAGAATAGACGCTCAGTTGGAGCGTGTCCGTGGGGTTGGGGAAAACGCTGGAATTTGGCGCGATGACAACCGGGCTGGCACTGTCCGCATTGGCCGCCACCAATCGAATCACCGTTCCCGATGGAGGAGTGATACTGTCGGTGGCTTGGGTCCATGTGGTCTGCGTGTACGGTATGGAGGCTTTGCCGGTCCGCCAATAGCGGATGGAGGCTGTCGAGGATGAAAACGGGATAGTGGAACGTGTACTCATTTCCCAGTACGTGCTGTCCCACGGCAGGGCCATGTCTGAGTAGAAGAGATAGTAGCCTTGAGAATTCCGTTGGATGCACAAGCGGTGAGACACAGTAGTGTCCTGGCTGAGTGGAGATCGCGGGCCGACCGCATAGACGGCAAACGGCAATTTTCCGGTCGCCAAAGCGGATCCATTCCAATAGTAGCTCGAGTCCCCATACCTGATTTCATAGCTTTCCGTTCCGCTGGGAGCGCTGAAACGATTGTAGTAGTTTATGTGATCGAGCGTAGTCGAACTCGGATAGTAGCTGAACACCTTGAATGAATCGGCGCTGTTGGCCTGACGTACCATTCCCGTGCTATCCCATCCGATCAGCACATGCGGCACAGGCAATATCCCCGCCGGCGTCGCCACCTCTACACGATCTGACCGAGATTGTTCGGCGGAATTTGCCCAACAACCGACGAACCCGCCACGCTCAAAGCGACCATTACCAGTATCAAGTTCTTCATAACTCCTCCCGCGTTTCGTTCAACAAACAGAGAATCCCCATTTCGTAATTCGTAATTCGTAATTCATAATTCGTAATTCTCCATTCTCAATTCTCAATTCATCTAATCAACATCATCTTCCTCACCCTCGCCTTCCCATCCACGTCAAGCCGATACAAATACACTCCCGACGACACCGGCCGGCCGAGTTGGTTCTTTCCATTCCACACCACCGTATGCTCACCGAATCCTTCCCGGGCATTGACCAGTGTGCGCACTTCCTGACCCAGGATGTTGTACACTTTCAAAGATACCTTCGCCTGCTTCGGCAGGACGTATTTGATCGTGGTGGATGGGTTGAAGGGATTCGGATAGTTCGCAAATAGGCTGAAATTCCGGAGCAAGGAATCGTCCGATGGTTCTGCAACATCCACGATGAAACGATCATGATAGACGCCCTGCAGAGTTTGGGCCTGGGCCAGCATGTGGGCAACGGCGTCGGCATGATCCACGCCCTGGCTTCCGATCAGGGCATAGAAAACATCCTGCGTGTCCCCGGCGACGAACGTAAATGGTCCAGAACTCAAATATCCCCGCGCATTGGCAGGAGATGTAACCAACAGGTCAAATGGCCCGAGTGGCTTGGGTTGACCGTCGTAGTCGAGCCCTTCCAGAATCCAATAGAACTCCTGGTTGTTGGATGGCCCGGTGCCATTCGGGTGCCTGAACGCAGAGGAGGCGGACATCAATCGCTGACCATAGACATCCTCCCAGTAGAATCCCGATGTACCGGGGCGCAGAATGGTCGCAACGTGGCCGGAGTCTTCCACCAGTGGACCCTGCAGCCACTGCAGGCCGCTCGCCCACGGCATAGGGTCGCTGGTGCTGTAATTGTAGAAGAGAGACAACGCGCTGTCCACTCCGGACACGTCATCGTTGGCAACGGCTCCGACATTGGTGTCGTTCCAGAGGCACAAGTAGACCGAGTGATAGGTTATGTTGGACTTGTTGACGATCCGCATACGCACGATCACGGCATTGTCAAGTACGCCGGCAGGGAACTGATAGGTTTGCCGTTGCACTTCAAGACCCATGGGCGTCGATGGCTCCTGATATCGTGTCGAATCAAGATCGTTGAAAACCATCCACGTATCTTCCGCCGATACCTGGAGCGGCTGATCCAGTGTGTCGCGTGGCGCGGTTGACGGCCAAATGTCAAAATCATCCGGCAATACAAAAAGATTGCTCGAGTCGCTCAGCGGATTTCCTGCAATTAACTGCGAGGGATTGACGCCCGAATTCAGAATCGGTCCCGGCTGGAAGTCCGAAGCATAGGTGGATAGAAGGAGTCGAAGATTTCCGTCAGGATCCCTGCCGCCCAGAATGAACCCTGCCGCGTAGAGAAGAAAGTAGTCGTGCGGGTTGTAGCCCCGGAACGTGAATCCCGGCTGTGTAGCTTCCGCATCGGAACCGATCCTGCCATCGTTGTGGGTCAGTATTTCCACGTTGTTTGCGTCCGTCCTCGCGGCCGTCACCAGAGGTTTGCTCACCGTGAAGGGATCAGTCTGGGCCGCTCCCGTGGGATTGATTGCCCGCAGGCTGATCTGATGCGGTAGGCCGGGCTGCTCGCCTGCCAAAACCCATTCCAGATCACCGTCGGCATTGATCCAGGCTCCGGGAGGTGCACTGAGAATTTCCAGCGTCGGAGTGACGTACGATATCGTTTTCACCGGAAAGACCACACGCGCGCCCGTCGCCGGATAGGTCACGGCAGGGTCGGTATTGGTGACGACGATCACCGGACGGATCGTGTCGGACAGCAGGTCTGCAAAGCGGATGACGGTCCCGGGCTGAGGTTGATAACCGTCCGTCGAAGCGGTGAAAGTCGTTTGATCGTCCGGTACGTCGCCACGCGCGATCCTCAGTCGATACAGAAGCGCCTTGTTGGAGATGAACGGGAAGACCGGCGAATATCCCAACTGGGCGTAGCTGCTGTCAATGGGGTAGGCGAGGTCTCCGTAGACGCGAATCGGCTCGCCCGGCGTGTACGTCAGGTTCAAGTCGTCGTCCGATATGACGAAGCAGAGCTTAGTGCCGCCACCGGTGGACGAATCATCGCCGCGCCGCGGTCCGACATTGTAGAAAGCAAAGGGCACGGTGGAGGCAGAAAGCGCATTGTTGATCCAATATCGGCTTGTATCGCCAGGGCCGAATCGCAGTTCAATGGCGTCGGCGCCACCGGGAAGACCAAAAAACCGGTACTGGTTCAACGCATAAAATCCCCCCTCATCCATATTCAAGTGCGTAGTGGCGGGCGTATTGCCAAACACTTTGAAGTGACCGCCGGCGCTCGAATCAATGTTCAAACCCGTTGAGTCGAAGTAGATGAGCGGCCGGACGGGCGACAGCACGCCAAGGCTGTCGGTGACCTGCACGACGCGTCCCAGAGTACCGGTTGGAATCTGGCCCTGCGCGGCCTGTCCGTGCACGATGACCAGGATCAGCACCATGGCACAATGCAGGACATACGTGAATGACTCTCTCTCTCTGACTCCCTTGGGATTGGCCTGGATGGTTTTCATACCAACTCCTTACGATTGATGATTAACAAACAGACTCGATGTCTTCGGGCCTCATGCAAAAATAACATATCGCCTCCTTGTCAGCGGACCTCACTTCACCATACGTAAGCCGTTGGGTGGATCCGACGCTTTTCCCGCTTCATTGACCGTGACCAGGAATGTATTGGTCACGAGAGTGTCTCGCCTTTCGGGATCGTGGTTCCACACGAACGGCAATCGAAGCCTGTAGTAACCGGTCTTCGATACACTGAGCGAGTTGTGAATCACAGAATCCACCGGAACGTCGCGTAATTCTGACGGCGGCGTGGATGAACAGAGATAGGTGACCCACAGCTGCCATTCGGAATTGTGCAGCCGGTCGCGAAGGTAGAACATATGGCCGTCGCAGGCCTCTATCGAAAGAGGCTCCTCCGTGGCGTTCTTCACGTAAAAAGTGATCAGGTCCCCGGAGAGATACGTGTCGGCATCCGTATAGGCCGTGGCCGCAGGACTCCTGCTTCCAGCCGGGTCCGATCCGCCATCGTCGCAAGCGACGACTGCGACGAGGATGAACGCATACATGATGGTCTTCATGATACTACTCCCATATGGTTTACGTCTTATGAACTTGGACAACCGGAGAAAACCCGGTGCCGTTGATTGCTACAGTTTCCATGCAAATAGGAACGTGATTCTGTTCAAAAGCAATTGCGACCGAATGCTCCTAGTAATTCTCCATTCTCAATTCTCAATTCATCTGATCAACATCATCTTCCTCACCCTCGCCTTCCCATCCACTTCCAGCCGGTACAGGTAGACGCCCGATGACACCGCATGACGCCAATTATTCCGGCCATCCCAGACGACCGTATGTTCCCCGATGCCTTTCCAGGCATTGACCAGTGTGCGCACTTCCTGACCGAGCACGTTGTAGATTTTGAGCGACACCCGCGACTCCTTTGGCAGGTTGTACCGGATCGTCGTCGACGGATTGAAGGGATTGGGGTAGTTGGCGTAAAGCTTGAAGCCGGGCACCTGTTGTCCGGTGCGCTCGCCAATTCCGACGACGATGTCGTTCATATTGCCCTGGAACTGCTGGTGCATCAAAGTGGCGTAGTGTTTCAACGTATCGACAGCGGCGGAGTCATTGGCGCCCAAAGCGCCAACATAGGCATACCAGATCGTCTGCGTGTCTCCCGCAGTGAATGTAAAGGGGCCGGAAGACATGATGGTACGCTGGTCACCAGGGATCACGCCAGTCCAAATATCAAATGGTCCTCCTGATTTGGGTACGCCATTGGGGTCCAAACCAAGAAAAAAATTGTATCGAGTGACATCTTCTTTTTCACTATCCGGTCCTCCCTGCCCATTGCGATAGGCGATGGCCGCATTGGCCGTCCGCGTGAGCTTCTGCGGTCGCCGAAGGGTAGTAAACCCGTTCTGCCCTACATCGACGACGATAGCCGTGTCTCCGGAAGTAGCCATGCAGAGCGGTCCCTGCAACAACAAGCCGCCGGATGCGACAGGACAGGCATCGACGCCGGGCGCATTGGCAGTCATAACGAGCGACAACGCACTGTCTACCGACGCTATATCCTGACTGGCCGAATAACCGACATCCGGATCTTGCCACAAAGCGAAATATGTCGAATCGTAGGTACGGTCGCTCTTGTTGATGATCCGCATCCGGACCAGCACGGCATTGTTCCATGGATAAGCCGAAAACATGAACGTCTGCCGCTGAATCTCGAGGCCCAGTTTCGGAGAAGTCTCATACCAGCCGGAATCGTTTGCAGCAGCCAGATCGTTGAATACCGTCCACGAATCGCGTAGTGAGAGTTTGAGTGGATTGCCCAATTCGTCATGTGGCGCTTCCAGCGGCCAATCCGCGGCGTGGTCGGGCAGGAGATACACGCCGAGCGCAGGGTCCATGGGATCCTCGGTGATCAACGTGCCCAGATTCCCGCTATTAAGAATCCGACCCGGCTGAAATTCCGTACTGAACTCCACATTCGATACGGTGACGGTATCTGGGGTTCCCTCACCCTGCTTCCGGGTTCCGACGTAGAAGCCGCCTGCGTAGATCAAGTCTGCAGAGGGGCTATTGAAGAGCATCCCGGCTTGCGATGCGGGAGTATTGGCCGCAACGGTGCCATCGTTGGCCGTCCAAAAGTCAAGATTGTTGTGTTTTAAACGTACCAGGGGCTGCGCTCCGGAATAACCGGCCACGGCGGTGAATGATGCGTAAGTGACGCCGAGGGAATTCGTGGCCCCTAATATCACATTGTATGATTGACCGTACTGGAATCCCACATAGGGCCATCGAATAACCCCCGATGCATCAAGAGTCATGTTCTCCGGAGCGGATATCAACGACCATGTCACAGGTTCGAAAGAATAGACCATCAGTTGAAACGTGTCCGCGGGGTTTGGGAAAACGAGAGTCTGCCTTGCGGCGATGACCGGCCTCGCGCTGTCCACATTGGCAGCCACCAGCCGAATCACCGTTCCCGGGGGAGGAGTGATACTGTCGGTGGCTTGGGTCCATGTGGTCTGCGTGTACGGTATGGAGGCTTTGCCGGTTCGCCAATATCGGATCGATGCTTCAAAGGTAGAAAAGGGAATGGTGGAGCGCGTGCCCATCTCACAATACGTGCTGTCCCACGGCAGGGCCATGTCTGAGTAGAAGAGATAGTAGCCTTGATAATTCCTTTCAATGCACAAGCGGTGAGACACCGTAGTGTCCTGGCTGAAGGAAGATCTCGGTCCGACAGCGTACACAGCAAATGGCAATTTGTCTGGGGCCAAAACGGATCCGTTCCAATAGTAACTCGAGTCTCCAAAGTGGATTTCATAGCTTTCGCTGCCGGTGGGGGCGCTGAAACGGGTGTAGTAATTCAGGGGGTACTGTTCAGTCGTAATTCGGTTGAGTGTGGTCTGACTCGGCAAGCGGCTGAACACCTTGAACGAATCGGTGCTATTAGCCTGACGTACCATCCCCGTGCTGTCCCATCCGATCAGCACATGCGGCACAGGCAATATCCCCGCCGGCGTCGCCACCTCTACGATCTGACCGAGATTGTTTGGCGGTATCTGTCCCACGACCGGGAAAGTCGCCACACTCAAGGCGACCAACAAAAGTATCATGTTCTTCATAACTCCTCCCGCGTTTCGTTCAACAAACAGAGAATCCCCATTTCGTAATTCGTAATTCGTAATTCATAATTCGTAATTCTCCATTCTCAATTCTCAATTCATCTAATCAACATCATCTTCCTCACCCTCGCCTTCCCATCCACTTCCAGCCGGTACAGGT
>CAZJBS010000064.1:0-7887 GCA_964544475.1 uncultured Bacteroidota bacterium | reverse complement strand
CGTTGCCAATCCAGTTTTCGTCAACGGATACGCCGATGTAATTGCCCCGCACGGTATTGTCATGACTTTCCTGGATCAACAAACCCTGGTAGCTATTGCCGCAGAAGTAATTCCGACCCTGCAAGGTACCATCTCCGATATGATTACCGTGGGCGCCGCCAAATAGCACGATGCCCCAGCCATTGGAATTATACCATGTGCCGTTAGTATCCAGGCCAACGTAGTTACCAAGAATTTGGTTGCCCGACGCGCCGCTTCCAGCCAGTACCAATGCCGCGCCCGAGCCTCCCTGAGGAGCCGCCATCTTGCCGGTTCGATCCGATGCCTTCACGTGGAACAATTTTCCGCCGCCGGTGGCACCAAATCCACCGAGGACCAGGCCACGGATGACGTTATTGGACGACTCGATCCACAGCCCGTTTCCCGCCCCACCCTGGCCGCTTATTTCAATGTCCGGTTTTCCGTCGCCGTTGAGATCGCCGTCAATGATTGTGCCGTTGCTGCTGATGACTGGCAGGTCGGTCCACGGCTCGATCCGGCTTCCCATCGGGATATTAAACTGAACCGTATCCGGCCCGCCATTGATGGCGGCGATCGTCAGCGCTTCACGCAAAGAGCCGGCGCCGGTGTCGGCCGTCGTTGTCACGAGAACCCGTCCAGGCGAGGCCGTCGGGTAGGCGCCGACTTCGTTGGACGGCAAGCTCTCCGTCATGGAATTGTCCACGCCGGTCACTCGGAAGTAGTAAACCGTGTTGTTGGTCAGACCGGTGATGGTTCGTGTCGTGTCATTGACATTTCCGACCGAGGTGCTGTCGATCTGGGTCGTCGGATTCGGAGACGTGCCGCCATAGATGCGGTACCGATGGAAATTCGTCTGCGTAATCGGGCGGTTCCAACTCAGCGTGGCCTGGCCGTTGCCGGAAATCACACTTAAGTTCCTCGGTCTGTAAGAAGGCGCAAAAAGAAAAGTCATGATTCTCGACATCAGTGAATCCCTGGTCGTCGGCTGGACGCCGTCCACCAAACCGCCCATTTCGAAGGAAACGCCCACGGCACGATAATTGGCATCCTCATAGGACACACCGTAGGTCACACCAGAATTGATGAATATGGACTGGGATTGTCCCGGCACGAGTTGGTCGATGTAGTTATTACCTCCGGTATACCCCGTAAAACTCATATCCGTCGTCAGGGAGCCCGCCACGCCATTCATGGGAATATCTGTGCTGACGGTGATCACGCTTCCATCGTTGCCGCCGCTCAACGAGAGTATCTGACTCAGGATATTGCCACCTTCGTCGTACATGAATGCGTCGCCACCTTCCAAATAAAGGCGGCCGCCACTGTTGGCGTAATTGAGGAGATTCTGCGCGTCGCCGATCGATACGTAGTGATTATTCGAGTAGATGCCGAAATTAATGAATACGGCATCGTACGCCGAATAATCCGTCGGAAGCGTGGAATCCACGGGCGGATAGTACACCGTATGACCTCTGGCCTGAAGATAATTCCTCCAGACAGTGCCACTGACGTTAAATCCATTACCGTCCCACACAAAGACGTTCCGGCTCTGGGCCGCGCCAATTTGCGTACCGGCGCCGAACAAAACCAAAGCCATGACGACGATTCGTAACATTCTAAACATGATGAACCCCATCCAACTGATTAGTGAATATAATTAGTGTATTGATGACCTTTGGTTGAGTCCGGAACGAAAAAAAATAACCCGTGGCCGTTACCAAGACGGTGACGGCCATCACAAGGACTGATAATTTCTTGAATAGACGACCTGCCTGATATTACAACAAAAGCCCTACTTAACCAACAACATTTTTTTGGTCAAAATGTGGCCGCCGGCTTCCAATCTGTAAAAATAGACTCCGGTCGCCACACGCCTCCCGTTGGCTCCGGCGCCATCCCACTGTACGGTATGATAGCCTGCCGGGCGTTTTTCATCAAGCAGCAAGGCCACTTTTTGGCCAAGAATATTATATACCGTCAGTGTGACGCGCCCTTCTTCCATCACTCCAAATCGTATGGACGTGGACGGATTGAAGGGATTTGGATAGTTTTGCGAAAGGCCAATTTCCTGCGGGAGAAACTCGTGATCCGGGTTGTACATGACGGCCAGCGATCCGGTCCCGGACAGCGTGGCACGGACACGGCCATTCCTGCCTTCTCCGCCGACGTAAACATAGTCGCTGCCGTTCCAGGCATAGAGCCCGATCTTTCTTTCGTCAAAATCACCGCCGGCCAATTGGAGCCTTTTCGCATCTTCTGCGGAGTATCGGATGGTCACGGAGAGCCGTTCAGGCAGACGGCACGTTGCCAGGACGTCCAACCGGGACAGCACGAAAGGGTTATCGGATCCGAATTCGGTTGGTTTCCCGAAAACCAGATAACCCTCCTCCGACATGTCGGATGCGGCGGCCTGGAACGTCACGGCGTCATCTTCATAATTCAGCGCCATGGATTTCGAGAGAAAGACTGCCGCGTATTCACGGACGATGGTTCCCGTATTACCGGCGGAATCCGCCACCTGTATCGTCACAAGGAGGGTACCGGCCTGCCGGAGTCTGAGGTCGTCGGACTGGAGGTGTCCTCCGGATCGCACGGCCGTCATGACAAGTCCTGCGCTGTCGAGATTGACCCCGCCGCCATTCCGAACGACATATTTCGCGGTTACCAATTGGGGAACTTCGTCGCTGACCAGGTAAACCCGTATATACCGTTTGATCACCGGGCTTTGCAGAAGCCCGGCGGTCAGGCCGGGAACTGAGGCGTCCACACGAAAATATCTCGATGCGGTGGTACGAGAACCTCCAAACCCGTCGGTGGCCGTCACGCGCCAAAAATACAATCCGTCCTCAAGGTCCGGAACGACGGTTGCGCTCGAGTCGGACGTGGTGTCCTGCCAGATCATTCCGGTGAACCCGGCGTCAGCGGCCACATCGACCACATAGGACAAAGGCTGTCCATCCGGATCACCCGCATTTTCCCACTGAAGAGTTGGTGTTGCGTCAATCACCCATGTACGGTCGCCGGGTGATTTCAGCGCGAAAGCGTGGGGATCATAGTTAACACCCGTCGGCAAGGCGCTGACTTCGTTTGAAAAGACGCTCTGATTTCGGTCCATGTCAATGGCAGTAATTCGGAAGTAGTAAGTTACAAAATTGGTCAGGCCGCTGATGACAATCGTGGTATCACCCAGGACCGAATCCACCTGTATCGACGCACCCGGATCCGTGCCCAGAAATATTCGATAGCCGGCAAGGTCGCCTTCCTGGTTGGCACGCCAGGTGAGACTAACCTGAGTATCGCCCGCCAAAGGAGCCAGCAGCACAGGGGCGGACGGAGGATGGATGTTGACCGGCGCCGCTTGGATTTCATTCGAATAACCGCTCTCAAGGTATCCCTGATTGACGGCGGTGATTCTGAAGTAATAGGTCACGCCATTCGACAATCCCGAGATCGTGCGGTTGGTCGTCAAAATGCCGTCGGCCGAATCCAGCTGAACGGTAGGCGTCGGCGTTGTTCCACCGTAGATGCGATAACGCAGGAAATCTGCTTCCGCATTGGCGTCCCAGGTCAGCGTCACCTGACTGTCCGCCGGCACGGCGGCGAGATTCTGAGGTGCGAATGGCGCCGGATTCCCGGAGGGCACGGAGGAAACTTCATTGGAATACGCACTTTGATTCAAGGCCACATCCACGGCCGTCACCCGGAAAAAGTAGGTCTGTCCATTCACAAGACCGGAAATCACACGCGTCGTGTCCGTCCGGACCGCGGAAGAATCGATCGGTGAGGTCGGATTGGCCGAAGTGCCGCCGTACAGGCGATACCGAAGAAAATCGCCTTCGTGATTGACACGCCATGAAAGTTGCACCGATCCGTCCAGGGCCGTCGCCGTCAGATTTTGAGGAGGCGCTGGCGGATTGATATTGACCGGCACGGACGATACTTCATTGGAATAACCGCTTGAATTTTGAGCATTATCCACTGCGACAATTCGGAAAAAATACGTCGTACCATTCACGAGTCCGTCATGACGATATGTGGTGTCGAGGATGGATAGTGTGCTATCGACAAGCACCGTAGGCCCGGCCGTTGTATCGGCAAAGATCCGGTAAACCGCAAAATCCGCCTCGGTATTGGGACGCCATGTGAGTGTGATCATACTGTCGCCGGCGGTGGCCGCAAGATTCTGAGGCGCGGCCGGCGGAGTTACGTCGCCCGGCGTGACGGTCACTTCATTGGAGAACGCGCTCTGGTTGAGAGCCACATCCACCGCTGTGATTCGAAAATAATAGGTCTGGCCATTGATGAGACCTGTCAGCGTGTGGCTCGTGTCACCGCTGACCGAGTCCCATACTGTGGTCGATCCCGGGATCGTACCGCCATAGATGCGGTAACGAAGGAGATCCGATTCCGTATTTGGACGCCAGGTCAACGTCACCTGCCCATTACCGCTTTGGCCCGACAGACCCTGAGGGGCCAGCGGCGGATTGATGTTTGTCGGGACCGAGCTGACTTCATTGGAATAGCCGC
Organism: uncultured Bacteroidota bacterium; assembly: GCA_964544475.1. Taxonomy (GTDB): domain Bacteria; phylum CLD3; class CLD3; order SB21; family SB21; genus CAZJBS01. The sequence goes on along the minus strand of CAZJBS010000064.1, from coordinate 3,339 downwards.
TTTCAAGCTGGCCAAAATCCACGGCGGTTATGCGGAAATAGTAGGTCACTCCGGGTATGAGATTTCCGATGGTTCGTGATGTGTCTGAAACTCCGCCGGCGGCCGAATCAACCGGTATGGTAGGATTCGGTGAAGTGCCGGCATAAATCCGATACAAGGCCAGATCGGGTTCCGTGTTCGGACTCCACGTCAGCACGACCGAACTGTCACCGGGAACCGCAACCAGATTCAATGGAGCAGATGGAGCGGTCAGATTCTGAATCTCGAAAACAGACCGGTAGACGGGGCCCCAGGAGCCATCGTTGTTCCTGAATCGCACGCCGAACGCATGCACGCCTTCGGAATACCCAGTGGTTGTCAACGTGGCCGACACATTTTCATACCATTCATCGAAAGTTCCATCGTCGACAGTCATCGGCACGGCATTACCTGGACCCGGATCGTTATCCACGTAATACTCTGCCAGGGCGATCTTGGGCGACACCAAGACCACCTTGGCGTCGGCGTCCGTCACTTCGATGGCCCGAGTAGTGGCCGAACCCCACGTGCCGTCGTCGTGGCGAAGTCGTATGCTGAGCGTATGCGCCCCCGGCGACAGACTTCCCGTTGGAAAGAATCCAATCAGGTCGTCAAAGTACTCGTCGATGGCGCCGTCCACGCCGCTCAGGGCAAATCCGTTGCCCTGGCCGGGATCGGTATCGACGAAACACTCCGCCGAGGAAAGCCGAGGTCCGGTGTTGACGAATTTGGTTCCGGCCGTCGTCACATCGATGGCGCGCTGGAATGCATTTCCCCAATTGCCGGAGGCATCCTTCAGTCGCACGAAGAGCGTATGCAAACCGAGCTCGAGACTTCCCGTCGGCAAGGCGGCCGTGGCGTCTTCAAACAATTCATTCAGGCTGCCATCGACGGCGGACAGCGCCGTCCCATTGCCAAAACCCGGGTCCGTATCCACGTAACATTCACCCAGGACGACGCCGGCAGGTGTTTCAACAAAGTCAACTCCGCCCGCCAAAACCCGGATGGCCCTCGTGTAGACGGGACCCCAGGCTTCCGAATCTCTGAATCGAACTGAAAGCGTGTGGAGGCCCAACGCATAAGAACCTGTGGCCGTACTTCCCGCCGCCTCTTCAAAATACTCATCGATACCGCCATCCGGAGCGGCCAATACAAAACCGTTTCCCGGTCCGGGATCCGCATCAATAAAGAACTCAGCCTGCGTCAATTTGGGCGGAACGATCACCGTGTTGACGCCGGTGGCGGTCACCATGAATGGGCTGGCATAGGCGCTGCCCCATGTGCCGTCTGAATTCCGGAAACGAACAAACAACGTATGTAAACCCGGCGGATATGAAATCGTGCCAAAAGTCGCCGAGGCGGCTTCAAAATATTCATCCAAGGTTCCATCGGACGCGGCCAAGGCCAGGCCGCCGCCCTGGCCGGGATCCGTATCGACGAAGTATTCGGCCTGACTCAGTCCGGGAGGCGTGGCCACCGTCGTGGCCCCCGTGGGACTGACCAGTATGGGCTTCTGATACGCCGGACCCCACGACCCATCGGAATTACGAACACGCACAAATAGCGTATGGTAACCCAGGGAAAGACTTCCGCTATTGAGAAGTGCGGTGGCGCTTTCGAACGACTCGTTGAGACCGCCGTCATCGGCCGTCAGCAGAGTTCCATTGCCCTGGCCCGGATCCGTGTCAACAAAATATTCAATCTGCGCAACCGAATGAACCGTCTGGGCAAAAGCCGGAACAACCGTCACGCCAAGCAGCAGGATGCAGAGAACACCTCTCTTCATCGCATTATTTCCTCATGTGCGTGGAATGGTTATTTCGCCGAACCCTTGGCCGTGACCGTGATGTTGTTGCCTTGCACAACCGACGCCGGCGCCAGCATAAGGTCGACGACTTTGGCGTTGGCGCCGCCGGCAAAATTGGAAAGGGTATAGCTTCCGCCATACGCCCCCATATTGTTGCGCGTTTTGTCGGTGTCGGTGTAGATGAATGCCGGGTGACCGGTGTTGATGCACGGCGAGCCGCCCTGCAAGTTGAAATCACCGGCCGACGCATTGACAAAGAGGGGGTCCGTATTGATGTTTCCCGTGCCGGTCGGTACCGTTCCGGCGGACGAGAAACAATTGTACTGCCACACGCTATTGCTTACGGAGGCATTGCCGCCGCAATTCTGGGCGATATTGCCAAAGAAAGAAACGGTGGACGAGGCGGGCGTGGTGCCTGTGAAACTCGCCGTTGTTGAATTGTAGATCACGTTGTTGTGATACACGCCCTGCCAATCCTGACCTGAAGCCGAGAAGCTGAAGGCGGTCGGACAATTGGTGATCACGTTATTCGCGATGAGACGCCCCGTGCATGCCACGTTGGAATTGGCAATGGACATGCCCGTCAAACAGGAATCAATGATGTTGCCGACTATCTTCAAGGATCCGTAGTTGACGCCCGAATTGACATAGGGCATGTAGATGGCGGTGCCGCCAACCGAGTCGATTCTGTTGGCGACGATGTTGACCAGACCTGCCTGGATGTTCAGTACACATCCACGGAGATGGTTGTTGAAGATGACGGCCTCATTGCCCGCCACGCCTGGTGAGGCGAAATAAATTCCGCTGACAAATCCCTTTCCGTAGATCGTATTGTTGGCGAGAACAACGACGCCGCCCACCTGGAAAAAGCTATTGTGCACGGTGTTGTTCACAAGCACGATTCGATTGGCTTCCGTGGATGGGTACGAATTGATGATCACCCGCCCGTAAATCGTAAATCCTGAAATGACGGTACCGCCAGATCCTGCGTTCAACGCAAAGGCATCCGAGCCTGATACGACTTCCGCGCCTGGCTGAGCAATCAAGATGAGTTTTTCGGCAATGGTGACGACCTCCGAATATGTCCCCGCCACAACTTTGATCGTGTCGCCATTCACGGCCGTGGCCACGGCAGAGACGATGGTCGTATGGGTTCCGCCGCCCGATTGGTCGACGATATACGTATTCTGCGCCTGGACGCTTGTCCAGGTCAGTAAAAACATAATGGTGAACATCATGGCGGTCTTCATGATAAGCCTCATGGTTTGTGTGATATGTGGTTCTAATAGTTGAATAGTCGCGGTTGATTTTTTACGGACGAATCTTACGAACGGCCTTATTACGGAACAGTGATACGAGTCACACGTCGATCCTACACAATGATGTAGTGTCGCGTACCGAACAACAAAGCCGTGTTTCAGGGTCAACACGGCTTGTCATCAGATCTGTATTTGCTGTTTCAAAGTACCGGCGATAACGAAGCGTACAACGCCTCCAACTTGGCGAGGAGTATG
>CAZJBS010000063.1:0-8000 GCA_964544475.1 uncultured Bacteroidota bacterium | reverse complement strand
CATATGCCTAAGAAAAAAACGTCATCCAAACAGAAAGACCTGTTCAACATCCAGGAACAGCTGAACACCGCCGCCTGCGTACCCGCCATCCGCGAAGCGGCCAAAGCCTGGCGCGCGGGTGGATACAAGGGGATTACGGCAACCACAAAGGAACTGCTGAATTTCTGGTTTCATACCGACCACGTTCTTCACAATGGCCAGACGTTTCGATATCACGCCGCCCAGCGGGAGGCCATCGAAACGCTCATCTACATTTTCGAAGTCGAAAAGATCGACACCCGAAAAGCGCTGCTTGAGAAATATGCCTTCAACACCAAAGACCTGCGCCTGCCGCCGTACGACGATTTCGCGCGGTATTGCGTCAAGATGGCCACCGGAAGCGGCAAGACCAAGGTCATGGCCCTTGCCGTCGTCTGGCAATTTGCGAATGCGATCCGGGAAGATGCGTCCCGTTATGCAAAAAGCTTCCTCGTATTGGCGCCCAATGTGATTGTATTCGACCGCCTGCGCGGCGATTTCGAAAGCGGCCGGATTTTCCGAACCGACCCTTTGATCCCGAAGCACTTTGCGTGGTGGTGGGACATGACCTACTACATGCGCGGCGATTCCGAACGGGCCCACAGCGAAGGGGCGCTGTACCTGACGAATATCCAGCAGTTTTATGAGCGGGCCGAACGAAAGGCGGATACGGAGCCCGATATCATGACGACCATGCTGGGGTCTCCGCCGCCAGCCAACAAGACCGAGATTTCGGATTTCGACGACCGCATCGCTCAGCGCGAGGGTCTTCTGATGGTTCTCAATGACGAAGCGCATCATACGCATGACGAAGAAAGCGAATGGAGCGGTTTCATTCGCCGAATGCACACCTTAAGACCCATTTCGGCTCAGCTCGACTTCTCGGCCACGCCGAGATACAGCAAGGGATCGCTTTTTGCCTGGACCGTCTTCGATTATCCGTTGAAACAGGCCATTCTGGATCGCATTGTGAAACGGCCGCTCAAAGGTATTTCCAAAATCGAAGAAGCGAAGTCGCGCACGGCGAGCGTCCGATACAAGGGGTTCCTGACCGCCGGCGTCGAGCGATGGAAGGAATACAACGACGAACTGTCGGCTCTTCAAAAAAAGCCGATTCTGTTCATCATGTTGTCGAGCACGGAAGAAGCCGATGATGTGGGAGACTGGCTCAGGACGAGGTATCCGGCGGAATTTGGCGGGGACAAGACGCTGGTTATTCACACGGATAACAAAGGCGACGTGTCCAAGAAAGACCTCGATGCCGCGCGAAAGACCGCCCGAGCGGTGGATGAGGACCGGAACCCCGTCAATGCGATCGTATCGGTGCTGATGCTCCGGGAAGGTTGGGATGTTCAGAACGTAACGGTCGTCGTGGGACTGCGGCCCTATTCCGCAAAGGCCAACATCCTCCCCGAGCAGACCATCGGGAGAGGTCTGAGGCTGATGTTCCGTGGCCTGGTCGAAACGTACACCGAAAGGGTGGACATCATCGGCAACAAGGCGTTCATGGAGTTTGTCGATGATTTGGAAAAGTTGGAAGAACTGAAGTTCGATACATTCCAGATTGGAAAAGACAAACTTCGGATCATCACGGTGCAACCGGTTGCGGAGAAGAAAGACAAGGACATCGGGGTGCCGGACATCTCACCTTTGCTTAGCCGGAAAAAATCGCTGGCGGAGGAAATCGAAAGCCTTGACGTCATGGCCTTCCGGATCAACCCGCTTCCGATGAAAGGAAAGGATGGCGAGGAATCCACGACTTTCATGTATGAGGGCCGTGATATTCTCACGGATAAAGTAATACTTGAGCGCGAGTACCAGATTCCACCGGCTCAGACGGCTGAGGAGGTGATCGGGTATTACGCCAGGCAGATCGCCGGTAATGTCAAGCTTCCGTCGCAGTTTGCCGTGCTTGCGCCGAAGATTCGCGATTTCTTCGAGTTTAAGGCGTTTGGAAAGACGGTGGATTTGTCCGATCCGGGTATTATTCAGGCGATGAGCAGTAATGTGGCCGGTTACGTGGTTGTCAAGGAATTCGAGAAGGCCTTGCGGGAGATCGTGATCGAGAAGAAGGAACCGCAGCTCATTTCGGCCAGCCGCCTCCTGTCCTCGACGCCGCCCTTTCCCACGTCGAGAAAGGTTCTGGAAGCAAGGAAATCGATTTTCAACTACACGCCCTGCGGCAACGAGTTTGAATATGCCTTTGCAAAGTTTTTGGAAAAGGCCGGGGATATCAATGCCTTTGCCAAGTTGCCCGAACAGTTTGGCTTCTGCATTCAGTACACCGACAAACTGGCCAACATCCGAAACTATTATCCCGATTTCATTGCCGTCACCGGCGATGGCACGAAATGGATTGTCGAGACCAAGGGACGTGAGGACGTGGAAGTACCATTGAAGGACAATGCGGCCATCCATTGGTGCCAGACGGCGACGGCATTGACGGGGGAGACGTGGACATATCTGAAAGTGCCGCAGAAGGAATTTGAGGCATTGCATGCGGAGACGTTTGAGGAGTTGGCGGGGGTGGTGGGGTGAGACGTGCTGCGAGAAGATTCATGATATAACCGGTTGACTTGAAAGCGAAACTTAACTACTTTGTCAAAGTGACAGTTTCGCATCCATACTCTTTTTCACTTCATGGGCGGCTCTTCAATAGATCTTCGGCAGAAATCGGCGGATACTCTCAACGCAGCCCAAATACTGATAACGCGCGGTTATCCAAATCCAAGCATTCATTGCTCATATTACAGTTGCCTACAGCTTTCGAAGTTCTTCTTACTGGAGATTGCCAAGGTTGAAGAATCGGATCTTGCACCTGAAAGAGATGATCAGGGTATCTACCGGAATTCTCATGATGTAATCATTAGAAAAGTGAAGCAGTGGCTGAAGGATCATCAAAAAGATAATGTGGAATATGGCCACATAACGCATCTCAAGCAGAAGAGAGTTGAGGCAGATTACACGACAAAATTAATCGACCAGCCACTAAGTCAGACGTGTTATGAAAAAGCAGCTAAAGTGACAAAGTATCTCAATGGAGTAATCAGTGAGAAGTCTGGTGTGGATTAGGCAGCATGTTCTGGGACTTGTGCGGGACTATTCCAACATATGGTTGAAAGTGAATTACGATGCCATATCCCGGGTTTATTCAGTTCATGTTTTACCTGATGGTGTCTTGCAAGAGGATCTGCGATTGCGAAGCGACATCAACAAAATCATCGGCGAATTTGTTGAGATATTTGATGAGAGTGATCTGTGGTTTGGGAATGAAGGCGAATGGAAGGACGATGGCGATCCGGATTTCGAAGCAAAAGGCATCTTCTTCGATTACCCCGCGAAAATTGGTACTGCCACTAATGGCCTTGAGCATCTGCCCAGCCATGTCGCCATAGACTTGGTTGAGGAAGCGCACAAATGTGTGTATTTTTCTTTGAATGATATTTCCGTTAAGTATGTCATGTTGGATCAGGTTCATTTCACTTTAGATCCCGCTGAAGAATCAGACAAGAAACCCGAGCCACAAGAAGTATCCAATAGCAACAAAGTCGCTCTGGCCGCTTAATCACTGCGACATTCGAAAGGTAGCGGAAATTGAATTCTGAATTCTCAATCCGCAATATTCTATTGGTCGAGAGCCGATTTCACAGGCTTCCAGACGTCGATGTGACATCCCCAGTTGTGAAGAATGAGTTGAATGTCAATGTTGATCGGCAAATTGGCGACAAGAAAATTGGGATTACGATCACCGTTACTTTCAGTTCATCTAAAGAGAAAACGAAGCAAGTTGAGGCGTTGGTTTCAATGTTTGGAGAATTTGGAACGGATGTGGATGACCAAAAAATTCTTCAGCAATTTGCAGACATCAATGGCCCTGCTATTATTTTTCCTTTCTTGAGAGAGCACTTAGCTTCAATGTCTCTCAAGGCAGGCATCCCGCCAATAATGCTGCCTCCCATCAATTTCATAAAGCTCAGCGCATCAAAGACTGAGGGGTCGGAATTCTTGGTTCATGAAAAGAAGTCGACTTACGAGGACAAAAACAACCCTGCGGTCTAAAGCCTCTGTGCAGATAATTGCCTTCGCTGCGCTTCATGGATCGATTCATCAGATCATGGATAAAAGAACTCATCGCCGCCATCGCCGTTGAGGCCCTCTGGCAGGCGCCGCCACGTCAATTATATATTATCGGACCTGGAATATTTTAAATCCAAAGGAGACAGCCGCCAATCATGAACTTCCTCATCTTCTTCCTCGTCTCTTTCAGCGTACTGGGTTTAGGATGTTACTACATCGGGTGGCGTCTGATTACGAGTTCCCATCTGGCCGCTCCGTGGAACTACGTCGCGTGGACGGCTTTGATCCTGTTATTCCTGATTGCCCCGGGCAATATGATCATGATGCGTTCCGGCCTGGAAAAACTGAGTCACGACCTGGCGTGGCTGAGTTTTGTCGGATTGGGATTGCTGTCATTCCTGTTCACCTTTGTTCTTTTCAAGGATGTCATCTGGCTGGCGGGGATCGCCGGAGTGAAAATCTACGGCCTGTTCCGTGCGTCGTCCCATGACGCGTCGAAAAGGGAGTTCCTCGCCCAATCGATCAATTTTGGAATCGTCGTCGGCGCGACGTCGTTGACAGCCTACGGCGTATTCGAGGCCCGACGCCGTCCGGCGGTCAGGGAAATGGACATCGCCCTGCCCAATCTGCCGGAGGCATTCAACGGCTTCCGTATGGTCCAGATCACCGATATCCATGCGGGCCTCACCGTGGAACGCGAATTCATCGAGCGCGTCGTGACCATGGTCAATGAACTGAATCCGGACCTGGTGGCATTCACCGGCGACATGGTGGACGGATCGGTTCGCGAACTGCGGCACCATGTGGCGCCTTTTCAGGATTTGTCGGCGAAGCACGGCGTGTTTTTTGTCACCGGCAATCACGAATATTATTCCGGCGTGGCGCCGTGGCTGGAGGAAGCGTCCCGGCTCGGCATGCAGGTCCTGATCAATGAGTTTCGGACCATCGAACGCGGTTCGTCGAAGATCGTCATCGGCGGTGTGACGGATCCGACGGGCGCGGGGTATGCGCCTTCCCACGTTTCCGATCCGGTCCGGTCCCTGCAGGGATTCGGCGAAGCGACCGCGAAAATTCTGCTCGCCCATCAGCCGAAGAGTGTTTTCGCGGCCGCCGAAGCCGGGTACGACGTGATGTTGTGCGGACACACGCATGGGGGCCAGTTCTTTCCATGGAATCTGCTCGCCGCCGCCGGCCAACCTTACCTCAAGGGATTGCACCGGCACGACCGGACATGGGTGTATGTCAGCCAGGGCACAGGCTACTGGGGCCCGCCGGTCCGTTTGATGACACGATCGGAGATTTCGGTTATCCGGCTCGTGAGCGGCTGATCGGATGCGAGACTTCTCTGAAAAACAAATTGGTCCGTGACGTCCCGACTTCTTTTAGACCTTGCATTGACAGGAGTTCCATCGTATTTTTTCAGAAATCAGTGAGGTACCATTGTTCCGGCTCCTGGTTCTGACTCTCATCCTCATCCGATCCTCCGGCGTCGTAGCCCAACAAGCGGTCATTGACAGCCTGACTTTGGCCTACGCCTCAGCAGCGTCCGACTCCGCCCGTGCGGCGGCGGCGGTGCAACTTTCCAAAGCATGGATGTTTGCAAGCCCGGACTCAGCCCGATGGTACGCGGAAACCGGGTACGATCTCGGCCTGCGAATCGGCGACGACCGCGTGCTGGCGACGGCGATGAATCTCGAGGGTGTCACCTACAACATCCAGGCCAACCACGCCAGGGCGGACTCGCTTTTTGAGCAGGCCCTGATCCTTTGGCGGCGTTTGCCGGATACCCTGGGCATTGCGAAATCGCTCATCAATCTCGGCATTTCATCTCACGCGCAAGGCTATCTTGAACGCGGGTTGAAGTATTATCTGGAAGCGATTCCATGGTCGACGTCCATTCGCGACACCAGCACCATGGCCGCCGTATCGTTGAGTCTCGCCATGATCCATGATGAATTAAACCAATTCGATGCCGCGGTCGGCTATTATCGCAAGGCCATTGAAAGCTATCGTAACCTGCGCAACGATCAAGGTGTGGGTTTGTGTTTTCTTACGATTGGCCGGCATTATGTCAAAACCGCCCAGGCAGACTCGGCGCTCTTCTATCTCAAAGACGCCTTTTTCTATATGTCGGATCAGAATGACCATGTTCGAATGGGTTCTGTATTGAGCAGCATGGCGGAAGCCTATCTGATGATGGGGCGCGACAGCGATGCGTTGAATACGATCGAACGCGCCGTGTCCTTCCACGAACAAACCGACCAAAAAGCGATGGCCGAAGATCTGGTCATGATCGCTCGCATCCGGCTGAAAATGGGCGCGGTGAAAGAAGGGTACGAAGCGGCCATGAAGGCTTACGAACTGGGCCGCCTCTCTCATTCCAACGTGGTCCGGCGGGACGCGTCAGGCATTCTCGCCAAATGGCATGCGGATCACGGCAACTATCCGCTGGCTTACCGGTATTTGAAAGAATATGTCGTCTATCAGGATTCGGTGATCGGACGCGAACGTGCGCTTGAAGTGAACCGTCTTTTGCTGGCACGCAAGGAAGCGGAAAACGCGGCGCTACTGAAAGAAAAAGCGTTGAGCGAGGCCGTCGCGTTGGCGGACCGGCTCACGATCCAGCGACAGAACACGATTCTCGTGGCCTCCCTGACGACCGTTGCCATACTGATTGCCGGACTTTGGCTTCTGGTCAGGGCCTACCGCCGGAATCAACGGACCGCCCGGCTTCTCGCGGAACAAAAGCAGGAACTGCAGAGACAGCACAGCCAGCTTGAAGTGATCCATCGGATTGCCGAATGGGTCAATACGGCCATTGATCTGGACGGTGTGGTCGTGACGGTGGTTCAGTCCATGCATACGATGACCAAAGCCGACAGCATCGAAGCGTGGATTCACAACATGGACGAAGACACGTATTCCTGTTACAAATCCGAAGGCCTTGCGCCTTCCGTTGATGTGCTGGATCCGGCTTCGATCCGGCAGCGTTTTATCGAGGGCTGTGAAGAGATGGAAAAATCGCTTTACGTCTGCCGGGACATCGCACGGTTCAACCGTCTCACGGGCGAATCCATCGCAGGTCTGGTATCCCAGGTGATCCGGATCAGCGGCGGCGTCAGGGGCGTCTTTGTTCTGAGGCGCCATCACGAGGTGTTTCCGTCCGAAGACCTGGAATTCCTGGCGGACCTGGAAGACCATATTCTCTATGCTTTCACGAAAGCCAAACTGCTGGATGATCTGCGGAAGCTGAATGAGAAGAAAAATGAATTGCTCGGCTTTGCGGCGCACGACCTGAGGAGCCCTCTGGCCGTCATCATGGGATATGCGGGTTTCCTGAAAGAAAAACTCGATTCGGATCCGGAAACACTCAAAGACGTGGAGAAAATCCTGGCGGCTGTCAAACGGATGAATCTGATCGTGAACCAGGTGGTCGACATTTCGGCCATCGAGTCGGGCAAGGTCCGTCTTGAAATGGATCGCGTCGACCTGAATTATTTGTTGAACGAAGCCTACATGTTCTATCAGAATGCCGCCCGTCAGAAGTCCATTTCGCTGAACTTCGTCAGATCGCCAAAACCGTTGATGGTGAAGGTTGATCCGAACCGGATGGGCGAAGTGGTCGACAATCTGGTTTCAAACGCTTTGAAATACACGCCAACAGGAGGGCGCATTGAAATGCGGTGCGGCCAGGTGGATGACCAGGCGCTATTTGAAGTGGAGGACACCGGTCAGGGCATGACGGACAAGGATCTTCAACTCGTGTTCCGGTCATTCACCCGGCTGTCGGCCAAACCGACCGGGGGGGAAGCGAGCACAGGTTTGGGGCTGGCCATTGTGAAAAAAATTGTGGATTTGCATGGCGGCCGGGTTTCCGTCAAAAGCACGCATGGCCATGGAACCAC
>CAZJBS010000062.1:0-8465 GCA_964544475.1 uncultured Bacteroidota bacterium | reverse complement strand
GCGACGTCACGTTCAAGGATTTCGGCGAATTGGTCAGCGACTATCTTGACGGCGACAAACTGGAAAAGGAAATGCCCGGCATCCGCGATGTTCGTAAGCGGCTCTTTGTCGAAAACAACACGCTGTGCGGTGAAATCCGGTTTGCGTTTGACAGCCTATCCCAAGTCAAACTGTTTCGTCCGGCCGGAGGCCCCATCCTGTATTTTCTCAATCCCGGCTCCAACTCCACTGAAAAACTCGACAGCACCAATGGGTCGGCGGGACCGGATTATATGCCGATTGTTTTCTGGGACGCCTCTGCAAGCGAACTTCGCTTCGTGACGACACTCTCGGAAGATACGACGGGGCGCCGAAATCTTGTGAAAATGTACCGGTTGTGGGAGACGAGCCGCGAACCCTGAAACGTCGCAAACCCTCTTTTTGCGCGGTTGTGCGGCTACTCGGGCCGGATTAATGACTTGACTTTGACTATAAAAAAGACTACCATTTTTTGGCTGCGCGTTATGCTTTTTTCAAGCGGATACATTGCTGTTCGACCGATCTGGATTCATCGATGGATCGCGTACTGAGCACCCATGTTGAACAACATTTTACAACGACTGTTCTTTGTCATTTTGTTTCTACCTGTGGGCGGCGGCAAGGCTCAATCCATGCAGGAAATCATCGCCAAGGGTGATGCGCTCCGGCAAAATTTTGATACGCGCGGCGCCTTCGAACTGTACAGCGCCGCTTACCGCATGGACAGCACGGACGTGGATGTGCTTTGCCGCCTTTCCCAGGAATTGATCGAATTGGGAAACGAACTGCCAAAGAGCGATGACCAGAAAAGCCGGTATGACGAGGCTTTGACGTATGCCAGACGGGCCATGAAACATGCCGCGGACAGTCTGCGGGTTTTCGGGATTCTCGGACGGGCGATTGAAAAAGCCGTTCTGTACGAATCCGGTAAGAAGAAAATCAAACTTCTGACTGAGTTGTACAGTACGGCAGCGGCAGGCGTTGCAGGTGATTCGCTGAACGACCGGTGTCTTCATCTGCTTGGCCGATGGCACTGGACCATGATGGATATCAACTGGCTGGTCAAAGGTTACAGCCAACTGACCGACGGACGACTTCCCGAAGAACCGTCGTATGAAAAAGCCGAGCAGTATTTTCTGAAAGCCATTGCCATCAATGGCCGGTGCGTCGGACATTTCATCGATCTTGGCAAAACCTATGTGCGGTTGGAAAACTGGCACGATGCGAGGCTGGCTTTCGAGGAAATTGCCGTGCTGCCGAATCAATCGAAAAACGACGCCCGGTGGAAACGCGATGCCAAAAAATATCTGACGATGCTTGAATCCGGCGAATATGCGCATTTGAAAGATGCTGTTGAGGAATAACCTGCTGATCCATCACATAGGAGAGCCTATATGATCGTACGAGTGAGCAATGTGGAACAAGGCATCACGGAGGAATTCAAGACGAACAACCTGGATTTCATCCGCCGAAGTTTCGACGAATTCAGCGCCCTGACCCAGATGACCGAGGAAGACTACAAGAAGATTGCCGTTGAGATCGTTAAGCGGCGTTACACGGACACACGGTTTGACAACCTGCCCTGGCAGGTGGAAGTTTTGCCGGAATAATACCATGGCCAAATTAAGAATCGGCGATCCGGCACCTCCTTTCACCCTGCTCGATACGAAAGGCCGCGAAGTCAGCCTTTCGGATTACAAAAACCGGACGGTGGTCCTTTACTTCTATCCGAAGGACAACACACCCGGCTGCACCAAGGAAGCCTGCAACTTCCGGGATCATTACACTGCATTCTCAAAAAAGAAGACGGTGGTTTTTGGCATAAGCCCGGATGACGAACGCTCGCACCAGAAATTTACAGACAAGTTTCAACTGCCATTTCCGTTGCTGTGCGATTCGAATCACAAGGTGGCCTCGGCCTACGGCGCCTGGGGAAAGAAAGCGTTGTACGGCAGGACTTTCATGGGCATATTGCGGTCGACGTTTGTGATAGGCCCGGATGGAAAGATCCAACACATTTTTGACAAAGTGAAGGTCGAACGTCACGCCGAAGATATCCTAGAGGCGCTTTCGTGACCCGATTCGCTCTGCCCCTGATCTGCTTTGGACTCCATCTTCTGACTCCCCCCCTGCATGCCCAAAAGAAAATCGACTGGAAGAAACACACCTTCAAAGCTTACCGCGTGGAATTCATGACGCCGAACGACTGGAATATTGCCATCAACGATTCCGCCAGCCAGGCCTACATCGAGTGCTACAGCCCGGACAGTCAGATCTATTTCTTTCTGACCACGGCCGATAACGAAAAAAAATCCGAACCGGAGATTATTTTGTCGTTTCTCAAGGTCACGTACGCCAACAGCGATTTCATCCGGGAGGAAAAGCAGGTGATCAACGGGATTCCGTTCCTGTTTTCTTCGGGCATCAACAAGATGAACGAAATCCAGACATATATCAAACTTGGTGTGGGTTTGCATAAGAGCCGCGTGTATATGGTTGACAGCGGATTCAACGACGTCAACAGTGATGCTGACGAAGCCATCCTCTCCACGATCATCCAGAGTATTAAAGTCTTGAATTAGGCCGTTCACCAATGGCGGCGGTGCCTCCCCGGAAAAGGCTGGTTATTCTCGGAAGCGGCTTCGGGACCTTTACGGTCATGAAACGTCTCAAGAGGGATGTGTACGATACATTGGTCATCAGCCCTCGCAATCACTTTCTTTTCACGCCTCTACTGCCATCAACAACCGTCGGCACGATCGAATTCCGGAGCATCATCGAACCGGTCCGTCAATCCAAATCCGGTTTGGAATTCATTCAAGCCCGTGCCACCCGCCTTGATCCGTCCCTTGGCCGGGTCCTTTGCGTAAATGCCATCGATGGTCGGTCATTTGACGTGGCTTACGATCTGTTGCTTATCGGCGTCGGCGCTGTGAACCATACCTTCGGCATCCCCGGTGTCAATGATCATGCGTTGTTTCTCAAAGAACTGCGCGACGCCAGACGAATCCGACAGGCCATCATAGACACTCTGGAAAAGGCATCCAGCCCGAATATCGAAAAAGACGAAATGGCCCGTCTTCTCCATTTCGTCATTGTCGGCGGCGGGCCGACCGGTGTGGAATTTGCGGCGGAACTGGCCGATTTTCTGGAAAACGAATTGACCGCGGCTTTCCCCAAGTTAGTGGGAGGAGTTCGGATTACATTAGTGGAAGCAGGCCGTCACATCCTGAGCAGCTTTGATCAGGAGGTTGCGGAGTATGCCACCAGGTTGTTCAACCGGCGGCGTGTGAGCGTTTTGACAAGCACACGGGTACGAGAAGTCATGAAAGACCGCCTGGTATTGGATGACGGCTCCGTGATTGCTTTTGGCGTATTAGTTTGGTCAACTGGAAACGGCCCGACGGAACTGGTTCAGTCTTTGCCTTTCCGAAAGGACCGCTTGGGAAGAATTCTTGTGGATTCGTATTTCAGGGTGATCGATACACACCATGTTTTCGCTCTTGGAGATTGTGCCACGACCGAGAAACAGACGTTCCCGGCGACCGCTCAGGTTGCCATGCAGGAAGGGAAATACCTGGCAGGGGTTCTAAACCATCTGGGCAAGGGACGCCCGATCGAATCGATGGCGCCATTCAGATACAAGCATCTTGGAATGCTGGCTTATATCGGCAAACACGAAGCCGTTGCCGATCTGCCCCAAACGAAATCGATGGGGTTCAGCACATGGCTTTTTTGGAGGTCGGCCTACCTGACGAGGCTTGTTAGTCTAAAAAACAAAGTCTTGGTCCTGTTTGACTGGACCAAGACCATTTTTTTCGGCAGGGACATCAGCCGGTTTTGACAAGAGTATTTGTGGGCTGTTTCGGAGAAGCAGCTATTTTTTTCGTTGTGATTTCCCGCTCAGTTTCCGATCGGCGCCAGCATATCGTACAACGCCTCCAGCTTGGCAAGGATGATGGGTTCATAGACACCGGGGTCGGTCAACTCCGGGTCCTCCCAGGCGGAGTCAATCTGTTTGATTTTCGTGATGCAAAGCTCAATGGCGCCCAGGTGATAGTAGGACGCCGCCTGATGCCAGAGCACGTCCTTGTAGTTGACGCTCGGCAACTCACTGAACACAAAGCGCGTGCCCTCCCGGCGCCACACAAACTCACCCTTTTCCACACTCGTCTGGTAGTCCCCCAGCACCCAACTCACCAAAGACCACCCCGCATACGTCGCCACCGAGGAATCATTGGCCGCTCGCTGAAAATATCCCCGGGCCGCCGTCATCGAATCCATCATGATCGTCGTCCATCCCAAACCCTCCAGCGCCCGGGCGCCTTCACTGCTCACCAAGCCGCTGAACGCCGCATGCGCCCCCGCGTAATCCTCATCCCGGAACTTCTTCCACGCATCCCCCAACGGGTCATCCTCTCCACAGCCCAGCGCCACCGCCATAACCACCACCACCGGCCAAACTAACTGCTTCATAACCCATCTCCTGTCTATTGATTATTTGATCATCATCATCTTGCGTGAAAGCACTCCCCGAGGCGTCTCCAACCGGTAGATATACACCCCGCTGGATACCACATGACCCACGCTGTTGCGCCCATCCCAGCGAACCTCATGATAGCCCGCGTCCCGGCTCTCCGTGAGCAACTCCTTCACCTTCTGACCCAGCACATTATACACCGCCAGTTTCACCCGGCCCTCCTCGGGCAACCCAAAGCGTATGCTCGTCGTCGGATTGAACGGATTCGGGTAGTTCTGCAATAGCTCCACCTTCTCCGGCAAATTCACATGATCCGGATTATACATCAAAGCCACCTTGCCCAGAACTCCCAGCTTCGCGCTCACCGTCCCATGACGGCCTTCACCACCCGCATACACCCACCGGCCTTCGCTCTCACGATACACGCCAAGCTTGCGCTCATCCAAATTCGGGTAATTCAGCCCCAGAGCCTCCACCGCCGATTGGCTATACGTGAAGCTCACCGCCAGACGCTTGCCTTCCCGCAGGCTCACCGTGCTGATCAGTTCATACCCCGCCAGCTGGCTCCACCTCTCCTCCGAGACCCCCGATCGCAAGCCCAGCGCCTTCTGCATCGCCTCCGGCATCCCTGGCTCCGTCTCCAGACGACGAACCAGGAGGAAGCCGCTTTCGGATACCACACCACGATCACCGCTGATCCAAAGATCACCGCTCTGAAGCGCCCACACCGCCGCCGCTGTGACCGCGCCCACATCATAGGTCCTGGTCTCGGTGGACGCATTGCCGGCCGAATCCATACCCGCCACCCGGATCAGCAAATGACCCGGCTGCAAAATCCGGTAAGCCGCGTCATACAGACCCCGTGTCTGGGAAACGATCCCCATCACCACGTTCGTGCTGTCGGTCGCGCCCAAGGTGTCGGTGAACACAAAGTCCACCCGCACATCGCTCAACGGCTCCGTGCTATAAGCGTAGATATTCAGGTAATCCTGCAACACCGTGCTGCCCAGAATGCCCACATACAGCTCCGGATGGCCGACATCCACCCGGAAAAAGCCCGTCGGACTCATCCGCTCACCACCCTTGCCGTCCCGGGCCAGAACCCGCCAGTAATACATCGCCTGGCTGTCCAACGCCGCCGTGATCACCACCATCGAATCACTCGACCACAGCGTCTGGGCCACCTCGGTGAAACTCACCGTCCTGGAGAGCTCAATCACATAGTTCAATGTATCCCCGTCCGCATCCCCGGTGTTCTGCCAGCGCAGCGTGTCACCAAGCACCGTGTTGATCAAATTATTATTCCGCAAATCCTTCAGGGCAAACACGTTCGGCGCCACATTCTGGTAACCCACGCCCACAAGGCGGAAACGCCACACACCTGTGCTCGCGTTGCTCACGAGCGTGAGCGTGTCCACATACCCCGTCTCCACCAGAGGCCGGAACCGCACATCCAACACCAGCGTGTCCACACCCGCATGCAGCGTCACCGGCAACCCCACCGCCGTCGCCAGATCAAACCCGCCGCTTTGGCCAAACGCGGCCTCTGTCACCACCACCTCACCGCTTTGCGCCCATACCCGAAGCGATTGCACCGCGCTCAAACCCAACTCCACCACCTGATAATTCAAACTATCTCCACTCACCGCCAACGCACCCGCCTGGCCTGTGCCGGAAATAGATACCCGCATCGGCAGCGACGTCACATTGCTGAATATACTCAGCGTATCAACGGCCGTTCCCACCACCACCGGCTTGAAGCGGATCGACACATCCACCGTGTCATTCGCCTTGAGCGTATCCGGCAACGTCGTGCCACCCAGCATCGTATACACCGTGCCCTGATCCAAAGCCAGATTCTGCAAAATCACCTGGCCGCTCTGCGCATAAAGTCGCACCATCCCCAGCGCGCTGTCTCCCACCAGCACCGCTCCAAAGTCAACGCTGCCCGGAACCATCCCCAGCACGCCACCGCTGCCCTCACCGCTCATCGTCACCTGGAAGGGGCTGATCAATGAATTATTGCCGATGATCAGCCGGTCATCAGACACCGCAAACGCTGACGGCGTGAAACGAATCTGAAACGCCACCGTGTCCCCGTTCCCAATCGTGGTCGGAAGCGCCGGAGCGCTCACCACCCGGTAATCGCCACCCGTCTCCAGCGCCGCGCTCGTCAGATTCACACTGCCCACCGTCGTATACACACGCACCACCGCATCCGCACTGTCCCCCACCAGCACCGAACCGTAATTGAGGCTCGCCGGCAACGCCGCCAACGTGCCCGTATTGCCAATGCCACTCAATGCCACATCGTAGATGCTCTGGCTCGAATTATTATACAGCTTCAACGTATCCAGCCTGGTCAGGAACACCGTCGGCGCAAACACCACCTCCACTACCAGCGTGTCACCCGGGAACAGCGTATCCGGAAGCGCCGAAACGCCCAGGAATTCGAACCCGTCACCCTTGCCCAGCTTAAAGGTCTTTACATTCTTGCCCTTGAACACCACCGCTTCCCCATCACCAGGGGAGGCCGACGCTATCGTAATATCCCGAACGTGGAAGTCCGTCCCGGTCACTATCGACAAACTGTCGGTCAACACCGCGCCCACCGATGCGTAGAACCTCACCTGCCGGGAGGCGCTGTCCCCGATCTGCACGATCCCAAGATTGAGTTGCGTCGTCGAGGAAGCCAGCGTTCCAATGGCGCCCACACCCTGCAGGCTCACCGGCAATACATTCACCAGCGAGTTGTTCGTCACGCGCACGGTGTCGCTCAAAGAACCGAACGTCCCTGGGCGGAACACCACCCGCAAGGACAGCGTGTCGCCCACACTGAGCGTATCCGGCAGGCTTGAAAGGGCTCTCGCCGTAAAGTGCGATCCCATGTCCAACTGAGCGTTGGTGATGACAATACCACCTGTCGAGCCATACAGTTTCACCGTCTGCACCGCGCTGTCTCCAATCTGCACCAAACCAAAATTCACATCCGGCGTCAGCGCAAAGAGCGTCCCCACGGCGCCAAAACCCTGCAACGGTATCGTAAACGGCGTCACCGTGGCGTTATTGGCCAATTTGACCGTATCACTCAGGAACCCGTCCACCAAAGGCTTGAACTGCACCCCAATGGCGAGCGTATCCCCTGCAAAGAGCGTGTCGGGAAGCGTCCCGCTGGAAGTGATCCTAAAATGCGTCCCGCCCACAATCGACAACGCGCCCACCGCCACACTCCCACCGGTCGTATAGACCTTGAGCGTCGTCTGAACGCTGTCCTCCACCGGCACATTGCCAAAATGGAAGGTCGGATCCAGCGTCGCCAGCGTCCCGATCGCGCCCACACCGTCCAGCGTTATGCGCCATGGCGTCACGCCGCTGTTATTCGCCACCAGGATCGTATCGCTCCATGTCCCGAATACCGCCGGACGGAAGCTCGCCGCCACCACCAGCGTATCGCCGGGATTGAGCGTATCCGGCAATACCAGACTCGGCTGAATCTGGAAATGCGTCCCGAAGCTGAGCCCCGCACTGCTGAGCGCCACCGATCCCGTTGTATAGAGCCGGAAACTCGTCTGCGCGCTGTCACCCACTTGCACCGTGCCAAAATCATAACCCGATGCATCGGCCATAAGCGTGCCCACTCCGCCGCTGCCCGTCAGCGTGATCGTCAACGGATTCACCGCACTGCCGTTCGTTATCCGGATCGTATCGCTGTAACTGACAATCGTCGTCGGCTTGAACTTGATATCGATCACAAGCGTGTCACCAAAAAGAAGCGTGTCCGGAAGCAAGAGGCTGTTTGTGATCGTAAAATACGATCCCAGATCAATCGCCAAAGCGCTCACTCCGACAGCCCCCGACGCATAAACCTTCACCACGGCTTGAGCTGAGTCACCAACCTGAACGTTCGGGAGGTCGACTGAGGATACACTTGAGAATAGCGATCCCACGGCCGCCGAACCGCTGAGTG
>CAZJBS010000061.1:0-8824 GCA_964544475.1 uncultured Bacteroidota bacterium | reverse complement strand
ACAGTACTCACAAAAAGCAATGTAAACGGAGAGCAGATTCCGGATTTTTTCCATTCCAAACAACCACGACTGCCCGCAGAGCCGCTTCGGACGGCCAATTCCCTTGCTTTTTAGAAACCCGTTCCATACATTGCAGCGCCGATAACTCTCACGATTACAGCTTTTTACGGAATTCCATACCCGACTATGATCAAGCGCGCCCTGATTAGTGTTTCCGACAAAAACGGCGTTGTCGAATTCGCCCAATCCCTCCACGATCTTGGCATTGAGATTATTTCCACCGGCGGCACGGCCGAAACGCTGCAAAAAGCCGGCATCCCGGTGACCAAGGTTGCCGATGTGACGGGCTTTCCGGAAATGATGGATGGGCGCGTCAAGACCCTCCATCCGAAAATCCACGGCGCGTTGCTTGCGCGGAGGGATGAACCCGCGCACATGGAAGACGCGCAACGTCACGACATCCGTTTGATCGATCTCGTCGCCGTCAATCTGTATCCGTTTGAAGCGACCGTCGCCAGGGAAGACGTCACGCTGGGTGATGCGATCGAAAACATCGACATCGGCGGGCCGTCCATGATCCGTTCGGCGTCCAAAAACTACAAAAACGTCATCGTGATGGTGGATCCGGCGGATTACGCGGTCGTATTGGACGCTTTGAAAAAGACGGGCGATGTGCCCGCGGACCACCGGTACCGGCTGATGGTCAAAGCCTTCGAACACACGGCGCATTACGACACGGCGATCTCGGGATATTTCAAGTCGAAATCCGGCGTCGTCCCGAATGACCTTCCCGAATCCGTTCATCTCAATCTCGAAAAAGTCCAGCCGTTGCGGTACGGTGAAAATCCGCATCAGAAGGCCTCCTTTTATGCCCTGGGACGCGCGAAAGCGAAGCCGTATGAACAACTGCACGGCAAGGAGCTGTCCTACAACAACCTCCTCGACCTGGATGCCTGCGTGCGCGTTGTGTCGGAATTCACGAAACCCGGTTGCGTGATCATCAAACACACCAATCCGTGCGGCGCGGCCATTCATGAGGATCTTTACCAGGCGTACGTCCATGCGCGCGAAACCGATCCGGTCTCTGCGTTCGGGGGCGTGATTGGATTTAACCGTCCGGTCAACCGCCAGGCTGCGACGGACATGGCGGAGGTTTTTGTGGAAGCCATATTGGCGCCCGATTTTGACGCCGACGCAATGGACATCCTGAAGAAGAAGAAAAACATCCGTCTGATGCGGTATGATTTTGACGCGCACCGGGCGGGTTCCCGCAAAACCTACGAAGTGAAGAAAGCGCTGGACGGATATCTCATTCAGGAGTCCGATCTCGTGACGCTCGAGGTTCATGACGCCCCCCATTGGCGAGTCGTCACGAAACGGGCGCCGTCGGACGCCGAGACGGCCGCGTTACATTTTGCGTGGAAGATCGTCAAACACGTCAAATCGAATGCCATTGTCTATACGAATGCCGATCGTACACTGGGTATTGGCGCCGGCCAGATGTCCCGCGTCGACTCGGCGGAGATTGCCGTTCTGAAGGCTGCCAAATCCAAAATGTCCCTGAAAGGATCGGTCGTCGCATCCGACGCATTTTTCCCGTTCCGTGACGGCATCGATGCGGCGGCAGCGGCAGGGGCCACGGCCGTGATCCAACCGGGCGGATCGGTCAAAGACCAGGAAGTCATCGACGCCGCCAACGAACACAACCTGGCGATGGTTTTCACGTCCGTCCGTCATTTCAGACATTAAATCATCAGGATCCGACATGAGCCTTCTGAATATCTTCAACAACGAAATTGCGATTGACCTCGGCACCGCCAACACGCTGGTCTACGTCAAGAACAAAGGCGTCGTGATCAACGAGCCGTCCATCGTGGCCATTTCCAAACGGTCGAACAAGATGGTCGCGATCGGGCGCGAAGCCAAAGAAATGATGGGACGGACCCATGGTGAATTGAGCGTCATTCGTCCGTTGCGCGACGGTGTCATCGCCGACTTCGAAATGACCGAACTGATGCTGCAGGAATTCATCCGCAAGGTGAGCCCGGCGCGTTTCATGGGCAAGCGCGTCGTGGTTGGCGTGCCGAGCGGCATCACCATGGTCGAACAGCGCGCCGTCCGGGATTCGGCCGAGCATGCGGGCGCCAAGGAAGTGTATCTCGTCCCGGAGCCCATGGCGGCGGCCATTGGCGTCGGCATCGAAATCGAGGAATCGCGGGGCAGTATGATCATGGACATCGGCGGCGGCACCGCGGAAATTGCCGTGATCGCTCTCAGCGGCATTGTTTGCGACGTGTCAATCAAAATCGCCGGCGACGAAATGACGCGGGCCATCATCCAGTATTTTCGCCTTCACCACAACCTTCTGCTCGGCGAACAAACCGCCGAGGAAATCAAATGCCAGATCGGTTCCGCGTCGCCCATGACGCAAGAAATCAGCATGGAGATCAAAGGCCGGGACATCGTATCCGGTATTCCGCGCACCATGAAAACCAATTCCACCGAAGTCCGGAAGGCGCTGAACGAACCGGTGAGCAAGATCGTCGAAGGCACCAAGATGACTCTGGAACGCACACCGCCGGAGCTGGCGTCGGACATCCTTGACCGCGGCATCGTCCTGACCGGGGGCGGCGCCCTGATCAAAGGCCTCGATGAACGCATCAAGAAAGAAACAGGCCTCCCGGTTTTTGTGGCGGACGATCCCCTGACGGCTGTCGTCCGCGGCGTAGGCAAAGTGCTGGAGAACTTGTCGAAATATCAACAGGTCATTCTGCGAAGCAAAAAATACTGATCTCCGGCTGTTCACGTTTTTTTCATGGAGCGGGCTGACGGACGCGTATGTACTGGAAGATCAGACATCTGGTCAGAGCCTTTGTCGAAATTCTCGGCCTCTACAAAAAATACGTGGTTCTGCTTGCCCTGCTGGTCCTCTCCGCCATTCTGCTGCAAACGAACGCCAATCCCCAGACCACCTTTCTGCGACGCCAGGTTTTCATCGCCGCGGCGGCCTTCAGCCGGCTTTTCGGCTGGATGCCTTATGCCGTGGGAGAGGACGAGGTGATTCACCGGCTCGAACTTCGTAACATGGAACTGGCCCGGAAAAACGTCGCCCTGGAGGACGCACTCCTCGAAAACGTCCGGCTGCGCCACTTCATGAAATTTCAGGAACGGTTTCCCCTCCGAACGCTGCCGGCCAGAGTGATCATGCGTTACCCGTCCCCGGGCCATGCTTCGATCGTTCTCGACCGCGGAACGGCCGACGGCGTGCGGGTGCATCACAATGTGATCACGGATCGCGGGTTGGTCGGCCAGATCATGGACGTGACCGAACACAACGCCGAGTGCCAACTGGTGCTCGACAAGTCGTTCCGGGTCGCCGCGAAAATTCAACGCACCCGTCTCAACGGCATCGTATTCTGGCAGGGCCAGTCCAATGAGGTCGGATTTTATGGCGTGCTGAAGAATCTCGACGTGCAGGTGGGGGACGTCATCCTCACGTCCGATTACAGCGAATATTTTCTGCCCAATTTCAAGATCGGCGTGGTGGCCGGCATCAACAATGAGATCGCGGGTATTTTTAAGGATATCCACGTGCGCACCTTCGTGGATTTTCACACGCTCGAGGAAGTGTTCGTCGTCATGGACACCGTGAAGGCGTTGTCGTCCGGACGCAACTTCGAAAAGAACTTTTTCGGAAACGAATGATGCTCATCCGCCGGCAAAACATGGTACTCCTGGTGCTGTCCCTGCTCGCGGCCTTGCTTCATTTCATCCAGTTGGCCTTTGTCAACAAACATCTGGCCGTGGGCGAGAACGTGCCCGATCTGTTGTTGCTTCTGATTGTGTTTGTCGGGTTCCGGCTGGGGAGCATCGCCGGCTCCACACTCGGTTTTGCGGCCGGCCTGCTGCAGGACCTGGTGATCGATTTTTACGGCCTGCACGCGTTGTGCAAAACCGTCGTGGGATTTGTAAGTCCGTATTTTGCCGGACGCCGCGTTTTGCTCGTCGAGCGCTTCTATCTGCCGCTGGTGACTTTCGCCATGTCGATCCTGCACGACCTTTTGTGGTATCCGCTGCAGACGCTGGGCACACCACTGGATGTTTTTTCGCTGTGGGCCCGTCTGGCCCTGCCCAATGCCGTGTATAATACGGTGTTGATGTTTGTGATCCTGATGATGCTCCCGGAACGGGCCACGGACGCCGTCCGCGAATCGCCACGTTAGCCTGGACCTCGCGGTATGAGTACACGCACGTTGGTTTTATTCGTCTTTATCGGCTGCGGCCTGATCGTCCTGGTGGCCCGGTTGCTGTATCTTCAGGTTTTCAATCACGAGGCCTTTCGGGACCGCGCCGAGGAAAACAGCGTCTTGACGATTGACCAGTTGCCGGCGCGCGGCCTGATCTATGACCGGTACGGCCGTCTGATTGTGGAGAATCAACCCACGTTCTCCGTCCAGGTGACTCCGTCCAAATTCGACACGGCGTCCTCGGCGGAATTCGAATATCTGGCGGACAAACTCCACATGACCGAAGGCCAGATTCGCGAGAGACTCATCGGCGCCTGGCCGTATGCGCCGGTCACCATCAAGGAAGACGTCGATTTTCAGGTCATCACACAGTTGGAGGAAGAACGTGAACACCACCCCGGGATCAGTCACAAGGTGGACATTCACCGCATCTACGCGCCCGGACTGACCATGCCTCATGTGATCGGTTATCTCAATCAAATCACCGAAAACCGCATCAGTTACTACCGGACCGGAGAATTTGTCAACACCGACTACAAAATCGGTGAAAATGCCGGCGCCACCGGCATTGAAAAATTTTACGAGATCGAATTGCGCGGCCAAAAAGGCTATCACAAACTGAAGGTGAATTCCCGCAGCGCGGTCGTCCGCGATCTTGGCACCGTTAAGCGACCGTCGGACGGTTACAACCTTTACCTGACCGTGGATTTGGAATTGCAGCGTTACATCGAGAGCGCCATGGGCCGTCAGAAAGGCAGCATCATCGTTTTGGATGTGAAGACGGGCGAAGTCCTGGCGGCCGTCAGCAAACCCGATTACGATATCATGTGGTTTGTGAATGGCATCACGACGGACAAATGGCGTGAGTTGAATGAAAATCCGGACAAGCCCATGTTCAACCGGATTGTCCAAAGCGGCTACGCGCCAGGGTCGACGTTCAAGATGGTCACGGCCATCGCGGGTCTGGAGGAAGGTCTGGCGACGCCGGAAACGTATTTCCTGTGCACGGGCGTGTTTAACCTGGGCGGTAACCGATTCCGGTGCTGGAATCCGCACGGTCACCAGCACATCAGCATGCAATACGCCATCACCCAGTCGTGCGATATTTATTTTTACAATCTGGCCTGGCGGCTTGGCATCAACAAGCTGGCTCGCTACGCCCGAATGTTCGGATTGGGCGAACCCACGGGCATCGACCTGCCCAACGAACGCCGAGGCCTGGTTCCGACGACGGACTATTTTGACAGCCGG
Source organism: uncultured Bacteroidota bacterium (assembly GCA_964544475.1). Lineage (GTDB taxonomy): Bacteria > CLD3 > CLD3 > SB21 > SB21 > CAZJBS01. The sequence goes on along the minus strand of CAZJBS010000061.1, from coordinate 3,326 downwards.
TACGGCCGCGACAACTGGAAGGCGGGTACCGTGGTCAATCTCGGTATCGGGCAGGGCGAAATCCTGGTTACGCCCATCCAAATGGCGCAGTACACGTCAATCTTCGCCAATCGAGGGGCCTACTTCACGCCGCACTTCGTCCGTTACGTGGGTGACGGCGATGGCATCCGCCGCGTGGAATATGAACAACATCACGTTCCCGTGCGAACGGAATACATCGATATGATGCGGTTGGCCATGTGGACGGTGGTGAATACGTATGCGGGCACCGGGAAAGGCGCGGCAATCAAAGCGGCCCATGTGGCCGGCAAGACCGGGACTTCTGAAAATGTGCATGGCAATTACCACGGATGGTTTGTCGGTTTCGCCCCGTATACCAATCCAGAGATAGCCGTCGTCGTCCTGATGGAAAACGGCGGCGAAGGATCGGACGTGGCCGCGCCCATGTCCGCCCGCGTGATGGCCTTCTATTTCAACAAAATCCGGGGCAAAAAACCATTTGATCCTCTGCAATTGAAAGAAAAGAAATTCCAGACATTGATGGACTACAACACCCTGGCGGCACAACCCGATCATGTTACTCGATAAGATACGCGCGTTTTTCAGGGACCTCGACTATTTCATTGTCGTCCCGGTGGTTCTGCTGACCGTGATCGGTCTGCTGTGCATCTACAGCGCGACGTTTTCGGGCGATGAGGAAAAGCAGTTTAATTTTGTCAAACAGCTCACGTTTTTCGGCGTTGGCGCCGTCCTGCTGATCGCGGTTGTGCTTACGTCGATCCGGTTCATCGATAGTGCGACGGTGTGGGGCTACCTGGCGGTCGTGGTTTTGCTGACGCTCATCCTTGTGACCGGCGCCACCCGGTACGGCGCGCAACGCTGGTTTGCCATTGGGCCCATGAGCCTGCAGCCGTCCGAACTGGCCAAGGTCGCTTCGATCCTCATGATCGCGCGCATGTTGGCGCTGTATCGCGTCAACGTGTCCAACCTGTCGGGCATCGTGATGGCCTTCACGATCGCCGCGGTACCGATGTGGCTCGTCATGGAACAGCCGGATCTTGGCACGGCCTTGTGCATCGGGGCGGTCGTTTTGCCGATGCTGTACTGGCACGGCATCACGCTGTTTTCCATTTTCGTCATGTTTTCTCCGCTGGCGACCGTGCTGGTGCACATCGGCAGCGGATACAATTTTGAGATTTTCATGCTCACCCTGATGGTGATTTTGATCATTCTCTATTTTTCAAAACGACGCACATCGATCATTCTCGCCGTGCTGGCTGTCAATATCATTGTTGGTCTTTCTTCGGAACCGCTGTGGGACTCGTTGAAAGACTATCAAAAGGAGCGGATTCTTACGTTTATTGAACCGGAACGCGACGTCAAAGGCGCCGGTTATCAGGTGCTGCAATCGAAGATTGCCATTGGTTCGGGGGGCGTGCTTGGGAAAGGATATCTCGAAGGCACGCAGACGCAGTTGAAATTTCTGCCGGAACAGCACACCGATTTCATTTTTGCGGTGGTCGGGGAAGAGTTCGGTCTTTGGGGCAGCCTGCTCGTGATCGGGTTGTTCGGCGTTCTGATCGCGCGGTTGATTTTGATTGCCGAAGTTGTTGACGACAAATTCTGCCATCTGGCGATGATCGGCATCGCCTCGCTTTTTGGTTTCCAGGTGTTTGTCAATATCGGGATGACCTGCGGCATCATGCCGGTGACGGGAATTCCGTTGCCGTTCCTGAGCTACGGCGGCACGGCGTTGTTGACGAATTATGCGATGGTGGGCATCGCGTTGAATATCTCGATGCGCAAGAAAGTGTACGACATCCATTGAAAGTCGAATCCATGATCCAAGCGGTCGTCTTCGACCTCGACAACACGCTGGTTGATTTCATGACCATGAAAGAACGGGCCATTCGTGGCGCGGCGGATGCCATGGTGGATGCGGGTCTTGGTATGACCGTTGACGCCGTCGTCACCAGGATCCGGAAAATATATGACGAACGCGGCATGGAGTATCAACGCGTGTTCGACGACCTTCTGGAAGACGTCCAGGACGCCATTAATCCGAAAATCCTGGCCGCCGGCATTGTGGCGTACCGGCAGGCCCGCGAAGCCGCCCTGGTCACGTATCCGCACGTGGCGTACACGCTGGTCGAACTTCTCAAACGCGGTTACAAGCTCGCCGTGGTCAGCGACGCGCCCACCCGGGAAGCCTGGCTCCGGCTTTGCTACCTCAAACTCCATCACACCTTTGATGCCGTCGTGACGTATGAAGACACCCATGAGCGCAAACCTCATCCCGCGCCGTTCCGAAAAGCGCTCTCCCTGCTGGGCGTCGAGCCGTCGGAAGCGTTGATGGTCGGCGATTGGGCCGAACGCGACATGCTTGGCGCCAAACAGATCGGCATGAAAACGGCATTTGCGCGGTATGGCGATGTCTTCCAAACGCGTGAGTCCGGCGCGGATTTCGAACTAAACGACATTTCAGACGTGCTCGGCATCCTGGAACGCGAACGTGGGTCGTAACGTCTGGATCATGGCCGTGATGGTTCTGGCGGGCGCGTCGTGCGCGCCGGCCTCGTATCTGCAGGGTGTCGATCCATGGAAGGCGGTCCTTCAGCGAACGACGCACGGCGGCGTCACGTCGCTGGTCGGTACAGAACTCAACGGTCCAACATTTTCATTGTATGCCAATGGGATCGCCGTGTATTACCACTACATCAACGGTCAACGGCGGCTGGTCCACCGACGTCTGTCACGCGCGGACTTCTTCATGCTGATGAACCGGCTGAAGGAGGCGGCGGGGCGCCACCGTGATGAAGATGGGAAATCCTCGGTTGCGTCGGATTGGCCGGTGACGGAGTTTTCCTTCGAAAATCGCCGTTTCCGGGTGGCAGGATTGGGTCTGGTTTCCGGTCATGAATCCCGGGACCTGGAAATTCTCGGCGCGGAAATGGATTCGATGTGCCGGATGTCCGGCCGGGTATTCCGGACCGGCACGGTGACGTTGTTTGTGAAGAGAGTTCCCCAGGGTGATCCGGACAAGTGGCCGCCGTGGAAGATCGCCGCCTTGCCGCCCGACTCCATGGCGAGGAGCGCCGTCAGCATCTATGAGCCCAATGTCCCCGAAAACAGCCGAAAGGTGACCGGTTCGCTCGCGAAAAAGATACAGACGGTTGTCACCCAGGCGTCGGTGTACGAAAGGTTCCGTTGGAAAGGGGAGGTTTATCTCATCGGCTACCGGCCGGAACTGCCATAGATGTCTTAGGCGCGGCCGGCGCTTTCATCGTGCGAGGGGATCACGTGCTTTTCGATCACTTCATTGTGCT
>CAZJBS010000060.1:0-8874 GCA_964544475.1 uncultured Bacteroidota bacterium | reverse complement strand
CCGGCGTCTACTCGGCGAGCGGTTATTCTGCTCCCCGAGTAGCGTAGCGTATCGACTGGAGCCTGTCGAACCATCGAGGGGAACCTATCGGACCAGCGCCATTTTCATGGTCCTGGTGCGGCCGCCCGTTTCCAGGCGATAGAAATAGATTCCACTCGCCACAGGTTTGCCCGTACGATCCATGCCATCCCACATCGCCGTGTGCCGTCCGGCGGTCTTCGGTCCGTCCACGATCCGAATCACTTCCTGCCCAAGCACGTTGTAGACCACGAGACGTACGCGGCCTGGCCTTGACAATTCATAGGACATTTGTGTAACCGGATTGAATGGATTCGGATAATTCTGCATCAACACAAAATGACCGGGGGTCATCGCTTCCCGATGAACATCCATAGCCGAAGACGACCAGTCCGCCTGTGCCATCAGATGGCCGAAATGGGGCGGTTGGATGTCTTCCAAAGGAGCTCCGTAGCCGTCGAGAGTCCACCCTTTGGCGTCCACCACGTATCGATAGGCTCGTCGATATATCAACCGGGCACGCACATGGAATTGTCCATCCGGATTGGGAACGGAAAAAACGTAATGCGTCGTGTCGGACGCGAGGGCGGCAAGACGATTGTCGGAAATAAGGCCCGTTGCATCCGTGTAGAAAACCGGGCCGTTTCCCGCAGAGTCGTGATTGATCTTGGAATAAAATTTTCCGGGCAGTCCGGCGTAATAACCCTGCGCGGGATTGCCGATGCCGCCGAGGTCATGAATCGTCTGCGTGCCGGTGTGGGGTAGAGATAGGGAGTCGCTCTCTCGCCAGGCCTCAACCAGTAATATCATGTTCCGAAAAGTGACGCCGGTCGGGACGTGGTGGCCGGTGCCCGTATTGGTCAGAATGACTTCGACAGATACCGTGCTGTCGGTTTTGTCACAATTCAAATCGAGCGTGACCGCGCGTTCAAGGTAGGCGGCGGTGGAGCCTTCAAACCAGTGACTGCGGATCGTGGATGAATCCCTCGTGACCGGATCCACCGCGCAAACCTGGGTCGCACCATACGAAGGCATGTGACAGGTGACGCAGGTCGCATACGAAGCGGACGCCGTGTCGGCATACGGACTGTTGAGCCATTCCTGATACGTCGGTTCGGAAACCACGCCGTCCGGCTCTTCGAAATCGCCGTCGTCGTCGGGATCGTTCTTGTCCTGATGGCACGCGGCGCACACGGCGGCGGTCAACTGAGGCTGATACGACGGACGCATCAACGGATTGAGAACATAACTCGCGTCCCCCAAAACACCGTATTCCACCTGGCTCGACCCGAGCGCGGGCCGGGTGAATGTCACGACGCCGGGATAGATGCCGGGAAAGTTGGTCTTGGTTTCATCAATGTGGGCCATCTTGTGGCAAACGTCGCACGACACGCCAGCCAGGGCATCGGCGGATGGATTGGTGTTGTCTTCCAATGGTGAGAAAGGATTCTTGATCCACACTTGCGGTTGATGGCATGACGCGCATTCCGAATTGGGATTGACGCCGGCGTGATGCGAGTCCCGCGTGTAAACAAAACCGCCCATCCCTCCGGATGTTCCCGTGCCATTGTATATGTCGTACACCCATTGGTTGAGTCCGGCGTGGGCCATGGCCGACGTGGTCCATTGGTTCCATTGGTCCGGATGACACGCGCCGCAGGTGGAAGGCTCCATGAAGACGTAGGTGGAATTTGTGTCCTGGGGTACTCCCGTCAACGTCAACACGATGCTGTCCGCCGGGGCGTTTAGAAGAAGGGCCTGATTGTAAAAGGATTCTTTTGCCCCGACGACGACGAGGTCACTGCCGGTTGCGCCTGGCAATGAGAAATAGCCGTTCGCGTCGGTCACCGTCCGGATCGTCGTAGCCTGAACCGTGACCCGGGCTCCGGCCAGCGGCATCATCGTTCCCTGCTCCTTGACCCAACCGGACAACTGGGCGTGGATTTGGTACGGCATCGCAACGACCACCCACGTCACGATCCATGACCTGATCAACATAAGAATCTCCTGGTGATATGGTACAGAAAGTGTAAACATGTCCTGAATAGAGACCGTAGCGTCTCATTGAGGTCATGGCTCTCTATATGTTTCTTATTCAGTCCATTCTTTATTCAGGATCGGAGTTATCCACATTAATTACACATAGATAAATATACATTAATCAATAAATTAACGGCTATTGACTAGAGCCCTATAGCTCAAAATGAAATCCGCTATATACTTATTTCAGATAGTATTTCGTGTGTTTGAGTTTGCCTTGTCTTGACACTGCGCCATCATTACTTCACTGTCTGTCACAACTAGTTCCTATCTTCATGCTCGAGCCGCTTCGCCTCATCCCAGTACGTGTCCATTTCTTCGAGCGTCGCATCTTTCATCGGACGATTCATCTCGGCATACTTCTTTTCGACATACCTGAAGCGCCGCGTGAATTTCTCAATCGTGCCCCGCAAGGCGTCTTCCGGGTTGGCCGGCATGAATCGCGAAAGATTGACCATGGAGAACAACACGTCGCCCAGCTCGTCTTCCTGTCTGGCCGCGTCGCCGGACAACGCCGCCTGCTTGAGTTCGTCGATCTCTTCATGGACTTTCTTCCACACGTCGTCGATGTGCCCCCAATCGAATCCGACGCGCGAGGCCTTTTCCTGGACGCGGTAGGCGCGAACGAGCGCCGGCAAGGCCTTCGGTACGCCGTCCAGCACGCTGTTCCGGTCGACCTCCTTGAGTTTGATCTGTTCCCAGTTCTTCAAAACCTGTTCGGCGTCGCCGGCTTCGACCTCGCCAAAGACATGCGGATGCCGGCGAATCAGTTTGTCATTGATCAAACGAAGGACATCCACCAGATCGAACCGGCCGTTTTCCGAGGCGATGCGTGAATGAAACAGAATCTGCAGCATCAGGTCGCCCATCTCTTTCTTCAATTCGTCGTATTTCTTTTCGTCGAGCGATTCGAGGACTTCATACGTTTCTTCGAGCAAATACTGCCGAAGGGATTCATGCGTCTGTTCCCGGTCCCACGGACAGCGGCTGCGCAATTCGCGCATAATATTGTAAAGCCGGCCGAAGTGTTCCTGCACCCCGGCGGTCTTATCGTCGTTACCAATGTTCACCTTTTCGGTTTCAAAAGACATGCAGGCCGTCCTTTCAATGATCCGGACAGACGGAATGATGGCACGGGGCGAGTGCCCCGCAGGGTCAAGCCGTTGTCAGTCTTTCACCTTGAGTTGTTTCATGATTTTCTCATTGTATTCGGTGCGATACCGCTCGACCACGGTGCGCAGGGTTTTGGTTTCCCGGACAGGATTAAACAATGGGTCCTCATCAAAGAGGCCAAAATTGGTGAATCCCCTCTGGAATGCCTGCTCCAGCCAGGTCAGCGCGTTTTTGGCGTCTTTGACGGCGGCATAAGTGGACGCGATGCGGTAACCGGCCAGAACCGCAGACGTATCGGCCTTGTATTGAATCTCATACTGTCCGCGGGCCTCCGCGTAACGCTGCTGTTTCAGCAGAATATCGCCGTACGTGCCGTGAAATCCCGCCAACGCTTCGCCGGTGCGCGGCGCCATCTGAAGGGCGGTCTTGATTTCCTTTTCGGCGGACACGTGGTCTTCTTTTTTCAAATGCACGAGCGCCAACGACTGGTGGAGCGACGCGCGCTGGCTGTCGAGCGCCGCCGCTCTTTTGAGACTGGCCAGGGCGTCGTCATACCGGTTGACGGCAAAATACGTGTTGCCCAATTCCAGGTGCGCCTCGGTGTAATTCGGATACAACTTGACCGCCTTCTCCAGGGCGTTCAACGCCGACTCCGACTGCTGGCTGCCGCGCAGGGCCAGGCCATAGTGGAAATACGTTTCTGCATTCGGATACATACGCAGGCTTTTCAGCAATTCCAGCTGGGCTTCCTCGAACCGGTTTTGCCGTATCAGGATTTTCCCGATCATCAGCAGGCAACGGGCATAATCGAACGAACTCTCGGCCGCCGGCGCGTAATCGTAAAAATATTGAAACGCCTGGGAGAATTTGCCGCTCTGGAAGTAGGCCTCACCGAGATAGTACCCGATCCGTTTTTCACGCGGCGCCAACTGGCGCGCGATCACGAGATCGTTGATGGCGTCGGAGGGGCGGTTCACATAATACAATTTCAGATAGCCGAGCGTAATGCGGTGCCGAAAGGTCTGGCGGGGATCTTCGAGGTCGATCAACTCATCCTCCAACGAATCGATCAACATTGTCACGGGTTTCAGTTCCCGCCGGTTGCGTGTCAGGAACTGGATCACCTGGACCGGATTGCGGCGCGAGCTTTCGAGTTCGGGGTCGTGGAGTACGCCCTCCACGTAATGCATCACAGCGGACCGGTACCGGCGTTCCATATAGTCCAGGTTGGCGATCGCCATCATCGACGAGGCGTCGGAAGGATCGGCGGCCAGCGTTTCCGTGTACATGCGAACCGCGTCGGCGTACCGTCCGTTCTGTTCGTACCAGCGTGCGAGGTTTTTCCGCGCCGGTATCTCAAGAGGATCGGCCGCGGCGGCTTTCTGGAAATAGCTCACGGCCTGCGACGAGTCCTTCGCCATCATGGCGCACAGGCCCAGCAGATTGTAGGCGGACGCCGCATCCGCCTGAACGCCGATCGCCTGTCGGGCGTACGCCTGCGCCTGGCCGTATTCTTTTTGAATATAATACGTGTGGCCGATCTGTGACAGAACCGACGCCGATCCCGGTGACAGCGCGAGTTCACGTCGGTAGGCCTCGCGCGCGAGTTTGACGTCGTCTTTGTTGTAGAAATAAATGTCGCCCAGAAGACGGGCCGCATCCGCCAGCGTGGAGTCGATGTTCAGAGCCTTGCGGTATTCGGCAATGGCCTCATCAAAACGGCTCTGCCGTCTCAACCAATCGGCCAGCGCCGCGTGACCAACGGCGTACCCCGGCTCGTCATGAACGGCCTTGGTGAGCATGGCCTCGATGCTGTCGCGAAGTTCCGGCCGCCGTTCCATCAAATCCGATGCGCGCATGACCATTTCGTAGGCCGGCCACGATCCGTCCAGCCCGGCGCTGCTGCGAATCCTCTTCCAGACCGGTTTGTGATTGGCCGCTTTGAAACATTCCGCGATCACCTGTTCCACGGCCTTCGTCCAGTTTTTCGGAAAATGTTCCGTGATCGTTTTCGTCTGGACTTTTGCAGACGCCGGAGGGCCGGCCAGTTCCAAACGCAGGGTCGTCCGGTCTCTCGTGCCGCCGAGCATCACCCGAACGGCCAGATCGGTCGAACACGCGCGCGCCGCCTCGATCCATTCGTGGCCTGCCGATTCGCGGCATACCACCCGACGCCAATCCTTCGGCGATGCGGCAACCGCCCGTTCCAGGCCGTAGGCCAGGGCATGTCCCAGCCACACCATCGAGGTGTCGAAAGGGGCGTCGTAGGTCACCGGGAAAACGGTCACGCGCGTCTGGCTGAAAACGCCACCGGTCATCCATGCCAAAACAACGCCGCAACGCAGGAGCAGGCGCATCCGGCGACGGATGCCTTTCGGGGAAACGGTGTACGTCATTTCAATCTCCGTGGTTTGGTTGTTTCCCGCGCGCCCGTGGTCATGACACCGCGTCGGCCAGTTTTGGGAGAACGTGATGATACCGGTAACTCGTGCCCATATGGCCGTCGTCGAAGGTTTCGTACACATGCGGAATGGCCAGGCGATTGAGTTTATTGGCGAAAATGGCCGCGCCGATGTGCAGTTGGTATTCGTCCCGCGATCCGCAATCGAGATACAAAAGTTTCAGCTTGCGCAGGTTGTCCGCCATCGCCGGATTTTCCAGGAGTTGCACGGGATCGAAAGCGAGCCATCGGTTCCAGACGTCGTGGCGGAGTTCACCGGTCGCGGGATCAAACGGCAGGTCGAAACCGTGCGGGGCGCCGGCGTTGGGCGAATACGCGGCCGACATGGCGATGATGTTCATGGCCGCGATCATGTCTCCGGATTTTTTGGGCGCGGCAAAAAAAGCCTCGAAAAAACCGTCCAGGCCGCCCCAACGTTTCAACGCATTGTGGCACTTCGGAATATCGGGTTTGTAACCGTACTCGAAGTACATGTCGCCCGCTCCGCAATAACACGTCCCGAAAACGTCCGGATGGCTCATCGACAACCTCAGCGCGCCGTACCCGCCGCTCGACTTTCCCGCCACGGCGCGATGGGATGGGTCATTCAGAGTGCGGAATCGCCCGTCCACCCACGGAATGATCTCGCGGATCACATAATCTTCATAACGGCCCAGGGCCGGCGAATTCACATATTGGCTTCCGCCCCAACGCGTGAAACAGTCCGGCATCACAAGGATGCACGGTTTCATGGTTCCTTCGCCGATCAGGACATCGCAACGTTCGTCCAGCGAATAACCCCATGCCTGCGGCGACAGATACATCGTGCCAAAACCCATGAACGAACTCAGCATGACGATCACGGGGTAGCGCCGATCCGAGTGTTCGTATCCGGGCGGCAGATAAACGGCCAGTGATCGTTCGCTGGGATCGCCGAGCGGATTGTTCCGAAGGGCGTCGCTTTGGAAGCGTTCGATGATGACGGTGCCTTTGTTCATGCGACGGTCTTTGGGTTTTCCATCAATGGTTTTTCGTGGCGCGTTCCGATCAGCCCGCCCAGGCGCGGCAGGCTTCCGGGTTCCGGCAGGTTTTCCAATTCCGCGCGATACGTTTCGATCCGGTCCCGTATCGGTTCCAGGGTGTAAAGTTGCATCAGATCGGCGCGAAGTTTCGAGATATTGGGAAGGCCTTTAAGATAGCCGGCGTAGTATTTTCGAAATTCGAGCACGCCGTATTTTTCGCCTTTGAATTCCACCGAAAGGCGGAGGTGATCGAGACAGACGGCGATGCGTTCGTCGATGGTCGGCGGCGGGAGATGCTCGCCGGTTTGGAGGAAGTGTCGGGTTTCCCGGAAGATCCACGGATTGGCGATGGCCGCGCGGCCGATCATCACGCCGTCGCAACCCGTGTCGAGCATGCGTCTGGCGTCGTCCGGGGACCGCACGTCGCCGTTGCCGATCAGGGGAATCGAAATGACGTTTTTGATTTTTTCCAGCCACGACCAGTCGGCGGCGCCATCGTGCGCCTGATCCCGCGTCCGGCAGTGCACGGTCAATGCCTTCGCGCCGGCGTCCTCCACCATGCGTGCCGCGTCGAGAATGACAATACTCTTCTGGTCCCAACCCAGGCGCGTCTTGACGGTGACCGGCAGGGAAGTGCCTTTGACGGTGGATCGCACGATGGCTTCGAACTTTGGAAGATCGCGCAGCAGGCCGGAACCCGCGCCACGCATCGCCACGTCTTTGACCCAGCAGCCGCAGTTGATGTCGATGAAATCCGGTTTCATCCGTTCGGCCACGGCGGCGGCGCCTTCCATGGACGTCTCCGTGCCGCCGAAAAGCTGGATGGCCACCGGACGCTCTTCCTCGGCAAGGCGTATCTTTTGCAGCGCTTTGCGGGCGTCGCGTATCAGCGCCTCGCTGCTCGTGAATTCCGTGTACAGCAGGTCCGCACCGAGTCGTTTACAGACGATGCGGAATGACAGGTCGGTCACGTCCTCCATGGGCGCGAGACACAGCGGGGTGTCGATATCGATGCGTCCGATTTGCATGACGCAGGATACGGAATAATGGGCTGAATTTCAACACGGCGACCGCCACCGGTCAACCCCACCCAGACCCTCTCCTTCGAGGGGATGGCAAGGATGGGGTCGCTGATCACGTTTTTCCATCCATTGGAACTTGTAAGCACAGAGGAAGGAGCCTATTCCATGATGATAGAACTTACGGACGGCAGATTTTCAGAAGGCCGACTTTTTACATGGGTCAAAGAACATTCCGCGAAGCTCAAAAGACACCGGTTTGCTCCCACCCGAAGGTGGCGATTTCGAAGAACTTCACGGTCAACCAAGCACAAGCTTTGATAGAAGCGCCAATCTTGATTTGACGACGAACCGCCAATTTTGGGTAGGCGCAGTTGTATGCCGTTAGTACTTATGTTTTCCGGCCGTCCAATCTTTTTGTTTCAAGTACTTTTCCCCGGACGCTATCGCTTCTTTTTCAAGTTCTGTTCCCATGGAGTCATTCCATCTATTCAAATACCCGAAAAGAGCTACGACTCCGAGAATCTCCACAATGTCGCCATCATTCCAATACAATCTCAGATTTTCAGCAATCCTGTCATCCACTGAATTCGGAATAGTCGAACTTGCAAGAGCAAATTCCAGAGCGGCTTTCTCGGATTCTGAAAACGCCTTGTGAGTTCTGAATTCCCAGATATGGTTCATTTTTTCTTCGTCTGCACCATATCTTTCGGCGGCCCTGATGGTATGAGCCTGACAGTATCTGCAACCTGCCGCATGACTGCTGATGTATCCGATGAGTCTTTTGAGTGAACTTGTGACATTTCCCCTATTTTCCATAACAGCCTTGTTCAGCTGAATAAAGGCATATGCTATTGAAGGTCTGTGGTACATCGTTTTGACGCTATTCGGGCAAAACCCTAAGGTTTCGTCAAAAAACCGTATCAAGTTCTGGAAGTCTTTATCTTCTTTTTCTGTTGATGGCAATACTAATGGTCTTTTCATAACTAAAGTGTCATTCTATTAATTGCGCATAACGCCCCGCGTGCACACGCTGCGGCGCACAAGCGGTATCCGTAAATTATTTTCAATTCGTTTCCGCGGCGTGCGCAGTAGGGGAGCCCCGACGCACCACAGATAGGCCTGGCCGCGCCGGCGCTGGCATGGCGGAAAAAGATTTCGTATGACTTTTCATGGTATCAAAAATACATGGACAATCCGAGTTTCGGTCCGGGCGATCTCA
>CAZJBS010000059.1:0-9778 GCA_964544475.1 uncultured Bacteroidota bacterium | reverse complement strand
CGTCGGGAAACTGTGTCCCACGGTGGCGTACATATCAATTCCGACGCGTCCTCCGGCTGAGAAAGGCATACGACCTCCTGACGAAAAAGCGCTTGCGAGCTTTTACCAACTTCTCAAAGACAAGACGGAACGAGTCGAATTGCTGACGGGTTATGAAGGGGATGCTTTTGCATCGACCGGAGATACCGAGGCGGATATTCTGAGCATTACCGCCGTTCATCCCATGAGGGAGGATGGTCTCCGTTCGTTCTTGGAGAAAGCAGGGGCCAACTGGAGTATGGTGGAACGACTGATAGTCAGCCATCAACTCGTGGAGACAAGTTATCTGGGAAATCGATTCTTTCTCAGAAGGATCAAACAATGATCGGATACCGGTGCATGATATGAGACGTCTACACGACACTGAAATAGCGTGAACGTCCCACTGGCTCACATCATCGGATTCAGCCTCATAGCGGGTGTGGGTTCCGTGACCATTGCCAGCGTGGTACTGATGATACCCCAAAAGTGGCGGGAGCGCATATCACCATGTCTTTTGAGCTATGCCATTGGTACCTTGTTGGGAGCGGCATTTCTCGGACTGCTCGAGCAAGCCGTGGCAAGGGTTGGATTTCGGGAAACGGCCCATGTCTTCCTTGCTGGTGTGGTCATTTTCTTTGTATTGGAGAAGCTGATGGTGTGGCGTCATTGTCATGAATCCCACTGCGAAACCCACGCCACGACGGGACTGTTGATTCTTGTGGGGGATGCCTTGCACAATTTCATTGACGGCGTAGTTATCGCGTCGGCCTTCTCCATATCGATCCCACTTGGTTTGGCGACCGCTGTGGCCATAATCGGACACGAGATTCCACAGGAATTGGGCGACTTTGCAGTGCTGCTCGACAGCGGCTATTCGAAAGCTCAGGCCTACTTCTACAATGTGCTGTCCAGTTCGACGACATTGGTCGCAGGCGTCGGAAGCTACTTCTTCCTGGACTTCGTCGGGTGGCTCGTCCCGTATATCATGGCCCTTGCCGCGGCCAGTTTTGTTTATATTGCGGTTGCCGATCTGGTTCCGATGTTGCATCGCCGAGTTGGACTACGCAGCTTGCTCCTCCAGACGGCCCTAATCCTGGCTGGCCTATGGACCATCATGAGCATGTCCAACCAGCATCCATAGATTGGGGTGCGACGAAGGAACACACCAATTGCAGCAATGTCGTATTGTGGAGAGAATCATGATAATCACCCTTCAGGATCGCAGTTTGTATTTCAAGGGACTCCTGCTGTTGATCGGCAAGGATCGCCTGGTCACGGAGCAAGAAAAACAGATCATGATGAGAATAGGGCGGGCGCTGGATTTCGAGCGCGAATTCTGCGAGAACGCCATCGACGACATTCTGGAGAATCGGCATATCACGCACGAAGCGCCGGGCTTTTCGTCGCCGGACCTGGCCGGGAAATTCGTACGGGACGGTCTCAGGCTGGCTTTATCCGACGGTCATGTGCATCCGTCCGAAGTGGACTGGTTGAAGACGGTCGCAATGCACAACGGATTTGACGAAACGTGGTTTGAGAGTGCGATGCGCGACGTGGCGGATTGGAGCAGCGCCGGCGATCTCGAAGTGAATCATCTGCTGATCGAATGAAGTGGGGCGCGATCAGCCCGTGCCGGTCTGCTAGAAAGAATATCCATAAAGATCGTTATCCGGCACGGTTGTGCGACACCGTTCGCGTGTCCTGGACACCGCAGAGTGCATACTCATGAGGTTCTCGTTCGACCCCTCCAAACAAAGATGGCGACGAAAACCAACTGGATCGCCACAAGGGGAACCAGACTCCACCAGAGTTTCAAGTGAAAGAGCTCGGTTCCGATATTTCTGGCAAATCGTCCGCTTCTTAACAATCCTAGGCATCCATCATAAATGGCTGAATAACCAAAGTATCCGAGGCGTTGTATGAATTCATAGACATCCCCGGCTATCCAGATACGGCTCGACGCGGCCAGCAACATGTGAAACATAGAAACGAGTCCCAACGAAACCAGCGCGGCCATCCAACGCGGGGGCAGAAAATACAGCGTGTACGCCAGAAAGGGAACCACCGGAACCAGATGCCTCGGGCCAAAGGAGTCGCCACCCCACCACATGAAGTATCCGGAATTGACCAGGAGATAGCTCGAAAAGGAGAAAAGAATCATCATCAGTTCGGTTTTCTGTTTTTGCCGCCACATTCCAATACATCCCGCCGCGGTAAGACCCAGCATCGGTGACTGCCAGAAAAGTCCCTGTGCGGGGTGCAGCGTCAGGTAATAGATGACCAGCAGGTTGGGCCAGCGGATGCCCATAAACCCCTGTGACATCGGAATGGCAAATTCGGAGCTCTCCACATGCTCATAGGCAATCGAAAATGGATGGTTGAAGCAGATAAGGTTGTAGGCTGCCAGGATGATCAAGGGAATGGCGGAGCCGGCCACCGGCATAAGAAAATCGACAGTCCGGATATTCCGGGCTTCCTTTCGAATGACGTAGAAATAATAGACGACCAAGGCGAGAATGACTATGCCGGTCGTATATTCGGTCAGCAACGCGTATCCCAGCAGAAATCCGAATACCGCCTTGTAGAAAGCGGTCGTAATCATTGTGGAACTGGCCACATAGAAGGCGACAATCAAGCACGCGGCGGCCAGCTGATGCCCGAAAAATATCTGACTGAAGGGATAATTCATGGTTCCGAAGGATACCATGAGGGTTATGAAGAAAGCGCGAAGTCGATTTCCTGTGATGGAGCACCCCATCCTGAAGAGGAGCGTCCCGGCGAGCGCCGATGGCAGGCCGATCGCCATTACCGTCAGGAGGTACTTGACGGCGCCGATGGGCAGGTGGACATTGAGCCATTGACTGAGGTGATACATCGGTGCATAGAAGCCGGCGGCAAGAAGGGAAGCGCCGATAGCCTTGTCGGAATAGTAGTGTCCTTTGAAAAACGCTTTGTCGCCGGTCTGAGTTCCGTCTTTGTTGTGGTAGTTGTCAATCGTGAGCCGGCCCTCTTCCACCATGGCCATGGTCAAACCGAACCGGGAATTGCCATTCCATCCGGGATCATGGTAGATGTAGGCGTACGAAACCAGCAGGAGGAAAAATACCAGGAGATGATCGCCTCGAGAAACCGCACAGTCTGAATTGGTACACATGACTCGATGGACTTCCGGGCTATTTCGCAAATCGTTGTGCCGCTCTTTTCCGCGCTTTCGCCGCTTCCTCGTCACGATTTTTCGGAGGCGCCGCCGTCTCCAGGGCATGCAACAGCCGGCGGGAAACGGCCGCCACCTCTTCCACGGCTCGTGCAAAAGCTTTCTCATTCGCCTGGGAAGGCTTGTGAAAGCCGGATATCTTCCTTACAAACTGAAGTGAGGCCGCCCGGATTTCCTCCTCGGTGACGGGGGGATCGAAATTAAAGAGGGTTCGGATATTCCGGCACATGACATCTCCTTTCTTTCAAATCTCAAAGAATGAATTTTCCACGACCCCACACTGCGGAAGTCAAGGATCAGGCAACCGCCGGGATTCGGCGAGTATTCGACAAAGCGTCATGGTGTCAAAATCTCTGCGTTCCGGCGACTCCGTGGTAAGACCTTTCAGGTGCAACGGCAGATTCATGGAGACGCGGGTCAAGGGCATCCCTCAGGGCATCGCCGAGAAAGTTGAATGCCACGACCGTTGTGGTCAGGAAAATGCCGGGACACGTGGACACCCACCAGGCCATCGTGATGTTCTGACGGCCTTCCGCGATCATGTTTCCCCAGCTGGCGGTGGGAGGCTGAACGCCGAGGCCGAGGAAACTCAACGAAGCTTCGACCAGGATCGTACTGCCGATGCGAAGCGTGGTCGCGACCAAAACGGTCGTCAGCACGTTGGGGACGAGGTGAACCCAGATGATCCGCCGCCGAGGCAGTCCGAACGCGCGGGCTTTTTGGATGAACGTTTGTTCCCTGATGGACAACACCTGCCCGCGCACGAGCCGCGCCACGCCCATCCATCCAGTCAGCCCGAGAACAACCATGAGTACGATCAACGATGGCCCGACCACGCCGACGACCAGCAAAATAAGGAACAGGACGGGAAAGGCGAGCATCAAATCCGTCAGACGCATCAGGATC
This sequence comes from uncultured Bacteroidota bacterium, assembly GCA_964544475.1. Classification (GTDB taxonomy): domain Bacteria; phylum CLD3; class CLD3; order SB21; family SB21; genus CAZJBS01. The sequence goes on along the minus strand of CAZJBS010000059.1, from coordinate 5,637 downwards.
GTCTCGGTCCACCCGCCGGTGTAACCCGCCACCGTGCCAATCAACAACCCGAGCGACACAGCCACAACGACGGCCATGGTCGCCACGAGCACGGAGATACGGGCGCCGTAGATGACGCGGCTCAGGATGTCGCGACCGAATTGGTCAGTGCCCAACCAGAACCGCTGTGATCCTGCCGCATCATCTTCCGTGACTCCTTCGAGTTGGGCTCGTAAAATCACGCCGGTTTCCCGTCCCTTTTGATACGTCACAGAATCGGCATGGAAACGGTACGAATCCACGTACAGGCGGGATGGCTGGCGCCGGATAGTGTGGCGGGACGTCGTTGGAGAGGTGTCTTGCCGCCATTTCAAATATGTTACTTTCGAGAAAGGCGGCCGGTAACGGGTCACGGCAATGTCCTGTTGATGGTCGGGATCCATGGGCGCAAGAAAGGGACAGAGAAATACCGACGCGTACAGCGCCAATAGAAAGACGCCGCTCCGGCGGGCCCAGGCATTGGCGGAGAACACGTCACGCATCCGGCGGGCAAAAAAGCCGATCGTCGTTGACGGTTGGCCGAACGGCCGCCGCGAAACAACAACAATCGCAGCAAGAGCCATCCACGCCGTCAGAAATACCGATGCCATCCAGAGTTCAACAAGCCCCGCGTTTAACGCTGGCGTGGTTGTCGTTTCGCCGGTCAGCGTGCCCAACAAAAACGCCATGAACGAGCGCCAGCCTTCGAAGAAGAGGCCGATATGGGTGAAAAGAAGAAGAAAAGGTGTGAGGATCAGGAAAAGACGTGGCCCGGTCGCCTTCAGGCCGGGACGGTGAAACGCGGGTGTGACGACGTCCGGACTTTCGCGCATGGCCATGTCAGTCCGTGGCGAGTCTGAATAACAGCGGACGGCTCGGCGCCGCATCGGACACAAACGGCGGTATCTGGATCGTCAGCATGTACCGGCCATCGTCCACCCGGTCCGGCACATAGATCATTTCGGTGATGGTATTGAGGGAATACGCGACTTCGTCGACATCGTGACTGCCCGGGGGCAGCGACCAGAACATGTGGTGGGCGCGAAGTTGTCCCTCATCGTAGAGCCGGTCCAGCGAAGGCACGTCCACGAGAAGATGTTTGATGCCAAGTTCCGCGAGATAGTCCATGGCCTCCAACGAAAAAAACGGCGGCGGTGTTTTCATGTAATCGCGGGCTATTTTCGAATCGTCGTTCGGGCGTGTGCGGATCACCAACGCGCTGAGGAATTCACGCGGCGCGGCCTCCAGCTTGTAATAAAGGTTTTTGGCAGTGATCAGAACATCTTCCGGGTTTTTCGAAGGCACGCAGGATTCGGTTGTGGTTGATGAGGGTTCCGGATCGACGGTGATGAGCGTGGCCGGGATGAACGCGTCTTTCAGGATATCATGAATCGAAATGCGCTGATGCGTGATATGACCCACGCCTTCGGTGTGGGTGCCATTGCAGTGCGGCGTGAGCCGGTACGATTCAAAATTGCACGATCCGCCACGCCGCGTGTCGCCAACGAATCGGCCGTCTTCATACGCGGCGGCTGTGGCCGGAGGAACGCCGTACGTGTTCGGCTGGTATCCGTTGAAAACCAGGGGAATCGAAATATCTATGGGGTCGGCCGCATTGACCTGGTAAGGGCGAGCGCCGAGGGTGACCTTAAGTTGCATGTCGTCCTGTTCTGTTTACTGCGAACTTACGGATTCGGAACCGAATTATCAAATGATTCACAGGTCTCTTTGGCGATCCGGGTCCTTCACGATGGGATCCACGAAGTGTCTTTTTTCCGACGTAATAAGAAGCTATGTCCAAGGCAAAAAATGCAGGCTTTCAAATTGTGACGACGGTCAGTTCGAGTAGCCCCGACCCAGTTGGGACGTTTCGAAGTGGATTCAATAGATATGAAGACCTCATGAAACCGACATCCGACGGAACCGAATCGTTCCTACAGATCACGAGAAGCGCCAAATCAGACTTAGCACATCAGACCACATCGATACAATTACTTTATCATCATCACCTTCCGCACTACCTGACCCGTCTGCGTCTGCAGCCGAATCAGATACACCCCACTCGACACCGCATGGCCGGTGTCATCCCTGCCATCCCACACCGCCCGATGCTCTCCCGCCGGCGTCCGTCCGCGTTTCAGAGTTCGGACTCTCTGGCCGAGTATGTTGTAAACCTCCAGATTCACCTCCACGGCCGACGGTAACGAGTATTCGATCGTCGTCGAGGCATTGAAGGGGTTGGGGTAATTCTGTCTCAACTTAAACGTAATCCTTGATGACGACGGCTCGTCTATGCCAACAACCGGTAATATGCTCCGGAACAAGCCGCGATTATCTGTACCGGCGTAGAGGTAGCCATCGGGGCTTACGGCCATTCGGGTCACATTTCCAAAGTCCACAGGATACGGAAATAATTCCCAGTGTTGTCCATTGTCTGTCGAGTAAAAGACCGACTGTCCCCGGCATGTGTATATTCCTCCTCGAGAGTCGGTCGTGATATTGACCTGTGCTTGTAATTCAGGAGGCGGCAGGCTGTCCCACGAGATACCGTTGTTCGATGAGCGATATATGCCTGCCGTTTCCGTGACAACCGCATAGATCAATCCTTCCTTGGTAGCAGATATACGCGGTCGATCAAATGTTAGAGCCGTTGAAACCCACTGATCACCTCCATTTGTCGAACAGAATACACCTTGCCGAGTAGAGGCAAAGATTGCTCCGCATTTCGACGCAAAATACCGGACGCCAAACTGGGCTGTGATGCCCTCCGAAGCGGGCTCCCAAGTCAAACCAAAATCATAGGATCGGTAGACACTCTGACTCGGATTTATTCTCGACGTGCCGGCAAATAGGACATTGTGTTCATCCATCGTCAGCACTCTTGGCGCGCCAAATTCTGTTTGGATAGTCAACCAAGTCAAACCCCCATCAAGGCTTCTCATCAAACCACCATACATGTCTGTTGCAAAAATGGTATCATTCGACACAGCCAGACACGAACCAAATAGGCCTCGAACATACGGAGCATCCAGCCAAGTCCAAGTTCCTTTGTCATTCCAGAATATGCCTACGCCATCAACAGAGATGAGAGGTCGACCATCGGCGGTGAAATCCATGGACTGGATCGTGCTGTGCAGTATACCGCCAGCCTTGCGCTCCCAAACTACACCTCCATTGTCGGATCGAAAGACGGCGCCGTAATAGCATGCGAGAAACAAGCTGCCGGTATGGCTCTCAAACAAATCACCAATCCAGCGATCCACGAGTCCAGTATTTAGCGTGTCCCAACTGGCCCCGCCGTCCGTGGTTCTGAAGACGCCCTCCACGGGCGTCCCTTCGACCGCGATGTAGAATGAGCCGTCCTTGCTCTCCACCATCGCGCCCACGTCCGCCGTTGCCAATAGCGGCGAGGCCAGGAACCAACTCTCCCCGCCGTCGGTCGAGCGATACAACCCATACCACATCGCCGCAAATATGCCCTGTTCCTTCGTCGCCTCGATATTAAAGGCCGGATCCTCCGGGAGACCATTGTTCATATATTCCCAATGCTGCCCCCCGTCCGTGCTTCGAAAAGCGCCCGCACTCGTGCATACAAAGAGCCTTCCCTCTTCATCGCCCGCCACGTCAAACACAGACAGTCCGAATAATTCTTCACCCGATCGCGTCCACGTGATCCCGTCATCGGCGCTCCGGAAAAAACCGCTGTCATCGGCCGCCGCATAAAGGTCACCCTTGACGTCTTCATACAACTCCTGGATGTTGAATCCACTGAGCGCCGGCGTGCCCTCCCAGTTGTATCCCCCATCGGTGGAGCGATACAGTTGTCCATAGGCCATAAATAGATACCCACGGGAGGAGGCCAGCAAATCGTCGATGCCCGTCGAACCTGGGAAGGAAACGGTCTGCCAGTATTCTCCTTGATCGTCGGAGCGCATCACTCCGGAAGACACCACATACATACGGCCTGAGGTGTCTTCCGTGAAGTGGGCACACCACCCTCCCGGAGGGCCTTCCATGCTCTGCCAGAATTCCTGGGCCTGCAGACCAGAACCAAGCGTCACGCAGGCCCAGAACCACACCATCGCCAGCCTCCGCACGTCTTTTCCTTTCGATCCGATTACTTAAGCAAAATCATTTTCCTGCACAAAAGAGCGTCTTTCGTGGCAACAGTGTACAAATATATCCCGCCTCCCACGCTCCGGCCTTGCTTGTCACGTCCGTCCCATATTGTGGCATGAAGTCCGGAACTCCTGATTTCGTTCACCAGTGTCCTGACATGTTGGCCCAGCAGGTTATACACTTTCAACTCTACCATGCCTTCTTCCGGTATCTCGAACGAAATGCTCGTCGATGGGTTGAAAGGATTTGGAAAATTCTGAAATAGCTTGAAATCACTTGGAGAATGGCGTGTCGTTTGCTTCTGCAAATAATACCCGTACGTGGTCGATACCGTATCCGAGGAAGGCGATACCCGGATGGAATTCTGAGACTTGTTGCGGGCTTTCAGGTAGTATGATATCGTAGTAATACCGCTGCCGGCCACTTCAGGGTCCATCCAGGAGTATGGATATCCTCTCAGAGGATGGCCGGTGTTGGAAACGGAATCGTACAATACAAAAGCGCCGCCGCCCGTCTTTCGGTATATCCTATAGCTGACATCAAAGGACTCCCCGTTACCAAGCCAGGACACGATCAGCCGATTGTTGGCGTTGTGCGTGACGCTCACATCACGGAGCCTTTCCGGAACAAAAGACCGTGTGTGGGGAACATAATTTGGATCGGGATGATTCGTCTCCCAGATCGAAAAGTAATGTGCCGGCAATGCGTCCCAATCCTCCCAGTCCTCAACCAGATATGGCGAAAACGACCACTCGTCGCCCACAAATGAAGTATCAAAATCATACCTTACTGAAATATCCATGGTCGTATACTGGGTGCGGGCATACATGGAGTCGGTGTAATCAATTATTACGGAATCGATTGAACTCCAATTCGATCCGTCATCGCTTTCTTGAATGGTGAACGAATATCGGCCGTACCGCAACTGCGTCCAAGGATCACCTCCAAAACCAAACTTGAAACGCTGAAGACTGCGGCCAGAATCCGGTACAACCAAATCATGAAGATCATACAACTGGGTGACGACCATGGAGTCGTCAGTCGACGTCCGATCCCAGATCGTACTCACATTTCGGACATGTAAACGAGCAAAGTCTATCTGAGCCTGTTGCACGTTCTTAACATAGAACCAGATTTCTGAATTGTCCCGGTCAGGATCACCGGCCTGCGTCATTTGGACTGGGAAAAGCATGAAAATCAGGAAACTAAGTAGCGGGGTTACGCGGGGGGGGGGTACTAACCATACTCCCTTCTGATCGAAATATTACGTGTTTCATGACAACCTCCCTAAGGTTGGTTCGCGGATGGGCTCGACGTTTTCGGGTCCTCACAGGCAATGTACCTATCGCACCCAGCAATGTCAATGGCATCATTTCACCATCATGATCTTCCGCACCACCTGACCCGTCGGCGTCTGCAACCGAACCAGATACACCCCGCTTCCGACGGTCAGGCCCCGCCCGTCCCGTCCGTCCCACACGATGCGATGCATGCCCGCCG
>CAZJBS010000058.1:4664-10761 GCA_964544475.1 uncultured Bacteroidota bacterium | reverse complement strand
GCAAGTCTTTGTCCTGTCATAATCAAAGGACATTCTGAAGCGCTGGCATTTGCCTGGGATGTCGGAGTCGGTCATTCCACGGGAAGTGGCTTTGGCGCGCTTCTGTAATTCTTCATAGGAGATACGGAGATGTTTATAGTTCCATTTACGGGACCATTCGGTTACATCAAACCATGGACCGCTGTCAGAGATAGTGAAACCTTCAGTCAGCAGTTTTTGACGCCCTCAATAATTGAGGGATTGGAGAAAAAACTATTTCCTGAGTTGTTGGATTCATACGGCTTATCCGGTCGTATCGTCCGGCACCGACTCACGTATCGAGGGATTTCACGTCAACAGGAACAAACTCAGCCTCGTGGGATCAAACAAAAACCCGAAAAAATTACCAAGAAAACAACGGAGATTGAATTCTCACGACCCCGATCCATCTTGACACGAGGGGTCTTGATTGAACCCATACTCTTTCTCGCATTCTCGAAAAGCGAATACGCGGAACAAGCTGCTCAGGAACATGTCTGCCTATGCAGAAACGAGGATATTTTGTTTCCATTAGAGCTGAGAGAAGTCAATGAACCTGAATTCGATACTCCCGATTCCGGCTTTAACGGCTTCGAATTGAGATTCGGAAAAACTAAGGAATCCTTTATTGTTGGATATAATCGGTTTAACAAGAGCGAGCCGATGTACGGTTCGTTACACATTGTTGGTTCGAATCCGCTTCGAACCGAGGAAGAGACAATCTGAATCCTCTCACCGACATATACGCTAAGAGCCCGCAAAATGGCGGGACCACGTTGATTGATCACCTCCGGCACGTGTCTATTGTTGCGGAGAAATGCGCGCATGCAATCGGGTTAGACGTTGAGATCGCAAGACTGGGCGCTCAGTTGCATGACATAGGAAAGGCGCACCCAGACTTTCAGCGGAAACTGTTTGAAAGAACATTCGACACAGGGATTCCCTTTAGACACGAATTGGCCTCATGCCTCTTTCTCCCTCTTGTACCGCGTAGTGTGTGGCCGCCAATTGTCGATATGATTGTGGCTCATCACCGATCCATGCGAAAAGACAAACGAGAACAAGGATTGCTCGACTTAATTGACATGGAAGGATTTGACGAAGTTCTGAAACGCCACATGCAACCGTGGGATAAATGGTCTCCGACGGCTTTGGCGATTATGAAGGAATTGGAATGTGAAGTGAATCCAATAAGTTCAAAAGAAGCTGAAGAAGCTTTCACATACGTATTCGAGTTTTGTAAAGCGAAAAAACGCGGGTGGTCTTCGTGGAAAGGCCTGCTTGTTGGTTCGGACCATTTTGCTTCCGCTCTGGTGAATGAAACGGAAAGGTATGCACGTCATCTTTTTTCAATACCGGATTGTCATTTTTTTCACAACCGGCGGAACGAGTTGTTCCCATTGTCTCTGATGGACTCATCTGATCCACGACCCCACACCCTCGTCTCCGCACCAACTGGGTCCGGAAAGACGGATTTTCTCATGCGACGATGTCGCGGGCGTGTCTTCTACACTCTGCCTTTTCAGGCCTCTATTAATGCAATGTTCAGGAGATTTACTAATGGTCAGTGTTTTCCAGAAAATACAGATATCCGTTTGTTGCACGCCTCGTCTCGTTTGGTTGTTAACGGAAAAGATGAATACGAAGAAAAAACGATGCAGCCACTTATTGGATCATCAATTAAGGTTCTGACGCCACACCAACTTGCGGCTTTGATTTGCGGTACAAGGGGATTTGAAACGATTGCAATCGATATTGCCGGGACTGACGTGATTTTGGACGAAATCCATTCCTACTCAAGTCTTGCTCAATCCATGGTTATCGAAATCGTCAAGGTACTGCTAAAGCTTAATTGTCGTATTCACGTCGGGACAGCCACGATGCCGTCAGCGCTCTATGCTGAAATCGCGAATCTGATGGGCGGTGTAGGTGCCGTTTATGAAGTGAGGCTCTCTGATCAGCAGTTGGATACATTCGATCGGCATGTTGTCCATAAACTACAATCGGAAGACCGCATGAACGAAATTGTCCGTGACGCTATCACCAAAGGTCAAAAAGTGCTCATTGTGTGTAATCGTGTTGACCGAGCACAATCCGTTTTCAGAAGTGTTGAAATCGCATTCCCAGATACCCCTGTTCTTCTTCTTCACAGCAGATTCCGTCGAATAGATCGTAGTCAGCTCGAATCCAGGTTGATGGACGAATTCGATGATGTTCAAGTGCCAGGACCTTGCATTGTGATTGCTACCCAAGTTGTCGAAGTAAGCCTGGATATTAGTTTTGATTTGATGATTACCGATTGTGCTCCCATTGATTCCCTGATTCAGCGTTTCGGAAGGATAAATCGCAGGCGACGTCCACAAACCCGAGAATCCAAGCCGGTTTTTGTTCTCGCGCCACCGGAAGACGGTCGTGCATGTCTTCCGTACCAGAAGACAATTCTGAGCACGACGTTCGACAAGTTGCCTGACAACCAAGTGCTTCGAGAGAGAGACGTTCAAAGTCTGATTGATTCTGTATATCCTATTGTAGCCTTTGAATCCATTGATACCCACCTTGTTTGGCAGGAAGGCGAATTCCTGCTTACAGAGCTATGCCATTATCCATCATCGGTGCTGATGGAGATGCTGAATATAGAATCCGCTTCGTGTATTCGTCTATCCGACAAGGAAGAATATGAGAACGGAAAATTCGAGGATCGGGTCGGACTCGAAATACCTATCTCTCAGAGAGCGGCAAGATATGGGAAATTCACCCATTTTGGATACTCGGAATACGGAACGAAACCACTTGTGATCCCGGATGACAATTATGATCCAGTGATCGGTTTACGAATTAGCGCAATCGACAATTTCGTTTAATAAATATCGGAGTTTCAGAATGTACACCTCGCATGTCGGCAAGAAGTTTATCAACAACGTGATTTCTCGCAGAAAGCCCATCACAGTAAAACGGTATTTTGAAGGCACTTACTTTGACCTTTTCTTTGATCATTCCCAGTATTTGCAGAGTCCTGCAAACACGCCGCTTTTTCAGCTGATTGCACAAAAAAAGACGGGAAATGCAACGGCTCGAAAAAAAGGGTTAGCCGAAATCCATTCCAAAATAGATGCTTTTGTGAAGGATGAACAAGCTCAGCCGGAGATGAGTTTTGCAATCGGTTACCCTTCGGCCGACATCGTTGGAACAACGTCCGGTCAAATTTCAAGTCTTCAATTGCCGTTGGATCAAGAGGACATGTACGCTTCCTGGATTGGATCGGCGTTTGGGATCGGCATGGAAGGTGGCCTCAATATACTCTTTGACAACGAAGAATTGATGGTTCTGATTGAAGAGGGTTGGGGTGTCTATCGCCGCTTTGTGGATCAGAACAAAGGAATTGGTAACAAAATCGAAACGTGGAATGCTATTTGGCTCTGCCACAGATTGAGCGACGAATATGATGAGAAGAAACCAGTGGCCAATTTTCATCCGGTGTCGACTGGTAAGAGAGGCGAGGCCGTTCTCGAACGACCCACATGGACGAAGATGATGTTTGCATGGGCAAAGAAGTTTCCTCGTGCCCCACTCAATGGCTACGTCTATAGCTTTGGTCAGATGAACAAAACAGTTGGATTCATTCAAGTACTATTCCCGGAGGTCAAGACCTTCACCGATACGTTTAGGATTCTTTATGGCAAGGTTGAAGGTCTGCGCAATCAAAAATTGGAACAGATTTACGAGGCTGAGCGTGGGTTTGGGTTTGCCTGTGAGAACGGCGCCATTGGGTTGCGCTCCTTAGAACCCAAAGGATTACGTAAGTTCATGCCTGGACGCACTGACAAGAACGAAATGCCGAGGGAAAAGCAAAGTCTAGAGACACAAATCACTTATTCTATTTACATAACTTGGATCATAGCCATGTTGAATAACAAGGAACTTCTCGAATTGGCCGAAAAAGCTTCGGCCGCTCTACATCAGTATGTTGCTGGTAAGACTAATGTGAAAACAACTCGAAGCAACTTGGTTGAGAAAATTCTAAACGCAAGAAGCCGTCAGGAATTGATCGATGGACTTGCGAGTCTTGTTGCTGATGATAATGCATTTGGCAGCGCATTTAATCCGTTAGTTAATGAAGTCATGCTTAATATTCCGAATGACAACATTCGACTTTTTGTCACATTGTTGCGTTTTAAGTTTTCAGTTCCAAACAAGCAGCACTAACATTGTAATAGGAGGAGTCATGAATACCAGCTACCTGTATCTCAGAGGTCTTAGACAAGCCGAACACACAGTGTTCTGTGTTCAGGAAGGCCAAAAGAACTACTATCACCCTCAATTCAACGTTCGTGTACCCTTTTCGAGTGGTCAGCAGGTCAAGAGGTCAATCCTTGATGCCGTCACATCAAAATTGGGACTCACGGTCGCACCGATCACCTTCAACTATGAGATTAGCAAGAAAGGAAATACCCAAGAACTGGGTATGGGGGAGCCTTGGTCTCCATGCGATCCATCCTACCCTGATCAACTTCTGGGCGGCTGGATGAAAGCTGCAACTGGCGAAATCACAGTAAAAAGACGGAGTCCGCTGTCCATCTCTGCGATGAGACCTTTGCATCCCCTATTGGGGACAGTTTCCAGGGAAAATATTACTTTTGACCGGAGTGACAATCCAGAGCACCATCCAATTAGAGTTAGAGATACCAATGGAAACTTGCTTTCGGATAAGGAGATTGTGGATTTCTTAACGTCGAACAATCGCACTCTCGGCCGTCGCACCTGGGTAGCTGACCAAACCCGATCAAGTGGCCTATTCGCATTCGATATTGCAGTCGACAAGCGAACGCTTTTTAGCGTATCCCTCAACCATCACGAGCCGGAACTTCATCCGGCGACAATTGAGAAGCTTAAGAAATCTGGATGGAAAGAGTCCAAAAACGTATTTGGCAAGTGCCTTATATGTCCCAAGGATCACCGCGAAAAGACCATCAATGCTCTGGCCCATGGTCTCATCAACTGGCGCATTACGAGCAATCAGGCACGCACGTTCAGCCTTATGGAGACCCTTGCTCTGGCAATCAGTGACAATGCCAATAAGGTCGCTACGGCTATAAGGGCTAAGTTGGCCGAAGACAGCGAAAAAATGCGAGCCATACCGGTCATAGATGATACCTCTGGTGCTGACTTGTTCGTCACACCTCCTTGCGAAGGATACATTGTCGGAGTTAATGGCAGCGCCAAAGCACTGGATGAAGCCGAAGCAAAAATAAGAACTGAACTAATGTCTTTTGATTACGAAAATCAGGCATGACGTCTCAGTAAGATCAGAGGTAAGGAATCAAGGCAGGTCGCGAACTGGATAGCTTGTCGAGCGGATGGGTGTAGGGCTGGAACTATGAGAAGGCGATATGTTATAACATGTCTATATTAAAATTGGCGCTATGCCCCTCCACTCCTACATTCCCGTCCTTCTCGACGACCTTGCCGCCGAGAAGTCGCGCGTGCCGGTCGTACGAGATTTTCCCCCTCTTGAGAGGGGGCAAGGGGGTGTGTTGAAAGCATGCCTGTGAAACGACGAACGATCATTCCCTACGACCCGAAACTCACGCTTCGCGCGCGCGAATTGAGAAATCGCGCTACGCGTTCCGAGAGACAGCTTTGGCGTGAACTGAAAGGGCGGCAGGTGCTGGGATACGATTTTCACCGCCAAAAACCTGTGGATCATTACATTCTGGATTTCTTCTGCCATGAACTTTTGCTTGGAATCGAAATCGACGGTTATACTCACGCATCGGACGAAGCAAAAGAACGCGACCGCTTGAAAGACAAACGCATGGCTGAATTGGGTATACACGTATTGAGATTCACCGACGAGGAAGTTTTTCAAAATACGGACCGGGTTGTCGAGAAAGTCAAAGAATATATCCTGCAGAATCGGGAAGGGGCAACACACCCCCTGACCCCTTCTCAAGAGGGGGAACTTTGAACATGTTCCATAATCGAAACTAAAATATTGATCCAACACATTTATGCCTTTTCACTCCTACATCCCCGTCCTGCTCGACGACCTTGCGTCCGCGAAATCGCGCGTCCCGGACGT
>CAZJBS010000058.1:0-4564 GCA_964544475.1 uncultured Bacteroidota bacterium | reverse complement strand
ACATCCCCGTCCTGCTCGACGACCTTGCGTCCGCGAAATCGCGCGTCCCGGACGTCTCCGAGACTTTCCAAGTCTCGGAGACTTGGAAAGTCTGGGAGCGCACGCCATTCTCGACTTGTGGCAGGCGTTCAACTTTGCCGCCGAACTCCCCGGCCGATTGCCCGCCCGGTGGGCCTACAAGGTCCTGGTGGACCGGTGGGACGAAGAAGTGCAGTACGTGAGCCAGGGAACGATACATATCGAATTTTGTTCCTACGAAACGGAGCGATGCCCATTTCCGAAGGAATTCTGTATGTGCAGAGATCTGCCGTGCGAGTGTATGGATGGCGCAGGCTAAATTCGTAGTTGGAGAGCCCCTTATGACAAGAACAAAATTCCATTCGGAAGCCGACTTCATTCAAAGCGTTGCCGAAAGCAAACATCAGTATGATGCGAGAAGAAGCTCGATGAGCTTTGAAGAGAAGCTCAGGATTCTCGTCAAACTGCAGGAAAAGGCCGCCCTGTTGGACAAGATCAACATCAAGCCATGGCCCATCACTGAAAAGTAATCAACGACAATTCGTAATGTAAGGATTTCTCGTCCGGCATATATGGATATTCAAATAACCGAAGATCGAGTACGCTTCATCAAAACCGACAAAAGAAACTTATGCCCACGATCCTTCACTTTTATCCAGCCCCGCGCGTCACCATCGAAGAAGCGATCGAGCAGTTTGTCGATTATCAGATGACCAGAACTCCTGGCGTTACGCTGAGCGAATACGAGAAATACCTCGAGATGATCAAAGATCGGCTGAACCGGTTTGACCGCACGCGCTTGAACGCTCCGGAACTCGCATACTTAGAGCGTCACCCGAGCAAGCAATTCTGTCAGTTGTTCGGGCTGGAATGGTTGCTGCCCGAAGCGAGAGGACTCGTGAAAGATACTGAGGCCGGCCGGATCCAGGACGTGAGGATCGGTATTCTTAAAGGCCTGGTCCATCGCCTCGCGCTCTGGCTGGGGCGCACACACAACCTGAAAACCAAGGGCGCTGAGTCGGTGTAGGGTAGGATGACATCCCCCAGTCCAACAACCGCCGTCTGCAGGCACTCTGCACACTGTTAACTGTTAACTGTTAACTGTAAACTGTTAACTGTAAACTGTAAACTGACAACTGACATGGATACCATCACCACCAAACTCGAATCTGGCAAAACCTATCACCTCTTCAACCGCGGCAACAATCGCGGAAACCTCTTTTTCCGGCCGGATAATTACGCCTACTTCCTGACCAGGTACAACGCGCACCTTTCACCTGTCGTCGATACGCTGGCGTACTGCCTGATGCCGAACCACTTCCACCTCCTTATCCGCGTCAAGGGGGTGGAGGAGATTGGCAGACTTTCCAAGTCTCCCAGACTTGGAAAGTCTCTAAACGCCACCCCCGACGCCATCGTTTCTGAAAAGTTTCGCGTCTTCTTCATGGCCTACTCGAAGGCCATCAATAAACAACAGAAACGCGAAGGCAGCCTCTTTCGCAAGTACTTCCGGCGAAAGCTCATCACCGATGAGACGTACCTCTTGAATACACTCTATTACATCCACCACAACCCCGTGCATCACGGTTTCACCGATATCCTGACGGATTATCCGTGGACATCGTACGGCGCTTACTTATCGGACGAGCCGTCCATCATCCGCCACGACATCGCGATGTCTTTTTTTTCCAACACGACGGATTTTGTCGACTTTCATCGGCGTCCGCCGGAGAACTTATCGATGGAAGAAATGGAAATCGATTAGAAACCAAACTTTCCAGGTTTCAGAAACCTGGAAAGTTTGCTGGAAAGTTTGCTGGAAAGTTTCAGTAGAACCAAATGATCCACGATCCGAAAATCACCGGCACCGAAGTTAACTACTACTTCGTCTGCCATCGAAAGCTCTGGCTCTTTGGCCGCATGATCCAGATGGAACATGAATCGGACACCGTCGCGACAGGACGCCTCGTGCACGGGCATTCCTATGCGCGCGAGGCGCGGAAGGAAATTCAACTGGACGACATCAAGCTCGATTTTTTCGATCTGCGGGACGGCGTGATCCATGAAGTCAAGAAATCCAAATCCATTGAAGAGGCCCATCGGTGGCAGCTTCTTTATTACCTGTACTATCTGAAAGAGCGAGGCGTCGACGGCCTCTCCGGCGAAATCGACTATCCGCTGCTAAAAAGGAAAGAAACAGTGATGCTTGACGCAGCCAGCGAATCCAGACTTCACGAAATATTCAATCAAATCGAATATGTCCGATCGCTTGAGCAGGCGCCGGATCGTATCCGAAAGAGTTTCTGCAAAACATGCAGTTACTTCGAGTTATGCTGGGCTTGATCAGTTTACAGTTTACAGTTAACAGTTAACAGGAGAGATTCGGGATGGAGAAGAAAGGAAGCATTGTTCAGGGCAAGGCTTACGAATTTGCGATCAGGATTGTGAGGCTTTGCCAGGAACTCACGGCGTCGCACAAAGAGTATGTTTTATCGAAGCAGTTGCTGAAAAGTGGAACATCCATTGGCGCCAATATTGCAGAAGCCAATGGCGGTATTTCAACCAATGACTTCTCGGCTAAAATGTCGATTGCCTACAAGGAAAGCCTGGAAACCAAGTACTGGCTCAACCTGCTTCATGACACGGGCTACCTGAAAAAAGAAATGTTTCAGAGCCTTCACTCCGACGCCGACGAACTCAGCAGAATTCTTTTCAGCATCCTCAAAACCACCCGCATCCACAAAAAGGACACCCCCTGATAACTGATAACTGTTAACTGTCAACTGATAACTGATAACTGATAACTGATAACTGATAACTGTTAACTGTGAAAAGACCTTACTACATCTTCTCCCCCGGCCGCCTGAAGCGGAAGCAGAACACGATCTTCTTCGATCATTTTGCGATCCCGCCGCCGGAACCGGCCGAAGAAACCAGCAAACACGACGACGAGATCATCAGTCTTTTCGAGGAAGACGAGGTCCCGTCGCAGGTCAAACCCATTCCCGTCGAGGATATCGAGGCCTTCTACATCTTCGCGCAGATCAATTTCAATACGGCTTTTCTCAATTTCCTGGCCAAACACAAGATTCCCGCGCACATTTTCAACTACTACGGCGGATACTCCGGCACGTACTACCCGCGCGAGTATCTCGTATCGGGCTATCTCCTCGTTCAGCAGGTGGAACACTACAAAAGCAAAAAGCGGCGAATGGAGATTGCGCAGGCTATCATAGATGCGGCCTCCTTCAACATCCTCAAAAACCTTCGATATTACAACAACCGCGACCGTGATCTCACTTCGTTGATTGCGGATATCGAGCAACACCGTGAGAAGATTCCCCAAACCGAGACGCCGTTCGATCTGATGGCGGTCGAAGGCCACATCCGCGAGCGCTACTACGAGGCATGGGATCACATCCTGACGCCGTCGGACGGTTTCGATTTCGACAAGCGAACCAAACAACCCCCGCAAAATGCGGTCAATGCGCTCATTTCCTTTGGCAACATGATGATGTACACGAGCGTACTGACCGAAATCTATCGCACGCAACTTAACCCGGCGATTAGTTTCCTTCACGAACCTTCCGAACGCCGGTTCTCCCTGAGTCTGGATATCGCCGAGGTTTTCAAGCCGATGTTCGTGGATCGCATCATATTCAAGCTCGTGAACAACAATGAAATCCAGGAAAAGCACTTTCAAAAGGAACTGAATTATTGCTATCTTAAGGAAGCCGGTCGAAGGGTTTTCGTTCAGGAATTCGACGAAAAGATGAAGACGACTATTCGTCACCGAAACCTGGAGCGGGACGTGTCATACCGGAGACTGATACGATTGGAATTATACCGACTTATCAAGCATCTAACGGGATCGGAGAAATATGAAGGCTTCAAAATCTGGTGGTAATTTCAGTTAACAGTGATCAGTGATCAATGATCAATAACCAGTTAACTGATCACTGATCACTGATCACTGTTCACTGATCACTGTTCACTGATCACTGTTCACTGTTCACTGAAACATGTATTACATTCTGGTCTATGACTTCAACGAGAAGCGCGTTGGCAAGGCGCTGAAACTGACGCGACAGTATCTGACGTGGGTGCAGAACTCTGTTTTTGAAGGGGAACTCACCGATTCTCAGATGATGGAGTTAAAGATTCGTTTCGCGAAACTCATGAATCCCGATGAGGACAGTGTGCTGATCTACTCGATGAATGAAAAGTGGCTGGGAAGGGAGATCATGGGTGTCGAGAAGAACACGCCGGACACTTTTCTGTAAGGAGTTGTTGTTGGGTGAGATACGGTGGATCGGCGTCGTCAGCTACGCTGGTAACGGCTCCATGGCCCTGATGGCATGCCAAACTTGTTGACTGTTTCGCGTCAAGTTCCGATATTTCATGGGTCGTCGCGGATGGCATCTTTACACGTTATCGCCGCCCGACGCCAAAAGCCAGGCTTGAAAGCGCAAGAAAACCACCGTAAACGCCTGTTTTTTTGTTGTCGAATAAAAGCCTTTTAATCGCACCACAATGGAATTGAAAT
>CAZJBS010000057.1:7280-10876 GCA_964544475.1 uncultured Bacteroidota bacterium | reverse complement strand
CATGAGGTATTTGTCCGTGTTCATCCGTCTGATCCGTTCAATCTGTGTTCTAATGCTAATGCGATGGAACACGGATGCGACGGATGCAACGGATTCGCACGGATAGGGCATGAGATATTTGTCCGTGTTCATCCGTCTGATCCGTTCAATCTGTGTTCTATTTGCTAATGTGATGGCACACGGATTTGACGGAGACAGGGAACACGGATTTGACGGATGGAACAGATATTCACGGATGAGGATATAGGTCTTTGTCCGTGTTCATCCGTCTGATCCGTTCAATCTGGGTTCGATTTGGATTCGCACGGATAGGGCATGAGGTATTTGTCCGTATTTATCCGTCTGAATAAGTTGAGAAGACGGGCTTGGTCAGCGATTTTTTTTGGCTTTGCCTGGAAGCGGATTTTTTGTATCATACATGTATGATGGATCGGACGACATATCGCATCTTGCGAAAAGGCGAGCGGGATTCGGATCTGGAATACTGGCTGTCATGTCCTCCGCAAGAAAGGCTTGCGGCGATCGAAATTCTCCGTCAACAATATATCGAGTTGTTTTGTGCAGGAATTCAGCCAAGACTTCAAAGATTTCTTACGGTTGCTCGACGATTGTAAGGTGGCCTACATGATTGTGGGCGGCTATGCGGTGGGCTTCCATGGTCATCCGCGATTCACGGGTGATCTTGATGTGTGGGTTCGGTCATCCGCGGAGAATGGCCGTAACATTTTGAAGGCTCTTGAGGTTTTTGGATTTCCGACTTCGGAACTCTCTGAAAAAGATTTTCTTTCCACGGACTTGATCCTCCAGATTGGGCGGCGCCCGCTGAGGATTGACATCATGACCTCGGCGACAGGGCTCGATTTTGAAACCTGTTACAAGAGATTGGTGCCCCACCGATTGGGCGATCATGAAGTCAACTTCATCTCATTGGAGGACTTGAGGGCCAATAAGATGGCCACAGGCAGAAGTATCGACCTCAGTGATCTTGACAATCTATCATAAAAGGGCACCCAACGAAAGAGTACCACGCAACGCAGGAAGATGCTCCTGGTTAAGTGAGCAGGAAACATGGAACACGGATGTTACGGATGGAACAGATGTACGCGGATGAGGATTGACGTGGTTGTCCGAGTTCATCCGTTCAATCTGTTGCGGCGGTTAGAACACTAATTTGAGAGAGTGCGTCGGTCAAAAACTGACAAAAGTCATTTTTCTGCCGCTATTTCGGCTTATATTAGCCTAACTTTGTATTCCATTTGGGTTGATCAGCTTCAAAAACGATATTAAAATCGCTTTTTTTTATGATCCAGAATTCGAACGAACGTTCGAATTAACACTTCGCACGGAGGTCTATGTCGACGCGATATGCCTGGCAGATGATGGAATCTGGAAAGCCCATGACTCTGGAGGAGCGGCCCGCACCCCAACCCGGCGATGACGAAGTCCTCGTTCGGATTTCAGCGTGCGGAGTCTGCCACACCGATCTGGGTTTTTTCTATGATGGCGTCCGAACCGTAAAACCGCTCCCGCTATCTCTCGGCCATGAAATCAGCGGACAGGTGGAGAAGGCCGGAACCGGCGCGCAGTCATGGGTTGGCCGGTATGTCGTGATACCGGCCGTGATGCCGTGCGGAAAATGCGAGTTGTGCCGTCAGGGCCAAAAACGAATCTGCCGTCATCAAAAAATGCCCGGTAACCACATCGACGGCGGATTTGCGTCCCACGTGATCGTGCCGTCGCGATACCTGTGTCCGGTGGAAGTGACAAGCGAAGACAGCCCGTATGGTGATTCCGGCGTGACGCTGCGTGAACTCTGCGCCATCGCCGATGCCATCACGACGCCGTTCCAGGCCGTCAAACAGGCGGGTCTCGCCGAAGGCGATGTAGCCATGTTTGTCGGCGCCGGCGGCGTTGGCGGTTTCGGCGTTCAAATCGCGAATGCCATGGGCGCGCACGTGGTCGTGATCGATATTGACGACAAAAAATTGGAAACCTACAAGGCTTTTGGCGCGGAACTGACATTCAATCCGAAGACAACAGAAACCAAAGACATTCGCAAAGGCATCCAGGCGTGGGTCCAACAAAAATCCTATCGCAATTTCGGATGGAAGATCTTCGAGACGTCCGGTACCGCGAAGGGCCAGGAATTGGCGTTCAGCCTGCTGACGTTCGGTTCGGTGCTTGGCGTCGTGGGATTCACCATGGACGCGGTCTCAGTCCGCCTCAGCAATCTCATGGCCTTTGATGCCAAAGCCGTCGGCAATTGGGGTTGCGATCCCGACCTGTATCCGGAAGTCCTCGAGTGGGTTCGCTCTGGTCGTCTGCAGATTGCGCCGTTTGTCGAACGATTTCCCATGAGCCAGATCAATACGGTGTTCGAACGGGTGCACCGCCGCGAAATAGACAAACGCCCGATCTTAATCCCCGATTTCTAAGCAGGAGTCACGATGTTCAAGAACCATGATTTGATTGCCGACTACGCGTTCAAAGAAATCCGTTACGAAATGAGGCCGTGCCTGGATCCCTCGGGCCGTGAGACGACGGATTTGTTTACCGCATGGATCACCCTCAACAATCCTTCCCAGTTGAATTCCTACACGACCCCTATGGTCAAGGAAGTGATTCTGGCCTTCCGCAAGGCGTCCAATGCCCGCGATGTCGTGGCCGTCGTTTTCACCGGGGAAGGCGACCGGGCCTTTTGCACAGGCGGCAATACGAAGGAGTATGCTGAATACTATGCCGGCCAGCCGGAGGAATATCGCCAGTACATGCGCCTTTTCAACGACATGGTGACCGCGATCCTGCATTGTGACAAACCGGTGATTTGCCGGGTCAATGGCATGCGCGTGGCCGGCGGACAGGAAATCGGCATGGCGTGCGATTTCTCAGTCGCGAGCGATTTGGCCGTCTTCGGTCAGGCGGGTCCCAAACACGGTTCGGCGCCGGATGGAGGATCCACGGATTTTCTTCCGTTATTCGTTGGAATGGAAAACGCCATGATCTCGGGCACCCTGTGCCAGATGTGGTCTGCCCACAAGGCCCTGCGACTGGGTATGTTGACCGAGATTGCTCCGGTTTTGAAAAAGGACGGTCAGTTCATGCCCAACCCGCTCGTGATCACGGATCGGTATGCGGATGCCTTTGGCCGGATCGTTCATGGCGAATTCAGGACCGGAACGGATAAGGACAAAGCCCGCGAGGTCATGAAAAGTTGTACCATCGATTTCTCCGAGTTGGACAAGGCCGTCAATCGCCTCGCGACGTCGCTGCTGATGATGTTCCCGGGTTGTGTCAGCAAAACCATTGAATCTCTGCGCAAGCACAAACTGGCTCACTGGGACCGAAACCGTGAGACCAATCGTGCCTGGCTCGGCCTTAACATGATGACGGAGGCGAAGGCCGGCTTCCGCGCTTTTAACGAAGGCACGAAGGAAAGCCGCGAGGTGGACTTCATCCAGATGCGTCGCCTGCTTGCGGCAGGGGAAAGATGGAGTGATGAGCTGATCGAGAAGATCCATCCGAAAAATGCAAAACCATGAATCGGCATGCCGTCACAGGCTTTGTGCAGGTTGTCGCACCCGCGCAAGCGGGTGTTA
>CAZJBS010000057.1:2063-7180 GCA_964544475.1 uncultured Bacteroidota bacterium | reverse complement strand
GGTTCCCGCTTTCGCGGGAACGACAGGTTACGGTTTTGTCGCACCCGCGCAAGCGGGTGTTAGGTTCCCGCTTTCGCGGGAACGACAGGTTACGGTTTTGTCGCACCCGCGCAAGCGCGTGATAGGTTCCCGCTTTTTCGCGGGAACGACAGGTTACGGTTTTGTCGCACCCGTGCAAGCGCGTGTTAGGTTCCCGCTTTTTCGCGGGAACGACAGGTTACGGTTTTGTCACACCCGCGCAAGCGGGTGTCTTGACTTCCTTCGCGGGAGCGGAAAAAAATGAATAGTCACCATAGATATCCAGACATTGCAGCGAGCAAGGAAGGCCATGTATAAGAAAATTACCATAGAGCAAACTCCCGACGTCGTCACGATCACTTTACGAAACACGCGCGGCAATATCCTCGACGGCGAAATGATGTCCGAGATCATCAGCGCCGTACAAGCCGCCTCGGCACAGCCATCCATCAAAGCGCTCGTGTTCCAGGGTGACGGCGATCATTTTTCCTTCGGCGCGAGCGTGCCCGAGCACCAACGCGATCAGGTGGCCGGCATGCTGAAGACCTTCCACACGCTGTTTCGGTCGTTGATCGAATTTTCCCGTCCGACGATGGCCGTGGTCAGGGGTCAATGTCTGGGCGGAGGCCTTGAATTGGCCGCGTTCTGTCATTGGATCTTTGCCTCGGAACAGGCGCAGTTTGGACAACCCGAAATTCAATTGGCGGTATTCCCGCCGGTGGCGTCCCTTCTCCTGCCGGCGCGCATAGGTCAGGCGGCCGCGGACGATCTTAATCTGACCGGCCGATCGATCCAGGCGGCCGAGGCGCTGCGTATCGGACTCATCCATCACGTTTCGGCGGATCCGGCCGGCGCAGCCCGCACGTTTCTGGATACGCACATCCGTCCCAAAAGCGCCGTGGCCCTTCGTTATGCCGTTCGCGCCGGACGGCAGGTGTTCCACAAACACTTCCTCGAAGAAATCGACCGCCTTGAGGCCTTTTATCTCGGCGAACTCATGAAAACCCATGATGCCAACGAAGGCATCACGGCATTCATCGAAAAACGCAAACCCACGTGGACCCATCAATGATCGGCATCGATCTGACCGGCAAGGTGGCCGTCGTGACGGGCGCCGCGGGCGACATCGGCGCCGCCATCGTGAGAGTATTGGAATTGGCCGGCGCAAGTCTCTTTGCCGTGGACATAACCAAGCCGGAATCCGGAGTGTGGATCCAAACGGATGTCGGAGATTTTGATGCCGTCGGACGATGCGTGAATGAAATCGTCACACAGGCAAAGACCATCGACGTGCTGGTCAATAACGCGGGCATTTCGCGCGATGCCGTCGTTTGGAAGATGACCGAATCGGATTGGGATGAAGTCCTGCGTGTCAATCTGAAAGGCGCGTTCAATTTCATCCATCATGTTGCGCCGCACTTCCGCCGGCAGAATGGCGGCCGTATCGTCAATATCGCTTCGATCAACGGGCAACGCGGCAAATTCGGCCAATCGAATTACGCGGCCAGCAAAGCCGGACTCATCGCGCTGACCAAGAGCGTTGCGAGGGAATTGGCCCGCCATCGGGTGACCGTCAACGCCATCGCGCCGGGGCTGATCGACACCGCCATGACGCGCACGATGCCGAAAGAAGCGTTGGAACAATCCATGAACGACATTGCGCTGGGTCATCCCGGCCGGCCGGAAGATATCGCCCAAACCGTGCTGTTTTTGTGTTCGGAATGGGCCCGTCACATCACTGGCGAGACCATCCGGGTCGATGGCGGCCAATACATGTAAATTGGAGGACCTATGGTGATCGGAAAAATTGAAGGGTCAACCCTGGACGAAACGTTGTTCAATTGTCGCGAACTCGTCGAGGATCCGTCCTTCCCAACGGTGAAAGCGTGGCGGGACAACGGCGGCAAAGTCCTGGGTCATTTTCAGGTCTACTTCCCCGAAGAACTCGCCCACGCCGCCGGATGGCTTCCGGTCAAGATTGCCGGCGCGCAGGTGGAAGGCATGGAGGCCGAATCGCATTTCGGTTCCTATTTATGCTCGATCATCAAAACGTCGCTGGAACTGGCCATTACCCGTCAGATCGAACTGGACATGTTTGTATCCCATCCGATTTGTGACGCCGCGCGCAATCTGGCGGCCATCTGGGGACGCAACTTCCCATACCCTTGCCAGATATTGTATCTGCCTCAAAATCCGAATTCTGTCCATTCGGTCGAGTACCTGACCGGCGAGTACCGGCGGGTGCTGAATGAAATCGAATCCATCGCCGGCCGAAAAGTCTCGGATGAAGATCTGGCCCGTTCCATCGCGGTTTACAACGAAAGCCGGAAGTTGATGCGTGAATTGTACGACATCAAACGCGAATCGCCGTGGCTCATCCACGCCGAAGACGCGTACGCGCTGATTGCTCTGGCGGGTTTCCTGCCGCGTGAAACCCACAACGCCTTGATGAAAGGGGTACTCCCACAGATACGCGCCAGAAAAACCCAGCCGAAAGACAAGATGCGCGTCGTATTCGAGGGCGGATTTTGCGAACAGCCGCCGTTGGACCTGATCCAGGTGATCGGCCAATCGTGTTACATCGTGGATGACGACCTGCTGATCGGCCTGCGGTACATTCTGGAAGACGTCACAACCACCGGCGATCCGGTCCGGCAACTGGCCGAGGCGTACATTGAAAAATCATCGTATTCGCCGGTTCAGCACGATTTGCGAAAACCCAAAGAGGAGATGCTTCTGGAACGCATCCGCCATGCACGGGCGGAGGCGGCCATCATCACGGCGGCCAAAATGTGCGAACCCGGATTGGAAGAGCAGGTGGCGTATACGAAATCGCTGGACCGGGCGGGCGTGCCGTATTTTGTGAGTGAATTTGAGGAAAACCAGACGACGTTCGATCACATCGGTATCCAACTCGAAACGTTCGTTGAAAACTTAATGTTCCAATAAAGGAGCCATCCATGGATAATGTGGTTGGAAGGGGCAGCCGGGACGGCGCTTCGCTGTTTCGCGAATGGTTCGACGAATTGGACCGGGCCGCCGAAATCGAGCGTCCGTCGGCGTATGTTTTCGTGATGGGCAGTCTGAATGAGATCATGAAAGCGTTCGATATGCCGGTTGTGTTTCCGGAAATCAACTCGCTGCAGACCGCCGTCCGGCGGGTCGCGCCGGAATTCCTCAGCGAGGCCGAGGATTACGGATATTCGCCGGACATCTGCGGGTATGTCAAGGCCGACGTCAGCGTCCAACTGCGCAAAGGCGAGCATCCGATGGGCCGCATTCCGCCGCCGGCCCTGGCCGTACTCACGAACGCGTGCAATACGTACATCAAATGGGCCGAAATCTGGGAACGCATGTATCAGATTCCGATCGTGACGATCGATGTGCCCGGCACACGCGGGCGACGCGAGGGTCCTTTCCATCAAGGCGCGCACTTCGAGAACGACCGGCGGTATGTTGAAGCCCAGTTGAAGGAATTGATCGGCACGTGCGAAAAAGTGACCGGCAAGAAATTTGACATTGACAAACTGCGTGAAACCATGGCCTATGCCAATGATATGTCCGCGTCGTGGAAGAATATTCTCGAATGCAACCGTGCAAAACCGTCGGTTCTGAATGCGTTAACGGACGGCACGATTTATCTCGGCGTCGCCAATGGTTTCCGGGGCACGAAGGCGGGGAGCGCGTATTTTAAGGCGCTGGAAGAAGAGATGGTGTACAAACGCGACCATGGCATCGGCACGGTCACCGATGAAAAATTCCGGCTCGCCTTTGTCGGCGTGCCGTGTTATCCGATTTTTCGCCGTTTCAATGAGTTCTTCTCCGACTGGGGCGGCACCTTTGTGCAGTCCACCTATCTGTATTTTGCGGCCGGCGGCGCGAATCTCGGTTTCCAATACGACGTGCGCCATCCGATCGAAAGCCTGGCGGAAGGCCTGCTTTTCAGCGTGCGGGACGCGATGGACAGCATGTTTCATCAGGATGAGGTGCTCATGTCCATGATCGAACCGTACGCCATTGAAGGCATTGTGTATCATCCGATCAAAAGCTGCCGTACGGTATCGACCGGCCTGGCCGACGGACGAAAGCATCTGATGGCGCGGTCGGATGTGGCGACGTTGTTTCTCGAATCGGACATGATGGACAAGCGGGTCGTGTCGGAAGCCCAGATGAAGAACCGTGTGGATGCTTTTTTTGAAGGACTTGAATCGCGGCGCCAGATGGCGGCGGCCGCCCTCTAACCAAGGAGACCTGTATGGCCTATTCTGCCGGCGTGGACGTCGGTTCCACGCAAACCAAAGCCGTGATCATCAACGAAAAACGCGAGATCGTACAGCGGGCGTTGATCGACACCGGCGCCAACGTGACCCTCGCCGCCCAGAAAGCCTTTAAACAGGCGGCGGAAGCGGCCCGGCTGTCGGAGGATGAAATAGAATTCGTAATCGGCACGGGGTATGGACGGTATAAGGTGACGTTCGGCAACAAGCAAATCACTGAAATCAGTTGCCACGGACGCGGGGCGGTTCACATGTTTCCCAAAACCCGCACGGTGCTGGACATGGGCGGTCAGGACAGCAAAGCCATCCGGGTCAGTGACAAGGGCGAGATCGTCGATTTTTGCATGAACGACAAATGCGCCGCTGGCACGGGCCGCTTCCTTGGCGCCGCCGCGACGACCCTGCACATTCCCCTCGACAACCTGGGACAAACGGCCCTGGAGGCGATGAAGGCCGTTCGTATCACCACGACGTGCACCGTGTTTGCCGAATCGGAGATCCTGTCCTGGCTGGGCAAAGGAAAAAAAGTCGAGGATATTCTCTGGGGCGTCCATCAATCCATCGCCGCGCGGTCCATTGGCCTTTTGCGGCGCGTCGGCCTGGAAGACGAAATCACATTCACCGGCGGCGTCGCCCGCAATATCGGCATGGTCAAGGCCCTCGAGGATTCACTGCAGCGCAAAATCAATGTGGGCGATGATTCCCATTTCATGGGCGCGCTGGGCGCGGCGTTATTCGCCATGGATCATATTGTGGCCAGCCGCCAGCCGCACAAGGAGGTGGCGTCATGACATACACGATAGGTTTGGATGTCGGCTCGAC
>CAZJBS010000057.1:0-1963 GCA_964544475.1 uncultured Bacteroidota bacterium | reverse complement strand
TGTTTCCCGGCACGCGGACCATTCTGGACATCGGCGGCCAGACGATGAAAGCCAGCCGCGTCGATGAACGCGCCAAAGTCATTACGTTCCGCCTCAACGACAAATGCGCGGCCGGCACCGGGGCTTTCCTGGAAAAAACCGCGCGCTACATGGGGTATTCGACCGAGGACATCGGCTCCCTGCTCAATTTGTCGCGATCGGAAGTTGGTATCTCGGGAGTCTGCGCCGTGTTTGCGGAATCCGAAGTCATCAGTCATCTGTCCGAAGGCGTACCTCCGGAGGATATCATGTACGGGGCGATCCTGTCGTTGTCCGACCGCTCGGTACAATTGCTCAAGCGAATCAAGGCGGAAAACGAATTCACCCTGATCGGCGGCATTTTGCGCTGGGAAAAAATGATGAAGTCCATTCGCGAAAAGCTCAGTGGCACCGTCAATGTGCCGGACGGTGACATGCCGCAATACATGGCGGCCCTGGGTTGTGCCATTCTTGGACACATACGCGTACAACAGCCCGGTTCGCGCAAGGAGGTCAAGAATTGAAAATCCAGATGATCTGTGAATTGATCGTGATTTCATTGTTGGAATTCCCCAATGGATCCAACCGGTCAACACATGACATTCATCGTATTCATGATCCTCAACGCTCATGGGTCAATTTCATATTCAAAAAGAGGATCCGGCAATGCCACTGAACTTTCTTCAAGAACCGGCGTTAAGCGGATGTCGCGGAAAGGGTGAGGAAGTTCTGATTGCGCAGGGCTGGGAACGTCGATTTGTGGCCGAGCCGAAAGCCGCCGAAGAAGCCAGAAAGAACTACGAGGAACTGGGATACACCGTGAAGTTGGTTCCCATCGACACCCAGGCTGTCCGCCCGGAATGTGCCGGCTGTCAGGCCACGCTTGAAAAATTCCAAATCATTTTCACGCGACGATAACCATGCCTGCGATGCGAGCTGTTATTATAGATGCCATACGCACGCCGGTCGGGAAATACGGCGGTGTGCTGGCGTCGGTCCGGCCGGACGATCTTTTTGGGCATCTTCTCAAAACCATGGTCGATCGTCATCCGTCAATCACCGGGCACATCGATGATGTGATCGCCGGTTGTGCCAATCAGGCGGGAGAAGACGGACGCAACGTCGCACGCATGGCCGTCCTGGCGGCCGGACTTCCGTTCGAAACACCCGCGCAAACCGTCAATCGGCTTTGTGCGTCCAGCCTTCAGGCGGCGGCCAGCGCAGCCATGACCATTCAAAACGGGTATGCCGATGTGATCCTCGCCGGCGGCGTCGAAAGCATGTCGCGCTCGCCACTCGTCGTTTCCAAGGCGGAAAAACCCTATCAGGGTGGCGCGATGACGATGTTTGATACCGCGCTGGGATGGCGATTTCCCAATCCCCGTATCACTGACCGCGTTCGACCGTTATCGATGGGGGAGACCGCCGAAGAGATTTTCCTGAAATATGCCATCACGAGAACGGAACAGGACCGTTGGGCGCTCGGCAGCCATCTCAGAGCCGTCGCGGCGTGGCGTGAAGGACGCTACGCGGAGGAAGTTATTCCGGTTTCAGTGAAACAGGGTAACGTCGATGCGGTCATTTCCAAAGACGAAGGGCCGAGGGAGGATTCTTCCGCAGAGAATCTGGCACGGCTGAAACCGGCTTTTCGCAAAGACGGTAGTGTCACGGCGGGCAACAGTTGCCCCATGAGCGACGGCGCGTCGTTATTGATGATGATGTCGGAAACGGCGGCAAGAAAAGCGGGCTACACCGAGGGATTTGCGATGCGCGGCTATGCGGTCTCGGCGTTGCATCCGGATGTCATGGGGTTGGGTCCCGTCGAAGCGTGCCGCGCAGTTTTGGCACGCGCGGGTCTGTCGATGAACGATATGGATCTGATCGAACTCAATGAGGCTTTTGCCATCCAGGTTCTCGCCTGTGTGAGGGAATTATCGATCGACGA
>CAZJBS010000056.1:8942-11679 GCA_964544475.1 uncultured Bacteroidota bacterium | reverse complement strand
AGGACATCGCCCTTTCACGGCGGTAACCGGGGTTCGAATCCCCGTGGGGACGCCATCGGAAGTCCGGTCGACACATCGACCGGACTTTTTGTTGGCGCCAACCCGTACGGATTTCCAAGCCTGCATTCAAGTGATTCCGCTTCTTTTCGGCGCCGCACTGTCGCAAAATGGCGACAGTCGCAAACCTTCGAGGTTTTTCGTCTTGATTCTAAACCTTCCAGGTTTCCAAAACCTGGAAGGTTTAATAGAATGGAAGGTTGGATGATTTAACAATTAGCGACTCCCCGCGAATACTTGACAGTAAAGGCTCTGCGAGGTATCTCTGCAATTTTTCTTCACATTCCGAAATGACACGTTCAGGTTTTTCCAGAACTTATCCATTGATTCTGTACGAACGCATCATCGCGCCGGAGACATCTTTACTTTTTTTTGGCAATTTCGATTCGAAAATTCAATGAGTTAATAGTCTGATGAAAAAATCTGCTTGACAATTTTTCGTACGTCCCTTATTCTGAAATGTGTTCATTGCTGTTCTTTGTCAGTCTGGGGAATGTGAGGTCTATCAAGTCGGGCACATCTTAGAAATGTAGCCGGTGGAGCGAGGGCTCCCAAACTTTCCCTAAACGCTCTTTGACATAGCTTTCTTTCAACGCAGGAAGGCTCTCTTTTTGCGCCGCAGGTGACGTGAGTTTATCAAAACAAGCGTACTACCTGGACAGGAATCGTGTGTTCTCTGAAAAGGCAACATACGTATGCGGTTGAGGTGTGTTCGTCCATAGAAGTGAGGTGTGTTTTGTATCGATGGTGGTTTCTTTTCGTGGTTTGTTTTTCTTCCGTTCTTGCTCAGGCGCCGCCTGAGCCATCCTGGTATGGCAGCAGTTACCTGTCCATTCCCCAGGACAAGAGCCTCATTCTGGAAGGAGCGATCGCTCCTTCCTATGAGGTTCTGGAATGGAAACGTTCATCATGGGCCATCAAGGCGGTGATCACTCCCGAAGTGCTCCTGCAGATGAGCAACGGCAAGTCCACACCCATCCATTCCCCCTCCTACAAGCCACGGATCAGCCTCTTGTCGGCCTGGACGGACGGGCGGTTCACATTGTTTCCGTACGTCACACTGGCCCATCACTCCAACGGTCAGGATGGCCCCTTCCGCGGGGATTCGGGAAGAGTCAATACCGAGTCAGGCAGTTTCTCGACTAATTTCGTTCAGGCAGGGTACTTCTTCACGTTGGACGCCCTGCCGGGTCACATGATCGGCGTGTCGTTCGAATTCCATCCGACCAGGGGCATATTCAGCATCGACGAATCGATACAGAATCTCTACGGTCGCAAGCGGGTGTCTTACCAGTATCAATACGTCCGGCCTTCCGTGCGCTATGAGGCAATATATGTGCGGATCATGGACAACGCCGAAGGTACACCCGGCAGTACCTACTCGATGAAGGTCAAATGGCGCGTGCCGGGATTCAGGAAAATGGTCTGGCTCTTTGCCAATTACTACGAAGGCCAGAACTACTACAACGTTCTTTTTCAAGAGAGACTGCGTCAGTTCAAGGCCGGGCTTTCCATTGACGCAAAATTCGTCGGAAACAAATTGATCGAGATAGACGGGTGAAGCAATGCAGAATTCAGAATTGAGAATTGAAAATTGAGAATACGAAATGCGGGTTACCGTGAAAATGATGAAGTATTGGCCCGTTCTCAATTTTCAATTTTCAATTCCTCAAAAAACAATTGGGAGGTACATCATGATTAGATTTCTGGGAATCGCCTGTTGTTGTCTGGCAATCGGCTGCGCCATTCCGGTCAAGATCGTTCAGGAAGCAGGTCCTATTTCACCGGATGCGGTGAGCCGCCTTGGCGATCATTTGAACAAAGTCGTCTTCGTCACAGTCGGCGATGAGGACTATGCGTGTACGCTGCTGGCGGCCGATCAGGACAAGATCAAAGTTTCCAGTCAGCAGGATTTCAGAGAGATTCCCCTATCCGCCATACGTTCGGTGCGGCCGGACAAAGGCATCACGCCGCGCGGTCACATGACGACCGGGTTGGTCGTAGGCGGGGTCACGGGCGCGCTGCTTGGTGAGGCCGCGGGCGACAAGGCCGGTCTGCACACGAACGGGCAGGAAGGCGCCAAGCTTCGCGTCGCCGGAGCCGCCGCGGGCGCGCTGCTTGGTGCCCTCACCGTAAAACTCGTCTCCTCGGACCATGCCATTCCGGTCAACACACGGATGAAACCCTACACATTGGACAAGGCGGTTGGCACGACGCTCAGCGCCACGGAGATGCAGGCGTACGGCATCTTCACCGACCTGCCGCTCAAAGCCGGTGAAATCCTGCTCAAAGCGAAGGTGTTCCTGTGCGAAGCCGGCCAATACCTTGTGGTCTACGAGACGCACAACGGCGACGTGAACGGACTTTCGTGGGAATGCGTCGATGAGGACTATGTCAAGCAACAGAAAGACCGAATTCGCGCCCTCAAACAGGCGCAGGCCGCCGTTGAGAATTGAGCGTTCGTCGCCCATCGGTCATGGTGAGCGGAGTATCGGTCATGGTGAGTATTGGTCATGGTGAGCGAAGTCGAACCATGACCGTGAACAAGACCATTTCGTCACCCTTCGACTGCGCTCAGGGTGACTCGAGGTCATGGTGAGCTGACTATCGGTCATGGTGAGTATTGGTCATGGTGAGCGGAGTATCGGTCATGGTGAGTATTGGTCATGGTGAGCGAAGT
>CAZJBS010000056.1:0-8842 GCA_964544475.1 uncultured Bacteroidota bacterium | reverse complement strand
CGAACCATGACCGTAAATGAGACTGTTTGGTCACCCTTCGACTTCGCTCAGGGTGACTCGAGGTCATGGTGAGCGAAGTCGAACCATGACCGTGAACCAGACCATTTCGTCACCCTTCGACTGCGCTCAGGGTGACCCTGAAAAAGTTATCCAGTAATTCTCAACTTCCGGTTTCGAAACGGAGAGCACAATGAAAAAACTGGCATTCCTAATCACCCTGACGCTATCCGGCGCCCTCTTCGCTCAAACGCCCTGGTGGACGAGTACGGACAGCGTGCATGTATTCAGCCGCAATACCGGAAGCGTCCTGGTCGGGAGTTACGAGCCATTGGGCAAGCTGACGCTGGGGACGGACGCGCTCAATACGAGCCTCGCCCTGGTTGGCGATTACAATAACTTTGCGAAGAACTACCTGAAGATTGGCGTTCTCGGGCGGAGTACGGATAAGTTGCAAGGTCGCGCGTTTTTTGACCTGTATCATTCGAATGCCAACCCCAAAAACGTCGGTTATCATTTCCGCATCAACAACAAAAATCTGCTTTACATCAACGCCGAGGGCAATGTCGGTATAGGTACGGACCAACCGCAGGCGGGATTGGATATCCAGTCGGCGGCGTCCTGGGGAAGTTTCAAGAAGGGTCTCCGTCTGGCGCCCGACAATGCCCTGGCGATTGATGCCGGTACGATCAAGTATGGGATCGTCGGAAACGGCGACAATCTCCATTTTTTCACAACCAATTCCGATGAAAAAGTCAGTCCCTTTGGCAACGCCTTCAATAAACTGATGACGTTTCAACCGAAGAAGGTCGTGATCGAGGGGGATCTGGAGGTGAGGGGGAATATCATCTATGCGGGAGGCACTTTCGGCGGAGGTTCGGGCGGTGGTGGGCAGAGCGATGGAGGTGGAGAAACGCCGAGTGGTGAAGGATCAGGGGGCGACATCGACCCGCCGAAAGGATATGCCGGAGAAACGCCATTAGCGGATTCCCTGTGGGAGAGTAACACCAACGGAGTATTCACACTGTGGAATGATGCCTCAACAAACGTCGGCATCGGCATAAACACGCCCGGGTCGAAGCTTCATGTTTTCGGCAAATCATCGGGATCCAGCACATCGTCTCTCCAGATTCAAAACAACTCTGGCACCTCGATGCTCTTTGTTCGTGATGACGGAAATGTGGGTATCAATCAGGCTTCACCAGGCTATAAGCTCGATGTGAATGGCACATCACGAGTCAGCGGAGCCGCGACATTTTCCAATGCCGTCAACTTCCCTGGCAGCGGCATTTGGAATACATCGGGCAATGTCGGCATGGGCATAACGAGCCCCACGTCTCGTCTGCATGTCAAAGGCAGCGGCTCCACGTCAGCAACCTCATCTCTCAACGTCGTCAATTCATCCTCTTCGTCGTTGCTTTTCGTAAGGGACGATGGCAACGCCGGATTTGGAACAACTACCCCATCCTACAAGCTCGATGTCAATGGAACCGGACGATTCGTCGGGGCCGTAACCCTGCAGGGCAATGTGAATCTCCCGGGAAATGGCATATGGAACACCTCCGGCAACGTTGGAATCGGTGTCGCAGGCCCCACTGCACGCCTCGAAGTGGCCAATGGACCGTCCTGGACAGAGGATGGCTACTGGAGGACCATGAAACTCCTGTCCGGAAGTTGCATCGAGTTTGACGGTGGCGCTTCCACCAAATACGGCCTCGCAGCCAAGTCAAGTGGTCAGCTTGTCCTCTTCACCACAACCACTGAAGGGACGTTTTCTCCTGCCGCGGCGCGATTGGTCGTGAATTCCAACGGGTATGTAGGGATCGGAACCGACAGTCCGTCGGAACTTCTTTCCGTCAATGGCAACATCCGCACCAAGAAGGTCATCGTGACCCAGCAAAGCTGGTCGGATTTCGTATTCGATGACGGATATCGTCTGCGGCCACTCTCCGAAGTGGACCAGTTCATTCGTGCCCATCGCCATCTGCCTGACATCCCCAATCAGAAAACCGTTGAAGAACAAGGCGTCGATGTCGGCGACATGCAGGCGAAGCTGCTGCAGAAGATCGAGGAGTTGACGCTGTATGTGATCGAACTCCACCACAGACTCGCCCGGCAGGAGAGTGAAATCACATCCCAAATACATGAAATCGAGTTACTCAAAGATCAAGCGGTCAAGGGCAATGAGAATGAATAGGAGTCCTTTTCTTTTTGTGAAGCATGGAAGAATGGCAGGACGATCGGGCATCGCCGTCGTTGGTTTTGTTCTTCTGTGTTCCGTCTCATGGACGATTGAGATGCCGACGAATGACCCAGAGTCGGGTCGAACGAGTTCGAAGGCCACATCCGAAAGGAGCGCAGACCTTGAGGCGACATCGACGGAACCTGCCATGACGGCAATCCTCCGATACATCATCACATCGGGCGTAGACGACATTCGTTCCATCCTGGGCGGGGGCCGGCGAATCGTCCGCGATTCTAACGGCAAACTACATGCAACCGTCGTCGAAATCGACGATCTGGATGCCTCGCTGATATACGCGTCGTCGGAAACCGACGGCGAGGATTGGATGGTCCAGCATGTCGTCGATCAGGCGCTCACCGTGGAACAATGGGAAATACGCAATCCGGCGATCGTCTGGACGAACGATGTCGTGTCAATCGCTCACCAACGCTGCGAGCAACAGTCGCCGTGCGGCCCCTTCGTCTTTCACAATGCCGCGCAGGGTGACGAGAACGCGTGGGAACTCTCCGGGCCGGTAACGTCAGCGACCCCGATGTGGATGCCGACCATTTCCGCATCCCCCACCGATAACAATGTTTATGCAACGTGGGTTCAGATGCGGGCGTACGGCACCAGTCCCTTTCGAATAGCCAAGTCCACCGATAACGGCAATACCTGGACCGAGTTGTCTCCTCACCAGGACTCAACCTGGTCGACCAATGCGCTTCTTGCACCGGCCATCGCCCCGGTGGTTGCGGGATCCGGCGGTTATGTCCTGATCCAGTACTATGTGGACGATCCGTCCGTCGTGGATACGACGATCACCAATCATGCCAATCCGTTGTACGGCGGATGGCCACACATCACCGAGTCGTCCAATGGCGGCTATTCATGGAGCAACCTCTCTCCCGTTTTTGGTCCATCCCGCTCCAACTTTCCCACAATGACCGGGTGGGTGGATGGCATTCCGAGGACGCTCTACGTGGCCGGAGGCGCCAACTGGGCCAACGTGAGCCAGGGATTTGTGTCCAATGGGAAGGTCTATGTCCTGTGGAACGCATACACCATTGACCCGCTTGGCACGCTCAACTGCATCAGCGCGTACGTCGTAAGTTACAAACCGGCAGGGGTCGGTGGCGCCTGGACGCACCGGGTCGTGTCGCCGGAACCGGTTTTCGAGCATGGGGCCCTTGTGCTGGGCTATGCCAATAGCGGCGAATTGTCCGTTTGTGAAAGCGATCCGGACAAGTTGGTTCTCGCGTACTTCGACGCAGCAAGCCGTGCCATCCAAGTGGCCGGGTCCATCGACGGCGGATCAAGTTGGAGGCGCAATCAAGGAGACATTCTGACCTATGATCAGGTGGCCGATCTGGGATTCACGCAAAGACTCGCCATCTACATGCATGCCGTGCCGGTTTTTGCATCCAATAGCGTCCTGGACATCCTGTACGTTCAGGCGGACACGGTCACCGATGAAGTCACCGATAGACAAGTCTTCAGTTCTCGTCTCAACGTATCGTCATTACTGTCGGAATATTAATTCAATAGGACTCACCCATGTGCCTTCGAACCCACGTTGGATTGCTTTGCCTGCTCTTGGGGTTGCCGATGCTCCTGATACAGGGACAGGATTTCGTGGAAAATGCCGTCCGGTCTGATGGGATTCTGCAGCCTGAGGTAGGCAAGTTTAAACACTCCTCCGTTGAAAATGTTGATTTCAGAGGGGACCTGAACGTTGCGATTCCCGTACTGACCGTACCGGGACGAGGGGGTCTTGACTATCCCATCATCTTGTCCTACAAGTCAGGCATCCAGACGACGCAGAAGTCGTCCTGGGTTGGGTTGGGCTGGAGCCTGAACGAGGGATGCATCTCCAGGACAGTCAATTTTCTGCCAGATTTCAACCACGAACGTAATGCGACGACGCCGAGCAATTTCCCCGAAGCGCCGGATACCTACGTCGTAACGTTGCCGGGTCATGGTTCTTCGTTCATGCTGCCGGTCCCATGGGGTTTTCCGAATGCGCCGCAGCCTCTCTTCTATCTTCAGGACTGGCGGAAGTGGAAAATCGATTCACGCACGGGATTCTACAAGTCAAAACGACGCATTGCGTATGCCGACGCCAATAACCATTTCATTTTGGATCAGTATGGCAGTCCGTCGACTCAGGATTTTTCGATGGTCAATTTCTGGCTGCATTGTGACATGGAGGGCAATCCAAACATATCATGGATTGACTCCTGCCGTGCCTACAGGGATTTGAGCTCTTTCTCGATCACGACAGAAGACGGAACCCGGTACGATTTTCAGCTCGTTCTGAAATCGGACATGGAATACGCCGGCGTGGTCACCGAATACAATTCCACCTGGCGGCTTACATCCATCACGTCGCACGACTATATCGACGTCAACCACAACGGTCCGGATGATGAGGATATGGGGAATTGGATACGTTTGGAATACGGTTATCCCTACGAAGGTACGGAACAGCAGATCCGGGACATTCGGCCGGGGGCGACCTCACCGTCACAGATGTATTCGCACGGACATCATGCCCTGCTTTCTCAGACAACCTACTTGAAGAAAGTGGTCACACCAACTCATGAAGCGATCTTCCACACCTCGCCCAAGAATGACGTCGGGTATGACAGTCCCATTCCGTACCAGGAAGACGGTTATTCCGCAGGAATCAAGGACTACACGCTGGACATCGACCAAGGACAGCTCATCAAGGCCTTGCGACTCGATAGGATCGAGCTTCGAAGTCGATGTCCGGTCTTTGAGGCCAGCCCGGTTGTGGAGAAGGTGATTTTCTCCTATGCGCCCCAGGGCAATGAACTCGCGCAATGGCCGCAGGCCGGACTTGGAAAGTCCACACTGGCAGGAATCTGGTTCGAAGATGACGCAGGCAACGTCATGCCCGGCTATGATTTCAAGTACACGAAGGACATCGACGGATTCAATCCAAACTACTATCAAGGAGATCAGTATTGCGACTCTTATCAGGCTGTGGGGCCCTGCGGCGAGGAAGGCCCATTCATGCATGAGTCCTATTGGAGGAAAAGGACCGGACGATTCGGATATTTCTTCTCAAAACCGGAGGAAACCCCGGCCATTCCCGTGGCTTCCAGAACGAAAGGTGCGGTCGCCTGGTCCCTGCGGACGATCGAATACCCGACCGGCCTAACGGACACGATCGATTATGAAAACGACGCATTTGACCGCAGCGCAGACAGCTCCCGGATACTCCTTGGTCAAATAGGATTCCCCTGGAACGGCGTCTTCTGGAATTTGGCTGGAGATGAGTGCGGGATTCGCGTGTCACGCATCACATCGTACGATCCATTGGAGCAGTCCGTGTCTACCGTGCGATATGCATACAATGACCGTCCATTTGACGCCGACGTAGCCTCGGTCGGACACCTGCCGGGACTGCCGGTGAGCTATCTGCGAACAACCGACCCGAGGGTTGGCATTGCGTATCGGATAAAAACGTTGTTTGACTGGAGCACCAATGAAGTGGAGTATCCCTTCGTCTCCAGAATCTTTCCCGACAGCTCCATCGTAACGACCATGTATGTGACCGCGGAGGACTCGGGCCTTGGATTGAGCGCCAATGCATTCTATAACCGGCAATTCATAACGGCCTACTCCACACAGGGCTGTACGCTGAAGGATTCTCATGTGATCAGCGAGGATCGCGGGTGGATTCGGGGCAGGGTCAAATGCACCACCGTCAGTCGATACACGAACGGACAATACCAGATTTACCGAAGAGAGAGGTCTTTCTATGACATGCAGGATCCCCTTGAGGACCCGCCGGCGATCATGGATATCATGACGGTGCCCGGATTGGAGACTTTTCGGTACAGATCAAAATGGACGCCATTGGTTCGCACGGATGTGGCGGAATTCAATCCCGGAACGGTGGACAGCATCCTGCACTTCACGTCGTACGGATACGATATCGCCACCGGCCTTCTGATCCACACCGAGGAATCCGTAGACCGCAACGTCACCAAGGTAACTTCGAAAGGTTACGCGTATTCAGACCCGGACAGCAGCGCGCTTGCCGAGTATTGCCGTGCAAAAAATTATCTTAGCGCTCCTCTATGGGAGACGACAATGGAACGGATAGGATTTCCTTGTATCCCCGATCAACAGGCGTTTTTTGATTTTGCCGGAGGAGGAGGCGGCAAATTCTACAAAGAAGAGCCTCCGGACTCCGGAGCATACAAGACCTACACGAGGCTCAGTTACCGGATGTGCAACCGGTTGCAAGTGCGGGCCTTCCGGAAGCGTGTGTGGGTGGACCGGAACGGAGACGGCGCCATGGAGGCGTCCGAGATGGACATCGCATTCAACGACGTCCAGTATGATCCGTTTGGCAACGCCATCAGCCTGCAGGATGCCAACTCCTCTGCCATTTCGCTCCAGTGGAGTCCGGATTACAACCATTCGAAGTTGACCTTCCGCACCCACGCCGGGTTGTCCAGATCGTTCGAATACCAGAAACGCCTGCTCGTGCGCTCCATCACGGATGAGAACAATGAAACGTCCGTTTTCGAGTACGACGGCTTTGGGCGATTGACAAAGGCATGGGGACCAGACCAAAAACTCCTGAAAGAAGTCGAATACAATCTTCGCAGGCCATGAATTGAATATGACGCATGACACCCGGAATACGATAAGCGGTAAGCCGTGGCGGCGCCTGCTGGCTTCGGCGGCGCTGTCCCTGACCTGCGCGACCGCTTCCGTTGCTCAAACCCTCGATTGGAATTATGTTCTCTCGCGGGAATTCAGCGACAGCGCGGTCATCGGTTCTCAAGGCATTACCTATTTCAATGGAAAGGCTCAAAGAACCCAGACGGCATTTCAGTCCGGTTCCTTTTCGGTGGTTCAGCATCTCTTCTTCGATCTCAAGGGACGACCGGTCGTGTCCACGAAGCCGTACACAAGAGCGGTCGGACTGAACATCGTCGACCCATCGGTGATCGTGGGAGAACCATTCGTGCCATGGTCGGGCATGAGTCCGCCGGCGGAGTTATTTTCGGCGTTTCAGGACAGGTATGCCTATACATACACGACCTATGGCGATCCTCTCGATCGTCCGGCCCACGAAATGGTCTTCGGGGAGCAGGAGCACGAGGGACATGGCGTTCGCTATGAGTACGGTATCGATCCGGCGTTCGATCTTCGGCATACGACAGTGACCGATGAAGATCATCATACGAGCCGGGTCTATACCGATTTGTCGGGAAGAACGGCCAGAAGTGTCCAGTATGTCGGGAACGACAGCCTCGTCACGAGCTTTCGATACGACGGTCTCGGACGATTGATCGAAACCGTCAGCCCGCTTGGGATGGCCGCGCATCCTCATGCAGAGGTGACCGCCCGGGACAGCATCTTCCTTGAGGAAAACGACGAGGCCCAGCGCCTGACCTACCGGATGCCGGAGGGGGGTGTATCGGCCGACGTAAGGCTCTATTTCGTGAATGACGGCGAAATCGAATGGAGCTACGACCTCTACACCTGTGGGTTCATCAACCCCAAAGAACACCGCAGTTTCACCGATACGACGTCCGTGGTATGGCATTTGGAGGTCCTCATTGACAGTGTGGTCTTCACGAAGCACCGTCTGTCTTCAGGTTCGGATGTGCGGATGCATCTGGAAAGCGAGACCGTCGTGGACGGCTGGGCCGGCGTGGTGGATACGATGCATTCGACGACGTATGAGTACAATACGGCCGGCCAGGTGATATCCCGATGGTCGTCGGACAATGGACGCACCCGCTATGTATATGACCAACGGGGTCTTTTGAGATTTGTCAAGGATCAGAATCATGAGCCCTCTTTTTCGTGGGCGGGGCAGAACAGTTATTGGACGTATTACAAGTATGACGAACTGGGCCGGCTCGTCGAGCAGGGGGAATTGACTCATCCGTATTCGCTGGAGACGTTGCAGGACAGCTTGAAGATCGACTCATGGACGGAGACGGCGTTGGACACGGTCTACCTGACGCGATGCGACACGCACCGGGTGCGCGTGCACGATGAGGAGGCGTATTCGACGGATGATTATGTTCTGAGGCGTTCGGAGGAGAGGCGGATCGACACCTTGACGCTGTATCGGTCAAATCGGGAACAGGTCAATGCGTTTCCGGGCGTCGCGCAGGGCGCCATGGCCGTCCAGATGCACCGGTATGACACTTATGGTATCGGCCTGATCTCGTCGGCCGATACCACGCAGAGCCGGTCGAGGGCGCGCCTGACACGCCGCCAGACCCTCGATCCCAATACCGGCACATGGTCGGAAGAGCTGTATGTGTATGACCGGTATGGCCGTGTCGGCCGGACGTATGTGCACATCCCGGAACTCGGAAGCACGAAATCGATCGACTATGAATACGATCAGATGGGCCGTGTCGTACAACTGGCGTATCAGGCAGACGATGACGATGAGCGTTTTTTTCAGTGGTTTCATTACCGGATTGGCGGTACATTGGACAGCGTGTGGAGTAGCCGGGTGGATAACCTGGCATCCGCGACGCTCGAAGCCGTTTACGCCTACGACGACAATCACGGCGGGAAGATGAGCCAGGTGATATTGGGCAATACCGT
>CAZJBS010000055.1:7330-11931 GCA_964544475.1 uncultured Bacteroidota bacterium | reverse complement strand
CTAAACATTTAACGCATGAACTCTCTTATTGGTTCCCGATACTGCAACAGCCTCGGAAGCGGGTGTCTCCGTGCTTCACTGAGGTTCCCGCTTCATTTCGGGTTCAGGGCAAGTCCCGGGAGCGACAGAGCTCTTTTTGCGCAGTTGGGATTGTAGAACTGGTTCTTTTTCCATATCATGGCTGATTGTTTTGTTTTAAAGCGCGGAATCACAAAACACAGTGAACATGAGTGATCAGTCTGCTGAGGTCAACCATTCCGGAAAGTCGGTCAAAATCGAAAAAAGGTGGAAAGTAATGAAACCGTTTCTGTGGCTCTGCGGGCTGTCGGTGATGATTGGCTGCGCCAATGTGGAAAGAACCGTTTTTCAGCCGAACGGCCGTCCACCGTTGACGTCTCCGGATGCGTTGGATGCCGTCATTGAGTCGGGCAAACCGCTTCGTGTACTATAGGCCGATGCCAGGGGGAGCGAACACCGACAACGAGGCTTTCTCAGCAAGGTGAACGACTCGACGTATGCTTTCGAACCCCGGCGAATCGGCGATACGTCGAAAACCGATCAGATCCTTCTTGGGTTATCGCAGATCAGGAGGGTGAACGTCATCGAAGATGAATCCCTCGATGTCAGGGATGCCGCCGCGATGATGACCGTTGTCGCTCTGGCGTTCGTGACGATTATTCTGACGTTTTCATTTTCATTGGGAACCCCATTCAGCCTCTGACCGCCAAAGAAAAAAAAACGGTTAACAGGTTTTGGAGTCCTGTTAACCGCCTGCTTAGATACACACAACACACAAGGGGAAAACTTAAGAACATTCTTGCAATGCCTCATACTAAGACAAAGAGAATGCCAAAAACCTCCACGGCGGTCTTAATTTTAATCTAATAAAAACAATGATCTGAATGGGTTATTTTGGAAGGCAGGAATAGATGGATGTATCTTATTGTGGCACACTGTCTCCCTGGATTTACATAGTGTTAAAAAAAACTGACAAGCTATTTTTCTGACTCTGCCGTTTCGAGATTGCCAAGGGCCTCGAAGTACTTTTTGATGAGTTCCTCATAGTCCCTGGCAAAGCCCTGTTGCTTTTCTTTCAGGTAGTCCTGGCGCAATTTGTTTTTGCGATCGGTCAGGCCGGACGGCAGTTGATTGGGACTGCGCCGCTGGTAGTCTTTGCCGGTCTCGCTTTTCCGTTTTTCACTGTAGTCTTTCTCGTGCATGGATTTGGAGGCGTCGAGCAGTCGCTGGAAAATTTTCTGCTGGCGCTCGATGGTCTGGCGGTTCACATTTTTCTTTTCCATGTCGCGGATCACTTCTTCCATCTCGCCGGCCATGTCGCCCAGCCGCCCCTTCATGTTTTCCTGCCCCTGCATCTGCGACTGCATGCCATCCAGCGCTTCTTTCAGCGCGCGTTGTTGCCCGAGCATGCGCCCCAATTGCTGCTGCTGTTCCATGGACATCGAGCCGTCATTGCCGCCCTGTCCCATCAATGGCATTGTGCCGTCATTGATTTCGCCCTGCTTGCCGGCCATCTGCCCGAGTTGTTCCATCAGCGATTCCATGCCGGTGCCGGACTGGCCGCCCTGCATTTTTTCCATGCTTCGCAGCAGTTGTTTGACGGCGTCGTTGACGGCGATCATGGC
Organism: uncultured Bacteroidota bacterium; assembly: GCA_964544475.1. GTDB lineage: Bacteria > CLD3 > CLD3 > SB21 > SB21 > CAZJBS01. The sequence continues at coordinate 10,288 of CAZJBS010000055.1, read as the reverse complement.
CGTATTCTGCCGGCCGGCCGACAACGCCGGGTTGCGCTCTTCGAGCAGTTTGACGGATTCGCTCATGTTGCCGAGCGCGCGTCCGAAGGTCTTGCCGAGTTCCGAGGTCACGAAAAACGTCCGGTTGGACAATTCGATCAGGTTTTCGGTCACGCGGCTCATGCTGTTAAACACATTGGACTGGGACAACGTGGTTTCCCGGTAGGTCGGACTGGCGATATTCAGCGCGCGCGTGTCCGTCATGACGGATTCCTGTGTCTGCGACACGACCAGCAGATCGAAAACGATCTTGCGCATGGCCTCCATGACCTGCGCGTCCTGGCGTTGGCGGTTTTTCTTGCGAGCGTCGGCCAGCTTGTCACGCAGGGTCTTGAGGTCATTGCCGATCTTCTGCTGGTTCTGCTGGCCGGACTGGGACTTCTGCGAACCCTTCTGAAGGTCGCCGGCGGATTGATTCATGTCGCTTTGCATGCCGCCGTCTTTCATCATCTGGTTGGCCGAATCGAGATCCGGCGTTTGGGCGTCCTTGTCGATTTCCGACAATAACGATTTCAGGTCGTCGGCCTTTTTCTGAAGGGCGTCGAGCGACTGCCGGATATTCTCCTGCTCTTTGGCCAGGGCCTGGCGTTCGCTCTCAGACGGATTCTTTTGGGACATTTCATTCAACGCATCCTGGCGCCGGGCCAGTTCGTCGGCCTGTTTGACCATCTGATCGAACATCTGCTCAGCCTTGATGCGCTTGAAGAGTTCGAGCGTCCGTTCCACGTTTTTCTTGAAAGATTCCTGATCGAACTTGAATTTCCTGACCGCATCCTTCATCTGGTTCTGGTCGAGATTTTTCATGGCCTCCTGCAGTTTCTGCATGGCTTCGTTGAATTCCTTGTTGTCCAGTTCACCCATGAGTTTCTGCAGTTCCTGATACTGCTCCAGCGTCTCTTTGGACAGAATGTTGTTCTGCTCCATTTTTTCCGTCATCTGTTGCAGGTTTTCCTTCATGGCCCGCAATTCTTCCTGCATTTTTTCCTGTTTTTCGGCCAGTTGTTTCAGTTCCTCCTGATCTTTCCAATCCAGTTTTTTGTCTTTCAGCATCTCGCGGTGGATGTCATCCAGGGCTTTGGCCATGTCGTCGCTTTGTTTGGACATGTCCTCCATTTTGTCAATTTGCGCGTCCTGCTGCTTGTTGACTTCGGCGAGAATTTCCTCCAGCGAAGGAAACCGCAGGCGGCGGATTTCGCTTTTGGAACTCTTCGGGCCACTGACGCCGTCGTTGTCGAAAACTTCCAGGTAGTAGGCGATTTCGTCTTCCGGGTGAAGGCCGAGGTTTTCGAGATTCCATGTGTAGTACACGCTTTGGGCCGGGACGTTGCGGTCGAGCAGGAAGGAGATGTCGGTCGCCGTAAACGTTTCGGATGGTTTGGAAAGGCCGGATGTTTTTTCGAGACGGTGGTTGAGGGTGAGCCGTGTCAGGCCAAAGTCGTCCTGAACGTCGCCGGTGATATGGATGGTCATGCGTTCATCGATATCGATGTCCCCGGCGGGCTCGGCGATGTGCACGAATGGATGTTCATCGGCCGTCACCTGTAGCTGGTATTCGACGGGGTTGTCGCTGTCGATGCCTTCATTATCCCGCAGTTCAAAGTGATATGTGCCGCTGCGGGTCAGCGTCAGGGCGCCTTCCGCCTTGGTTTTCGAAAAGGTCCCGAGATCCATGACGACGGGGGTACCGTCCGACAAACGGATGCGCGCTTCCGTCAGGGGTTTGGTGGACTCGATTTTCAACGACAACCGGGATCCCCTGAGGGCGGAGACATCGCCGGTATTTTCTTCCATGTCGCGCCCGCCCAGGCGGGCATAGGCCGGATGGTCGACATGCAGTTCAAGCCGTTTGACGGCCGGCCGGCGCCGGATTTTGATGGTGTGATCCGGGGATTTCCAGAGACGTTTTCGGCCGCCGGAGCGTTCTTCGGCCTGGAAATAGTAGGTAAAACTCTGCCGCGTATTTTCCATCGTCATTACAAACGCGCCGCCGGAATCGGCTTTGATTTCCTCTTCGCGGTAGGTCTCAACGCCTTCGGGTTGCGTAAAAAGCAAAAGGCGGTCCGGCCGGTGAAAACGATCGAGACCGGGCATCAGCACGACGTGCAGTCGTATCCGCTCGCCCTGGAGATACTCGCCGTTTCCGGGTTCGATGATCCACGTGAATGGCGCCTTTTCTTCGATGATACGATTGGGATTGAGCAGACGTGCGTAGGCAAGCGACATTGAATCCGGAAACACGGCAAAGACGGAGGCGAAAACGAAAAGGCCGGCCAGCGCATATCGGGCGGATTTCCTGACCCGGTCGTAACCCACGGCGAGGGTGAAGTCGAGTTGGCGGGTGGTTTCGTAGACGGTCTCGAGCGCGCCCCGCACCAACGCGTCCGAATACCCGGCGCGATCGGACGCGGAGGCCTCGAAAAGCTGAATCGCGTTGGCGAGGCGGTCTTTGACGTCCGGAAACCGGCGACCAACCCGAACGGCGAGTTCATGATCCGACAGGGGCGGCCACAGGTGCAACCAGCGCGCCAGCGAAGGCGCCACGAGCAAAGCGAAGGCTGTCACCAGAGCGGCGACGAGAAAGAGCACCACGATCCAACGGCCGGCGACGGATTCGACGAAGAACACTTCCACGAGTCCGGCCATGAGCACCGCGATGAACGATGCGGTCATGAAAAGGAGAAATCCTTCGAAAAAAGAGACCCGCTGTCCCTTCTGGCGAAGGTGATTGATTTTCTTCCGGAGTTCCTGGAAGAGTTCTTCCGAGGCCATGCCTTGTCCTTTCTGGGGTAACCAAGATAATGGGATGGCTCACGTGATGCAAATGGTAAAAATACGGCTTGAGGGCCGGAAAGTTCGATTTCGCGAAGTGCCGCTTCGCGGCTGGATCCGATGGGTGAACCACCCCTCGGTCCCCTCCTT
>CAZJBS010000055.1:0-7230 GCA_964544475.1 uncultured Bacteroidota bacterium | reverse complement strand
ACGCCAGCGCGTTTGGGTGAAAAATGGACGTGGGCTGAGGCGCAAGGAGGGGAAGCCAGGATTTCGCGAAGCGCCGCTTCGCGGCTGGATCTGACGGGTGAACCACCCCTCGGTCCCCTCCTTACGCCAGCGCGTTTGGGTGAAAAATGGACGTGGGCTGAGGCGCAAGGAGGGGAAGATTCTGCGGCATGTTCCGCGAAATGCCGCTTCGCGGCTGGATCTGCTCCCATCATTGCATCTAAGATCCCCATTTGCTAAACTACTCCCGACGCAACGTGGCCGCCAATCCTGGAGCAGAAAGGACATCTCATGACGATTTCCGAAAACAGAGCATCGATCGCCGCGTGGTTTGTCCGGCTGATGACCGGTTGTGTGTTTCTGTCGGAAGGCATCCAGAAACTCTTATTCGCCGACACGCTTGGCTCGGGCCGGTTTGCCAGAATCGGAATTCCAGCGCCCGATTTTTTCGGGCCGTTTGTAGGAACGGTGGAAATTCTTGGCGGCATACTGATCCTCGTCGGGCTGTGGACGCGTTATGCGGCCATTCCGTTGACGGTCGTGATGATCGTCGCCATTGTGACCACCAAAATACCCATGCTCACGGAGAAGGGTTTCTGGATCATGGCGCACGAAAGCCGCACCGACTGGGCGATGCTGATTGGTCTTGTCGTGATTCAGATTCTGGGAAGCGGCCGATGGTCGCTGGACGGACGTTCACATTCAAAAACCCCTTCGTCATAACCAGGAGAGACCGTGCGAATACTTCTGACCGCATTGTTTTGCCACCATACCATTGACGCCGCCGTTTTCCAATCAGCCATTCGACGCGGCGCATGAATAGCCGCCTGCCCGAACTGGCCCGGGTATTTTTCAAGCTGGGCGTCATCTCGTTTGGCGGTCCGGCGGCGCACATCGCGATAATGCGCACGGAGTTTGTGGAGCGCCGCCGGTGGCTCACCGATGGCCGGTTTCTCGACCTCATCGGCATCACCAACCTGATTCCCGGCCCCAACAGCACGGAGATGGCGATTCACATCGGGCGTGAAAGAGCGGGTCTGAAGGGACTGCTGGTGGCCGGCGTGTGTTTTATTCTTCCGGCGGTTTTGATCACGGCGGTTTTCGCCTGGATGTACCGGTCGTACGGCACGCTCCCGGAAGTTCAGCCGTTTATTCGCGGCATCAAACCCGCGATCATTGCGATCATACTGTCGGCGGTTTTTCCCCTTGGAAAACAGGCGTTGAAATCCGTGACGCTCGGCGTTCTTGGATGCGCGGCTTTTGGTCTGTGCTTTCTCGGGGTCCATGAAATCTACGTTATGTTTGGCGCCGGACTCGCGGCGATGGCGGCCGGTTTTTGGAATTCACGCGATCGCGCGGTTTGCTGGATACCCATTCTCACCCCTTGGGCGTGGCCGATGGCGGCGGGAATCAACCTGTCGCTGTTTCTTACGTTCCTGAAAATCGGCGCCGTGTTGTATGGCAGCGGTTACGTGTTGTTTGCTTTTCTGGACACGGAATTGGTGGCCACGGGTTTGCTGACCCGTCAGCAACTGATCGACGCCATTGCCGTGGGGCAGCTTACGCCCGGGCCGGTTTTTTCATCGGTCACGTTCATCGGCTGGCAGATCAACGGCGCGGGCGGCGCAGCCGCGGCAACGCTTGGCGTGTTTCTGCCGTCGTTTGTTTTTGTGGCCGCGTTGAATCCGCTGGTCAGGATCTTGCGCGAGTCCAAACGCTTTGCCGCCTTTCTCGACGGCGTGAATATCGCGTCCGTGGCGATCATTGCCCATGTTTGCGTGGACATGAGCATCACGGTGATCACTCATTGGCAGGCGGCTTTGATTGCCGTCGCCGGTTTGGTGGTGACGTTTGGTTTCCCGCGGATCAACACCGTCTTTGTGATCGCGGCGAGCGCCGTGCTGGGGTATGTATTGGGCGGATGACCCGCTCTATTTTTTCTTACTATCAACCAAAGACAGGAAAAGCTATGAACATCGGTGTCATTCTTGAAACGAAGGAATTTGAAAAAGCCTGGAATGCATTCCGGTTTGCAGTGACAGCCAGAAAACAGGGTCATGAAACCAAAGTATTCCTGATGGGTGAAGCCGTGGAATGTGAGACCTTGAGCCATGAAAAATACGATGTGGCCGCTCAACTGAAACTGTTTGCTGAAAACGGCGGGGAGATTCTGGCATGCGGCACGTGCCTCAAGTCCCGTCAGATGGATGCCAGTGCAACCTGTCCGATTTCGACGATGGTGGATTGCGTCAAGTTGGTCGAATGGGCGGACAAAGTCGTTACGTTTTGACGACGTTTCACCGCAATCTTACTATCGCAAGGCGTGTTCATGACCGGAGGTACGCGATGTTCACGATGAAGCCCATTGGATTCGTACGCAGTCCATACTCGGACCCATCGCAAATTCCAAAAGGTCCCGGCGCGAAACATGAAGCGGAAGGTACTCTGGAGCTGTTGCCGGAATTCGAAACCGGATTGACGGACATCGACGGTTTTTCACATGTGTTTGTGATTTGGGTGTTCGATCGTTCGGAGGGGTACGATCTCCTGAGCACGCCGCCAACCGCCAGGAAACCGCACGGTTTGTTTTCGACACGATCGCCGAGGCGACCGAATCCGATTGGTTTGACCGTGGTGCGCGTTCTGAAGAAGGAAGGCAGCCGGCTTTTTGTTCATGGCGTCGACATGCTGGACGCAACGCCCATTCTCGATATCAAACCATATTTGACGAGTGTGCCATTGGACGAAATCAAAAAGGGCTGGATGGATAATGGTGAGTAATCGGTACTGGTATATTCTGTATTTCCGAAAATAAACCGGACAGTTTGTACTGTCCGGTTTTTTATGTGCATCAGCGTAGGTCAGCCGAGAAGGTACACGACCAATCCGGCGTAGAAAAGGGCCAACGTTGTGATGAATGTCCAGAACAAGGCCACTCCCGGTTTGCTGGAATAATTTGAAGACTCCATGCACATCTCCTTTCGGACAGAGATAATGGAATTTGTCCGTGCGCTTGCCGCACAGGCATGACAAATGTATGATGTAATTTGATCAGGAAACGGAAGATGGGGAAGCCCTGGGAGGAAACGAATAGTGAAGTAAACAGGTATGACTTGGCGGTCGTGCCCTGCATACCGTGGCGTGTCGGGCGGACAAGCCAAGCCACATTCCAAAAAACTCTGTTTCAACGAAATCAATGATGGGCGTTTGCTTGACCGATCGGACGTGCTCCGCCATTGCGACGGGATACGTCTGGGCGGATGGAAACGCCAGATCGTTGGTGGCATACTGAGGGACGGGATCTATCACACACGCCGGCACCGAACGGTCGGCGACGGCAAGATAGCCGATGAATACGTACGTCAGCAATACGGCTTTCGACGTGAGTATCCGTATGATTTCCTGCATGTCCATATAAAGAAGACAAGGTCCGAAATTTGCAGGAGCAAGCATTATCTGGGTTTCCATCAATGGGAAAAAAGAACCGGCCAGAAATCGCACGTTGAACATCACAAATACCATATCTATACTTTGGTGTATAACCTCTGAGGACGCCGGGAACATGGGTTCGCTCCATTTGCCACCCGGTGCCAAAAGAATATTTCTACAGAAGGACACTCCTTGAAATTACCCGATCCCGATCACATCCAGTCCCTTCCCCCGGACGGCGGGCCGGAATTCAACCGTCTCATCTTTGAAAAGAGTCCATACCTGTTGCAGCACGCGCGAAACCCGGTCGATTGGTATCCCTGGGGCGATGCGGCTTTTGAACGGGCCCGTGCCGAAAACAAGCCGGTATTTTTGTCGGTGGGTTATGCGACGTGCCATTGGTGCCATGTGATGGAAAGAGAATCCTTCGAGGACGCCGACGTCGCGCGTCTCATGAACGGGATTTTCGTTTGTGTCAAAGTGGACCGCGAGGAACGCCCGGATATTGATGCGGTATACATGTCCGTCACGCAGGCGCTGAGCGGGCACGGCGGATGGCCCATGACGGTTATTCTGACGCCGGACAAGCAGCCGTTCTTCGCCGGAACCTATTTTCCCAAACAAAGCCGTCACGGCCGCCCGGGCATGATCGAACTCGCCACGGCGATACGTGAAGCCTGGACCGAGCGTCGACACGAGGTCGTTCAATCTGCGAACGAAATCATGACCCGGATTCGTTCCCTGCGCGACCAGGATGGTGTGGAAGAAGCTCCCGGTCAATCGATCGTGGATGAGGCCTTCGTACAATTGCAAAGCCAGTTCGATGCGGTGAATGGAGGATTCGGCCGGGCCCCGAAATTTCCGATGCCACACAACCTCTCATTCCTCCTGCGTTTCGCCCACCGGACGGGCCGGAACGACGCGCTGGCGATGGTCGAGAAAACGCTGACCGCCATGCGGCGGGGCGGCCTGTATGACCACGTCGGTTTTGGATTCCACCGCTACAGCACGGACGAGCGTTGGTTTCTTCCGCATTTTGAGAAAATGTTGTACGATCAGGCCATGCTGGCCATCGCCTACACCGAGGCGTATCAGGTCACCCGAAAGGACAGTTACAAGAACACGGCGGAAGAAATCGTTGCTTACGTTTTGCGGGATATGACGGATCGCGACGGTGGTTTTTACTCGGCGGAGGACGCCGACAGCGAAGGCGAGGAAGGCAAGTTCTATCAATGGACGTACGCCGAGATTGTCGACGCGCTGGGTGAAACGGACGCCGTGTTGTGGTGCGATGTATATCATGCGGAAAAAGACGGCAACTGCTATGAGGAAGCCACGAGAGAACTCAACGGCAGAAATATTTTTTTCACCGACAAGGCAAACGACGTCCTGGCCGACGAGCTCGGCCTTCGTGAGCAAGTCCTGCTTCAGAAACTGGACCATCTTCGCCGAAAACTCTTCGACCGGCGCGAAGGCAGAATTCATTGCTTCAAGGACGACAAGATTCTCACCGACTGGAATGGTCTGATGATCGCCGCCCTGGCCAAGGCGGCCAAGGCGTTTCAGAAGAATCACTACGCGGATGCCGCCGCTCGGGCGGCTTTGTTTGTGCTGACGAGGCTCCGGTCGCCGGACGGCCGGCTGATGAAACGTTACCGGGCGGGCGATGCCGGCTTGCCGGCCCATCTCGAAGATTACGCATTCCTCGTGTGGGGCCTTCTCGAATTGTACGAAGCGACATGGGACGCGTCCTGGTTGAATGAGTCGCTCGCCCTCACGCATACAATGATCGCGGAATTCCATGACCCCGAAAAAGGCGGGTTTTTCATGACGCGGCTGACACCGGACGAATTGCCCTTCCGTCCGAAGGAAATTTACGACGGGGCCATTCCATCCGGCAATTCCGTGGCGGCCTTGAATCTGTATCGTCTGGGCCGGATGACCGACAATGGAGAATTCATACGGCTCGCCGACGGGATTGGGAAGGCTTTTTCGCCGCAAATTTCGAGATACCCGGCGGGTTTCTGCCAGTATCTTATCGCCAAAATATTGGCCGACGGTCCTTCAAGAGAAATTGTGATTGTCGGGTCCGACCGCGATTCCGTGCGTGAGTTTATGTCGATCGTTCAAACACGATTTCTTCCGGGCGACGTCGTCCTTGTGAAAATAGGGGAAGACGGTGAGATTGGCATGCTGTCCCCATTCGTGGCCGACTACGTCGCCGTTGATGGCAAACCCACGGTATATGTTTGCAAGAATTTTGCCTGCCAGACCCCGATCCATCGGGTGGAAGAATTGGAACAGGTTCTTAGGCGTCCGTAGGTTCCGCTTTCGTTCGATGGCGCGAGACTGCGCATCGAACTGAATTGCATTTGCCGAACGCATGCACCATTCCCACGGGTGCCTTCGCGCCGAAACGCGGTGAACCCCGAACTGACTCTCCACTTTGAGGGGAGGGCTTTGGAAATGATCTCCCCTCTTGTTACATTCCTCCATGCAACCACTCACGATCTTCGGCCGCGACATCATCGATTCCAAATCCATTGACCAGATCAAACGATGCCTGGTCGGGGAATCCGTCGGTGTGCTCACCGCCGATGCCCATTATGGCTACGGCCATCCGATCGGCGGCGCTGTCGCCTATCGTGACAAAATTTCCCTGTCCGGCGTGGGCTTTGACATCGCCTGCGGCAACAAAGCCGTAATGACCGAAGCGCTGGCGTCCGACGTGGACATACCGGCTGTCATGGATGAAATCATGCGCCGGATCGGATTCGGCGTCGGACGACCCAATCCGGAACCCGTCGATCATCCCGTCTTTGAAAAAATCGCCCGGGCGCCTTTCAAGCCGCAGAGGGAACTCCTTTCCTATGCGCAGGAACAACTCGGCACCGTGGGCAGCGGCAACCATTTTATCGATCTGCTGGAGGATGAACACGGCCGCCTCTGGATCGGCGTTCATTTCGGCTCGCGCGGATTTGGGTTCAAGACCACGATGGGATTCATCGCCATGTCCAAAGGCAGGAGTTTCCACGATCACGTCGCGGAGGGGGGTATGGACGCACCGCCGATCCTGTTTGACGCCCATTCGCAGATCGGGCAGGAATACATCGAAGCCGTCGCGCTGGCCGGCGAATACGCTTACGCAGGCCGCGACCTGGTCGTGGACAAGGTGCTCGGGATTGTCGGCACGTCGTCCGTTTTCACAGTCCACAATCATCACAATTTTCTCTGGAAGGAACGCCATTTCGGCGAGGACTGGTGGGTGGTGCGTAAAGGTTGTACGCCGGCCTTTCCAGGACAGTTGGGATTCATCGGCGCCAACATGGGCGACACGTCGGTGATCGTCGAAGGTGTGGAAGGCGCGCTTTCGGAAAAAGGACTTTATTCGACAGTGCATGGCGCGGGCCGCGTCATGTCGCGCACGGCCGCGGCCGGAAAAAGGAAATGGAAGAACGGCCGGATGATGGCCGTCTCACGCGGTGTCGTCGATTTCGACCAGGTGCGGAATGACCTGAAACAAAAACATATCGAACTCCGGGGCGGCGGCGCGGACGAAGCGCCGGCATGCTACAAACCGCTGGAGCAGGTCCTGCGATATCACAAGGAAACGATCCGAATTATTCACCGGCTCCGTCCGGTCGGCGTGGCCATGGCGGGAGAGGACATTTTTGATCCGTACAAGGACTGACCCTTTTTTGAATGGAAAATTGAGAATTGAGAATGCCCCGCACCCATCCTTACCTATGTGAATTATGAATTACGAATTATGAATTACGAATT
>CAZJBS010000054.1:0-12128 GCA_964544475.1 uncultured Bacteroidota bacterium | reverse complement strand
TTGTCACGCCCGCGGAAGCGGGCGTCTGCTTTCATCCGGGTTTCCGCAAGGTTCCCGCTTTCGCGGGAACGACAGATAACAGCTTTGTCACGCTCGCGGAAGCGGGCGTCTGCTTTCATCTGGGTTTCAGCTCAGGGCAAGTCGCGTGAACGACAGATGGCCGCAGAAAAAAAATGAAGCGTCTTACTTCGCATTCGGATGATGCCGGTACCGGTAGTACGCCGCGCACGCCCCTTCGGAAGACACCATCGTCGCGCCAAGCGGATGCTCCGGAGTGCATGGACCGGCAAACGCCGGACATTCATGGGGCTTCCTGATGCCCTGCAGAATGATGCCGCTGATGCAAATCTCGGGTTCCGGCACTTCGACGCCCGGCAACCCGAATCGTGTGGTCGCATCAAAGGCCGCATACGCTTCCGTAAATCCCAATCCGCTTTCCGGAATTTCTCCGATGCCGCGCCACTTGCGATGAACGACCCGGAACACTTCGGCGATCACGTTTTGCGCCGGGGTATTGCCCGACTCGGTCACGACCCGCGCGTATTGGTTCTCGACTTCCGCACGGCCCTCTTCCAGTTGCTTCACGGTCATATAAACACCCTGCAGAATGTCGAGCGGTTCGAAACCGGTCACCACGATGGGCACCCGATATTTCTTCGCCAATGGGATGTACTCCGTGTAACCCATCACCGTACAGACATGTCCGGCGGCCAGAAAAGCCTGTACCCGGTTGGTCGGCGATGAGAGGATGGCCTCGATGGCCGGCGGGACCAGCACGTGCGATACCAGAAGGGAGAAGTTTTTGACACCGGTGCGTCGGGCGTGCACCACGGCCATCGCATTCGGCGGCGCCGTGGTTTCGAAACCGACGGCAAAAAACACAATCTCTTTCGAAGGATTGTCCGCCGCGATTTTCACCGCATCCATGGGGGAATACACGATACGAACGTCGCCGCCGGAGGCCTTGACGGACAGCAGATCGCGTTGGCTGCCGGGAACCCGCAACATGTCGCCAAAGGAACAAAAAATGACGTTGGGCAGCGATGCGATAGCGATCGCCTGATCGATGAGTTCCAGTGACGTCACGCAGACGGGGCACCCGGGACCGTGCACAAGGGTGATGCCTTCTGGCAATAACTCATCGATGCCGAATTTCACGATCGCGTGCGTCTGGCCGCCGCAGATTTCCATGATCGTCCACGGACGGGTTGTCAGCCGGGCGATGGCCGAGGCCATGTCCCTGGCGGCCTTGCCGTCACGGTATTCGTCGATGAATCTCATGATCTCTTTCTTGATGGCTATGGCCGTTCTGGCACCGCCACACGTAGTTCGATTAGGCGCCGTAGGCAGCCGTATCGAGAATTGCTCAACAAACCGGCCCTTCTCGATACGCTGCCACACTATGTTTTCTCAACATTCGCCTTTCTCCACGCAGCGCTCGAAGCGCCCTGGCACCGCCACACGCAGTTCGAGTAGGCGCCGCAGGCGCCGTATCGAGAACTGCTCAACAAATCGGCCCTTCTCGATACGCTGCCACACAATGTTTTCTCAACATTCGCCTTTTCCCACGCAACACTCGAAGCGCCCTGGCACCGCCACACGTAGTTCGAGTAGGCGCCGCAGGCAGCCGTATCGAGAATTGCTCAACAAACCGGCCCTTCTCGATACGCTGCCACACTATGTTTTCTCAACATTCGCCTTTCTCCACGCAGCGCTCGAAGCGCCCTGGCACCGCCACACGCAGTTCGAGTAGGCGCCGCAGGCGCCGTATCGAGAACTGCTCAACAAATCGGCCCTTCTCGATACGCTGCCACACAATGTTTTCTCAACATTCGCCTTTTCCCACGCAACACTCGAAGCGCCCTGGCACCGCCACACGTAGTTCGAGTAGGCGCCGCAGGCAGCCGTATCGAGAATTGCTCAACAAACCGGCCCTTTTCGATACGCTGCCACACTATGTTTTCTCAACATTCGTCTTTCTCCACGCAGCGCTCGAAGCGCCTTGGGCTTAATCGCTCACACGTGTTCGGGCGCCATCTCCCATTTGGCGGGGGAACGCCAGAGCGAAGACAGAATCAACTCGCGCATCCAGATGAATTCCTTCGGAAGCCGGTCGTAGAGTTTGTAGAAGAGTTCCTCGTGGGAGAGAATCTCCTGTTTCCATTGTTCCCGGTCGACGGACATGACCTTATTGAAATCGTCCGGGGTGAATTTCATGCCGCGCCAGTCGAGGTCTTCGTACCGTGGCATCCAGCCCAATGGGCTTTCGATGCCGAACGACCGGCCGTGAACGCGTTCGACGACCCATTTAAGGATGCGCATGTTATCGCTGTAGCCCGGCCACAGGAATTTGCCGTTGGCGTCTTTGCGGAACCAATTGACGCCGAAAATGCGCGGCGGGTTGTGAAGCTGGCGGCCGAAATTGAGCCAATGGTTGATGTAGTCGGAGGCGTGGTAGCCCATGAACGGGAGCATGGCAAACGGATCGCGACGGACCTGCCCGACGGCACCGGCGGCCGCGGCGGTGGTCTCCGAACCCATGGTGGCCGCGAGATACACGCCGAAATTCCAATTGAACGCCTGGTAGACCAGCGGCACGGTGCTGGCCCGGCGCCCGCCGAAGATGAACGCCTTGACGGGTACGCCTTTCGGATTTTCCCAATCGGGATCGATGCACGGGCACTGGCTGGCCGGCGCCGTGAACCGCGCATTGGGATGGGCGGCAGGTTTGCCGGAGGCGGGATCATGCGGTTGACCCTGCCAGTTGGTCAGGCCGTCCGGGGCTTTGTCCGTCAGGCCTTCCCACCACACATCGCCGTCGGCCGTGAGGGCGACATTGGTGAAAATGGTATTCTTCGAGCACGAGGCCATCGCATTGGGATTGGTTTTTTCATTGGTGCCGGGCGCCACGCCGAAATAGCCGGCTTCCGGATTGATGGCATACAACTGGCCGTCGTCGCCCTGCTTGATCCAGGCGATGTCGTCCCCAACGGTGGTGACTTTCCATCCTTCGATCTCTTTCGGGGGAATCAACATGGCGAAATTCGTTTTGCCGCACGCGCTGGGGAAGGCCGCCGCCACATAGGTCTTCTCACCCTGCGGCGATTGCACACCGAGAATCAGCATGTGCTCGGCGAGCCAGCCCTGGCTGCGGGCCATGACCGACGCGATGCGCAAGGCAAAACATTTCTTGCCGAGCAGGGCGTTGCCGCCGTATCCGCTGCCATACGACATGATGGACGTTTCCTCCGGGAAATGCACGATGTACTTCTCGGGCGAACACGGCCAGGGCACATCCTTCTTCCCATCGGCCAAAGGCATGCCGACCGAATGAAGGGCTTTGACGAACGACCCGTTGCCGAGCACCTCGATGACTTTCTTTCCCATGCGGGTCATAATGCGCATGTTCACGACCACATAGGCGGAGTCGGTGATCTCGACGCCGATGTGCGAAATCTTGCCGCCAAGCGGGCCCATGCTGAACGGAATGATGTACATCGTGCGCCCACGCATGCAACCGTCGTACAGCTTGCGAAGTTTGGATTTCATTTCCGTCGGGTCCATCCAATTGTTGGTCGGGCCGGCATCTTCTTTGCGGAGACTGCAGATAAATGTGCGATCTTCGACGCGGGCCACATCGCCCGGATCGGACCACGCGAGGTAGCTGTTCGGTTTTTTTGCGGCGTTCAGTTTTTTGAATGTGCCGCTCTTGACCAGGTCTTCGCAAAGACGATTGTATTCCTCATCACTGCCGTCGCACCAAACCACACGATCCGGCTTGCAAAGGTCGGCGGTCTCTTTGACCCATTTTACCAGCTCTTCATTTTTGACATACGCGGGGGTATCCATGTTCGATTGCTCCTGTGAGATTGGTCAGGTCCGTAAGAATTCCGGAATAGGTTCACTATTGGATGCTAATATCTGCAATTGGAATAGAACTCTCAAGAATATTTTTTTGTCCAAAGACCGCCGGTCGAAAATCAGGATCGGGATGTGCGTGGTCACGCTTTGGCTCCCTGCGGGAGGAGCAACTTGTGCAGAACCTCCAGCATTTCTTCCGCCTGGTAGGGCTTCATCAGGAAGGCATCGACCGGCAGGCGGCCGGATTTTTCATCGCCCACACCGTGAGGAAGTCCGCTCATCGCCACAATGCGCACATCGGCGCTCATGGCTTTTAACTGTTTGACCAGCGCGGCGCCATCCAATTTCGGCATGCTCATGTCGGTGACCACAACCCGGATGCGGGCCGCGTGTTCCCGGAATATCGTAAGCGCTTCGTGACCGTCCCCTGCAACCATCACTTTGTAGCCCTGAGCCTCAAGGATGGAAGTCAGAATTTTCCGGATGGGCGGTTCGTCATCGACGACCAGCACGATTTCGCCGTGGCCTCTCCAAATGGAGCCCCCGGCATTGCCTTCCGTCTTATCCGAGGTCACGCCCGAAGCCGGGATGAAGACTTTGAAAGTGGTGCCTTGCCCGACTTCGCTGTGCACGGCGACGACACCCTGATGAGCTTTGACCAGCGCGGCCACGGTGGATAATCCGAGACCCGTACCGGATTCGATGCCCTTCGTGCTGAAAAACGGTTCGAACATGCGTTCCTGAATGTCCTGCGGAATGCCGGTGCCGGTATCCGTGACGCGCACGCTCACATAAGGACCGGGTTGGGCTTCCTGATCGCGGTGAACGTATCCGGATTGGAAGACGATGTTTTCCGCCTCGATGGAGAGGTGACCGCCCTCCGGCATCGCATCGCGGGCGTTGACGCAGAGGTTGAGCAGGATTTGGTGCAATTGGGTCACGTCGCCGCGGATGGGCCACAGGTTGGATGGCGCCACGGTTTGAACGGCGATGTTTTTCGGGAACGTGGAGCGTACGATATGATCCACCTCGGACAAAACCCGGCCCAGATCGACACGGACATACTGGCCTTCCACGCCGCGCGTGAACATGAGCAGTTTCTTCATCAGGTCGGCGCCACGCTGGACGTTGGATTCAAGAAGTGGTATGAACTTCTGCAGATTGGGGTCGGGAACCCTCTCTTTGAACATTTGAACCGCCATGAGGATCGGCGAAAGGATGTTGTTCAGATCGTGCGCAATGCCACTGGCCATCCGGCCGATGCTCTCCGCGCGTTGGGCGCGCAGAAACTGCTGTTCCATTTTCTTCTTTTCGGTGATGTCGCTGTTGATGAACAGCACCGATTTGGGTTGTCCCGACGAGTCCTTGATAAGACTCTGCCGGCTCTCCACGAGCAATTCGCGGCCACTGCGCGACCGGTGGACGAGTTCACCCGCCCATCCTCCGCTCCGCAGAATGTCGGCAAGGGTATCGGGCACGTCATGGGCGGAGAGCAGTTTCGTCAGGTTTTGATTGACGGCTTCCTCTCTCTTCCATTCGTAGAGTTTCTCAGCGCTGTGATTCCAATAGAGCACACGATCGTCGAGGTCCGTCACGACGATGGCGTCCTTGGCATTGTCCAGAAGAAACTCCTGCTCTTTGATCGTTTCCCGGGTCTCGCGTTCGAGAGTCACGTCATGGCCAACAATGACCAGACCGAGACGGCCACCGGCTTCATCAAACAGCGGGGTTTTTGTGACTTCGAGATAGTGACGGACGCCGCTGGTATCGGCGATGATTTCCAACCCGACCGTCTTGCAGCCGTTTTTCCACGCCGTTTCATCCAACCGGATGCATTGGTCATAGGCGTACGCCATCTCCGGTTGCAGAATAGCCAACTCCTGATCCGTTTTTCCGTACCACTCCACGCCATCCAGCCGGAAAAGCTTTTTGGCAGGCGCGTTCGTAACCAGCCAGCGCCCGTGCGCATCCTTTAGAAAAACGCCGTCCGGAATGCCCTCGATGAGCGTTTCAAATTCTCTGAGAGTCTCGACCAGTTTGATCTCGATGGTTTTCCGGTCGGTGATGTCGACGATGGTGCCCTCATAGTAGGCCGGTTTTCCGGAGGGATTGCGTACGACCCGGATATTCTCCGATATCCAAATCATCTGTCCGTCACGCCGAAACACCCTGGATTCAAAATCCACCACATGATCCCGTTCATCGAGCAGGGCCTGCAGTTCCCGCCGCCGGTTTGGATCGGCATACAGTTGTTTTTCGATGTGGGTCACCTGATGCATCAGATCTTCCGGCGAGTCATAACCGAGAATGCGGGCCATGGCGGAATTGGCCACGATGAAATCGCCGTGCAAGGACGTCTGAAAGACCCCTTCCACGACATTGTCGAATATCTCCCGGTACCGCTGCTCGGCCGCTCGTTGGTACTGCTCAGCTTCGTGGCGTTCGGCCACGAGCCGCATCTTCATGAGCGCAATCGTCACGTGTTTGCTGACCGAATCGACGAAATCCAGTTCTTCCGGCGTCCAGTTGCGCTGCCGGTTCATCTGATTGAATACCAGCAAGAAACAACCGTCCACTCGCCGGTCGAACGGGAACCACAGCAGGCTCCTCACCTTCATCCGATCGTGCAGGAGCGGCGCCGAGCCTTCCGCTACGAGGATCGGGTGGCGTTCGTTGTCATGGGAAACGATGGGCTGGCCTTCATGCGCGAGCCGGACGGCGGATTGCGGGAACAGGGCGAGATCGTAGGTCTCAATGCCGGGCGCAAAATCGTCGATACCGTTTCCCATCCATTTGGAGAGACTCCGGACGTGACCGGCCGCGATATGGATATCGAAGATCAGGCACCGGTCGACATCCAACGCTCCACCGATCACCTGCACCATGCTGTCGAGCATTTCGTCGCGGGACGTATCCGAAACCATCGCCGTTTCCATCATGCGATTGAGCGCCCGCGAAAACCGCAGTTGGTTCTTCAACGACTCTTCGGCCTTGCGCCGTTCACGAATATCCCGGGCGACCGAGACCACGAGAGGCCGGTCCCCGCCGGTGGCAACCGTCGTGCTGACCTCGAACGGAATGCGCAGGCCGTCGCGTGTCAACAGATCAATCTCATATTGCTGCATCGCCAGATGGCCCTCGGCGCGCCGGGCTCGCCTCTCCAGAGTGGCCGGGATGAACTCCGGCGCGACGATGTCAAACACGGTCCGTTGCCGCAGCTCGGCCAACGGATATCCCAGGAGTCGCTCGACGGATGGGTTGGCATACAGGATATGGCCGTCGATGTCGTCAAGAACCACCAGATCCCGGGATGTCTCGGCCAGCAAACGATATTTCTCCTCACTTGCCATCAAGGCCTCTTCGGCCAGACGGCGTTCGGTGATATCGCGAAAGTTGATGACAATGGCGCCGACACTGGATTCCGACAGCAGATTGCTGAAGGTGCTTTCGATCCACCGCCAGGATCCGTCCTTGTGTTTGAAACGGTAGGAGAGCACCGGCATCGTCGCTGGATTCTCGATCAATTGGGCCAGGGCCGACTGCACACGTCCGAGATCCTCCGGATGCGTCAGGTCCGCCGGATTGAGCGTCGCCATGTCGCCGGGACGATAGTCAAAAATCCGGACAACCGAGGGACTTCCATAAAGAAATTTCCCGTCCCTGGAAATCAACACAACGCCGTCCGGCGCATTTTCGATAAGCGCTTTGTAGCGCGTTTCCATGCGCCACCATTCCGTGACATCCCGCGCCACCGCAATGACCACCTTCTTTCCAAAATACGTTCCCGGCGTCAGGCTGACATGTTTTGGGAAAACGGAACCATCCTTGCGGAGGCCCCAGAATTGAAACCGCTGCGGCACGCCCTGCAGTGCCTTCTGTACATGATCGGCCACCGCCTCAAAATCATTTTTGTCCGGAGCGGACAGGAATTCCGGAGTGCGACCGATGAAATATTCGCGTGGATAGCCGTACATCCGGACGGCGGCCTGATTGACATCCAGAAACCGGCCGTTTTCATCCTGGACATAGACGGCTTCGGTGATACTGTTGAGGATGCCCTGGTACGACGACTCGGAAATCCGGAGTTGTTCCTCCATCTGTTTGCGTTCGGTGATATCGCGGTTGCTGCCGCGAATGCCCAGCCATTCATTATTCGCTCCGAAGATGGGCTGGCAGACGTGGCCGATCCATCGCACTTCCCCGTCACGCCGGACGATCCGGAACTCCAGGTTATCGACGACCGCGGGCGACCCGCAGACCGAGGCCTGGTGATCTCTGAATTTCTGGGCGTCATCCTCGTGAATGATGCGTTCGAGCAATCCGGCGTCACGGAGAAAGGCATCGGCCGGGTACCCGGTGATGCGTTCGCAGGAAGGCGACGAATAGACGTAACGCCGGTCCGGTGTCAGCCAGAATTCCCAGTCATACGTATTGTCGGCGACGATGCGGTATTTTTCCTGATTGCGGTGCAGATCGGCGAGCAATTGGTGGTGATCCGTCACATCGTGCACGAGGGCCATATAAAACCGCCGTCCCCGGTCCAGATAAACGGAAAGGGCGATATCGGCGACAAATTCCGAACCGTCCTTGCGCCGGCACGGCAATGGCGCGCGCTTGCCGGTCTCCTTACCGATTTTGGCGGTTTTCTGGAAAGTCCGAACCTTGGTTTCGTGCCGGTTGCGAAAGACCTCCGGCACCAGGAGACTCAACGGTTTTCCGAGGATCTCATCTGACGTGTATCCGAATTTTTGCTCGGCGCCGTGGTTGAAGAGGACAACGCGTTGCTCCTCATCGACGGCGATGATACCCTCGTGCGTGCCATTGAAAAGACTCTCATATAATGCTCTGGAGCCGTCGGGCGGTGCCGGCGCCGATTTGGATTCAAGCGCCGACCACACAGATTCTTCGAGGCTCGTTCTGGACAATGGTTCGCGCACATACGCGCCTTTGCCGAACGGGCGGAGGCGCCCGCGCAAAAAGAAAATAACCGGACAGATGGCGTTTCGCGCCGCCAGAGCCGCCGGTCGTTTTCGTTTGGATGAATCCACGTCCATGATGACGATGTCGGGCCGGGAGGCGGCGATGACCCTGGAGGGATCGCGCCAGCTTTTGGTCGTCGTCCGAACGCCCAGTTGCCTCAGTCCGGACGTGAGACTGGCCGGTGGATTATCTGAAATAAGCAAAACCCTGCGTTTCATGGTCGATGCCGTGTGTGGTTTGATCCTGCTGGTCATGATATTTAATCGTCTCATAATAGTATTATCATCTGAACCCATATCCTTCATGGTGAGCCCCGCCGAGCGGGGAACCATGAAGGGCAGGTGCAGATGTTCACCCCTCGACTCCGCTCGGGGTGAAGCTTGGCAATTCTTAGGAAATTATGTTAATCCTATTATGAGACCGTTAATATGTTATATGTTTTCCGCGTCCAGATCCTGCTGCAGATCGCCCATCTCTTTCAAATATTCAAAAACTTTCTTCGCTTCCTCTTCATCCACCTTGTTCAGCGCAAAGCCCACGTGAACGATGACATAGTCGTTGACAACGGCATCGGGCACGAACGACAGATTCACTTCTTTGACAATGCCTCCGAAGCTGACACGGCCCAGGCGGATGGCCGGATCGTCCCCCGTGATTTCGAGAATTTTACCAGGTACGGCCAGGCACATACGTTTCCTCCTTGGTGGTTTCCGTTTGCCGCCACGCGGCCACGACCTGCCCAAGCGCAATACCGCCGTCATTGGTCGGGACGCGCTGGTGCCAATACGGCCGGAAACCGGCTTCGCGCAACCGCGCGACCGATCGCTCCAGCAAAAATTTGTTTTGAAAACATCCGCCGGTCAGCACGACGGCCGGAATTTGAATACGTTGCGCCAAAGCGACGATGATTTCGACCAGCGTATTATGAAATCGCGCCGCGAGAATACGCGTCGGAATCCCGGACGTGCGGTCGAAAATCAGGCGTTCCAGAATGCCCGGCCCGTCGGCCAGTTGAACGCCTTCGGAATCGTCAAGCATCACCGGATACGATTCGCGACAATCGGGATCGGCCGCAAATTCCAGCGCCATCGCGGCCTGGCCTTCAAACCGCGTCACCTGCGCCAGCCCCAACAATGACGATGCCGCGTCGAAAAGCCGGCCCGCGCTGGTCGTGATGGGACAATGGATATGCCGGGCGAGCATGTGCAATAACGTCCGCCGCTCGGGTTCAGTAAAATGGCCGG
Source organism: uncultured Bacteroidota bacterium (assembly GCA_964544475.1). Lineage (GTDB taxonomy): Bacteria > CLD3 > CLD3 > SB21 > SB21 > CAZJBS01. The sequence continues at coordinate 2,043 of CAZJBS010000054.1, read as the reverse complement.
CCAAGCCGCTCTTTTCAAAAACCGACTCGCCGTACAGTTCATACAAAGCGCCGACAGCCGTGCGGCGAGGTTCTTTGACGGACGCGTCCCCGCCGGGCAGCCGGAACGGCCGCAAACATCCGGCCCGCCGAAAACCACCGCCGTCCGTCACCAGAAATTCCCCGCCCCAGATCGTATGATCTGTACCCAATCCCGTGCCGTCCCAGGACACCCCCAGAACCGGTTCGCGGAGTCCGTTGTCGGCCATGCAGGCCAGCACATGCGCATGGTGGTGTTGAACGGCCACAATCGCCCGGCCGGTCTCTTTGGCAAACAGGGTGGAACGGTAATCCGGGTGAAGATCGCACGCGACGGTTTCCGCTCTGACGTCATGCAGGCGTTCCAGTTCTTCCACCGTGTCCCGGAACGTCCGCACGCAGGCGGCGGTTTCGAGGTCGCCCAGATGCTGACTGACCACGACGGCCGGCCCCACCGACAACGCGACCGTGCTTTTCAAATGCGCGCCGACGGCCAGCACGGACGGCCCTTCCGCCGGCGGCAGGAGCGGCAACGGCGCATACCCGCGCGACCGGCGTAAAAGAAATTCACGCCCCAACACCACCCGGACAATCGAGTCGTCGACATGATGACGGATGGGACGGTCATGAACCAAAAAAACATCGGCAAGGCCACGCAGCCGGTCCACGGCTTCTTCTTCGTCCGTACAAATCGGTTCATCCGACAGATTTCCGCTCGTCGCGACGACCGTGATGCCGAGTTCACGCATCAGTATATGGTGCAATGGCGTGTACGGCAACATCACGCCCAGATACGGATTGTCCGGCGCGACGAGCGGCGAGATATCGACTTTCGGACGTTTCCGCAACAGGACGATCGGACTCTCCGGCGACGTGAGCAATCGTTTTTCGAGGTCGTCCATGTCGCAAAGCCGTCGCACCGCAGCGGAATCCGGACACATGACGGCAAACGGCTTTTCTTCACGATGCTTCCGACGTCGCAAGCGCTGGACGGCATCGTCCTGACGGGCATCGACGATCAGATGGAACCCGCCCAGGCCCTTGACCGCCACGATCGCGCCGGCACGGATTCGCCGCACGGTTTCCAATAACGCCTCGTCGTGCGATGCGACGACGTCACCGTCGGCATTCCACAACTCCGGATGAGGTCCGCATTTCGGACAGGCGTTGGGCTGGGCATGAAACCGCCGGTTGGCGGGATCGTCGTATTCCGCCCGGCATTGCGGACACATGACAAAATGCCGCATGGTTGTGTGGGCGCGGTCGTACGGCAGCGCTTCGACGATGCTGTATCGAGGACCGCAATGGGTGCAGTTGGTGAAGGGATACAAATAGCGGCGGTTGGACGGATCGAAAATCTCGGCGAGGCATTCCGGGCACGTGGCAATGTCCGGCAGGATCGTCGTGTGGATCGGGCCGTCCACTTCGCTGTCCCTGATTTCGAATTCCGTAAAACCCTCCGGATCGAAAAATGAGTATTCCAGACTGTAGATGACCGCATGGACCGGTTTTTCCGGCTGGATCCTGAGCACGAAGGAGCGGAGCACGTCTTCCTCACCTTCCGCCTCGATCCGGACGCCTTGCGGGTTGTTATTCACCCATCCCGTCAGACCGAGTTCCGTCGCCAGCCGGTAGATGAAAGGCCGGAAACCAACGCCCTGCACCGCACCGCGAATTTCGATGTGAACCCTTTTCATATTCATGAATTGAAAATTGAGAATTGAGAATTGAGAATTGAAAATCAATTCAGAATAGAGCATTATGAATTGTCTATCTATATCGCACAGTCACAACCAATTCATAATTAATTATAAATTCATAATTACTAATGGGAGCGCAATTTACATTACTCTTGTTCACCCCTCGACTCCGCTCGGGGTGAAGCTTCAGGCTGAGCGTAGTCGAAGCCTGATTTGTAAAAAGTCAACTGTTTTGCGCTCCCATTAGTAATAATTTTTCAATTCTCAATTTTCAATTACTCTTCCCAAGAAGCCATTCGCACCAGCGGTCAATCCCCTCCCCCGTC
>CAZJBS010000053.1:0-12813 GCA_964544475.1 uncultured Bacteroidota bacterium | reverse complement strand
TCGCACTCCAAAGTTGTAGCTTAACATAGTACGAAGACCACGCGCGTTCAGTCGTTCGCGAGGCCGTTGTCTCCCGTCGAGGCCGGGGTCTTCCGCGCCGAAACCCGGTCAACTCCACCCTAACTCTCCCCTTCAAGGGGAGGGCAGGGGTGGGGTCCGCGAAATGGCGACGAATGTTCTTTTCTTTGCCTTGATGCAAAGAAAAGAACCAAAAGAAAGATCAAGGGCTGTGCAAAAAACGCCGGAACGAGAGTTCGCTTGTCTGGTGGCGGAAATCAGTTCGATGATTTCCGGATTCCCCGCGATAGCTCGCCTGTACCACGATTTCCGCCCATGTCAGGGCGCGAACTCTCGTTCTTTTGGCGGCGTTTTTTGCAAGGCCCAAGAAATACCCACCCGGCGAAAACGTCTCGTTGCGCGAGCTTTGGAGGTCCTCCGCGCCGAAACCCGATCCCGACCATTTCGCGAAGTGGAGAGAATGACAGAGGGAGGGATCGTCAATGCGTCTCGCAAAGCAAGTTAGGCATAGATGTTTCGGCACGTAAGCGCCTTCTCTTTGGGCACTTTCTCTTGGCGCAACAAGAGAAAGTGCTATGGAATGCATTTCATGAGGGACATTCGTCGAGTTATCGAATGTTATTTTCTTTGTGCCCAAAGAAAAAACCAAAAGCCTGTGCCGAGCAACGCCGAGGTAAAAGGCCGCGCGGCTGTGGAAAAAACGCCTCGCCCCGAAGTTCGCCAAAGGGTTGGCGGAAAGCAGTTCCTTGATTTTTGCAGTCCCCGAAATTGCTCGCCTTTACCACGCTTTCCGCCAAATCTCAGAGCGAACTCCGGGGCTTGTTCGGCGTTTTTTCCAAGGCCGGGAGACACTCTCCCAACCGGCAACTCCAGGGTCGATGGAGCAAGCGTCCTATCGCTGTGTCTTCGCGCCGAAACCCGGGCGTCGCCAGAGAAAGCGCCATCTGACATGCGATCCGGTATCTGCCCCTGCCGTTCCCCCGAAAGGAACTGAGTGCGGACACATGGCCTTCCTCGGGGATCGAACTTCTTCTTGACAACCATCGGTGCGCGCGCTAACTTGGGACAGCCATCGCTATCGGGGTTATCTTATGAATTCCAGATCAGACCACTTGAGCGTGGAAGTCTTTCACATCCGCCGCCGGGCCACGGCCGGCACCGTCTATCGTACCCGAATCCGGCGGATATACGACGCAGAACTTTTAGATATGAAGTTATACGACTACTCGCAGTCTTCGCAGATAGTCTGGCTCGCGGGGAATCAGTTGCAGTCGAATTTTGGATACTGCGAGCCAGACTACCTCGACTACGCCGCGACCGCTAGGTGATATCGCACCTATGATTGAACACTCATTTGAACATTTGAACTCGATTCTTGCTAAACACACCTGCCCTGTGTTTTACAAGAAGGACCGTAAGTTTGTGCCTGCTGGGTCCTCGGTATTAGTCAAAAAACAATCTGATTTTTTCATATTTACCGCCGCTCATGTAGTGGACCGCCATCCTGGACTGCCTTTTTTCTTTGGAACACGAGATTTTGTGGAGCTTCGCACAGACATGGCCTATGCTGATCTAGCCACCAAAACCGGCGATCGACTGGACATGGCAATAGGGAAGATTTCGTCATCTGAATACCCCGAGTTTTCAGGATACAAGTTCTCGGATATCGGAGCCGTTCAAGCGTCACCACCCGATCACGCATGTTGCTCAATGCTGGGATTCCCCCTATCGAAACAGAAAACTCGATATAATCTGAAACTCCACTACTTCTGTTATGTAAGCTCGCTGATACCCTCAACTGATTACACGTCACACGGTTTCGATCCTATGATCCACTTATGTGTACCGTTCGACAAAGGATCACGGTCAGCAAGGGACGAAACCTGATTTTTGATGAGCTATACGGCATGAGCGGCGGCGGATTGTGGACTTACGTCACGACCGAACATGAACCCAATGTATTTATCCCGCGTTTGGCCGGAATTGTGTTCGAACCCGACAGGTTCAAACGGATTTTGGCAGCTGTGAAGATTTCGGCATTTCTTCTGTTCTTCAAAGAGCTGCACAGCGATCTATCAGACGACATCATTGTCGATGAGAATTTCAAACTTGAGTGTCACAGATCATGATTCAATGGGCGCGACCTCGCATAACATGTAAAAGCTTTCACTCAACAAAAAAGACTCTCCCGTGGCGACGGAGTCGCCTGATTTTATGAAGATCGGTAGCCACATAGTTGGTCTTATGCTCTTGTGTTGCGCTGCGTCGTCCGTCGCTCAAATTTCCACAGGCGATTATCGTTGGTTGAGTTATGGAATTGGAGATAGCAAGGTTGCTTCCGTGACACATATGCCTTGTTTTTCGATGTCGTATATGGGAACAAAACTGGTCCCATTCCTAAATCATCATGTCGGAGTGAACTTTTCGACATCGCAAGAGAGAAACGGTTTCTACACCTTTGTTCATTTTAATGTTGGCGGCGGCTATGTGTCACCATACTTGGTGGCGTCTGCTTCGCTGGGCCCTTCGATAACTCTTAACGCTTTGGATCAGACGGATGATCTCATGACCCCTGCGCACATGTCGGTTCCGAAACAAGAGCCTGGTGGATTCGCTCCTGGTTTTAACACAACCGTCAGTCTTATTGTCAGGTCATTTCGCCGTTTCGGAATTGGCGGTGAATATTTTACCAACCATAGTCGCGTTGGGAGTTCTCAGGGCGTGAAACTGGTCATTCATATTTCTAATGGAAAGTAGTACTTTGGAATCCAGAGCATAAGGTGTCCTACGGCCAGGAAGTCCTTATGGTAGGACTTGTCAGATGCGGCTTGCCGGGCATGGCGTGTGTCGGCGGGAGGTTATGCGAGATGATCGTCGATAATGCGGACAAGAACACAAGCATGATGTTCATACGTGTTGGTAATTTTGTTGCGTGCGTTCTGATTGCAGCGTTTATGATCCTCTTCAGCGTGTTTCTTTTCATGGACACGACTCTGGCCGACAAAAAGACAGGTGTTACATTGCTTACTTTCATCCTATATGTGTACCTGACAGTTCTTTTGCACTTGCTTGACAGAGCTTCTCGGTTGTTGCTGAACGGCATATCAGCGAGACCAGTGTTTCTGCATATCATTGCATCGTTCTTCCTGTTGATTCCAACGTTACCTCTTGAGCGATTTCTGTTTATATCATACCCGAACGTCAACCAGCCTTGGCGTGCAATGTTGTCTATGATTGTAGTCGGTCTCACTATAGCCTATCTCTTTGGAAGTTCCATTTTGTTACTCATTAAGTACAGAATAGCAAGGCATTCAAACGACAACCACGTCGCATAACACCTGAACAAAGTCTGTCAACAGAAAAGACTCTCCCGTGGCGACGGAGTCGTCTTTTGAGGAGTAAACATGGATGCTGAACGGAATCGGGTATGTCCGGTCGAGCTGGCTTCATCGCTGGATAATAAATTCCGGCGGTGGCTCCAGGATCCCCGCAAGATTCTTGCGCCGTATGTCACCGAAGGCATGAAAGCCCTCGATGTCGGGTGCGGATCAGGCTTCTTCTCCATTGAATTGGCGCACCTGGCGGGCCCCACCGGGCATGTGGTGGCCGCTGACCTGCAGGCCGGCATGCTGGAGAAGCTCCGGCACAAAATCAAAGGCACTGACCTGGAAAAACGAATCACCACCGTTCAGTGCGAACGGGACGGCATCAACGTGTCGGAAAAAGTCGATTTCATTCTCGCGTTCTACATGGTGCACGAGGTGCCGGACCAGGCCTCTTTTTTCCGGCAACTGAAGCCCTTGTTGAAGGAAGGCGGGAGATGCCTGCTCGTCGAGCCGAAACTGTTCCACGTTTCAAAAGAGGCGTTTCAGGCCACGCTTGGTTTGGCGGAGAAGGCGGGATTCCGAATAGCGCCGGGTCCAACGTTGCTCCTGAGCTGGTCCGCGGTGTTGAGTAACATCGGAAACGGCCAGGGAATGTGTACCATTAATCGCCGGCGCGACAGGCCTAACCGCCTTTCGTCAGGCGTAAACATACTTTGATATTATTTGTGGAGGCTTTCATGAAATCATTTCTTGTTCTAAGTTTGTTGGTTCTTGTGTCATCAAATGTTGTCGCTCAAAAATCAACGGAAGATTCAATTCGTTCAATTCAAAAAAAATATACCGAAGCCTGGCTTCAGGGTAATGAAGATGAGGTAATCGATCTATTTGAGACATCAGCTTCCATATCGCCCAATGGGAACACAGCGATCAAAGGTATTGAAGCCATAAGGGCTTTCTGGTTTCCGAAAGATAGCTCGGTTACAAAAATCAATGATTTTAAGAATGAAATAGTCAGCGTTACAATCGATGGGGCGACGGCATTTACGTCACAAAAGACATTCCTATCGTGGACGTATTCGAAAAGAGACGTTCAAATCTCAAAAGATCAATGGGGATATGCCATGACCGTATACCGACGCCAGGCTGATGGAGAGTGGAAAATATGGCGACAACTCTGGACGGACGTGAAATCAATCAACAAATAACGCAACCCTGCGCCTGACCCATGCCGCGGTAGCCACCTCGCCGCGTGCGATATCAGATGACTCCGGCTTAGTGATTGTATTTTGTACGATTTTGGTCTATTTTGATCGAAAAAGGAATCGTGTGAAAAACGGGAATTGGTTCACATCGTTGATCGAGCAAGCAAGCATCACGGCAATAGACTATTGACGTTCTGAATCACTTACCGTAGTTTTGTCGAAATGATCAGAATCACCCACGTCACAGCACAACCCGGTTTCAAGCTTTTCCTCACATTCGAGGATGTCACGAAGGGAACCGTTGATCTATCGGAAAGCATCAGGAAGGGCGTTTTTAAAAAGCTTGGCGACCCCGATGTTTTCGCGGCAGTTTATGTAGATAGTGAGACCGGCGCCATTGCGTGGAGCGATCAGCTTGATCTCTGCCCTGATTCCCTGTATTTACAGATAACGGGGAAGACACTTGATGAGTTTTGCACGCAAATGACGCCTGATCATGCCAATCATTAGCCGATTCTACGGCATTTCAATATACCTGTATTTTTCAGACCACGAGCCACCACACTTTTATGCTCGTTACGCTGGTGATGAAGTTGTTCTAAAAATTGACGATTTGTCTGTACTCGTCGGTTCGTTGCCACCCCGTGCCTTGGGACTGGCCTCGAATGAACTACGTTGATAGAATGCCTTGAACGCCTGCATTTGACACCCCATTGAAGTGAGTTCACCCCGGGCACGCCCCGTCGACGGACCGCTTATGAATATTCGTGAATCGATCATTCGTACCTGGCGTGAGATTCGAATTCCGGATCCACGAAACACCGGCGGGCATCGCGCGGCGATTCTCATTATCGGCGGTGTGGCTCTGATCCTGCGGGTTGGGCTCGTCGCCTGGCAGATGGACGATGTCAAACCCAGCGACGGACTGGATTACCACAACGTCGCCGTCAACCTCGTCCTCGGCAACGGCTACTCCAATGACATTCAGGCGCCGTTTGAGCCCTATTTTTTTCGTGAACCCGGTTATTCTTTGTTCATCGCCGCCGTCTACGGGGTCTGTTCGTGGTTTGGTGAAATATCCTATGTGACGGATATGACCGATCTCAACCATCACCCGGAGTTTGTCGGGCTGCAGATGGTCCAATGCGCGCTCGGCGCCATCATGTGCGTGGTTTTCTATTTGACGTTGTCTCTCGTCCTGCAGAAACGCGCGGCATGGGTACTTGGTCTGTTGGGCGCCTGCTACGTGCCGCTGGCGGCCTTTGCGGCGCTGCCCTTGCGTGAAACCCTGCAGGCCTTCGTGGTCGTTGCCATGAATTACTGTTTTGCCCGGTTTTTGATGAATCGGTCTGCGCGATGGTTGTTGGCATTTTCGGTGGCGCTGGCCGTGTCCATTCTGATTCTGCGTGTGACGATACTCGGGCCGTCGCTGGCCTTCGTCTTTTTTTGGATTCAATTCAGGAACGTGGCGCAAAGCCTCAAATACACGGCGATGGTGTCAGGTGTCGTGGTGATCCTGATTCTTCCCTGGCTTCTGAGAACGTACAGCTTCTTTCCGAACTGGAGGATCATCTGGTCGGTCGGCACGAGTCACACGACCGAACTGCGGGACTATTACCTCGCCCTGGAAGAAAACTTCAAAACCGACTCGGACGACTACAAGCGTCTCTACGGTGATTGGAAAAAACTTTCGGAACGGGAACGCTTCGAATGGTCCTTTTCCGGGCGGGTCACTGAACTTTCAAATGCCCTTCCAGAGACCGGATCGGGCGGTGTCATCCCGAAAATCTTGCGCCGTTGGCGATTGGCCTGGATGGAGAGTCTGTGGGTGGCAAAAATTCCCGGCCAGCGGCTGCATCTGCGCCCGCATTCCCACTACCTGGCGCAGGGCCGGACCGGCTGGTTTATGGCCAGTCTTGGCGCGATGGTCTTCGGGCACATGGCCTTGTTTGGAGTCCTGATCTATGCCATTCGCCTGCGCGTGATTTTGTTTGCATTCACTTATTTTTATCTAATATTCTACCTCATTGGAAACGATCCCCGCCGGACGCTGTGTGTACACGTTTTTGTATTGATGTTCTCCGGTCTGGCTTTTCATTATGTGTACCAGCGCTTCATCAGGCGGGGCCAACCGACCGGTGTTCCCAAAGACACCGATCCCAACGGACACGCGCCATGAATGTACCCGAATCGATCATCGAAAATCACAACAAGTCGCAAAAGGACTATTTTTCGAAGTCGATCAAAAGCACCATGATTCCCCGCGTCACGCCGTACGTGACGCGACAGGTGGATCGGCTTGTTCGATGCGCTGAAATCCGGGAAGGGGATCGCGTGCTGGATCTCGGATGCGGCATGGGCAAGTACACTCTTGAGATGGCGCGCCGCGGCATCCGTGTCGAAGGATTGGATCTTTCGCCGTTTCTGTTGCAAAAATTCCGGGAGTATGACGGCGGACGGTTCAACGTTCCCCTGTACGAAAGCGACATGATACGGTTTCCCGCCGAACTGGCCGGCATGTTTGACGTGGTCGTCGGGTTCTTTGTGTTGCACCACGTGCACGATATCGACGCGTGTTTCGGCGCATGCAGGGACTTACTGAAGCCCGGTGGGCGTCTCGTGTTCCTGGAGCCGAATCCCTACAATCTTCTATACTATGTTCAGATCATGATGACGCCCGGCATGACCTGGCAGGGCGATGGCGGGCTCGTGCGCATGCGACGCGGTTTGATGTTTCGGTCCATGACGCAGGCCGGTTTGACGGATATGCGAATCGAGCGATTTGGTTTTTTTCCGCGATTCGTCACGAATTGGCCGGTGATCGGGCTCAAGCTTGAAACGGTATTTGAGTGGATGCCGTGGTGGCGATGGGCGCTGCCATTTCAATTATTCAAAGCGCGAAGACCTGAATTGTCATGAGCGATTTGCGGCAGTATTCACACCGGTTGACGTTTCTTCCCGAAAACATCTGGACGGCGCGGGGAAATGAGGACGTCTCCTATCCCGCCGGCGGCAACGAAATCTGTTTTGGCATCGAAGACAACTCATTTTGGTACCGCCATCGCAACCGTTGCATCGCGGAACTCATGAATTCGTATCCGCCCGGCGGATGTGTGTTCGACATCGGCGGTGGAAACGGAACCGTGGCGGCGCGTCTTCAGCAGTCGGGGTTGGAGGTGATCGTGGTGGAGCCCGGCAAACAGGGCGCGCTGAATGCCAGGGACCGCGGCGTGGGTGGCGTCGTCTGGGCTTCGCTTGAGGAAGCGGGATTTCTGACCGACGCATTGCCTTCCGTCGGGTTGTTTGATGTACTTGAACATGTGGAGAACGAGCAAAAACTGTTGTGCGAAGTGCGACGGATTCTGAAGCCCGGCGGGCGATTGTATGTCACCGTTCCGGCGTACAACTGGCTATGGTCCCCCAACGACGTGCACCTGGGTCACTTCCGGCGTTATTCGCGGCAGCGGCTGGCCAAAGCCCTCCATCAGGCCGGCATGCGGGTTGAATATTCCACCTACCTCTTCATGGCGTTACCCATTCCGATTTTGATTACGCGAACAATACCCGGCCGGCTGGGTTTCCGAAAATCCATTACGGCCTTGACGAAACGGCGCGAGCACCTCGTGGATCAACCCGGATGGTCCCGGATCATCACGTTCGTGCTGAACCGGGAAATCCAACGCCTGCGCCAAAACAAAGTCATCCCGATCGGCGCGAGTTGTCTGGCGGTGGCCATCAAGCCAGGGCCAACCGCATGAAACAAAACCTCCCCATGGAATTCTGGCTGTTCTACCATGATCCGGATTTTGCGCGGGATGCCTTGAACGCGGGCATCACGGGTATGATCATCGATTGGGAAAACCGGGGCAAGACGATTCGGCAGGAAGGTTTCGATACGCAGATCAACTTTCATACCGAAGACGACCTCATGCGATTGCGCAAGTTTTGCGACCGTCCGATTATCTGCCGGATCAACGAGGTTCACGACCGCACGGCCTATGAAATCGAAAGAGCCATCGGCGGGGGCGCCGCCGAAATTCTGGTTCCGATGGTCAGAACTGCGCGGGACGTCGAATTCGTTCTGACGCGGGTGCGGGAGCGGTGTGGTGTGGGTATTCTTATTGAAACCTGTGATGCGTTGGAAGCGCTTGATGAACTGGCCGATCTGCCGTTGTCCCGATATTACGTCGGTCTGAATGACTTGTGGATTGACCGCCGGCGTCTGGGTTTATCCGGGTCCAAACTGTTTACTCCGATCGCCGATGGCACCTTGGACCGCGTTCGCCGCCACGTGCCGGGACGTTTGGGTTTCGGCGGCCTGACCTTGCCGGACCGGGGAAAGCCCATTCCATGCCGGTTGTTGATGAGTGAAATGGTGCGTTTGGATTGCGCGTTTGCTTTCTTGAGACGGTCGTTTGTTTCGGATGTATGCCGGACGGAATTGCCCGAGGCCGTCGAGAGCATAAGAGCCACCCTGGACGATCTTGCCCACGGAAGCGAAACGCGACTGGAAGCGAACCGCCTTGAGATCGGGGCATTGATCAACGGGTTATCGCATGTCACGACCACGCCTTAAAATTTTGCTTATGTATGAGCCTCACGAGGATCACCGGCGGCAACTTGAAGCGTCGGCGCCCGGTGTGGAATGGCGGACGGCCACGGACGAAACATCCGCCGCCCGGGCTATTGCGGATGCGGACGCCGTCCTTGGAAACCGCTATTTCCTACAGTCGCTACCGTATGCCGGCAAACTCCGATGGATACAATCGAATTCCATGGGCGTGGACGTCATTCTCCGAGGCATCGCCGACCGGCCGGAATTGTGTCTGACGTCGGTTCGCGGTGTGTATGATGCCGAGATGGCGGATCATGCCATGGCCATGATACTGGCCCTTTTGCGCGGACTGCCGGAGGCCCGCGACGCCCAGCGCCGGGGCGTGTGGGAGCGCCGCCCGCTCCGGCGATTGACGGGTTTGCGCGTTTTGATCCTTGGTTGGGGTGGCGTCGGCCGATCGATCGCACGCCGGCTTCGTGGATTTGGCTGTGACATCACGGGCGTCCGGCGGTGCCACACCGGTGCGCCCTCGACGGATGCGGAAGGCTTTCTGGTTGGCGGACCGGATGCTTGGCGCGACCGGCTGGAACTGACTGATATTCTGATTTTGGCGTTGCCCGAAACGCCTCTCACCAGACACATCGTGTCGCAGGATGAACTGCGCGCATTGCCGGCCGATGCGCTGGTGATCAATGTCAGCCGGGGAGGCACGCTGGACGAGAAGGCTCTGCAGGCGAGCCTGGGCAGCGGCCGCCTGAGGGCGGCTCTGGACGTTCTCGAAGAAGAGCCTCCGGGTCCCGGGCACTGGGTATGGACGTCCGACCGGCTGCTTCTGACGCCGCACGTGGGACGGAGCGTCGAGTCACCGCCATTCCAATGGGAGCCGATATTTGTAGAAAATGTCCGCCGGTTTCATGACGGCCTGCCGCTTCTCAATATCGTGGATAAGACGCGCGGTTATTGAATGAATCCATACGTGTCGGCCATATTGCCTGTTTACCGTAACCGTGACACGCTGCCGGAATTGCACAGTCGTCTGATCCACGTTCTGGAAGCGTACGGCCGCCCCTTTGAAATCATCTACGTCAACGACGCCGGTCCGGACGACTCGTTGCAGTTGATGAATGAATGGGCCTCCGGAGATGAGCGTATAAAAGTTATCGCGCTGCGGGACAACGTGGGTCAGAACGCCGCCCTGCTGGCCGGCCTCGCGCAGGGACGCGGAGAACGTTTCGTCACGCTGGATGCGGATCTGCAGGATGAACCCGAATGCATCCCCGCCATGCTCGCCAGATTGTGCGAAGGCTATCATGCCGTTTTCGCGGGGAAGTACGGGTCGTATGAATCCATTGGAAGAAGAGTGACATCCCTCCTGTTCAAAATGGTTCTGAGTTTGTTGACGTCGGGCCGGTTGCCGGTCCGTTCGGGGCTCTTTATGGTTTTGGATCGCGGCCTGGTCGAACGGCTCCTTGAATATGCCATTCCAAGTCCGCACCTTTTGACCCTGATTGGTCTTTCCGGTCTTCGTCTGACGAGCATACCCTTTCGGCGTCCCGTCCGATCGGGATCCGCTTCGAGTTATTCGACATCCATGAGATTCAAAGTGGCGTTATCGGCGTGGAAGACGTTTATGCATGTCCGGCGATACCATCGTCTGTTGCGAGCGGCGATGAAACAGTCCAAAGGAGAAACCTAACGCGTATGAAGAAAATACCCAAACAACCCATTCTCGAACCCATTGTAATTCCGACCTGGCAAGTGGCGATGACTTTCCTCACGGCTTTCGTGACCCCCCTGGTTTTTTACGTTCTGGCCCTCGCTCCAACAGTCACGTTTGAAGACAGCGGCGAACTCATCACGGCCGCGCACACGTTGGGCGTCCCCCACGAACCCGGTTACCCGTTGTTCACCATGCTGGGCAAACTGTTCAGCCTCATGCCGTTTGGGGATGTCGCCTATCGTGTCAATTTGCTGTCGGCGGTATTTTCGGCGATGGCGGTTGGATTTCTGGCTCTTCTGATTCTGGATTTGGGCGCGCGTCTCTTTGGGAATCCGGCGCCGGTTTTTCGGTATGTGATCAGCGGCATGGCGGTGTGCGCCGCCATGATCGTCGCGATGGGCCGTTCTTATATGAGCCAGGCCGTGATCACCGAAGTGTACGCCTTGAATGATTTCCTCACGGTGCTTTTGTTGTGGCTGCTGGTGCGATGGTATATCGACTCGACGAGCGGGCGTGAACCCGGACCGGCGCGGGAGCGTTATTTCTATCTGTATTGTTTTTTTGCCGGATTGACATTGACTAACCATCACACGTCTGCGATTTTTTTACCAATGGGCATCGCGACGGCATTCCTGATTGATCGCACGTACCTGCTGGATCGTCTGCGGCTCCTGGCGGGTGGGGCGTGTGTGATCGCGGGCTTATTGCCGTATGTGTATCTGCCGGTGGCGTCATGGCGAAATCCGGCCATGGACTGGGGCGATCCCGAAAACTGGACCAACTTCTGGCGCGTCGTGGGGCGGCATCAGTATGGCCTCGACGTCGGTACGACGAGAAGCATGAAGGTCCTCTTATCGCAAATCGGTTTGCACTACGAGATGTTGTTCGAACAGTTTACCGTGTGGTTCATCGCCGCCGGACTGATGGGTTTGGTTGTGTTGTGGAGCCGTCGTCGTCCTTTGTTTTTTCTTGCGCTGCTGTTCAATGTTCTTACCGGACCGCTCGTGGCGTACGTCACCAATGTCAATATCACGGGACGCGATCCGTTTGCGATCGCCGAGCAAAAGGGTCTGGTGTCCGTGATGTATCTGCCATTCTACCTTTTCTGGGGTATTCTCGTCGGGATTGGTTTTTTGTGGATGGCGGAATGGGCGATGCGCAAGGGTTCGTGGCGCCCGGCGTGGGTTGCCATCCTGCTGATGGCTGTGGCCGGCGCGGTTTACATGACCTGGAACGGCTTCCGTCACGAAGACATGAGCCGGTACCATTTTACAGAGCAGTTTCTGGATGATCTCGAGCGGCACATCGAGCCCGACGCCATCGTCTTCGCCAACTGGGATCCGTTTGCGTTTCCGGTCATGTACCATCAGCACGTCGCCGGGCGTGCGAAGGATGTGATTTTTGTTGATGTCGAACTGCTTCGCCGGACCTGGTATATCACAATGCTGAAATCGTGGTATCCTGAATTTATGAACGCCTGCCGGGCGGAGGTGGATGCTTTTCTGGCAGCGGTGCGGCCATTTGAAGACAAGGTGCCCTTTGACCCGAATTTCATCCAGCAGCGTTATGTGGCGATGATCCAGGCGATGGCCGACCGGCATTTTGATACGCGTCCGATTTATGTGACGATATTTCAGCCCATCCGGCCGCTGGAGCAGGGGCTGCTCGCCAATTATGCGCTGGAATCCCGTCTGGTGGCTCAGAGGCTGCGGCGGGCGCCGTTTGAACCGGCACCGATGGACGATCGCACGCTGGATTTCGGGGCCCTGATTGATCCGGAGACGCCGAAAGACCGCATGGCCAACATGCTGCGAAACTACTACGCGATACGGTTTGCCGATCGGGCCATGATGATGGAAGGGCGCGATCGCGAGCAGGCCATCCGGCTGTATCAACGGGCCATGGACGTCGGTGAATCGGCGATGATACGCGGGAATATCCAGAAGAGGTTGGAGATCAACCAGGCTGCGAGGAAACCGTGACCGGTCGGGC
>CAZJBS010000052.1:10649-13261 GCA_964544475.1 uncultured Bacteroidota bacterium | reverse complement strand
ATCATATGTTTCATCAACTCAGGTCTTCCCCAATCAACCATGCTTGGAGTGTAGTAAATATTTCTTATGTCAAACGGTCTGTACAGAATTTTAGTATAATATTCCTTCCAGTCTTCGTCTTTCGCAAGAATCTTTCTTGCTTTCGACATTTTCCAGCCGCGAGTATCTTTCAGTTTGTAAGTTGTTTCAATGGTTTTGTCGTCGATATCTAAATTGCGAAATTGTCTTATCCTGTGTTCGAGAGCTTTTTCGTCACAATCTATGACAAACCCATCTCTTGCTGTGACAATACCTGTTACGTTGATCGGGAAAATTTCGGAAACCGGGATGTAGCGGTCATATTTGCTGCGATGTTTTTCTTTCTTAGGTACAAAGAAATAAAACGGTGAATTAGGTTTCAACTGATCCCATTCCGTTTTATCGCGGTCTTTCTTCCCGAGATATTGGTATTTATTGTCGCGCTCGCCCCAGAGTTCGGAATGATAGACTTTCGTTTCGGATTTTCTATGATCTTTTTTGATCATGATGACGATGGCGACGCCTTGCTGAATGTCGAAGACATTGACATCCTTCGAGCCGTTCGGCGACTTTTCCTTTTTCAGTGAATTGCCGTGCAAATCCAAAACATAGATTTCGTCAAAGGAATTCATCAGCGACTGACGCATGCCGCGGAAAGTCGGGTTATCAAGATAGGAATGATTGGTGATCAAACCTATGACGCCCTGTCCGCATTGATCGATCTTCCATTGCGCGAAGCGTATGAATTTGACGTAATCGTCTTGCAGCCAGTGTTTCCGCTCACCAAACCAATCGCCGTCAATGATCTTGTAATTTTCGATCAGTTCGCCAATCCATGTCTTTTGCTTAACCGTCAGGTTCTTGGTTGCGGTCTTGACTTGAGGTTCGAGTTCGTAGAATGTGCGCCCGTTCTTTTTTGTCGTCTTGATCTGATAATCCGTGATGTATCGACCGCCTTTCTGAACGGGCACCGATTTTTCACTCGCATTTGCAGAAATACCTGAATACGGCGGATTGCCGATGATCACGAGTATCGGCTGTTCTTTTTTGACTTTGCCCGCGAGATGGGACTCTTCGGAGAGCGAGACCATGCCGGGCAGGGAAGTCTGGGCGAGTTCCTCCATCTCAAGCGTATTGGTCAGGTAAAACTGGAAGCGCTCGTCGCCCGAGAGCTTGTGGCCGAGTTCCTCGAGCAGGTAGCCCATTTTCAGGTGACCCGCGGCGTACGGCGCCATCATGAGTTCGAAGGCGTAAAAATGTTTGAGAATATGATCTTCGATGAAGCGGCCTTTGGCGGCGGCGCCGTATTTTCCGGTAAATTCCTCGACGGCCAGGCGCGCGGCTTCGGCAAGAAACGTCAAAGTGCCGCCCGCGGGATCGAGCACCGTGACGGCGGAGGAGGCAAGGCCATCGGCGTGATGGAATTCGTCTTTAAGAATCTTATGCACGGAGCGCACGATGTACGAGACGACGGGTTCCGGCGTATAGTACACGCCGCGGCGTTCGCGCTCGATGGGATTGTACTCCGCGAGAAACGTTTCGTAAAAATGAAAAATCGGGTCAGAGCCTTTGTGCTTTCCAAAGTATTCGTGAAGAATCTGCCGGACGTCGGCGGCGGCAAGGATTTCGGCGATGTCATCGACGATGACGGCCAGTTGCGGCGGCGGATCGAACGAAATGAAATGAAAAATCTCCCGCAGAATGCCGATGGTTTTCGGAATAAGTTCGTAAGCACCCCGGCGGCTGAATCCATTGTCCGAGCGCGTGCGGGCGGCGAAGAGACCATACGTGATCGTCTGCGCATAGAGATCGGCAAATTCGTCGGGTTTGAGGTGCGCGATGAGATGTTTGCTGAAGGCTTCGTAGAAGCCCAATATCCTGCTCGTGCCGGTGGCCGCTTCACGCAGTTCTTCTTTGATGACCTGATCCCGAAGAAATTTCGTCCGTATGGCGAGTTCGCCGGCCAGTGATTCGGCCGTGAATGTCGTGGGAATCGCAAATTCGAGAAACCTCTCGAAGAGCCGCGAAAGTTCATCCGGCCTTTCCACCGGCGGGACGGATTTCAGCCTGGACGCGATCATCGGGCGCGCCAGCAGGACGGTGTCGATCTTCTGGCCTTTGCGGTAGAGGCGGAATTCGTAAAAATTGGTCAGGATGAGATTGGGAAATGTGTCGAGATAGCGGCGAAGCTGTTCGGAGTCCTCCATGTCGCCCAGATCGGTTTGCGGTGTTTTGGCTTCAATGTATCCGATCTGCGCCTGCGTGCCGTCCCAGACGCGGAAGTCGGGATTGCCCGCTTCGGTTTTTTTGGGAAGCGTCGTGACCTGCACTTTGGGCTTGCCAAAACGACCGGCCAAGGCGAGAACCAGGTCTTCGAGCGCGGAGTAATACGACTCCTCGCGCGCGTCGCCGCGTTGGGTGATTGCGAAAAGCGATTGGAGATACGTATCGTACATGGTCGGACCGCTACGGCAAAAGAAGTTTTCATGAGCGCATGAACATGGCGCCTCAAGATATCGGGGTCAGGCTGGACCTAATCTAATGCCATCACAACCCATTTGAAAGAGACTTTTTCAGATTTGTGACGACGGCGC
>CAZJBS010000052.1:7793-10549 GCA_964544475.1 uncultured Bacteroidota bacterium | reverse complement strand
TTCAAAAACTCCTGCCGGCCACGACGTCGTAATGGGCGACGCGCATGTCGTCGCTCGTCGCCGCCGAGGCGCTTTTGGCCAATTTCATTTTCCATTGGAACAATTCGGTGAACATGGATTCGGTTTTTCCGATGAGTTCACGAAACACACCCCCGCTTTCGTAGTGGTCCGCGTCTTCAGCGGAGTCCCAGATCGTCATCGAAATGCACTCCGGTTGTTGGCCCATGCTCTCCGTCAGAAAGGCATAACGGCAGCCTTTGACTTTGAGAAGGGCCGGAATGATTTCATTTTGATAGGCGGATTTAAAATCGGCCATCCGCTCCGGACGTATTTTCAGGGACAACAGGCGAACGTGCATGGAGGCGCCGCGGTCGGGCAAAACCAGTTCTTCCGACGAAGCAGTCGTCACGGCGAAGGACTCCGCGACGGGTTCTTCGCTGACGGGCGCATACTCGACCGTCAGGTCCTTCGTCAATTGGATCTTCCATTCCGACGCATCGGCCAACACCGGCTGGAGGTCACGAAGCAGTTTGGCGTACAAACCGCTTGCCACGTAGGCGTCCGCGTCCTGCTTTGACGTCCAGAGCGTCATCGAGACGTATTCGTGCTCCTGGGATTCACTTTTGATCAGGCCCGCATACAGACAACCCGGCGTGTTTTGGAGAGCGGCGATCACCGTGTCCCGGTACACTTCGTTCACACGGCTTTCGGCTTCGGGCTTGACCTTCGTTTGCACCAATCTAAGGAACATAGACCACGCTCCTTTCGTGTATGGTTTAATAGCGCCGCAGGGCGAGGCGCTGCCGATATCGTCATTTGGCCATGTATTTGGTCCGGATTTCCTGAAACCAATCCGTAATCACATTCATCTTTCGGGTCGAGATGCCGTCGGCAGGCGTATTGATCAGCAGAAACTGCTTGTCGTCCATTGAGACATCGCACAGGATGGATGATGGCGGCAGTTGGCCATAGACTTCCGGCGCCGAAAAATCAAACGTCGGTCCATTCGACAAGGTCACCGTCATGACGGAATTTCCACGCCGGTAGAATAGTCGGTTGCCGTGACGTCCCCACAGCGGCGCCCGCCCGCCGCCGCTGGAGATTTGCCATTTTCCCCCTTTTTCCGGAAAAGGCGTCACATAGATTTCGAACGCACCGGATTCGTTGGATTCGTAGGCCAGATACCTGCCGTCGGGCGACAGCACGCCAAATTCGGCCGCGGGAGATTGGATGATGATCCGAGGCGGCCGGTTATCTTCCAGCGGCAGGATCCCTATGTCGCCGCTCTTCACAAAAATCAGATTCTTGCCGTCCGGCGACGCGGAGGTGAGGAAAGCGCCGCTGATCCTGGCCAGCGTCTCTTCCTCGCCGCTCCCGTCCCATTTCTTGCGGCAAATGGATCCGGTCTGGCCGTTTTCGGCAGCATAGTAGACATACGCGCCGTCCACACTCCACACCGGCGAGGCGTGGTTGCCTCCTCCAAAGGTCACCCGCGTGAGAATTTGGCGGACCACATGGTACACCCAGATATCGTCGTTGGCCGCGTTGATGTTGAGGGCGATCTTCTGGCCATCGGGGGAAAGCACCGCCGAATAGTATGCCCTGGGCTCAGACATGACGGCCCGAATGCCGCCGGATCGATCAAGCCAGTTCACGGTGTTGGTGTTGAAGGCCACATTTCCCAATGAAGAATACACCAGAACGCCGGTTGAAGTGAAAGCAAGCTTGGCATCTCCGGAACCGCTGTTGAACCAGCCGCCATCCAGAATGGAAATTGGGGAGGCGGTGACCTCGCGCCGGTCTGCATCGTACGCCGCCAGGAGGATGGCATTGCCCCGGACATAGACCACATGGCCGGTCGGCACATAGCGCGCGTTCGATCCTCCGTGAATGAGAATGGTCCTGGCGCCAGAATTCAGATCCTGCACGGCGATCAATGCGTCGTCGAATGTCGAGATGGCGCTCTGCTTGATCGTAAAGAGGAGGCTTTTCCCATCCGGAAGGAGTTGGGGAAGGCGATGGCTGATCTCTCCGCTGGCGCTGTCCATGGCCGTCACCAGTTGCGGTTCACCACCGTTCGCCGAAACGGCGGAAATGCCGTTCTGGATATGACCAAAATAAATCCGGTTGTCCTGGCCCCACCAGAGTCCCCGAATTTGACCAAGGATTCTGCACAACGGCTGCGGAGCGCCGCCAGAGATTGAGATCTTCTTCAGGGCGCCGTCGGCTTCAAAAGCAATCCACTGGCCATCCGGAGAAAACGCAGGGTACGCGCCATTCTCAGTACCGGCCAGACGGATGACGTCGTAGCGGTCCAACGGCCGCAGGTACAGCTCGGACGCCGGAGGAGCGCCTTCATACGCCAGATACTTCCCGTCCGGCGAAATGCCGAACCCGACACCGCCGCCAAAGATCGGCGCGCTTTCGGGAACTTCAATCGTAAAATGTCCCGAAGGACCCGGAGGTTCGCCGTTCCGTGTCCACAAAATCAGCGCCAGGGTCAAGGCGGTTGCAATCGCCAAAACCGTCGCTACAGGCCAAATCCAGGCTCGAACCGAAGAAGTCTGAACGCGACCGGACGCCTCTTTGTTTACAAAAGACCGGGAAGCGATCCGGCTGACGTGCTGCCGGCTCGACTCGCGTTTGAATCGCTTGAGATCGATACCGACCTGTTTGGCCGACTGCGTTCTCTCGTTGGGATCCTTGTCCAGACACTCGAGCACAATGGCGTCCAGGGCAGGGTCGATCTCCGGCTT
>CAZJBS010000052.1:4846-7693 GCA_964544475.1 uncultured Bacteroidota bacterium | reverse complement strand
CGGCGGATCGTTGACCATCAGCGGTTTTTTGTTCAGGTGCATCCAGCCGAGCATGCTCTCGGTCAGGTGACATTTGAGATGGTCCGACGAGTTGACCGCGCTGCGCACCAGGGTTTTCATCGTTTGTTTGCTGCTCTGATCCACCAGCGTGATGACGCCCTGCTCGGCAAGCACGGCGCGCAGGGAGCGATGGATGATCGTCTGCATGATCTCCTGGGAATTCATCGTCCCGCCGATCACGCGAGCCAGATCGTTGAGGATTGAGAGTTCCTCAACAGCACGGCGCAATCGGATATTTTCTTCCTGCAGGACGTGCAGGTCGGTCTGGGGAACAACCGCCATAACGCTCCATTTAACCATTTGAAAAAAACGGGGCCGGATCAATAAACGGTCGTCACCGCTTGTACTTGCCCATCAGTTGCGTCTCGGCGAGGATGTGACCCTGCATCGCCTTGACAACCTGCCATTTGGTCGCGCCGGCTTCGAGCCCCAGCATCGCGTCGAGGGCATAGAGCTTGAAAAAATACCGGTGCGTCCCGCCGGGGGGACACGGTCCGCCATAGCCGACGCGCCGGAAATCCGTCATCCCCTGCCGCGCTCCGGTCGGCAATTCGGGATCGGCCGGAAATGACTCCGGCAGGAAAGTCGTCTCGGGCGGAAGATTAAACAGAACCCAGTGCACCCACGTTCCCGCAGGAGCATCGGGATCGTCACAAATCAGCGCGAGACTTTTGGCGTCGCCGGGGACAGCTTCCCACGACAGCGGCGGAGAAATGTCTTCGCCATCGCACGTGTATTTTTTTGGAATAGGTCCGCTGTCCGAAAAGGCAGAACTGATGAGTACCATGACGTGAAAAAGGTTGGTCGTATGGCGGCAATCTAACATGCCGTTGGCCAATTTCAAAGAGCTATTTTACAACAACATACCTCAGTGTCTTGCATTAGTCGCCGCACCGTTTGGAAAGTTTCGACGCTTGCCAATCTCTGGCGTGCACCCTATATTATTATGTTAGTGGGATTCTGGAAGCGGCGCCGGAGCCGGCCGACAAATCGGAAGTGACACACCTGTGGCCTGGCCGCAAATCTTTTTCTTGTTCAGGAGATTATTCATGGAAAGCCGAAAATTATCGGTGATCATGTTCACCGACATGGTCGGATACAGCCGGAAGGTCCAGGAAAACGAGGCGCGTGCGCTCGATATGCTGACGGAACACAACGCGATCATCGGTTCCTTGATCGAGGCGCACCACGGACACACCATCAAAACCATCGGTGACGCATTTCTGGCCGATTTTGACAGCGTATTCAGCGCGGTCAACTGCGCCGTGGACATCCAAAAGAAACTGGCCGGTCGCAACGTGTCCGTCGAGGCGGAACGGCGAATCGAAGTCCGAATCGGAATTCATGTCGGTGACGTGATCTACCGCGACCGCGATGTGTTCGGCGACGGCGTCAATATCGCCAGCCGGATTCAATCCATCGCCGGCCCCGGCGCGATTTATATTTCGCACGATATCTACTCCATCGCCCTCGGCAAACTCACGTACCAATTCAAGGACCTGGGCGTCAGAGAACTCAAGAACATCAGCCGTCCGATCCATGTGTATGAAGTGTTGTGGGATCCGGCCCGCGCGCACGAAGCCGGCGAAAAGCCCTTCTCACGGCGATCGCGGATTTCGATACGCACGGCCGCGTGGACCGTTGTGATCGTGATCCTGATTCTGGCAGCCGCCAGGATGTTCCTCACCAGTCCGTCGCCGGCCACCGCGTCCGCCCGCCCCATCCTCGCCATCGTTGGTTTCAGCGATTTGACCGGCGATGAGAACCTGCGCCGCGTTCAATTGGGCAAAATCATCAACGACGCGATGATTCAAAAGTTTTATGAATTCCCCTACATCCAGTTGGCGTCCCCCCTGCGGCTGTCCCGGATCGTCCGGGAATTGAACATCCGCGATCAGGACATCCCGCTGGACCTTGCGGAGAAAATCGCGCGGGAAGCGGACGGCCGGCTGATGATCACCGGCAATATCAAGAAAGTCGGCCAAACGTTTATCCTCTCAGCTGACCTCAACGACCTGAACGACGAGAAGCTGCTTGCCACATTTGTGGTAAAGAATGACATGGAGGAGAGCATCCTGGGGCCTTTGATCGATTCGTTGAGCGCCAAGTTCCAACACAAGATCGTCGAGACCTTCGATGTCCGCGACACGATGCCGCGACGGTATCTGGGCATCGGGGATCTGACCACCCGCTCGCTGGAAGCGTACGACCACTTCATCCGGGGATTCGAACTGCACGAGTACGGCGAACTGGATTCGGCCACGGCCGAATTCACGCGCGCGATCGCGCTGGATTCCAATTTCGCCCTGGCCTATTCGCTGGTGGCATGTTCCTACTCTTTCAACAAACAGGATGACAAAATTCCGCCGTTATTCATGGAACGGCTGCACCAGTTCCGCGGTCGCTTTGACGGGCTCAGCAAGGAAGCATTGATTTTCCGCGGCAACATGGGCTGGGTGGACAACCAACCGGAGGAATGCGGCAGGAATTACGGGCTGTTGTCCGAATTGTATCCGGACGATCGCGAGGCGCATTACTATTACGCGCTGTATTTGCATTATCTGAAACACGACTATGCCGCGGCGATCACGACCTATGAAAGATGCCTGCAACTTTCACCGGACTATTTTCCGATTATTCGCGACCTGGCGTATGCCACGAAAGAATCCCGCGGCGTCGATGCCGCCGTACATGTGCTGCAGAATTTTCTTCAGACGTATCCTGGCAATCCCGGCGTGCCGTATGCCCGAAAACAAATCGCCGAGTTGCGCGGCGTCCGTTGACTGA
>CAZJBS010000052.1:0-4746 GCA_964544475.1 uncultured Bacteroidota bacterium | reverse complement strand
TCGTCTCAAAATCACATTACTTCGAGGAGGTTCCCATGAAACTCTTCACGACAATTTTGTCGGCCATCGTCGGATGGGTGTGGATCATCACGCCCCTGGCATGGTCTCAAGTGGAGAATGCCTGGCACCAGAATGGACAAACCATTCTTCAGGTAGATACCCAAGCAAAGACCACACCGATTGAGCATCGCTCTACGAAATATTCGAGTATCGTGAAACTGCGGAATTTGCCGCCGCAGGATTCACCTGACATAGCGATTGCGACAGCCACTAATATTACACAGTCGGAAAATTCCGTGTTTGTTCATCCCGGCAACTTCAACCTGCTTCTCAATTCCAACAATTCCTCCAACTACCCGGTCTCGACGATCTATGGTGCGAGCCGCTATATTTCCACTGATGGCGGTTTGACGTGGACGGGAAGTGAACAAGGGGCCGGCGGTACCAACAGCGGTGATCCGGCCGCGTGCATTGGACTAAACGGCCATATGTATATCGGCTACATTGCCGCCAACAGCGGCAACGGAATGGCCCGGTCCACGGACAACGGCCTGACATGGACCCACTACCAGGTTGCTCCCAATCCGGGTTCCCTCGCCGACAAGAACCATCTGTGGATTGACAATAGTCCCACCAGTCCGTATTCGGGGTACCTGTACGCCGCTTTCACGGACTTTGGCGGCTCCAATAACCAGAAAGTTGTTTTCTATCGATCCACAAACGGGGGCGTCAACTGGTCCTCGGTTCTGAATATCAGCGCCGGCACGGCCAGTTATCTCGATCAGGGCGTCAACATCCAAACCGGGCCGAATGGCGACGTGTATTGCGCATGGGCCGTCTATGACGCCTCGCCGTCGGCTGGCAATCCGGAAACAGCCATCGGCTTTGCCAAATCCACGGACGGAGGCGCCACCTTCCTTCCGGCGACACGCATCATCACCAATATCAGCGGCATCCGGGCTGCGACCGGCGTGAATGGCCTTGGCGGCGGCAAAGATATGCGCGTCAACAGTTTCCCAAGCATGACCGTGGACAAGAATGGCCATATCTACATTGTGTGGGCCAATGAGGGCGTGCCGGGCGTCAACGGGGGCGATCCGGACGTCTATTTGATCAAGTCCACCGATTTGGGATCGACCTGGGGAACCCCGATTCGCGTCAACCAGGATGCCATGGGCAATGCGAAAGATCAATGGTTCCCGTGGATAGCCAGTGATCCTGTGAGCGGTTCATTGGCCGTCATATTCTACGATTCACGTGATTTTTCAGGCAACGACCAGGCGAACACTTACGTCGCGGTATCCCGTGACGGCGGGGCGACGTGGGAGGACTTCCGTGTCAGCGATGTCTCCTGGAGCGGCGACGGAAGCGGAACCGGCTTCTCTTCCAATTATGCCGGCGATTACATCAGTATCGCTTTTCATACCGGAAGGTTGTACCCGGTGTGGACCGACCGTCGGGAAGCGGGCAATCGGCTCAACACGTTCATTTCTCCCATTCTGGTCGGCGATCCGTCGGATCCGAACCCGGTTGGGAACATCACCGCCTATTCGGACTACCTCACGCCGACGTCCATGTCCCTTGAATGGACCGATCCGACCACTCTGCTGAACGGTGATCCCATCGACACGTTTGTCGTCGATGTCTATCTCGAGGGCATATTAAAGGGCACGGTACCCAAAGGTACGCAGGCTTTCACGGGGACCGGTCTGACCACGTATACCCAATACTCGTATGAACTCTATGTACGTACGGTTCCGAATGACAGCCTAAGCTCGGCCGCGTCGTCAGCTTTGTGGTATGCCGGCGGCCATCCCGTTCCAAAAAGACCGACCAATATAGCCGTAGCCGGAGGACCGGTGAGCGGGACGATCACATGGACCAATCCCGCGGAGATGATGGACGGCACACCGATTCACGACCAGCAGTATGTGTACATCTACCGCAATGGAACTCTGGTCGACAGCGTCAGCCAGGGCTCCCCGACTACACAACATATCGATACGCCGCCGGATGGGGACTTCTATACCTACCATGTGGCCATGAAACTCTCCACCGGATACGTGAGCGCCTTGAGCGACGAGGCGACGGCGTATATCGGTCCGGCCGCCGATATCGTAGTGACGCCGGATACGTTGTTTTTCTCAACCGTCACCAACGGTCTGGACAGCGCGTATTATTACATCCACAATACGGGTCAGGACACCCTCGTGATTTCCGGCATTGAGGATGAGGAAGTCAACCCGACGGCAGCGTTCAGACCGGCTTTCACTCAGGAGCAGAAATTCACGCCGGATTACCCGAAAGGCGCCATGGAACCGGTTTATGGCGACGTGACGGACGGCCAGGGCGGCCCGGATCCTTTTGGATACCGATGGATCGACTCGGATGAGCCGGGCGGCCCGATTTTCAACTGGTTTGACATCAGTACGATCGGAACGCTGGTCACAGGTTGGGTCGGTTCGACCGGCTCGGCCAATGACGACGATGGCTATGTCCGGCGGGCCCTTCCGTTCACGTTCCCGTTTTACGGGAGCCCGACGGACAGTCTCCGCATCGTGACCAATGGATTTTTGAGTCTGGACATGACGTCGACAGCAACCACACTCACCAACGCGGCCATCCCGGCCGTCGCCCAGCCGAATAAGTCCATCTATCCGTTCTGGGATGATATGGATCTTGATCCGTTGCTGGGTGGCGCGGTGTACACCTATCATGACGCGGTCAATAACCGGTTCATCGTCCAGTATGACAGCGTGCCCCACTACGGCACGACGACTCTCGGGCGGTACACGTATCAGGTGATCATGTATCCTTCGGGAAAGATCGTGTGCCAGTATCTGACGATGCTGCAGACAGTCAATAGCGCGACCATCGGTATCGAGAATGCCGACGGCACGATGGGGCTGCAGGTCGTCTACAACGCCGCCTATATGCACGACAATCTCGCGATTCAATTCAGCCGCGGTGTGCAGTGGCTCGATCATACGCCGACCGTGGACATCGTTGTCCCGGGTGACTCATTGCCGATCAAGGCCAACATCAATGCGGCGGGACTGGTGGGAGGAACGTATCATGCCCGCGCCATGATCGACAATAATGTGCCATTGCTCGGACCGTATCCTCATCCGATTTTCAAGATGACCGTCACCGGCGTACCCGACATCGGTGTCGATCCGGTGGCATTGAACTACGGCCAGGTGTTCCTGAATTATCCGGATACGTTGAGTTTCCGAATCAACAACACGGGAACCGATCTTATTCACGTCACTAACATAACCACGGCGACGGCATACTATGAAGTGCTGGGCGCCACGAGTTTTGATATTCCGGTCGGCGGGCACCAGGATGTACCGGTCGTATTTGAAGCGGCCGTCAGCGGAATGTACTACGATACGGTCACGGTCTTGAGCAATGCTTTCAGCGGCACCAAGATTGTGGCCCTTGTGGCGGAAGCCGTATCGGTACCTTCGATCTCCGTGAGCCCGGACTCGTTCGCCTATGTCCTGCCCATCGGCGACAGCGTGATGGCAACGACGACTGTTTACAACACCGGAGACGGGCCGTTGAATTACACGACCGCGGTGGAAGGCGGATTTGCGGGCCAGAACAGCGATGACATCGGCAACACCGAAAACAACCTCACGACGACCAGCAACCTGATGCGCGGCGGCGTGGTTGGCGTGACGACAACCGTACAACTTCTGGAGATCAAATCCTACCTGAACATCTCCACTTCACGTGAATTGCGGTTTGTCGTGTATGAAAACACCACGCAGACGGGCACGTTTACGAAGATATTTGAATCCACACTGGCGAGTTCAGGTACTGGCACGCGGTTCTATTCGTCCGGCCCTGTCAACATCACGCTGCACGCCGGGAAATACTATGCCGTGGGTGTCGATTGGAATGGCGGCCTCAATTATTTCTGGGATGCCAGCGCGCCCGTGCCAATTCCCATCTCGTTTGGCACCATCACTGGCGGCCTTGCCCAGTCGGTATTTCCACCGCCCGCTACGATCACCCAGAATGCCTTGACAAGCCTGTACTACACACAGTTGGTCACCGCACTGGACCGCTGGCTGACGGTCGAATCGGGCGGAACAGGCACCGTGGCGTCCGGCGACAGTGCGCAACTTGGATTTAAAGTGTCGACCACCGCTCTGCTGGCCGGGGCGCACGACGCCGCCTTGCTGATCAACAACAACGATCCGGCCAACCCAACCGTCCGTGTTCCCATTCATGTGGAAACGGCCGGCATACCGGATATTGATCTGCAACCCGACACGCTGGATTTCGGCACCGAGTTTGTCGGTGTCAGCGACACGTTGAATGTCCGCGTGGTTAACACAGGCAGCGGCACACTGCACGTGACGGATATTGAGGTCAATCTGAGTGCCTTCACAGTCCTCGGCAGCACGTCGTTTGACGTCCTCTACGCCCAGTATCGCGATGTACCGATCGTCTTCCATTCAACGGATACAGGTACGTACTGGGATACGGTTACGGTGACCAGCGATGCCGTCAGTGGATTGGCCACAGCCTTCCTGAGCGGTCAGACGGTCGCACCGCCCATCATTGCCGTCAGCGACACGCTGATCAACGGCGGCGTTATCGGGGCGGGCGAGGAGGACAGCACGACCTTTATGATTTACAACCACGGCTATAGCAACCTGACGTACAGCATCGCCGAAGGCGAGGACATGTTCACGGCGTTGGGCTTTGGCCAGCCTACCTCCCGCGTTC
>CAZJBS010000051.1:0-15062 GCA_964544475.1 uncultured Bacteroidota bacterium | reverse complement strand
TATCGCAACAAACGAAATTCAAAAAACAAGAAAACTTAATGGGAACGGCACTAGAATTGGATCCTTGCAGCAGTCAGCGTTTTTTTCCCAGCCCGAGAACGCATTGAGACGGTTGCCTTTCGCCTTACGATTTTCTACATTCACTTCGTGAATCAACCAACGATCCTCCTCATCAACCCGTACATCTACGACTTCGCGGCCTATGATCTCTGGATCAAGCCGCTGGGCCTGTTGTATCTTGGCGCCATTCTCGAACAACAAGGCTGCGACGTCATTCTCCTCGACGCCATGGACCGCTGGCATCCGGACGTGATCGCCCACACCGGCCGCACCGAACCCAAATCACGACCGTACGGTGATGGGTTCTTTTACAAGGAAAAAATCGACAAGCCGGCCTTGTTCAAAGACGTACCAAGATATTATTACCGTTACGGAATGCCGCCCGACATCCTGCGCCGGAATATGGAAGTCATCCGCGATCGCCGACAAATCGCCGCGGTGCTCGTTACGTCCGGAATGACCTATTGGTACCAGGGCGCACACGAAGCCATCGCCATGGCCCGTCAGACGTTTGGTCAGATTCCCATCCTTCTCGGCGGCATCTATGCGACCTTGTTTACCGAATTCGCAAGATCCTTTTCCGGCGCCGATCATGTGATCGCCGGCGAGGGTGAACGCGCCATCTTGCCGTTATTGTCCGAAACCATCGGCGTGAAACACTCCACGACGTATCGCGGTTACGACGACTATCCATTTCCCGCTTATCATCTTTATCCGCGACTCGACTATGTGACGATGATGACGTCCCGCGGGTGCCCGTATGCGTGCTCGTTTTGCGCCACGCACGAATTCACAGCAACCTTCAGCCGCCGAAGTCCGGCGTCCGTCATTCAGGAAATCGATCACTATGTGAATGGTATGGGTATCCGGAATGTCACCTTCTACGACGATGCCCTGTTTGTAAATGCCGACGCCCATATCAAACCCATTCTCAGGCATGCCGTCGCGCAAAGATGGCCCGTCAACTTTCATACGCCCAATGGGCTTTTTGCGCGTCTGGTCGATGAAGAACTGGCCGATCTCCTGGTCCGCAGCGGTTTTCGTACCATACGCCTGAGTTATGAAACCAGGAATCCCGACCGCCAGCGCCAAATGCGCAAAGTGACCGATTGCGACCTGTCCCGTGCACTCGGGAATCTGGAAACATCCGGATTCCCGCGACACGAAGTCACCGTCTATCTCCTCATGGGTCTGCCGGGTCAAAAACCATCGGAAGTGGAAGACAGCATCCGTTATGTACACGACCTGGGGGCCCGGGTCAGTCTCTCGTCGTTTTCGCCCATCCCCAATACGCCCGACTGGACGACCGCCGTCCGCGATTTCGGCTTCCCCGAAAACGAACCGCTGCTGACCAACAAATCGATCTACCCCCTTCGAAATGCGGCATTCACGCGCGAAGATTTTGACCGATTGAAGCTCCTCGCCATCGACGGCAACCGGAACCTCACGATGGATGACTCACCGGTGGTTTCGGACTACCACACCTATGCGCACGATGCCTGACCGGACGCGAAACCCCCGATCACCATGGCGCAGAGCCGTGACGCTTCGTTACGTATTGACGGCCTGCCATCCTCCGCGCGCCCGGATCTCTGCGGTCGGCTGTTTTCTTCTTTCGTGGATGATCGTGTCAGGAGCCATGGCCCAGAATTTTGAAAAAAAGATCTCCGACAATCAGAAACGCGTCCAAAAACTTAAAAACGAAATCAAGGCCTACGAAAGCAAACTCGTCGCCAGCGCCCAAAAAGAAAAAACCGAAATTGAAAGCCTCAATGAAACCAACCAGAAGGTGGGATTGCTTCAGCAACTGCTCGGCGAACTCGAGCAATCGCGAATCCTGACACAGGATAATATCGCCGCGTTGCGGCGCCAGTTGAATCAAACCCGGGAGGAACTTGGCGATCTCCGGCGCCTCACCGCGCAGCGTCTGGTTCAAATCTACAAGCATCGGGATGAAGACCCTCTCGCGCTGGTGTTCGCATCGACGTCGTGGACCCAGGCCTACGCCCGCATCAAGTATGTAAAACTCATTTCCCAACAGGATCAACGCGATCTCCAGTCATTGCGAAAGAAAAAATCGTCCATCGAGTCGCAGAAACGCCAGATCGAATCGGAATTGGCCCGCCTGCAAACGGTCATCGCCGACCGCAAACGAGAAAAGACCGCGCTCGATGTCGAAATCCGGACGCGCAAAGCCACGCTTGGCAAAATTCGCAAGAACAAAGTGCTGTACCAATCGCTGATCGATCAGCGAAAGGACGATCTCGACCTCCTCGAAAATCTGATTGCCGAACTCGAACGCAAGAAAAGAGAGGAAGAAGCGGCGGCCCTGGCGCGCAAGGCGGCCCGCAAAGCCGGCAAGGGTTCGGTCACCGAAAAAGAGCCGGTGTACTTTGAAAAATCCGAATTCGGCCAATACAAAGGACGATTGCCGTATCCCGTCCGCGGACGCATCACCCAGAAATTCGGCTTGCAGGTGAATCCCGTCCTGGGAACGAAAACACGGAATCCCGGCGTGGAAATCACGACGACCGAAAACGCGCCGGTGAACTCGGTCGCCAAGGGCAAAGTCACATTGATATCCTGGCTCCGCCGTCTGGGCAATACCGTCATCGTCGATCACGGGGGAGGTTATTACACCGTTTACGCCCACCTGTCGGAAATTTACGTGTCGGTCGACGAATCCGTTCAGGCCGGATCGATGCTGGGACGCGTCGACGAATCGGACGATGGCAGGTACACGCTTCATTTCGAAATATACAAAAGCCGCGAAGCTCAGGATCCGTCCGAATGGCTGAAGTGAATTCCATGCCGGATATGGGAGATTTCCCCTCGGAAACACCGCCTCGCTCCGGCCGTCGCCTGCGGTGGTTTCTACTCATCAAATTGCTCCTGACCGTTTTTCTGGTCTATTACGTCGTCAACAAGATTCAGATGACGGAAATCCGTGCCGAGTTCTCGGACGTGCGCTGGCCTTTCTTGCTCGGCGGTCTGGCTCTCACAGCGCCGAATATTCTGATCCAGTATCTCAAATGGCGCTACCTCGTGCGTATCGTCGAGCCGGCGGCCCCGCCGGGCCAGGTGTTTGGTTCGCTGATGTGTGGTTTTTCGATGGGCCTGATCACGCCCGGGCGATTGGGTGAAGTCGGCCGCGGATTCTTCATTCCAAATGCATCCAGAAGCCGCCTCACCGGCATGGCGATTATTGACAAAGTCCTGTCCCAATGGGCGCTGGCTTTGGCCGGGCTTTTCAGCCTCACGTACCTCCTGATCAATGAAAAAGAAAGATCGCCCGTGATGGAATGGTTGTGCGTAATGCTGGCCGCGCTGTTTGTGGCGTTCACTCTCGTCCTTCTTCTTCGGCCCGTCGTGCTGCGAACGCTGATTCGAAGTTCGAAAAGGGCGCTGGTCCTGCTGCCGTACCGGCAGAAGCTGTTCGATCTCGTGTCGGCGTCCGATGAATTCCGCCGCGGTCATTTTTTGCCAAGCCTCACGTACGCCATCGTATTTCAACTGATTGTTTTCAGTCAGTTCTATTTTTTCATCAATGCCTTTACAACGCTTCCCCTTTTTGATGCGCTGATCGCCTCGAGCGCCGCCATGTTCATCAAATCCCTGATTCCGGTCGCCCTGATGGACCTTGGCGTGCGGGAAGGCGCGGTCGTCTATTTTTTTGGTTTGCTCGGTTCATCGTATGCCGCCGCTTTCAACTCGTCCATTCTGATTTTTCTGAACAATGTGCTGCTGCCCGGCGCCCTGGGTCTTTACTTTATCGTGAAGCACAATTTTGGAACGGCCCATGAACGTTGATTTCAAATTCTACGGCATCACGTCGCGCGGCCGGATGACCCCGGTGGCGTTCATCGATCACCTTCAAGGCACAGTAAAGGCCGGCGTTCGGGCCATTCAAGTGCGTGAAAAGGATCTGACGCCACGGGAGTTGTGGTCCTTGTGCCGCGACATCAAGGCGCTTGCAGAAAAAACCGGAACCCTCGTCTTCGTCAACGACCGCATCGACATTTTGCTCAGTCTCGATCTCGACGGCATTCACCTGACGGAATCCAGCCTCCCGGTTGCCGATGTCCGCCGGATCATTGGAACCACGAAATGGATCGGCGCATCGACCCACGACCGGTCGGGGGCGATCGCGGCGGCTTCCGCCGGAGCGGATTTTGTCGTATGCGGGCCGGTCGCCCCCACGCCGTCCAAACCCGCCGGACATGCGATACTCTCCGAAGCGGCTTTTCGGCAGATATGTCAAGACGTGCCCGTGCCCGTTTTTGCCCTGGGCGGCGTGCAGACGGAAAATATCACACAATGGCTGGAGGCCGGCGCCCACGGCGTCGCCGGGATTTCGCTGTTGATGGACCCGCACGACATCGTAGGAAGAATGGAACGGATCAAAAAAAAATTGGGCCATCTGTGATTTTTTTTGGTACATTGGTACGTAGCATAACTGAAAGGCAGGGACGTCATGATGCCATTCAAAAACATTCTCATCCCGACCGATTTTTCCGATTCCGCCAACAAAGCCCTGGAGTACGCCTTGTCACTGGCCAGGACGTATCAGGCCCGACTTCATCTCCTGCATGTCTTTGAGCCGATTATCTATTATTCCGATGCGCCCATCGGCATGCCGGATGTGGTTGAACTCGAGCAGGGCATACGGACTTCGGCGGAACAATCCCTGAACCGATTGGTGGAGACTCATATCCGGTCCAGAGAGGCGGAATTCGGCGCCATTCCCACCGACGTAATCCTGACGCAGGGAAATCCGTACATTGAAATTCTGCGGGCCGCCCAGGATCGGGCCATTGATCTGATCATCCTGGCTTCGCACGGCCGCACCGGACTCGAACATATCCTCATGGGCAGCGTGACCGAAAAAGTCGTTCGCAAAGCGCCGTGCGCCGTTTTGACCGTCCGCGTCAAGGGGGAGTTCAAGATTCCCGACGAATGACCTACTCGGCGGTCATACTCGCCGCCGGTGAATCCGGCCGGTTTGGAGAGAACAAACTGCTACAGCCATTCGGCGACTCGACGATCATTCATACCGTCGTCGAAAAATTCACCCGTCCCGATATTCAGGACATTATGGTCATTACGGGCGCCTATGCCGACGCCATTTCGGTCGTCTTGACGGATCCGAAAATCCAGTGCTTCTTCAACACCGACTTTGCAACGGGCATGAGTTCCTCCATTCGTTTGGCCGCGGCCCATGTGCCGTCGAACGTGGACGCCGTGGTGATTACACCCGGGGACATGCCGGCTTTTGACAGCGACACCGTGGGAATCCTGTTGAATCGTTTCGACCCGGGCACCATCGTCATTCCGCGGTACGAAATGAAAAAAGGTCATCCGGTTGTCCTCGATCGCCGTATCTTTGGCGAGTGCCTCACCTTTGAAGGGGAAAAAATCCTGTACGGCGTCATTCAACGACATGCCGGCCAGATCCGTTTTGTGGATGTTGCGGATGAAGGTGTTCTGCTGGACATTGATACACGCTCAGATTATGAGAGACTGGTGAGGCGTTCCCGGAAAGGAGGGCTTAATGCAGGATACGATCCGAAGTCTTGAAAACGGTCTTACGGAAATGGAAAACCAGTAACGACGTACCCACGCCGACCAGCGCACCCACGATCACATCGCTTGGATAATGGACGCCCACCGCGATCCGGCTGTAGCCTGCCAGGCCTGCCCATGCATAGGCCGGAACTATGACATACCATTTTGGATACGTCAGCGCCAGCATGGTCGCCGTGGCGAAAGCCGTACTGGAATGCCCGGACGGAAACGACCGCGTGTCGGCCGGCCCGATCGGCGTGTGCACGTTGGCAAGGGCTTCGTAAGGCCGGCGACGATCAAATCCAATTTTCAAAACGTGCGTGAACCCCTGCGTCAGCAGAATGGACGTGCCCAGCAGAATGCCGGCATGTTCCGTTTCCCGGTCCTTGAGCAAAATGCCGGTCAGAAACAATCCTGCGGGCGCGGCCATCGCCACCGGTTTGACGGAATTGGTCTGAAACTCAAAAAATGAATCCGTGAACGGCGTGTGAGCGTTATTGATAGCGCGAAACAGCCGCACATCCATATTCTGCGCAGACAACGCGCCGGTGACAAGAAAAGCAAGAAGGAAGAAAAGGCAACTCATGACCCGGTGGCGTTACGTTCCAGGATGGCATCGATCTGCTGCATGTGATGATACCAGTGGCCGATGTAGTCTCTCATGAAATAATCCAGCGTGGATGGGGTTCCGGCATTGACCGTCTGCCAGGCAATGCGGTCAAAATTGTGAACCGTTGTCCGGCGTTCCCGTATGTCCTGCGGCGTCAATGCCATCACGCGCGCAAGATGGAGATTGAAGGTGTACCAAAGTTCCAGAATTTCCGGCCACGCCGCTTCCTGGTAACCTTGCATGCGCACCCAATCATCCTGAGCATACGGCGGAAACACAAGGTCTTCCTGGAATCGGGCCCGGAGAAAACGCTGGTGGTTATTGGACGCGGAATCGATCAAATGCCCGATGATCTCCCTGACGGACCATTTGCCGGGCGCCGGATGAATCGAAACCACTTCATCGGAAGCCGCCGCAAGCCTGTCATGTGCCGCCGACAACGCGGCAAGGAATTCATCCCAATACGGCATCCACAGCCTCCACAAAAGCCTTCAACGGCCTTGTCGGGCGGCCCGAGCGGTCCGTGAACGCATGAATCGTAGAACCGCGCGCCGACAACGCATCGCCGACATACAACTCGTAACCGATCTTCAGCCGTAGCCCCTTCTGCTCAACCAAAAACGAATCGATACGAACCTCATCGTCATACCGCACCGCCTTCAGGTATTCGCAATGCACCTCGATCACGGGAAGAAACAGCCCGGCGAATTCCAGGTCTTTGTAGGGTAATCCCAAATGACGGATCAACTCGGTGCGTCCGACTTCAAACCAAATCAGATAGTTGGCATGGTAGGCCACGCCCATATTGTCTGTCTCGGCATACCGGACGCGCTGGATGGTGGAAAAACGAAACGTGGCAGGCTTGACGGCCGTCATGTGCCCTGCTTTTCTTCCCACTCGCCCCACCGGCCCATCTGGTTGTATTTCTCCAGACGTCCCGACAGGAGTTCATCGACCGGGAGACGTTCGAGTTTGGCCACTTCATCGACAATAGCCTCTTTGACGTGTTTGGCCGCCAGGTCATAATCCCGGTTGGCGCCGCCCAGGGGCTCTTTGATGACTCGGTCGATGATCTTGAATTGCAACAGATCGTCCGCGGTCAGTTTAAGCGCCGACGCCGCCGTTTCCTTGTAATCCCAACTGCGCCAGAGGATGCTTGAACAGGATTCGGGGGCGATCACGGAGAACCACGTATTTTCCATCATCAACAGCCGGTCTCCGACGCCGATCCCCAGCGCGCCGCCGGAGGCCCCTTCACCGATGATGACACACACAATCGGCACGTGCAGCCGGGACATTTCCAGTAGATTTCTGGCAATGGCCTCCGCCTGCCCCCTCTCTTCGGCTTCGATGCCGGGATAGGCGCCGGGTGTATCGATCAGCGTAACAATGGGCCTTTTGAATTTGGCGGCCATTCGCATAAGGCGCATGGCCTTGCGATATCCTTCCGGATTCGGCATGCCGAAGTTCCGGAAAAGATGGCTCTTGGTGTCCTTGCCTTTTTGCTGCGCGATGATCATCATCTCACGCCCTTCCAGGCGGCCGATGCCGGCCACGATGGCATGGTCATCGCCAAAAGCCCGGTCGCCATGCAACTCCACAAATTCCTCGCACATTCTTTCGATGTAATCCAGCGACCTCGGACGCTCCGGATGCCGGGCCAACTGCACGCGCTGCCACGGCGTAAGCTGGCCGTAGATCTCCTGTTTCAACATCTCCAGCTTTTCGTACAGGCTGGCGATTTCCGGCGTCAGATCCATGCTCTCGACCGACTCCATCTCGCGAATCTTGTTTTCGAGATCGGTAATCGGTTTTTCAAAATCAAGAACAACGGACACGTTTTTCCTCCTGGACTTATAGTTTGCCGAAGAGCTTTTTGATGCGGAGTTTCCACACGAGAAGGAATCCCTCCCGGATGATATTTGTGCTCATCTTGGAATGGCCGATCGTGCGATCATAAAAAATGATCGGCGTCTCGCACAAGCGGAAACCCAGTGTGTGGGCGCGGTAGTTCATTTCAATCTGAAACGAGTAACCGCTGGCGCTGACGCGGCTGAGGTCGATGGCTTTCAACACGGCGAGCCTGAAACACTTGAATCCCGCCGTCGCATCCCTGACCGGCAGGCCGGTCACGGCGCGGGCGTAACGGTTGCCAAAATAACTGATGAGCAGCCGGCTCAACGGCCAGTTGATCACATTCACGCCTTTGACATATCTGGAACCGATCACCAGATCGCAGTCTTTGATCTTTTTCATGAAATCCAGAAGATACGCCGGATCGTGGGACAGGTCGGCATCCATTTCCATTACAAAATCGTAGTTGCGTTCTATCGCCCACCGGAAGCCCGCGACATAAGCCCTCCCGAGGCCTTGTTTCTCCGGCCGCACGAGAAGATGCACCCTGGGATCGTCGGCCTGAATCCGGCGCACGACGTCCGACGTGCCGTCGGGTGAATTGTCGTCCACGACGAGGATATGAACTTCCGCCACATCGTTCTTCAGGTTTTGCGCAAAAATCTTCGGAATCAGAAGGGCGATGTTCTCCTTCTCGTTGTACGTCGGAATAACGATGAGCGCGCGTTCGGTGGGCATGACGTTCAACACCGGTT
Organism: uncultured Bacteroidota bacterium; assembly: GCA_964544475.1. Classification (GTDB taxonomy): domain Bacteria; phylum CLD3; class CLD3; order SB21; family SB21; genus CAZJBS01. The sequence continues at coordinate 6,218 of CAZJBS010000051.1, read as the reverse complement.
AAAAACGGCAGCCGTTCTGTTTGAAATAACGCAGGCGTTCCTTCAACCGGTTGTCCGAAAGCGCAAGGATTTGGGCGGCGAGCACGGCCGCGTTTTTCGCGCCGGCTTCGCCAACAGCCATGGTGGCCACCGGCACGCCTTCCTGCATCTGGGCCATGGCATACAGGGCATCAATGCCATTGAGATGGGACGTCGGAAGCGGCACGCCAATCACCGGCACGGTCGTTTTGGAAGCGACAAAGGCGGCCAGATGCCCGGCCATGCCGGCGGCGGCGATGAATATGCGAATGCCGCGTTCCTGGCTCTTTGACAGATACTCCGTCAATCCGGCCGGATCCCGCAGGGCCGAACCGATGTGCACTTCGCACCGCAGTCCAAAATGATCCAGATATTCCTTGCAGCCCTGGATGTGGGGAAGATCCTCCTGTTGATCGAGAATTATGACGATCTCGGTCAGGTTCATGCCGTGCCTCGCGCAGGTTGGGGTTAGTTGTGTATTTTCGGAACAAGCTCCGATAGGATCTTGATCTGATGGTTTTTGTCGTGGGCCAGTTCGGTGAAGCGGGTCTGGACTGGTGAGAAATCCGCATTCGCGGCCAATCGGGCATATTCATTGTACAGGTCGTGCGCTTCGTGAAGATCTTTGGACAGCACCACGCCAAACGTATCGGGCGTATCCGGACTGACCGCCGTCGTGTGGTCGGAAGCCATCCGGTTCAGCTGTTCCACAATGCGTTCCTGAATGGTTATCACCTCGTCCAGGCGATGGCGAAGGAAATCGTACCGGATTACGTTACGGTTCCGCCGGAGCCGTGCGAGCAGATCGGATTCCGTGGCGAACAACCGGGCCACGGTTTGCCGGTACTCTTCGGCTTCCTCTTCCGCCCCGAACATGGTTTCCCACCAGGCGGTCAGTTTGTCCAGTGTTTTTCCAGCGCCGGTCGTGTCTTTCTGTTCCATAGATGACCTCATTTCGTTGACCCTTGAAAAGGACGAGGCAATGTAAGTCAATTTGAAAATTGGCGCAAGGTTAGATTGTACCGGGTTTATGCCCCACCTGCCTTCCGGCGATACGCATCAACTCATCTCCAGCATCTTCCGAATCGGTTTCAGCGCCCGCTGCCGGACGTCCTCGTCCATCGTGATTTCCGGTGAACGATTGACCATGCAGAGGTATAATTTTTCAAGCGTGTTGAGTTTCATGTGAGGGCATTCGTTGCAGGCGCAGTTGTTGTCGGGTGGCGCGGCGATAAACGTCTTTCCTGGGCAGGCTTTCTGCATCTGGTGAATAATGCCCGCCTCCGTGGCGACGATGAATGTCGCATCGGGCACACTCTGGACGTACTTCAACAGAGCGCTCGTCGAACCGACGTAATCGGCCATTGAAAGCACGGCTTCCTCGCATTCAGGATGGGCGATCAACCTGGCTTCCGGATGGGACACGCGAAGCTGAACGATCTTTTTTTCGGAGAATATCTCGTGGACCATGCACGTCCCCGGCCACAGCGTCATCTTGCGTCCGGTCTTTCTCGACAGGTAGGCTCCGAGGTTCTTATCCGGTGAAAAGAGAATCGGACGATCGGCGGGAACCTGGTGGATCAAACGTTCCGCATTGCTGGACGTGCAGATCAGGTCGCTCTGCGCTTTGACTTCGGCGGAACAGTTGATGTAGGTGATCGCGAAGTGATCCGGATGAGCTTCACGAAATTTCCTGAAGGCGTCGCCCGGACAACTGTCCGCCAGCGAGCAACCGGCGTTGAGATCGGGCAATAGAACGAGTTTGTCAGGATTCAGAATTTTGGCCGTCTCAGCCATGAAATGAACACCGGCAAAGACGATCACTTCCGACGACGTCGTCGATGCCCGTCGCGCCAATTCGAGACTGTCCCCTACGAAATCCGCTATATCCTGTATTTCGGATTCCTGATAATAGTGAGCCAGAATTACCGCACGAAGGTCGGTCTTGAGCCGGGCTATGGCGTCGTGCAGATCGATGGATGGGTCGATGTACCCGGGTGTCATCGACATGTGTTTATCGTTCACCGATGGTCCTTTCTCCTTGTCGCGCAACATCACCGACGGCCGTTTGACCTAACGCCGGTTTGATGTTCGGTGTATTTTTGTACCAATTGAAACACGGCAACCCCGTAGGCCACGGCGGCGTTGAGGGATTGTTTCATGCCGTGCATCGGTATTTCCAAAGCCATATCGGCAGCGGCCACCACGTCGTCGGTCACCCCGTCGATTTCGTTGCCGACCACGAGGGCGAGCGGGAACTCCAACTCCGCGGTCATGAGATTGAGACTGCGGTCGGTATGTTCCAATACGGCCACCTTGATCCCATGGTCTTTCAACCATCCGACGGCATCCATGGCGTTTGGAAAATGGCGCCAGGGCACGGTTTCGGCGGCGCCCAGCGCCGTTTTGTCAATTTCCTTGCGCGGGGGTTTGGCCGTGTAACCGCACAGGATGAGTTCCTGGACACGCGCCGCGTCGGAGGTTCGGAAGGCCGCGCCGACATTATACATGCTGCGGATATTCTCGAGTACGACGTAAATGGGAAACCGCGGCAAACGCTTCAGCTCCTCCGGCGTAAACCGGTCGCCTTTGATCTCATCGTATGAAAGTTTGCGAATACTCATCCACCTGTTGAGAATTGAGAATTGGAGATTATCTGGTCGCAATGCTCAATTCTCAATATTCAACCTCCCCAGGGTTTAAAGAGTTCATGATCGTTCAGGCCCAGCAAATTCAACACACGCGCGGCGATGAAATCCGCCAGGTCCTCGATGGTTTTTGGTTGCTGATAAAAGGCGGGCATGGCCGGAACGATTTTCGCCCCCGCCTGCGCCAGCTTGAGCATATTCCCGATCTGGATGACATTCATCGGCGTTTCCCGTGGCACGACAATCAGCGGAAAGCCTTCCTTCAGCGCCACGTCCGCGGCGCGTTCGATCAGGTTGGCCGAAGCGCCGTGCGCCAGACCCGACATCGTCTTCATCGAACACGGAATGACGACCATGCCCCGGCGACGCAGGGAACCGCTTGCCAGAGGCGACGCGATGGCATACACGGAATGCTCATTCACGATGCCGGTCAATGGTTCGCCCGCATAAAGGGATTTCAAGTAATCCAGAATCGGCGTCTTGTCAAGATCCACACCGGTTTCCACTTTGAAGGCGATCTTGCCGGCGTCGGAGATGATGAAATCGATTTCAAAGTTGTGGGCCAGCAGGAAACGCATCAACCGTATGGCATAAATGGCGCCACTCGCACCCGTGATGGCCACCGTCAAACGCTGGTTCTTTCGATCCTCGTCCGTCATGCCATAATATAGAAGAAAACATCATCATCGGCAACGATGATGATTGCGCCCTCGTCACGTTTCGCCTATATTCCACCATACGATTGAAACGGCATGACGATATGACGGGAGGTTCATGGAATCGATCGATGACATCACGCTGGCGCACTCAGCCGTGATCGACAAAGTGAGGCCTTTGTCGCACGAGGAGGTCACGGCGCGTCCGGATGCCTCCGCCTGGACGGTGCTCGAGTGCCTCGAACACATATTCGTCACCAACCTGGAGGTTTACCGGTTCGTCTCATCGGATCAATCCGGGAAGCCCGAATCTGACGTCGACCAGCTTATTCCAAGGGATCGGATGAGGATGGCCCTGCACAACCGCGACCAGAAATACAAGGCACCCGAGCAGATACGGCCAACCGGACGCTTCAAGACGTTGCAGGAAGCCGTCGACCAACTCCAAAGGGTCAGCACGCGGTTTAGGGAATTTCTGAGTAAGAATCCGACCTTGGGCCTTGCAACGTGGGATCACCCATTCCTGGGAACCATGACGAAAAAGGACTGGTTGCATTTTGTGGTCGACCACACGGAAAGGCACACGTTCCAGGTGGACGAAATCCTGACGCGATGCCGATCCGGCCAATGATCGTCAGCAAAGCCGGCTTCAAGGTCCGGGAATCGTTTCTGGATCCGCGTCCGGCCCGAGCCGCCCGATGAAATCAGAATCCGCATCAAAAAGACTTTGATCCGTTCGCAAAAGCAATGTAACATACCCGCAGTCAGTCGGCGCCAACCCGGTCGCCCCTTATCCGGAAACCACAAACGGAATTCACTATGAATGCCTTGCCTTTCATTCTCGGTGCGTTGTGCGTCATGGCCATCGCGTATCGATATTACAGCGCGTTTATCGCGGCCCGAGTCGTCACGCTCAACGACGCGCGCGTCACGCCGGCTCATACGTTGAATGACGGGCAAAACTACCAGCCCACCAACAAGTGGGTGCTGTTCGGGCACCACTTTGCCGCGATCTCCGGCGCGGGGCCTTTGATCGGGCCCGTGCTGGCCGCCCAGTTTGGATTTCTGCCCGGCTTTCTGTGGTTGCTGATCGGTGTGGTCCTTGCAGGAGCCGTGCAGGATTTCGTTATTCTGACCGCCTCCATCCGCCGCAACGGCAAATCGCTCGCGGAAATCGCCCGGCACGAAATCAGCCCGACCGCGGCGGTGATCGGATCCATCGCCATTCTGTTTGTCGTCGTCGTGGCCCTGGCCGGCCTGGGTCTGGCCGTCGTCAACGCGCTTCGCGAGAGCTCGTGGGGTACGTTCACGATCGCCATGACAATTCCCATTGCGTTGTTCGTCGGGTGGTGGATGTACCGTTTTCGTCCCGGCCATATCGGCGAAGGCAGCGTCATCGGTGTGGTGGCCGTTCTTCTCGCCGTCTTTTTCGGCGCCTACATACCGGGCTCCGCCCTCGCGCCGGTGTTCACGCTCTCCCGCGAACAATTGATCATCGCACTCGCGTTGTATGGTTTTGTGGCTTCCGTGTTGCCGGTTTGGCTTCTGCTCGCGCCACGCGATTATCTGAGCTCTTACATGAAGATCGGAACAATCGGCGCGCTGGTCGTCGGCGTGCTGGTCGTCGCGCCGGATCTTCGCATGCCGGCCTTCACGGAATACATCCACGGCGGCGGCCCGATCATCCCCGGAAAGATTTTTCCGTTTGTTTTCATCACCATCGCCTGCGGCGCGATCTCGGGATTTCACGCGCTGGTCGCTTCCGGCACGACGCCAAAAATGCTGGCCAGGGAATCCGAGGCGCGGATGATCGGTTACGGCGCCATGCTGATGGAAGGCCTCGTCGGTATTGTCGCGCTGATTGCCTCCAGTTCGCTTTTCCCCAGCGATTATTTTGCCATCAACGTATCGCCGGACACGTTTGCCAAACTTGGACTTTCCACAGTTCATCTGGAGGAATTCAGCCGCGAAATCGGCGAAGCGTTGGCCGGACGTCCGGGCGGGGCGGTCTCCCTCGCGGTGGGATTTGCGCAGATATTCAGCGGTATTCCCGGCATGGCCCATCTCGTGTCGTACTGGTATCATTTTGCCATCATGTTCGAAGCGCTGTTCATACTTACCACCATCGATGCCGGCACGCGCGTGGCACGGTTTATTGTACAGGAATTTGGCGGCAAGTTCTGGAAACCGTTTGAGCGGCCCAACTGGCTGCCGGGAAGTCTCCTTTCGACGGGACTCGTGGTTGGCGCGTGGGCCTCTTTCATCGGGGCCGGCAGTGTGAGTTCGATCTGGCCGATGTTCGGCACAGCCAACCAGTTGCTGGCGGCCGTAGCCCTGGCCGTCGGTACTTCCGCGATCATCAACGCCGGCAAGACCAGATACATGTGGGTCACGCTCGTGCCGTTGATTTTCGTCGCCGTGACAACCCTGACGGCCGGCGTGCTGAATATCACGGACAATTTCCTTCCGATGACGGCCCTTCCCGAAAAAGCCGTGCAAGGCTACGTCAATATCCTGATGACCGTGATCGTTATTGTGTGCGCGGCGGTCGTGCTGATCGAATCGGGACGCCGATGGTATCAGGTGCTCGGCAGGAAGGTCTACATCGTAAATGGAGTGGCCCACTCCGCTTCCGAAAAAGAGTTTGTTCCTCCCGAATACGGTTGTTCCTGAAGCGCCCGCCCCTCATTCAACCGGGGACGATTCCATATCAAAATGCTGCACCGTCGGTTCAAGCTCCAGTAGGAAAGACCTGTCTTCCGGATAGTATTTGGCTCGCTCCGTCTCGGGTCCCGCAAAAGCACGGATCGAATCCCACGAATCCCAAAAAGACAACGTCAAGAAATGGGTCACGTTTCCATCGGAACGGTGGAGAATCCAGGCGCCCCGGTTCCCG
>CAZJBS010000050.1:0-15216 GCA_964544475.1 uncultured Bacteroidota bacterium | reverse complement strand
TTTGCGAAGAAGAAAAAATGAGTTCAGGTGGTTAATGGCTCGCCCTTCATGGTTCGACTTCGCTCACCATGAAGTTTTGGGTTGAGATGATAACACTATTATGAGACGATTAATAACACTCACACGGGAACCTCAAACATGACCAAGTGGATTTTGATTCTGGCGACGGTTTGCTGGGCGGGGCCACTGCTCGCCCAGGCGCCGATCACCGACGCCACGATTAGCGGATTTGTCTATGACCAGTCCAACGGTGAATCGCTGATCGGCGCCAACGTCTTTCTGAAGGATACGCGGATCGGCGCCGTGTCCAATTCGAGGGGCTATTATGTCATACCGCGTATTGAGCCCGGCGTGTACGTCCTGGTGTGTCAGTACATCGGTTACGTTTCATTCACCAAAACCGTGGCGCTGACGATCGGAGAAAACAAAGTCATCCGGATTGATCTGAAACCGGAAGCCATCCTTGGCGAAGAAGTCGTCATCGTGGCGGATTCGCTGCCGCCGATGGTCAAACTCTTCCAGGCGCCGATTTCCAAGATCGAACTTTCCGGCGCCCAGATCAACCGCATACCGCAGGTGGCAGAGGCCGATCTGCTCAGGTCTTTGCAGACGCTCCCCGGCGTCGTACCGGTTTCAGATTTTTCTTCCGCGTTGTACATCCGAGGCGGTACGCCGGATCAGAACCTCTACCTTATCGATGGCAGCGACGTTTACAACCCCGAACATGCGTTCGGTTTGTTCTCCACGTTCAATACCGACGCCATCAAGCAGGTGGATCTTTCCAAAGGCGGCTTCGGCGCCGAATTCGGCGGACGCCTGTCGTCGGTTCTCAACGTGACCAACCTGGACGGCAACCGGAAGGAATTCCAGGGGACGGCCGGCATATCCATCCTATCCGCCAAGACCACCGTCCAGACGCCCATCGGGAAATTCGGTTCGTTATCCGGGTCCATCCGCCGGACGTATTTTGACCAGACGCTCGGCAGGGCCATCGATGAAATACCGGACTATTATTTTTACGACGGCAATGTCAAGGCCTTCTTCGAAATCGATCGTCGCAATACGCTGACCATCAGCGGATACGGCGGCCAGGACGTTTTGAACTATGTTTTCAACGAGAAATCGGACGACCAGGCCGGATTTGATTACTCCTGGGGCAACAAAACCGGCAGTGTGCGCTGGACCCATGTGTTCAGCCCAAAATTGTTTTCCAATTTCTGGATCACCGGCAGCACGTTCCGGTCGGATTTTGCGTTCGATGAGAGCGTCAACTTTTCGGAAGAAAACTTCATATCCGACATCACGCTCAAGGGCAGTCTCGAATATCACCATTCCCGGCAATTCATCACCCGATTCGGATTCGAGCAGAAGAATCTGCATGGCATTTATCAGGAGAAATTTGACGGGGGCAAAGTCGACGTCGACGCGCACCGGACGCACTATGTCGGCTACGTTCAGCAGAACTGGCGTCCGACCGAAGCGTGGGATGTCGAAGGCGGATTGCGTTTTGACTATTTTAATTCTGAACGCAATTTCACCGACCTGGATCCGAGGATGACCGTCAAATACCGTGTCAATGAGACAACCAATCTGAAGGCCGCCGCCGGCGTGTATCATCAGTACCTCCATCAGATTCCACGGGCCTTCTTCGCCGGCATCTGGACCACTTCCGACCGGTACCAAAAGGGCTCCACCGCCTACCATTACATCACCGGCGTCGAAAAAGAGCTGAAAGAGAATCTCCACCTGCAGGTGGAAGGTTATTACAAAGTGTACCGGGACATCTATTCATTGAATCACTTCCTGATCACCGAAGTGAAACCGGGCCGTTACGAAAACGGCGAACCGGTGTACGACAATACCGGCGGCCTTTTCAACCGCGGCGACGGTCATTCCATCGGACTGGAGATTCTGTTGAAGCAGGAGGCCGGCCCCGTCACCGGATGGATCGGCTATTCCCTGGCCAACACCAAGCATACGGTCGACGGCATCAACAGGAACCGCTCGTATGAGCCGCGGCATGATCGGACTCACACCATCAATGCCGTCGCCGACATCGACATCCGCAACGCCATTCGCGCGTTGAAAGACCAGCCGTCGAAATTCAGCGCTTCCAAATGGACGATGGGCCTCAATTTTGTCTATTCGACCGGCCAGCCCATCACGGCGCCGGGTTCAACGTACCTCATCCGTACCACCCCGGACGCGGACGAAGGCTTTGCCGTCTATCCCGGCGACATCAACGCGCTCCGGCTGCCGGCGTACGCGCGACTGGACCTGAGTATCACCTACGAGAAACACTTCAAACACTGGAGCATCGCCCCATACGTTCAGATCTTCAACATCGGCAACCGCAGGAACGTGTGGTTCGTCCAGTACGATTCAGAGGAAAAGAACAACACGGTCGTGCAGAAAATCGAAACGGCCTATATGTTTCCGATACTGCCGAGCCTCGGCGTCAACTTTACATTCTAACCGGCCAACCAAGGACCGAACCATGAAAAAAACACTGCTGTTCATAATGGCCTCCTTCCTGGCGGCGTGCGGCGAAGGCAAAGTCAATCTGTCGGACATGCCCTACACGCCGAAAATCGTCATCAACGGATTCATCACTCCCGGCAAAGCCGTGGATGACATCCGGATCCAGCGCAATTTTCCGGTTGGCCGGGATATCGATCTCCAGGATCAGTATCTCCGCGAAGCGGTCGTCACCATTACCGACGTGGCCACGGCCGAGGTGATCCCATTGGCCAATAATTTCATCCATGCGAATAACCACTTTTACGACAGCACAAACCACATCGTCGATTTCGACGCGGAATACCGTCTGGATGTGACGGCGGTGATTGACGGCGATACGCTGACCGCCTCCTCGACGACGCGAACACCGAAAGCGGGGCTCCGGATCGTACCCGAATGGTCCACGCTGGGATCGATGCATTTCCTCGAGCGCGATTCGGCCAATAATGTGAAGTATTTCAGGGTCGGCTTCGAGCGATCGCCCGGCACCCAATTTTACGCGGTATCCATGCGGGCCCTCGAAGCCAGGGCGGCCACGTTTATCTATCCGCCGGACAATCCCTTTGTCGGCAACGACGTCGATTCGACGGACATCAACAAGAACCTGGGACGGCTGCGCACCGGTTCGCTCTGGATTCAGGATACACCGGACACGGCCGGCGTGAGCGGAACGGATTTGTATTGGTTCTTTCTCAACTTTTACGGACCGTATCACCTGACGCTGTATGCGGGTGACCTGAATTTCCGCGATTTCATACAGACCTACAACCAGGTCCAGGATATCGACGGTAATTTCTACGAGCCGGTCTTTCACATTGACGGCGACGGCATCGGCGTCTTCGCCTCCTACGTAGCGGACACGACGGGGTTTACGATCTTGCGGCCGGAGGAATAGCGCCGTGGATGCGCCGCCCGCATGGGCCATGCCGATACCGAAAACCGGTGTCGGCATTTTCTTTTTCGTGGCAATTTTTCGAATAAAAAAGTAGTTTGGAGGGAAGTTTGATTCTGCGCCCTTAGCTCAATGGATAGAGCATCGGTCTTCGGAACCGAGGGTTACAGGTTCGAGTCCTGTAGGGCGTACCACGACGGAAATTCCTGCTGGCCGCCGCGCACGGCACTCATTCAAACGCCATGGGCATGAAACGCATACTGACCATAGATGATGACGACGAAGTTCGTGAAGTCGTACGTCGTTTTTTCGAAAGGGAAGGCTGCACCGTTTTCGAAGCCCGGACCGGAGAAAAAGGACTGGAACTGCTGTCCGGTCAGGAAGTCGATGCGGTGTTGCTGGATCTCGAAATGCCGGGCATGGGCGGCATCGGCACGCTGGAAAAGATTCGTTCCGCGTATCCGTATCTGCCGGTGGTCATTCTGACGGGATTTGGACAGGTTCGTACCGCCATCGAGGCGACAAGGCTCGGGGCCGACGACTATCTTGAAAAACCGGCCGCCCAGGAGACGGTCATCTACACCGTCCGCAAGGCGATTGAAAACCGCGGGATGATCCGGGAAATCACGCATTGGCGCGAAAACAACCGTCGTTCGCGCGGCATCACGCAATTGGTATTCGAAAGCGCGGCGATGAAAACGGTGGTGGAAGCCGTGCGCCGGGTGGCTCCCACCGACTACACCGTCCTCATCACCGGTGAAACCGGCACCGGCAAAGACGTTGTGGCCATGTATTTGCACGACATCAGCCGCCGGGCGGACAAGATATTCATTCCCGTCGACTGCGGCGCCATCCCGGACAATCTGATCGAAAGCGAACTCTTTGGACACGAGCGCGGAGCGTTCACCGGCGCCGACAAACGCAAAGAAGGCGTGTTCGAACTTGCCGATGGCGGGACGCTGTTTCTGGATGAACTCGCCAACCTGTCTCTGCCGGCCCAGGCCAAATTCCTGCGCGTACTTCAGGACCGGAAAGTCAAGCGGCTCGGAGCTTCCCACGCCCGCGATATCGACGTGCGCGTCATCGTGGCCACCAATGCCGACGTCGAGCAGGCCATCGCCGACGGCCGTTTCCGTGAGGATCTCTATTTTCGGCTCAACGAATTCCGCATTCAATTGCCGCCATTGCGCGAACGCCAAGAAGACCTTGCCGTGCTGGCCGCCCATTTTACATCGGAAATATCCAAAGAGCTCGGGCGTACGATTACGCTCTCCCATGAAGCGCTGAACGAAATCACCGGTCATGCATGGCCCGGCAATGTGCGTGAACTAAAAAACGTCATCCGGTCGGCAGCCCTGTACGGCGGTCCTACCATCAAACCCGAACACCTGACGTTCGTCCGTCGCGCCCCGGACATGGGCAAAGACGGCGATGGCGGTGTTGCCCGCAGTGTCGAGCGCATTCTGGAATCCGGGACCGAACTCAAGGAGATTGTCCGCGAGTACGAGCGCCAGGTCGCGACCGAAGTGATTTCCCGGCTGAAGGGCGACAAAAAGGAAGCCGCCCGGCTGCTGGGTTTGCATTACACGACGCTATTGGACAAGCTTCGCTAGCGTTCCTTTCGTAGTCTTTTCCCTACCTTTGTTTGCCAAAAGCCAAACGTCATGGCGGCGTTATGGCCATCCATCCCCGTCCGCGTTCCCATAATTCCATCAGAATCAATCTTTTCAGCTAATGCTCCGGTTTGGCATTGTTTATGCCATCGTGGGTCCGTGGTTTCAAAATGAAGAAACCGTGAAAGGACCATCATGACTTTGGAGCAAGTTGCTCTCTTGCGCGATCTCAAACGCGCGCCCCGTACGGCTCAGGAAACACTGGCCCTCTTGAATCAACTGATGGACGAGATATGGATCATTGAAATCGTGCCGGTAAGGCTTAACCCCGATTCCGACGAATTCACCCTTATCATGAAAGCCCAGTTCAAATCCGAGCCGGCCGAGACCCATAGCCCCGACATCAATCTGAACTTCGGATCATGACCACCAACTCAAAGGATCACTTCATGGAAACTGCTGAAAAAGAAATGGAAACGAAAGACGTTCTCGTTGTGGATGACTCGCCGACCATGCGCAAGATGCTCATGTCCGCCCTCTCCGGCTACAAGGATTTCCGCTTCATCGAAGCCGAAAACGGCGCGGATGCTTTGGCTAAAGTGGCCACCAACCAGGTCCGGTTGATTTTTCTGGACTACAACATGCCGCAGATGAATGGCATCGATTTCATGAAAAATCTCCGTAAGGATCCGGCGCACAAGAAAACGCCCATCGTGATGATCACCACCGAAACCGAACAGGACAAGGTGAAGCAGGGCTACGTCACCGGCGCGACGGTCTACATGACCAAGCCGTACAAGCCGACGGATCTGGTGAAGATCGTCGAAGCGATGCGTTACTGGCACATGAAGTAGGTCGCCGTCATGTCCAGTGAATTTTACGCCGACTTTTTCAACGATTTCATCACCGAGAGCCGTGAGCATCTCGAGACGTTTGAGCGCCATGCGCTCGCTCTCGACCAGGCGCTTCGCGCCAACGACATCGGCGACGTCATCGACGAAGACATCCAGGGAATTTTCCGATCCATTCATACGGTCAAAGGCATGGCCGGGATGATGGGTTGCGAAGATATTCAAACCTACACGCACGGAGCGGAGAACATTGTGGACGGTCTTCGCCGGCGACAATTTGCCGTCGACCGCACGGTCGTGGACAGACTCCTGGAAATCCTCGACACCGTGCGACGCCTGTTCGACAAACTCGCCGCCACCGGCAAGCCTGGTTGTGCGGCCGACGTGGCCGACGCCGTGGCCCGGTTGCAGGAGCCGGTCGTTTCGGCGCCCGCGTCAAAAGCCCGCAAGGATGGTTCCGAAAATAGCGCCACGCCCTTGCGACGAAGCGACGACCGGCACGCCACATTGCGTGTCGATACTTCAAAACTGGACGCGCTGGCCGGCACGGTCGGCGAACTCTTTGTCGCCAAGAACCAGATGATTGCCGCCATGTCGGCATTGACAACCGCCGAACTGCAACGCGGGTTCGGTCTTCTTCAAAAAAACATGGATCATCTTTCCCGCTGGATCAATTTGCTCCAGGATGTGACGATCAAACTGCGCATGGTACCGGTGGGCGTCTCTTTCAAGAAATTTCAACGTCTTGTTCGCGATCTGGCCGACAAAGCCGGCAAACAGATTGAACTCGTCACCGAGGGCGAAGAAACGGAAGTCGACCGATCCGTCACCGAGCATCTCGAAGATCCCTTGCTTCATATTCTGCGCAATGCCATCGATCACGGTCTGGAGCATCCGGAGACCCGGAGCGCGGCGGGGAAAAAGACCACCGGCACGATCCGGCTGTCCACGCGTCAGGAAAACAACATGATTGTCATTGAAATTTCCGATGACGGCCGAGGCATGGTGGCGGACAAGTTGTTTGAAAAGGCGGCGCAAAAGGGATTTATCGCCGCGGAAACCGAAATGACGGAGCGCGAAAAGCTGAATCTGATTTTTCTGCCCGGCTTTTCCACGGCCGAGAAAGTGTCTGATATTTCGGGCCGTGGCGTCGGCATGGATGTGGTCAAGAAGAATATTGTCCGGCTTCACGGCACGTGCGACGTACACAGCGTACCCGGTGCGGGCACGACATTTACCATTCGGCTGCCGTTGACCCTGGCGATCATCCCGGCGGTGATCGCGCACATCGGCCCCCAGCCCTACGCAATTCCGGCCGCCAATGTGATCGAGGCCTTTCGCATCGAACGAAAGGCCATCGAGTGGATCCAGGGCCAGCCTGCCCTGATATACCGGGACGCGGTGCTGCCCATCCGGCACTTGAACGCCATACTGGACATACCCGACAGCGACACCGCATGGACCAGCGTACTTGTCGTCAGTGTCGGCGACCAAATGCTCGGCCTAACCGTGGATTCGCTCAAAGGCCAGCAGGAAATCGTCATCAAACCGCTCGGCAGTTACCTGCGTGAATTGCCCGGATTGGCGGGATCCACGATTCTCGGTAACGGCCAGGTGGCGATGGTCCTCGATGTCGTCTCCATCCTCGAAAACGAACTCAAAGTGTCATGAGCCTCGAATGGTTGCAGGAACTCAGCCGAAACGAATGCGTCCCCCCGGCCGCCGCTCACCTGGCGACCAAACGTGTCGTGGAGTTTGCCCTGGGTGGGGAACGCTATGCCATCGGGGCGGATACGGTGCGGGAGATTGTGACGGGGGCCGTCATGACGAGCCTGCCGGCTGCGTCGGCGCGGTTGAGCGGTATGATGGCGCTGCGAGGAGAATGGATACCCGTACTCCATCTCGCCCATTGGCTGAATCCAGGATCGGCACGGCAGCCCGGGTCCACGACCACCCTCGTCCTGGACCAGGTGGCCAATCTGATGGCCATCAACGTCGATCATGTCCTCGGCATCCAGGATGTGGCGTTGTCGGACCTGATGGATCTGCCCAAAACGTACGCCAAGGGCGACGCGCAGCGATTCAGCCATGTGTATTCAAGCGACGGCCATCCGGTGGCCATCATCAACCCTGACCAACTGTGGGAGGTTTTTCCAATGAACGTATCAAACGCCGTATCCCGGATACTGGGACGCCACAAAGAGGACCATGTCGACATGACCCAATTGCTGGGATTCGTCGTGGGCCAAACGCGCATGGCCGTCGACATATCCGAAGTGTCCGAGATCATCAAACTCCAGCCCATCAGTCATGTGCCCCGCGCGCCGAAGTTCATCGAAGGCGTCATCAATCTCCGCGGTGAAGTCGTGCCGGCCATCGATCTGCGCACACGGTTCAACCTCCCCAGGATGGCCTATGATCGCGCGACGCGCATGCTGATCATCCAGGTTGACGACAAACGTGTCGGTTTGATTGTGGACGCGGTCACCGGGATTTTGCGGGCCCCGACGGCATCGCTCAAAAGGCCGCCTGTCGAGGCCGTCGGCGAAGACGCCTTTTTTGTGAAGAGCATGTTGGAACTCGATCATCAACTGTTCATCGTGCTGGACCTGATGCAGATACTGAGCCATCAGGAAATCCATGACGTGCAGAGCCTGCATGCCTCCCTCGCCGAATCCACCGATAGGATTATTCCAATATGATTTTGAAAAAAACCTATTCGGCGTCCATGGCAGACAGTTGTAAATCCAGTATTATCAGGCCCACAAAATGGGCATACAATATGCAATAGGCCATCACACAAGTAACCACAAACCACGCATCTGATTTATCTCGGTTTTGTAATCACTAACTCACAGGAGAAAAAAATGAAAACAGTAATTTTGGCGATGGCGATGATCGCGACGGCTTTTGGCCCGGCGATGTCCCAGGATCAGGAAGCCAAGTCTCTTCAGATTCATGGCTATTTCACGCAAGCCGCGGCCATCAATTCCAAGTACCAATGGCTTGGCCTTCCGAAAGAAGGGTCGTTTGATTATCGCAACCTGGCTCTTCAGTTTCGCTATGATGCGTCGGAAGCCGATGCCATACTTTTCCAATTCAGCCACAAGCGGGTCGGTAAGAGCAATCTGATGAAATCGGAACCCGATGTCCGTCTCGACTGGGGATTCTACCAGCACAAGTTCACGGAGCAATTCGGGATCAAGGTTGGCCGCGTCCAGATGCCGGCCGGCATATACAATGAAATCCGCGATGTCGGCGTGGTTCTCCCATTTTACCGGGCCCCGTTTGGAACGTATTTCGAGGGCGAATACGCCAGCGAAACCATCGATGGCGCGGTCGCCAGTTATGCGATCGCCAAGGGATCCATGTGGAGCGCCGATCTCGACGCCTTCGTCGGACACTTCGAAACGGTGGAAACGTCCAGTTCGTCCGCCAACCGGATGGTCAATGCGCCGCGCAGTTTCGGCGGACAGGTCTGGCTCAATACGCCGGTCGATGGCCTGCGTGCGGGTGTGTCGGGTTACCGTGCCCAGGTGGAAGGCGGATTCATTTTTGACGAAACCAACATTTTTGGCGGCAAACAGTGGATGACGAATTACCGCCTGTCGCTCGATCTTAATCGTGAAAAGTACCTGGTGCGCGGCGAATACACGGGCTTGAAATTTCACGACGGCGATTTTGGATCGGTGTCCTACTATGCGCAAGCCGGTTATCGGCTGACGGATAAACTCGGTGTGTACGCCCAATATGACCACTGGGGCGTTGAAGATTTTCCGATTGACCTCTCCCAGGTTTCCCCCGGCCTGATGCCCCGCTTCAATTTCGGGCGTTCCAACGATATCGGCCTCAGCGTCAATTACGCTTTCCAACCATCGGTCGTGCTCAAGGCGGAAGCCCATCAGGTCGAGAGTATTTCGATCGAAAACGGCCCGGAACGTATGCCCGTCAACTACAGTCTGGGTGGCATGCCCATTCTCGTCAAGGAAGATCCATACAAATTCATGTATTTCATTCTGAGCCTGTCCGTCAGCTTCTAACCACGTAAGGAACCACGTCATGAAACCACTGATCTTCTGTCTGCTGCTGGCCACCGGCCTCACCATGAACCAGGCCAGGGCCCAGGCCTACCGGGTCATTGTGAACGAGGACAATGAGACGACGAGTCTTTCCAAAGATGAAACGTCCAGAATCTTCATGAAAAAGACCGTGAGCTGGAAAAGCGGATCCAAAATAACGGTCGTGGATCAAACGGCCGACGCGCCAGTGCGGAAACAGTTCAGCCTGGACGTTCACGGCAAAGCCGTGGCGGCCGTGAAAGCCTACTGGCAACAGCAGATTTTTTCCGGCAAAGGGGTGCCGCCGGCCGAAAAGAGCGGCGACGGGGCCGTCCTCGAATTCGTCAGCGCCAATGCCGGCGCCATTGGATATGTTTTCGGCGGGATTGACCTGTCCGGACACAAAGTCAAGTCCATCAAGATCACCGAATAGAATCACGAAAGTACACTATCATGTTCAAGTCACTGATTCAGCGATTCAACCAATTGAAGGTCAAGGCGAAGATTGTGCTTCTGCCGGCGCTGGCCGCCGGGGGTTTTGTCCTCGTCCTCGTGGTCGCTCAATACTACTCGGCGGTCAATGACCGTCTGCTGGTCAACATTCAGAAGGGTTATGCACCGGCGCTGAGCACCAGCCGGGACTTTCAGGAACTGCTGAAACAACTCCAACGTACGATGCAGAATGCCGTGGCCGCCCAGGACGTCGACGGCCTGACCGAAGCGGATACGCTGCACGACCGTTTTCTCGCCCAGATCGACCAGCATCTCAAGAATCCCGTGGTCGATCCGACGGACATGAAACAACTGCGCGCGATGTTCGATGCGTATTACGATCTGGCCCGCGCCACGTCCGTCAGCATGATCCGCGGCGAAACCGGCGAGGCCCAGATGAACGCGCTGGTCCAGATGACCAACCAGTACAACGGGATCACCGAATCCCTGCAGGACCTTACCAGCCGCAACGCCACGGCCATGGCCGCCGCGTTTGAGGAAACCGGAACGAACAATCTGCGCATGATCGTCGTTGTAACCACGCTGATCCTTCTGGCGCTCGGCATTTTGATTCCACTTGCCTTCCTCGCGGTACGTTCCATCGTGGAGCCCTTGAAGGTGGCCGTCGACGTGGCCAACCATATTTCGGTCGGAAAACTGGACATCGACTTTGAAGTCACCTCGAAAGACGAGCCGGGGCAGTTGTTGTCGGCCATGAAATCCATGATCGCCTATATTCAGAACGTGTCCCGCATCGCCGAGAAGGTTTCCTCCAAAGACCTGACGGTGACGGTGACGCCGCGATCGGATTCCGACGTGCTGAGCCAGTCTTTCATGAGCATGACGCACAATTTGCGATCCATCATCGATACGCTGCGCGGCAGCGCCGACGAACTGGCCAGGGGTTCCGGCGAGCAGGCCGTCATCACGGAAGAAACGTCGTCGTCCATCGAAGAAATGGCCGCGTCCATTCACCAGGTCGCCGCCAACACCGAAACGTTATTGAACAATGTGGTGGAAACATCGGCCTCCGTGCACCAGATGACCATGTCGATCGGTTCCGTCGCCAAAAATGCCAGTGAACTGCTGGTCGCCGTCAATGAGACCACGTCCACGATCCAGCACATGTCCTCCTCCATCGAACAGGTGGCCGCCAATTCCCGCGATGCCAACCAGACATCGGACATCGCCGTTCAGGAAGCCAAGGAAGGCGGCGAGGCCGTCAAAAAGTCCGCCGAGGGCATGAAGCAGGTCTCCTTGTCCATGGAGGAAATCGTCGGCGTGATCAAGCGCCTCGAAGAAAGCAGCGAGCGTATTTACCAGATCGTGGATGTGATTGACGATATCGCCGAACAAACGAATCTTCTCGCACTCAATGCGGCCATCGAAGCGGCGCGGGCCGGCGAACACGGCCGCGGATTTGCCGTCGTGGCCGACGAGGTCCGCAAACTGGCCGAACGATCGGCCGCGTCCACCCAGGAAATCGCCAACCTGATCACCGGCGTCCAGAAAGAAACCAAGAATGCCATCCAGGTCACGCACGACGGAGCCCGCCAGGCCAATGAAGGTCTTCAGCTTGCGTCCCGCGCCACGGATTCGCTCAACCGCATTGTTGATTCTATTTCGAAAACCAGCCGCATGATGAACGACATCACCGGCGCCACCCAGGAGCAGGCGCACGCATCCGATCAAATGGTCAAGACCGTGAACATGATGAATCACATGGCCCAACAGGTTCACAATTCGACGCGGGAACAAGCCGCCGGGGCGGAACAGATTTCCAAAGCCATGGACATCATGAATGCGATGGCCCGCCAGGTGGCCACAGCCACGACCGAACAACGGCGGGGCGGCGAACAGATCGTCAAAGCCATGGAGAACATCGCCACCGTCACGCGCAATCTCAACTCACAGGTCGAGCAGCTGAATACGATCACCAACTCCTTTCGCCTGAGTTCCAACGGGCACCGGGACGCATGAACAACCACGATCCCATCATTGGCCCGATTCGCCGTGAAATTCTGAACCGGTTTGCGTTTGACATTCACAGACTGGGGCAGCCTGTTTTCGAATCCGTCGTGACGGATCGGGCCGGAGAGAAGTCCTTCGGCGACCGGGCACAATATTTGGGATGGTTGATCAACCACCCGGCCGAGAAGGAATGGTCGGTGCTCATGGATCAACTGGCCATCAAGGAGACCTATTTTTTCAGGAACCGAAGCCAGTTTGAATTCCTCGAAAGCCGCGGGCTCCGCGAGATGCTGGGGCGCCGGACCGGCCATGGCCTGCCGTCGTCACGTCCGGTTTTGCGTTTGCTGAGCGCCGGCTGTGCCACCGGAGAGGAACCATATTCAATGGCCATGATGATGCTTGAACGCCTCCGGAAGCAGGAGGATTGGGATGTGACCATCGACGCCTGGGATATCAGTGAGGAAGCGCTGTCCAAAGCACAGCTTGGACGGTACAGTCCGTCCGAACGCATGTTGTCGTCTTTGTACGCCAAACAGCCGGATCTGCTGGAAAAATATTTTCAGGCACAGCGAGACGGATCCTATCAGGTCGCCGATCCGGTCAGGAACCTCGTGCGGTTCCAACAGAAAAACCTCAAAGAGGTCATCGCCACCCGCGATTTCTCAGAACGGTGGGATGTCATCTTTTGCCGCAATGTCATGATCTATTTTGACGACGAGCACCAGTCGCGTTTGGTACGATGGCTCGAGGATTCCGTCAAGCCGGGAGGATTTGTCATGACGGGTGACGTCGAGACTCTCCACGTTTTCGATCATCGCCTTCAGCCGGTGCGCTGGAACGCCCTCGTGTATCAACGTCCCTACGATCCACCGGCGTCATGCTACTGAGACATCCTTTTCATCCGCATCATCCGGCGACGGTCGTTCCGGACGAGGAATTGAACCTGCTGCGGGATATGATCTCCAACCATTTTGGCATTCACTTCGATCATGAAAAGACGTGGATGCTCCGTTCCAAAATCCAGACGATCATGGCGTCGAGAGGCCATGCCTCCTTCATGGATTACTATCAGCAGCTCGTGAGGTTGTTTTATCTCGGTCATGCCTTCGATCATCCCGAGTGGACCGCGCTGGTGACGCATCTGGCCAACCACGAGACGTATTTTTTCCGCGAACACAATGCCATGGAAGAAGCCGTGCGCCGGGCCTCCGACCTCCGCGCCTTCCGCACTTCCCCCTGGCGAATTCTGAGCGCGGGTTGTTCGACGGGCGAAGAAACGTACAGTCTCGCCGCCTGTTTTTTGGAAGCCGGTTTTTCCTCGGTGGAGGTGGTCGGCATCGACCTGGACCCCACGGTGATAGCGTTGGCTTGCGAAGGCCGCTATCCGGGCAAATCCTTTCGGGCGATGACGCCGCTGCTGGAGGAACGATACGGATCCCTGTTCGTAAAGGATGGCAAATACCGCCGCGTCCGGCCGTTGTTGCAGAGAGCGGTTCAGTTCATTCCGGCCAACCTGATGAATGCCGACGGCCTGGACAAACTGGGTCCGTTTGATTTTGTTTTCTGCCGTAACGTTGTCATTTATTTCGACCCGGACGGGATGGACCGGGCCGTCGCCAACCTCCGGCGCCTGCTCGTCGACCAGGGGCTTTTGTTCCTCGGTCATTCCGAGAGTCTCATCGACCGCGGTGCCGGTTTCGCCATCTGCCACGGCGGCGACGTCGTCTATTACCGCAAGAAATGAACCCCATGAACCAACGATATCGTGTACTCGTCGTCGATGATTCGGCGTTCATTCGAAAAGCGCTGAAGCGCATCATTGAGATGGAGGGCCACTTTGAAGTGGTCGGCAGCGCTCCGGATGGAAACATGGCCCTCGGCCTGATCGAAGCGCTTCAACCCGATGTGATCACGCTCGACGTGGAAATGCCTTACCGCAATGGATTGGATGTGCTGACGGACATTCGCCGGCACTGGTCGACGCCGGTGGTCATCATCAGTTCCATGACCCGGAGCGGCGGCGATCTGGCCATTCAGTGTCTGGAAAGGGGCGCGTTTGACGTCGTATCCAAACCGCAATCGTCCATGGCGATGAACAGCCAGGAAATGGGCCTTGACATCGTCCGCAAACTCAAGGCGGCAGTCGGTCTGGTGTCCCCGCTGGCGGAAGAAGGTGACATCCGACGGAGCCCGACGGAAAGCAAGCCGCCGCGGCCGGCGCCGCTCTCTTCCCAAAAGATTGTAACCATCGGTTGTTCCACGGGCGGCCCCATGGCCTTGCACCGTCTGCTGTCCGGATTGCCGGGCGATTTTCCGGCCGGCATCGTCATTGTCCAGCACATGCCCGCCGGCAACTTCATCCAATCCCTGGCCGAACGCCTCGATACGGTTTGCCGGTTGAAGGTGAAAACCGCCGAAGATGGCGACATCGTCCATGATGGGACCGTTTATCTTGGTGATATCGGACGGCATGTGGGTTTCCGGGCCGACGGAACGTCGTACCGAATCCGTCTGTCGGACAACGCCGAGCGGCTCTATCACTGCCCGGCGGTCGACGTCCTGTTTGAGTCGGCGGGATCGGTCATCGGACCCAACAACCTCTCATGCGTGCTGACCGGCATGGGCACCGACGGTACGAATGGTCTGTACACAGTGCGTCGCAACGGCGGATGCATCGTCGCTCAATCGGAAAACAGCTGTGTGATTTATGGCATGCCAAAAAGCGCGGTCGAATCGGGTCTGGTGGATCGCGTAGTCGACCTGGAGGACATGGCTGAAACCTTGACGGATCTCCTTGTCAACGCCGGATCAACCGGCCG
>CAZJBS010000049.1:0-16826 GCA_964544475.1 uncultured Bacteroidota bacterium | reverse complement strand
CGGGACAATCGACCGATTTACATGTGCCGCCTAAATAGGCGTGCATGTCGCGTCGGACCGACGGATCGTTGAGGAATGGAAACCGGCGCTTGGTGGAGAAAACGGCATGGACGTAGATTTTGGCGAGACTTTGTGACATGATGAGCTCTCACTCTGTGTTTCGCCCTTTCAGGGCTTTGATTGTTTACTCGCGTGTGGTCGGAACTTCGTTCCGACCTCCGTCAACCACGCCCCTTCGGGGCTTTACAGTCTTGATCGTCTACCCCGAGGCAAGCCCAGAGACTGGTCCTGATCAACGACCCTGAAAGGGTCGTTGATCAGAGCATGGGGCGAAAGCCCCATGTTCGCATAAATGCAGAAACGAAAAGCCCTGAAAGGGCGTGGTAACCACTCCTGGCCATATTTCGCTTCAGCGCTGAAATCCGTTATGCAGATTAACGGGCCTTCAACAAAGGCTATTCACAGAGCAGAAGTGTATCCAGGAGCAAGCTTGTCGGTTCAAAAATGATATCCATATATCCCGTGATGCTGTCGGTTTTGCCGTTGTAACCATAATAATAGACGGGATAGGTGACGGTAAGATTGCTAACGGGATCACTGTTCAGGTGATACGCGTAGTGTTCATCGCCCACATGCAACTTCCCATTCGAGACGGTCACGGACTGCAGCACAAAGCAGGAATCGTCGAGGTAGGCGTACGTGCCTGAATGACCCGTGCTGTCGAAAGAGTAATAGAGTCGGGCTTTCAAGGGTGGGACGATTCGCCATTGCGTGTCGGCGAGAAGACGGGCCTCATCCGCGTCGTCGGAACACGACAAAACGGACATCGCCACGATGCTGAAAAGGACGAATGAACGTGTCATACCACCTCGACAGAATTGGATTGAAAACGAATCCTCACACCTAGAGCAGTGTGGCTACGTATGCATTTTAGAAATTGGACCAAAGAATGTCAAGTTTTTTTCTCCAAGCCATCTGACATCACGCTCGAATGCTTCGCGGAAAAGAAATTAATTTTGATTTTCTCTCCAAAAATTAGAAAATTGCCGGCGCTTCCTTCTTGAACGTTCATTTCCCGAGGAGTCCGCCATGCCCGAACCGCCGCGTCCGTCCAACTCCGAGTGGTATTATCCGCCCGAGGAATTGGTTGCCAACGCTCATGTCAGGAATTACGAGGCGCTTTACGCGCGTTCGATCGCCGACCGCGAGGGATTCTGGGCGGAGGAAGCGGAAAAGCTGGAATGGTACCGCAAATGGGACCGCGTTCTGGACGACAGCCAAAAACCGTTTTACAAGTGGTTCACCGGCGGGCGCATCAATATTGTCCACAATGCCGTCGACCGTCACGTGGCCACCTGGCGTAAGAACAAACTGGCCCTGATCTGGGAGGGCGAACCGGGCGACGTCCGGACATATTCCTACCACGCGCTCAACCGCGAAGTGTGCAAGCTCGCCAATGTCCTGAAGAGCATGGGGGTGCGCAAAGGCGAAATCGTCACGATCTACATGCCGCAGATTCCTGAACTTCTTTTTTCCATGCTGGCGTGCGCCAAGATCGGGGCGGCCCACAGCGTGGTGTACGGCGGGTTCAGCGTGGATGCGCTGGCGGCGCGCATCGACGACGCGGGCAGCCGCGTGATCCTCACAGCCGACGGCGGATGGCGGCGCGGCAAAATCAACGACCTCAAATCCATCGCCAACGAGGCCATCAAACGCTCCGCCACCGTCGAAGTCTGCATCACCGTCAAACGCACCGGCCAGACGGTCTACATGGAAAACGACCGCGATTTCTGGTACCACGACCTCATGGGTATGCCCATTGCCGGACCGGTCTGCAAAACAGAGGAAATGGACGCGGAAGACATGCTCTTCATCCTCTACACGTCCGGCACGACGGGCAAACCCAAAGGCCTCCTGCACACCCACGGCGGTTTTGCCGTCTATACCTCGACCACGCATCGGTATGTTTTCGACATCAAAGACGACGACCGGTACTGGTGCGCCGCCGATCCCGGCTGGATCACCGGCCACAGCTACATCGTCTACGCCCCGCTCATCAACGGCGCCACCATGATGATGTACGAGGGCGCCCCCAACCACCCATACCCCAACCGGTGGTGGCAGATGATCGAGAAATACGGGATCAGCATTCTGTACACTTCCCCGACGGCGATTCGCGGCCTGATGCGCTACGGCGACGCCTGGCCGAAACGGCACGACCTGTCTTCCTTGCGGTTGCTGGGATCGGTGGGTGAACCCATCAATCCGGAAGCGTGGAAATGGTATCACCGCGTCATCGGCGGCGGCCGATGCCCGATCATGGATACGTGGTGGCAGACCGAAACCGGCGGATTCATGATCACCCCCCTGCCCTGTCTTCCGCTCAAGCCGGGTTCGGCGACGAAACCGTTTTTCGGCAATGAGATTGCCGTGGTCGATGAGGCCGGCGTGCCGGTCGCCCGCGGCGAAGAAGGGAAACTCGTGATCCAGTCCCCGTGGCCCGGAATGGCCCGCACCATTCATGGCGATCCGGAGCGTTACGTGGAAACCTATTGGAAAGACTATTCCAAACAGGGCTGGTACAAAGCCGGCGACTCGGCGCGCATCGACGAAGACGGCTACGTGTGGATCATCGGACGCATCGACGACGTGATCAAAGTGAGCGGCTACCGGCTCGGCACGGCGGAAATCGAAAGCGCCCTCGTGAGCCATCCTTCCGTCACCGAAGCCGCGGCCATCGCCCTGCCGCACGAGGTGAAAGGCCATGCCATTCATGTCTACGCCATCCTGCGCCAGGGTTTTTCGCCCGGCAAGGAACTGGAAGACCAACTCAAGGAACATGTCGCCAATCAGATCGGCCCGATCGCGCGCCCGGAGACAGTCGCGTTTGTCGACGTCCTCCCGAAGACCCGCTCCGGAAAGATCATGCGCCGTGTCCTGAAGGCGCGGGCCCAGGGCCTGAACGAAGGCGACCTGTCCACGCTGGAGGAATAACCGGCGGCGTTTTTTCATCATCCGCAGGTCTTTACCATGAAAACATTTTTGAAATGGTCTTTGTCCATCATCGGAGGCATCGTGGTGATCCTCGTGGCGCTCGTCGCCTGGATTCTGATTTCGCATTCGCGTTTCGGCTGGTATGATTCCGGCGGCACGCTGGACGCGGCACGCTCGGGTTACGACGTCGTATCGTACGACATCCATCTTCGCGTCGACGCGCCTTCCGAATCCCTGGACGGTCTGGTCACTGTGCAATGGCGGGCCACGCGGGATATCGATTCCCTGGATCTCGATCTCATCAATAATTTCAACGTCTCCGACATCACGTTGTCGTCCGGCGGGGCGTGCGCGTTTTCCCACAGCGGCAACAAACTTCGTATCGCTCTGCCGCGCACCATCGAACGCGACGAACTGGCCTCTCTGACCGTCCGATATCGCGGCAAACCAACCGAGGCCATTATGCCGCCGTGGATCGGCGGTTTCAACTGGTCCAAAGATGCGGACGGCTTTGACTGGATCGGCCTTTCCTGCCAGGGCGAGGGCGCCAAAATCTGGATGCCGTGCAAGGACCATCCTTCCGACGAACCCGACAGCGTCGCCATTCGTATCACCGTGCCGGCCGGTTATGTCTGCGCGTCCAACGGCCTCCTGCGCGACGTGACCCAAACCGACACGCTTCGCACGTTTCACTGGGTGACCCATTATCCGATCAATAATTATTCGATCACTGTGAATATCGGACGGTTCCTCCTGGTGGAAACACCCTATGTCACGTTGTCCGGCGACACGATGCCGGTGCAATATTATGTCCTGCCTCAAAGCCGCGCCAAGGCGGATTCGCTCCTGCTCATGGCGGTCGACATGTTGAAGTCGTACCGGACATTTTTCGGCGAATATCCCTGGGCCCGTGAAAAATTTGCCATCGTCGAGACAGCGTACCTGGGCATGGAACACCAAACCATCAATTCGTACGGCAATCATTACAACTACGAACGCACCGGCGGCGTGACGTATGATGAACTCATGCTTCATGAGATGGCCCATGAATGGTGGGGCAACAACGTGACGGTCCGCGACTGGGGGGATTTTTGGATTCATGAAGGCATCGGCACGTACGCCGAGGCGCTGTACCTGCTGGACCGCGGCGGCGAGTCCGCGTATCACGCCCACATGCGCAAAAAGCGCAACCTGATCGCCAACAAAAAACCGATCGTTCAGGGCGAAGGGCTCGCGGAAGAGGACGCGTATCATGGCGACATCTATTACAAGGGGGCGTACGTCATGCACACGCTGCGTTATGTGCTGGGCGATTCTGTTTTTTTCCCGATGTTGAAGGATTTCGCAGCCAATCCACGATACACGCGGCACAACCAGGTGACCACGGACGATTTTGTGGAACACGTCCGCCGTGTTGCCGGGCGCGACTGGTCCGCGCTCCTGAACCTTTATTTACGGACCACGACGATTCCGGAGATCCGGATTGATTCCGTCGGCCCATCGTCGTACGATCTCTCCATTCCAAATATCGATTTCACGTTGCCGATCGATGTGAGACTGGATTCGGCCGTGGTTCGCCTGGACCTCGGTCCGACGCCGCGCAACGTCGCAACGACCATTCAACCGGTCGTGGACGAGAGACATTGGTACCTGACCCGGCCGTGGCCGGTCAAAAAATAATCCGAACAAGACCGAGGAATATTAAGAGTGGATGTGTATATTACGAAGAAATGACCAACCCTTCCTTAGTGTGAGATGGCCACTATGTTGATCCGTACCAAACTCCTGATCAGCTCATTGTTCCTGGCGGCGCTCATCGTCGGAGGAACGCTCTTTGCCTACTGGCAGCTCCGCCACGTGTATGAGGACGCCAGGGCAGCCGGCAACGACATGCTTCCGGTGGCCGCCGCGATCGGCCAGATTCAGTACAAAGTCACGCTGGGCCGTTCATGGTTTGAAGAATACATGTCCGGCGATGAGACGCGCGCGCCGGAGGAGGCGTATGCCCTGTTTGATGAGTCTCTCGCGACGTGCCGTTCCATGCTCAATGGCGGACGGGTCGATCAGCTTGAACTGGTGTCGGTCAAGGACTCCCTTTTGCGCGCCCGGATTTCCAGCCTCGAAACAGGCATTGGTCTGCTCCTCAGATCGGCGCAAATTCGGAATGAACAACGGGGATCGCCGGGGGCGGGCCACGCCCTCAAAGAAGATTTTGACCTGCTCTATGGCGTGCTTATGGAAGACGCCCGGGTGGTTTCGGATGAGGCCACGGACGTCAGCGCCACGCTGCTCAAGAACATGCAATCGACGTATGGCCATGCGATTTTCCTGACGTTCACCGGCGCGGTGGTCCTGCTGGTTTTCGCCGTGACCGTGTCGTGGATGTTCGGCCTGAGCATTTCAAAGCCGCTCGAGCAGATTGTCCAGGTTTCCGAACAGGTTTCCCAGGGTCACGTCGATGTGCGCGTCCGGCTGGACCGGCGCGACGAAATCGGCACGCTGGCGACGTCTTTCAACCTGGCTTTTCACAAACTGCGCGAACTGCTTCGCGAAATCCAGACGACGTCAAGCCACATCGCCATCACGACGGTCGAGACCAATGCCACGCTGAAACAACTGGCGGCGACGTCACAACTTCAGTCCGACCGCAGCCGTGAAATCACGGACTCGTTGCACCGCATGAGCCTTGACATGAAAACCACCTCCGAGACGGCGCACACGACCAATGAGCAGGTCCAGCGAACCGGCCAGATCGCCCAGGAAGGCCAGGCCATGTTGAGCACGGCCCTCAACAAGATCAAGGATATCGCCGCCTCCACGCAGGAAACGTCCGACCTGATGACCCAGCTCAAGCACGCGAGCGACAAAATCGCCGATATCGTCAAGGTCATCGAATCCATCGCCGGCCAGACAAAACTGCTCGCGCTCAACTCTTCCATCCAGGCCGATCGCGCGGGCATCCAGGGCAAGGGTTTTGCCGTCGTTTCCAATGAAATCCGCGCCCTCGCCGAAAAAACCGACGGCGCCATCAAACAAATTCCCGTCATCGTCGAGAACATCCAGCATCTCACCCAGCGCGTACTGCAGACGACCGAATCCACACTGGACAAAGCCAACGAAGGCATGGTGTTGAGCGACCAGGCGCGCGACGCGCTCACCGCCATCATGAATGCCATTCACGACAACATGGAACACATCAACCATGTGGCGCGGGCGGTCGAACACATGATGACCGTCAGCGAGGAGGTGAGCCTGAACATGGAACAGATCGCGATCGGCGTGACCCAGTCGTCAACCGGGGCCAATGAAATCGCCAATGCCACCGATCAATTGCGCCGGGCGGCGGAAGACATGCAGGCCAAAGCAGGCTGGTTCAAAACGGAAGGCACGCAGGACAAGCATCACTCCATGGCCTGAAGCGCGGCTTCGAGAATGTATTTCACGTCTTTGTTCGTGGCTTTTTGCTGCAACCCCAGCAACGTCGATTTGGCCGCCGCGGCCTCCTTCCCCATGCGGCCCAGAATCTTGATCATCTTGTAGCGAAGACCGTCGTCCTGGTTGGTCAGCAGGTTCAGTTTGCGAAGGATCGCCGGCACGGTGGATTTTCCAATGACCACCAGCGCGTCCGCGGCCTTGTCACTCATATTATAATCAAAACCAGCGAGGGATTCGATCATGAATTCAATCGCGCGGGGATCGACGGAACGGATATGGCCGAGAATGACCACGGCGGATTCCTGGGCGTCCTTGAGAGTTTCTTTTTGATCAATGCTTTTCCGGTCCAGCAGTTTTACAAGAGCCTCCTCGCATATTTTGGGCCGGTCGCCCATCAATTCCAGCAACGCCGTCACGCGTTTCAATTCGTCGATATCCGGACCCGCCAGAATGGCCGCCGCCTCGGTCATGGTCGGAATCACTCCCGGCAACGGCACATCATACCGCACGCAAAACGTGATGCGGTCCTCTTTTTGACTGGCATACGGCGTCAGCAACGCCCATGCACTGAGCCGCTCCCGGCATAGCGACACAAAATGGACGAGGTCCGTCTCGGGAAAATTTCTTTTGATTTCTTCATTGGTCGTCTTGTTGCCGGTCAGTTCGAATGACCGGACAAAATCAAACAGCCACTCGTGCGCCTTGTCGTGGTCTTCGATGGCGTTGAAGTATTCCGCGATCCATTCCAGTTCCGTCGTTTTTCGCGTGCGATCGGACTCCCGCTTGTACAGACCGGTTAAGAAGCCGTTGACGCTTTTGTAGGTCTCTTTCTTCTCCATGGAGATCAGGCGGCGATGGCGGTCGTAGCTGTAATAGGCAAGACGCGTGTCCGGGTCGGATTTGACGGCTTCGGCCAAAAAAAAGAAGGCGGTCGTCGGCGTGATCGGCGTCGGCAATCCAATGTGTCCCGCCGCCGCGGCTTCAAAGTACGCGTCGATCCTTTCATACGATTCCGAGAGATCGTCGCCCGTCACAACACCCCGGAATACCGTACGCAGCAGCCCGGTCATGGAGTAATTGCCGGTTTTCTTTATGGTCTTCAAAGCCAGCTTCCATTCCTGTCCGTCAATCACGCTGTCTTTGGCGAGGTACTTGAGTATTTCCCCGGCGCGTTCATCCAGGGCGGGATAGGGAATGGTGTCCAGCACGTTCATCAGAAACCGCTTGTAATCGCTGTTGTCGATTTTGTAGCGTTTGAAGGCGTACATCACATCCAGATGAACGGCGCCGCATTCAAGGTCGAACGGAATCCTGGCGGCATCCGCGGCCACCACCTGCACCTTGTCTTCGGTCGAGAGATCGTTGAGTTTTGTCTTGAGCGCTTTCGCCTTTTCCTTGCAGAGATCCAGGGCGCTGGGCTTTGCCGTGACGATGCCGCCGGCGCCGGCATCATCGGAAAAAAGGCTGAGCAGGTCCGATGTCAATTGGATGCGTCCCGAAAAACTGACCAGAATCTCGCCGGTCACGACGTCGATCAGGCGGGCATTGATGTCGATGTAGGACTTCAGTTTGGTGTACGTCCCCGAAAAAAGGACGTCGATCGGAAGCAGTTCGCCCAGTTGCTGGGCCTGATCCCGGTTGACCAGGTCGCTCAGTTTGAAGTCGTTCTCTTTCAACACCGCATCCAGCCGTTTCCGTTCGAAAATCTTGTATCGCTGACGAATGGTATTGACCTCGCTGACAAAGGATTCCGTCAGGTATTCGCCGAAATCGTTCTGCGACGCGGTCTGTTTCGTATTGATAAACGTCACGACGGCCAGGCGCTTGGGTTGTTTGCCTTCGTGCGCGCCTTCCAGGGCTCTGACCATGTCCGAAACGACCGCGTTGTATTCTTTCGGATCGCCGGCATTCGCAAAAGGGGCGTGTCCAAGACACAGGGCAAGGCACCATATCAAACCACTCGATCTCATAGGAAAGCGATCCTTGGGGCTTTGTCGATCGGCAACATGCCGATATGTTTTGAAAGGCCATGAATGGATGTCAGCCGGCGATCAATGGAAACGATCGTCGGCGCGCCGCCGCGGCTCCCTTTTTCTCAAACCGAACCAGCGGTCATGCCATGTCGTTCAGTGCGGCGCCTCGGATACGGTATACAAGAACCGTTTGATCTTCTTGGTCGGCGTCTTTTCAAATTCTTCCGGGTACAATTCAATCTTTGAAATATTGATGTACGCCGGCATCAACTGGTTGATCGCTTTGCGGTTTTCTTCCATGCGTTCGGCAAGGGCCTTTTCATCGAGGCCCTCCTTGTCGACCGCTTCCATGTCCGGATAGACGAGGGCGACGAGTTTGCCGCCGCGTTCGATCAGCAGCGACTCGGAAACCAGCGCCAGGCTGTTGATCTTGGATTCGACCTGTTCCGGATAAATGTTCTCCCCGGACGGCCCGAGATACATCGTTTTCGACCGGCCCTTGATGTAGATGAATCCCTCCTTGTCGATCAGGCCGAGATCGCCCGTGTGCAGCCAGCCGTCCTTGTCAATCGTCGCCCGGGTGTCCTGTTCATTCTTATAATATCCCACCATCAGGTTTTCACCGCGCACCAGAATCTCGCCGACCACGTGTTCCTGGTCCGCCGAATCGATTTTGATTTCCAGGGTGTCGACGACCCTGCCCACCGCAAACATGCGGTAATCGTGATAATGGCTGTAGCTGATCAAAGGTCCGCATTCGGTCATGCCGTAGCCGACGGTGAAGGGGAAGCCGATCTTCGTGAAAAACTGCTGCACTTCGGTGCTGAGCGCGGCCCCACCGACGACGACTTCCCAGAATGCCCCGCCGAATGCGTCGACGAGTTTCTTCCGGATCGAGCTGTTGATGCCGTTGCCGATGAAGGGCACTTTCAACAACAGGCTGATCGTCTTCTTGTCCAGCGTGGGCCGGATGCGGTTGCGATAGATCTTCTCCAGCACGAGCGGCACGGTGCAGACAATGCGGGGCCGGTATTCCTGGAAAGCCTGAAGCACCACATTGGGCGAGGGAATCTTGCTCAGGAAGACCACGTGGGCTCCGGAGGCAAACGGAAACAGGAAATCGAACGCGCAACCGAAGGCATGCGCCAGCGGCAGGAAAGACACCATACGTTCCCCGGCTTTCAATTGAAAATTATTCATCGCGTACCGGACGTTGGCGATCAGGCTGTTGTGCTGGAGCATGACACCCTTCGAGAACCCGGTCGTGCCGGACGTGTAAACAATCGCCGCGAGTTCCTCATTGGCGATGCGCGTCAAAGCGAATTTTTCACGCGTGACATACTCCGTCGCGGCAAAATCGTCGTGTACCTTGCGGACCAGGGGCGTGAACACGCCGGACGGGTCGTGAATCGGCTTCATGTCCGTCAGCGAAAAGATCGCCTTCAGGTTGGGCATCTGGGATTCGTCGAGCTTGTCGTTGATGTCTTCGGCGACAAAAAGCAAAACCGAGTCCGAGTGATTCACCACGTGATGCATGTCGTCGCTGTGAAAATCCGGCAGCACCGGTACGATGACCGCGCCGTACGAAATCGTGGCCAGGTACGTGACCGCCCAGTTGATCGAGTTTTTTCCAATCAGCGCGATCTTGTCGCCCTTGCGGATGCCGCCGGCGTTGAAAATGGCGTGCAAACGGTGGATGTGTTCCGCCACGTCGCGGAAGGTGACCGTTTCTCCTTTGTAATTGGAAAAGGCGGGATGATCCCAGTTCGTGCGAATGCTTCGCTCAAAATACTCCGTCAGGTTGTCTTTCAGCATGGCCGTGATCCTGGTAAGTCATGATTCAAGGGTCCGTTGGATGGGATGTATGTTTCAAGCTGATGACCACGCCTCCGAGGCCGATGCCGAGCATGATGAAGGCCTGGATCATCGTTTTGTAAATGATCGTCTCGCCGTGGAATACCGAGGCATGCAGAAACCAGCCGCCGAGCAGAATCAAACCCGCGTAAATGGCCATCATGACGCGGCGCGCCAGCGCGTTGCTGCGGGGCGTGTCGGCGGCGAAAATACGGTTGTAGGCGATCAGGCCGGCAATGGCCAGCAGATCGAGCGCCGCAAAGATAAGCCAGAACATGTGAAGTTCGTTTTCAATGCCGGCCTGTCCCACGAGCGGTTTCAGCATGGATTCATACATGGCCCCGCCAATATTGGATCCGACAAGACTGCCGATCACGCCGTACAGAAACGCGTAACCCATGTAGAGGGCTTTTTTGTCCGCCGGCGCGACCAGCCCCACGTAGCTGTAATACTTGGGATGAGCCGTCATTTCGCCAATGGAAAATACCGCAATACCGAGTATAAACACCCAGATATTGGCGCTCGCGGCCAGGCAGGCAAACCCAATCCCGCCGATAACCATGCCGCCGATCATCGTGGGAAGCGGATTGATGTTCTTCACGATCCGGCTGACGACCACCTGCAAAAGAATAATCGTACCCGCGTTAATGACGGTGACGTGCTCCGCGTCAAATTTCAGAGGAATTCCGATGGAAGCAAACAGTTGGTCAATGGGGGCGGTATTGACGAAGTCCCGCAGATACCACAGAACGGATCCGAAATTCTGGAAATACAAAATCCAGAAACCCGAATACACAAAAATCATCAGCATGAATCGGGCGTCGCCCAGCACCATCGCCGCACCGGAGAGCACTTCACGGAGATTTTTCGTGCTGTCGGGCTTGGGAGGATCTTTGTACAGGAAGAGGGTCGGCAAAAGCATGGCGGCGCAATACAGGGATGAGGCGGTAAAAACATAACCCCATGAGAAGCCCTTCAAATAGCTGACCAGAAGCGGAGCCGCGAAGGCGCCGAGATTGATCATCCAATAGTACACCCCGAATCCGAAGCCGGAATTTTCTTCCGTGGTCGACCGGGCGATCGTGCCGCTGATGATCGGTTTGAAAAGCCCCGCGCCGGTGGCCATGATGAGAAGGCTCGCAAACACCGCGCCATAGGCGCTCATGTGTCCGCTCACAAAATAGCCGACGGCAAGCAGGGAAAACGCGACCAACAGCATGCGCCGGTAGCCGTAACGGTCGGCGAGCGCGCCACCCAGAATCGGCACAATATATGTCAAAGCGTAGATCAGACCCTGCAGAAAGCCAACCGACTGCTCGGAAAATCCCAGACCGCCCTCCATGACGGCATTGGTCAGGTAAATGGCCAGGACGGAATTCAGGCCATAGTAGGCCGCCCGTTCGAACAGTTCCATGACATTGGCGACCCAGAAAACTCGCGGAAACGACTGCAACAAACCGGGTTTGGCTGAATTCATATATGGTCCTGAATGGTGGTGGGTTCAATTCGTCTTTATAGTACGCAATGAATCCGTCTGTCTCAATCAAAAAGTGGTCGAGCCCATGCGTCGCGGGGCGTTTTCAGGACAGATAGAATCTCATGATCGGGCGGCTTTTCGATGGGCGGGCCGCCTCCACAAACCCCGCTTTCTCGAACGCCGACACCAATCCCGTCCATGCAAACACATCCGGCATCTTCGCCGTGTAAGGTATCACCGGATACGCTTCCAGAATTCCCATCTTCTTCTTCCGGCCGTAGGCGATCACGCCTTTGAGAAGTTCGACGGACAATCCCCGCCGGCGAAACGGTTTCGCCACAAAGAAACACGTGACCGACCACACCGGTTTTTCGTCGATTCTTTTCAGCACGCGTGCTTTTTCGAGACGAACGAAATGTTCTCTTGGCGCGACCGAACACCACCCCGCGGGCACGCCGTCCACATACATGATGAGACCGGCGGGTTCGCCCCGGCGCACAAGCGATTGCATGGCTTTTTTGTTTCCGGCGCCTTTTTTCTTCTGAAATTCCGACGCCGTCAGCCGCCACGTCATACACCAGCACCCGCCGCAGGCGCCGCGTTCGCCGAACAAGGCGACAAAATCGTCCCAACGCGTTAGATCGAGCGGGTGAAAAGTGATTCCGGATTTTCGGGTGGTCATGTGGAATTCCTGCTTATGATTTCAAACACGATTTTCGTATCACAAAATACTTGCCATTCTGCGATGTGGTCGCCGCGAACGACCACCCGCCAGGCCGCCGGCAGTTCCCAGCGATCCCGCGGATCGACGCTGCCCTTCCACGTGCCGGCCGCGGTTCCGGCGGCCAACACCGTCTGCCCCTCAACCAGCACCGCGTCCCACACCACCCGGTAATCCGGAAACCACTCGAAATACATTGACCAGGCCAGGCGCAACGGCGCGGCGCCCGTCAGCACATGACCGTGGGCGTCCGTGAATTGATGATCCTCCGTCATCAACCCGCACAAACGGTCCACGTCGTGTGTGTTGACGGCGTCCATAAACTGCCGCGCCATGTCTCCCGCCGAAGCCACGATCAATGACCCGCCTGACGATACAGGATAAAGGCGCCGACCATGATCGCATAATGCACGGCATACATCAAACCTATGGCGACGAAGGATTTGGTCAGGCCCCAGACCATGCGGCTCCGGAAAATGCGAACATACACCCACATCGTGAATCCAATCCAGACCACCGTATACAAACCGATCCATACAAAATACAACGGCCGGAAGAAGATGATCAACGGCCCGATGGCCAGCGAAAAGAACAACGCGCGATGCCCGCTGATGAAAGCGTTGATGACCAGGTGCTCGGCGTAGAAGTAGCCGGCTTTGTTGAACAGCATTTTCGAAAACAACGCCTGAATGGGAACGGCCAGGAACATGATCAGGTTGAAATAGCGCGTCGTGAATTCGGAAA
Organism: uncultured Bacteroidota bacterium; assembly: GCA_964544475.1. Classification (GTDB taxonomy): domain Bacteria; phylum CLD3; class CLD3; order SB21; family SB21; genus CAZJBS01. The sequence goes on along the minus strand of CAZJBS010000049.1, from coordinate 3,628 downwards.
AACCATGGCTGGCTGTGTCAAGAACGCCTTCCGAGGGCATCATGAGGCGGAACTGCACGGTCAGGAACGTACTCAGGGCCATGGTGATCACGAGGTACTGCATGGCTCCGAAATACGTCTTCCGCCGACCTTCGAGGTACTCACGCACGACAACCGCCGGCCGTATCGTCAGATCGCGCGCCAGCCGCCAAATGCCAGAATCGAAATGGGCCCACGCGTGAAACAAATCGTGGAAAATATGATGCAGCGTGAAACGGCGTGTGGATGCTTTCTGGCCGCACCCGCTGCAGAAATGGCCTTCAAACGTGCGGCCGCAGTTAAGGCACGTCACCGGCCCGGATTCAGGGTTTTCCATATCGACTCGCTGAAGTCTTCCAGAGTGGAAAGTTGGCGATCGGCAATGGCCCATCGCGGTTGATGTTGCACGCGCGGTTCCGGAACGACGACACACACCATGCGGGCGGCCTTCGCGGCTATCATGCCGTTGAACGAATCCTCAAATACCAGGCACCGCACGGGAGGCACGCCGAGTTTTTCCGAGGTGGTCAGAAATACCGCCGGATGCGGTTTGCCGAATGCTTCGTGTTCCGCCGAGTGCACGACGCTAAAATACGAATCGAAACCGAACTTGTCCAGAAAGGTCCGGATCAGCGACAGCGCAGAGGCGGACGCCAATGCCATCGGAATACGGCGTTGATCAAAGAAGGTTACCGCGTCCTTCGCGCCCGGCATCAGTTCGCCCTTCCCGCGGATAAGTTGCCCGACGCGTTCGACAATGGCTTTCTCCATGCCGTCAAAATCCGGCGACGGCCACGGGCATTTCTTATGCCAATGCTGCAATACTTCATTGACGCGCAGGCCCATCGCTTCTTCGCACATAGCATCGGTCAACTCAATGCCGACCTCGCGGAAGACCGCTCTTTCCGCTTCACGCCAGAACGGTTCGGAGTCCATCAGCAACCCGTCCATATCGAATATCACCGCATCAATCATGAAACCTGCATAACATTTTCAATTCTTAATTTTCAGAGTCTTTCTTTCCAAAAATCCAACATCAGATGAAACAGGTGATTTCTCGCCGCAAGGTCGGACATGCCGTGATTCCGTCCCGGATACACCATCATATCAAACGGTATGCCTGCCCCGATCAGCGCGTCCGCAAAGGCCAGCATATTCTGCGGATGCACATTGTCGTCGGCCGAACCATGCACCAGCAACAACCGCCCGTGCAGGTCGCGCGCATACTTCAGCAGCGACGTCGTTTCGTAGCCGCGCGGATTCACCGACGGCGTCTTCATCGTGGCTTCGGTGTATTTGGTGTCGTAATATTTCCAGTCCGTGACCGCGCCCACCGCGATGCCGGCCTTGAATTCCTTCGATCGCGTCATTGCGACCAGTGTGGCCGTTCCGCCGCCGCTCCAGCCCCAGATGCCCAATCGTGCGCTGTCGACATACGATTGGGCCTTCAGCCACCGGGCCGCGTCCACCCAATCGTCAAGCTCGCACTCGCCGGCCTGACGATAGACCACCAGGTTCTCCAGTGTCTTGCTGATGCCGGACGCGCTGCGGTTGTCCAGATAAACGACCAGATAGCCCGCGTCGGCCAGCATCTGATGAAACCAGAAATATCGCCGTTCCCATTCGTTGGCGACGATCGGGGCGCCGGGTCCGCCGTAGGTGTGAATGATCACGGGATGACGCGTCGCCGGATCAAACCCGCGCGGAACCACAAAACGCGCCGGCAGCGGGAATCCATCCCGCGCCGGAATCGTGGTCAGTCGCTGGGGCTGGATGTCGAATGCCGACATCAGATCCAGGCGGGGTTCACGGATGGTGCCAGTCCGCGTGCCGTCGGAACGGACCAGCCACATGCCGGGCGGCGTTTGCCAGTCGGAAAATACGTCGACAAAATAGGTGCCGTCTTTGGAGAAATGGATGTCATGCGTTCCAGGCTCGACGGTCATCTGTTTTTTCTTCGTGCCGTCGAAACGCACGCGGTACAGATGCCGCTCGGTATGGGCTTTCTCCTGAGACGTGATGTATATCCATTGGTTGGGTTCGTCCACGGCCACAATACTGCGGTCGGACGTTCCGGCGGGACGCACACACCACGCGCCCGACGTGACCCGATTCAGCAGCTTGCCGGTCATCGAATAACGATACACATGCGCGTAGCCGTCGCGCTCAGACGTCCAAAAGAAAAACGCGCCGGACGGCGGGAAGACCAGATCAAAGTTGGGATTGACCCAGGCGGAATCCGTCTCGGTGAGAATGCGCGTGGTTTTTTCCTTAGTCAGGTCATGAAAATACAAGTTCAATTCCGTCTGGGCGCGATTCATCGTCTGGAAACTCAGCCGGTCGCCGTTGGGCAACCAATCCACGCGCACGATGTATTCGTACACCACACCGTCGATCCATCGGGCCGGGCTCCCCGACACATCCACCATGCCGAGTCGCACGGACGGATTGACATCGCCCGCTTTCGGATAACGTTGTTCGCGCTCGCGCGGCACGGCGTCCTGGTGGCTTTGAAAACGAATCACGCTGACGTTGGATTCGTCGGTCTGCAAAAACGCGATGCGTTTCGAATCGGGCGACCACCAGTAACCCACATCCTCACGGTCGAAGATCTCTTCCCAGTACAACCAGCCCAATGTGCCATTGAGTCTGGTCGGACTTCCGTCAAAGGTCAACCGACGCTCCGCACGGCTCTCCAGGTCAAACACATACAGGTCGTATTGCCGGATGTACGCCAACCTGCGACCGTCCGGTGAAAAATGAACCGATTGTTCGTCCGCCGGCGTTTCCGTAATGCGTTGCACGGACACGTCCGCCGTGCCCACCACAAACACATCGCCCTGAATGACAAACGCCGCCAGCGCGCCATCCTGGGTGAATTCCTCCGGCCAGGACGGTATGTTCGATCCGGGATCGGCGTGGGAACGCAGGCTATCGGCCAGTCGTCGAATATTCAGCCATTCCGTGCGCTGGCCGGTCTTTGGGTTCAGCTTTTCCCAAACAGGATCGTCGGCATAACGATCATGGAGAATGGCGTCGCCGTTGGTGAGCCAGACAAATTCCGGAACGGATTGGATGGCCCATCGCTCGCGCGAGTTCATCCATTCCACGGTGATAGGCGTTTGGGCTGTGGACGCATGGACGATGGACACAATCATCCAACCGAAAATGACGTAAATCAGGCGTTTCAAAGCCATGGGCGTCTCTTGCGTGAGTGTGACGATCTGCCGTCACACTTTAGAAAACAGAACGATCAGAGGCAAGGGAATGTTAAGCACGCACGTCCTATCCTGTCACCCGCGGGAAAGCCGGTGTCTAAGTTTTTCGTGGTGTACACCTTCGTTTTAGAGCATGCGGAAATGGTCAGCGGTTGCACTTTCTCTTGTTGCGCCAAGAGAAAGTGCTCAAAGAGAAGGCGCTAATACACGCGCCGAAACATCTATGCCTAACTTGCTTTGCAGGCCGCACTGACGATCTCGTCCTCTGTCATGCCCTCCATTTCGCGGACCCCTCCCTTGCCCTCCCCTTGAAGGGGAGGGTCAGGGTGGGGTTCATCGGGTTTCGGCGCGCAGACATCTACCGCTCCCCGAGTGGTCTGCCGAAGGCAGAC
>CAZJBS010000048.1:0-17343 GCA_964544475.1 uncultured Bacteroidota bacterium | reverse complement strand
CACACATGCTTTCTGGCACGATATTGGGTGGCTTAGTTATGATTGGAAGCGATCTGAGAAAAAGAATGTTCAACCCAATCAAAATCCTGTTGGGAATTGGAATAAGCGCGTTGGCAAGTCGTTGCCTGATATACTCGAGCCAGCTACAAACCCGAACCATCGAGGATTTTTTCACAGTTTGGTGTTTCTTGCTTTGGTTACGATTGCGTGCTGTGGCGTCTGGAAGAAGCTCCAGCGCATGGGGGAAGAACGTGAGACAGAATCAACAGCGTTAAGCGAACTCGTAGTCACGCTACTTCTGGTCGGGCTACTTTGCGTTGTACTCCATTTGATCCTGGACAGCTCCACCAGGAAAAGCCTGCCGATCATTTAGATCTCTGATCCTGAACCCCATATCTTATTGCCGCTTCAAGCATATCAATGTTTCGTAATTCACAATCAGTTTCCCATTCTCAATTCTCTTGGCATTTTGAGGCTCGCACCAGGGTTGCACACTTCCCTCTGGAATAAATTCCGGGCAATACCTACCTTGTGCCATTGAGTAGTGAACTACATCATCCACATCATGGACAAAGACGATAATAATGTGAGCGCGGAAGGCGGTTCCGACCTTTTCAACGATGCTTCGCGGCTCCATGTCGTGCAGGCTCGCTTCGAGGGATCGGAGTTGATGAGTTTCGAAGACCTGTTTAGGGGCTACACGTCATTGAAAGCGTTGACCTACTCCAACAGCGTTTCCCTCATCAATCGTGCCGCGGGTTTGATCGACGACATTGAGATCGTTTTCGGCCGGGAGGACATCCTCCATGACATCGGCAAATGGATGCACTACCAGGAACTCCTCATAAAGGAGATCCTTGAGACCACAAAAGGCAAGTCGGCCGATCTCTTGCGGGCCAAAATCGACGAAGGACGGCTCAGACTATTCGTTGTCAAGGACATGATCTCCCATGAGAAGCTGTTTTTGCTCGATGGCCCCGCCGGAAAACGTGTACTTACCGGATCGGCCAATTTTTCAGAACGAGCGTTCAGCGGTTCCCAAAATGAGAGTTACGTCTGTTTTGACGACGACCTAGCGGCCTGGGACTACTTTGGGACAAAATTCGACAAGATCAAGAGCACCAGTGCGGCAAAGATATCCCGTCATGCGGTATTGGCCGATTCTTTTGACGTGGCCAATCTGCCGGTATTCGAGCCGGCAAAGAAAGGTCCCGACACCCCCCAAATTCTGATCGTTCATGACCGGCCTCCGGAACCTACGGTTATCAACAAATTTCTGCAACAAAAGACTCCAAAGGCTTACGCTGAAATCAGCAATGTCCTGCAGAATGTCAAAGGAGCCGTTCGCATTGACAAGGCGACGGCCATTCGCGCGGTCCAATATGTGAAGGGTAACTCGCGCACGACGGACAATAATCCTGAAGAGTTCCTGAGCATCTATCCCGAAACGGGACAGGTGATCCTTTCCGGAAAAGAGATTTCTCTCCAGCCGGCCGGAGCCGAAGTGCAAAATGACGCCCAGGCGTGGATCGAATATTTTGATGGATTCAAACGTTTTCGTGGAAACACGGAACGACTCGCCAGGGATTACTTCACGTTCATGAGCTGGCTGTATGTCAGTCCGCTCATGTGCGACTTCCGCAACCGATCGCTCGCGATGGACGACTACATTTATGATTACCCGCTGTTCGGAATACTCTACGGAAAGAGCAACTGCGGAAAATCGGAGCTCGTCCGTACGCTGCTGATTTCGATGTTCAATCACGAAGGCTTCCTGGACAGGGATTGGTTTACGAAAACGCAGGTGGCGGCCTTGCGCGAACAGAATCGGCGTTTTCCAATGGTCTTTGACGATCTGGATAACCGGCGTTTTACCGATCACGCCATTGCATTGATCAAGGACGACTATGTCAGTCTGAAGGAATATCCGCCGGTGGTTCTGTCCATGAATGCCGACCGGGACACCTTCGAAACGGAAGTGCGAAAACGCTGCCTGATCGTCTACACGGATGCCTCTTTGCCGGATCATACCGGTGAAAGCCGCACATTGGCCCGTCGAGTAAAAAAACTGAAATCCCGGATAGGTAATGCACTCTACCGCGAATATCTGCGGAGATTACTCCGTGAAACCCGGAGCCAGGCGCCCCAGGACGTGATTGAGTTGTCTTCGAAAGTGCTGGTGGGAGTATTTGAAGAGCACGCGAATGGGCCGTTGCCATTCTGGTGCCGTGTGACAAGCATGAACAAATACAGCGAAGAGAAGCATTTCAAAATCAAGCAGGAACTGCTGGAATTGTACAAGTACAATCCCAAAGCGTGGAAAATGACGGCCAATAAGGTCACGCTGCACCTTGACGTTCAAAGCGTCAAGAAGATGACCAAAGACATTCCCGATTACATGGTAAGCGGTTCACGCGGCGACACGATCATATTCCACAAGGATTACCTGGAGGAGTTTCTTGATTTGTCGATGTCTCACGGGAAATTCCTGAACTGGCTCAGACGAGGTTAGCTCAGCTCTCCGGCGTTGAGCAATATATTCAGAATATCGTTCGATAAAATATGAAGGAGCCATCTGCATGGGGCGCTTAGCGATTTAGAAAACGGGCTTCGTGAAACCGGTCTTGGTTTTTATTTGATCGGAGCCGTAGCGCGTTGGAAACGGCCGGAGGGGTTTTAAGGACGTCCACCGCGTCGAGCACTTCACAGAGTTGGGTGGTTCATTTCGTAGGATTTTGGCGTATCAGGGACCGCGCCGGAGGCTCGACGATGTTACGAAAAACAGCGTCCTATGCATGCGATATTTTGGGAAAAAAGATTGCCTTTAAAATGTCTATCCTGTAGATTGGCGCGTTAATGGGGCTGTAGCTCAGCTTGGGAGAGCGCATCGTTCGCAATGATGAGGTCAGGGGTTCGATCCCCCTCAGCTCCACGTAGGCAAAATTCACGATCTTAGTGGTCGTGAATTTCTGTTTTCAGGACGTCCAAGGTGTCGACCTTGTTGAATTATGTTTCAAAATCCACTGAGCACTCTTATCCTGCCATCCCTTGCCCGATGACATTTCTTTTTGAAAACTCGCCGTCTGACGCTATACTTCAAGACGACCGAACATATCAGGGAGGTTAGAACCATGGATCGTGAAGACGCCTGGCGGTTGTTGTGCGAATTCACCACCGGCGAGAGCCTTCGGAAACATGCGTTGTCGGTGGAGGCCGCGGTGCGGGCGTACGCGGTGAAATTTGGCGAGGACGAGACCCTGTGGGGTGTGACGGCGCTCTTGCACGACTTCGATTATGAAAAATATCCCGATCCGGTTGCGCCCGACGGCCATCCTTACAAAGGTCATCAAATACTGATGGAACGGGGCTACCCGGACGTGGTGCGGCGCGCCATTATGTCCCATGCCGATTACACGGGCGTCACGCGGGAGAGCCTTCTCGAGCACACGTTATTCGCCTGTGACGAGTTGTGCGGTTTCATCACGGCCGTGTCGCTCGTGAAACCCTCCCGGAGCGTTCAGGAAGTGGACGTGAGGTCGGTGCGCAAGAAAATGAAGGACAAAGCGTTTGCGGCCAAAGTGCGGCGGGAGGACATCGTGTCGGGTGCGGCGGAATTGAACATTGACCTGGATATTCATATCGAATTTGTCATCCGGGCGCTGCAAGCCTCGGCGCCCCGCATCGGTTTGTGATACGGCATGAGTGACGCGCCCGGCATGATCCGCTCATCTCTGGTGGCCCGTCGCACGGTCGTGGATATCGTCGACACGGGTCTGGCCTTCTGCCGCGCACGGTTCCAATCCATCATGGGACTCGTACTCGCGTGGTACGTGCCCGCCATCGTTTTCAGGTTTTTCTGTCACCAATTGGGGCTTATCCCGTTTGAGCGCGTATTCAATGGCTTCGCCTTTTTTGAAACAGATTCCTACATCACGCCCAACCTGCTTCTGATGGTATTTGACGGTTTGATCCAGACGCTGATCGGCGCTTCGCTGTGGGAAGAGGTGCACAACCGCGCGTTTGGCACGGATCGGCCGGTGATGGCCACGCTGGAATCAGCCGTGCATGACGCCCCTGCGCTGATCAAAGTGACAGCTATTTCCACGATGGTGATCGTGACGGGCTTTTTGATGTGCATTTTTCCAGGGTTGATCCTGTACGCTTTTCTGATTTTTACAACACCCATCGTTCTGTTCGAGAAAACATCCTCTTTTGGAGCCGTGTGGCGGCGTTCACGCGATCTGCTGAACGGGGAATGGCTGAAAGTGGCCGGTTTTCTTGCCTTGACATGGATCCTCCTGCTGATACTCGGCCTTTCCCTGGCCTTTCTTTTCTCCGCCGCTTTCAACGTCGTCCTTGAACAACTGAGTTGGATGAGCGGCCTGCTCCCGGATGGGAATGTGACAACGATGATGGGCGGTGTACTGGCGTCGGTTCTGATCGGGCCGCTTCAGGTGGTCTTCACAGCGCTTCTCTATTTTGACATTCGTTCCCGCCATGAAGGCCTGGACCTTCTGACGCTGATGACGCCGGAGGAGGAGGATAAGACGACATGATTCGGGTGGGCTCCTTTCTGTGGTTCGTATTACTCCCGCTGTCCGTTTGTTTTTCCGAAACACCTGAATCCGGACAACCGGATTTGGACGTGACGCCGTGGTTTGTGATTCAAGAGGCGCTGGAGGCCGCGGTGAATTCCGATGATGATGCATTGGCCCGGCACATGATCGAGAAAGCAAGGGACGCGGCGTTGGCGCTACCCGACTCGGTCAGGATCGGTTTTCGATATGTCTCATGGCGCGACGGCCGGGAAGGCGTGGTGGAGGATTCGACGCCGGTGGACGTCCGCTGGATCAAGTATGCGTTAACCGGCGCGGCGGCCACCGATCCGCTCGACACGATGCGCGTACGTTTTCTGCGGGACCAATGGCGTGCGTTCATGGATTCGTGGAATACCGTGAGGTTAACGGTACTTGAAGAATCCGACGATCCGTATGCCGACCGAATCAGAGCCATTCTGGGTCGGCCGGAATTTCACGAAACCGAGAGCCGCCATGTGCTTAGCGAGGCTTTGGCGAAAGCCATCCGGTGGTTTTTCGAGTGGTTGAAGGAACTGTTTGGCAACGTCCGGCCGGAGGTGGAGACGCCCGTGCCGCCGATGGATTTTTCCCTGGTAGGAAAGTTTCTTCTCTATGTGCTTTATGCCATCGGAGCGGTTTTGTTGGGCTGGGTTATGTTTCGCATGTGGGCGCATTTTCGCACGCCCCGCCGCACCATTGGTGAAAAAACGGAGCAGACGCTTGGAGGATTGCTGGAAGCCGGCGAAACGACGGAACCCGACGAACATCGCCTGCTGGCGGAACAATGGGCCGCTGAGGGTGATTACCGAAGGGCCATCCGGCATCTTTTTCTGTCGGCGCTGTTGCACCTGGATCGGGAACACCTGGTCCGTTACCATCGGGCCTGGACGAACCGGGAATTCCTCGAAATGGTAAAGGGGCACGAGAAGGCGGCGGTTCGTGGAGTTGCAGACCGGCTGGAGCGATTGGCGCGCACGTTTGACCGCAAGTGGTACGGTCTGGAAGCGGCGTCGGTCGAGGATTTCCGGCAGTGTGAAGAAGATCGGGCCGTCGTGATGCTGGCTTCGGAGAAGGAGACACCCGTATGAGCGGTACGGCGGGCAAGTGGGCGGCGCCCGGATTGGTGCTGGCCATGGTGATTCTGGCATTGGCGCTGTATTCCGATTCGGACGAAACCGCGACTTCCCGGAATCGGTTCTCGACGTACAGCGCGGCGCCCACCGGATTGAAGGCATTCTATATGTTACTCAAAGAATCTAATTTTGACGTTCACCGCGGCCGGCGTGAGTTGGACCGGTACGATCCACGGGAGAAAATACTATTGATTTCTGCGGCGCCGGTCGAACCTTTTTCCATTGAAGAAATCGACGCCCTGTACGAACTGGTCCGCAGCGGGAGCACGTGCCTGTTGTTTTATGGTTCCATGCTGGAACCCGTGCTCAATCGTTTCGGCCTGGCGGCGGATTCGGCGAAGTGGCCATCCGAATGGTCGTGCCAGTCTCCGGCGGCGAATGCGCTCCTTCCGAAGCGCCTTCGTGGTTTTGAAGGACAGGACACCTGCCGCTACGGCGGATTATTCAATGTCTCCGGGGGTTCCGCCGTACCCGTGTATGGGTCGAATCGCGTGTCGGTCGTCGCAGAATTGGCGGTCGACAGCGGCGCCGTGATCTTTGTCGGGAGCCCGCTTTTTGTCAGTAACGCGTGGATCGGCGACAGTGTCAATGTGACCACGATGATGTCACTGCTGACGCGCGATGGGCAGGGACGCCTGCGGTCCTTTGACCGGATCGTCTTTGATGAATGCCACCAGGGTTACGGTGAATACCGGTCTTTCCTGCGTGGTTTGGATCATCCGGCTGTTCGAACCGGCGTGCTCTTCGCACTGGTGGCGGTCATCGCTTTCGTGTATTCACGCGGCAAACGGATCGGCCGTCCCGTGCCCATCCGGCAGCCCTCCCGGCGGAGTTCGCTGGACTATGTCGAGTCCGTTGCCAATGTGTACGAACGGGCCCGCGCCAACCGGTGGGTTTTGAAGACATGGTATGAATGGGTGCGCCGCCATTACGCGGTCCGGTTTAATACCAATCGGAACGACCGCCTCGCCGACCAACTCTCACGACGCTATGGATTCAAGAAAGAAGAAATCCAACGCTTGATGGATACTGTTGAAAAGAAGCTGGCGGATGCGGATATTCAGGCGAGTCATGGTGAAACGGTCCGGCGCCGGCCTGTCACGATCAGTGACGAAGAACTGGTCCGGCTTGTTGGCCAATTGGACGAACTATACAAAGCTTCCTCGCAGCAATCACCACATCAAAGGAATCGGTGAAATGACAACTCCGGACCCCCCGACGGCTCTTCTGACCAAAACCGTGGCGGAACGCCTTCGCTCTGAAATGAAAAAAGTGGTTGTCGGTCAGGACTTTGTAATCGATCATCTGATCATAGCGCTATTGACCAGGGGGCATGTCCTCCTGGAAGGTGTGCCCGGGACCGCCAAAACACTCATGGTCAAAACGTTGGCCATGGCGGTACAATCGGAATTCAAACGCATCCAATTCACGCCGGACCTGATGCCGTCGGATGTGATTGGAACGAACGTGTTCGATGCGAAGTCGTCCACGTTCGTGCTGAAGCGCGGACCGGTCTTCAGTCATCTCATACTCATCGACGAAGTCAACCGCGCGCCGGCCAAGACACAGTCGGCCCTTCTGGAGGTGATGGAAGAACGTCAGGTGACGATCGACGGCCACCGGCACGAGTTCGAAGAGCCGTTCATGGTCTTTGCGACACAAAACCCGATCGAATACGAGGGTACCTACCCGCTGCCGGAAGCCCAGTTGGACCGGTTCATGTTCAAAATTCTGATCGACTATCCGAGCGAGACTGAGGAAACGGAAATTCTCCGGCATTATCATCGCGGATTCGATGTTCACGACCTGAAATCGTTTGGCGTTCACGGCGTGGCGTCTCGTGAGGATCTGGCGGCGTGTCGTGGGGAAATTCGAAGCATCCGGATCGAGGAAGGCGTCTTGTCGTATGTGACGCAGATTGTTCGCAAGACGCGGGATTTTTCCGGGATTCGGGTGGGCGCCAGTCCACGCGCCGGTGTGGCTCTTTTCCACGCGTGCAAAGGCCGGGCCGCCATGGACGGCCGCGACTATGTCAATCCGGATGACGTCAAGTTTACTGCCGCACCCGTGCTGCGCCACCGAATCATCCTCCAACCGGAAACGGAGTTGGAAGGGATTCGCCCGGACGAACTCATTGCCGACGTTCTGAACGCGGTACCCGTACCGCGATAGCTTGGAACTCGGATTAGAACACGGATTCAACGGATTTGACGGATTGGCACGGATGAAGGATGATGGTTTTGCAATGGGCGTTTATCCGTCGCATCCGTGTCATCCGTGTTCTGGGGCTCATGGATGGTTGGCACACGGATTCAACGGATTTGACGGATTGACACAGATAAAAAAAATGGTTTTGCAGTCGGTGTTTATCTGTCGGATCCGTGTCATCCGTGTTCAGGAATTTATAAACCATAAATCTCAAAGGATCTCTGATGAAAACGAAAATTGCCGTATGGGTTGCCGTCATGCTCTGGACGTCTTTGTCGGCGCAGGAACAAAAGCCGCTGTCGTTTGATGACTTGATTGCCATGAAGCGTCTCGATGAGGCCATTCTGTCTCCGGACGGGCGGTGGATTCTTTACAATGTGAAAGAGTATTCGCTTGCCACCAACAGCTATTCAAGCCGGCTCAGTCTTTTGTCCGTCGACGGAGCCAATAAGAAATCGCTGACGTCGTCCTCCTTCAAAGACCTCAATCCCACGTGGTCTCCGGATGGCCGTCAGGTGGCGTTCGTTTCCAATCGGGACGGCTCGTACCAGGTGTACATCATGGCTGTCGACGGAGGGGAACCCCGGCGAGTGACGAATCTGTCGACGGGTGTCTCGCCGAATGGTTTGCAGTGGTCTGGCAACCTTATCGCCTTCACGTCTGACGTGTTTTCGGATTGTCCGGACGATGCCTGCAACGAGCAACGAAATGAAGACCGCGCCCAATCAAAGGTCAGGGCGCAGATTTTCGAAAGGCTGCCGTACCGGGTGTGGGATTCGTGGAAAGATGGGAAGCGCTCGCAACTCTTCACCGTGGAGGTGACCAGCGGCGTGGTCAAAGATCTCATCGAAGGCGACTTCGACGTACCGCCCGTCGATCTTGGCGGCCGCAGGGACTTCTGCTTTTCACCGGATGGCCGGCAGATGGCGTTTACCATGAACACCAACGCCAATGTCGCCTGGTCGACCAACAACGATATCTTCCTTATGCCATCGGAAGGCGGCGCCGCGAGGCGCATTTCGACGAGCCCGGGTGTGGACAACCAGCCCCTGTTTTCGCCGGACGGCCGGTACCTGGCGTTCCGGTCAATGAAACGGGCCGGGTATGAAGCCGACAAGACGGATGTCATGATCTATGACCTGGCGTCGGGGAAATTATCCAACCTGACTCAGTCGCTGGACCGTTCGGTCGGGAATTTTGTGTGGAACGGGCCGTTGGAAATCTATTTTGACGGCGATCACGACGGGTATCGCGCCATTCATCGCATTGACCTGGCCACCGGCGCCATCACGCGTGTTTCCGAAAAACTCCACGACGACCTCGTTGGCGTGACCGGGGAACGGGTCATTCTGAAGCGTCAGACGATCCGGCAGCCGACCGAACTCTATGCGCTGGACCTGAAGTCGATGAAAGCCAGTCCGTTAACGGCTCTCAACGAAGACCGGTTGAGCCGGATCGTCATGAATGATCTTGAAGAATTCTGGTTTGAGGGAGCGGCCAAAGTGAAAGTGCAGGGATTCTTGTTAAAACCGCCGAATTTCAATCCCAAACGCAAATACCCGCTGGTCTATTTGGTACATGGCGGACCACAAGGCGCATGGGGCGATGATTTCCATTATCGCTGGAATGCCGAGATGTTTGCGGCGCCGGGTTTTGTCGTGGTCATGGTCAATCCGCGCGGCTCGACGGGTTACGGCCAACGGTTCACCGATGACATCAACCTGGATTGGGGCGGCAAGGCCTACGAAGATCTCATGAAAGGTCTCGATTATGTACTGGCCACCTACACTTTCATCGATAAGAACCGCGTCGGCGCGGCCGGTGCGTCGTACGGAGGATACATGATGAATTGGTTTAATGGCCATACGGACCGCTTCAAGTGCCTGGTGACCCATTCCGGCATTATGAACAAGTTCAACATGTACGGCGGCACGGAGGAATTGTGGTTTGAGGAATGGGAAATGGGCGGGCCGTATTGGGAGGGCAAGAACAAGTCGACGTATGAAAAATGGTCACCGCACAACTACGTCCAGAACTTCAAAACGCCGACGCTCGTGCTGCATGGTGAATTCGATTTCCGGGTGCCGGTCATGGAGGGCATGCATCTCTTCACGGTGTTGCAAAGAAAAGGCATTCCCTCACGGTTTGTCTATTTTCCGGATGAGGGGCACTGGATCGTGAAACCGCAGAACGCCCAATTGTGGTGGTCGGAAGTACTCAACTGGCTGGACCACTGGCTGGTGCCGCATGAATAGTGAGGAATCGATAACTCGGCTTATTCATTTCCCGACATAGAAAATCTCTATCCGAAACCGAAACCACCATATGTGAGGAGAAACGGCCATGAAGTCAGTAAGCACCATGATGGTTCTCTTGATTCTCGTGACATCGAAACCGGCTGGGGCCCAGGATGACAAAAAATGGAAGCTGGATGTCCAGCTATACCGGACGAACAGCATTAATCTCCTGACGGATATGGTGGAGGACGAAATGACATCCGAAGGAGGGGCGTCCACGGACATTGGTATTGGCGCGAAGCTCCGGGCGGGCACCCATGTTAGCCTGAAAGGCGGCTTGCACATGTGGGGAAAAATCATGAAACCCTCTTACGAAGCCCGGATAGACGGCAATACGCGCGTTCAGGTTTACGAAAGTCTCAAATTGAAATACACGGGATTGTACCTGCAGGCCATCTTTGAAAATGAGACTCTCTTTGGCGGCGTAGGGGTTGACGCAGCTTTGTCCAGCAAATATACGAGCCACTACACGGTGAGCGGTTCCGTCGCCGGAGGGGGAGCTGGGAAATCTCCTCTGGATGAATACTTCCAGGATCCCGTTGACCTGGTATTTCTGGCCGGTTTTGCCTTGAGAATGAGTCCGAACGTCGTCATCAAGCCGACGATTCAGGCAGCTCTTCCGATGATTCCAACCGTTGATTTCGGCGTGACGGCGCAGGGCCCGGTTGGGGAAGAAAAGGCGCTGATCAATGTACTACTGATCAAATTCGGGATAAACGCCGAAATAGGATTCTGATCGCTGCGACAGGAACTCTTGCGCCGCAGTCAGGACTCACCGGACCAGCAACATCTTGCGCGATTGCGAGAAGCCCCCGGCCTCGAGACGGCAGACATAAACGCCGCTGGCCACGGCATGTCCGTCCCGATCTTTGCCGTCCCAGACGACCTGGTGCGGACCGCGCCATAACCGGCCTTTCAGCAGTGTTTTTATTTTTTGTCCGAGCGCGTTGAATATTTCAATCTCAACATCGGCTTCTTCCCGGAGTTCGTACACGATCACCGTGCCCGCATTGAATGGATTTGGGAAATTCTGTTTCAATCGAAACGCATATGGATTGACCGGATGGCCCTGTGAATCCACTTCAGTGACCGATTTCATGATCCAATGGCCCGGATCGAGTTCGATGCGGGTCGGGCGTCTGGCCAGACGACCCACGATGAACGTCTGGTCCGGTTGGTTATTGAAGACTACGATCGTCGTGTCCCATGACGAGGCGGAGATCCGGACATCCATGGGCATCATGAAGAAGACGGGATTGGTGGTTCCGGTGGTCTGGCTCAGCCGGATCGTGGCTGTGTATCCGGTGTCGGTGGCCGTGGAGTACCACGAAAAAGCATACGATGGAAAGCGTTCACCGTAAATCCATTGCTCAAAAAAATAATCCAGATCCATTCCCGACACCTGCTCGCAGACGTCCCTGAAATCTTCCGTGGACGCGGTCGCGTGGCGCAGGGACGGATGGGACGCATACGCCCGCAAACACAGGAAAAAGACACTGTCCCCGAGCACGTGACGCAGCATGTGAAGCGTCGCGCCGCCTTTCTTGTACACCAGATCGCGATCGAACAGCCTGTTGATATTCGTTGAATCGCTGATGTACAACGCGCCGGTCGCCGATTTCGCGTGAGCCATGTCGCTTTCCATGGCATCGCGGTAGGCCTGAAAACCGTACCGCCTTTCGAAGTACAAGTTGGTTGCATAGGTGGCAAATCCCTCATTCAACCAGATCTCCGGCCATGTCCTGAGCGTGATCATGTCACCGAACCATTGATGGGCCAATTCGTGCACAATCATGGCTTCACTGAAAGGATATGTGGCGGAGGTCATCGTCTGGTGTTCCATGGCGCCACCCCATCCGAATTCGGCATGACCGTATTTTTCATCGAGGAATGGATAGGGTCCGAACAGATCCGACAAAATGGCGAGTGCGTCGATGGTCAGGGGCATATCCCGAAGCGCGTCGGACAAGTGTTCGGGCAGGACATAATTCAAAACCGGCATCGAATCCACAGGGGAGTACTGGAACCAGTTGGTGAATTCTTCAAAATTCGTCACGACCAGTGAGACGAGGTACGTCGCGATGGGGTAACGTTCCTTCCAATGGTAGGTCCGGGTTCCATTGCCATGACCAATGACGGATTCGAGCCGGCCATTGGAGGCCGCCTTCAGATTGGAGGCGCACGTGATCAAAACATCCGTGGAGTCGGCTTTGTCGCTTGGGTGATCCTTGCAGGGCCACCAGTCGCGGGCGCCATAGGGTTCGCTCAGGGACCAGATCCACGGCACGCCCTGGTGTGATGAGAATACAAAGCTTCCGAACCCACTGGCGCCCGGCACGCCTTCGTAGAAAACGGTCAGTTCGAAGAGTTCACCGTCGTCATACGTCCGGTTCAGGGTTATCTCGACTTTGTAGGATGTCTGATGGAATGGCACGGGCAAGGCGTTCATTTGCACGGAATCGACGGTCAGAAAACGCATCAGGTCGAGTTCAATCTGCGAAAGGCCGTCCTGCCGTGAGTGCGCCTTCATTGTGACGGAACCGTGCAGATAGTCCGGTTCGGTCGTGAGCGTCAGATCGAGGCGGTAATAGGTGGCGTCGAAACGGATATCGGAAATCGTGGGGCGTCCGTCCCAATCCCATATTGTTTTTTTGGTGATCGGCTGTCCATAGCCGGTCGCCGAAAGAACACACGTCATCGCAACCATGATGAGTGACCATTTCATGAAAAAATATACGGCAAAATTCATTGCATCGCAACCTGCCGTTTTTCATATGAAGTGTTCGGTCAGCCGGACCATGCGGAGCAGGTTCCCTGCCTTGACAAAGAGAACCCGAATCCCTACATTCGTCGAGCCTTGTCCATCACGTATTTATAGGCATTTGCGATGACGTTTTCTCAGGAAATGGCCCGGGAAAAGACGCGGGTTGCGCTGACATCCGTTCTGGCGGCGGTGGGACTCACGACGGCCAAGTTTGTCGTCGGATTCATGACCGGCAGTCTGGGCATATTGTCGGAAGCGCTCCACTCCGCGCTGGATCTGGCGGCGGCGCTAATCACGTACATTTCGGTGCGCATTTCAGACAAACCACCGGACGAGGACCATTCCTACGGCCACGGAAAAATTGAAAGCGTGTCCTCGTTGATACAGACCGGCCTTCTCATCATCACATGCGTGGTCATCATCAAAGCCGCCATCGAGCGTATTCTGTTTGATGAAGGGATGGTGGAAGTGACCGTTTGGAGTTTTGTCGTTCTCGTGGGATCGGTGATCGTCGACTATTCGCGATCGCGCGCTCTCTATCGTATTGCGCGGAAATTTCGAAGCCAGGCCCTGGAGGCGGACGCCCTGCATTTTTCATCCGATATCTGGAGTTCGCTGGTCGTTATCGCGGGTCTCGTGCTTACGTCGGCCGGATTTGTCCATGGCGATTCGGCGGCGGCCATTGGGGTGGCCGTATTCGTTCTGGTCATCAGTTTCCGGTTGCTCAAGCGTACGTTGGATACGCTCACGGACACGATGCCGAAAGATATTGAAAAGTCGGTCCGCAAGGTCCTCGCCGACGTCGACGGGCTTCTGACGTTCCGTCACCTGCGTGTCCGTCAATCCGGATCAAAAATTTTCATCGACATGTACGTTATGCTGCGCCGAACGACGCCCTTTGAAGCGGCCCATAGCGTCACGGATGAGATTGAACGCCGCATCGCCGAAATCGTGCCGAATGCCGACATCGTTATTCACCCCGAACCGCGCGAGACAGAGGACGAGAGCATCATCGACAAAATCCGCATGATCGTTCAGGAAGAGGGCCTGGCCTGTCATAATGTGCGGGCGCAAAAAGTGGAAAACGGGTATTATGTCGACTTTCATCTGGAATGCGAGAAGTACGAAAAATTTTCCCAGGCCCATGAGGTCTCGACGCGGATCGAATCGCGCTTGAAGGACAAAATTCCTTCGATACGGAATATCAAAACCCACATCGAGGATGCCCGGGACCGGTTGTTGAAGGCCGCGGATATCACCGGCGAGTCCTCCAGCCTGCTGGAGCAGGTGCGGGAGGTGGCGCGTAAGGAGAAAGGCGTGATGGGATGTGACGATATGGTCATGATGCGCGTGGAGGGCAGGCGCAAATTGATGATGAACGTGCTGATCTCCGGCGATTTGACGCTGGACCAGGTGCATGCCATTACGACGTCACTCGAAAACCGGATTTATCTTTCCATTCCCGACATCCACCACGTGGTGATTCATCCCGAATCCTCCGTCATGACGACGACGCCATGATGGCTTTTGAAAAAAAGGACGGCCTGTTGCTGGGTACCTTTGGGAACGTGTTTTCCGCTCATGGCATCCAGGCCTGGTTTTCAACACGCGAAGGCGGGGTCAGCGCCGGCGTTTTTGCCTCGCTCAATGTCGGGCTCAGCACCGAGGATGTGCCGGACCGTGTCGAAGAAAACCGCCGGCGGCTGTTCAGAGCGGCCGGCGTCGACGCCCGTCGCGTCGCGATTCAGCGCCAAACCCATTCCGATCATGTCGCTTATGTGAAGGCACCCGGCATGTATTCCGACACGGATGCCTGTTACACCGACCAGGAAGGTTTGTTTCTCACGGTCACCGTGGCCGATTGCGTGCCCATTCTGTTTGGTTCGATGTCGGGAAATCTGGCGGGTGTCATTCATGCCGGGTGGCGCGGCACGGAAAAACAAATCGCGCGGCGGGCCATCAATGCGGTCGTTGCGACGTGCGATGTACATCCGTCCGACATTGTGGCGATGATCGGACCTTCCATTTCGGCGGCCTGCTATGAAGTCAGTGACGACGTGGCGTTGCAGTTCGAAGACCGCTTTGTCATCCGGCAGGCGGGCCGGAAACCGCACCTGGATCTGTGGGCGGCGAATGCCGAACAACTCAGGCAGGCTGGCGTCGCTGAGATTCATGTGGCCGGATATTGTACGGCTCAAAACCAGGAATTGTTTTTTTCACACCGGGCCAGCGGGGGCACCTGCGGACGCATGCTCGGCATTATTGGAATTGAAAAAGCATAGGGAGCTCATGGAAAACATCAACAACTATCTGTACGAATTGGTCAAATTTGCCGGCGACGCCATTTTCACCGTGGGGCCGACCCAGTGCATCCTGTCCTGGAATGTCGGCGCCGAAGAATTGCTCGGCCACAAATCGTCCGACATTGTGGGAAAAACGGTGGATATTTTGTCACCGTCCGACAACCGGCGGCAAATGCGATCCATGGTGATTGAGGTGATGGAGGAGGGTACCCTGAAAAACCTCGAGTGCCAGCTGGTCACCCTGTCCGGTGGCGCGATCACCGCCTACGTGACGGCTTCGCCGGTCAAGGATCAGAACGGCCATGTCGTCGCGGTGTCCATCATTGCCAAGGACATCACCGATCAAAACCGCCTGTTGCTGGCCTTGCTCGAAAAAGAAAAACGCAACGCCCATCTCGAAGCGGTCATGAGCGCGCTGACGACGATTTCTCATCATATCCGCAATGCGGCCATGATCATCTCCGCCAGAGCCGAAGTCGCCGCCCAGGCGAAAGCCTTGGGCGGGTACGAAGAGCTGACCCGGGTGTGTTCCTATCAGACCAAACGCATCAGCGCGGTGATTGAAAGCCTCAATGATGTGGTGCAGGAAGTGGTGAGAAGCGAAGCCGACATCCAGACCGTGGACATTTCAGGATCGCCGGTGCCGCAACTGGATATTGAAAGCCGGCTGAAAGAACGTCTGGACCGCCTGGACGATCCGTTGTCATGACGGGACCTTCCGGGGCGGATACCTTCGCCCGATTTACGGTCGTTCTGGTGGAACCCCAGACGCCGGGTAACATCGGTGCGACGGCGCGCGTGATGAAGAATTTTGGTCTGACGGATTTGCGCCTCGTGAATCCGTGCCCCCACCGCGTTCCGGAGGCCTATCATCTGGCTGTCCACGCCCGGGAGATCGTCGATGCCGCCGGTCTCTACGGTTCTCTGGAAGAGGCCCTTCACGATGTTCACCTCGCGGTTGCCACGACCAACCGGAAGCGTTTCACGCATTTTCCATCATTCACGCCACGCGAATGCGCCGGCCATCTCCGGGCGTTGTCCGTCGGAAGCCGGGCGGCCCTGGTGTTTGGTTCGGAGCGGACCGGTTTGACCAATGAACAGGTGCACCGCTGCCACGTGATAGCCACCATTCCGACCTCGCCGGAATGCCCCGCTTTGAATCTGTCCCACGCCGTGGCGGTCATTCTGTACGAACTCTACCACGCCCATTTATCGTCCAATCCAAATTTCGAATGGCGGTATGCCGATCCGCGGGAGACGGAGGAACTCTATGCGCGCATTCAGCGGATTCTGAAACTCGTGGGGTTTCGCCCGAGAAAGACCATGGAAGATTTTCTGTTGGGTGTGCGGCGGGTGCTGGGACGAACGCCACTCGAGGACCGGGATGTGAAGATCTTTCACCGGATTTTCAAGGAAATTGAAAAAACCGTGGCGGGGAAAAAGGCGGGAGGAAAATCAGGCGACGCGCAGCGCGTCAAGCAATCCGTCAAATAGCCGACGGCCGTCGGCCCGGCCAAGAATGGGATCCGCACACCGCTCGGGGTGGGGCATCATGCCCAGCACGTTGCCTTGTTCGCTGAGGATGCCGGCGATGTGGTTCAAGGAACCGTTTGGATTGGACCGGTCGGACAATTCACCATTTTCTTCACAGTAGCGGAAAACGACCCGCCCCGAATCTTCAAGACGTTGAAGCGTGTCGGCGTCGGCAAAATAGTTGCCGTCACCATGCGCGATCGGAATGGAAATCACTTCACGCCGTTGGTACGCCGATGTGAAGGCTGTCTGCGTATTCTCAACACGGAGAAATATATTCTTGCATACAAACTTGAGACCACGGTTTCGAAGCAGGGCGCCCGGCAGGAGACCGCATTCGGTGAGAATCTGAAAGCCGTTACAAATGCCGATCACCAGGCCGCCGCGACGGGCAAAGTCCATCACATCCAGCATGGCGGGCGCAAATCGCGCAATCGCACCGGTCCGAAGGTAGTCGCCATAGGAGAATCCGCCCGGAATGACGACAAGATCGTAAGCCGACAGGTCGTGACGATCCTTGTGCCATAC
>CAZJBS010000047.1:0-19043 GCA_964544475.1 uncultured Bacteroidota bacterium | reverse complement strand
GAAGGAACTACTGGGATGTGATGAAATCATGCCTCGAAGCTGGCGTGGCCGTGGCCCCCGGGGAGGATTTTGGAAAGGACTTTGGCCTGTACGTGAGGTTGTGTTTCACCGGGGAGGAGGAGGAAAGGATGGCGCGGGCCTTGCAGGAGCTGACTCGCGTTCTAGTTTGAGAAATAGGGATGCTGAACAAAATCATACCCCATTTCGTGTTCTGCGAAAGAGAGATACTTTGTCATTGTCAGTTCCCAAGGTCTGAAACTACCGATTGACAAAGAATGAAGTTTGCGTTAGATTGCGTGTGCAGGGCTTCTCATCTATCATCTACATTGCTTCGTTCAAGGCCGTTTTCGCGTCTTGGACAGAAAGGGATATCATGAAAACACGTTATGGTTTGCTGGCTGGTCTGGTGTTCCTGCTGGCCGAATTGGCCGGTGGAATTTGTAACCGAGTGGTTGCCCGGGCGGATATTGAATACCGGATCCTTTGGCAGCCTGATCGCTGAAACTCCTGACACGGCCCATACATTTTTTGTTCTGCCGGATGACGCGGATTGCTGGCCGGCGGAGGCGTCCCACAATGCGGGGGGACAGCCCCTCCAGATTTCTTCCAGAGATACCTGGACCGTATACAACGATCTCAGCGTCTTCCTGACTACTGAACCTCAATTTAGCCCGTCACCCGGATTTGGATTGCATATGGAACGCCAGACTTTCCATTTCACCACATACCCATTGGCACACGGTATCCTCGTTCGCACCCGCCTTATCAACAAATCCAATGCAGATTACCCCGAGTTTTATGTGGGCATCTGGAATGATCCGGACGTCGGGTCACAATCAAGCGAAGATCTCGTAACGCTGGATTCAACCCTGTGGCTGTCTTGCACCTATAGCAACCCATCTGGGGGAGACATTCACCCCGTGGCGTATGGTTTGCTACTTCTACAAGGGGCGACCGTGCCCGCCGTCGGTCAGACCGCCCATGTTATGGACATTGGAACCAGCGGAATATATGTCAAGTCGGTGGCGGATCATACGACTGTGGGAGCAACGGCCGGAACAGCTTATCCCAATAATGCCGGCGGTAACTGCGGGCAAACCGGCAATACCGGCGACATCTGCAGGTACAATTACTTAAAGGGCCTGAAAGCGGATGGGTCTTCAAAACCTGGCGGAGTCTGGGATCCGTTGGCAGGTCGCACGCCTAGCGATCAACGTACGATTCTGAGTTCGGGTCCTTTCACGCTCGCGGCCGGAGATACGCAGGACGTCTGGTATGTCATGCTGGGCGCGCAGGCAGCGACATCCTTGATCGCCGTGGATTCGCTGAAAGTCCGGGCAGCCCTCATTCGCAATATGTTTGGCCTGGACCCGATCACGTCGATCAAAAGCCCGGGAACCCATGGCGTTCCAAAGGACTTCGTTCTGCACAGGAACTCACCCAATCCTTTCAATCCGTCGACAACCATACGCTACGAATTGAAGTCTGACGTTCCGGTCACGTTGAAGATTTTCAACACGCTCGGGCACGAAGTCCGCACGCTGGTGGATGGCGTGATGCCACGGGGCATTCACGAAGCCGTCTGGGATGGCCGGAACGAGGCCGGACAGGCGGTCAGTTCGGGCGTCTACCTGTACCAGATGCGTGTGGGACAGACCATGGAGACCCTGAAGATGACGCTTCTGAAATAGTACGCGATTGGTTGAGGTTGTCCCCGGGGGCTGCCAAAGAGCGGCGTGGCCGTGGCTCCCGGGGAGGATTTTGGGAAGGACTGTGGTTTGTACGTGAGGTTGTGCTTCACCGGTGAGGAGGAGGAAAGGATGGCGCAGGCCTTGCAGAAGCTGACTCGCGTTCTAACATGATAATTGTCATTGACTGATTTGTTCGCCTGTCGTATTTTGGCTGTTATAGGAGCCGTAGCTCCCACTACTTTTCTATCTGGTTACTAAGATCAAAATTAAGGGTGACTTATGAAGATGACAATTCTTTCAGCAGTCTTCGGATTTCTGATCGCCGGAACGCTTTTCGCTCAAGGATGGGTAAGGACGGGAGGAGGGAGCGGGAATGATGACGGTGCGTCGGTTGCCGTGGACAAAGATGGCAATGTCCTCGTAGTTGGTTCTTTCAGGGAACTGGCTAACATCGGTGGAGTCATGGTGCAAAGCCAGGGGGGCTATGACGCGTTTGTTGCAAAGTACACACCGTCAGGACAGATCCAGTGGGTGCGATCCGGCGGAGGAACCGGAGCGGATGAAGGCAGATGCGTAGCCGTAGACTCCAACGGAAACGTGTTCATCACGGGATTTTTCCAGAATACGGCCATTTTCGGTTCATCTCCGATCATAAGTCATGGAGGATATGACATCTTTACCGCGAAGTATTCTCCATCTGGCTCATTGTTATGGATAAAGCGGGCAGGTGGTGAATCAAATGACCATGGCTATGGAATAGCTACGGATGACGTTGGCCATTGCTACGTCACCGGAGGTTTCAGGGATTTCTGCGAATTCGACACAACGCACATTTGGGCAAGTGATGGGTTGGACATTTTTGTTCAGAAATTCGATGGTGCTGGTAATCAACTTTGGGTGGAAAGGGCTGGTGGATGTTGGGACGAGCACGGAAACCGCATTTTTGTCGACGAAAACAATCAGCTGTGGGTCTCGGCGTACTTCTACGGAAGAACAGCGGCTGGCTCGACGGTCATCGGAACCGCCGGTGATCGCGACGCACTATTCTTGCATATGACCAGTGACGGCACATTGGAAGACTTCAGGCACTTGGGCGGGCCCGGAGTTGATAGTGGACAGGATGCCTGGATCAATGCCGAGGGAGAGATGTTCTTTGCAGGCGTATTCTCAAGCACGATTGATTTTGGTAATGCCGTTAGTCTGACGAGCCTTGGAGGTCAGGACTTCTACGTGGCAAAATTTGGTCCCGACGGCAATGCCATGTGGGCTCGTCGTGGCGGTGGCACTTTCGATGATTACTGCTGGGCCGTTGCAGTAACTCCGGCCGGCGACGTATTTGAATCAGGACCCTTTCAATCCATCGGCGTTTTCGGGGACACCGTATTGATCAGCTCAGGTGACTTCGATGTGGCCATCGTCAAGTATGATGCGTCCGGGGAATTTCGATGGGCAAGAAAGATCGGGGGAATGGGTTACGACTACAACTACGATCTAACAACGGACCTGCTCGGCAATGTCTACGTTTCTGGTCATTTTGATGGAACCGCCACCTTCGACGACACAACCATCATTGGAGGAGGGGGTTGGGACTTCTTTGTGGCCAAGATTGCCGGTGGCGGTGAGATAACGGGCATAGGGGACAATACACCAGCTGAATTCCATCTGGAGCAAAATTTTCCAAATCCGTTCAACCCCTACACTGCTTTGCGATACGCCATCCCGAAAAGCAGCAAGGTTTCTTTGAAAGTCTATAACGAACTTGGACAACTTGTCCGAACATTGGTTGAACAAGATGAAACGGCCGGACATCATCAGGTTGTGTGGGACGGGACTTCCGATCTGGGTGCGAAGGTTTCATCCGGCATCTACATTGTGCGTTTGGAAAATTCCGGTGCGTCTACAAGCCGGAAGATCACACTGCTGAAATAGGAATCTAATCACTTCTTGCGCCTGCAACTGATTGCGCCCTTCAAAAGAAAAGGCTTGAACATACTTCAAGCCTTTTCTTTTGCCAAAGAGGTCCGGCTTCGAAATGGTGCGCCTCTTGAATTCGATTGGTTCATTTGATATACTGACTTCCAAGCGAGTTTCACTGAAAAAATTGACCTCGACCAAGAGGCTGGCGCTGCGGCTTAGCTCAGTGTCCAAAATGGATTTTTCTAAGAGCGTTTCCTTTGCCATTCCACAACACGATTCGTCATTTGTTCACATCGACGCCTCGCAGAATTTCAATCGGCATCGGGTTCATCAAGCTTTTGCGTGCCGGACTCGGCATTTATGCCATTGTTTTGTCGGCGCATTATTTTGGGGCTTCCCTAGAACGTGACGCGTGGGTGCTTGCTTCGAGTGCGGTTTTGATCATATCGCAGTTCTTCTTTGGTCCGATCAATGAGACCATTCGGGCACGTTATGTTTTCTTAAGCTCCAAAGAAGGCCCTGCCGTTGCGGCAACCGCGGCGGCTAGCCTGGTTGCTGTCATTTCTCTGGTGTGTTTCATTGTCATCGGCGTTACTCTGGCGCGCCCCGAATGGATTATCGACATATTCGCCCCCGGCTACAGGGTTGCAGAAAGAACCACGTTGTCCGCCGTGATATCAGTGTATTCACCGATGATCCTTCTTACAGAGTTGGCCATCCTCTGGACAGCCTTGTTGAATACATACAGGCTCTATTACTTGCCCGATTTGACCGGTCTGGTTTCAGCCATCATAACATTGTTTTTCCTGATTGTGTTTGCCCCTGTCTGGGGAATCTATTCCCTGGTTTGGGGAACATACACAGGAACAGTGATCTCGGTACTGTGGCTTGCCTGGAAAGTTTACACTACAGAATCAAAGATCTTATCCTGGCGCATGTCGTGGAGGACAAGCTGGCCTTTTCTTTCATACTCAGCGCCGTTTTTTGTTGCGTATGCGGTGGCGCAGGCGCAACTCACTGTCGAAAAAGTCCTATGTTCGAACATAGGTGTCGGCGCCGTTTCAGTACTCGACTATGCCAAGCGTTTCATCGACATGCCTATTTCAATTGTTATGGGCATCGTATCTACGGTCCTGACACCTGCCTTGGCGGCCATCCATTCCCAAGGTCACCATGAATCGTTTCGACTGGAGACTCTGCGATTCTTGCGGATGATCCTGATTGGATCGACGCCGCTCATTGCCCTTTTTCTGGTTTCGGCCAGGGATATCATTGGCATCCTTTTGGTCGGGGGCCACTTCAATACGGGCGACTTGGAAGCCACGGCAGAGACATTGCAATGGTTCGGTGTGGGCGTTGCGGCGATGGGATTCTACATTGTTGCCGGCCAGGCTCTTTTGGCTCAGCAACGCGCGACTCTATATTCCGTCGTGAGCTCTGCCTTCCTGATGGCCTGTGCAGGAATGGCCACGGGCACCTACAAGAACTGGGGAGTACCGGCGCTTGCCATGTCTTGGAGCCTCGCGCATCTTGCCGCGGCAACAATTCTGTACGGCGCGGCGCTGGGATTCAGACTTCGGGAGACCTGGCGGGAATTTGGTCGCTTATGGGGACTAATGCTCACTGGTGTGGTGCCGGCTTTTCTTTGTCGGACATTGATCATCGACCAAGTTCCGGACGCCGGCGCGTGGCCTCTAATTGCTGTGACCACGATGACCACCGGTATTGGTGTACTTGCAGCTCTCTGGCTATTCTCGTTTCCAGAAAGAAAGGAAATCACTTCTATTATTGCCACTGCCATTGGAAGGTTCCAAGCATGAGCTACGCCGCCCGAATCAAACAGTTTCTTGTCCATTTGCTGCTACCCATACCACTGAGGGCCCGGGACGCTCGCTATTCCGTTATTCATGATGGGCAAAATGGCTCACCCAACGCCCGACTCATCACGACAGCATTGGATGCGATCCGCCAGGCGGGCCAGGAAGACGTCTCTTCCATTTCAAGTCGAGTTCAGGCAGGCACGGCATGGGCGGACATATGGCCTGGTGAACATTACAAACTTCTGGCCGCATTGGTACGGGTTCTTAATGCCAGGTCCATTATCGAAATCGGCACTTTCCAGGGATTTGGAGCCCTCGCTTTGAAGAAGAACCTGGGCGTCGATGGTCATGTTACCACATTTGATGTCGTTCCCTACGACAAAGTCCCGAATTGCCTTCTGTCAAGAACGGACTTTGAATCGGGTCAACTGATCCAGGAAATCGCAGATCTGGCGGACATGAATACCGTTCTTCGATACCAGTCTGCCATTGAACAAGCTGACCTTATTTTTATTGATGCGGCCAAGGACGGTATTATGGAGAAGCACTTCCTCAATAATTTTTCGAAACTCACTCTCTCGAAAAATCCGATTGTCGTTCTTGATGATATTCGTCTCTGGAACATGCTGGAAATATGGAATAGCATTGAGCGCCCGAAACTGGACATGACTTCGTTTGGTCACTGGAGCGGTACGGGACTGATTGACTGGAACGGTTGAAACAGACAATGCCAGGCCGTGAACTACAGTGGGTTACTCTTTTTCATCCCGCCTCGAACACCCACCTCATTAAAGACGTTGGGATGGTGCCAAAGTATGTGCACCAACCAGGCTTATTCAATACGACGCTTGTCTGCTACTCAAACGACAGCGTCTATTCTCATCTGAATGGCGAGGCCGCTGGATTGCAGGTTCGTTTCATCAGAGACTCCGGCAAATGGTTCTTCATGGAAAAGGCCGTCCTGTCTTTCTTGTGGAGGGAATCCCATAATATTGATGTACTGCACTTGTTTCATCTTTCTCAGGAATCACTTATCTACGGTCTTCTATACAAAGTGCGGAATCCGACGGGCATTCTCTACATCAAGGCCGATGTCGATGCCGAGCAGTTCAGGCGGGAAGCAAGTGTCCAGTATTCCAAGAAGATAATCCAAAACCGGCTCTTCAAGATGTTGGAAGGAGTCGTATTACGACGTCTCAATTTGATAACGGTGGAGACCCGGGAAGGTCTGTTGGAATACCACAGAGCTTATGCGAAACACGCTTCGATCATTCGCCATCTACCCAATGGGGTATCTGATCGCTCTATTGATAATTATCGCCAAACTGCTCCGCCCAGGGAGAATTGGATTATCACCGTGGGACGCCTGGGCACCGACCAGAAGAACACTACCATGCTTCTGGATGCCGTCAGCCTCCTGAGACTGGGAACTTGGCGAGTGGCGCTGATTGGCCCTACTACGGATTCCTTTGCGGAACGTGTCGACCAATGGCGGCGAGACAATCCAACTGTGGCGGAGGCCGTGAAATTGACCGGAGAGATCAACGACCGGAAGCAACTCTACGACTGGTATTCGAGAGCGAGAATATTCTGTCTGACATCTCGATGGGAGAGCTTCGGATTGGTCCTGGCGGAGGCCATGTACTGTGGCACGTATGTCGTGACCACACCCGTCTCTTCTGCCACCGATATGACCGCCGATGGTCGATGGGGCTCCATCGTCCCTTTCGACGACGCTGCTCGATTGGCTTCCGAATTGCGCAGACTGATGGAACACGGAGATGATCTGGACCGGAAAGCAAAGGAAGCAGAGTTGTTTTGCAGAAGAGAACTAACGTGGTCCAAGATATCTGCTGACCTGACTCGAATGATTCTCGAATGCTCAACACATACAGACTGACTACCGGATGGTTATCTTTCGGCAGCTTCCAGAAAGGCATGTATATCCGTCTGTAACATCAAGGGCATGAGTTCCTCGATTCGAGAATCATCCCAATTCCACCACCGGATCTTCATCAGCCGGCTGATAACATCCTCGGTGAAGCGTGTGCCGACAAGTCGGGCAGGATTGCCCACGACGACTCCATACGGCGGTACATCCTTCGTCACGACGGCACGTGCTCCGATAACGGCGCCGTCATGAATGGTCACACCAGATAGAATGATCGCATCGGTCCCCACCCACACATCATTTCCAATTGAAACCGGTCCTTTGGATACATGCTGTCCGGTTATTGCCTTTGCTTTGGGCCAGAACACCGGAAATGGATAGGTTGTAACCCAGTCCGTGCGGTGGCCGCCTCCCAATATGATTTTGACCCCAGCTGCAAAAGAACAGAATGCCCCGATGGTCAGCGCCGTGCCATCACCCCATGATACAATCTGAGGATTTCCATAGGTACCACGTCCAATCGGGTATTCAGGGTACTGATCCCTCCATGTGCGTGGATCGGATTTTGAAAAACGGTCTCTCAGGCGACGAACAGCCCTCGAAAAGCGACGTCTCATGCTCAAGGACAATTCTGATACTCCTTATCAAATGTTTGAATGATGAATAATAGAGTATTGCCAATATGCAATCAAGATTAACGTTGTATTCTTTTCTTCATGGGGAGTTTTTCATTCCAAAATTGCCTTTGATTTTCTTGCTCGCATTCCAATATTATGTTAAGACTCATGAATGAGACTTCTTCTTCACTCACTTTTGAGATGGTTTCTCCCATGACCCCCGTCGTCTCCGTCATCATCGTCAACTACAATACGCGGCAGCTCACCCTCGATTGTGTGAAATCCGTGTACGCTCAGACGACGGGCGTGCCGTTTGAGGTCGTCGTGGTGGACAATGCCTCGTCGGATGATTCCGTTCCCGCGATCCGAATGACTTATCCGAAAGTCATCGTCATTGAAAATAAGACCAATATCGGTTTCGGCCCGGCCAACAACACCGGCATTCGTGCCACCGCCGCGCCGTATGTGTTTCTTCTCAATTCCGATGCCATTCTGGAAAACAACGTCATCCGGCATTTTGTCGACCACCTCGAACGGCCTGAGAACGCCCGTGTCGCCTGCTGCGGCGGGCAACTCTTGAACGCCGACGGATCGCCGCAAGCTTCCTTTGGCCATTTTCCATCCATCGCGCAGGTGTGGTTCGATCAATTGGAAATGCGCCGTCTATTCCGGCGGTATTATGCAACGCACCTCGCGGTCGCCGTCAACGGCCCCCTCCCATCCCTTCCGAATGTGCCCTACCTTTCGGGCGCCGACATGTTCATCCGGAAGAAAGCGCTGGAAGCCGTCGGCGGATTTGATGAACACTATTTCCTGTATTTCGAAGAAACCGACCTGTGCTTCCGGTTTCAAAAAGCCGGATGGGGTTGTCACTTCGTACCGGAGGCCCGGATTACGCACCTCTTTGGTCAGTCCTCGAAAGGACAGTCGTCCGCCCGCATGCGCTTTTTCAAAACGAGCGAACTGCTCTTCTTCGAAAAAAATCGTGGCAAAATGGCGCGATTTTTGGTAAGAGTGCTCTACATCAAAGGGTACGCCATTCGTTGGATATTGACGTGGAACGCCTATTACCTGGACTTGCTTCGCATCGTCCTCAAGGCCTGAACCGATGAAAAAGATTCTCTTCATATTTGGAACCCGCCCCGAAGCCATCAAGATGGCGCCGATCATACGGGCCTTCCAATCCCGTCCGGACGTTTTCACCACAAAGATCTGTATCACCGCCCAGCATCGTGAAATGCTGGATCAGGTGCTTGATTTTTTTGCCATCCGCCCGGACTTCGATCTCGACCTGATGAAACCCAACCAGAGCCTCTTCGACATTACCGCGACCGCCATCAAAGCGCTGGAAGCCGTTCTCGACGCCTTTCCCGCCGACGTGATCCTCGTGCAGGGCGATACGACGACGTCGTTTGTCGGCGCGTTGGCGGGGTACTATCGCAAAATCAAGGTGGGTCACGTGGAAGCCGGGCTGCGCAGCGGCAACCGGTTTTCCCCGTATCCGGAAGAAGTCAACCGGATCCTGACCGGTCATCTCGCGGATTTTCATTTTGCCCCGACGGATGCCGCCGAACAGAACCTCCGCCGCGAAGGCATCACAGATCGTGTCTGGGTGGTCGGCAATTCGGTGATCGACGCCCTGCTCGAGGGTCGGCGGCTTATCGAGGAACGGCACCTGGATTTTTCCGGATTCTTCAAAGGCGTCGATTTCACCCAACGCGTGATCCTGGTGACGGGACACCGGCGGGAGAGTTTTGGAAAACCGTTCGAAGCCATCTGCGGGGCTTTGAAGGACATTGCCGCGGAACATGATGTCGAAATCGTATATCCCGTTCATCTCAATCCCAACGTACAGGCCCCGGTCCGCTCCATGCTGGGGGGCGTGCCCAATATTCACCTGATCGAACCAATCGACTATCCGAAATTGATCTGGCTGATGAACCGATGTCATCTGGTGCTGACCGATTCCGGCGGCATTCAGGAGGAGGCGCCTTCTCTGGGCAAACCGGTTCTCGTCATGCGGGACGTCACCGAACGCACGGAAGGCATCGACGCCGGCACGGCCCTGCTGGTGGGCACCGACCGGCGTGTCATCGTCGAGGAAACCCGGCGATTGCTGAATGACCGCGCCGCTTATGACCGCATGGCACGAGCGAACAATCCGTACGGCGATGGCCAGACCAGCCGGCGTATCGTGGAAATTCTCGAAGCGGACTGACACGACATGCAAAGGAAGAAGAGAGATAACGAACCGGAACCCGTTCCGCAGGATGACCAGGCATCCGACCAGCCGGTTGACGATGCCGGCGAAGAGCCGGTCATGGCCGAGAAAAATGCATCCGATGACATTACCGACGCGTCCGTCGTGATCCGCCAGTCCAAATTCCCCACCAAACCGCGGCGCCGGATTTCGGCGGAACGGTTCATGTCCAAAGGCAATCCGTGGTGGCAGGGCTTGCGGTGGCTCGGTTTTTCGGCCCTCATCGCCTTCGCGCTGGTCGCCATTTTCGCCATGTATTTCAGCCGGGATTTACCGTCCATCGCCCAATTGGAAGTGTACGAACCCAAGCTGTCGACGAAAGTGTACTCCATCGACGGCAAAGTCATCAAGGAATTCTACCGCGAACGACGCACGCGTATTCCGTTCAACGACATCCCGGTCAACGTGAAAAACGCGCTGTTGGCGACGGAGGATCACCGGTTTTATGACCACTGGGGCGTGGACATGATCCGGTTTGTCAAAGCCGCGCTGGTCAACGTGGCATCCATGAGCAGTCGCGAGGGATTCAGTTCACTGACCCAGCAACTCGCCCGCAATCTGTATTTTGATCCCGAAAAGACGCTGGCGCGCAAATTCAAGGAAGTCCTGACAGCGATACAGATCGAGCGCACGTATTCGAAAAACGAAATTTTCGAGATGTATCTCACGCATATGTATTTTGGCAAGGAGGCGTTCGGGATTCACGCGGCGGCGAAGATATTCTTTGACAAAGAAGTGAAAGACCTCACGTTGGAGGAATCTGCGTTTCTGATCGGCCATCTGCAGGCGCCCACCTATTACTCCCGAAATCTCGCCGCTGCCAACCGCCGCAAGAATATCGTCCTGATGCGTATGCGCGACTGCGGTTACATCACCGATAAGGCCTTTGAAACCGCCAAAACGGCGCAAGTGACGCCCGTCCATAAACGACTGGATGACGCCGTAGGCCTGGCGCCCTATTTTTCCGAATACGTCCGCACCCAGCTGGAATCCCTGCAGGATTCGCTGAAGGTCAATATCTACGAAGACGGCCTGAATGTTTACACGTCGCTCGATTCGCGTGCTCAGGATGCCGCGGAGTGGGCGTATGGTCTCAGCGAACAGGAAAAATTCACCGGACTCGACAAGTTCGGGGCCGGTGTGGTCCGGGACAATGCCCAGGCCTATTTGACTCGGTACCTGCGCCGGGATGGCGTCGATACGGCGACGGCCCGCGACATGCTGTCCAACCGCCGCGACGTGGATTCGCTGTGCCGGCTGTATGGCGCCGTGCAGGCGGCGTTTGTGGCTCTGGATCCGGCGAATGGACACATCATGGCCATGATCGGCGGCAGGGATTTCCGGCGCTACAAATTGAATCACGTCACGCAGGCGGCGCGTCAACCGGGATCGACGTTCAAGCCATTTCTGTACACCGTCGCCATCGACAACGGGTATTCGCCCGTCTTCAAAATTCTCAACCAGGACGTGGTATTGATGATGGAGGACGGCAAACGCTGGACGCCGCAAAACTATGACGGCAGCCGCGGAGGTCCAACCACCCTGCGCGACGCGATTGCGCGTTCCCTCAATCTCGTCGCCATCCGGCTGATGCAGGAAATTGTACCGCCGACGCAGGTCGTCAGTTACGCCCGCAAGATGGGCATTTCCACACCGCTCATGCCCGTTGACGCGCTGGCGCTCGGCGTGTCCGACGTGATTCCTCTGGATATGGTATCGGCATACGCCGTATTCGCCAACAAAGGCATCCGCGTCGAACCAACCGCCTTTCTTCGTATCGACGATAAAGACGGCAACGTGATCTGGCAAAACGTGCCCAAACGGCGCGAAGTGCTGAGCGCCGAAACGGCGTACATCATGGCGGACATGATGAAATCGGGCATTGATGAACCCTACGGCACGGGCAAACTGGCCAGACGGTACGGGTTCGACCGCCCGGCATCTGTCAAGACCGGTACGACCCAGAAATGGTCCGACGGCTGGTACATCGGATTCACGCCACAAATAGCGGCCGCCGTTTGGGTCGGATTTGATACTTATGAATTCAACCTGGGAAGCAAGAATCCCGGTGAAGTGGTCGCGGCGCCATTGTGGGGACGGTTTATGGCGGAGGCTCACAAGCGGATGGACCTGCCAGTCATGGAGTTGGAAATGCCGGCCGGTGTCGTGCGGCTGGAGGTATGCAAGGAGAGCGGCTTGCTGGCCAACAACGTCTGCCCCGTGAAAATCAAGGAGGTGTTCAGCGTTCGTTATCAACCCACCGATCCGTGCGACCTTCACACCGGAAAAACCCAACGCTCGACGAAAAAGAAAAAGGGCGGGAATTACTGACGCCATCGTCCGGTCGCTCGCGCTGTTCCGCAAAGCGGCTCTTCGCGAAACACAGGCCACTGAAAAAGAAGAAGGGCGGCAATTACTGATGCCATCGCCTGGTCGCGCTGTTCCGCAAAGCGGCGCTTTGCGGAACACCCGCTACTTGACCACCGCAAACTTCCCCCGCTTCCTGCCGCTCGACGATTCCACCACATAGATATACACACCGGATTCAACCCTCCTCCCCTGGTGGTCCCGAAGATCCCACGATACCCCTCCGTCAAAATCCGTCTCCTTCACTTCCGTCACGAGTCGTCCATCCATCGCGTAAACTCGAACGACCGCATCCGGCGTCAGATTGGCAAAAGTAACCTGCGGTGAGACACCGGCCACAACCGGATTGGGGTACACAAACACATGCTTCAGATTGTCCGCCGAAAAAAACAGCGAGACCCTGTTGCCGTCGATTTCGTCGAGCGGACGGCCGGATATGGCCTGCACTCCATGGACCGTCAGTACGTATTTGATTCCGATCGCGCCAATACCGTACGTCCCATTGACCGACAAGAGAACGGAGATTGGATCGTTGTCATCCACGGAAGCCGAAACGATGTCAAAACCAGGCTCCATCGTGTAATGCGCGGCCATTTCGGCGGAAGCGGCGTCCACGGGTTCGCTGAATGTCACCTGAATCATGTTTTGACCGAGATAGGTGGCGTACCTGACATAGAATTTTTCAATCGGGAACGACTGGTAAAAGGAGGCCACAGCCGCGAGCGTGTCCAGCATCGTCCGGTCCTCGTCACTCACGCCCGACACGCTTACGATGTGATCCCCGGCCGGAATTTCATCAAACGTCAGAAGTACTTTTTTCCCATTCTCAATTGGAATGGCCGATAGAGGAAACGCGTGTTCGTCCATTCGGTAGGAACTCACCGAAGAAATGCCCGTGGTAACTCTCTCGGAAAAAGTCACGACCACTTGCGATTGACCGTGCACGACCGCCGACACAACTCCCGGCGGCCGGTTGGGCCGGGCTTTGGAAAATACCGGCGAACTGTTGAGGCCGCTGTGCACTGAAACCAGCGCATAATAGTACGTCACGCCGTCTGTCCGTCCCGCATCGATCGTGTCTCTTGCCTGAGGCGATATTTCAAAGGCCAACGAAAGCGCCGTATCCGACGTGCCGCGATAGACGCGAAACTGTTCGACATCCGACCGGGATGCCCACGACAACCGCACTCGCGACGTATCCAGAGGCGTGGCGGCGAATTCCAGCGGCGGCGGGTTCGCATCCACCTGCCAGGCAAACCGGGTTGTCCGATCGCCGGTGGCGATCAGGATGTCCATCTGTCCGTCCCGATCCACATCGTCCACCAGGAATGTATTCGTCCGGCAGGGCGACAGCCATTCGGCAGTCTGGAAAAGACCAGCTTCGTAGTCCACGACATAAGCGGATGGGAACGCGCCGATCAGTAATTCGTCCCGGCCATCGTGATCGATGTCCGCGGCGCGCAAGCCGCTCTGGAAATCCTGAACGGATTGATAACCGTAAAAATACTGTTCCCACCTGACTCCATACTGATTGTCCGCCGTGCCGGAATAAATTCTGAACAGCCAATACTGGCGGTCCAGATCGCTTTCCAGTGCCGCTTCCGAAGTATGACAACCGACGGCAAAATCCGTCCGGCCATCGCCGTCAAAATCACCGGACACCAGAAATCCGTTCGTTTCGATCAGCGGCATGGAGTCCATCCATGTACCGGCATACGATTGGCCGTTCCATTCATGGATGTACAGATCGCCGTCGTAATCACCCATCAGCAATTCCTGGCGTCCGTCGCCGTCGAAATCACCGACCGCCAGGCCGGGCAATGTGCCATCGTTTGAGCCGGATGTCGGGTTGGACAGGGTTTGCGTGAGTTCCCATGAGCCATTCGTCAACAACGTCCGAAGGCGATGGGATTTTCCTTTTCGCGCCACATACTGAAGGCGTCCGGACGGATCGTGCAGGAACGACGAAGCCCATACATCGCCCGTATCGTGAAAAGCCAACGACGTCGGTAGCGCGTTCGGGAAGGCACTCTGGTAAACATACGATTGACCAAGGCCCCCGACCAGCAGGTAACTCGCACCTGTGGAGACATCACGGCAGGCGTCCCTCGGAACGCCATTGACCGGAAATGTGTATTCCGTTCGTATTTTCCCGGGCCACAGCGGATCGTATTCGAGAATTTTCAGACCGAGGTAGTTTCCCGAGGCATCCATTTCGTTGATGGCAAACTCTTGCCGGCCGTCGTTGTCGAAGTCGACGGTCGCATCCGTGAGAAAAGCCTGAGAAAGGTGCATCGACGTGTCCGGCCGGAGTTGCGACGAACCGATCGGATTTTCGCTCAGATCGATAAGGAAAAACGCGCCGCCCGCGCTGTCCGTCGTCGTGAGTCCGGATGGGTTGACCGCCTCGAGATACGCCTCATACCTACCGCTCATACGGGCCCGATCAATGAATACGTCGTGTTGCCGCGTCCGGCGGCCCGCGTCCAGCGGCACGAAAGGACGATTGGATAGAACGGGACGGATCCATACACGTGTGTCGCAGGCATCATCCGTGTCGAATTGCACAAACACTCCCGGCCACGGCCCGGCCATCATACGTTCGACAAGTACCTGACGGATCACCGGCGCCGAACGATCAACAAAAAGTCTCACATGGTCTTCCACACGCGAACCGTCCTTGTTTAGAATGCTCATCTTGATCGTGTACGTGCCCTCGCCAAAATCATGAACATCCAGCACGGCCAGCGTATCATCCACCGTCTGCCGGCCCGTAAAACTGGCAAAGGGCGTCCACGAAGCCGGATTGGATCCCGCGCCATAGTACAGCTCAACCCGTTGAAGAAACGCGCCCGCCGCCGTTCCAACCACGGTCACCAGGGAATCGTCCGTTCCCTCCCCGGAAAACGGTTCGGCAATTCTGCCAACCGTGGCGTACTCGACCTGCAGCGCCCGAAACGCATCGATGCGTCCACTGCCGTAGTAAGGTTCCCATCCGGTGTCGCCGATATCTTCGGCGGACGATTGAAGAATCGAACGAACCTGTTCATGGGTGAATGACGCCTGACGGGACCAAATCAAAGCGGCCAGACCGCTCACGAGGGGCGCGGCAAAACTGGTGCCCGACACGGGCGCATAACCGCCCCCGCTCACGCACGACCAAATGTCCACGCCGGGCGCGCACACGTCGACCGACGTGCCATAATTGGAAAACGACGCTTTGAAATCATCCGCGTCGGTCGCTGACACGGCAACCACTTCGTCGAATCCCGACGGATAGTGAGGCGCCGGTGAACTGTTATTGCCGGCGCTGGCTACGATGACGCAACCCTGGTCATGGGCAAACCGTATGGCGTCGTGCAGAAGCGGCAGATACGCCGCGTCACCGAAACTCAGGTTGAGTACGCGAGCCCCGTTCATCACACCATACACGATCGCCTGCGCCGCGTCGTCCTCCTGCAGAAATCCCGAGGCGCCACCCGCGCGAAGATTCATGATCTT
Source organism: uncultured Bacteroidota bacterium (assembly GCA_964544475.1). Lineage (GTDB taxonomy): Bacteria > CLD3 > CLD3 > SB21 > SB21 > CAZJBS01. Next base: position 2,979 of record CAZJBS010000047.1, on the reverse strand, counting down.
ACAACCGAAAGCCAGTCCGGCCACGCCGGCGCCGTTATTCGCCTCCGCGGCCAGCACGCCGGCCACCGCCGTCCCATGGCCCAGTTCATCCGTCGGGTCATTGTCGGGATCAACGTGATCGCCGCCATCGAAAATCCCCGGCGCGTCCACAAAATCCCAGCCGCGCCAGTCGTCGATGAAACCATTGCCGTCGTCATCGATGCCGTTGAACCGTTTGTCATGGCCGGCAAAATCTTCGCCCGTTTCACCCGCGTTGTGCCAAATCTGGTTTTCAAGGTCCGGGTGGAGGTCATCGATGCCCGAATCGACCAGCCCGATCAACACCGACGGGTGGCCGTGGCTCAACGCCCATGCCTTCTTCGCGCCGATCCGATTGACCCAATATTGCCGGGACAACAACGAATCGTTCGGCGTCACGTCGTTTGTTTTCAGCCAGTGATTTTCAGACACATAGGCCACGCCCGGCAAACGTTCAATCGCCGCCATGAGCGGCCGCCGGTCAGTTCCCGGCATCCGGACAATGAAGATGTCGTCCAGCCATTTTTTTGAATGAAACATACGCGATGATGGAAAGGAGACCGGCACGAGTGCCGCGCCATTGGCCCCGGATGCCAGAAAGTCCGATACTTGCTTTTTGACGACATCCGCGGAAGGCCAATCGGATTTCAACTTGATCAGGATTTCGTCCGGGACCGGCGCGGTCTGAGCATTCAGCGCCGCAGCCATGACGAACAAAAAACAAACACGGATGATCGCGTGATTCATGGCATGGATGTTAACAAAAAAGTCCGGCCGAATCAATTTGTGTTTACAAAGTCCCCTTCGACGCGTATTTTAGCGCGCTTATGATCCATCGTATGTGGCCAAAGAACCCGACCCGATGACGCCTTTTTTTGATGTCTGGTGCGTCGTGGGCGCGATCGGTGTGACGCAGAGTCTCTTTCTGTCCGGCGTCGTTTGGCGCCATGGCAAAGGTCCCGTCATGAGCCGCCGTCTTCTCGGACTCTTTTTGCTGGTTTGCGCCGTCGAAATGGCGGGCATTGTGCTGTCGTATTCGAGATATTACCTGGTCTGGCCCCATCTCTTCGGCCTGTCCGATTCATTCGATTTTTCCATCGGACCCCTCTTCTATTTGTATGTCCGTTCCATGACCTCGCGTGACTGGACATGGCAGCGCCGGCATGTGTGGCATTTTGTTCCGTTTTTCCTCGTGATGATTCTGATGTGCCCTTTCTTTGTTCTGGACGCCGCCGACAAACTTCCATTCGTTGAAGCCTATTACCGCCAAATGGCCGGCCTGGCGACACCGGATGAAACGTCCTGGATCAATCCGGTTTTCATGATGGCCATTTACGCCCAGGCTTTGACCTATCTCGTGCTGAGTTATGTGAGATTGCGGCGACACGAACGCGAAGTCGAAAATGACTATTCGGACACGCATGCCGTGAATTTGTCCTGGTTGCGGTACCTGACCATCGGACTTTTCATGTTATGGATGGTTTGGTTTCTGCTTTTCTTCAATGACGTCACCGGTTTCTCCGATATTGGGCTGACCGTGGCTTTTTCCATCTATATCTATGGACTCGCCTATCGCCACGTTCGCCAACCTCCGGTGTACGCCGGCCAGGAAACCGTCAGACGATACGAAGGCTCACCGCTCACCGTTGAAGCAGGCAAACGCCATGTCGACGACATCGTTCACCTCATGGAAACGGAGAAACTGTTTGTCAATCCGGCCCTGACCGTTCAGGACCTGGCCGACCGTCTCCAGACATCGGGCCGGTACGTTTCGCAATCCATCAACCAGCATACGGGCAAGAGTTTCTATGATTTCGTCAATGGGTATCGCGTGGCGGAGGCCAAAAAACGATTGACGGACGAAACAAACCAGACCGTTCTGGCCGTGGCCTACGCCGTCGGATACAATTCCAAATCGGCTTTCAACACGGCATTCAGGAAATACACCGGTATGACACCGTCCGAATACCGAAAAAGCCGTGTCATGGCGGAAAAAAAGGGTTCTGATTCCTGAATCAGGGCGAAAACGCTCCTCCGCCGCCTTACATTGGGCCGGAATGAACCTTGTAACCAAGCGGCCGTGTCATGGGTTTACAAAACGGCCCGAAATGACATGCATGCCGGATTTTGAAAGGAAGCGGAATGAAAAAGGTTGGAATGTGGCTATGGTTGCTGGCCAGCGTGTCCTTTGGAATCAAAGCTCAGGAAATCACACGATCGGGTTTCTTTTTCGGGGCGGCTATTGGCGGCGGGGTGTCGATGATCCATGAACGCGGTCAGGTCCAAACGTACCCGAGAATATCGATTCCCAATTTGAAAGCCGGCTACGTATGGTCTGAAAAGACCTCCTTCTTGTTGTACATACCAACCGGGGCGAGCAAAAAGGACGGCACAACCCGGGCATTCGAGGCCGTCCTGCCGGCGGTGCAATATTGGGTGGACGATCGCTGGTCGTTTATCGGCGGTATTGGATTGGCGATGGACATTCCCGCCGTTTGGACGGTGGATTTTTCAAATCCAAAAGGATTCCACTTCGGTCCGGCCGTGTCGGCCAGTGTGTCGTATGAATGGTGGAAGAAAGAGAATGTCGGTTTGGATGTCCAGTGGAGAATTCTATATGGGGCAAGCCGCGTCGGCCAAAACCGGCAACGTCACACGACCGCATGCGATATGGTAGTCGGAATGACCTGGTACTAATATGCTCCACGAAATATTAATAACAGAGGGACCGAACTTTTTCTCCAGCCGGCACGTAGAAGGCCGGACGTCGGATGGGCACGATGTGGAGGCATCGCCAGCCGACGGGTTCCTTCATGAGGATGATGACCAATTATCAACGGTCTCATAATAGGACTAACATAACTCAGTTAGAGTCGCTAAATTTCACCCCGAGCGGAGTCGAGGGGTCTACAACAACACCGATGCATTCAGCATTTGTTTACATATTACTTTGCGCCGATG
>CAZJBS010000046.1:0-19677 GCA_964544475.1 uncultured Bacteroidota bacterium | reverse complement strand
CCGCGAAGGCGGCCGCACCGTGGGCGCCGGCGTGGTGACCAAGATTATCAAGTAATGTTCCTGTACCAAACCATTTCATAGGTATCAAAGTGACTGGACAAGGAATCCGAATCAAGTTGAAGGCTTACGATCACAATCTGATCGACAAATCGATCGAAAAGATTATTCGTACGGCCAAGAGTTCGGGCGCGGTGATCAGCGGACCCATTCCGCTGCCAACCGACCGGACCGTGTACACCGTGCTCCGTTCACCGCACGTGGACAAAAAGTCCCGGGAGCAGTTCGAGACGCGCATTCACAAGCGCCTGATCTGCATCCTCAACGCGACGAACAAGACGGTTGAGGCGTTGTCCAAACTGGAGTTGCCGGCCGGCGTGGACATTGAATTAAAAGTCACGGCCAATGCGTAATTGGCACGATAAGCTTAATCGTTGATAGGATCGGTTCTGATGGCAACGATAACTTCAGAAGCGGTTCTTACCAGGAGTTTAGATAACATGAGCGGTATGATTGGCAGAAAACTTGGCATGAGCAACATCTTCGATGAAAGCGGGAACATCATCCCGGTGACCGTCGTCGAAGCGCTGCCCTGCGTCGTCACCCAGATCAAGACGATGGAGAAGGACGGGTATGAAGCCGTGCAACTGGCCGTGGGTCGCAAAACGGTCAAACACACGACCAAAGCGCTTCAGGGTCACCTCACCAAATCCGGGTTCAAGGATTCCTTTCCGCGAATCCTGCGGGAATTCAATGGGTTTAATCTGACGGAGCTTCAACTCGGCGCCGAGATCAAGTTGGATATTTTTTCCGAGGGTGAAAAAGTGAGCGTCACCGGCGTTTCCAAAGGCAAGGGCTTCCAGGGCGTCGTCAAACGGCATGGTTTCGGTGGTATTGGTGAGACGAGTCACGGCCAGTCCGACCGCCCCCGTTCACCGGGTTCCGTCGGCGGCAGTTCGTATCCTTCGCGCGTATTCCGGGGCCAGCGCATGGCGGGCCGTATGGGCGGCGATCGCGTGACCGTCAAGAATCTGCGGGTCGTGCGGCTGGACAAGGAATCCAATGTAATTTTCATCAAGGGCAGTATTCCCGGGCCGACGAATTCGTTCATCGAGATCCGCAAGACGCTTTAACGACAACAGGCAATTGTAATAAAGGTTTCGAGTCATGACGATTGAAGTAAAAACCATCAAGGGTGAGGCCACCGGAAGAAAGGTCGATCTGCCGAAAGATGTTTTCGGGATCGAACCCAACGACCACGCGGTGTACCTCGCGGTGACGGCCGAACAGTCCAACAAACGCCACGGGACGCACAGCACTCTGGAACGTTCGACGGTTTCGGGAACGACGAAGAAGCCGTGGAAACAAAAAGGTACCGGTGGCGCGCGCGCCGGCTCCGTCAAAACGCCGTTGTGGCCGGGTGGTGCCGTGACGTTTGGTCCGCATCCCCATCTCTACAAGAAGGCATTGAATGCCAAAGTGAAACGTCTGGCGAGAAAATCCGCGCTGACCTACAAAGCCAAGGACCAGAAGATCGTCGTCGTGGAGGATTTTCATGGCCTCCTTGCCGACGCACCGAAAACGAAGGAAGTGGCGGGCGTGTTGAATGCCCTCGGTCTGTCGGGCGTCAAGACCAAGACCGAAAGCGGCAAGAACTCGAAGCGCATTAACAAAGTTCTGATGCTGGTCAGCAAGGGAACGGCCGTGAAGAGTGACGCCGATCAGAAGGCCTACGAAAATTTCCGGAAGTCCTGCCGCAACGTGCCCGGCCTGAAAGTGGCCGTCGTGCGGGACGCGTCGACGTACGACATCATGAACGCCGATTATGTCGTGTTTCATGAGAGTGCGTTGAAAGGCGTCGAAGCGGTTTTTGGCGCCCAGGCGAACTAATCAAGTTGAGAGGTTAAGGTCATGGACAACTCGAGAATAAACCGAATTTTAAAGTATCCGGTGGTCACGGAAAAGATGACCATTCTGAAGGACAGGAAAAAACGCAACGGCGATCCGCTCAATCAGTACGCGTTTGAAGTCATCAAAGATGCCAACAAAGCCGAAATACGAACCGCCGTCGAGTTGAAATTCAACGTGAAGGTGGCTTCGATCCGTACGATCAATGTCGGCGGAAAAAATCGCCAGCGGTGGACACAGTCAGGCCGGACGTCCGGCAAGAGCCCCGATTGGAAGAAGGCGATTGTGACGTTGGTCAAAGACAACAAGATTGAATTCGTCGAAGGAGTATAAGTTAAACCGCCGGGACAAGACGCCGCAGGCGTACCATGATCCGGCCGTAACCAGCGAGAGTAGATATGCCCATTAAGTCGTTCAGACCTTATACGCCGAGCCGTCGTTACATCACGGTTTCCGACTTCAAGGAAGTCACCAAGAAGACGCCCGAGAAGGCGCTGTTGGAGCCGATCAAGAAGAGCGGCGGTCGCAACAATGTCGGTCATACGACCTCCCGGTTTCGCGGAGGCGGCCACAAGCGCATGTACCGCGTGGTTGATTTCAAACGCAACAAACCCGGTGTGCCGGCCAAAGTCGCGGCCATCGAATACGATCCGAATCGCAGCGCCCATCTCGCGTTGCTGCATTATGCCGACGGCGACAAACGTTACATCCTGGCGCCGGACGGTCTCAAAGTCGGGGAAATCCTGATGTCGGGCGAAACCGCTGAAATAAAAATCGGCAACACGCTGCCGTTGAAGGGCATTCCGATCGGCACCAATGTGCACAATGTCGAATTGAAACTCGGCAAAGGCGCCCAAATGGCGCGCTCGGCCGGTGCGTTTGCGAATATCGTCGGCCGCGAGGAAGGTTTTGTGCAATTGCGGCTTCCTTCCGGTGAAATCCGCAAAGTGCACGAGGACTGCGTCGCCACCGTCGGTCAGGTCGGGAATCTGGAACATGAAAATGTGACGATTGGAAAAGCAGGCCGCCAACGCTGGCTGGGCAAACGCCCCCATCAGCGTGGTGTGGTCATGAATCCTGTCGACCATCCGCACGGCGGCGGTGAAGGCCGTTCACCACAGGGTAATCCGCATCCTGTAACGCCGTGGGGCCAGCCGACCAAGGGCTTCAAGACCCGCAAGAAAAATCATCGCACGAATAATTTCATTATCAAACGCAGAAAGTAATTGCTGATCAGAGGATAACCTATGAGTCGTTCGATCAAAAAAGGGCCGTTTCTGGACGCCAACCTGATGGAAAAGGTCGAATCCATGAACCGCACCAAAGACCGCAAGGTCATCAAGACGTGGGCGCGCAGTTGCATGATCGCGCCGGAATTTGTCGGGCACACCTTCGCGGTGCACAACGGCAACAAGTTCATCCCCGTCTATGTGTCTGAAAACATGGTGGGTCACAAGCTGGGTGAATTTTCACCGACCCGTACGTTTCGCGGCCATTCCGGCACGAAGACCGCGGCCACGACGAGCGCGCCGGCCGGTCCGAAGAAGTAACGAATTGTAACTCTCTGGAGAACTCATGGAAGCACGAGCGTTAACGAAATACGTGAGAATGTCACCGCGCAAGGTCCGCCGGGTCGCCGAACTCGTCCGCGGCAAGGCCACGGAAGAGGCCATCACGATCCTGCATTTTATGCGAAAGAATGCATCCGAATACCTGGAAAAGACCATCCGTTCGGCGGTCGCGAACGTCATGTACGTCAACCCCGGCGCGGACACGCATAAATTGTTTGTCAAAGAAGTGTTCATTGACGGAGGACCCACGCTCAAAAGAGGACGGGCCGGATCGATGGGGCGGCGGGCCATGATCCGTCGCCGAACGAGCCACATCACCGTGGTCGTCGCGGAAAAAAGTTGATTTGATTCAGTGATAAAAGATTTACGGAGGATATTTTGGGACAGAAAACACATCCAGTAGGTTTCCGGCTTGGCGTGATCAAGACCTGGAACTCGGGTTGGTTCGACGAGCGGCACTTCGCCGACAAACTCGAAGAAGACATGGCCATTCGGAAGTACCTGCGCAACCGTCTGCCGAAAGATGCCCGCATCACCAAGATCGGCATCGAGCGCATCAAGAAGGAATCCGAAGTCATCACGATCACGATCCACACGGCCCGTCCGGGTATTGTGATTGGCCGCAAGGGCAAGGATGTGGACCAGTTGCGCGAGGAAATCAAGAAAGTGACGAAGAAGGACATCCGTATCAATATTGCCGAGATCAAGACGCCGGAATTGGATTCGTACCTGGTGGGCGCCGATATTGCTCGCCAGCTGGAGGGCAAGATCCCTTACCGCCGGGCCATGAAGAATGCCGTCCGGGCGGCCATGCGTATGGGCGCCGAAGGCATCCGCATCGCGGTGTCCGGCCGATTGGGCGGTTCTGAAATTGCGCGTGCCGACCGCTACCATGAAGGACGCGTGCCCTTGCACACGCTTCGAGCCGATATCGATTTTGCGTATGGCACGGCGCGAACGACCTACGGGGCGATTGGCGTCAAAGTCTGGATCTGCAAAGGCGAGGTGCTCAGCCCGTTTGAGACCAAAACCGAAACACGGTAGAGAAACTGTTCAGGAGATATAGCCCATGTTAATGCCGAAGAAAGTCAAACATCGCAAACACCATCGCGGTCGCATGCGCGGCAAGGCTACGCGCGGCAACGAAGTCAGTTTCGGGAGTTTTGGACTCAAGAGCACCGAATGCGGATGGATCACCAGCCGCCAGATCGAGGCGGCCCGTATCGCGATGACGCGTTACATCAAACGCGGCGGCAAGATCTGGATCCGGATATTCCCGGACAAGCCGGTCACCAAGAAACCCGCCGAAACCCGTATGGGATCCGGCAAAGGCTCACCGGAATTCTGGGTGGCGGTCATCAAACCCGGCCGGGTCATGTTTGAAATTGACGGTGTGACCGAAGACATGGCGCGTACCGCGTTCCGCCTGGCGGCCTTCAAACTGCCGCTGCAGTCGCGTTTCGTCAGCCGCGGTGAAATACGAGCGTAAACATCCGAAAGTAGGAGTCTCGAAGCGATATGAAAGCACATGAAGTACGCGGCCTCCCGGCCGATGAAATCAGAAACATGCTCGCGGATGCCGAGAATGAGCTCTTCAAGCTGCGGTTTCAGCATGGCACCGGCCAGCTTGAAAACAAGCTGTCCTTGCGTGAGAAGCGCCGCGAAATCGCCCTGTTGAATACCATTCTCAAAGAAGAAAAAATCAAAGGCGATCTGCAACAGGCCGGGAAGATTCTCGATGAAATCGGCGCGACATTCAACGTGCCGGAGGTCCATGGCGCCATCAAGGGCGAGCGGCCGAATATTGACAAAGCGCGTCTGCGGCGGGCCGTCACCCGCCTCGGCCGTCATCCGCGCCGCAGGGAATTTGCCGCCCACATGGTCACACTCAAGAAAATCTTACTGAAGTAATCCAAGCAGGAGTCCAGATGTCCAACGAGACGGAACAAAACACCACGACACGCGGCAGCCGCAAAGTTCGTGTCGGAACCGTGGTCAGCAACAAGATGCAGAAGAGCATCCTCGTGACCATCGAGAGCAAAGTGTTGCATCCGGTGTACAAAAAGTATGTCAAACGCACCAGCAAATTGATGGCGCACGACGAGAAACGCGAAGCCCAGATCGGCGACGTGGTCAGGATTATGGAAACACGCCCGTTGAGCAAACGCAAACGGTGGCGTCTGGTCGAAGTGGTCAAGAAAGCGCAGTAGTTGTTCAATCTTATTATGGGTGAGTATCAGTCATGATCCAAGAATATACCCGATTGACAGTGGCGGACAATTCCGGGGCCAAAAAAGTGATGTGCATTCGCGTCCTGGGCGGGACCTCGCGGCGCTACGCTCACCTGGGTGACGAAATTATCGTATCGATCAAGGATGCGATTCCGGGTGGCACCGTGAAAAAGGGGGATGTGGCCCGCGCCGTGGTCGTCCGCGTTCGTAAGGAGACCCGCCGCAGCGACGGCTCGTATATCCGGTTCGACGAAAACGCCGCCGTGCTCATCAACAACCAGAAGGAACCGACCGGTACCCGTATTTTCGGGCCGGTGGCTCGTGAATTGCGTGAGAAGCAGTTCATGAAAATCGTGTCCCTGGCGCCGGAAGTGCTATAATTCAAGACGTGAAATCCAAGAGGTAAGAGACCATGCATATCAAAAAAGGCGATACGGTGGTGGTGCTGTCGGGCAACCACAAAGGCAAGGAAGGCAAAGTGCTGAAGGTGTATGTCGACAAGGCGAAAGTCATCGTCGAAGGCATCAATCTCAGGAAGAAGCACATCAAACCGAACCAGAAGAACCCGCAGGGCGGTATTCAGGAAAAAGAAGGGCCGATCCATACCAGCAAAGTAATGCTGGTGCACGGCGGCAAGAAAACACGCGTCGGTCACAAGAAACTGGCGGATGGAAAAAAAGTGCGCGTGGCCAAGGCCTCGGGCGAAGTTGTCAATTAGTCAGTCAAGACGAGGAATTCTAGATGGCGAAGCAAGAAGCGAAAGTGGCAAAGCCCAAAGGTGAAAAGAAGGGCGAAAAGAAAAAAGGTGACGGCCTTTCCGGCGGACATCGTTCGGCCATGGACAAGGCTTACAAGGCCCGGCTGCAAACCGTTTACACCGAGCGTGTCGTTCCGGCCCTGATGAAGAAGTTTGGATACAAGAATGTAATGCGCGTGCCTCGCATCGAAAAAGTCGTTGTCAACATGGGTGTCGGCCAGGCCACGCAGGATCCCAAACTGCTGGATGCCGCCGTGACGGATATGATGACCATCACCGGGCAGAAGCCGGCCATCCGAAAAGCCAAAAAGGCGATTTCCAATTTCAAACTGCGTGAGGGCGTGCCCATCGCCTGCTTTGTCACGCTGCGCAGCGCATCGATGTACGAATTTCTGGATCGCCTGCTCAATATTGCCATCCCACGTATCCGGGATTTTCGCGGTGTGTCCGACCGGTCTTTTGACGGCCGCGGCAACTATACGCTTGGCGTCAAAGAGCAGATCATTTTTCCGGAAATCGACGTCGACAAAATGGACCGCGTTCGCGGAATGGATATCACCATCGTCACGTCGGCCAGGACGGACGAGGAAGCGTATGAGCTTCTCAAGGAATGTGGCATGCCGTTTAGAAAGAAATAACCTGTTAACGGACGAATTGTAGGAGAAAACCTTGGCTACCAAAGCATGGGTCGCTAAAACACAGAAGACGCCTAAATTTGCCACCCGCACCCACAACCGTTGTCGCCGGTGCGGACGCGCGCGCGCGTTCATGCGCAAGTTCGGTATTTGCCGTATCTGCTTCCGCCAGCTGGCCCTCAACGGGGACGTGCCGGGCGTACGCAAGGCCTCCTGGTAGCCAAACAATGCCAACGAAAGATGTGAGTTAAGCAAGGAGTATTGTTCGATGTCCAAGTCTGATGTTATCGGGGATTACCTGACCAAGGTCCGCAATGCGATCCGCGCGAAAAAGAGCATGGTCGACGTGCCGGCGTCGAATCTGAAACGCGATATGACCCAGATCCTCCTGGAGCAGGGCTATATCAAGGACTACGCCAATTTCGACGACGGTAAGCAGGGCATTATCCGCATCTACCTGAAATATGACGATAAGCAGCGCAACGCCATCAGCCATATTTCGAGGGTCAGCACTCCCGGACTCCGCCGGTATGCGGGTTCGTCGGCGTTGCCGCGCGTCAAGTCCAACCTGGGCATCGCCATTATGTCCACATCCAAAGGCGTCATGTCCAACAAACGGGCGCGCACGGAGAACGTGGGCGGCGAAGTGCTCTGTTACGTGTGGTAATCAAAGCTGAAATCCTATACGATCTTTCAGGAGTTTTATTGTGTCAAGAGTAGGAAAAAAACCGATACCGATCCCGGCCGGCGTGACCATTAGCGTCACCGGCGCCACGGTCAAGGTGAAGGGCCCCAAGGGCGAACTGAGCAGTCGTTTTCATCCCGAAACGCTCATTGCCGTCAAAGATAAGGAAGTTCATGTGACGCGCAAGAACGACACCGGCTTCCAACGTGCGCTCCACGGTACGGCCCGCGCGGTGATCGCCAATATGGTTCAGGGCGTCAGCGAGGGATTTGAACGAAAACTGGAAATTGTCGGAGTCGGATACAAAGCCGAAGCCAAAGGAAAGCTGGTTCAGTTCAATCTGGGTTTTTCGCATCCGATTCTATTCCAGCCGCCTGCGGGCATTGATATTGCCGTGCCGGCTCCGACCAATGTGATCATCAAGGGCATCGACGTGCAACTGGTCGGCCAGGTCGCTGCGAAGATCCGCTCCTTCAAACCACCCGAGCCATACAAAGGCAAGGGCGTAAAATACGCTGACGAACGTGTGAAGCGCAAAGCCGGTAAGGCCGCCGCCAAGAAATAATTAATCCGTTGAATTAACAGAGAACCTATATGGCCGATAAGAACATTGTCAAAGCTGAAAAACGCAACCGCATTCGTATGCGCATTCGAAAACGTGTTTTCGGAACTGCCGAAAAACCGCGATTGACCGTTTATCGCAGTCTGAATCACATCTACGCGCAGTTGATTGACGACACGACGGGCCGGACCATTGCGGCGGCCAGCAGCCGTTCAAAATCGGCGGCCAAAGGCTCCGAAAAAGGCAAGATCGGCACCGGCAAACAAGTCGGACTCGAATTGGCGCGTCTTGCAAAAGAGAAAGGCGTGGCCAGTGCCGCGTTTGACCGGAACGGTTACCGATACCATGGCCGGGTCAAGTCCGTGGCCGAAGGCGCGCGCGAAGGCGGACTCAAGTTTTAGTTGATAACCAAGAACACAGTGTTATTCATCGTTAAGAGGCGTTGATGAACAGGAAATCCAGTCAGAAGAAGGACGCGTCGGAAAATCCCGGGGACGTCGATCTCAAAGAAGAACGCGTGGTTTATATCAACCGCGTGGCCAAAGTCGTGAAAGGCGGACGCCGTTTCAGCTTCAATGCCATCGTCGTCGTCGGTGACGGCAAGGGCAAGGTCGGCATTGGCCTCGGCAAAGCCAACGAAGTGCCGGATGCCATCGCCAAAGGCAAGGAAGACGCCAAGAAAAAAATGATCTATGTGCCGATCATGAATGGCACGCTGCCCCATGAAGTTACCGCCAAATACGGCGCCGGCAAAGTGTACCTGAAACCGGCCTCCAAGGGCACCGGTATCATCGCCGGAGCCGCCGTTCGGGCGGTCGTCGAGTCGGTCGGTATTACGGACATTCTGACCAAGTGCAAAGGTTCATCCAATCCGCACAACGTCGTGAAGGCGACCATCAAGGCTTTGGGCGAAGTCACGAACGCGCGCGAAATGGGTTCTCGTCGCGGACTGGCTGTCATGGATGTCCTCACCAAGTAAAAAAGGATTGTATATCATGAGCGTTCTGAAAATCAAACAGGTCAAGAGCGTGATCGGCTCGCTCGAGCGACACAAGGACACGGTTCGTACATTGGGTCTTCGCAGGATCGGACAGGTCGTTTACCATACGGACACGCCCCAATTGCGCGGGATGGTGGCCAGCGTGGCCCACCTGGTGGTCTGCGAAAACGTGGCGAACAAGCCGGAAGCCGCCAAGACGAAACTGAAAACGGGCTACAAGGTGATCAAAGCCAACAAAGCCAAGTGACTAATTGCAGAGAGGTCGGTCCATGAACTTAAGTAATCTTAAATACGCGCACGGCTCACGGAAAAAGGTTAAGCGTATCGGCCGCGGCGAAGGATCCGGACACGGAGGCACATCCACCAAGGGTCATAAAGGTCTCAAATCCCGCTCGGGCAACCATATGAAATCATGGTTTGAAGGCGGTCAGATGCCCCTTCAACGCCGGTTGCCGAAGTTTGGCTTTGTAAATCTGTTTAAGACGGAATTTCAAACCGTCAACGTCGGCTCCCTGGAGAAGTTCAACGGCAGCAGAGTGGACGTGTCGACGCTGTATGCATCCGGTTTGATCAAGAGCAAGACGGCCGCATTGAAGATTCTGGGTCATGGCGACCTGTCCAGGAAACTGGATATTCAGGCCCATGCCGTCAGTGAATCCGCGAAGGCCAAAATTGAAAAAGCCGGCGGCACCGTGACCGTGTTGGGTATCAAAAAAACCTTGCTGGTGAAGCCCAAGAAGAACCAGACGAAGTAATCTTTCACATTCGACCAGTTGAGTACGCACGATGCTTCAAACGTTTGTCAATTGTTTCAAAATTCCCGAGCTTAGAAAACGGATCCTCTTTTCGATCGGCGTTCTCCTGATCGAGCGCGTGGCCGCCCACATACCCGCCCCCGGCATCAACGCCGCGGCGTTGGGGCAGTTCTTCAAGCAGGCGGAAAATACGCTGCTCAGTTTTTACGATCTTTTTGCGGGAGGCGGCCTCAGCCAGGCCACGATTGCCGCCCTGGGCATCATGCCGTATATATCGACGTCCATCATCCTGCAATTGATGGGTACCACGGTTCCGTATTTGCAGAAATTGCAGAAGGAAGGCGAGGAAGGCCGGAAGAAGATCAACCAGATGACCCGTTATGGCACGGTTGCGATTTCCGCCGTCCAGGCGCTGGGCGTGGCCACGTGGCTGTGCAGCTTGTCGGTCACTGTAGGCAACCAGGAAGTCAAAGTGGTGCCGGATCAGGGTGCGATGTTTTACCTCATGACCATGGTGACGATGACGACGTGCACCATCTTCATCATGTGGCTGGGCGAACAGATCACGGAGCGCGGCATCGGCAATGGTATTTCTTTGATCATTACGATCGGCATTCTGGCGCGTTTTCCGGCCGCGATCTTTGACGAAGGGCGTCAAATCGCCAATGGCAATCGTAACCTGATGATTGAACTCGTCCTGGTGGTGATCCTGCTGGCCATTGTGGCGGCTATCATCTTTATCACTCAGGGTATTCGAAAGGTACCGGTTCAGTACGCCAGGCGCGTCATCGGGCGCAAAGTGTACGGCGGACAGTCGACGCACATCCCGATGCGCGTCAATATCGCGGGCGTGATGCCGATCATCTTTGCCCAATCCATCATGTTCCTGCCGAATACCATCGCCACGTTTTTCCCGGGCGCGGTTTCGGAATGGGTGACGGCGCATTTTTCGATCGATTCGATCATGTATAATTTGATCTTCCTGGTGATCATCGTATTCTTCACGTACTTCTATACGGCGATTGCCATGAATCCCGTCGAAGTGGCGGACAACCTGAAGAAACAGGGCGCGTTCATCCCGGGTATCCGTCCCGGCAAGAAGACGTCCGATTTCATCGACAATATTCTGACGCGCGTAACCCTGCCCAGCGCTATTTTCCTGGGTATCATCGCGATACTTCCGTTTTTCGTACGCCATTCAACCGATATCTCGTACAGTTTTGCCTCCTTTTTCGGCGGCACTTCGTTGCTGATCATCGTGGGTGTCGGTTTGGACACGATCCAACAGATCGAGTCCCATCTGGTGATGCGTCATTACGATGGATTCCTCAAAACCGGTCGCATCCGCGGCCGTCGCGGTTAAGCAAACCGGGGCATACGCATGGTCCGGCTCAAATCAGAAAAAGAGATCGAACAGATTCGGGAAAGTTGCCGGATTGTGGTGGAGGCTCTTCGGGTCGCCAGCGAAATGGTAAGGCCGGGCGTCCGTCTGGCAGACTTGGATCGGGCGATCGAAAGCCACATTCACGCGCGAGGAGGGAAGCCGGCCTTCAAGGGCTACCGGGGTTACCCGGCCAGCGCCTGTCTGTCCATCGATGATGTGGTGGTGCATGGCATTCCGGGTGACCGGGATACGTTGCAGGAAGGCCAGATCATCGGCGTTGACATCGGCGTTTTTAAGAACGGATTCTACGGAGATTCGGCGGTGACCTTACCGGTCGGCGACATCAGCGATGACAAAAGAAAACTGCTGCAAGTGACCCGTGAATCCCTTTATGAGGGGATCAGACAGGCCAGGGTCGGCCATCGCATCCATGACATTTCGTCAGCCGTCCAGAAACACGTTGAAGAGCACGGCTATTCCGTGGTTCGCGAATTGGTTGGACACGGCATCGGACGTGAACTTCATGAGGAGCCGCAGGTCCCCAATTATGGCCATGCCGGAACCGGCATGCGATTGAAGGCAGGTATGGTCTTTTGTGTCGAACCGATGGTGAATATGGGTACATTTGAAGTTTTTACCCGCGACGACCAGTGGACGGTATGCACCGCCGACGGCCGTCCGTCGGCCCATTTCGAACATACGATCGCCGTGGGCGACGATGGTCCGGAGATCCTGACGGCCAACGACCTGTTCTAGAATTGACTTGATTTTGTGCTTTTTTTTTATATATTGAGCATCCATTTGTGGCGGTAGGATTTACAATAACTTAGAGGTAGGCGGTTGGCCAAGGAAGAGCTCATAAAAGTCGACGGCGTGATACTGGAAACCCTGCCCAATGCTACATTTAAGGTCAAATTGGAGAACGGACACGAGGTTCTGGCCCATATTTCCGGAAAGATGAGGATGAATTTCATCCGCATCCTCCCGGGAGACAAGGTGACCGTGGAATTGTCCCCGTACGATCTGTCCAAAGGCCGGATTACGTATCGGTTCAAGTGAGAAGTTATTACCAGGAGTGGCAATCATGAAAGTGCGTTCATCGGTCCGCAAAATCTGCGACAAGTGCAAGATCATCCGGCGCAAGGGGGTTGTGCGTGTCATATGCGAAAACAAAAAGCACAAACAGCGTCAAGGCTAAATCTCATAATCTAGGAGCATCAGCGTGGCACGTATAGCAGGCGTCGAATTACCGAAAGAAAAAAGAGCTTTTGTGGCTCTGACCTATATCTACGGCATTGGCCGTACCTCAGCGATCAAGATTCTCGACAAAGCCGGCGTCGACCGATTCAAGAAAGTGAAAGACCTCACCGACGACGACGAAAACAAGATCCGCAATGTCATCAACGCCGAATTTAAGGTCGAAGGCGCCCTGCGCAGTGAGACGGCCATGAACATCAAGCGGCTGATGGACGTTGGATGCTACCGTGGTCTCCGCCATCGCCGCGGTCTGCCCGTTCGCGGTCAGCGCACCCGGACCAACTCCCGGACGCGCAAGGGCAAACGCCGGACAATTGGCGGTCTGAAGAAGGTGGAAGCGAAGAAGTAATCATTTGATTTCAAAGTGATCATTGGAAGGAGACCCCTTTGGCTAAAGTGAATCCCCAATCCACGGCCGCGCCGGTTCGCAAGAAGAAAAAGATCGTGGAATCGACCGGTATCGCGATGGTTCGTGCAACCTTCAACAACACGATTGTCACCCTGACCAACTCCAACGGCGATGTGCTGACGTGGTGTACATCCGGCAAAATGGGATTCCGCGGTTCGAAGAAAAGTACGCCATTTGCGGCGCAGGTGGCGGCGGAAACGGCCGCCAAACAGGCAATGGACATGGGTCTTCGCAAAGTGGAAGTCCGGGTCAAAGGCCCCGGTTCCGGAAGGGAATCCGCCATTCGCGCCCTGCAGGCCGCCGGTCTTGAGATCACCGCCATCAGGGACCTGACGCCGATCCCGCACAACGGGTGCCGTCCCCCGAAGAAACGAAGAGTATAAGTTCTAACCCCTCGAATAGATTCTCAGGAGATTCTGAATGGCAAGATATACTGGAGCTGTCTGCAAGCTGTGCCGGCGCGAAGGTGAAAAGCTCTTTCTGAAGGGTACCAAGTGCGTGACGGACAAGTGTCCGGTCGAACGGCGTAATTATCCGCCGGGCGAGCATGGCGACAAACGATCCAAACCGTCGGGGTACAGTATTCAGTTGCGTGAAAAACAAAAAGTGCGGCGCATCTACGGTATCCTGGAACGTCAGTTCCGGAGTTATTACGAGAAGGCGACGCACCGCAAAGGCGTCACCGGCACGGTGCTTTTGCAAATGCTGGAGAGCCGCCTGGACAATATGCTTTACCGGTTCGGATTTGCCGCTTCCCGGTCTCAGGCCCGCCAACTCGTTCTGCACCGTCATATCGAAGTCAATGGCCGCCTGGTGACGCTGCCATCGTTCATGCTTAAGCCCGGCGATGAAGTGATGATCCGTGAGAAGAGCAAGAAACTGGCTTTGATTCACAACGCCCTGAAACGTCTGAAAGACAGCGCTCAGTTGAATTGGGTGGATGTGGACAAGGCGGCCCTGAAGGGCAAGATCGTTCTTTTGCCCGAGCGCGAGCAGATTCCGGTGGATGTCAAAGAACAACTGATCGTTGAGTTGTATTCGAAGTAATTTGATATCCTGTGATTTAGTTTGAAAATTGTCAATCTCTAAAACCAGGAGATTCAAGCGTGCAAAATTGGGCAGGATTACAGATGCCGGAGCGCATCGAATTAGATGAATCGAGTTATACGACGACCTACGGCCGTTTTATCATCCAGCCGCTGGAACGCGGTTTTGGAGTGACCGTCGGCAATTCCATCCGGCGGGTGCTGCTGTCGTCCCTTCCGGGCGCCGCGATCACGTCGATCAAAATCGATGGCGTCGTTCACGAGTTCTCCACGATCCCCGGCGTGACGGAAGACGTCGCCGAAATGGTGTTGAACCTCAAAGGCGTGCGTTTCAAACTGCACAACAAGAAACCGGACAAGGTCGTGGTCCACTGCAAGGGCCAGGGCAATTTCACCGCCGCGGACATTCAAAAGGCCTCCAGTGGCGTCGATTTTGAAATTTTGAATCCCGATCATCACATCGCCACATTCAGCCGCGAAGCCAACTTCATGATCGAATTGCGCATCGGCAGGGGCAAAGGCTGGGTGACAGCCGAAGACAACAAATTCCCCGACATGCCTATCGGCACGATTCCTATTGACGCGATTTTCAATCCGATCAAGAATGTGCGGTACACCGTGGAGCCCACCCGCGTCGGGCAGCATACCGATTTTGAAAAGCTGGTGCTCGATATCACCACCGACGGAAGCATCACGCCGGACGATGCGCTGACCATCAGTGCTCGCCTGTTACGCGATCATCTCCAGTTGTTCATCAATTTCGAGGCGGATGACGAATCCTCCGAGGAAAAGGTGGAGGACCAGGAAGCCCAGCGCATCCGTTCCCTGCTGAAAATGAGCGTTGACGAACTGGAGTTGTCGGTCCGTTCCCACAACTGCCTCAGGGCCGCCGGTATCAAGACGATTGGCGACCTGGTGAGCAAGAGCGAGCCGGAGATGCTGAAATACCGGAATTTTGGCCGCAAGTCACTCACCGAGTTGACGAAGATTCTTGAAGAACGCAACATGCACTTCGGCATGGAAATTTCCAAATTTCTGAACGGCGACGAATAAGTCACCCATAGTTTACCAGGAAAGCGATCATGAGACATCAGAAGCGTGTAAAGAAGCTGGGCGTCAACCAGGATCATCGCCGGGCCCTTATCAAGAACCTGTGCAACGAACTTTTTGAGCACAAACGGATCGTCACGACGGTCGCGAAGGCCAAAGCGGCCCGCATGCACGCCGAACGGCTGCTTTCTTTCGCCAAGAAGGGTGACCTGTCGGCCCGTCGTATCCTGATCAGCCGTCTCGGCAAGCGCCGGCTTACGCACGGCGGCGCCGAAGGCAAAAAATATTACAGCGTCATCCAGGAACTCGTCGAACAGATCGGTCCGAAACTGAAAGTCATGGATGAAGAGCGGAAATCCAAGAACCCGAATTATACAGGTGGCGGTTACACCCGGGTCATGCGTCTCGGCCAGCGAAAAGGCGACGGCGCCGAACTGGCCGTCCTTGAAATCGTCGGATACGAAAAAGACATTCTGAGCCAGCAGAGTGCGGCCATTGAGGAGAAAGAAACCCGCGAAAAACGCCGCATGACCCTCGCCGAGCGCATCAAGGCAAAAAAAGACGAGATGCAGAGCAAAAGCTAATTCTGAAAACGTAAGGATACTTCTCGATGGCCCGAAAGAAACAAACGCCGGAAACGGAAGCAGACGCCCCAAAGGCGAAGACCAGGACACCCAGGGAGACTGTGGAAGCGCCGTCGGCAGAACCGCAGGCCGAAGACGTGGGTTTGTCGAAAATTCAGTGTGTCAACCGCCGCCGCAAACTCATGTGTGCGCATCTGCTGCTCGATAGCCGTAAGTGCTCGATAAAGACCATCGCGCCGGGCCGGCTGGCTTCCGTTCGCGTCGGTAAGAAGCGCCGTTGCGAATTTTATGAGGAAACGGCGACCGGAGGGAAAAAAGGCTGAAACGGTTCCACTCACCACGTTCGTCAAAAGGCGATCACATCCGTGATGGCCTTTTTTTCTTTGTGAGAGTGTGCCTGCTGGTCGCATTCGGCGGTATCATGCCGGCGATCGCCCAGCCGCCTCCGATCAAAGCCCTGTGGGTGGTTCGCGATGTTTTGAAATCCACGACCGCCATGGACCAACTCGTGAACGACGCCGCGCTCGCCAAATTCACGGACGTGCTGGTTCAGGTGCGCGGCCGCGGAGACGCTTACTACGCCAGCCGCATCGTACCCAGGGCGGAAGGCCTTGATACGACCATGGATCCGCTGGCCTACCTGATCCCGAGGCTTCGCAAACAAGGCATCCGCATTCATGCGTGGGTCAATGTTTTCTACATTTGGTCCGCCGACAAAGATCCGTTGAATACGCAGCATGTCTTTCACAGCAACCCGGATTGGAGCGCCGCGTCGTCGTCCAACCAATCGATGGTGGATATCGGCACCACGCAACTGCGTGCGCGCGATGTGGAGGGCATCTTCTATTCGCCTTCCAACGAGGAATACCGGGACCATTTCCTCGCCATCGTCCGGGAACTCGCCGTCAACTATGATCTGGATGGCGTGCATTTGGATTATGTCCGTTATCCCGGCCCCGACTATGATTACTCCGAATCCAGCCGCGCGCGCTTCATGCTCAAGTATCACGTGGATCCATTGCCCACCAAATACCGTTCAAGCTGGATGGACACGCGGTGGGCGGAATTCCGCAGGAGTGAAGTGACCGGATTGGTGAAGGCCGTCCGCGATACGATCAAGGCCATTCATCCCCACATGCTGTTGTCGGCGGCGGTCTTCGCCGACGTTCGCGACGCCAAAGACCGCGTCATGCAGAATTGGACTTCATGGATCGAAGACTCCCTGATCGATTGGGCGATGCCCATGAATTATGCCACCGATCCGGGTACGTTTGATGCCAGAATGACCAACGCCCGGGCGACGCTTGGTGACAGCCTCTTCTCCAGGAAGGTGATCGTCGGTGTTGCCCTCTACAATCAAAGTATGGTCCAGGCCCTGGACAAGGTGCGCCGCGCGCGACGCCTGAAACCCGCCGGAATTTCCTATTTCTCCTATGAGGTGTTACGGACCGATCGAAAATCGTTCATGAAAATTGCGCAGGAGCCGTGATATGTCACACGTCGATATTCGCAAAGCCGATCGGGGAGATGTGGTATTCCTTGCCCGGGGAAATGCCGCGATGGCCCTGGAAACCGAGGGAAAGCACCTGGATTTGGACAAATTGGAAGAAGGCGTTCGCGGGCTGTGTAACCAGCCACACTACGGTTTTTATGTCGTGGCGGAGCTGGACGGCCGACCCGCCGCCCAAATGATGATCACGTACGAATGGAGCGATTGGCGAAACAAGGTCTTCTGGTGGATTCAGAGTGTCTATGTTCTGCCGGCCTGCCGACAACGCGGGTTGTACCGTGCCATGCATGAATGGATAACGGATGAAGCGGCAAAGTCCGGCGCGTGTGGGTTGCGGCTGTATGTGGAAAAGGAGAACGCAGGCGCCCAGAAAACGTACGCGCGTTGCGGCATGCATCCGAGTTCTTACGTGATGTTTGAGCAATATTTCTAATCCCGTAAGTCCATCATAAACATCATTTTTGTACTTGCAATTCCATGACCCTTTCTATACATTACGCTCCCTTAATGTAACCGGCGCGTGCACTGGCGCCAAAACCAACCCCCGCAAGTCCGGGGCCAATAAAAGGAGACTTGCAGAGACCAGGTGCTTCCGCTTCGGGCGGCAGTTTCTGCGGGAAAAATCAAATCAATGTCCCAAACAGCAACCCCAACCCTCAAACGCGCCTACGGAAAGCAAATTATTCCGTACGCCCAATTCAAAGAAGCCCATACCGACTACGACGACGGTGAGTTGAGCCAATTGCGCTCAATGTATGAGGCGACGCTCAATTCCATTTCACAGGGCGAGATCATCACCGGAAAAATCATCGCCATTGCTCAGAACGAAGTCAAGATTGATATCGGATTCAAGAGCGAAGGCGTGGTCCCCATCACCGAGTTTGGCAGTAACATCGAAAATTTCAAGATAGGCCAGGTGATCGAAGTCTATCTCGACAATATTGAAGACAAGGAAGGCCAGATCATCCTCTCCCACAAGAAAGCGGATTTCATGCGCGTGTGGGAGCGAATCACCAAGTATTACGAAACGGGTGAAGTCGTGGCGGGAACGATCACCAAACGCATCAAAGGCGGCATGGTCGTCAATGTCATGGGTGTTGATTGTTTTCTTCCGGGATCGCAAATCGACGTCAAGCCCATACGCGACTTTGACGCGTACCTCGGCCGTGAACTGCAATTCAAAATCGTCAAACTGAACAATCTCCGGAAGAACGTCGTGGTCAGCAGCCGCGTCCTGATCGAGGAAGCGACCAAAGGCCAGCGCGAACGGATTCTGGCCGAGCTTCAAAAAGGCCAGGTGCTCGACGGCGCCGTCAAAAACATCACGGATTTCGGAGCGTTCATCGATCTCGGCGGTGTGGACGGTTTGTTGCACATCACGGATATGTCCTGGGGACGCGTCAAGCATCCTTCGGAGATCGTGAAGCTGGATGAGAAGATCAAAGTCATGGTCATCGATTTCAACGAACAGAAAGACCGGATTTCCCTCGGCCTCAAGCAAATGCAAAAAGAACCCTGGGCGGATGCCTCCAACAAGTATCCCGTTGGAACCATCGTCAAAGGCCGCATCGTCTCCATTACGGACTATGGAGCGTTCATCGAGATTGAAAAAGGCATCGAAGGCCTTATTCATATTTCCGAAATGTCCTGGAACCAGACCGTCAAACATCCGTCGCAGATGTTCGCCCTGGGAGACGACGTCGAAGCCGAGGTTGTCAGCATTGTTCCGGAAGAACGGAAAATTTCGATGTCGGTCAAGAAGCTGCAAAACGATCCGTGGAATCAGGTGGAAGGCAAGTATCCGCTGGGAAGCAAGCATACGGGCAAGGTACGCAACCTGACCAATTTCGGTGTGTTCGTCGAATTGGAGCCCGGTATTGACGGGCTGGTGCACATTTCCGATCTGTCCTGGACTCGGAAAATACGCAATCCCAATGAAGTCGTGAAGAAGGGCGACGAAATCGACGTCGTGATCATGGGCATCGACAAGGATAATCGCCGTATTTCCATGAGCCACAAACACATTTCGGACAATCCGTGGGACAGTTTCCAGGAAGTGTACGGTATGGGTTCCGAGACGACCGGGCGCGTCATGCGTGCCATTGAAAAAGGTATTATCGTGGAATTGCCGCTCGGCGTGGAAGGATTCGTACCGACGTCGCACCTGCCGAAGTCGGAAAAACGGGAAACCATCGGTGAAGGCACGGAATTAAACCTGGTGGTGATCGAATTCGACAAGGACAACAAGAAAATCGTCTTGTCGGCCAGCCAGTATGAAAAGAGCCACGAGTCCAAGATGGTGGCCGAATATCAGGCCCAACAGGCCGCCGAAAACG
>CAZJBS010000045.1:0-19865 GCA_964544475.1 uncultured Bacteroidota bacterium | reverse complement strand
TGGTCCTTCACGACGATGGCTCCTCCGACTCTCTTTTCGGAATCCTTTGAAGTGCACACCGTACCGGGGACGTATTGGTATGCGGCCGATCAAAATTCTAACAACGGTCTGGATTACTGGGGCGATCAGTCAATGGCGGAAGGAGCCAGAGTCTACAGCGGCTCGTACAGCGCGTATTGCGCCGATCACGGGGATGGCCCTGGTCAAACCTATGACAATAACATGCTGGCCGGCATGCAATTCCAGAATCCCGTCAACATCTCCGGATATTCGAGCGTGCACTTGTCGTTCATGATGTACTACGACACGGAGAGCGGTTACGACTATGTGACGCTGCAATATTGGACCGGTTCTTCCTGGGTGACTTTTGATGCTTTCACCGGATTTGCCGGGTGGACTCAGTATTCCTACAATCTGATTGGATTTCCATCCCAATTGTATTTGGTCTGGGTTTTTGACAGCGACGCTGCGGTCACGGACGAAGGCGCCTACGTGGACGACATCTCCCTCGTGCCAAACGTAGCGAATTCCATATCGGCCTCAAGGCGTGATGTCATTTTCACTCCCGGCGCCGGCGAGGTTCAGAATCATTCCTACCAGCGAATGGAACGGCCATTGTCCAAGAAATAGTGAAAGGGAAGTTCGGACATAACGGTTGGAACGATTCCGCAGGTACAAACCGAGCGGACAACATGCAGGGGTTGACGGAAATGTCAACCCCTTCTTTGTTGCACATCGGGATTCCGTTAACCTCTTTTCTTGCAGGTCTGCGTGAAAAAGCCTAAGTTTCAATCCACCTATGACGAGCCTCACTCATATCATGCTGGCCATGCGTCGACCAGCGTTCGCTCTGGTCCTGGGCGTCGCATCGTCCGGTCTGGTCGGCCAGTCCATGGACGTGCATCTGAATGCCGACACCCTTGGCGTCGGTGGTCAGATCACGTATTCCGTCGAAACCCGTCTTCCGAAACAGGGTCGGTTGATCGGTGAACCCCGGACCGACTTTCATGATTTTGAAGTCCTGCAGATCAAACGTCATGAATCCGTCGTACGGGACGACCGGCGCATCGAAAAGACCGACTATGTGCTGACGACTTTCCGGATTGATACGTTCGTCATCGCTCCGCCGTCGGTGTCCTATGTTCTGAATAACGACACGCTCTCCCTGAGAGGATCGTCCAAAACCATCCGTGTCGTATCGATACTCGACACGACCGCCGTCGATATCAAGCCTGAAAAAGACCTGTGGCGGGCGCGGATCAACTGGTGGCTCGTCGGTTTTCTCGTCCTGTCCATTCTCACCGTGATCGGGTTGATCATCTATTATGCGATCCGGCAATACCGTATGTGGCGTGACAGGAAACTCCGGGAAGCGACCCGGCGTCCCGTTTTTGTCAAAACACCCGAGGAAATCGCTCTGGAAAATCTGGAGCATTTGCGGGCGCGACGGCTGGATGAGGACGGCTATTTCAAAGAATTCCACATCGAAGTGTCGAATATTATCCGGCTTTTCATCGAACAGAAGTACCACATTCAGGCGCTGGAAATGCCCACGTCCGAGCTGCTGGCCGAATGCCGGCAAGCGCGGGTCATGGAGGACAATTTCCTTTCGTTGTTACGGAGGTTTCTTGAATTGTGCGACCTGGTAAAATTTGCCAAGCATCCCTCTTCGGTGGGCGAATGCCGCGATCTGTACGAAGACGCGGTCAATCTTGTCAAGTTGTCCATTGCCAATTCGGCCATGATCAAATTCGATGACACGGCGTCCTTTCGCCGGGCCATCCGACAGGACCACGCATGAAATACGGCATCATTGTCAATGTTCAGAAAGACCCGCTGGCCGCCCTTTTGCAGGAATTCCTCGGCGTGCTGATCCGCAACGACTGCGACTTCATCATCAATTCGGAATCCGCGGCCGTTCTGCCGCCGGGACTGGTTGCCGCGCACCAATTCCACCCGTCGGAAGAAGTCGTCGTCCAAGCCGACGTGCTCGTGTCTTTTGGCGGCGACGGCACGTTGCTTTCCGTGGCCCGGCTGGTTGGCCGGCTGGAAAAACCCATCCTCGGCGTCAACATCGGCAAATTGGGCTTCTTGACCGAAGTGGAACTCGCCGAACTCGAAGCGGCCATCCACCGTATACGACTCGGCAAGTATGAAATCGAAGAACGGATGGTTTTGGAGGCCCGGTGGAATGGCGCAACGGCCTACGCCTTGAACGATTTTGTGATCGTCAAAAGTGAAGCCGGCCGCGTGATTCGTGTCAGCGCTCACGTGGATCATTATTTTCTGAATACCTACACGGCGGATGGTCTCATCGTATCGACGCCGACGGGATCGACGGCGTATTCCCTGTCGGCCAATGGCCCCATTATTCATCCGACCATGGACGCGGTCATCCTCAATCCGATTTGTCCGCACACGCTGATGGTCCGGCCGCTGGTGATCAGCTCTGATCAGGAAGTCCAACTCAACCTGGCGCGAGGTTTTCGCGCCATCCTGACGGCGGATGGTCACGACGAGGGCGAATTGGACGATCGCACGGACGTGATTATTCGGAAGGCGGCTCATAAAATTCATCTCATGCGGCTGGGCGAACGGACCTACTTCGAGGTGCTGCGTTCCAAACTGCATTGGGGCGAAGACCCGCGCAACGAAAAGACCGGCGCGTATCCGGGAACCGCAGGATCGTGAATCATTTTGGACGGACGATGCGGCGATTGAAAAGCAAGAACAACCAAGCACCAGCCATGAAAGTACCGGATGTGAAGCCGCCGGGTCATATGGCACGAATCCTCCGGAACGCACTTATTGTCGGAATCGTGGCGTTGTCGATGACCCATATGGCACGGAGCCAGGTCAATATCGAACGCTATCGGGCGGATCAGGCCTTCGAAAACGGAGACCACGCTCATGCGATGCAGATGTACAAAGATATGCTCGACGAGAACCCCAACGATCCCGAAGTCAACTACAACGTGGGCAATGCGCTGTGCAAGTTGAACCAGCCGGCGGAAGCCCTGCCGTTTTACCAGCGGGCCCTGGCCAACGCCAAGGACGACCGGTTGCGGGCGAATATTGAATACAACATGTCCAACGCCCTTTTCAAGTCCGGCAAAGTGCAGGAGAGCATCGAAGGGTACAAACAAGTCCTTCGTTCACGGCCGGACGACGACGATGCGCGGTTCAATCTGGAATTTGCCCAGAAACGTCTCGACAAGGAAAAACCCCAGCACCAGAGCGATGACAAAAACAATGAATCGGATCAGAACAAGGACAAGAATTCATCCGACCATCGGGACAACAAGGATTCGAAGGATAACCAATCGGATCGTTCGAAGCAGAACGAATCCGACAAGGACCGTTCCGGTCAGCCCAAAACCGGTCAGGGCCAGAGTTTGTCCAGGAAGGATGCCGAGCGTATCCTCGAAGCCTTGAAGCACCAGGAAAAAGAGTACCAGAAAAAGAAGATGAAAGAGAAGGCCAACGTGGATTCCCGATCGGAGAAGGACTGGTAACCATGCCACAGATGAGGATCCGCGTTTGAACTATACGGCTTTTGATCTGGCCTTTTCCTGGCCGCTGATTCTTCTGATCGTTCTGGGGGCGGTCGTCGTCGCTTTCTCGTTCTGGTCGTACCGCGAAACGCTTCCTCCGGTGGCGGCATGGAAGCACATGACGCTCAGTCTGCTTCGGTCTTTTTCCCTTCTGTTGGTCGTGTTCCTCCTGTTCGAGCCGATGCTGTCCCTGGGTTACCAGGAGACGCTCAAACCCATCGTGGCGATTCTCGTTGATACGTCGGAGTCCATGAGTGTGCGGGATGCCGTCACCGACCGGGCGGCGATCCTCCGGAAACTCCTGTCGAACCCGCAATGGAAAACAATGGCGGAGCGGGCGGATGTCGAATGGTACAGCATTTCCGACCGCCTGCGGCCCCTGGTCCCGTCGGATACGATGCCGCTGACCGGGCACGCCACCGACATCACCGCTTCGCTTGAAACGTTGAAGAACGACATGATCGGCAGACCCCTCCAGGCCACGGTCGTGATCTCGGACGGTCGTGTCAATGTCGGCGCCAACCCCGTGTCGTACGCGCCGTTGTTTGGCGGGCCGGTTTTTGCCGTCGGCGTCGGAGAATCAAAAGAACAAAAGGACGTTTTCATCGGCCAGGTGATCGCCAACGAAACGGCCTACAAGGAAAGCACGGTGCCGGCCGATGCGTCCATCAGCGCCTTTGGTTACGCGGGCAGGCGCCTGTCGGTCCGCCTTCTCCACAACGGCAGGGAAATTCAAAACCGTTTTGTCGATGCGCCGGAAGATGGCGGCCAGGTCCGCGTGCCGTTTGATTTCAAAGCGGACGAAGAAGGCCTCCAAAAATATGAAATTCGGATCGACCGGCTCGATGGCGAACTGACCGACAAGAACAACGAGAAGGCTTTTTTCGTACGCGTGCTCAAAAACAAAACCCGTGTGCACCTTGTTTCGGGCGCGCCGGGATACGACCATAGTTTTCTTTACCAGGCGATGATGGATGATCCCAACGTGGACGTCGTGGCCTGGGTCGGGAAAAAGAACGGCGGATTTATGACAGGCCCGGAAGAAGCGCCATTCAAGGACGGCGAGGCGGATGGTTATGTGTTGAATCATTTTCCGACGGCGAACACGTCGATGTCCGTCTTTCAAAGACTGGCATCGGCTATTCTGGAGGGAAACAAGGGCGTCATGGTGTTGTACGGTCCTGAGACCGACCTGAAGAAACTGGAGTCGCTGCAGCCGGTGTCGGCCGTCGTATGGAGACCGGACAAAGTCCTGGAAGAGGTGGCGGTGCCGGTGGCGCTCACGCTGGCAGGCCGGTACAGCGCGCTTCTCAAATTGTCGGAAAATCCATCCGAAACGGCGGGCGGTTGGGCCGAATGGCCGCCGGTCTTGATCAGCCGGGTGGTTGCCGAACCCCTTCCCGGAAGCGACGTCCTTGCGAAGGCGGATGTGTCGAAACTCGGCCGCGTGTTACAAAGCCGCGGGGATCTGCCGCTGATCGTCACACGCCGGACCGCCAAATCCAAATCGCTGATCGTGGCCGCCTATGGATTGGGACGGACTCACTTGATGGCCAAAGGCCTCGGCCGGTCGCAGGACGCGTACCGTACGCTGGTCGCCAACGGCGTCCGGTGGATCTCCACGATGGAAGATAGCAAGCCCGTGCTGATCACAACGTCGAAACGCGTGTACCGCCAGGGCGAACGTTTACTTTTTTCGGCGCAGGTGTATGACGATGCCCTAAGGCCGGCCAACGACGCCATCGTGAGCCTCGAAGTATCCGGCAACGAAACCTCGGTGCCGCTCCAACTCAACGCCCTTGGAAACGGCCGGTACGAGAGTACGTTGGAAGGCCTGCCCGTCGGTGACTACCGCTTTGAAGGCGAGGGCCGGCGCGGAGATTTTTCCATGGGCAGCGACAAAGGCCGGTTTGCCGTGGAGGCCTATTCCATCGAATTGATCAACACGTCGCTCAACGAGCCCCTCTTGAAAGGGTTGGCGGCGCAAAGCGGCGGCGTTTACGTCGGCGCCGACAGCGTGGACGGTCTCTTCGGCCACTTTCGTCTGGAAAACCAAATCATCGAACACCATATCGAAATTGAAATCTGGAACAAGATGATGCTCTTGTTCCTGCTGGCCGCCGCGTTGTCGGCCGAATGGTGGATACGCAAACGAAACGACATGTTGTAAGGAGGAATGGCCATGGTGACGATCGCCGAACGGTATGTGCGGCTGGTGCTTGGAATCGGGCAGCACGACGGGGACTATGTGGATGCGTATTACGGACCCGAAGCCTGGCGGTCCGCCGCCGAAACCGGAAAAGCTGCGTTGGATGATCTTCACGCCGAGGCGTGCGCCATTCTCGCCGAACTCGCCGGGCCCTCCGATGCATCGGCCACGGAGATTGACCGGCTCCGCCTGGGCTATTTGAGAAAACAAACGTTGTCCGCCCGAGCCCGTATTGAAATCCTGAGCGGAAAGAAGCTCTCCTTTGACGAAGAATCCCAGGCGTTGTATGATGCCGTGGCCCCCACGTTTTCACGAGTCCATTTCGAGGCATTGCTGAAAGAACTGGATCGGCGATTGGATGGCAAGGGAAGCGTGTCGGCCAGGCTGGAAACGTTCAAAAAACCGTTCATCATTCCGAAGGACAAACTGGATGCGGTCTTTCAGGCGGCCATTCGCGAATGCCGTGAGCGAACGTTGCGCCGGTTTCCGCTGCCGTCCGGCGAAAATTTTTCAATCGAATATGTGACGGACAAACCGTGGAGCGGGTACAATTGGTACAAGGGTGGCGGCTACAGCCTGATCCAGATGAACACCGACCTGCCGATCTACATCGACCGCGCCATTGATCTGGCCTGTCACGAAGGCTACCCGGGCCATCACGTCTACAACGCGTTGATGGAGCAGAACCTCGTCCGGGCCAAAGGGTGGCCGGAGTATGCGGTGTATGCCTTGTTCAGTCCGCAGTCCCTTATTGCCGAAGGGACGGCGAACTTCGGCATCGAAGTGACGTTTCCGATGAACGAACGTATGGAATTTGAAAAACAAACGCTGTTTCCACTCGCCGGCATGCCGCCGGACCGCGCCGGAGATTATTACGAAATTCATGCACTGACCGCCCGGTTGGCGTACGCCGGGAACGAGGCTGCGCGGGACTATCTCGACGGGCGCATGACGAAGAAAGATGCGGTGGATTGGCTGGTGGAATACGGGCTCTTTGCCCCCGAGCGGGCCGAACAACGCATTCGTTTTTTTGAAAAATACCGCAGCTATGTCATCAACTACAATCTTGGTCAGGACATGGTCCGGGGTTGGGTCGAAAACCAGGGTGGCACGGTGGACCAGACCGAAAAGCGATGGAGATTGTTCCACCATTTGATTTCAACGCCGCAAACGCCGTCAAACCTTCTGGCCGGCTGAATCTGGAGCGCTTGGCTTTCTTTTTTCTTGTATTGCGAAAACCGAATCAATATTATTACGACGCACACGATCACCCCAAACAATCGAAAAAGGAGTCTGGAATGACCTCGGTGACCACGCGCCGCATTGGAGCGGCCTTATTGATGCTGATCGGGCTTTCCTTGTCGCTGGCGGCACGTGAAAATCCACTTACGAAACAAGACAACGCCGGGCAGCGCCGGGCGGAACATCCGTCCTGGACCAACTCGGACGGCACGCGGCCGGCCGTCGTACCCGGTGTGCTGGTCGTGAAATTCAAAGCCCCTTCCGTGATGGCCAAGGTCGGCGCCACCGAGGCGCTTTCGGTGGCTGCCCGTATCGGCGCCGTGTCCGTTGAACCCGTGTTCCCAAAGCTGTCGGATCGGCTGCGAGCGGCCTCCGATGCCAAACTGGCGAATATCTACCTGGTCACATTGCCGTCCGGCACGGGAGAATTTGAGGCGGCGGCGTTGTTGAACATGGAACCCGAAATCGAGTACGCCGAACCGAAGTTCATGCGCTATCTCGATTACACGCCCGCGGATCCTCTCTACGCGGGAGGAGCGCCGGGACCCCAAACAACCTATCTCAATCGCATCAAGGCGTCCCAGGGTTGGGACATCGTTCGCGCCGATTCGACGGCCGGCGGCATCATTCCGAAATCCAGCCGCGTGATCATCGCAACGGTGGACGGCGGTACGATGTGGTCGCACCAGGATCTGGTCGGCAATTTGTGGATCAATACGCTCGAGGATGTCAACGGCAACGGAGTGTTCGACAATTCGCCGGCTCCGGGCGGGGATATTGACGGCCTCGATCAGGATGGAAACGGGTATGAGGACGATGTGATTGGATGGAATTTCACCAACGACAACCCCGACCCGCGGGGCAACAGCAATACGCCGCAGAGTTCCGACCATGGCACAGCCACCGCGAGTTATTTCGGCGCGTCCACCAACAACGGGCTCGGGATGGCGGGCGTCGCCTTCAATTGCCGCCTGATGCCCGTCGCGACGGCGAGCGCCACGAGCGACAATGGCATTGCCTACGGCTATGAAGGCATCGTCTACGCCGCCGAAAACGGAGCGGCGGTGATCAATTGCAGCTGGGGCGGCACCGGTTATTCGCAGTTCGAACAGGATGTCATCACGTCCGTGACGGCCATGGGAAGCCTGGTCGTCGGTGCGGCCGGCAATGACGGCGTCTGGAATGATCTGAATCAGCATTATCCGTCCGGTTATATCGGCGTGCTTGCCGTGGGATCAATCACCAAGACAACAGACGCCAAATCGAGTTTTTCCAACTACGGAACCACGGTTCCCGTGTATGCGCCCGGCGAAAATGTCGTGTCGTGTGTGGACCAGGATGGCGGCACGACCTACCAGAGTTCGGGATGGAGCGGCACATCCATGTCGGCTCCACACGCGGCGGGATTGGCCGGCCTCGTAAAAACCTACCATCCATCGTGGACGCCCGATCAGATTCGCGCGCAGATCCGTGTCACCTCGGATTCGATTGACGGCTCGAACGGCTCGATCACCGGCAAGGTGGGACACGGGCGCATCAATTTCCTGAGAGCGCTGACTGAATCCCACCCGGGTCTCGAGTTGGTGAATTTTTCGGCCACCACGCCGCGCGGTGAAAATGTCGTATTCCTGGCGGGTGACACGATTAATATTTCGGCGGCCCTGCGCAACGTCCTGTCGACGACGGCGTCCAATGTGACCGTGACCGTGACGACGTCGGATGCGTCCGTGACCGTCTTGCAGAATCCCAACGTCGTGTCGAGTATAGCCGAAGGCGAGCAGGTGACGCTGTCGCCGATGGCCCTGAAGGTCAGCGCCTCCCTGACCACGGCCAAGAAAGTCTTCATCAAACTTTCGTTCTCATCCAACGGCGGCGCCGACAAAGACGCCACCGGATTTATGGTTTCCGTGTACCCTTCGCTGCCCAATTGGTCCCTGCAAAACGGGGTGACGTCATCCATCATCAGCCTCAAGGCCGTGAATGACCAGGTGCTTTGGGCGGGTGGGAATGCGGGCGCCGTGACGCGCACAACGGACGGCGGCCAGCATTGGTTTGACGTGAGCAGCGCCACGATCAGCGGGGATATTTACAATATCTCTGCGGCCGATGCCAACCTTGCGTTTGTAACAACGACGCCATCGACGACGACGTTCATTTACAGAACCACCGATGGCGGCGCCTCGTGGGCACAGGTCTACAGTCAATCCGGCGGTTTTATCGACGCCATCCACATGTTTGACGTCACGAATGGCCTGGCCATGGGCGACCCGGTGGGTGGCAAGTGGACAATACTGCGGACGACGGACGGCGGCGCCAGCTGGTACCGCATCGCCACCGAACCGAACCAGGTGGGTGGAGAAGCCGGCTGGAACAACGCGATGGCATGGACCGATGCGAACCACGGATGGTTTGGCACGAATAGCAACAAGGTCTACCGGACGACGGACGGCGGCGCCACGTGGTTATCGGCCTCCACCACGGGCGCCAATTCCGTGTCGGTCAGTTTTGCCGACAATCTCAACGGCATGGTGGGTTACAGTCTGACGTCGGCCAGCACGTCCCTCATGGCCCGCACGACCAATGGCGGATCGTCGTGGATAGCGGTGACCGGGGCTTCGAGTTCGACGTCGGCGTACGTCGGCGCGGCGCCCGGCAGTTCGTATGTATGGTATCGGGACGCGGCCAACAACATGCGGCGGAGCGTGCAGGGCGGGACGTCCGGCACGTGGCAGACGCAGTACCTGCCGCCCATCACCGGCATTGTCAGCGCCCTGGCATTTCTCGATTCGTCGACCGGATGGGCTTCGACCGAGTCCGGAGAAATCATGAAACTCGGCACGTACGCCGCCGCGCCCGTGATTACTTCGCCGGCAAAAATCACCGCCACCAACGGCTCGTTGTACTACTATGACGTGGGCGCCGCCGGCATTCCAAGTCCAAAATACTATCTAACGGAATACCCGGTGGGTATGACCATGGATTCCGTGACCGGTGTCATCGGGTGGACGCCCGACGCGACCGGCGATTTTTTTGTCAGTCTTTATGCCGTCAACAGCCTCGGCACGGACGAACAGAGCTTCACGATTCATGTCGATCCGCCCTCGAACATCGGCGATCCGACCGAGGGACTGCCAAAGACGTATGCGCTTAGGCCCAACTATCCGAACCCCTTCAATCCCGGCACATCCATCCGGTATGACCTGCCGAGAGAAAGCCACGTCAGCATTCGTATCTATAATCTGATCGGGCAGGAAGTGCGGACCCTGGTTGACGGCATTCAACAACCGGGACGCCGCGAGATTTACTGGGATGCCTCGGACAATTCCGGGCATCGCGTGTCCTCTGGCGTTTATTTTTACCGTATTATCGCCGATCAATTTACTCAGACGAGAAAGATGGTCTTGATGAAGTAGGATCGCGTGGCTGAACGAATTTCTCAAAACGGGGATGTCCAGCGACGTCCCCGTTTTGTTTTTTCAGTTTTGCATTTGGGGAGCATGTGGTCAGGACGCCTGTCGGAGCGGCATGGGCTGCCTCACCTCACGATTGGAGGTCGGCGAGGATCTAACGGTCAGGTTTGGTTATGTTGAGGCTTCTGAAATCTAGATGATCTTCCCGATCACATATCCGATCACCATACCGGTGAGAAAGACAATAACGACCAGCCGGTAGTTCAGCACGGTCTTTCCATGACCCGCCTTGATGGCGACGATGGAAACGAAGTAGCCCAAGGCATTGATGATCCAGAGCAGAGACGAGCTCAAAATGGACGCCAGAGCCGGCCCAACAAAAGGCACGAGCGTGATGCCGCCCAGCAGGGCCGCGCCCAGCCACGCGAACGCGCTCGATACCAATCCGAACAGCAATACCACGCCGCCGACGATCTTGCTGTCCCATTCCAGGTAAACCCCCAGTGCGATGAGCGCCGCGATCGCCAGCCAAACGACGATCATCTTGCGCGTGTCTTTGAAAAAAAGCGACGATTTCGAAATCAGGATGCGGCGCTGAATGTGGAAACTGCGCCAGAACCGGCCCCGGCGGATCGTCGCGGGCACGACCCGTTTCTCCAGCTCGCGCTCGGGACTTTCCTGCTCTTCAATCCTGAGATGAAGATACTCGCCGAGTTCCTCTTCGTATTTCTTGGAGGCGCCCGGAGCATCGGTCCGGGTATCGGTCGTTTTTGGGTCCAAGTCAGCCATGCCGCCGTGTACTACGTTTTATCCGCCGAAACGGAATTCCGGATACAGGCACATGCCGCCGTCCACAAAGAGCGTCGTGCCGGTGACGTAGTCGGCTTCGTCGGACACCAGGTAGGCCACGGCCGCCGCGACGTCCTCGACTTCCCCGATGCGCCCGTAAGGCATTTTGGTCATCAGATCGGCCATGCCTTTCGCATCGTCCCAGACGTTGCGATTGATCGGCGTCTTGATGGCGCCCGGTGCGACGTTATTGATGCGAATCTTCTTTTCCGCGTATTCCTGGGCCACCGACTGGGCGAACAGGTTGATACCGGCTTTGGTGGCGCAATACGATGCAAAACCCGCCCACATGATCACCTGATGCACCGACGAAATATTCACGATTTTCCCCCGGGACCGTGACAGCGGGCGGTTCTCGTTTTTCAGGAATTGGCGCACCGCGGCTCGCGAGCACAGGAAATTGCCGGTCAGATTGACGCCGATCACCTTGTCCCATTCCGTCTTGGTTACATTTTCAAGTACGTTGTGTATTTCAATACCGGCATTGTTGACCAGGATGTCAATCGTGCCGAACTCTTTGAACATATGCTGGAACATGGCGTCGACCTGGGTTTCGTCGGAGACGTCCGCCTTGTAGCCGATGGCCTTGCCGCCGCCGGACTTGATCCTGGCGATCAGGTCGTTGGTTGCGCTTTCATTGGCGAACCAATTGATGACCACGTCCGCGCCCTCGGCGGCCAGGCGCAACGCGATCGCCGCACCGATGCCAGAATTGGCGCCGGTGACCAGGGCCTTCTGTCCGGCAATTCTTTTTTCCATAAAACTCTCCGGTTGGTGATGGTATGAAAAAGGACAACGAAGATTGTCCGAATGCCCGGCCCGTGAGGGGCCGAAGGTGGTGCAAAATTCTAAGAAAATCGCTCCAGATTGTAAAGGTCAATAATCGTTGAGCAGGGTCAGGATTGTGGCCGTGAACGCCGTGGTCCCAAGACGCCGTTGGTTGAGCCGCCACACAAACTCGAATCGCAGGTATCGGAAGACGTCGCCCAAACCGAATCCCGCTTCGATCAGTGGCTTTTTCAGCGTCCGGGTCGGTGCAACCAGCGCATCCTCCGTTCGGCCGTTCACGTCGGCAAATCCGATTCCGAGCAGCGGGATCAGATCCGTCTTGCCGTTGCCGATGATCGGCAGGTGCGTTTTTTCGAGCAGTTCACCGCCGAAATTATGTTCGACGACGACCGCCGCAATCCGGCTGCCCTGGATATGCGCCTCGGTGCGATCAAGAAGGCTGACCGTGCGCAGGGCATATGGTATCACGCCGTACAGATCAAACAGATACTGCTGTGGCAGGGCGCCGCGCGTCGTTCCCAGATACACCATGCCGTCCAGAGAACCCCGGCGCGTGGTCGGAAAGTGAAACCGCGCGGAAGAAAACAGGCGGGTGAAATCAAAATCGCTCCTGAGCCAGTTGTGGTTGCTGTGGGCGACATGGATTTCCATCCGCACGTAAGGATTCCGCGGCTTGATGCCTTTGCCGTGTCCCACCTGGTACTCGAAGACGGACGCCAACCGTCGGAGACGGCCGGGCCGGATCGGATAATTCGGATCGAAATCGACCAGGCCCTTGATCAGTGCAAAACGCGTGTTCACCACGGCGCTGCGGTCATCCCGATCCGTGTAGCGAAGATCCCAGGAGACATTGCGCCGGAAATGAATGTGCGAATACGCTTCCCAGCCGCGTACATAAAAATAATGGAACTTGTCGTATCGGTAGACCAACGCCGTCAGCGAATTCATCAACATGCCGCCCAGCTGATCCTGCTCTTTTTCTTTGAGTTCCTTGAAATATTTTCCGCCGATGCGCCATTGGTTACCGGCGAGACCCTTGCTCATTTCCAGACGGTGTTTGTACCGCCGGTCTTCGAACCCGTAGCCATAGGATCCTTCAACACTCAGGTCACGGATCACCTTCCCGGCTTTGATATTCCTGAATCCTACAATACCTCCCGCGTATCCGCCTTCGACACGGTTGTACCGCGGATCCGGCAGGGCCGTGAATCCCCAGAATTTCGGTTTTTCCGAACGGCTTCGAAACGGCGACAACAACTCCAGCGCCTGTTGTTCGTGTTCCGTCAGCCCGTCCTTTTTCTGCGACACCAGATCGCCGGAGTCGCCGGCTTCCACCGAATCGGCCATAGCCTCATTCCCGTTGACGGTTTGACGGGTCACTTCGATCGTCATCGCATAACGCAGCATTCCATACATGGGCAGTACGGTCTCGAATTCCCACTCCGCCCGCCGGGCCATTCCGGATCGTGGATCGAAAATTTCCCTGACATGAAGTCGTCTGGAAAACGGAAATATGTGGACCTGGGACGAAAGGCCGGCGTCCCATTCCAGAACCGCACCGTCTGAGTTGCGAATCTTCAAAAGACCCTCGAAGCATTCGGCGCGGCCATCACGCGGTGTCACCGTGAAAGAAGTGACGTCGCCATGGCCGTTGGACGTGGCGGCGGAGCGCTCGTAGTGATAGAAGGACGGCGCCGCATCCGAAAGCGGGCCCACCAGATCGGTGCCGGACAGGGGAATGTGGGATGCCGACAGATCGTGGATGAGCGGGAACCGGCCCGGGTCTAGGTAGAACAGAAGTTCGGTCAGTTCTTCCACTTCCGAAAATTTGGAATACGTTTCTTCTGACAGCGTCCGGATTTTTTCGCGTTGACCGGTCCGGCCGAGAAATATCGATTTGGAAATTCTGGTGCGCTGGGGCTCGTAACGGCCTTCGACCACCTTGTCAATGAAGCTTTTGCCGGTCGCGGCCAATTCGTAGGACACCCGGGATTCGGTCATGGCGCGCGCGCGGACATGCGCCTTCTGAAGGAGCGAATCGGGAAACACCGCGCCGGCCCATGACGCCGGAGTCCACGTCAACCACCATACCAACCATGTGGCCGCGAGCCTGAAGAAATGCATGAATCCTGAATGTGAGAGATTCTACGTTGCAGCTTGCAATTTAGTTGAATATCTTTCATTTAGCAATGGGTTTGACTGAATTGAAATTGAAAAACCGCCGTCCGAGAGCTGCGATGTTTGTTCACGCCGTGAGTTGGGGATCCCCGTGACAGAGCCTGAATTACAACATTGCTGACGTGGTTTTGCGTATTTGCGGCAGGCGTCACTGCTCAGAATCCGAATATCCGCCTGACATTGAATCCGCGCGACCGATCCGGATCATCCGACGCCTCATTATTTTGACGTGGGGGGCTGGGGTGATTACGCCTGTGTCGTCGATACGGTGTTGTATGCCGGGATGGAAGCTGCCACGGGCGAGGTATTATTGAGGACGTACAGCGTCACCGATCCGTTGAATCTACAGCTTTTGGGGTCGTATGAATTCCCCGATCCCTTGTGGTCGGATATTCGTTTTATGAACGTCGAAGACAGTTTGTTGTTTCTTACCAAGGACTCCTCCGGCCTTCACGTATTCAATGTTGGGAATCCCAATGAACTGATCCACCGCGGGAATCTGCCGTCGCAGGTTTTATTCGATATGAGGCTGCAGGACGGAGTTCTTTATTCCGGTAATTTCTGGTCCTATGGGATGCAGATGATCGTCGTCCATTCTGCGGACTCGCTGGAGTACGGAGGACTATTTCCGACCGGGAATCTGATGACTGATATGATCCTGAAGGACAACATAGTGTATGCGGCTTGCGGATATGCGGGCTTGTGGATCGTGGATATATCAGATCCACAGAATCCTGCGAACTTGTCCAATATGTTTCTTGGAGGACGATTTGCCAATAGAATCATCGCGGTTGGTGATACGGCACATATCCTTGCGTCAGGCACGTTACATATCTGCAGTGTATCAGACAAATTATTGCCGGTTGTATTGAGCACGTATGGTGAACATTTTCGAGATATGGATGTTGGCAAGAACTACGTGTATGTCACCCGGCGAATCAATTCTACAGGTATCGACACGATCATGGAGATCATTGATGTCCGGAGCGATACGGTGCCGCACCGGGTGGGATATTTGCTGAGTCCGTATTATCCGTATGACATAGCCGTCAATGACTCCGTGGCCTTCATCGCCACGAACAACGGCGGCCTGCGCATTGTGGATATACGGACTCCGTCAAACCCCGTAGAATTAGGCCATATACTGGGTGATGTGCGAGGCGTCATTATCCGTGATACCATAGCCTTTGCGGCAGGCGCCCATGTCTACTCCGTGAATATATCCCATCCCCTTGCGCCGGTTGTGCTGGATACACTTCTGGTGGGAACGAGCGTTTCCAGCGTGGATATGGAGATTCAGGACGGTTATTTGTATTGGGTGGGAGGCGATAGACTGGCCGTCGTAGATGTATCCGATGTTTCCAATTGCCGTGTTGTTGGATCATTTTTTCCATCGAATTATGTCGCATCAGAAAACAACACCTTGCTCGCATCGTATGGAGCAGCCGGCATCTACATTTTGAGGAATACGTTGATAACGGCCATAAGAGCCGGTTTTGAAACGAAAACTCATGGATATGCACTCTACCAGAACTATCCGAACCCATTCAACGGAACGACAAGCATCCGGTATTTTGTTCCGGAGGAAGCCAGAATAGAGATGGCCATATACAACGTTCTGGGACAGGAGGTGAGGAAGTTCGCAAGTCAGAATCAGACCAGGGGAAATCATGTATTGGTATGGGACGGCAAGAATGACGCGGGAAAGGAGGTGAGTTCAGGCATGTACATCTACCGTCTCAGGTCCGGGACTTATATAAAATCAAGGAAACTTTTGTATCTAAAATGAAGAAAGGGGGCTGCGATGAGAAGCTTAACATTGCTGACGTGGTTTTGCGTATTTGCGGCAGGCGTCACTGCTCAGAATCCGAATATCCGCCTGACATTGAATGCGCTGGACCAGCATGAAACGGCGATTGCGATTAATCCCGTGAATCCGACATGTTCATTTGACGTTTGGCCTGACTTGCGTACATTAGTGTAGTGTCTCAGTCATGAAAAGGGGTCCTTATGGGTATTTTCCAAAAGACATTGCTCGCCTTCGTTATGGTCTCAGGTCTCTTTGCTTCTCTCTCTGCTCAGCATCAGGACATTCGTCATATGATGGATGAAGAGAAAGAGCGGATATTGAAGCACATCCAGAGGCCGATCCAGACCGTCACCGACGACAGTGTGCTCACGCTTATGGGACGATGGGCGTGGGGATATTGCGCGACGGTGGATACAAAAGATCACTACGCCTTCATCGGCAATGGTCCGACGTTTCACGTCCTCGACATCGCTGATCCTTCAAGCCCGGTGATTGTAGGAGAGTACATCACCGATGGCCGTGTCAGTCACATTCGCATCAAAGACTCCTGTGCATTTGTGGCCATGGGATACGGTCTATTGATTTTGGACATCAGTGATCCGGCATTTCCAACAAAGATCAGTGATATTGACATATCGGGTGCCTATCGTGTAGCGCCAGTGGATTCATTTGTATTTGTGAGCACGGTGGGAGGGAGTGTTCGCTTGGTGGACATCACGAACATTAATCAACCCATCTTGCGCGGCTCGGCGCCGGCGGGGGGAGAAATACCCCGATGTCTGGAAGCTAAAGGACGGTATGGGTATGTGGGCAATTGGGAAGTTCCGTATTTGGAACTGATTGATGCGACAAATCCGGATACACTGACATCCCGAGTCATCGCCTATTACAACCTCACATGGGGGTTACATATTGAAGATACTCTGATGTATGTAGCGATGTGGGAAGACTCGGCGGAGATGAGAGTGTGGAGCGTGGCGGACCCGGCCAGTCCGTTTGAAGTGGGTGGTATTGTCTTGGGAGGCACGTATGGCGCGGAAGCGTGGGCTGTGGTATCTCAAGGACATATGGCTTTTGTCACGGGAGCTTCCTCCCCGAGCACCTCATCTGGTGTTTACGCCATCGATGTGAGTAACCCAACTCAACCCATACTACGAGATCACTATTTGTCGGAGAACTACTTCACACCGGGTAGCGGCGATATTACACTTATTAACGGGCTGGCCTGTGTCGCCGAAGGCAGCGGCTTGTGGGTGGTGAATGTTGCAGATTCGACTCATCTTCAGGACGCAGGATTCTTCCCCACCGGATCATACGCATACAAAGCTGTCCTTCGAGGTGACCTCTTGTTTACAACAAACTGGTATGCCGGTTTATGGATTTTGGATATTTCCGATCCGGCTTACGTCGGGAACATCGCTAATCTTCAAAACGGCACACCAGCAGAAGAACTTCTGGTTGACAGCAATTGTGTCTATATCGTCATGGGAAACAAGCTCGTGATCTGTGACATTACGGACGTTTACCATCCCACTATCGTAGCTACGTATGGCGACGGCATCGAATATATCGACAAAGCCGGAGACTTGATCTACGCCGCGCATGACAAATATGAAAATACTCTAGACTCAGCATTTGAGGTAATTGATGTTTCCAATGTGGCGACGCCTTTTCCCGTCGGCTGGTACAGCAGCCTTTACAAACCGAAAGACATTCTTATCAAAGATAGCATCTGCTACATGGCCACTCAGGATGCAGGACTGAGAATCATCGATGTTCACGATCCCGTCAACCCATCAGAAATCAACCATTTTTTGATTCCCATTTTTGGCCTTGCGGCGCAAGACTCACTATTGTTTGCGTCCTCAGCCTATCTTTATTCGATCAATATTGACAACCCACACAACGCGTTTATTCTCGATACCCTTCAAGTCGGTTCCGGTGTCAGCGAAGTCGACATGGCTATGGGGGGCCATCACTTATATTGGGTTGGGAACGGATTAACAGTCGTGGACATCTCCAATCCGTATCAACTACAGGTGATCGCAAGCGCCGAGGGCGGCTATGGAATCGCCGCCAAACACGACACGGTCGTTACCACAGATTTTGGAGACGGAGTTCTGCTTTACAGAAACAACCGAATGACGGCCGTTTCGGAAGGGAAGGTTCTGCACCCCAGGAAAAGTCTGCTCGCTCAGAATTATCCAAATCCATTCAACAATAGCACCACGATTCGTTTCGACGTACCGAATGAATCTTTCGTGTCGTTGGAGCTGTACAACATCCTCGGCCAGAAGATTCAAACAGTGCTGAACCGGTCATTGAGCACCGGTCATCACGCGGTCGATCTTGAATTGTCGGGTCTAGCTTCAGGCGTTTACTTGTACCGTTTAACCGTGAACGGTTTTTCCATAACCAAGAAACTCTGCCTGATCAAGTGAACGAAGGAGGCTATATGAAGACCTGTTTGTATGCCATCGTGTCATCCCT
The DNA here is from genome assembly GCA_964544475.1 of uncultured Bacteroidota bacterium. GTDB lineage: Bacteria > CLD3 > CLD3 > SB21 > SB21 > CAZJBS01. Next base: position 1,334 of record CAZJBS010000045.1, on the reverse strand, counting down.
GCTAATGACGGTTCCCGCTTTGTTTGCACAGTATCCGAATGTGCGACTGACACTCAACAGCGACGACCAGCATGAGACAGCTATTGCGGTTAATCCGGTAAACCCGAAATGGCTGATGGCTGTATGGAATGATTTCAGATCTGAGCCATATGAACCCGGCTATTCTTTCTCGACGGATGGCGCAACGACATGGACTACCGAAGCAGTGATTCCCGATCACGATGGTTACGAATACGGCTTCGATCCATCCTGCGCGTGGGACAGATATGGGAATGCATACTATTGTTATGTGGCACACTCTGAAGGACAACCGGTTCAAAGGCAGATTTACGTTTCAAAAACGACGGATTTTGGCGCCAACTGGCAGCATTCTCCCGTGAGCGTCCTGACAATCGATCAAGACAAGCCGTACATAGCGATCGACAATACTGGCGGATCGCGGGATGGTTATATCTATGTGAGCTGGACGGGATTTGGTCCAAATAAGATTTATTTTGCGCGCTCGACGAATGGTGGTGCGAGTTTCGAAACCACCGCCATACTGGACGAAACCCCATATCAGGGTAATAATCCGGGGACCGATCCTGACGCCTTATACATTCAAGGGTCCTTTCCAGCTGTTGGCCCCAACGGGGAGGTCTATGTCATATGGCACGAAATCAACCACGCTACGGGTGGGAGCATAGTGTTCCTTAGAAGATCGGTCGATGGAGGCATCAGTTTTGAAACGGCTGTCCAAATTGGAACTTTCACAAAGGCCAATACTCAGAGGTTTTTTGGCAGTATTCGGATCATGCATTTTCCGTCCATGGCCGTCGATCAGAACACGGGATTCATCTACGTTGCCTATGAGGATTACGAAACAGGCTCAAACGACTTGTGTATTGAGTTCCTCAGCATACCACCTGATTTCCTGAATATCGATATCTATGAATTCCCTATAGGAATGGAAGGGAATCAGTGCTTCCCTTCGGTGTGCGTCGATCCAAGCGGAAGAATCAGCCTTTCTTTTTTGCAGATCTCTTCCGGCAATTTGCTCGATTGCTACCTCATGGAGTGTTTTCTTGGTCATGGCGCCGGCATCGAATTTGGCACACCCATTCTCATCACATCCCAACAATCAAATTCTACGACAGGATCCTGGAAATGCGACTATACAGGTTCCGCCAGTACCATCGGCCGCACCTATCCCCTCTGGTTTGATTTTCGCAATAATAACGCTGATACGTATGCGTCACGGGTCTTTACCTTGCCGACGTCCAGTTCCGCATCGGCCACGGCCAGCGGTTCGGTCAGAAAGCTGGTGTATGCCAACTCACGCTGGCATGCCGTGA
>CAZJBS010000044.1:0-20346 GCA_964544475.1 uncultured Bacteroidota bacterium | reverse complement strand
TCTTGTTCGGCAAGCGGCGCGAGAGGAACCCTGACATTTGGTGTAAAAGTCGTGTTAATGCCGCCTTGTGCTGAGCCCTTGAAGTTTTCAAGGATGCTGTCTTGCCCTTCTTTACTGAATAAAAACCAGAAAAGATATTTTGGATTCACTTGGCCCGATGGACGGCAAATAAATACGTGCTCATTGACCACAGCATTATTAAAAGGAAAGTGTTGATCCACGAAGGAAGTCTTGCCGGTTGTTGCGCCGTCTTTGACAATCAGTATGTCATTCTTTTGAATTCGACCTCTCTTCATCTTCTTGGCAAACCCTTCGGGTACGTACCGGATATTGGAAAAATCAAATTTGCCTGAATAGGATAGGTGTTCTCCACCAATACTTGGCACGCCTTGTTTGATCCCTTTAACACCCCCTTTGGGGCGGGAGCCGGATTCAAGACTTGTCAAAAGCTCCTCCAATGTACTTTCAGTCCAACCTTGCGGTAATGAATCACTCATTCGTTTTACCATTCCCATTAGCTTCCAGAAAATCCAAAATATCTCTGAGATCGTCTGCGACTGCTTCCAATTCTGTGATCGCTTCGGCGGCAAGGTCTTGCGGCGCGGGTAAATCTTCGGAGTCTTCAAGAGATTCGTCTTTGAGCCAAGTAATATCGAGCTTGTAACCGCGTTCCCTGATTTCAGAGATGTGGAATTTTCTAAACCGGCCTTCCGGTCCAAGATCAGTGTGGTTGCTTTGACCGTTGAAGTCTTTCCCGTAGCATTTTTCAAATTCCTCAAAGTGTTGCTTCGTCAAAGGCGGTTCAATCCATCCTTCAGGCAGCGTTTCACTCATGTACTTTTGCCTCTTCTGTCTGCTCGTGTCTAAGAATCCTGCTATTACAATAGTCTTTTCAATTCTTCCGCGTCGGGCAAGATGCCTCTTAATTTTGCGGGCAGTTTCTTTGTCAGTTTATACGTGGCTACGCCCATAGCTTTATTCATTCCCCTGAAGGCGTATTCCACTATGGTATTGTTTTTTTCTTTACATAAAATAATACCAATGCTGGGATTTTCATGGGGCTGTCGCGCCTGATCGTCCAGTACGCTGAGATAGAAATTCAATTGTCCAGCATATTCCGGCTTAAACTTGCCCCGCTTCAATTCAAAGGCCACCAGACATCGCAGTATGCGATTATAAAACAAGAGATCAACGAAATACTCCTGCCCTTCCACTTCCAAACGATATTGATTCCCTATGAAGGTAAATCCCTTGCCTAAACTCATCATGGTTTTTCGGATATTGGCGACCATCGCATCTTCAAATACGCGTTCATCTTCGACCGAATCCGGGTTCACAAAATCAAAAAGATATTCGTCCTTGAAAACGTTCAATGCGGTTGATCGTAATTCTTTGGTTAAGACAGCCGCAAAATTGTTGGGTAATTTTCCACGGGTTTTGTACAAACCGGAATCGATTTGACTTTCCAACCTATCCACGCTCCACATTTCATAAGCGGCCGCACCCATATAGAAAAATCGTTCAGAGGCGCTCTTGCATTTTTGAATGAGAGCGATATGATGCGTGAAGCTGACCTTGAAAAATGCATCCAATTGCTCTTTCGTTAGCCGGAGAATTCCGTCTTTTTCCAATTCTGCCGTCGGCAACTGCAGTTTTTTGTTTTTCCTGTCGGTCCCCAGCGGCCATGCATTTTCAACAAATTCTGCAGTTGATGATTGCAGAAATATGGCGGAATAATACTCATCGGCAAATTGTCTCATATTCATAAGACTTCTGTAGGAAAATCCTCGTAAGCCCGGAAGTTCTTTTTGTAGATCTTTTGAAATCTGCTCAATGATTTTGGAACCCCATTTTTCGGATTGCGTCTTCTCCGACAGTTTTTGTCCGATGTACAAGTAGAGAAGAAGTTGCTCCCGATTAGCAAGAGAAGCGGCATGGAAGCGGCTTCGAATGATACTTTGTTTCAGTTCGGTAATAAAACGAAGGTAGGATCGGTCGAATGCCATTTTCATATACGATTTAGATTTCAATTCTCTTGTCACGCTGTAGAAGAACCATTTGAAATATTTCCATTAGTTTCCAGAAAATCCAAAATATCCCTCAGATCGTCTACGACCGCTTCCAATTCTGTGATCGCTTCGGCGGCAAGGTCTTGCGGCGCGGGCAAGTCTTCGGAGTCTTCAAGAGATTCGTCTTTGAGCCACGTTATGTCAAGTTTGTAACCACGTTCCTTGATTTCAGAAATGTGGAACTTCCTGAAGCGGCCTTCCGGTCCAAGATCAGTGCGTTTGCTTTGACCGTTGGAGTCTTTCCCGTAGCATTTTTCAAATTCCTCAAAGTGTTGCTTCATCAAAGGACGTTCTTTTTTGGTAATGCCCGGTACATTGCTCCGGCCATCGAATATCCAAACGTTTTCGGTAGGCAGTCCTTTTTGAAAGAAAATGACATTCGCTTTGACACCCTGCGAGTACGGTGTGAACGTACCGCGCGGCAACCGCAGGATCGTGTGCAGGTTGAAATCCTGAGTCAGTATCTTGAAAACTTCACCCGCCTTGTCTTCGAAAAGAACGTTATCCGGTAAGACCACTGCCGCTCTGCCGCCTGGTTTCAGGATATTAAGAATGTGCTGAACAAAATTAAGCTGTTTGTTGCTCGTGCTCACGGTGAAATCATCACGTTCCGGAACTTGATTAGCGCCTTTAGTGCCAAAAGGCGGATTCGTGAGGACACAATCGTATTTGATCTTTCCGGGCGGAATGTAAATCGTATCGCCGATTTTGACTTCAGAAACCACACCGTGCAGGTATAGATTCATCATCGCAAGGCGCGCCGGCCGGGGCACAAGGTCTTGACCGAAGTAGGTTTTTTCTTTGATACGTTTCACCATGTCGCGGTCAAGTGCGCCACCTTTGGTTTCGCTCAAAAGCCATTCGTAAGCCGCTACGAGAAACCCCCCGGAACCGCAAGCGGGGTCGCAAACGGTGAAATCGGGTTTGCTACGCGGATCGGGTTTCATGACACGAACGACAGAGCGGATGAGTTCGCGTGGTGTAAAGTACTGTCCAGCGCCTTTCTTTCCTTCGCTTGCGGCTTTTTCAAGAAGCCCTTCGAATGCCGCCCCTTTGACATCCACATCCATCGCCGTCCAGTCTTCTTCGTCGATCAGATTGATCAGACGTTTCAAATTCACCGGGTTGGTGATACGGGGCATCGCCTGGGTAAAGATTTTCCCTAGGATTCCCTTCTCTTCGCGCAGTTTGCGCAGAATCTCCGAGTAATGGTCGGTCAGTTCGGTCCCGGAGAGCTTCTTAAGGCCATTCCAGTCATGACCTTTCGGCACGTGAACTTCCCGTTCGTCGGCCATTTTTAGAAAGAGCAAATAGGTCAGCTGTTCGATATAATCCCCGTAATCAACGCCGTCGTGGCGCAGGGTGTGACAGAATCCCCAGAGTTTGTTTACGATGTCGGGCATCAATACTCCTGTTTAAGTCATATAAAACCCATACGGGGATTTGACCTTCATTCTCATCCGCCGAACGCCGCCAGGCGTTCCATGTCTGTAGCACACCCGTAACAAAAGAAGTGAAAACCCCGAAGGGGTTTCATCTTATTCAATCCAATCAAAAAGGTATTTGTCGTCATATTCGATTTCAAATCTCTTTAACATTGCGATGTATTCCTCACGAAACGACTTCTTTCTATGATGCGTCTTTTGGTTCATGATGTAATTGACGACGGCGCTTATTTGAGACCGCGAATATGAAAACGCGCCAAAACCTTCTTGCCAATAAAATTTGCCGCGCAGCCATTTCTTTCCATTAATAAAGTCCGTAGAGAAATGTTTAACGTCGCGAACCAAATCAGAAACGGCCATGTCGGTTTTGAGTCCGACAAAAATGTGGACGTGATCCGGCATGCCGTTAATGGCAATTAACTTTTGCTTCTTGTGTTTTACTATGCCGGTAATGTACTTGTACAACTCTTCTTCATGCCGCTCAGGAATCAGGATGGTGCGCCCTTTAACGGCAAAGACCATTTGAATATAGATCTGAGAATAGGTGTTGGCCACCTGTGTCTCCTACATAAAACCCCTACGGGGTTTTCCATCAGATTCTGTTTTCATTCTACAGACATGAAACCCCGATGGGGTTTCATGCAAACATTTGACGGCGCAAGCCTACGATTTCCGTTCTTCGTTTGACAAACGTCACGAACATCGCCTATCTTACCCATAACAGCGCCAGTGCGAGCAGCATTGGTTTAGCGGCCACCTCGAATGGGATGGCCGCTTCTCTTTTGTTTGCCGTTCAAGCTGCAATGGCCGCATTGATCTCTCCCAGTATTGTCCGAAAATCTCCCTTGAAAATCCGTTTGAATCTTGCCAGGCCGCCGCCGTGCCGTTCAAAAATCGGAGCTTCTTTCAAGTCCTGTTCTTCAATCGTCAAATTCTCAATCAGAAATTCTTTGATATATTCCACCCAATTGAGTTGCTCTGAGTCCATGGGTTTGCCTTTAAAGACACGCTCCATGGCGGCATTTACTCTCTCATCGGCATTGAACAGGGGTTCTTCTTCTCGGATGGCGTGTTTGATCATCGAAATGATGTCGGCCAGCTCCTTGTGATAAACGATACGATGGGCATTCCGCAAATCAGTTTCAGAATAGTCGTTTTTCAGAAGCCATAACCGGAGTTCACGCAATGCCGAGGTTCTCCAATCTTTGGGCCGTTCAAGTAGAATCTTGAGCGCGTCTATTCTGTTCTGATTCTTCCGTACAAACTCCGAGAACGACTTCAGATATTCTTCGGGCTGGACATATCGGTCGCCATCTTCGAATACTATCTGAGAGGATACATCATCCACGGTGGAATAGGCCACAAAGAACGACGGTTTCGCACGCTTATAGTGAACGAGTAAGTCTTGAAAATCCGTGTCATTTAACAGTTTCATGGTTTCAGAAAAATGATTTCGAATATTATTGATCAACGCGTCGGCGTATCGACCCATGTCGCCATCCGGAATTAATCTGCTGAAGTCTTTTCGAGCCTCTCCGCTCATGTTTTTGTCGATTCGGCGCATCCGCTTGATCAGCACTTTGACGTTGTATTCCCTATCCTCATTATCCTTGATTCTTCGAATGATTTCAGCAATGGGGATCGGATCGCTTGTGATAGACTCAAACTTGAAATTACTTGCATCCTTGAAGTACTGGATCAAGGTTCCTCCGAAGCAATCGAATATGGTGAATGAGTCTTTGTTGATCTCATCGCACCGGCGCGTGCCACGCCCAAGCATCTGTTCCCAGAGAATCCTTGATTTGACAGGCCGTAAGAAAACGATGTGCTCCAAGGCCGGAATGTCAACGCCCGTGCTGAGCATATCCACCGTGACCACGATCTTGGGTTCCGGCCGATTACGGAAACGCCGCAGCTTTTCAAGTGGCCGGTCCACGTTGGGATTGCCCGTGATCTTCATGACGAAATCGTCGCCCCGATTAAACGTCTCCTTGCAAATATGCACTATGGTATCGGCATGGGAGATATGCTGTATATCGTTCGAGGCAAAAATCAGCGTTTTGGGGAATCTTCCTCTTTCCTGCTCGAACGTCAGGGCGTACCTGGCGAATTCAGCAATGATTTTACGGTTGCTATCCGGAGAAGTGATTTCTCGCTCCACTTGAGTTGCATCAAACTGCCTTTCATCTTCCAGGCTTTCAATGCGGAGTTGCCCGGTGTCTGTGTCGACAGACCCAACTTGCTCACCTTCGTTCAAGAAGACTCCGTTTAGGCGTATTTCGGAGTGAATCTTGACGGCATTGTAATCGACCAGATAGCCTTCGAGGATGGCTTGTTCCACGGTGTAACGGAAGATGGGATTCCCAAAATAGGCCACTGTGTGGGCGGCTGGAGTGGCCGTCAGGCCGATTTTGATCGCGTCAAAGTGTTCCAAAACGCATCGCCAGACATTCGTTTCCTTCGAAGTGTATCCGCGATGGCACTCATCGGCAATAACAACGTCGAATGCGTGAATAGGAATATCTAATGTTTCCGCATCCGTCTCGTCGTCTGCATCCTGATCATCCCAAATGGCCGATTTCCCAAGAAGATTGATGGCCATTCTCTGGATTGTGCTGACGTACACGAAGGTCTTAGAGGCATCGGGTTTCGTGAGATATTCTGTCGGCAGTACACTAACATCGAATGTTGCCTCTTCAACATCCTCCTTACGAAATCGTTGGCTGAACACTTCATATTCTTGTGGAAACTTATTCCCGGTCGGTGTTTCAAATGCCGCAAAAGCCATTGCCGCTTGTGCGGCCAAAGCCTTACGATCTACCAGAAACAAGATTCGTTTGGCCATTTTGGATTTAATGAGCCGATAGATCAGATTGACGGCCATGAAGGTCTTACCCGTGCCCGTTGCCATTGCTACAAGCATGGCGCGCTTTTGATCGATGATTCCGTTCTCAATATTCCGTATGGCATTAGCTTGATATTCACGTAATACTGGATTGTCGGGTGAATTAGATTTCAGCCAACTTAACCAGTCGTTGTCTGAGTTTAGAAAGTCTTGCAGGGCTTCAGGCCGATGAAACGCGGCCAGTTGACGCGGGAGACTTTTTCCGTCACGGACATCGAGGTAGTGAATTTGTTCGCCATTGGTTGAATAAAGAAAAGGGACCCTATATCCGTTCCAACTACGCTTGGAATTGGAAACTGCGCGGGCATATCGTTTGGCTTGTTCCAGAACGTTGGCCGTTGCGACTTCAATTTTCTTCGCTTCGATGATGCCAACCAGGTCTCCTTCCACATACAACGCATAATCTGCAGGGCCGCTTTCGGTTGGATATTCTTCGACGGCATGAGCGTTCAGTTTGGAGAAATCCAAACCGCTACGGTTATGAACCAGCGTCCATCCGGAATTTTTCAGCCTTGCGTCTATGCGATGCTTCCGGGTGATGTACTCAGATTCTCTTGCCATCTCTGACTACTAATGTTCTGTTCCACTCCCGGCTCAATCGGGCCGGATACGCGATTTGATGAAGAACAAATCAGCTTGCCTACGAACGCCTCCATTGAATCTTATGCAACCCTCCGCGCTTTCGCAACAGAATTGTTTCGCAGGAAAGCAGGCCTGCTATCATATTTCCTCAAGTCCGATGCGACAAATAGAGATTTGCAAATAATAAATTGAGAATGGCCTTCTGGTCGAATAACTTAAGACGACCCAATTGCGAACCGCCATTCGCAATTCATAATTCGTAATTCTCTTCAAGGACATTCCCATGCGCCTTCTTCTCATCAGCAACTCGACCAACTTCGGCGGAAATTACCTCGACCATTGCGCCGCCGAAATCGCCGATTTTCTTGCCGGCATCAAAAACCTCGTTTTTGTTCCATACGCCCTGCAGGATCTGGACGGCTACACGGCCAAAACACGCGACCGGTACGCCAAAATGGGGATCGCCGTCCGGGGAGTTCATGAATTCGCCACACCGGCGGACGGCATCCGCCAGGCCGGCGCCATCCATATCGGCGGCGGCAATACCTTTCGGCTGCTGAAGCGTCTCTACGACGAAAAGCTCGTCGAGCCCATCCGAGAACGCGTTCGTGCCGGTATGCCGTACATCGGCGCCAGCGCGGGCACGAATGTGGCCACGCTTTCCATCAGGACGACCAATGACATGCCCATTGTCTATCCACCGTCCTTCGATGCGCTGGGTTTCGTGCCATTCAATTTCAATCCGCACTACATCGAGCCGGAAGCGGGCTCCACGCACATGGGCGAAACACGCGAACAGCGGATCAGGGAATTCCATGAAGAAAATACCACGACGGTCGTGGGTATACGCGAAGGCGCGATGCTGCGCATCGAGGGATCAAAGGTCGTCCTGAAGGGCAACGGCGCGAAAGTGTTCCGGCCTCAACAGGCGCCGGTTGAGTATGCGGCGGGAGCGGAAATGGATTTTCTAATGCGATGATCTGACCGACCCTCTCGCGCCACCTCTCAGAAGACCCGGCCGATCAATTCCTTCAACGGCTTCAGCGGCTCAAATTGCTCGGCAACATAGGCGATTCGCGCCAGGCCAAAAATCAGCATGGCCACAATGAAGGCGGTTTTCCCCTTTGACCACAGCGTCTCCGGCAAAAACGGCACGCGCTTTCTCCAGCACACCCACACGACGTCCTTGACCGTCGCCCACCCCCAGAAGAAAAACAGGATCACGCCGAATGGATTCATCCGCAGGGAGTCCATCACGCGCCCGTGCCCGAGGTACAAAAAACTCCGCGTGAGCCCGCAGCCGGGACACGGCAGGTTCGTCATGTTCTTGAATACACAGACTTCGAAGGGCGGCGTGTCATACGGCTCCACGAACAGACCGATCAACAAAATAAGGACAAACAGCAGAGCGTATTTCAGCCGGTCCCGGTCTTCCTTGTCCAGCGTGCGTCCCGTCATCCGACGTCTCCCAGGCTGAGTTTTTCCGAATAAGCCTGCAGAAATTGTTTGCGAATGGCTTCGTGCGGCGGCTTTCGCAGGTGCGGATCGTTTTCGATGAGTTCAAAGGCCGCGTGACGGGCTTTCTGCAGGATGTCCCGGTCCTGGACGAGATGCGCCAGTTTCAATTCCGGCATACCCGACTGTTTCGTTCCGAAAAACTCACCCGGCCCGCGGATCAGAAGGTCCTCCTCCGATATCCGGAATCCGTCCGTCGTTTCCTCCATGATGCGCAGCCGCCGTTCCGTGTCGCCGCCCATGAATTGATGTTCCGTCATCAGGATACAATAGGATTGCTCCGCGCCGCGTCCGACCCTGCCCCGCAACTGGTGCAACTGGGTCAGCCCGAATCGCTCGGCATGTTCGATCATCATGACTGACGCGTTGGGCACATTGACGCCGACCTCGACCACCGTCGTGGAAACCAGGATATCCAATCGGTGATTCTTGAAAAGGGCCATCGTTTCCTGTTTTTCCGGACTTTTCATGCGCCCATGCAAAAGGCCCAACCGCAACCCGGCAAACACGTCCTTCGAAAGATGTTCGTACGCCTCGGTGGCCGCCTTCAGATCGACTTTCTCGGATTCTTCGATCAGCGGATACACGATGTAGCACTGCCGTCCGGCCTTGACCTGCTCCCTGAAGAAGTCGTAAATCTTTGTCCTCGCCTCCTCCGTTCGGACGACGGTTTTGATGGGTTTCCGGCCCGTCGGTAGTTCGGTGATAACCGAGATGTCGAGATCGCCATAGACCGACATGGCCAGCGTGCGCGGAATGGGCGTCGCCGTCATGACAAGTACATCGGGATTGATATTTTTTTCCAGAGCCTTCTGCCGTATTTCCGCACGCTGCATCACGCCAAACCGGTGCTGTTCGTCGATCACGATGAACCCGAGCTTATCGAAGGCCACGGATTCCTGGAAGACGGCGTGGGTGCCGACCACGATGTCCGCCTGATGATCGCGGATCGCCGCCAAGGTCTTCTCCCTCTCGCTTTTCTTCTGACCGCCTTTCAAAAGGACCACGGGCACGTTCATTCCCCAGAGGCATTCCTGCAGAACAAAATAATGCTGCTCGGCGAGAATTTCCGTCGGCGCCACAAACGCCGTCTGGTAACCATTCTCCACGGCCATAAGCAGCGAAAGCAAAGCCACGATCGTCTTGCCGCTGCCAACGTCGCCCTGCAGAAGCCGGTTCATCGGCACCGGGGACTTCATGTCCGCCCGGATGTCACGGAGCACCTGCTTTTGAGATTCCGTCAATTGAAACGGCAGCCTGGCGATCAGGGCTTTCGCGGTTTCGCCCACGCGGTCGTAGGTCACGCCCCGTTTTTCCAGCGTCAGCTTCTTTTTCCGGATGGCCATCATCAGTTGCAGGTAGAATAGTTCATCAAATTTCAGCCGATCCGACGCCGCTTTGAGGTTGTCGGGTGAGAGCGGAAAGTGAATCTGCCGATAGGCCGTGCCAAGGTCGATCAGACGTTGCGATTGGCGGATTTCAGGCGGCATGGTTTCGGCGATTTGCTCAGTCAAGGGCATGATGGCTTTGATGATTTTCCGGAAACCCCGGCTGTCAAACCATCGCCGCCGCAGAACTTCCGTCGTCGGATACACCGGAATGATGCCCCCGGTGTGCAGAAAATTCTCGTCTTCGTCCCCGGTCAAGCGGTCAAATTCAGGATGCGTGATCTGCCGCTCGCCGTTGTAGAAGTCCACCCGGCCGTAGACGGCCAGCGTTTCGCCCCTCTCAAATGCCTTTTCGTAATATTGCGCGCCCTGGAACCATACGAGATGAATATGGCCGGTGTCATCGGCAAGAATCAGCCGGAACCTCGAGCCATAGGCCTTTCGGTTCCGAACGAGCGTGAAATTTTCGACGCGTCCCACGACCGTCGCCGACTCTCCCAATCTCAAATCGCGAATGGCGCTGATATTGGTCCGGTCGAGATAGCGCCGCGGAAAATAATTGAGCAGGTCCCAGCCGCTCTCGATCCCAATTTCGTAAAGCGCCTCGGCCCGCTTGGGGCCTATGCCATTGATGAATTTGACATTATCGGCAAGATGATGAATCATGTTGTAAAACGACTTTTACAGCGAAAGGCCGGCAAAAAATAAATATGCGGTTAGGTTTGCTTTGGAGAGGGCGACTGATGTATATTGCCCTGTCCATTTGGGATCCGGTTCTCCATAACTTGCTCAATACCGTATTCAGTTTCAACAGCATTCCCTTATGCCATCTGAAAAAACCCACAAGATCCTGGTCATCGACGATGAGGACGAAGTGCGTGAGATGATCCGCCGGATTCTCCGGTTTTCCTCGTACGAAGTGATCGAGGCTCGGAACGGCAACGAAGGCTATGATATGGCACTGTCTGCAAAGCCGGATCTGATCACCCTCGACATCATGATGCCCGGCAAGGACGGGTTCACGCTGTGCGAAGAGCTCAAACGTAATCCGAAGACCAAAGCCATACCCGTGATCGTATTGACCGTGGCGGCCAGCCGGCGGAAAGCCATGAAAGTCGGCGCCGATTATTACATGAATAAATTGTTTTCCATCGACGAATTTGTCAAAGTCATCAATCGGCTGATCCAGGGTCCCGGTAAGGCGGCCCAGCCCACCGCGTAACCGCGCACGTTTTGCCGACCCGCCAGTCGTTTTTTCGCGGTTCCACGTTTTCCAATTCCACCAAATCGTATCGCCCGAGTTTCATGAACGCCTGATTCGACGATGTTTTGTCGCGAGTATTCATGACCAATTCGTGACGCCCGCCGTCATGGCATCCAAAAACCCTCGTCCGTCCTTTTTCGTCGAATCGTTCGCTGACGATGCGAATCTGATGAACGGCGTCCCGGCGCCCGAACGCGAAGTCGGCCACGTTTTGGTTTTTCCTGGTCAGGACGATGTAGGAAAACTTGAGTGATTTTTTGATCGTTCCGGTGCGTTCGTCGATCCATGCGATGAAGGACGGCCTGTCCCACGGGACCGAATGATGGCACCAGTCTTCGGGATCCGAAAGCGCCGGGCAAGACTGTTGCGTCACGCATGGCGCATACACGCGCCAGCCCGAACCCGACAACCGATCCCTGAAGGTCAGTAATGTGCGGGACGTTTCACGCATCGCCGGCTCGATCAAAACGACAAATCCATCGCCGGACAAACGGGTTTCCAAAAGGGATACGACGGCATCCTGTTCTTCCGACGATAGTTCGTTGAGCACGTTGCCGGCAACGATCAGGTCGTAGGCCTCGCCGGCCGGACTTTGGAACGATTCCACCGGGGCCGAAACCGTCTGCAAATCCACACCGAAGATGCCGTGCATGGCCGCGCCGGCTTCCGTCAATGCCGGTCCGGATTGGTCGACGGCCGTTCCCTCCAAACGGACGGACGGAAAATTTTCGCGCATCCAAAACGCAATCCCCAGCGATAAGGCGCCGGTGCCGGCGCCGAGGTCGAGCCACCGTAGCGTCGGTTTTTTTTCAAAGAAACCGGACACGGCCATTTCGGACAACGGAAGAAAAATCTTTGGCAAATTGACGGGCGTGTAATAGAGCAGATACGCCTTGCGGAGCGCGGGTTCATCCAGATACGATTGTCCGACAAATGCGCGGCGTTCACCAGGCCGGGTGAGTCGAAATGACATGGCCGTCATGTCCGCGGCCACCGCTTCCAACTCGCGCGGGTCAGGCGTTTTCAACGAAACGCCCAGCCGGCGCTCCAGAAAGGCCACATACGCGTCCGGTAGTCGCACGGCGTCTGCTCACATCGACTTGATGACGTCCATGCCCATGTACTTCCGGAGGACTTTGGGGACGACCACGGTGCCCTCGTCGGTCTGATAATTTTCGAGAACGGCCGACACGATGCGCGGCAACGCCAGACCCGAGCCATTCAACGTATGAACGAATTCCGGTTTTCCGGAAGCCGGCCGGTAGCGGATATTCATGCGGCGGGCCTGGAACGTTTCAAAATTGCTGCACGACGAAACCTCGAGCCAGCGTTGTTGCCCCGCCGACCACACTTCGAGATCGTATTTTTTGGTCTGTGTGAACCCCATGTCACCGCGGCACATGAGCAACACCCGATACGGCAATTCGAGATCCTGCAGGAGCTTTTCCGCGTCGTGGCGCAGGCTTTCCAGTTCGTCGTAGGACGTTTCCGGCCGCACAAATTTCACCAGTTCCACTTTGTCAAACTGGTGCAGTCGATTCAGCCCGCGGACATCCTTGCCGTACGAGCCGGCCTCCCGCCGGAAGCATGGTGTGTACGCCGCAAATTTGAGCGGCAACTCGTCGGCTTTGAGCGTTTCGTCGCGATAGATATTCGTCACCGGGACTTCCGCGGTCGGGATCAAATAGAAATCGTCGCGCGTGGCGACGTACATCTGGTCTTCCTTGTCGGGCAATTGCCCCGTACCCGTCGCGCTGTCGGCATTGACGAGAATCGGAGGCTGGACTTCCCGGTAGCCGTGTTCACCGGCTTTGTCGAGAAAGAAATTGATCAGCGCCCGCTGGAGCCGGGCGCCGGCGCCTTTGTAAACCGGAAATCCGGAGCCGGTGATTTTGGTGCCGCGCGCGAAATCGATCAGGTCGAGTTTTTCCGAGATATCCCAGTGAGGTTTCAGCTCGAAATCCGTTTTCGGCGGATTTCCCCACGTCGCGATCACCTGGTTGTCTTCCGGTGTGACGCCCGGCGGCGTCGAAGGATGCGGCACATTCGGGACGGTCAGCATGACCTGTTTCAGCGACTTTTCGATATCGCCCAGTTTTTCGTCCAGGCGCTTGATCTCATCGCTGACGCCCTTCATGGCGGCAATCAGGTCATCGGCGTGTTGCTTCGCCTTCTTGAGTTTGGCAATTTCGTCGCTGGTTCTGTTCCGGGTGGCCTTGAGTTCCTCCACTTTGCCGATGGTAGCTTTGCGTTCGTCGTCCAGCCGGACCAGCCGGTCCAGATCGACGTCAAACCGTTTTTCGGCGGCCGCTGTGCGTACGAGTTCCAGGTTTTCCCGAATGAATTTCAGATCGAGCATGGGTCATCTCCGGTGGTTGAAAGTCACGACGCGATAATACTGAAACGGCTGCTGAAAATCAACGTCTCCCTGAGGCGGCGGTCACAACAACGCGGCATCGAAGGAAGGCGACGAAAAAGATCTAAATCCAGTCGCCGTATTCCCTCCTTGAAAAAGAACCTGTCTTTTGTCTACATTGAACACCGATGAAAAAGCGCACCGCCACATTGATGAAGGCCTTCCGCCCGCTGATCACGCGATGGATTCGCCTGTCCGGCTTCGTGTTTCGTTCGCCGGTTTTTTATTACGTGACCACCGTCCAGCGACGGATTTTCGACCGCCACAAACTGACCACCAACGCGGCCGCCATTTCGTTCTTTTTCCTGTTGTCCATGGTGCCGCTGCTCTTTATCGTGATTTCCATCGTGGCGTCTTTTGTGCAGTCCCCCGAAGAAGCCGAACGCTTCATCATGAGCTACGCCATCGAGCGCGTGCCCGAGAGCGCCCGGCAGTTTATTCTGGACATGATCATCAAAAGCAATCTCATCCATAATGTGAAGTCGCTGATGGAAAACCGCGGCTGGGTTGGTCTCGTCAGTTTCGGCGCGCTCCTGTGGACGAGCAGCGGGGCTTTTGCCGCCATCGAAGACGCCATCACCACGATTTTCGGCGTGAAAGGCCGCAACTATTTCGTGAGCCGCCTCGTCGAAATGAGCATGGTGCTGATCACGGGTTCCCTTTTCATGCTGTCCAATATGGTGAACGCCATTGTCGAAACGCTGAAACAGAGCAAGGTCAACATGATGGGCGTGGATTTTTCCAACCTGCCCTACGTGTGGGAACTGACGACCGACGTGCTGCCCTATATCGTCACGGTCGCCATGTTCTATATCATTTACAAAATTCTTCCCAAGACCCAGATCTACGTCCGGGCGGCCCTGATCGGCGCGATCGTGGCCGGTGTGCTGCTGGAACTCACCATCTACGGTTTTGCGTATTACGTCAAGAACTTCGCCAAGTACGACGCCTTCTATGGTTCCGTCGCCGGCATCGTGGTCACGATCTTTTCCGTCTACCTCGCTTCCATCATCCTCTTGATCGGCGCCGAAGTCACCGAAATCGCCAACACTCAGGTGGACAGTCACAAGGAACTTGAATTGACCATTCAGGAATTGCAATAACCCGGCGAAACGATGGCCCAGCGTCCTTCCCCCACGTTGCCCAGCCTTCATCCACGATATGACATCGTCTCCCGGATCGGCGAAGGGGGCATGGCACAAACCTACAAAGCGCGCGACCTGGCCGAAAACCGCTGGGTCGCTCTGAAATCTCTGCCGGCGTCCGCCTCAGAGGACGACCTTCGGCGGTTTCGGAGAGAATTCGAAATCCTTTATCCGCTGAGGCACCCCAATTTGCCGCAGGCCTTTGATCTGATCACCACTTCCGGCGGTTCATTCTTCACGATGGAATTGATCGAAGGCCAGGGACTGGATCGTGCGATGGCGTCAGGGTCTGTCACGGCCGAATGGCTCTGGCGTGTGCTGACCCGGATACTGGCCGCTCTCGACCACTTGCACAGGCACCGAGTGATTCACGGCGATCTCAAGCCAGCCAATATTCTGATGGCGGGTGATACGGGCAACCCCGTCGTCAAGGTGATCGATTTCGGGCTGGCGGCTTCCATCGGTGACATCGGCGAAGTCCAGGGCACGATTCAGTACACGGCCCCGGAAATCATCAAGAAAGAGAAGTTCGATTTTCGCGCCGATCTGTACAGTCTTGGCGTTGTCCTGTATGAAATGCTGTCCGGATCGAATCCGTTTGACGATGCCAATATTGTCAACGTGGTCGTGCACCACCTCCAAAAGGACGTGACGACGCTGGATTCGTCGTATGACTTCGTCGATGACCGGTTGAAAAAGGTAGTCCTGAAACTCCTGACCAAAGACCCGGATTTCCGCTACCAGGACGTCGCCGAGGTTGCTGCGGATCTTGGTCTGTCTCAAAGTCTCTTCTCGCGCCGCACGGGTATCTGTGGCCGCGAGAAAGAAATGGCCGAATTGGATCGAGGTTCCGCATCCGCGGTTTCTGACGTTGTCGCATTGACCGGTCATGAAGGCGCCGGCAAGACGACGCTCCTGGATGCGTGGAAACTCCGCCTGCAAACGAGCGGCCGCGCAACAACCATGGTGTCATTCTCGCCGCAATCCGGATTGGAAAACCTGAGGACCCTGCTCAACCATCTGTCGTTTGAAACGGACACATCGGATGAACATCCCGGTATTCTGGCTTGGATACGAGGCGCGGGCGCATGGCCGTTCCCAGGCGACCATGAATCCGCGATCACGTCGTCCTTAGCCGCCGTCGCCATCGATCTTCTGAGAAAACGGAATAACCCATTGGCGCTTCTCGTCGATGCATCCGTTTCAGATTCGGATTGGGATGTGGGATTCCTGAAAGAGCTCTCCCGCCGATGGACCGGGTGCACGAGCGCCGGATCCGTGCTCGGCATGACGCTTCGTCCGGATCAGGATGTCGGCAAAATCATCGTGATACCGGTTGCCGATTTTTCGAAAACGGACGTGTCCCGCCTGATTCAATTCTGGCTCGACAGCGAAGCCATCCCCGACGAGGCGGTGGATTGGGCCGTCGGAAATTCCGGCGGCAAGGCGGCCATTCTCGAGCCCGCCATATCGGAAGCGCTGATCAGCGGCGCACTGACCAAAACCGGCCCCGTGTGGCGATGGTACCCGGAAAAGGCTCCGGCGACGATCCGTTCCGTGCGGGAAATCAACGCTCTCCGATGGCAGCGATTGGACGAGCCGGCCCGGCGCGTTTTGATGGCCCTGTCATTGTCACCCCGCCCTCTCGATGAGGCGTGGCTGGACACCCTCGCTGGCGGCCACGACAAACGTGCGACGCTTTGGTCGCTCGAAACGCTTGGGATCGTTCGTCATGAAGAGGCAGGTTACTCGATTGGCAACGCCGATTTGAAATCCCTGGCGTACGAAAGCATCCCCCCGGAAGAAAAAAAGGCACAACACGCCCGCCTGGCCGCCGGGACGGAGTCCGCCCATCCGGAGGACGTCGAAACGCTCGCTTTTCACTATGCCCGAAGCGTGTCCGGGGCCAAAGCCATTCCGTACCTCAAACAAGCCGCGGACAAGGCCCTGCAGAACCATCTCCTCCGTGAGGCCGCCCAATGGTGCGAGCAGGCGGTGGTTATTTTGCGCGCCGAAAATCAACCGGCCGATTTGTTTGAATGGCTCCTCAAACTTGAGGACGTCTTGGACGATCTGGGTCACCGGCATTCGCAGGAAGGCGTCATCCAGGAAGCCGTGGCCATCGCTGAAGCCCTTGGCCGGGAAGATTTCGTGGTCCGTGCGCGGTTGAGAGAGGCGCGACGGCTGGAACGGCAATCGTCGTTTGAGGAGGCCCAGCGGATTTGCCAAACGATCCTGCCCGTGGCTCTTCGTCAGGCGCCGCAATGGGCGGGACCCATTCATCGCCAATTGGGCAAGACGTATTACAGCCGGTCCATGCTGCCGGAGGCCGAACGTTCGTACCGCGCTGCCTACGAGGCGGCCCGGGAGATGCCGGATGCGACCCTGCAGATGGAGGCGCTCAACAGCCTGGGAACCATTGCCGCCTCTCAAGGAAAGTATGCCGAAGCCGCCCGGCATTTCGAAGAGGCATTGGCGCTGGCGCAACGCATGAATGCCGCGGACACCCAGATCAACGCATGGTTCAACCTGGGATTGATGGCCGAAAAAGAAGGTCACGCGGAATCTGCGTTGAATTATTACAAGGCGGCGAGACCGCTGATTACGGCCACCCGGAATAAGAAAGCCGAACAGAAATATTTTCAATACGCCGCGTTGTCCCATTTTTCCATGCAACACTACGAATCGGCGCTGGAAGAGTATGAAGCCTTCCGCCAGCTGAGTATCGAACTGGACGACCGCCAATCGGTGGTGCGCGCCAAAGTGAAGGAAGGACTCATCCGGGACCGGCTTGGCCAACACGAAGAGGCCTGCCAGTTGATGCAGGAATCCGTGTTGGAATCCAAGTCCTTCTCCAACGCCGAACAAACGGCCATTTATCAACTGTATCTCGCGGAGCTGCACCTCAATGCGGGACATTTTTCGTCGGTCCTTGAACCTTTGTCGGACGCTTTGAAGTATTTTCACGAGGATTCCGCATGGAAGTTGGAAGCCGAGTTTGTCCTGCTGCGGAGCGCGATAGAAACGGATTTTGTTCTGGCCGGCGAAGAGAAACTGCGCGAACAGCTTGGCGATTGGAACCATTGGACGGAGCATCTTCCCGCTCACGGGACCTTCTATGACATCGTCGGGCGAACCTTGATGGCCAGAGCCTGGCTTCGGATGGGTGACGTCTCAAAAGCGCTGTCGGATGCCCAACATGCCATCGGCGCCCTCCGCTCCGAACCCCATCTCGACGTGGACCGGCCGGATATCGGCTTTCACGTTTACGAAATCCTCAAAGCGGCGGCGGCGGCGCGTTCGGAGCAGAGTGAGGCCCTGAAGACCGCGTATGAATCGATGAAGCGCATCGAAAACGACATCAAGAAATCCGATTTCAAAACGGCCTATGCGTCCAAACGCCTTCACAAGCGCCTCGTGGCGGCGTATCAGGAATTCTTCTCCGAAGAACGCGAAACGGACATACGTTCCTTCGAGCAACTGTATCATATCGTCGGTCAGATCAATTCGGTTTTGGACGTGTCCGAGTTGTTTGATCGCATCATGGACGCCGCGATCCGTCACAGCCAGGCCGACCGCGGGCTTATCATCCTGAAAACCGGGGACGAAAACGAATTTGAGATCCGGGTGGCCCGCAATATGGACCGGGCATCGCTCGAGGATATCGGCAATATCAGCAAAAGCATTGTCCAGGACGTGTTCGAATCGGGTCGTCCACTGGCTACGGCGGACGCCAATACGGACGACCGCTTCCGCGAACGCAAGAGCATCGTCGCCTATCAGATTCGATCCGTCATGTGCGTGCCGCTGCGTGTGCGTGACACGATGATCGGCGCGGTATATCTCGACAAACGGTTTGACACCAACTATTTCGGACCGTCCCAGTTGAGATTTCTGGAGAGTTTCGCCAACCTCGCCGGGTTGGCCCTGGAGAATGCCCGGCTCTATGAAAAGCTCGCCGACGAGAAGAAGACCCTCGAAAGGGAAAACATTGAACTGCGGACCGAAATCGGCGGCCGATACGAAAAACATCCCATCATCGGGCAGGGCAAGGCCATGCGCGCCATTTACCGGCTTATTGAGAGCGCCTCCACCAACTCGGCCACGGTATTGATCGAAGGCGAGAGCGGCACGGGCAAGGAGTTGGTGGCCCGCGCGATCCACTTCAACGGGAGCCGGAGGAAAAAGCCGTTTGTGGCGGTCGATTGCGGCGCGCTGCCTGAAAATCTGCTCGAAAGCGAGTTATTCGGGTACAAAAAGGGCGCTTTCACCGGCGCGACGGCGGACAAAACCGGACTGTTTGAAGAAGCGGACACCGGAACGATATTCCTGGACGAAGTCACCAATACGTCGATCAATTTCCAGGCCCGGTTGTTGAGAGTCCTGCAGGAGGGTGAAATCCGCCGGGTCGGAGACACCATCACCCGGCCCATCGACGTGCGGGTCATCGCGGCCACCAATCAATCGCTCAAGGACCTGATGGCACGGGGGCTCTTTCGGGAAGACCTCTATTACCGGCTCAATGTGATCCCCATCCAACTCCCATCGTTGCGGGAGCGGACCGAGGATATTCCCCGTCTCGTCGAATATTTTGTGCAGAAGCACGCCACCGAAGCCGGTAAGAAAACCGTATCGCTGAGCGCCGAACTGATCAATGCCCTGGCCCGTTTTGACTGGCCCGGCAATGTCCGCCAACTGGAAAACGTCATCCAGCGGATGTTGGTTTTTGCCTCATCCGACACGCTGACCCTGAATGACCTTCCCGCGGAAATGACGCCCCCGGGCGAATCCGATCCCACGATCAAGGGACGGGTCCTGCGGATCGAAAAAAACGCCGGCCCATCGCCGATCCCCGAACCGGCCACGCTGGAAGAACTGGAATCGCGCCTGACCGCGCTGGAGACGGCGTTTTTCCGGCGGTTGCTCGACAGCGTCCAGGGCAACAAATCCAAAGCCGCCGACCAGCTTGGCATCAAACGTACCACCTTGAATGACCGTCTAAAGAAATTGGGATTATTATGAGTGACCTGACCTCGACACGCGCCGCCTGGATGCAATGGATGAGCAAGAAATTACTGTCCCGCACGACTTCCTGCTTCATCCTGTACAATAACGTCAGGGACCTGGTTCCCTCGGAAGGCCCGGACGTCCGCTTCGTCCCGCTCCACGACCACCTGGCGGAAACGATATTCAAGGACCGCTCAGCCGTCATTTTCTATGACATTTCCAAAGGCGTCTATTTTCTGAACCCGGCGATGCAGGCCGAATTTTTCAAAACCATCCAGCTGACCCAACAGGACCTCATCAAGCTTCCCAGCATCGCGCTGAAAGCGATTGAAATATTCATCCGGCTAAGCATGGACAAAAAACGAAGCGTCGCGGTCATCATGGATCATGCCGAAACCGTGGCGCCGGCAACGCTGACTTCCGCCTCGTCCATCGAAGACCGCAAGTGCCTGGTCATGCTGAAGAAATGGGCTCATGATCTGAATTACATGCGCCAGCAAATCGCCGTTTGCCTCATCACCGACAGCCTGACCGACATGAACAACCGGCTCGTGCGGGATTCGGCGGTTGAAAAAATCGACATCGAATACCCCCACGAAACGGAACGCCG
>CAZJBS010000043.1:0-20877 GCA_964544475.1 uncultured Bacteroidota bacterium | reverse complement strand
AGAAAAGTGCGTTCCGAATGTGAAAGATGAGCTATTCACAATCGCATAGCCTCCGGTGGGTGTAACCCGCACGGTCTGTTGGCTTGTACCCAACAACGGCTGACTTCCGAAATTGACCGCACCCGGTATGGCCGTGATAGATCCCACCGGATACACTCCGGTTACTTCGGTCGAATAGGCACCCAATTGATTTGAGCTATCGATACCCGCCACCCGGTAGTAGTAGATGTTCTCGATCTGAGCCGTCACATCGGCAAACGACGACGCGAACTTGTTAACCCGCCCGATCGAATCAGAGGGCGTCGGAATGAAACCGGGCGCCGTGTTGCGATACACATAGTAATGGCTCAGGTCCGATTCCGTGTTGGGAATCCACGAGACCACGATCGAGTCGGGCACGAATATGCTCGTAGACAGACCCGTCGGTGCCATCGGAGCCAGGGCCCCGGAGGCCGTAAATCCGGCACCACCCACTACATCAGCATCGAAGTTTGAGCGCGTTCCTTCAAAAGCCGTTGTACCGCCCGATTCGTCAAAATGCCACAGGGCGAGGATACTCGGCTCGTCGCCACGCGCCTGCTTCGACGCCAACTGAGTGATTTGAGCCTGCAAAAGGCTCGAATTCCAAATGCTGACTTCGTCCATTTGACCGGCAAACGGATTGGCCCAACCACCGAAAATACCCATCCGCCAGCTGCGGTTCGTCGATGCCGTGGCACCGGCAGAATAAACAACGGGAAATGTGCTATCCAATACGCCGTTAATGTAGATCTCTTTCGTGGCACCCCGTACTACAAACGTCAGATGGGTCCATTCGTTGCGCGGAACGGTGGCAGCGGAAACGTTCATATCCCATCCACCGAGAGTGAAATTGTCGGTTCCAAAGTAAACCAAACCTGAGGGATTGATGAAGCACCAGACTTGAAGTGTTCCGTCGCCTGAATGATCACGATGAATGATCGTAAGGTTGCTTGCAGATGGTGCTGGACGAACCCAAGCCGACACAGACCAGTCGGCAAACATAGACACGGCCAGTGCGCCGTCGGAAGGACTTTCAGCATAGTCATCCACACCATCCAGAACCAGCGCATTTCCGGCCTCAATCACCGGCACGGCGGCGTCTTCTATCGAGTACTGTCCTTCCACATCCGAACGGACACCGGCGATACGGAAATAGTACAAAAATCCATTCGTCAGGCCACTGATCGTCTTCGAGAAGCCTGTGGTCGAGTCAATCTGGATGGATGGATTTGGGTTGACGTCCGAGTAGATTCTGTAGTGAGTGGCGTTGGTGACGGGATCCCACTGCAATTCCACCTGCCCATTCTGTGCCATGGCAAAGAAACCCTGTGGCGCCGGCAATCTCATCGCCCCGGACAGAATCACATCCGGATTTCCTGTAATCGAACCGTCGTATCCTGATCGGGAGGCGTCCAACGCCGTGGTCCCCGAAGATTCATCCAGATGGTAGGCATACAACAATCCCTGCTCGTCTCCGCGGGCGGCCTGCCACATGAGTGAACGTATCTCCGATTCGCCGAGTTCCCGGTTCCATATCTGCGCTTCGTCAATATCGCCCACAAAACTGGAAAGAGGATCGGATGGAATGCCACCAATGGTGATCGGTTCGCCGTTGGAAGGTGAATTGGCAACGACGGTACTATCGATTGGAATACCGTCGACGTACAGCAGCATCCGTGCAATGCCCGGGCCGATGTTACGATACACCATGGCTGCATGGTGCCATTGGTTGTCACCATATTTCTGATGAGAATAGAGATACGTCGGTGGGCTCAACGCCACAAGATAGCCATTGCTGGCGGCGACCAGTCCCCATCCGTTTGCGGAACCGCTCAGATGTTTGCCGATGATCATCTGCGTAGCCGGGGATGCGCTGTTATCGAATCGTACCCAGGCGGACAAGGTGAAGCTGGCGCCATAGAGCATCGAATCCGTTGTGTTCGGAATGGTCACCCAATCGCCCACATCAAATGCTCTGGCGTTTCCGGCTCCGGCGATCGGAACAGTCGCGTCTTGCTTGGAATACGGCCCGACAAGTCCGGCGCTGTCCTGTGATGCCACCCGGAAATAGTAGGTTTGCCCATTGGTCAGGCCGCTGATGACTATGGACGTATCTTGCCGATCGCCTGCCGTCGTGCTATCGATCAGGACTGTTGGATTTGGGTTGACGTCACCATAGACATAGTATTTGTTGAAATCCGGTTCCTTGGCAGGATTCCAGTTCAGTTCAACATGGCCAGCCCCGGCGACGGCATAGAGTCCGGAGGGGCTCTGAGGCGCCATGGCGCCCGATATGGTCCATGCCGGAGAGCCAGCCAGAAAACCATTGAAAGCATTGGCCGATCCATTGTACGTGTTTGTACCCACGCCTTCATCAAACCGATAGTAAGCGACTAAACCGCTATCAGAGCCTGTCAAAGGCCTGACCATACTGTTTTGTATCTGTGGTGCACTGCGCGCGACGTTCCAGATCCGGATTTCGTCCATCTCGCCAACGTATTGCGCCGCCCAATAATCCACCCAACGCCCGATTTCCACGGCGTTTCCCGTATAGAAATTGCCATTAAATCCAGGCAAATCCGGAAACACCGTCGGAATGCCGTTGATGTAATACGTCAGAGTACTATTCGCACTTCGCGTTACGGCAATATGCTGCCATTGACCCGCCACCAACGAAGGAGGAGAGTATGGGAAGTAGCAGTTGTACGCGCCGATGGCAAAGGAGAGTTGACTGCCCTCCATCGACAGGACGAAGAACGGCGTACTGCAATCCGGAATCCAACCCCGATTGTGGATCAGGTATTTCGATCCCGATACATTGGCCGGTTTGATCCACATTTCCATCGTGAAATCGCCATTGCCAAAGTCCAGGGCCGGTTGATAACCAAGGGTCACATACTGGCCATCCGCCAGACTTAAGGCGTTCCCCGCCTCTACCACCGGAACGGCGGCATCTTCATTTGAGTACGACCCCGCTCTTCCAGAACTATCCACCGCCGCTATGCGGAAGTAGTGCAATAGGCCATTGGTCAATCCGGCAAGACCAATGGTTGTATCCATGGCGGTTGCCGTAGAATCGACGAGCGTGGTTGGATTGGAAGCCAAGCCTTGATAGACATAATACTTGGCGATATCCGCTTCAAAGTTCGGTCGCCATGCGAGGTCAACGCGACCGTTGCCCGCATAAGCGGCCATTCCCTTTAATGCGGTCGGGGCCATGGCATCGGACACGACGGTAGCGGCGCCGAAAGCCAGGACGGCATTGAGTGCATCGTGCGCCGCATCATATGTTATGGGACCGTACGGCTCATCAAAGTGATACAAAGCCACGAGACCGCTTTCATGGCCCTGGAGCGGCCTATGAAGCGATCCTCTGATTTCTTCCGAAGTTCTGGCGAGATTCCATATTCTCACTTCATCAATCAGACCATTGTGAAGGGAGTGGAACGGAGCGCCGCCAATCGTCAGGGGACCGACCGAAATCGGTGGCGCACCACTGCCCGTCGCTATCACTTCACCATTCAAATACAGCGTGAGATTGCCGCCGGAATTCACTCCGGCCATGTGATACCATTGTCCGGTGTTCAGTGTGCCGGCGCCGGCGGCGGCGTTTCCGGAAGTCTGGAACAGAACAGTCCCATTCGAATGGTACCAGAGACCGAATGTTCGGGGATCAGTTATGAGAGTACCGGATTTCCCGACTACACGGACCCAATCGTCGGCAGGCATGGCGTTGACATAAAGCCACGCCTCCACGGTCAGATCACCGATCAAGTCAAACGCGCTTGCTCCGCCAGCGTCCACATAATCATCGACTCCGTCAAAGGATATGGCCCTTCCTGCCTCAACGACGGGCACGGCCACATCTTCGACCGAGTAAGGGCTTTCCTGCCCGGATCCGGCGACAGCCGTCACGCTCAAATAATACAGAGAATCGTTGGTCAGTGCGGCCAATGTCTTCGTCGTATCATCGACCGACAGGTTGGAGTCAATGACACTGTAGACCAGGTCTTGACGTCGATAAATACGATACTTGACCACGTCCCCAAGCAGGCTCTTATCCCATGTCAAATGGGCCGACTGGTTGGCGCTGATGGCCCAGAACCCCGTCGGGGCCGGCGGCGCCAGGGACTGAACGTCTATGGCGAAGTCCTGGAATCCATTGCGTTGACCGTCGTGGACCAATAACGAGACGGGATGGATACCGATATCTGTCCATCCGGGCATCCCGTACAACGATCCCGTGCCGTCGCCGTAGTCTGCCAAACTGAGGAAGGAAGGCAAAGTGCCGGTTGGACGTATGTATGTCCTGAAATTCACGTCCCAGGAGGGTTGAAGGCCATAGTCGCTGGAATAATACATGCCGGCCAAGTATGGATTGGCATTATTTAGGAGCATCTGAGAATACGTGCCTTCGAATTGAAGTCTTACGGTATACTGATTTTCCATATACACGAATGGCGCCAGACTGTCCGGAATATCCATGGAAAACCAATTGCCAAAAGGCGTGTCGAAGGACGAACTGCCGCTGTACAACAATAATCCACCGGTGCCCTCCCCCAGGTAGATCGAATAGGTGAAAGGCTGCGGACCGGAACTGAATCCATTCGTATGCCATTCAATTCGAGTCAACAATCCGGTCGATCCTGCCGTGAAGGACTGCCATTGGTCGATACCGGCAGTTCCCTGGTTGGATGCCGTCAGTTCCTGATCAATGGCCGGAGGTCCGACCGACGCAATCATGAGCCCTTCCTCATTCACATCCACGGCAGATATCGAGTACATGTAGGCCGAATCGACAAACGCCGTAATCACCGGTGTACTGGTAAAGAACGGAGCCGTTGGCGGCTCGATGTCGTTCCACCCGAGTATCCAGTCGTTATAGAACTCGTTGGTTGCCGGAACGGTGATCGTGTTTCCAGAAAGAACACCCCCATAATTGATCCAGCCCTCGCTATTCGCATACAGCGCCAGTCGATCTCCCCAACCGCGCCCCGCCGTATCGGATTCTTCGAAGGTAAAACTCAGGTCTCCGGTCAGCCATCCCCCGTCGGTCTGCGCTTCAAAATATCGGTTGATCATGTACGATTCGGCTTCCGGATGCGGCGAATCATACAGTGTGATTCTCAGACTGTCCGCGTTGTCGTCTATGACATTCACTGCCACCTTGGACCGTCCAAAGCCATAGTGCCCACCACCACCGATGTAGTGTTTGACGACATATCCAAAGTATTCGAATGCACCGATGTCGGCCCTTTGGCCGCCGCTGTCGACGGGCACTTCAACAGGATCGGCGGCATCAATACACGCTGAATTGTAATTCAGATTCAGATTCGGATCGAAATTGTACGGATCCACATAGGAGGGATCACCGGATATGTTTCCTATGCCAGGATAGGTCTGGGGCCCCCCACCGTCGACCATAGAAAACGAAATGGCAACGGTGCCACCGTTCTCGTCCACAGGAGATGACACCGGCGACATGGCCGAGTTTGTCATGGTGACGACAGACCCCGATTCGCTACGAATGAGCGGGTTCTCGTCGTCGTCGCTGAAGAAACTGCAATGATCGATTGCCGCGAAAGATGCGCCCTCTGCCCAAAGAAGAGAATACACCAATTCGGATCGTTGTATGGATAATGTGGAAGCCGCGCGAATCCGGATCGCCTCACTTACGTAGCTACGCAACACTTTGCATTGATCCAGCGTTAGGGCCGCCTGCTCACCCCAGATGCTGGCGCGGTCACCCCCACGGAATGTACAATGATCGATCGCCACACCGGAATGATAGAAGGCCAGCATGCCGTCGGCATTGTAGAGATGATCTACACTATCGATACCGCTCCCGTATTCCAAAGTGCAGTAACTCATGCGTCCGGCCGGGTCGGCGGTTGGTGTGAACACTATGCTTCCCCAGTATCCCTCGCCGGCAGGCATGAAGTGAATAGGTTCGGCTTCTGTTCCCACGGCCATGAGCTTGCCATCCACGCGAAGCATACCCAGATTCACACCGCCCGGATAATGATAGTCTTCTCCGATGGCCATACCAACAACGGTCCCTGGTTGCACCGTCAGGGTCATTCCAGCCGGCACAATGACTTCTCCCAGGACGCCAACCGTATCGCTGTCCCAAACGACATCGCCATTGATTGTACCGATGGCAAAACTTAGCCACGTCGGATGCTCCTGCAATTCATACGCCCCTACATCCACGCGGGTAGTGGCCCCGCTGAATACGCGCGGATTACCCATGTGGTCGGTGGTCGGCAGGTTAAGCCCGGCAATACTGCCCGCACCCGTATTCACACAGGGCGAATAATGACTCAGCGCGAAAGGATGAACTGGTTCTTCGGTGAACTCCGGGTTGGCATCAAAATTCGTTCCAAGGTACGTCCCTCCAAATGTCTCTCCAAGGCCGAACCCGCCAAGACCGCCCTGGATATTGTTGTGGTTGAATACCTGGCTGGACGATGCCGTATACCCCACGTAGACCTGATAGCCGCTGGCGGTGGCAAGATTCTCATAGAGGATATTGTTGGAAAGACTGGGCTGGCCCTGATGGGCGAAGGCCACGCCGCCACCGTATTCCGCAGTATTATACACGATTGTGTTGTTCGCCACTTTGATGGACCACCATGTGCTTTGGAAGTAAATCCCGCCACCCTGCTGACTGCCCGCTCCCGCATCATCGGCGTGGTTGTCGTGAACCACATTGTTGGTGATTTTCGGAATACCGCTGCCATTCACATAAATACCGCCTCCGTATTGTGCGGTGTTATTGCCGATGTCGTTGTTGACAATCGTCGGATCGGTATGGTCCGTATGAATGCCACCACCGGAATAGGAGGCGTTGTTTTCTTCGATCTGGTTGTTGATGACGTTGATGGCGGTTCGATTGAAATCGTTGCCTCCTGGCGTAAACAGGTAGATGCCGGCGCCGCGAGTGGCATAATTGCGACGTATGACGGAATTCGTAATCGAAACAAGCCAGCGGTTGTTGGTGTTACCATTGTCGGCATAAATGGCGCCGCCGCAATCCTCGGGATACGTCCCAATGGCTTTGCCATATTCCAACAGGCAGAAATCAATGCGGGACGTATCATTCGTTGACGGCGTTTCGAAGAATCGCAGGCCATGCCATCCGCCATCCGTGATGCCCGTGTTGTGGAATCCGCTGGTGTCGCTCCGGGTGAACGTGATCATACTGTCCGCATTGCCAACGGCCAGCAGTCGCCCCTTCACGTCGATCTTGTACCATCCTTCGAAAGCCACATGAACCCCCGGCCGAATTTTCAGTGTTGTTCCATTGTCGATGAACACGTCGCCGACCACATGCACCGTGTCCGACGCCCACGTCATATTGAACGGAATGTGGCCTTCGGCGATGACCATCGGGGACACGAACGCATACTCCTCCCCTGAGAACTCGCTTTCGTTGTCCCACTGATCGAGCGCCGTGATGACGTAGTAGTACTCTTCGCCGGTTACCACCGTATGATCGACAAACATCGTGGTCGGTTTGTTGATGCGGGCGATGGAATCCGATCGCGTCGGCGTGAATTCAGGAATCGTACTCCGGTACATGATGTAATACCCGAGATCGGGTTCCGTATTCGCGTTCCAATGCAAAACAACGGAATCCACAAGCGCATGGGCCGTAAGACCCGACGGAACAGCGGGAGGCATGAGCACATACTCGTCCGCTCCAATGTCCGGGTTCATCTCATCCCGAGCATCGCCATCTATGTCGTTGAAAATGCCGTTGATCTCGGACGCCATTCCATCCAGCAATGGGTTCTCGATGTGAAGATCCGTATCGGTGACAAATCCGGGATTCACTGAGAACGAGCTCATATCGTATCCGCTGCTTCCTTGCCATGCCGCCAGGTCGGAGTAAGGAACGCTGTTCCATTCCACAAGCTGAGGTCCCGTCGAAAACAGGTCGTTGTGATCGGAACCCGTCAGTGCGGCAGCACTGTTCAGTTGGTACACCCGTCCGCCTCCACTGTGAACGAGGAGGCTGTTCTGAACATCCAGTTCCTGGGTCGTTGCGTCCGTGCGCACCGCCGCACTGTTCACGATATCCGACGACGTCACGTGTATGCTGGAGAAATAAATCATCAGGTACCTGGAGTCGATCACGTCCACGCCGTAGTACTCTCCACCAGTGTTCCCGCCGACAGTGATGAAGTTGTTCCCGATCAGCGTAGGCGCATCGGATGCCAGTATTCTGATGGCCGCTCCTTCACCAATGGCAATGCGATTGTTGCTCACCGTGGAGGCCCAGGCATACATGGTCACGCTATTGGGCGGTACGGACAGGCGGGAACAACGAATACCGGCCTGATAGGTTTCGTGATTCGATGTGATGATGTTCGTGTCAATCTGAATGCCGTAGGTGCCGTCAATGGACAATCCAAATTCCGTCTGGTTATTGAACTCACAACCGACCACCATGGCGAAGTCCAACGAATCGGTGGGATCACTCAGATCAACGCCTCTTGAACCATTTTCGAACAGACAATTTTGGGCAATGAAAATCTGAGTCCCTGCCGCGTCGTCGGAGTATATCAAGGAGTGCGCGTTTCCAACCGGGGCGACAGCCGAGCCAATAAACACGCAACCCTCGAGACCGAATATGGTCGCATGGTCCCCAATATCCATCACCCGGCCATAGGACGGTCCATCGGCAACAAACGTCAGATTCCGAAAAATGACGAAATCTGCCTTTCTGAGTGAGACAACCCAGTTGGAGTCGGCTGATGTGGAACTGAATCTCCAGATGACGTCCTCAGCCACGCCGGTTTGGGATTGAAAGGTCACGACGTTCGGACCTTCCCCGACGTTTCGTATCGAATCGATCTCCACTTGTTCCACGTAGGTGCCGCTGACCAGTTCAAAAATCACCGGACCCGTGACTTCGACAGCGTTCAGGTGGTTGACGGCGGCCTGAATAGTCGGATAGTCGCCGCCGGTTCCAATGACGTATGTTCCCGACATGCCGTAGGGATCGCCCTGGAACTCATACGCCCCCATGTCTATCTTGTCTATGTAGGCGCCATCGTACACACGTGGATTATTCATCAGGTCCGTCGCCGGCAGAACCAGGCCACTGATCGCCGTCGAGCCGCCATTGATACATCGCGACTTGTTGTCGCCCGGCCGGAAAGGATCCTGGCCGCCGCCAAGAAACATCGGGTCGGCATTGATATTGCTC
Organism: uncultured Bacteroidota bacterium; assembly: GCA_964544475.1. GTDB lineage: Bacteria > CLD3 > CLD3 > SB21 > SB21 > CAZJBS01. The sequence continues at coordinate 11,639 of CAZJBS010000043.1, read as the reverse complement.
TCTTCGTACGTACCTCCAAAGGGCTGCGCCAACCCAAAGGCATCGAGACCGCCCTGGATGTCATTGTAGGCAAACGTCTGTTGCGGCCAACCCGTATAGCTGTTGTAGAATTGCGTACCGGAAACCGTCGCCCAGTTGTTCCACACGATATTGTTGTAAAAACTCGGCATGGCCGATGAACCCATGCTCACGCCACCGCCGTATTCCGCCGTATTGTTGACGATTGTGTTATTGGCATACTTGATGGAAAACCACGTACTCTGGCAGTAGATGCCCCCACCCTGCTGGCTCCCAACTCCCGTATCGTCGGCGTGATTCCCGTTGATCAGGTTGTTGACGATTTGCGGCGTGCCGTTTCCAATCTCGGCCAATCCTCCTCCGTAGCCGGCCGAATTGAATTCGATGCGGTTGTTCTGTATGACCGTGTTGGCGTGGTCGGAATATAGGCCTCCACCCGTGCTTCCCGTCTTGTTATTTCGAATGGCATTCCCGACGATGACTACACCAACGCGATTCTGGTCGTTGCCGCCGGGAGTCCTTACGTATAGGCCTCCGCCGGACTGCGCGGCATAGTTGTTTTCAATAATCGAATGGGCGACGCGAACCAGCCAACGATTGCTTGTTGATCCGTTGTCGGCATAGATGGCTCCGCCCGTGTTTTCGGGATAAGCGCCAACCGCTTTGCCGAAATTCAAGTGGCAGTATTCGACGAGTGACGTATCGTTCGCCGGAGGCGTTTCAAACCATCGCAAGCCGTGCCAGCCCCCATTTGTCGTCCCGGTATTGGAAAACCCCGTGGTGTCGGATCGCGTGAAGGTGATGAGACTATCCGGCTTCCCGACAGCCAGCAGCCGGCCTTTCACGTCAATCTTGTACCAACCGTCCATCGAAATGGTTGTGCCCGGCTGGATCGTCAGCGTATGACCGTCATCGACAAAAACATCCCCGGTCACATGGATTGTGCCGGTGGTCCATACCGTGTCCGATGTGATGTGACCTCCGGCAAACGTGGATTGGAAAGATCCCATGGACTTTGCGACCGCGAAGGCTCCCACATCCCCTTCGCTGAGTATCGCGGTACGTAACCATCCACCCGGACCCGTTGTGTCTCGCGTGGCCGTCGACGGAAACGTCCATCCTCCCCCCGCATAGCTGCCAAGGATCATATTCTGCTCGTCGGCCGTGTGCTCAATGAGGCCCGAATTGAAATCAACATCCAGGTACGTGAACGTGATATCATAGTCCGCCACGAAAGACGGATTGGGAGTAATGATCCAATAACGCTTCAGGAATTCCGAGGCCGTGCCGGCTTCCGGATGCACCCCTTGAAAGGGGCTGACCGTCACGAAGTCGCCAACAAACAATTGGGATACATTGATTGTCACCGGGGAATAGCCGTTGGCAGTGCCCAAGGGGTACACATACGTTCCCGAAGTAGTTATGGGCAACCGTAATGGGCCAGCGATGTACCCGCTGGTTCGAAACAGCTGTCCTCCACTTAGAAGCTGAACGGCGTACGGAGTATTGACAAGGACACGCCAGTTCTGGAGATCGAGGCTCGCGTTATTGACGACGAGATCACCCTCCATGGTAAGATCGGACCCGAGCATGATGTTGGTGAACGATTCAATGACCATACTGCCCATCGATCCGGACGAATACAAGAACTGGCTTTCGCCTCCATCGAAGTGGAGGGCATCTCCAAAGTCGATCGTGCCCAAATTGTGCACTTGCGACGACCGGCAGTACATCGCCCACCCAAGGAGGTTCGCGCCAACATGCGTGAGTTCGAGCAAAGGCCCGTTGAGGAAGCCATTGTAGGTGAGCATTTCTTCCACCCGAAGGCTTGTCGTACAGTTTCCCCCGGATTCATTGTCAATGGCTGAATTCCCCCGGGCCACAATTCGACCACCGCCTGTGATGGATCCAACGTCCCCGATGTAGACATAGGCGTCCTGCAGTATCAGATCGAACGACTGCATATCCAGGACACCGTTGACGAACAGGCTGCCCCAGGCCAGCGTCAGTGTGCCGAGCGATTGAAGGGACATTTCCGTCGCCACAGAAATGCCGTGCCACTGGCCATCACCGCCAATCCAGCCACTCCCTTCATCATCGAAATTGACGGAGACCTCGACCAATCCATCATTGATGAATGATTGCCCTTCGCCGTACCGGGCGGTCACGTCGCTCGAACCATTGATGACCCCATTACTCTCCACACGGACGTTACCATAGACGTCAAAGCTGGTGTCGCCGTCGAGAGAAAGGTTCGCATCGGAGTAAATGTGAACCATGCTGGACAATTGTACGCTCCCGAAAAAGAGGCAACTCCCACCTACAATGGCCACTTCGCTGCTGACCGTGCCGCCTCCGCTTCCATAGAACGATGTGTTATTCAAGCGGAGTCGGCCAAAGCGTATGGATCCGCCATTAAGACCGATGGATCCGTCCACGATCGTGACGCTGTCGGCATCGATGTTGAACTCCCCGCCAATCACCAGGGCAACATTGGTCATGGTGATGTCGTCATTGACGGAGGCCGTTCGAAACTGAGGCACGGACAGCTGACCCCAGGAGCCGTTGCCATCAATGGAATATTCGGATTCCAATTCCACCGCGCCGTCGATACTCCCGTTGTTGGTGAGAGATCCACCTTCACTCGAGTTCAGGTATAGCACGTAGCCGGGGATGGTCACAACAGCGCCGGTTTCAATCTGGAGAAACTCATAGATGTAGATATAGCCATTCGCTTCCAGAGTGGCCGAGGAGCGGACGACTACGCCGGCTTCCATGGATCCGGTCAGGATCGTATGGCCAGATGTCACATCAAGGAGGACGTACAGAGATCCTGAATTATTCGTAATGTCGCACAGGCCGCTGGTCCGAATGGAACCGGTTCCTCCAACGTAGGTGCCGCCGGCGATCAAAGTGCTGTTGTCCAGGAGAAGATGGTGGTTGTTGAATTGAATGCTGGAAGGAAGATCAAGCATGCCCCCGACAACATGAATGTCGCTGTTGAAATAGAGCCCCATTTCGTATCCCGCCGTCATGTCTTTCCACGATCCCGTCCCATCCAGAAAGACTTCAGAAATGATGGTGACCGGCACTTGAACATCGCCATTATTGGTCACCGTCCGGCTCAAGACGTCCATCACCATCGAACCGCTGCCTGTGACAACATTGGTGATCTGAGCTTCGCCATAAATTTCCCATTGTTCATTCGTCACCAGGGAATCAGCGATAAGTGCCAGCGAATCCGTCGAGAACGGGGACATGGAGTAGGTCGGGCCCTGTATCTCGAGACGCCAGAACCCCGTACCGTTGCCACCCATCCAGTGCGGCCCGCCAGGAGCAAAGGAGACGAGCCCTGAGCCATATTGCAGGTTTCCTTCGTTGAACCAGTCACCCGCTACATCCATTCGGAAGGCCGTGCCGATGGCAAGCGTGGCTCCTGTTTCGATCCGAAGGTTGTGGATCGACGCATTGGCCGAGACGCTCACGGTACGAGCGGCTGATATAGTAGCCGTATCAGTGAGACCGGGTACGCCGTTTGGACTCCAAACGAGTGGATCGCTCCAGTCGCCATCTGCCACGGTCGTGTAGTGCGTTTGGGCGACAATGGCGGTACTCGCCAAAGACAATATGGCGAAGAACCCAAATCTCTCCAGGAAACGCTTCATAAGGCCTCCAATGGGGTGCAGGAAGTTGCGATGTGATCGTAAGATGTCGGTGTGTTACCCGTTGCGTCCGATTTCTTAGTCGAAGAAATTCGATGGGTAATAGTATCTACAGATGAGTATATCTAAAGTTATAAGTAACAGGGAAAGAAGTTTGTGATTTCGATCACAAACTGAGAAGAAGAATAGAATTCTTTTTTCTAAGATTTCCCGCGGGATTGTCTGGTTCTTGACATCAACGCAAGCGGTCCAATGAAAAAGAAACGCCGTGAGTTTGATAGCAACTCACGGCGGTTTCATCAGATCTTTGAATGGTGCTCAAAGTACCGGCGATAACGAAGCGTACAACGCCTCCAACTTGGCGAGGAGTATGGTTTCAATATCCGGGTGATTCGGCGCCGGGTCCTCCCAGGCGGAGTCAATCTGTTTGATTTTCGTGATGCAAAGCTCAATGGCGCCCAGGTGATAGTAGGACGCCGCCTGATGCCAGAGCACGTCCTTGTAGTTGACGCTCGGCAACTCACTGAACACAAAGCGCGTGCCCTCCCGGCGCCACACAAACTCACCCTTTTCCACACTCGTCTGGTAGTCCCCCAGCACCCAACTCACCAAAGACCACCCCGCATACGTCGCCACCGAGGAATCATTGGCCGCTCGCTGAAAATATCCCCGGGCCGCCGTCATCGAATCCATCATGATCGTCGTCCATCCCAAACCCTCCAGCGCCCGGGCGCCTTCACTGCTCACCAAGCCGCTGAACGCCGCATGCGCCCCCGCGTAATCCTCATCCCGGAACTTCTTCCACGCATCCCCCAACGGGTCATCCTCTCCACAGCCCAGCGCCACCGCCATAACCACCACCACCGGCCAAACTAACTGCTTCATAACCCATCTCCTGTCTATTGATTATTTGATCATCATCATCTTGCGTGAAAGCACTCCCCGAGGCGTCTCCAACCGGTAGATATACACCCCGCTGGATACCACATGACCCACGCTGTTGCGCCCATCCCAGCGAACCTCATGATAGCCCGCGTCCCGGCTCTCCGTGAGCAACTCCTTCACCTTCTGACCCAGCACATTATACACCGCCAGTTTCACCCGGCCCTCCTCGGGCAACCCAAAGCGTATGCTCGTCGTCGGATTGAACGGATTCGGGTAGTTCTGCAATAGCTCCACCTTCTCCGGCAAATTCACATGATCCGGATTATACATCAAAGCCACCTTGCCCAGAACTCCCAGCTTCGCGCTCACCGTCCCATGACGGCCTTCACCACCCGCATACACCCACCGGCCTTCGCTCTCACGATACACGCCAAGCTTGCGCTCATCCAAATTCGGGTAATTCAGCCCCAGAGCCTCCACCGCCGATTGGCTATACGTGAAGCTCACCGCCAGACGCTTGCCTTCCCGCAGGCTCACCGTGCTGATCAGTTCATACCCCGCCAGCTGGCTCCACCTCTCCTCCGAGACCCCCGATCGCAAGCCCAGCGCCTTCTGCATCGCCTCCGGCATCCCTGGCTCCGTCTCCAGACGACGAACCAGGAGGAAGCCATCTTCATCGACACTGTTCCTTTCCACCGTAATCTCCAAACCATCGCCGCTGGCAATCATGCCGCCGGCTTTGGCAAGGATATCCACCAGGAAAGTCTCGGATGACGTCGTCACGTTGTTCGCTGAATCCGTCACCGTCGTCCGGATGGTCAGTGTCTGCGCCCGGGTCACCTGAAATCTTGTGAAATACAAACCACGGTTATTCTCAACTTCACCCATGGCAACCGTGGTGCTGTCGCGCTGATTCGATGCGTTGGTAAATACAAACTTCACCTGAGCGCTGCGCAGCTTCTCGCCGCTGTATGCGTAAACTTCCAGGTGGTTGTGAAGAAGTGTGCTGGCAAGGATTCCCGTAAACAGATCCGGCGCCTGCGCATCCACACGGAAGAATCCCGTATTGCTGACCATCGAACCTCCCCAGCCATCCGTGGCGGTCACACGCCAGAAGTAGCTCCCCACGCTGTCCAGCCTGGTGGTGAGAGTCGTCGTCGTGTCAGACGTCGTGAATGACTGGACCAAATTGCCAAGCGACACATCGGTCGCGATTTCCACGCGATACAGCAGGACGTCCCCATCGGCGTCGCCGCGGCCCTCCCAACTCAAGGTCGGGAAAACCGTGCTCAGTAAATTGCCGTTGGCAGGCGTCTTCCCAACAAAAGGATTCGGATTGGCGTTGGAAACGGTGAAGAAATGAACATTACTCATGGTTTGCCCGCCACGACCGTCTTCCGCCCGCACTCTCCAGAAATAACTGCCCGTGCTGTCCAGCGGTGTGCTCAGCGTGACGTTGGGATCCGTCGAATTGACCGACTGAGTTATGGTCGAAAAATCGATCACCGTTGATATTTCCATGGTGTAGCTCACAGGGTCTCCGTCCGGATCGCCGTTCCCCTCCCAGCTGAATGTCGGCAGCACACTATGAATGAACGCGTTATTCGTTGGGCTTACCAGCGAGAAGTTGTTCGGGTTGGAATTGACCACACCGGTGCCATTCAGGAGTACCTGAAACTCATTTTGATTCGCATTGCTGTAGACCTTCACGGTGTCCGCCTTGGCGCCTCCGCTGAGCGGTCTGAAACGTATGTTCAAAGCCAGCGTATCTGATGTGCCCGCATTCAGCGTCAACGGCAGCGAAGGCATGTTCACAATGGTGAAATCCACGGCGCCGCCGATACCCTGGACAATCTGATCAACGACCACATGACCGGCGTTCGCATACAACTTGACACTCTGCGTCAGACTGTCACCGATAATCACCGTGCCATATTGCAGCAACGACGACGACGCGGCCAGGACTCCGGCTTGTCCGACACCGGTCAGGTTGATCACATATGGATCGGTGGCGCCGTTATTGGCGATTTGCAAGGCGTCCGTGGCCACACCCACAACCTCCGGCATAAACATGACATCGACCAACAACGTATCATTCGCCTGCAATGTCACGGGCAGTGTTTCAGAAATCCCGGTAATGTGGTAAGCCGCGCCGTTGGAAAGAGCAATGGCGCTGACCAGTACATCGCCGGATAGGGTATATAGTTTCACCCGGTGAGACGAACTGTCACCCAGATAGACCGAACCAAAGTTCACCGTTGTCATGTCTGCAGCAAGGACACCCTGGCTGCCGTACCCCGTCATTGGAATCAAGAACGGATTGGGCAGCGTGTTGTTGGCCACGTTAAGTGTGTCCGCGAAAGTCCCGTCGGTTGTCGGCCGGAATTTGACGGTTACCGATATCGTATCGCCAACGCTCAGCGTATCGGGCAGGGGTGAGGAATTGACGATGGAGTATGGCGCGCCAAAATGGAGGCTCACACCGCTGACTCCGACGTGCCCGGATGTGGCAAATACTCTGATTGACTGAGTTGAGCTGTCCCCGACCTGAACATTTCCAAAATTGACAGAGGCCGGCAAAGCCGCCAGAGTGCCGGCGGTTCCCATGCCGGAAAGCGGTACTTTGCGGGGATTCGTGGCCGAATTGTTGGCGACAACCATCGAATCGAGATACGACACATAGGCCGTGGGCCGGAATCGTACCGTGACCGTAACGGAATCGCCGGGCATCACCGTGTCGGGTATGGCGCTATTGGACACAATGCTGTACGGCAATCCGCCCTGCAGGGTCACACTGGAAACAATCACATGTCCTGTCGACGCAAAGATCTTGAAGGCTTGAGTCACGCTGTCTCCAACAAAAACGTTTCCGAAGTTTACGGACGCCGGACTGACTGCGAGCGTGCCCGCCGTGCCCACGCCGCTCATCGGAAGGCGGAAAGCAGATGCCGTCGACGAATTGTTGATCGTCAGGGTGTCACGGACGATGGCAAAGTTCGCCGGTCTGAATCGAATGGTATACGTCAGCGTATCCCCTGGAAATAGCGTGTCCGGAAGGGAAGGTCCGCTTGCCACGGTATACTGGGTTCCAAAGGACAGCGACGACGACGACGCGAGCGTAAACCCGTTCACTGAATAAACCTTCACAACCCTTGTGGCGCTGTCTCCCACGAGAATATTGCCGAAATCGAGGGAACCTGAGGCTGCCAGGCTGCCCAGCAGAGGTACAAATGACCTGGAGAACATGGATGTGGTGCTGGCGCTGTCCTGGAGCGCCGTGATGACCATGCCCGAAGGAATGTTGACCTTGCGCGACCAGGCGGTTCCGACGGCAGTGATCGAGTCCAGCCACACTCTTCCCTGCCCCTGATGCAGAGAGTCGGCGTAGATTTGTATGAACGCATTCGGTGTCGATGTGCCACTGACCGTGGAATCAAAGGCCACTCCGGTGATCACCGGCCCCGTCAATTCGTACTGGCCTCCATTGCGGTACGTAATGCCGCCCAATCCGCCATTCCTGAAGATCCTGTTCGCATAAAAACCGTTTCCCGCTGTTCCGGGATCTTTCGCTCCGATACCCGCCGTATCGTTGAATGCTATGACGTTGTCCAACGCAACATTCCCATACGCACCGTCCGAGAAGGCGAGGCCTATCATGCCGTTGGGACGCGGGGCCAATCCCGTCGGGTCCACGCCAATATAATTGCGATGGACCATGTTACCGCCGGCCGCACCACCTTGCGCTGTGGATATCCCTTCGAAGGAAATTCCCATCATGGTGTTTCCCGATACGACGTTGATCCCTCCAACGGTGCCGTCGCCGATCATATTGCCGGTACCCGACGCGACCGTGATGCCACTTTGATTGGGAAGCGCATTGCCGGCAACATCAAGACCGATGTAGTTGCCCAGCACAGTGTTTTCATTACTTTCGATGTGAATACCATCGCCTGAAATCTGCCCGGCAATCACGTTACGACCGCCGACTGTCCCGTCGCCAATCATGGTGTAACGCGAATCACCTGCAAGCCAGATGCCGGCCATTTGATTGCCGATGGCAAGATTGCCGCTCAGATCCGTCCCGATGTAGTTCCCGAGGATCGTTGTAAAATCGGTTGGAATAAGTGACTTCGCGGCCTGTGGGTCGTACCCGCTGACTTCAATTCCGGACTCGCCGTTGCCCGAGACAATGTTGCGACCGAGCGGCGTTCCATTTCCAATCAACGTGTACCTGGCGCCGCTAAGCACGCGAAGTCCGATATGCATGTTTGGAATGGCGGCATTGCCTGCGGCATTCAGACCGATGATGTTGCCAAACACAACGTTGGAATCCGTGAAGTAACCCTCGATCTTGACACCATCATAGTCATTGCCGGAGATCACATTGCCGGCGCCGGCCGACCCATTCCCGATCATGTTATGCTGGGCGCCACCGGAAATATAGACGCCGCTTTCCGCGTTGCCCAGATCGGTAGTACCGGTTGCATTGGTTCCGATGTAATTACCCAGAATGGCCGTCGAGAAAACGGAACTGTAGAGATAAATGCCATTACCTTGATTACCGGAGATGACATTTCTGGAGCCGGAAGGGCCTCCGATGATGTTGAATTCAGCTCTTCCGCCATCGCCACCATACATCGCCACGCCATTTCCTTCATTGCCCAAATCGGCATTGCCGGCCATATCGGTTCCAATGTAGTTGCCGAGAACCATGTTGTCTGATACGGGATCTCCACCGCTGGACATGGTAATGCCATTACCCATATTGGCGGATATGACATTGCGACCGCCCGGCGTCCCGTTGCCAATCTGATTGGCATTGGCGCCCGATCCCAGGAAAATACCCGAGTAATTTGGAAGCGCATTCCCACTGACATCCAGGCCGATGATATTACCAAGGACAAGATTGCTATCCGCCTGTTCGATATGTACGCCGGATCCCTGGTTGCCGGAAATCACATTGGATCCTGAAGCGCTGCCGTTTCCAATATTCGTATACTTCGGCCCGAAGAAAATGCCGATGCCGTAGGATCCATTACCCATGGCCTGGGTACCGGTTTCATCGGTACCGACATAATTGCCAAGAATGTTGTTCTGGTTGGTACCTTCGTCGGACAGGATGATGCCACTGTTTTCATTTCCGGAAATGACGTTTCGACTCAATGCCGTGCCGTCGCCGATCCAGTTGTCATGCGCGCCAGCATCCAGATAAACGCCGATCGTATTTTGCCTGTCCGGATTGCCTATGTGGTTTCCGATAATCTTGTTGCCGGAGGCAGACGGTCCCGTGATCCGGAAGGCACGTCCGCCTTCTGTATAATTCTGCATGAACCCGTAAACCACAAGCCCTTTGATCACGTTATTCGAGGACTGGATCGTGAAGCCGTCCATGCCGCTGGCGCCACGTCCATCGACTTGGTTTTCGCTCTTTTCAGCGCCATCTGGGGGGGCTCCGGCACCGGCCCTTACCGTAATGTCCGGCGTACCGTTCTGATCCAGATCGCCGTCGATCACGAGTCCGTCATCATCGATGGTCGACATGGAATATTGAAGATTGATCGTGGATCCAGACGGCAACATGAATCTGACCGTATCGGCGCCGATATGCGTGTTGGCGCTGTCGATGGCCACGCGCAAAGTGCCCGGGCCGCCGTCATCGGAAAGCCGCGTCACCAACATCTTGTTTTCCGAACTCGCAGCCGCGTTGGAAAAGGCCGACGAGTTGCCGAAAGAATGCTGTAACGAGGTGAAGTTCTGGTTGAATACCGTCGGCACGATTTTGGACCAGTTGCCGGAGATATCCGCGTAGACGGTATCGATGAACTGACGGCCTTCGTCCTCGTAATCCGTATATATTTCGACGACGGCATCATCTTCGGCCGTACCCATCAGGAGATTTCCGACCAGACCCGTTATCGTCGGAGGCTCAATGTAATTCTGAGCGCCATTCTCCAGATAAATACCGTTGCCGTTATTGCTGAATATGGAGTTTCGGGATATGGTATTGCCATACACATCATAGCCCGTCATGTAAATGCCGTTGTTGTTGTTATACGCAACGGTATTGTTCAACAGTGTGTTACCCGAGACCCCGGAGACGCCGGCGGCCTTGTTCTTCTTTCCGCCACTGGCATAGAAATAAATGCCGGCGCCATAGTTGCCAAGCGCCTTGAGCCCGTCCGCCTCAGTGCCAATGCGATTGTACTGGATCACGTTGTTGCTGCTGCTCGAAAAGTAATCGTTGTAGAGTTCAAGACCATTCCCATAATTCCCGGAAATCAGGTTTCCTTCGAATGCGGACTCTCCGCCAATCACATTGTCGTACGACGCTTCAAGATAAAGGCCGCCGTTGTTGTTACCCGCATACCCTTGCCCCGATTCGTAGGTTCCAAGGATGTTTTTTCGAATGGTGTTGTAATACGTATAATAGCCGCTGATGCCCCATCCACTGTTGTTGGCAATGATGTTATGATCAATGATCGTTTCATAGCTCTCGTACAATTCCACACCACTGCCGCCATTCCCTTCCCAGGATTCGTCCGGCGTAGTCCCGATGAAATTGTAGTTGATTTCATTTTCATAGACGTTGTATCCATCCAGGTAGATACCACCGTAGTTGTTATTCCCGATAATATTGGCTCCAAATATCGTGCCGTCCCCGATCTGCGTATTCGTCACATAGGACGAATAGCCTTCCGGACTGCTTGTCTTGGGACGCGGTTCACGGCCTCTGATCTTCTCCTTGGTACCTTTGGTCAGTTTGCCGCCTCCACTACGCACATAAATGCCATAGCCGCCGTTTCCGTTGTAACCGTCAGGGTTTTGTTTTTTCGCTTTTGCGCCACCCGTCCCGTAGGAACCAATCAAATTGCCATAGATTCCGTTACCGGAAGCTGACGTATTGTATGCTTCAATATGTATGGCATGCGAGCCATTATGACGAATCACGTTGCCTTCACCGGAGTTGGTACCGCCAATAATGTTGTTATTACCGTCTTGGATGTAGATTCCCTGTTCGCCGTTGCCAATCCAGTTTTCGTCAACGGATACGCCGATGTAATTGCCCCGCACGGT
>CAZJBS010000042.1:0-20970 GCA_964544475.1 uncultured Bacteroidota bacterium | reverse complement strand
GGTTAGGGTGGGGTTGATCGGCTTTCGGCGCGGACGACCTCCCAGGCCTCGCGTGTGCGACAAGGTCTTTGCATCAAGGCAAAGAAAAGAACATTCGATGGCTCGACGCATGTCCTTCATGAAATGCATTCCATAGCACTTTCTCTTGTTGCGCCAAGAGAAAATGCCCAAAGCATGTCAGCCCGTGGCTGGAGAAGGCGCTTACGCGCCGAAACATCTATGCCTAACTTGCTTTGCGAGGCGCATCCACGATCCGCTCCTCTGTCATGCTCTCCATTCCGCGGACCCCACCCTTGCCCTCCCCTCGCAGGGGAGGGTTAGGGTGGGGTTGATCGGGTTTCGGCGCGGAAGACTTCCAAGCGTAGGCGCTTTTTTGGCGACGCTCGATCCGGGATTTGTCACACTCGCTTCGATCCGCTTCTGTCCGGCAGGCTGGCTATCCGGCGGCGGACGTACATCAGCCACGCACCCGTCAGTCCGGCGATGACCACCGAACCCGTTATCCACAGGCCGGTATTCGACAGGGGTACGTCCCGCAGCAGAAACGGCCCGCGCTGAAACTGCAGAAGATGCCCCAATGGCGACAGCGCCCAATCGAGGTATATCCGATCGTTGAGGAAGACATTGATGCCCTTCTGCAGATTGTGAAAGTTGATCAAATGATAAAAAGAAAACATGTCCCCCGCGACAAAGTACCATTGCTCGATGCACGCCGCGCCTGCGGCCGCACCCGCCACCATCCACGAATTCACCCGGCGCGCCTCCCATGCCCTCGCAAGCCACCAGGCCAGCGGCATCAGCGCAAAGGGTAAAATCATCACGAGGTAGCGCGGCCCCACACTGTACCCGCCGTGCCAGTCCGCATACGCGGCATTGAATACCACGCGCACAACCAGCAACAGGATCAGCCATTTGGACAACTTCGGTTGGGCGCGATGAAAACCGGGCCACACGATGAGCGCCAGCACACCCAAGGGAAAGAAAACAAAAACACCCTTGCTCGCGCCGAACAGCACCCCATACAGGTTGTGCCAGAATTTCTCCTCCAACACAAAAACCCACGCCACTTTATTTTCACTGCTGAGGTTGCGGCCCGATTCGAACCAATCGCCAAACCGGCCGGCATTGTACCATCCCAGCAAGACCATGACGAGCGCCAAACCCAACATCCACACGCCGGCCGCCGGCCACTTCTTGGATGCCGGAAGCGCCCGCACGAGAAAAAACGGAACAAACAAAATCGCCGTGACATGCGTCCCGACGGCCAGCCCCAGACATACCGATGAAACGAACATCCTCGTCATCGTGTGCGTGACGGCTCGTTCGTCCAGGAGATGATACGAACCCAGAATCAACACCATCGCGAGGGACTCGGAAAAACCACTGCCGGCATACGACCACATCGTCGTTCCGAAGGCATACATCAGACTCACAAAAAACGAGACCTCATGCGATGACGTGAGACGGAGCACAATCCCATAAAAAATCGTGACGGCCAGGGCGGCGAGAAGGACGTCCAGGTTGGAAAACACATAACGTACGCGGTGGGGCGACAGGTCCGGGACGGGTTCACCCAGCAAAACGAACTGCAGATCCGTACCGTAATAATGGCTGACCGGCGCGTCGCCCAAACCGCGCGCGACCGCCCTTACCACGGGCAGCCACGCGGCCATCCAAAACGACTCCACCGGCGGATAGATGGAATAATACCGCCCGTCGACGCCGGGGGCGACGCCAAATTTGTGCCAGGCCTCAAGATCGCGCGGCACAAACGATTGGCTGTCCACCATGGCCTCGGCGACACGCAACACCACCTCGGTGTCGGGCGAACGGATGCCGCCGTGATTGGTCAGCGTGCCGATGCCCGTCGTGATCAGAAAAACCCACCACGGATGCAAAAATTTGGAAGTCATACCAAAGAAAATAAAACGTCCTCAATACGACGGCATTGAGGACAAAATGGGAAACGGTTTGACCACGGCGATTACAACGACAGGTTCCATTTTTTCAGCTCTTCGAGCATCGTGTAATTGGTCATGTCGATGTGGATCGGCGTGACCGATACCTTGTTCATCGACACGGCCACATCGTCCACGTCGGCGTCCGTATCGAGGCTCATCTTCTTGCCGGTCAGCCAATAATACGCCCGTCCGCTCAGATCCAGACGCTGTTCGAAGTATTCCTCGTACCGGCCTTTGCCCTGCCGTGTAATTTCGATCCCCTTGATGTCGGACTTCTTGCACGACGGGATATTGACATTGAGGAGCGTATCGGCGGGCAGTCCTTTCGCCATGACGGTCTTGACCAGGGAACAGGCGACTTCAGACGCAAACGTCATGTCGGCTTTGAGGTCGAAACTCGTCAGGGAAACGGCCACGGACGGCACGCCCATGATGATACCTTCGGTGGCCGCGGATACGGTTCCCGAATACAGGACGTTGGTGGCGGTATTGGAACCGTGATTGATGCCCGAGACGACGATGTCCGGTTTGCGATGCATGAGTTTCTTGATCGCGATCTTGACGCAGTCGGCCGGCGTACCCAGCACGGCGAAACCGTGAAACTTATCCACGCGGTTGTATTCCAGTACACGAATGGGTTCGCTGATGGTGATGGCGTGACCGACGGCGCTGCGTTCCACGTGGGGCGCTACGACCGTCACATCGCCGATTTTTTTCAGTTCTTTGTAGAGCGCATGAAGACCGTTGGAATCGATGCCATCGTCATTGGTCAGGAGAATGTGCTTCATTCGGGAATCCTCAAACGTAAGGTGAGCTATTGGGGTTGTTTGTCCATTGGCGTGATCGAACCCGGATCAAAATTGGGGTTCGTCGATGTTTCAAAAAATGCGAGCAATCGGCCAATCGTATCTTTCAGGGCCAGCCGGCTGACGATGAGATCGACAAAGCCGTGTTCCATCAGGAACTCGGCGCGCTGGAAACCTTCCGGCAGTTCTTTCTTGGTGGCCTCTTTGACGACGCGCGGCCCGGCAAAACCGATGAGCGAACCCGGCTCGGCGATATTCACGTCCCCCAGCATCGCATAACTGGCCGTCACGCCGCCCGTCGTCGGATCGGTGAGCAATGAAAGGTACGGCAGGCCGGCTTCGTGCATCAGGGCGAGTTTGGCGCTGGTTTTGGCCATCTGCATGAGCGAAAGCGCCCCTTCCATCATGCGCGCGCCGCCCGACGCCGACAAGACGATCAACGGCAATTTATGCCGCAAAGCCTCATCCGCCGCCCGCGAAATTTTTTCACCCACGACGGAACCCATGCTGCCGCCAATGAATCCGAAATCCATCACGGCCACGACGACCGGGCGGCCGTTCATTTTGCCGAATCCCGTCTGGACGGCGTCCTTCAGTCCGGTCTTGGTGACCGTCGTACGAATGCGCTCGGCGTATTTTTTGGTGTCCGTAAAATTCAACGGATCGACGGAAACCATGTTCTTGTTGATGGCGACAAACGAATCGGCGTCGAGAAGAATCTGGAGGTATTTTCGCGCCGTGACGCGGAAATGAAAGCCACACTTGGTGCACACGTTCAGGTTTTGCTCAAGATCCTTCTTGTACAGGATTTCGTTGCACGCGTCGCACTTCACCCAGACGTTCGGCAGTTCTTTTTTTTCCGTGGCGCTGGAGATGCCGTCTTTGGTTCGTTGAAACCAGTTCATACCGTCCGGCTCCCGGCTAAATCGCGATCCATCAGAATCGCATCTTCGGTCTTGAGAAATCCGTCATGGTAATAATTCTTCCGTATGCCCACCCGTTCAAAACCGTGGCGTTCGTACAGGCCGATGGCCGGCGCATTCGACGAGCGCACTTCCAACATGACGCGGGCGCAGGCCCTTTCGCAGGCGACGGTCACAATGTGCCGCATCAAACGGTCGCCAAGACCCCCGCGCCGGAATTCTGGATGAACGGCGATATTGGCCACGTGGCATTCGTCCAGAATGATCCACACCACGGCGTAAGCGACGATGATCTGGTCGCGAACCAATACCAGCGGAATGGACAAATCCCGGTTATTCAACTCGTCCATGAAGTGGTTGGCGCTCCACGGGCTTCCAAACGACCCCGATTCGATGGCCATGACCTGCGGCAGATCTTCGGCGGACATGGGCCGGATAAGGAGGCCGGCATCGACCTGCAAGGGGTGCGTCATCCCATCACTCCCTTGAAAGCCTGCACGTAGAGTGGCACCAGGGAGTCGGCATTGTCGTGCTCGCCGCGCGCCAGCCGCTCCAATCCCATCCGCCCGATCACCACAGCGTCCGGCACGGCCAGATCGCCGCCGAAAATTTCCACCTGATCACCCAGTTGGCCCGGCATCGCATTGACCAAGTCGTCCGGGCGGTCGGTGATCACAATGCAACCCGGCGTCATCTGCTGGCCGAGTTCCGATGAAGGAATCACGCGGTAGGGATCGGACAAAACGCGGTTTTCATATTGGGCCAGATAACACTCGCCTTTGCGGGCGCCGATCGCCACGATGGTCTTTCGTCCGGGCTGGTGAAACCGGAATGCCAGCGCATCAAGCGTCGGCACGCCGACCAACGGAAGATCAAGGCCGAAGACCAGACCTTTGGCCGCCGATAGTCCGATACGCAACCCGGTGAATGAGCCCGGGCCGATCGACACGGCCAGACCCGACAACGTTTCCTTCGGCACTCTTGCGAGGAATAACACATCGTCGATCACATCCAGCAGTATTTCGGAATGGGCATGCCGCAAATTGACCCGAATCTCGGCCAGCAGACCCGGGTCGCCGGCGGGTCCGTGCACAACGGCCACATCGCACACCGTGCCGGATGTCTCGATGGCCAGAATGTGAAAATTGGAGTCCATTTCAATCGGTTATCCTGGAAATAATCAACTCGCGCCGCGCGTCGTCCGGTTTCCTGATATCGACCCGCCAATAGGCGGATGGCAACCACGGCAACGCGTGATCGGCCCATTCAATAAGGCTGACCGTGCCGGACTCAGCCAGAAAGTCAACAAAACCGAGTTCTTCAATATCCGTGGCTTTGGTAATGCGGTAAAAATCAAAATGTCTGATCGTTATCGGTGTTTGCCGGCACCGGCCGGCATATTCCTTCATGATAATAAAAGTAGGGCTGCTCACCACGCCGATGGCGCCCAAACCGTCGCATACTCCCCTGACAAAGACCGTCTTACCCGCACCGACCTCCCCAAAAAGCGCCACCACAGATTCCGGCTCCAGGAAATTCGAAAAGTCAAAACCAAGCGCGTAAGTCTCTGATTCGTCTACGGTTAACCGTTCGATGATATTCGTCGTTTCCAACACGCGGAAAACTACGAAGAATAATCAGGGTATTCAAGTCAAATTTCCCGCCTCCGAATGCCTTTGAACCGCTCCCACCGGCAATTCAATTCGAAATTCGGTTCCGACGCCCACGTCGGACGTGAATGTGATCTCTCCCTTGTGATTGCGGATGATACCATAGCTGATCGACAGGCCCAGACCGGTACCCTGACCCACTTCTTTGGTTGTAAAAAACGGCTCGAAGATTTTGTGGCGAACATCCTCCCGGATCCCGTGGCCGTTGTCACGAATCGAAAGGACAATCCGGTCGTTGTGCAGGTAGGTGCGAATAACCACCCGGGCGCCGCCGGAGCTGATGGCGTTGGCCTGGGCGGCTTCCACCGCATTGCGCAGAATATTCATGACCGCATGGCTCAATTGACCGTACAGTCCGTGGATCGGCGGCACATCCTGGTATTCACGAATTATCTCCACGTTGTTCCGCTCCTGGGATCTCAAAATGCCGATCAGGTAGTCCACCAGCGTATTGATCTGAATATCGGTCGTCTCGGAATCATACATGATCGCGAAATCCCTCAACCCTACGACGATGTCTTTGATTCGCTCGGTCCCCATCTTGATGGTCTTGAGCATGTCGCGCATTTCGTCAAACTTGGCGTTCAAACCCTCCAGCGGGAGATGGGACGGCAGCACCTGGCGGATTTCTTTATACATGTCCTCCAATTCAAGTTCCATATTGACGGCATTACCGTACGTAAAATTGAGCGGGTTATTGATCTCGTGAGACATGCCGCTGACCAATCTTCCCAACGAAGACAGTTTTTCGGACTGGATGAGTTGATCCTGCTGCTGCCGTATTTGTTCGTTTTTGCTCTCCAATTCACGGTTCTTGTCTTCGATCATCGACGTGCGCTCGCGAACCTTCTGTTCGAGCACGATATTGCGGTGCTTCATGATTCGGATGCGGGAACTGTAGAATCCGGCCGCCAGACCGGCCACAAGAACGACGGCGGAGCCCATGAACCACCACGTCTTCCAGAAGGGCGGATGGATGATGACGGTGACGGACGTGGGATTCTCGTTCCAGACGCCGTCGCTGTTGGCGGCTTTCAGCAGGAACCGGTACGTGCCGCCGTCCAGGTTGGTGTAGCTGGCATAACGGCGGGAACCTGAGAAAATCCAGTCGTTGTCAAACCCCTCCAAACGGTAGGCGTACTGGTTTTTTTCAGGCACCGTGTAATCCAGGGCGGCAAATTCAAAGGCAAAAAAATTGTCCCGATAGGAGATTTCAACGCAATCCAAGTTGGTGACTTCGAATGGGAAGGCCACTTCCACGTCGAACTTCTTGAAAGCGGTGATGAAGACCGGCGGCGTAAAGACGCGTGGCACGAGGTCGCGCGGATGAAACCGGACCAGCCCCTTGATGCTGCCAAAAAACAGTTCGCCGGTCGCGCTCCTGAAATAACCGCCCTGATTGAATTCGTTGCTCAGCAGGCCGTCTTTCGTATCGAACCGGCGGAAGCGCGTGCGGCCCGTATCCTGCGGATTGAGCCGGCAAAGACCGGCATTGGTGGACAACCAGATCAGGTGGTCATGGTCTTCGATGATGCCATAGATCAGGTTGCTCGGCAAACCGTCTTTTTCCATGTAGGCCGCAAAGCGGCCGTCTTTGAAACGATTCAGTCCTCCGCCGTCCGTGCCAATCCACACGCTGCCGTCCGAACCGGCGGCCAGAGACAGAATCGTATTTTGCGACAACGACTCGTGGTCCGACGGATTTTTGGTGAAGCGGGTGAACGTCTTGCCGTCGAATCGATTGAGACCGTTGAATGTGCCGATCCACAGATTCCCCTGCTGGTCTTCGGCCAGTCGGAAAACGTCGTTGCCGGACAACGACGCATCGTCATGCGGAATATTCTGATACACGACAAACCGCCCATCCAGGTATTGGCACAGACCGCCCCCGAATGTCGCGATCCAGATCCGCTGGCGGGAATCCATCATGATGTGATTGATGTAGTTGTTGGGCAGACTGGACGGATCGGCCGGATTACGGCGTATGACTTGCCATCCGGTTCCGTCAAAAATATTGAGGCCGTTGGTGGTGCCGGCCCAGATGCGTCCGGACGGATCTTCGAAAAGACACATCACTTTGTTATCTGATAACGCGCGCGGATTTCCGGGCTCCGGTTCGAATACCCGCACGCGGCCGCCTTCGAGCAAACACACGCCGACGCCATGGACGCCAATCCATAAACGACCGCTGCGATCCATCAGCGACGCCCAGACCTCGCTGCCCGGCAGACGCCGTTCCGGCGCCGACCGCGGGCTGTACAACTTGAAGTAAGTCTTGCGGAATTTGGTGATGCCGCCTCCCAGCGTGCCGACCCACACGTTGCCGGAATGATCCTCATAAATTTGCTGGATGTCGTTGTGGCTCAGGCTGAATGGATTCGCAGGATCATGTTGATAGGTCGTGAATTGTCCGTCCGTGTAGATGCCGACACCGGCGTCTTCCGTGCCGACCCACAGGGAGCCATGGGAGTCCGTGTAAAGGCACTGGACGACGTCCGACGGGATGGAACCCGGATCATTGGCTTGGTGTCGCCAGGCGGTGTAGATCATGGATGGCGTGTCGATCAGCCAGAGACCGTCCGTCGCCGTGCCGACCCACAACCGGTCGTGGCCGGCAGGATGAATGGCCAGCACACTCTTTTCGGGCAGTCGACGGCCCGAGGTCGTTGTGGAAAAATTGGTGAAGGTGCCGCCGTCCAGCCTGGACAGTCCGCGGGTGCTTCCGATCCACAGGACGCCTTTGCCGTCCAGGTACAGCGCGCGGACACTATTGTGAACCAGTGATAACGGGTCGTCCGGGTTGTTCTTGAAAATGGTTAATTCGTCCGTGCGCGTGTCAAGCCGCATCAGGCCGTTGCCGATCGTGGCCATCCAGAGAATACCCGACGTATCGCCGGTGATGGCCGAAAAATTGCCGTCCAGCCACGCCGTCGAATCATGGCGCGGGGCCCACCGCCGTACCACACCGTCCCGGTAGAAATTGAGCCCCCGCTCCGTCCCAATCCAGATCGTGTGATGCGAATCCTCATAAAGCGCTGTCACGTAATTTTGAGAAAGACTGGCCGGCCTGTACGGATCGTTTTTGAATACCTTGAAACCGTATCCGTTGTAGAAATTGAGGCCGTCCTGCGTCCCGAACCACAAAAAGCCGTTGTGATCCTGGAGAATGGTCTCGACCACGCTCTGGGACAATCCATGTTCCAGCGAAATCGTTTCGAGAATATAATCCTTCCTTTGGGCGCCCGCGTCACCGGCCATGCAGGCCAGCGCCAGCATCACCGTCGTAATGTGAACGGCGGTTTTCATCCGAGTTTTCCGGCCGCGCTGTGATCGACAAACCACAAGACCTCGCCCTGTTCCGGCCGTACTCTGGCGGCAGGACAAACCGACGTGTCCGGATGTCTGATCACATCCGCCAACACATCCGCTTTGGACGCGCCCGTTACCATGAACATCACCTGGCGCGCCCGGTTGATCAAAGGAAAGGAAAACGTAATCCGGTGGCTCTTCAGTTTCTTGACGAAATTGTCGACCACCCAGCTGTCGGTGACGTTCAGCGCGTCCGTGTCCGGAAACAGCGAGGCCGTGTGGCCGTCATCGCCCAGACCGAGCAGGATGACGTCAAAGGCCGGCGGCGCCGACGTACGCGCCCCAAAGAAATCCCGGATCTCGTCCTCGTATTGCTGGGACGCCAGCATCGGATCTTCCTCGGCCGGAACGCGATGAATATTGGACGACGGCACATTCACTTTGGAAAGCAACGATTCGTGGGCCATCCGGAAGTTGCTGTCCGGATGGGTTGACAGGACACACCGTTCGTCGCTCCAGAAGAAGTGAATCCTGGACCAGTCCGTTTTCCGGCTTTTCGCCCAATGCGTGTACATCGCTTTGGGCGTGGTTCCACCCGACAGAGCGATGGAAAATCGCCGGTTCCGGTGAATGGCTTCGGCGGAAACTTTTTCCAGCGTCGTCACCATCGCGGCGCACCATTCGTCGGTCGAACCAAAAGTATGTATGTTGGACGGCATAAGAAGTCTCGCGGTTAATACCAGGAAAGGAGGGATGAGAACTTGTGGAATCTACAGACAAACGGCGGCCTTTTCAACGGATAATTCCGCTTTCTGATGGCAAAAAGTCCATACGACGTCGCGCGCAACTCGTCGAAACAGGCCTCGTTGCCATTGTTGTTTGGATGACGCGATCAGGACATCTCTCTTTTATTTCATGGTGAGCGGAGTCGAACCATGAAAGGTCTCATTCCAGATCTGCCCCGTGCGTCCGGGTTTCCTTACAGCCGGCCGATCCGTGCGTTATCGCACGTCGACCTCGTAGAGACTGCCGCTGGTTTCAATCGTGTAGAGGCGACCGTTGCCGGAAAACAGGAACCGTGTCTGCGCGAAATCGGGTTGGCCCAACTGTTTCCATTGTCCGCTGGCGGGGTTGGTTTGATACAAGGCGCCGCTCGATTCGATGGTATAAAGCCGGTCGTCCAAGCCCGCACCGACGATCGTATTTCCCCACGCCCCGCCCTGTCCCACCTGCTGCCACGATCCGTTGGCGGGACTCACGGCATAGAGCGATCCGGAAGACTCGATCGTGAAAAGGCCCGACGAGGACGCCATCAAAATGGCCGTGGCGCCAAATTCGGCTTTGCCAAGTTGTTTCCACTGGCCGGTGGCCAGGTTGGTCTGATACAGGGCTCCGCTGGATTCGATGGAATACAACTGATCGCCTCCCACTACGGCGAAAGCCGTTCCGGCCCAGTCTCCCGATTTGCCCACCTGTCTCCACGCGCCCGTCGACGGATTGATCTCATACAACGACCCGCTGGTTTCGATGGAATAAAGCAAACCATTGGCGGATAACAGAAAACGCGTCGCGCCGAATTCACTCTTCCCGATTTGCCGCCATTTTCCGGTTTGCAGGTCCGTCACATAGAGCGCCCCGCTGGATTCGACGGTGTACAGATCGCCGCTCAGCATGGTACCTGTGATCGTCGCTTTCCAACTGCCCGAAGAACCAATCTGACGCCAGGCGCCCGGATCCGCCCACGCCATGCCATGACACAACACGAAACCCAAAACGAACAAAAGAAGCCTGTAGCTGGCTTTCATGACGAAACCTCCTGATGATTGGTTGTATGTACCATGAATAGTCGCCTCAATTTACTTTCTATCAACGCCGATGTCAAGTCGCGCACGTCGCCGAGTCAAACCGAAAAATTTCAGCGTCTGCAAAAAAAATGGAATACTTTACGCAAGAAACTGTTATATTCCTATAACGGTATTTAGTAATTCAACAACAGGACCCTTATGAGCACCGAAACGAAAACCAGGCAAAAGACGTTTCTTTATCACACCGGTTTGAAATGGGCCGGCAACCGCGCCGGCGAAATGTCCTCCGACGTCAAACCCCCTTTTCGCGTCGCCAGCCCGCCGGAATTCAAAGGCGAGGCCGGCGTGTGGACTCCGGAGGATCTCTATGTCGCCGCGGTCGAGGCGTGTACGATGACCACGTTTCTGTCATTCGCCATCCGGAAGGAATTGCGCCTCGTATCTTATGAGAGCTCGGCGGAAGGTAAGTTGGAATCCGGCGACGGAGGATACCAATTCACCGAGATCATTGTGCGGCCAAGGATAAAAGTCAAAGACACCGCCGACGTCGAAACCGCCCGTCAATTGATGGAGGAATCGCACCATCACTGCCTGATCGCCCGTTCCATGAAGACCCGGGTTGTTCTCGAATTCGACGTACATGCCTGAAAATGGAAATTACGAAAGCGACCACGATCGAAGACCTCATCGCCGCCATGCCGCATGCCGTATCGTACCTGATGAATCGCGGCATCCGTTGCATGGTGTGCGGCGAACCGATGTGGGGAACCCTCGAGTCGGCGGCGCTTGAAAAGGGATTTTCGCAAACGGACATCGCCCGTTTTGTCGCGGAATTAAGATCCCTGGCAGACGCGGGCGTTGTTCAATCGGACTTGTCCCGGGTTCGCGCGGTCGCGGGAACGACTCTGCCGCGATAGGTTCCCGCTTCTCTTCGGCGCGCCAGAGGTCCATGGCGAGAATGACCGCAAACCATCCGGAGGTTGCGGCTCTTCCTGGGTTGCGTAGACGACCGATCTAGACGCGATGTTCCTTCCACAACCAGAAGGCCAATCCAAACAGGAAAACCGCCGCCAGATAACTCCACCACACCGGCACGGTAAGATCGTTGGCGTGAACTTCCACCCGGGCGATGGCCCGCACCGACTGGGCCACGCCGATTATCACCAGAAAAGCCAGCGTGACTTTCAAAGAACATTTCATAAGAGCCTCCTTCCATGGTGTAGCTAATCACCACGTCAAGGTTCCCGCTTTTTGAGGGAACGACAACGGAACAGTAACTCTTCAGACTCCAGGTCTCCCGGCATCTCCATGGTTTCTTCCAACGCTACCGGCTGATTTCGTTCAGGTACTTCAGGTAAGGCCGGTTGAAACGCAGCCAGCTTTTCACGATGCTCTTGCCGAAAACCTTGACGACCAGCGGCGCCACCGACGGAAAATATGCCCGGCGGTACATTTTTCGAATCGCCGCCCGGATCGTGTCATGCAATAAATTGATGGATTCGTTGACCGCGCCGGTGTACGTGTAAAAATCCGTGAAGCACTCGATCATGCCCTGCTGCAACTCGGACGGCGTCAGTTGTTTCGGCTGGTACACGACATGCATGGCGTCGAAGTACCGCCAGTCTTTGTGCAGGAAACGCCCTTCGTCCTCAATTTGCCTGAATAACACCGTGCCCGGCAACGGCGTCAGAATCAGATATTGCACACTCGTCAGGCCGGCGCTATTGCAGAAATCCGATGTGGTTTGGAAAACCTCTTTGGTGTCCGAATCGCTGCCGAACATGAACATGCCGTGCACGTTGATCGCGTGGTCCTTGAAGGTCCGGATGGAATTGCGGATATCCTCGACCGTCTGGTTCTTCTTGATTTCCAGCAGCGTCGCGGGATTGATGGATTCGAATCCGATGTACACCGTCCGGCACCCGGCGTCGCGCATATCCCGCACCAGGTCCTTATCCCGGCTGACTTCCGCCCGCAACTGGCAGGACCAATCCTTCGTCGTCCCGCTCGCGTTCCAGGCTTTGATGAATTCGCGCGTCCGTTTTTTGTTGACGACGAAGTGGTCGTCAACTAAAAATACCCAGCCGGCTTCGCAGGCTTGGACTTCTTCCATGACGCGGGCAATACTTTTGGTACGATAGCCGCGCCCGAACATCTCGGTGACCGAGCAGAACGTGCAATTGTAAGGACATCCGCGCGAGGTCATGATGGGCCAGTAGTGCACGCGTTTCCATTTCTTCAACAGTTTGAAATTGGGTATCGGCGCGGCGTCGAGATCTTCCACTCTTTCGCCGTACACGATTTTGTCCGTGATCCGTCCTTCCAGCAGGTCGACCAGTTTGCCCTCCGCTTCGCCGACAAACACCTGGTCAAAATCGTCGATGCAATCCTCCGGGATCATACTCGCGTGAATGCCACCGATGATGGAACGCGAAGGTTTTCCGAGTTTTTCGCGGAGTTGTTTGTATTGGCGCGAGAGTTCCTTGCCGCGCTGGATGGTGGCGGTCATGCACGACAGGCAGAGGATATCGGCGGCGGCGATTTCGTCGGGCCGGACGCGGCGGCGCAGCAGGTTTTCGTTGAGAATTTCCACGTCGAATCCGGCCTGTTCCGCGATGGTGCCCAGCACGAGCGGGCCCAGCATCGGTATGGTCATGTAATGGGCAAAGACATTGGAATGCGAGCCGGTGGGCTCCACGAAAATCACTTTGGTTCGATCAGCCATGCTTTCTCCTTTTGCGATTCATGTGATCCACGATCCACAGACAGAGGCCGAATGTTGTCAGAGACAACGGCCACAGTTTGAGGGATATGGTGAAAACCAGTGTGAAGATGACAAACAGTCCGACAAAAGACGTTCCCAATATGGTGAAAAGGTGATTGACTCTGACGATGCCCAGGGAAAGAAAACTGAGACCTACGATACCCAGAAATACCGGCCAGAGCGTGCCCAACTGGTGCCAGTTTGTGAAATTGAGATAATAAAAGAAAAGGCCGAGAAAAAAAGCGAAAGAGCCCAGCCACAGAAGAGCTTCGTCATTCTGGTCCCGGTGATAATAGAGAAGACCGAATCCGGCGCCGACGATGATTGGGAAGACCGGCCAATGGACGGCCACACCGCGAACGACGGAAAAATTTTCGAGGGTGAGAAGAATTCCGACAAGAATCAGAACAACAGCGACAAGAAACAGACTTCGCTTATTTTGCACGGCAACGGCGCCTATCCATACGCAAGAGTGCGCGTATCGTCTATAAACACTCCATCGATGGGAAATATAGACAAAAATGTCTTTAGAGGCAAGGAGTGTGTTCAGGAAATGCTCGGCAAAACCCCAATCGAATACTAGCTAGCCTTCAAGCCAAAGCACGTGACATTCCGATCAAAGCTACCGACAGGTCTATTTACCTCACCAGCACCAGCTTTCTGCTTTTTGTGAATTCGTTGGTGTGCATCCGGCAGATGTAGATGCCGCTCGAGACCTGACGTCCAAGGTCGTCACAGCCATTCCAGGCCACGCTGTAACCGCCGGTTTCCAGATGGTCATTCACCAGCGTTCTTACTTTCTGACCCAGGAGATTGTGGACCGTTATTCGGACGTGCGACGCGCGGGCCATATCAAACCGGATGGTTGTGCCGGGATTGAATGGATTCGGATAGTTGGCAAACAGGGCAAATGACCCGGGCAATCCCATTTCGAATCCGGATTGCGCCTTTGAAACGAATTCTTCCGCCCCGACCCAAATCCTGAATCGTACCGGGTCTGATCCATCACTCCGGAAGACATGCGGGTCATCGGCCACGAGTTCATGGCGACTCACATTCATCACCCGAATGACGAAATCCGGTGGCAGTCGTTCTGCAGTCCACGACAAATGGCAACGCCCCGAAACATTGGTGTTCACCGTCATGTCCCACACGTAACCCTTCTTTCCGGCCGCCTGGTACTCGATCGTATACGGAACGATATTTCCGGACGACGACGAATGGTCAAAGGCCACGCTCACAAAATCTCCGATCACCGGCAGTTCCGGCAAATCATACCGGTCTTCGCCGTCCATCGCATCATCCGCCGCGCCGACAAAATTGTATTGGTCTTCGATGCCGCCATTTCTTACCACAAACTGCACACGCCATCCGGTCGGAAGCTTGACGGATTTGTTTAGCATTCCCAAAGCGCCCGAGGGATCGATCGTCAGGACGTGGATGATGGAATCCGAATTATAGACCCAGTATCCGTCCCAGGGTTTGAGTTCGGTGAATGGTGTGCTGCCCGTCTGGCCGATGCCGACATACCTGGCGCCGTCATACGCGACCGGGCCTTTGATGTGGACGTTGTCGGATGCGTCGGTATCCCTGATCCAATCCACCGGACACGTAAACGGATTGGCGATCTGATTCCAGCCGGGAGTCAAAGTGATCCGTCCGTCCGCGGCGGAGGCCGTCGTGCCCATGTCCAAAGTGATCTGTTTTCCGGCCGGCATGTGAACCTGCTTCAGCCAGTAGGATTTGCCGAGAACAAACTGGGCGGTCGTGCTCACGTCATAACTGCCGTCAAAGAGCTTCCACGTGGAGTTACCGGGCTCTCCAAACTCCGCCAGCACTTGGGCGACCGAACGATTCGCGAGTGTGAGCGGAACGGAAAACATCCTCCACGTTTCTGCGGGGAAACCAAATGGATAGGCGCCTTCTTCCGGCGAGGCGGTGGAAATATCCCCTGCAGTAAATATCACAGGAATGGTGCCAATGACTGAAGTCCAGTGGCCGGAATAATCCGATGTGCTGATTTTGAAAAACAAACCCGATTTCGTTATCCCTGATTCGGGAATGATGAAGGAAAACTCATGGCCATCCCGAGCCCAAACGCCCACGGTGTGAGAAAAAGCGGTCTCCAATCCGTTGCGATAGTCCAATAAGGCCGTCCAGACCCTGTGATTATCCATGATGGTGGCCGAGACGCGAACCCAACCGGGAAACGTGGCCGGGTAGGGCCACGCGCTGACCCCGGTAATTGTTGGAGCCATGGTGTCCACGAGGGTTGACTGCGTACCGGTTAGCGGCCCTGTCGTCAGATAGTTGCGTTGACTTCCCGAGCCGTTGTAGGCAAAAATGGCGTAGGAATATGGTGCGCCGACGTTCAGGTTCGAGTCTTGCACGCTGGTGGAAGGTCCGTCATACCACACGGCGGCGTCAGTCAACCATGTTCCTATGTTGTATTCGTTACCGTCGGCGGGAACGCCCGTGGGCAAAGACGAACCTGCCGATTTTAGTATCAGGTAACCGTCCGCTCCACCTATGGAAGCGGTGAAACTCAGGATCAATGAGTCGAAGCTGACGGAAAAAACAAGATTGGTGGGTTGGGCGGTTGGTTCGTTGGCCAATTGTCCGAACAACACGCGGCCGGTCACCAGCATAATTAGAACGTGTTTTGACATATGGGTATCCTCCGGACTTTCACGGTACTTGCGGCGCACCCGGCGGGTGGCCGACCTTGATGGATGAGCCGTTCTTGCCCGTTAGAAGCAGGATCGCCGCGGCGCCTCCCCCGGCCAGGGCTGCCCCGCCGAGCATATACCATAGCCGGTCGTCCTTCCGGTATTGGCCCGCCAGCTTCTGCGCCAGGATGTCAAACGTCCCGATCAGACCTTCGCTGGCGCCCCGGTATTCTTCGCTCGCCGTTTGCTCAACTTTGCCGGTCGAAACCTCCATGAGCCGCACGGTGACGGTGTAGGATTCGCCGACCTTCCCGAGATCACCGGTGATTATTTTCTCGGCGGCCAACAACTGGCCCACCTGCACGGCACACTCGGCCGTGTTGCAGACATCACTCAGTGAAAAATCCTGCTCCTTGAGAATGGCTTCCATGTCGGAACGTTCAAGCAGGATGAATTTCTTCGTCTCACCGAGCGAGGCGCGGAACTTGTTGGTCAGCGCGACGATGTCGTCATGCTTCATCACCGTCAAGGCGCGAAAATCCAGCACCGCGGCGGTGGCCCTGCGCACGGCGGACGTATCCTGTGCCCGCGCCAGGCACGAAACCAGCAGCAGCAATAAGATAGGCCGCATATGAAACCCTCCCAGCTAAAAGAGTGCCTTTTATACCGGAGTTTTCTTACACGAGCATTAACTCAGTAAGTGGATGGTTGTATTATATAGATAAGCGTCTTAATATACATTATTAGTAAGCGGATGTCAAATGTAAAGCCCCCGTGCAATTGACGCGAGAATGGGAACAAAACTCAATGGATGAACGCGCTATTTCCAGACTCAGTTTTCGCGGAATTCAGATGAGATGGCGAGGCGGTATCAACCCTTCTTGAATTCCCCGTCGACAAGCCTCCACAGGCGCAGGGGGTTGGATTCTTTGAGGGCGTCGGGCAGAATTCCCTCGTTCGCATTTTGCCAGCACAGGGGTCTTGCAAATCGCCGGATCGCCCGAGTACCGACGGACGTGGACATGCCGTCCGACGTCGCCGGATATGGCCCGCCATGAACCATCGCATGTCCAACCTCGACACCCGTCGGGAATCCGTTTAAGACGATCCGGCCTGCTTTGTTTTCGAGCGCCTCGATCAGGGATTGGTTCCACTCATCATCGGTAGCATGAACCGTTGCCGTCAACTGGCCCTCCAACCGGGAAGCCATGGTTATGAATTCATCCGGCGATTGGCACACGACGACAATCGTCGCTGGCCCAAAGATTTCCTGACCCAGCACGTCGTGGGCTTTGTATGTTTCCACGTCCGTGACAAAAACGACTGCGCGACCGGCGGCGCCGGATGTTTCGGCAACGTCGGCGTTTCGTACGCCCCGGGTTCCCGCCACGACTTCAACGCCTGAGCGATACGCTTCGGCGATGCTTTGCGTCAACATCGTCCCTTCCAGCGTCGCGTGCATGAGTTCTTGCAGTTCGGCGACAAAAACCTGCGTCGCGGCATCGTCAAGAACAAATACCAATCCCGGGTTCGTGCAGAATTGGCCCACGCCCAGTGTGACCGACGCGTGCAGTCCGGCGGCAATGGCTGTCGCCCTTTCCTTCATCGCGTTTGGAAAAATGAAAACCGGGTTGACGCTGCCCATTTCGGCATAGACAGGAATGGGCGCCTGGCGCGACGACGCGGCCCGCATCAACGCATGACCGCCGGCGCGGGAGCCGGTAAATCCCACCGCTTTGATCGCCGGATGTTGCACAAGCCGGATGCCGGTCTCGTAACTCGCATCAAACAACAACGAGAACACCCCCTCCGGCAACGCAAGATCACGGATGGCCTTTTGCACACACCGGCCGATCAGTTCAGATGTGCCCGGATGCGCCGGGTGAGCTTTGACAATGACCGGGCATCCGGCGGCAAGTGCCGATGCGGAATCGCCGCCGGCCACGGAAAACGCGAGCGGAAAATTGCTCGATCCAAAAACCGCCACCGGTCCCAATGGACGGAGCATTGACCGCACATCCGGTTTTGGAAGAGGCGTGCGGGTCGGATCGCCATGATCGATGCGGGCATCCACCCATGAGCCTTCCTCGGCCACATCGGCGAACAGCCTCAGTTGAAAACACGTCCGTGCCAATTCCGATTGAAGCCGCGCCGCGGGGAGCGCCGTCTCATGATGCGCCCTTGCGATGACGGCTTCGGCGGAATATTCGATTTCTGCTGCCACGCGCCGCAGGAAAGCCGCTTTGTCTCTGCCCGAGACTTTGGAAAACACATCAAACGCGGCGGAGGCGAGGTCAGCCGCCTTGTCGACATCCTCGGGCGCGGCGGAAATAAACGCCGGCTCCAGCGCCTCTCCCGTGGCGGGATTGACGGCATGAAACCTTGTTCCCCCGGTTGCGGAGGTCGACTGGCCAATCAATGATGTTCCGTGAAGTTCACTCATGTCCAATCCATATCTTTTTAATCAAGAGCTACGAGGTTTCGGAAACCTCGTAGTTCTTGGGTTAACCAACATCTTCATCTTCAATCATGAAATCCCCATCGTTCGAAGGCCGGTCATGAAATGCCGTGAACCCGTCAAGACCTTGAAACCACTCCAACGCCTTGTCCGTGGCCAGCATGGGATTGTTCCGATCCACAAAAGCGTGATAGGACGAAAACGGGTACTGCCTGAAATCGTCAACAAATCCATGTTTCTGTGGGTTCCTGTGAATATACGCCATCGTATTGATCAGATAATTCTGCGAATCGACCACTTTTCGACGGAAACGTTCTTGAAAAAGATGGCCGGTCCGGCCAAACCGCTTGTTGATCGCCTTGGAATACGAGTTGAAAAAGTGGGAGAATTGCCGGCTGGGGTTAGTTCCCGTCAGCTCTTCGAGGTTTGGGAAACCTCGAAGGTCTGACGGCGTTTTTACCCGAATCAACAAATGGAAATGGTTCTTCAACAAACAATACGCGAACGTGTCTACCACGGGAGACAGGTAGTGAAAATATCGATCAAGAAAATACTGGTAGTTATCTTCTTCCAGAAATAGGTTTTCCCGATTATTCCCACGATTGTAGATATGGTAGAAGTATCCGGGTTCTAATGGTAACGTACGCGACACCTGGTTTTTCCTTTCCTTCCAGACCTCCGAGGTTTCCCAAACCTCGGAGGTCTGGATATATCATGCCTGGTTCAACAATCTTCCTTCAACGAACACCCTGGGTTTCCCAAACCTCGGAGGTCTGGATATGTGAAACCCCGGAGGTCGATTTAACCCATCCTGGGTCTTGTCGACAAAGCAAAATCAATGACGGCCACCGCCTCGGCCAATTCCGTGTCCGTCAGTTCCAGCCTCGGAGGGCGCACACGCGAATGGCCCATTCCCACTTTCTCCTGGGCAAGCTTGATCAGTTGCACGAATTTCGGCACGGTGTCCATTCGCAACAGCGGCAAGAACCACTGATACAGAGCCGCTTCGCTTTTCACGTCATCATGAATGGCAAAATCGAACAGGGCGACCGATTCTTTCGGGAACGCATTCACCAACCCCGCAATCCAACCGGTGGCGCCCGCATAGATGCCTTCTACGATCATGTCGTCGACGCCGACAAAAATGGCCAGACGGTCGTCCAGCGTCGTACGCAATGCCGTAATCCGCCGGATGTCTCCGCTCGATTCCTTCACGGCATGCAGGTTCTCGTTTTCGTGGGCGAGTTCCGCGACATGCGCCGGCAAGAAATCCGTCCGGTAGGCGATCGGATTATTGTACAGCATGCATGACAACGTCGTGGCCCGGATCACCGTTTCGACGTGGGCCTTCATTTCGCGCCAGTCGGTGGAATACACATACGGCGGCAGGACCATGAGTCCCTCACAGCCCGCATCGGCGGCCGCTTTCGCCAATCGTACGGCTTCCGCCGTGCTCAGCGACGATACGCCGGCGATGACCGGTATCTTGCTCTCGCACGCAGACACGCACGTCGATAGAATCCGGACTTTTTCTTCGAATGTCAACGTCGCCCCTTCGCCCAACGATCCGAGTGGTACGATCCCCCTGCATCCGGCATCGATCAGCCATGAGATGTGGCGGGACATGAATTCATGATCCACGCTCAGGTCCGGTTTGAAGGGCGTCGTGATGGCGGGCATGACCCCGTGCCAGGTGATCATTGGAAGAACTCCTCGGTAGTGAAAATGAAAGGCCGTCAGGTTTACGACAAAATTAGGAGTTTACGGAAAGACAAACAAGGGGAAGGTGCGGGCCGTTAATCAAGACCTTCGAGGTTTTGGGAAACTTCGAAGGTCTGCTATCCTCGTATCTTTCGTGTGCAGTTGTAAAGTTCTTTGAACATATTCCAAGAATATTTTGAATTTTTTTTATGCCATTTGGGGGGTAGTGCATCTTATGTACAGATGCGGGTCAGATTTAGCTCTGGTTGGTGCCAATTTGCATGCCGATCAATGAATCGGTGATTGAGAATACACAAGATAGAAAGACCTGTCTTCATGAACTTGAGTTGTGGGCCATTCGCGTTGGTTTTCCTTTTCGCGCTATTCGTGCCGCCTTCGGATCGTGTCGTGACGACCACAAACCTCAATCTGAGGGAAGCTCCATCAAAAGGGAGTCCCGTTGTTACGGTCTTGCCTGGAGGAACAGAGTTGGAGGTGTTGGACAAAAGAAATGACGGATGGTATCAAGTTCGGGCTGGCCACCAAGAGGGTTACGTAGATTCCAGATACGTGACCAGCCCAACACCAGAATCGGAGGAAATCGAACTGAAAACGTTTAATGATTACCTTCTTCTCATCGGGTGTTTTCTGATTCCAGGTGTTTGGCTAGCCGGTCTCAAATCGAACCGGCTTACTCTGAGGGGGCACTTGCTCGCATTTATCGTCTTTGTGGGACTACCGGCAGTTACGATCGTCCGATTGGTCGTTGGTACGAAATACATCGTTTCGTCGGCAGTCTTCGTTAATGCCGATGCTATCCTGAATGCCATAGAGCTGATCTTGTTTGGCGCAATGATCATCAAATGCATTTCAAAACGCGGACCTGAGCCTGTTGTGGTACTCG
>CAZJBS010000041.1:0-21537 GCA_964544475.1 uncultured Bacteroidota bacterium | reverse complement strand
CATAAATTATCCTATTGGATCGACCAGTTCGGTCAGTCCGGATGCGTCGGCTGCGGCCGTTGCATCACGTGGTGTCCCGTCGGCATCGATCTCACCGAAGAAGTGCAGGCCCTTCGTGCCGACACGTTATCGCCAACCTTAAAGCAAGGAAGAATGTGATGGAAGACCTCAAGACCTATCTGCACGAGCATCCCTTCCTCCAGGGATTGAATGCACCGCACCTGGACCTGATCGTCGGTTGCGCCAAGAACGTGCGTTTCGACACGGGTGAATTCATCTTCAAGGAAGGCCAGGAGGCGAACGAATTTTTTCTTGTCCGGCACGGCAAAGTGTCGCTGGAGATTTACGCCGCCGAAAAAGGTCACATCGCGGTGCAGACGGTCGGCGAAGGCGACGTCCTCGGCTGGTCGTGGCTGATCCCGCCGTACAACTGGCAATTCGATGCGCGTGCCACCGAGATGACCCGGGCCATTGCGCTCGACGGTCTCTGCCTGCGCAACAAATGCGAGAAAGATCACGACCTCGGTTATGAACTGCTCAAACGGTTTTCTTATGTCGTGAGCCAGCGCCTGGAGTCGACGCGCCTGCAGTTGCTGGACGTCTACGGCAACAAGGAATAGAACCATTATGATCGCTGAATCCACGGATGCCATGGCCACCCGGCCATTTCGCATCGACAAATTCTGGAAGGAAACGCACGACACTTTTTCCATGGAACTGACGCCGCTCGACGGCGGGGATTTCTCATTTCAACCCGGTCAGTTCAACATGATCTATCATTGGGGTGTCGGCGAAGTGCCCATTTCGATCAGCGGCAATCCGGCCAAAACACGCATACTGACGCATACGATACGCGCCGTCGGCTCCGTCACCAGACAGATGGCCAAGCTGCGCAAGGGGGACACGGTGGGTATTCGCGGTCCGTACGGCCGGCCGTGGCCGGTGGCTCAGGCGTACGGATACGATATTGTCATCGTCACCGGCGGCATCGGTCTCGCGCCGTTGCGCCCGGCTTTGTACGACATCCTGAACCATCGCCAAAAGTACGGAAAAATCCTGATGCTCTACGGCGCCCGGACGCCGGAGGATATGTTGTATGTCAAGGAACTCGAACAATGGCGCGGGCGCTTCGACATGCATGTCAGCGTCACCGTGGACCGCGGCGGCGGCGAATGGCGCGGCAATGTCGGTGTTGTCACCCACATGATGCCCAGATTCCATTTCGACCGTGAAATGACCATCGCCATGGTGTGCGGCCCTGAAATCATGATGCGGTTCACGCTCCTCGAACTCGTCAAACGCGGCATTCCGACGGAAAACCTGTACCTGTCGATGGAGCGCAATATGAAATGCGGCATCGGTTTATGCGGACATTGCCAGTACGGTCCGGGATTCATCTGCAAAGACGGCCCCGTGTACCGGTATGACCGCGTCAAGGATCTGATGTTGCGAAGGGAGTTGTAGCATGGCCGGAAAACCGAAACTTGCGGTTTGGAAATTTGCCTCGTGCGATGGCTGCCAATTGAGTCTGCTGGATTGTGAGGACGAATTGCTCGCCATCGTCGGCGCCATCGATATCGCCAATTTTCCCGAAGCGTCCCGCGCCGTGGTCGCCGGGCCGTATGACGTGTCGCTGGTGGAAGGTTCCATCACGACGGCGCACGACGCGGAAAGAATTCACCAGATCCGTCGTGTGTCGAAGACGTTGATCACCATCGGCGCCTGCGCCACCGCCGGCGGCATCCAGGCGCTGAGGAATTTCAAGGATGTGAAAACCTTCATTCCGATGGTCTACGCCCAGCCGGAGGTCATCAGCACGCTCAACAAATCCACACCGATTGCGGATCACGTCAAAGTGGATTTTGAACTGCGCGGATGTCCGATCAGCAAGACGCAATTGATCGAGGTCGTCAGCGCTTTTCTGGTCGGCCGGAAACCAAACGTACCCAACACCAGCGTGTGCATGGAATGCAAGCGGCGCCACCTCGTGTGTGTCATGGTTTCGCAGGGCACCGTGTGCCTGGGGCCGGTGACCCAGGCGGGATGCGACGCCCTGTGCCCGTCGTTCCAACGCGGTTGTTTCGGATGCTTTGGACCGAAGGAACTGCCGAATACGGGCAGTCTGAGCGCGTGGTGGCAGCATCTCCAGGTGAGTGACAAAGAAGTCGTCCGCCTGTTCCGGACCTTCAATGCGTACGCGGACGCCTTCCGCAAGGAGAGCGAAGCCTATGAAAGATAAGATCATCAAAGTCGACTACCTCGCGCGCGTCGAAGGGGAGGGTTCCCTCTATGTCAAGGTGAAGAAGGGCCGCGTTGAGGACGTCCGATTCAAGATATTTGAACCCCCGCGTTTTTTTGAGGCCTTCTTACGTGGACGGTTGTTCAGGGAAGCGCCGGACATCACCGCCCGCATTTGCGGGATATGTCCGGTGGCCTACCAGATGGGCGCATCGCACGCCATGGAGCATGCCTTCGGACTTCGCGTCACTCCTGCGATCCGAAACCTCCGGCGGTTGATTTACTGCGGCGAATGGATTGAGAGCCATGTACTTCATGTGACCATGCTGCATGCGCCCGATTTTTTGGGTTATGAAAGCGCCATTCACATGGCGAAAGATCACGGCCCACTCGTGCAAACGGCCCTGCGGATGAAAAAACTCGGCAACACCATCATGGAAGTTGTCGGCGGCCGGGCCATTCACCCCATCAATCTCGGCGTCGGCGGTTTCTACCGCGCGCCATCCAAAGACGCCCTGCTCGCCCTCGAGGATGAACTCCATTGGTGCCGGTCGGCCGTGACCGATCTTGTAAAACTCGTGGCGGGTTTCCAATTCCCGGAGTTGGAATTGCCCTATGAATATGTCGCGTTGTCGCATCCGGATGAATACGCCATCACGGAAGGGCGGCTGATCTCGAGCAGTGGTCTGGATATTGAAATAACCGATTACGAAAAACACTTCGAAGAGAGCCATGAAGCCCATACGAACGCGTTACATTCGATCATGAAAGGCAAGGGCGCGTACTTTGTCGGGCCGATGGCGCGGTTCAACCTGAATTTCAACCAATTGACCGATGAGGAGAAGAAACTGGCGGCGGCGGTCGGTTGCGAACCGCCGGTCAACAACCCCTTCAAAGGCATCATCGTCCGCAGCCTGGAGACGTTGTATGCGGTCAATGAATCCCTGCGCCTGATTGCCGCATATGAAAAGCCGGAACCCGCGATGATCCCGATCAAGCCGAAGGCGGGACGAGGCTGTGGATGTACCGAGGCGCCGCGCGGGATCTGCTACCACCGCTATACGCTGGACGATTCGGGTCTGATCCTCGATGCGAAGATTGTGCCGCCCACGTCGCAAAATCAGAAGACGATTGAAAATGATCTGTACCAATTCGTCACGAGGCACATCGATCTGCCCAAGGATCAACTGACGTGGCAGTGCGAGCAGGCCGTACGCAACTACGATCCGTGCATTTCTTGCGCCACGCATTTCTTGAAAATGGAGATTGACGAGATTCCATAGACCCGCGACCGGCGGGTAGCCATCAGAATTCTGAACCTCCAACCGCGGAGGTCGGAATGAAGCGACATACGACAGGGAAATTTCAAGGCATGGAAGTCCATGCCTTTTTCTATTGCCAGAATTCCGTATCCATCATTCACACAATTCAACGAGGTGTCCCATGATTGGGTTTCCCGTCGCGGCGTACGTGCGCAACAAGGCGCCAGCCGATCCCCGCAGGCAAATGCGGAAGATCAAATACGAGTCCGAACTGGATCTTGGATTCGGCGAGCGTATCGCCGAAAAGGCGTACGGACAAAAATTGCTCAGTTGCATTCAATGCGGAACCTGCGGTTCCACCTGTCCACTCAGCGATTATATGGACTACACGCCTCGGAAGATCATCGCCATGACGCGGGAGGGCTTCAAAGATGAAGTGCTGCACAGCCTGACCATCTGGCTGTGCGCATCGTGCTATGCATGTTCCGTGCAATGTCCGAGACAGATTCACATCACGGACGTCATGTACACGTTGAAGCGCGAGGCCATTGCCGCCGGCGTATACCCCCGCCGGTATCCCATCCCGGTCTTTTCCAAGGCGTTTTTCAACATCGTGCGACGGCAGGGGAGAAACAGCGAGGGACGGCTTTTGTTGCGGTTCTATCTTCAGACCAATGTCCTGAACCTCTTGCGTCAGGCGTGGCTGGGTCTGCGCCTCATAGCGACCGGGAGATTTTCACTGAGGCGTGAGAAGATCCGTGACATCACCAAACTCAACAAGCTGTTGCGCTCGGCGGAACGGCGGGAGGGATGGTCATGAGAAAATACCTGTATTATCCCGGCTGTTCCCTGCGCAGCACGGGCAAGGCGTACGACGAATCCCTGCGGACCGTCCTGCATCATCTCGGCATCGAGCTCAAGGAACTGGAGGATTGGAATTGCTGCGGGGCCACGTCCTATGCGTCGATCGATGAAATGCAGGCGTTCGCGCTGGCGGCGCGCAATCTGGCGCTCGGCGAGCAGCAAAAAGCCGCCATCGCCGACGGCGTGCCCGATCTCGTCGTGCCCTGCAACGCCTGCTATATGGTGCTGACCAAAACGCAGAAGTACATGAAGACGTATGCGCATGTACAGGCGATCGTCAATCGCGCTCTGAAAGAAGCGGGCCTGGTGTACCGCGATGAAATCCGCGTAAGGCATCCCCTGGACGTCGTCGTCCACGATATCCAGCCCAACCGCGTCACGGAGATGGTCACACATTCACTCAAAGGGCTGCGGGTGGCGTGTTACTACGGCTGCCAGGTGGTAAGGCCTTTTTCGGAATTCGACGACGCCAACAATCCCATGACGATGGATACGATCGTCCGTTGGCTGGGCGCTCAGCCCGTCGACTGGTCGTTGAAAACCCGTTGCTGCGGAGGCAGTCTGACCGGGACCATTCCCGATGCCGGTCTGCCGCTCAACCGCATGATCCTGAACGAGGCGCGCAAACGCAAGGCCGACATGATCATCACATGCTGTCCTTTGTGTCAATTCAACCTCGAATGTTTTCAGGATCGGATTAACCGGGATTACGACGAAACCTTCCGGATGCCCGTCATGTACTTCACGCAACTGATGGGCATGGCCTTTGGCCTGCCGGAAAAACCCATCGGTGTCGAGCGGCTCTTTGTCAAACCCCAAACGATCCTCGCGAAGGGAGGTGCCAAAGCCCATGTCTGAATCATCCAATGGAACCATCCGCATTGGCTTCTACGTGTGCCATTGCGGCCACAACATCGCCCGAACAGTGGACGTCACGGCTGTGGCGGCCTACGTCGGGCAACTGCCCGGTGTCGTCGTGTCGCGTGAATACAAATACATGTGTTCCGATCCCGGACAGGAACTGATCGTCTCCGATATTCATGACCATCAATTGAACCGGATCATTGTGGCTTCCTGCTCTCCGCTGCTGCACGAACTCACCTTCCGCACCGCCGTGGAACGCGGGGGCATTAATCCTTTCTTTTTCCAGATGGTCAACATCCGCGAAAATGTGTCGTGGGTTCATGAGGACCGCGCGGCTGCGACTGAAAAGGCGATGGACCTGGCGCGCGCGGCGGTACACCGGGTGTACTTCCACAAACCGCTGGAGCGCAAGCACGTCAGGATCCACCCGGACGTGCTGGTCGTCGGCGGCGGGATCGCCGGAATTCAAGCCGCCCTCACGCTGGCCAATTCCGGCAAGAAAGTGTATCTCGTCGAACGGCAACCGACGATCGGCGGGCACATGGCCCAGTTCGATAAGACGTTTCCGACGCTGGACTGCGCGGCCTGTATTCTGACTCCGAAAATGTCCGCGGTGAAGGCGCACCCCAACATCACTTTGTGGACCTACTCGGAAGTGGCGGCGGTCGAAGGGTATGTCGGCAATTACCGTGTGCAGGTTCGGCGAAAACCGAGATTCATCCACGAAGACCTGTGCGTCGGATGCCTGGCATGCATCGATGAATGCGTCTATAAGGAGGCCAAATACGCCGACGAATTCAACATGGGTCTCAGCAAACGCAAACCCGTCTATATGGCGTTTCCGCAGGCGACCCCCAAGGTCGTCGTGATCGATCCGGAGACCTGCATTCAATTCAAGTCGGGCAAGTGCAAGCAGACGTGTGTCGAAGCCTGCGACCGCCATGCGATCGATTTCAACCAGAAAGAAATCGTCGAGGACGTCCAGGTTGGCACGATCATCCTGGCCACGGGATACAAGACATTCGATGCGAGCCGTACTCCGCAGTACGGGTATGGCCGGTATCCGAATGTCTTTACCTCGCTGGAAGTCGAACGCCTGATCAACTCGGCCGGACCGACCGGCGGGCATCTGGTGACCCGAGAGGGTGAAGAACCTAAAACGGTCGGCATCATTCATTGCGTGGGATCGAGGGACCGGAACACGAACCGGTGGTGCTCGAGAACGTGTTGCATGTATTCGTTGAAACTGGCGCATCTCCTCAAGGAGCACTCCGGGGCCGAGGTGTACAATTTCTACATCGACATTCGGGCGGCGGGCAAGACCTATGAGGAATTCTACGACAAACTGCTCGAGGAAAACGTGCACTTCATCCGCGGTCGAATCGCCGAAGTGACCGACTGCGCGGCCATTCCGGAAGAGGAAGGCAAACTGATCATTCGCGCCGAAGACACGATGATCGGTGTCGTGCGGCGTATTCCGGTGGACATGGTTGTGCTGGCCGTCGGCATGGAGCCTCAGACCGATGCGGGCGAGGTGAGACGGCTGTTCAATATTTCCTGTTCCACGGAGGGTTTCTTCCTCGAACGGCATCCGAAACTGGCGCCGGTGGACACGTTCACCGACGGTGTGTTCATTGCCGGAGCCTGTCAGGGTCCCAAGGACATTCCGGACAGCGTGGCCCAGGCCGGAGCGGCCGCCGCGCAGGCCATGATGCTGATCGACAAAGGCGAAGTGGAGTTGGAGCCCAACACGGCGTACATCCGGTCGGAATTCTGTTCCGGATGCAAATCCTGCATCGGGTTGTGTCCGTTCCACGCCCTGTCGTTCGACGAGGCCACGGGTAAGGCCGTCCTCAACGAAGCCCTGTGCAAGGGGTGCGGAACATGCGTGGCCGCGTGTCCGTCAGGATGCATTCAACAGAACCTGTTTGAAGACGCGGAGATCTTCGCCGAGATCCATGGCCTTCTGGCCACGCGACAACGAAAGGAGGTGGCCTATGTCCACTGAAAAAACGAATGGATGGGAACCGACCATCGTCGCGTTCTTCTGCAATTGGTGCACGTACACCGCGGCGGATCTGACCGGCGTGTCGCGGCTCCGCCATGCACCCAACGTGCGAATCATCCGTCTGATGTGCTCGGGCCGGGTCGATCCCCAGTTCGTGCTCGAGGCGTTTTCCAGGGGAGCGGACGGCGTGCTGATCGGCGGATGTCACCCCGGCGATTGCCACTACATGGAGGGCAATTACAAAGCCCTGCGTCGTTTCCAGTTGCTCAGCCGGTATCTGTCCGCCATGGGCATCGAAAAAGACCGGTTCAGGCTGGAATGGATTTCCGCATCGGAGGGGGAGCGGGTTCGCACCGTCATCAACGAAATGGTCGAGAAAATCCGGCCACTCGGCCCTCTCAACC
This sequence comes from uncultured Bacteroidota bacterium, assembly GCA_964544475.1. GTDB lineage: Bacteria > CLD3 > CLD3 > SB21 > SB21 > CAZJBS01. Next base: position 13,897 of record CAZJBS010000041.1, on the reverse strand, counting down.
GACCGCAACGGCTGGAGGAACTGGACCACGAAATAGAAAGGACCGGAAAGGAGGTGGCCCATGTCTGACAAACCCAAAGTCGCCTTTTACTGGTGCGCGTCCTGCGGAGGATGCGAAGAATCGGTTGTCGACCTGGCCGACGACCTGCTGACCGTCGCCGGCGCCGTGGACATCGTTTTCTGGCCGGTTGCCATGGATTTCAAGAAGGAAGACGTCCAGAACATGCCGGACCGCTCGGTCGTGGCGACCTTTGTCAATGGCGCCGTCCGCACGTCCGAGCAGGAAGAAATGGTGAAGATGATCCGCCGGAAGTCCGCGTTTGTCATTGCGTATGGTTCCTGCGCCCATCTGGGCGGCATTCCCAGTCTGGCCAATCAATTCGACCGGGATCAGATACTCGAATACGTATACCAAGGGGCGCCTTCGGTCGAAAACCCCGAGCGTGTACGCCCACGGACGTCTGTACCGCACAATGGCGCCCACGTCAGTTTACCGGTTTTTCATGAATTGGTCCGGACGCTGGATCAGGTGATTGACGTGGATTTTTACCTTCCCGGATGTGCGCCGACGCCCAAACTGCTGAAGGCCGCCGTGATGGCCCTGCTCGAAGGCAAGCTGCCGCCGAAAGGTTCCGTTCTGGCTCCGGATCATGCCATGTGTGAGGAATGTCCCCGCAAAGCGAGCAAACCTGAGGACGTAACGTACAAGGCGTTCAACCGGCCGCACCGCGTGTTGGCAGATCCGGACACGTGTTTTCTTGCGCAAGGCATCGTTTGTATGGGCCCGGCGACCCGCGCGGGATGCGAAGCCGTGTGCATCGGTGGACACATGCCGTGCACCGGTTGCTTCGGTCCGACCTCGCGGTGCAGGGATCAGGGCGCGAAGATGATGTCCAGCCTCGGCTCGGCCATTGCCGCCAGCGACCGTAACCAGATCGAGGCGGTATTGGAGGGCCTGCCGGATCCGGTCGGTACGTTGTACCGCTACGCGGTCGGCGCGTCCCTGCTCCGAAAGAACATATCCATCCACGCACCCAATCCGGAAGAGAAGAGCCATGGAAGCAACTAAGACCACATCGAATCGCCGTATCGTGATCGATCCGATCACAAGGCTCGAAGGCCACGGCAAGATCGACATTTTCCTCGACGGGCAGGGGGAGGTGGAAAAGGCCTACTACCAGGTGCCCGAACTGCGCGGATTCGAGGTATTCTGCCTCGGTCGTCCCGCCGAGGACATGCCGCAGATCACGAGCCGCATTTGCGGCGTCTGCCCGACGGCTCACCACATGGCCAGCACCAAAGCGCTGGACCATCTGTATCGCGTGGAACCGCCGGCCGCCGCCAGGAAATTACGCGAGCTCATCTACAACGCCTTCATGCTGGAAGACCACGCCCTTCATGTCTACGTGCTCGGCGGTCCGGATTTCATCGTGGGGCCTGACGCTCCCAAGGCGGAACGAAATGTGCTCGGCGTGATCGGTAAAGTCGGCGTGGACGTCGGCCGGCAGGTCATCACCATGCGAAAACGGCTGCGCGATCTCATTGCCTACCTGGGCGGCAAGGTCGTCCATCCGGTGTTCGGACTGCCCGGCGGCGTCGCCAAGGCCATGGAAGCCGACCGGCTTCCGGCGTTCAGGGAACTCGCCAAAGACGGATTGGCTTTTGCGCAATTCACGTTGAAGGTCTTCAAGGATATCGTTTTGGCCAATCCGGATTACGTCAAGCTGATCACGTCCGATGCCTTTACCCATCGCACGTGTTACATGGGTCTGGTGGATGATCACTCGAAGGTGAACTTCTATGATGGGCGCATTCGGGTCGTCGATCCCGACGGCGGAGAGTTCTCGCGTTTCGACGTCCGGGATTACCTGGATCATATTGCCGAACATGTGGAGCCCTGGAGCTATGTCAAATTCTGCTACCTGAAGAAGATGGGCTGGAAGGGCTTTGGCGACGGTCCAGGTACCAGCGTGTACGCCGTGGCGCCATTGGCCCGGCTCAATGCGGCCGACGGAATGGCCACTCCCGAAGCGCAGAAAGCCTACGAGGAGTACCTGTCCGTTCTCGGCGGAAAACCGGTCCATCACACGTTGGCCAACCACTGGGCGCGCGTCATCGAAATGATCCAGGCGGCGGAGCGCATCCAGGAATTGGTGCATGATCCGGAAATCACGAACCCGGTGGTACGGACCATTCCGACGGAGACCCCGACCGTGGGCATCGGCGTGGTCGAAGCGCCTCGCGGCACGCTGATCCATCACTACGAGACCGACGATCGCGGTTTGCTTACAAAAGTGAACCTGATTGTGGCGACGCAGAACAATTCGGCCCGAATCGCCATGAGTGTGGACAAGGCCGCGAAAGGACTCATTCATCACGGCGAAGTATCCGACGGACTTCTGAATAAGGTCGAAATGGCGTTTCGCGCCTACGATCCGTGCAATGCATGCGCCACGCACACGCTGCCCGGGTCGATGCCGCTGAAGGTTCGCGTCTGGTCTCCCGATCATCGCCTTTTGCACGAGATCGTCCGGTGATCCATCCGGAGAAAAAACCGCTCGTGCTGGGCATCGGCAACGACATCATGGGCGACGACGCCGTCGGATTGAGAGCGGCGAGAATGCTGCGGGAGAAATGGCCGATGGCGGACATCCAGGAGTCGTACAGCCTCGGGCTGGATCTGCTGGATGTGCTCGAAGGACACTCCTGCGCGCTTCTTCTGGATTCCATCGTGACGTATGCCTACACGCCGGGGACTATCCTGGAAATCCATGAAGCGGAGTTGCGCCAGCACGGACGCATCTCGCCGCATCACGCCGGTATTGCGGAATCCCTTGAGGTGGCCAGGATTCTTCAGATACCATTGCCGCTGAAGCTGACGGTCCTTGCGATGGAAGTGTCGGATCCGTTTCATTTCCGCGTCGGTATGTCGCCGGCGGTGGAGGCGGCATTGCCGGGCATGGTCGAAAAAGCGCGAGACCTTCTGTCCGCGTGGCTGGGTGAGCCAATGCCGGAAAGACCGATCATCCTGGCTTAGCGCGCCATCACGTGGAATGTTCTTTTCTCGAAAGGAGATCCTATGAATATCGTGTCGAAATTGACCAGTTACGAAGCCGACTGGTTTGATGTGGCGCTCACCAAGATCGCCGTGTTTTGGGCCACGTTGCTTCTGGCCAAATTTTGGGCGCCCGTGTTAAGTCTTGAGTGGTATTGGTACGTCTTGTTCTGGGCTTTGGCGGCGATCAAACCCACGCTCACGGCCTTCACCTGGTTTAAGGCGTCCATCCGGCTGTAGGAGTCTTATCACAAAAAAAGGAGCCGCTATGATGCTCAGGAAGATCAAAGAGTACCTCGACAGCCATCATGCGAGGTACGTGGTGATCAGCCATTCGCAGGCGTTCACGGCCCAGGAGGTCGCCGCTTCGGCGCATATCCCAGGGAAGGAAATGGCCAAAACGGTCATGGTCAAAGCCGATGGCAAAATGCTGATGGCGGTCGTTCCGGCGACGGATTACGTGCACCTTCCCGTGTTGGGGAAAGCCCTCGGTGCAAAAGAAGTCGAAGTGGCGCGCGAAGCCGAATTCCGCGACCTTTTCCCGGAATGCGAGACGGGCGCGATGCCGCCGTTAGGGAAGCTCTTCGACGTGGACATGGTGGTTTCACGAAAATTGTCGGCCGATCCCGAAATCGCCTTCAATGCCGGCTCGCACCGTGAGATCGTACGCATGCCGTATCGGGATTACGACCGCCTGGTGCATCCCAAGGTGCTGGATTTCTGACAAGTCCACTGATCGGAAGCGGTTGGCTCCGTTGAAGATGAGGTTTCTGTCGGGCGTCGAAATCCCGTCCGTTGGCACGTTGCCGGAGCGACGTTGAGCCTTACCTGAGCAGAACAAGTTTCTTCGTTTGCGTGGTGTTTCCAACCGCTATCCGGCAAAAATACACACCCGACGCCATTTGACCCGCATGCCAAACGACCCGATGCGATCCGGCATCCATGTCGGCCGACAGCAGTGTGGCAACCTTCTGTCCGTACGCGTTGTAGACCGCCAGATGCACCGGGCTCCGGCGATCCAGGTCAAACCGGATCGTCGTCGAAGGATTGAAGGGGTTGGGATAATTGCCGAGAGAGGCCAGAACGGGTCTGCGCCGGTGTCGGTCCGCCACGGTGACGGGCAGTTGAAGGCCCGCATACGTCGCCATGGACGCGGCGGCGAGTTTCGACAGCTTCAGGAAATAACCCGTGTTGAAATATTGAATCCGGTCATTGGAGGAGTGATAGTAGGGATTGAAATCGCCGCCATAGTAGGCCTCGCTGAAGACGACGGCGCTGTATCCCTGGTTCCAGAATGACGAATGATCGCTGGCGGTCGTGCCGGGATTGTAAATGACCGGATTCAAACCGAGGTCATACAGTGAATCCAATTGACGAATCGTCTGCGCCAGGCTGACCGACTGGGCGATGGGGCGTGTGTGGATGTCCACGAGGCCGTCATTATTGCTGTCCCAGCCGAACATCTCCAGATTGATGACGCCCTGGATGTTGTCTCCGTTCGAATGGGCCAGTTGAGCGTAGTAGGCGCTGCCGTTGAGGCCGATTTCCTCCTGATCCCACAGGGCATATACGATCGAGTGCGTAACCGGAAGGCGGGACAGTAAACGCGCGGATTCCAACACCGACGCCGTTCCGCTGGCATTGTCGTCCGCACAGAAGGTCGTCACCGCATCATAATGCGCGCAAAGGACATACTGAATGCCGGAATCGTCCGTTCCGGGCTGGATGGCGAATACGTTGCGGCCTCCGGATCCAAACGACTGGTCGGTGGTCGCGAGTCCAAAACCGGCAAGGGTCTGACGGATGTAGTCCGCCGCCCATTCCTGGGAAGGCGCGCCATCGGCGCGGCTGGTGATCAGGCGCTTCTGCGAACCAATCATCACGGAATCTTCTCCGGACAGAATGCGCACATACGAAATGAGCGAATCGATGTGAACGCCATGGATGACCTGCTGAACAAGGCTGTCCGGCGCCTGCGCATGGATCGGCGCGAAGGCGATAACCCGGACGGCAAACAGAGCACAGAGCGATATCGGAAACGTTCGCATGTCACGTCACCAGGGGTCAGCGAATAACCATTACCAGAATCCCTTGTGCGGTTCAGCGGCCTCCGGTTCCAGCAGCGGGCCGTGGATTTCACAGGGATGGTTGGCCGAGCGGAACACATCTCCGCAAGGCAATCCGATAGCGGGGACGCCCGCCTTTTGTCCGGTGAGTTTGTTTTTGGACGTGATACTGAGTCCGAAGACCACACGTCGAATGCCGCTCCAGAAAATGGCGGCCGCGCACATCGGACAGGGTTCGGAACTCGCATACACCGTGCAGCGCTGCAGAACTTCAGGACGAATCGTCAGGCAGGCCTGGTGCACAAGGTTCAATTCCGCGTGATGAATCGGATTGGCCGACGTGATGGACGTGTTGGCAGCTTCGAGCAGGACAAATCCATTTTGATCGGCCAGCAGCGAGGCGAAGGGGAGATTGCCCATGTCGCGGGCGTGTTGCGCCAGTTCGAAAGAGCGGCGCAGAAGGTTCAGGTCGAGCGTCGAGACATCCATGGGAGGTTTCCTTTCAAACTATGACCTCAATAATGTACCTTCCGGCGCGGTGAGATGCAACTACAGCACTCTATGTGACAAAGACGAGATATCATCAGGGAATTCCGATGAGGCGGCCCGATGAATAATAGGTTGGCAATATTCGTGGAAATGATCAATATTTCCCGCAGTGAGGTTCATTTCATACGGTTTACCAGCGTCTTCACAAAAGCTTCGAAAACGATTTCGTCGGTAGTTCATTGGCCGGCGATTATTAACGACATACAACATGAGGTGTTTCTTATGAAATGGTTTGTGATATGGATGGTCCTTGCCATAACCTTCCCGGCATGGTCTCAAAGCGGATCGAATGAAAGTGGCGGCAAGACCGTCGTGGCAGTGCTTCCGCTGGATGCGGTGGCGCTGGCCTCCAAAGAGGGCGTGAAAATCACGATCACGTCGACCGACAGCAGCGTGACCAGTGCGACGGCGGCCCCAAATCCATTTGCGGATCGCGCGGCCATTGAGGCATTTGCCGAGGCGGCCACCCAAAAAATCGTGGGCGCGTTTGTGGCCGTGAAGCGTGTCCGTGTCGTCGAACGCACCACACTCGACCGTATCGTGAAGGAGCAGGATTTCCAGATGTCCGATCTGGCCCAGGCCAACGAAGGTACGCGTCTCGGACAGATGCTGGGCGCGGAATTTGTCGTCACCGGCCAACTCCAGCAGGTCAGCATCACGCCGATTTATGAACGATACGGAGAACGGCTTGAACAGCCCCTCTACGAAGGCACCGTGGAAATGAGCCTCCGCCTGATCAACGTCGCCAGCGGGGAAGTGACGGCGAACAAGAATATCAGGGGACGGACCGGTTTCTTATATCAGAACACGCCATCGGAAGCAGCCTATTTTGCTCTGAAAAGCGGAGAAGAAGACGTCGTCGAATGGCTCCGTCGGGCGTTCCCGGCCGAGGGCTCCATTTTCGAAATTCGAAAAGCGAAAAAAGGGGAAGCGCAGGAGGTGGTCATCACCTGTGGCAAGGACATGGGCGTGAGAAAAGACGACGTCTTCAACGTGTATTATGAAACGGAAGTGGACGTGGATGGCCGCCTGCTGAAGCGGAGCACGGACGTCGGCAAACTTACGGTGATCAAACTTGAGCAGGACGGTATTTTTTCGAGATGCGAAGTGGAAAAGGGCGGAAAAAAAATTTCCGAGAAGATGGCCGCCGGCGTCAAACTGAAAGTTGTGCAAGTCAAGAAATAGACGGAAAGGGTCATCGTCATGTCCAAACAGGTCCGTGGGTTGGCGCCGTTGTTGCAGATCTTCGACATGCCCACGTCGCTGGCTTTCTACGTCGACGTCCTGGGATGCCGGATCGTCAACGCTTCCGGACCGGTTCCTCATTGCGGATGGGCGCACCTGGCGCTGGGCGACACGGAATTGATGTTGAACACGATGTATGAAGATTACGACCGTCCCTCAGAGATCGATTCCGACCGTGCCGTGGCCCATGGTGATACGGCCCTGTATTTTGGATGTCCCGACGTGGAGGCGGTTCATCGCCACCTTCTTGAGAAGGGCCTCGATTGCGGGCCGCCCGTGGTGACGTCGTATGGTATGAAACAATTGTCTGTGAAAGACCCCGACGGTTACAACCTGTGTTTTCAGTGGGCGTCCGAGATTGAAAAGCCGAATACATAAAGCCGGTCTGGCAGGGGGACTGATGGTGGCCGCCGGACTCGCCTATCTTGGCACGGTCCATTTCGTAGCCCGAACGGAAACGCCCGTCCATGCTGATATTGGAGGTCAATCTGCGACAACGATCCGCCGTTCTGTATTATCGGCGCCGCTGGACCGCGCCTCCGAGCGCGTGACCAAGAAACCGTTTGGGATCTTCATCACGCCGGCCAGTTCGCCCGTGCAGCCCGAACGTTTCTCGGGATATCACACCGGAACCGATTTTGAAGTATTCCCAAACGAAAATGACAGCGACGTGGTCGTGAGAGCCATCTGCGACGGTGTGGTGATCGAAAAACGGCGTGCGGCGGGGTATGGCGGTGTCGTCGTTACGTCGGGCGTTTTTGGAAACCAGCCAGTGACCGTTGTCTATGGTCACCTGAGTCTGGCCGGCGTGTCATGGCAAAAAGGGGATTCCGTGCAGGCCGGCGATACGATTGGCTTGCTGGGCAAAGCTTACAGTGACGAGACGGACGGTGAACGCAAACATTTGCATGTGTCCATTCATCGGGGCACGGCCATCAATATCCGGGGTTACGTAAACTCCAGGCCGGACCTGGATGAATGGGTGGACTGCGAGGAGATATCCGGCGGACAAGATTAATGTGACCATCCGACCGTGATGGAATTGATTGTCGTAGGTTTTGTCTTCAACAGGAAGAAACTGGTACTTGACGGTGACGATAACGTCCCCACAATTGGCGACAACCGTGGACCACAACCATGATCGCCAGCGGGGCCACAGGCAGCAAATACCGTGGTTCGGTGCGAAACCAGACTAAGAAGAAAAACAACCAGTAGCTGAGCCAGACGATTGTGAGCAAACGACCGGTGCGCAGGTATCGGATAAAAACGACAAAAAGAAGCATGGACACAGCCATGGCGAGCAGGCTGAGAGACCGGATGAGAACGCTTTTGGTATTTAGGAATATGTGGAGATTCGAGATGATGGGGTATGGACCGTGGTTCATCCGGACCAAAAAGTTTAGCCAGTTATCGAGCATTTTGACAACAATCATCTTGCCGGGCGGGGCGCCAAGATACAATGCCGGGTCGTCCCGGATGGAGTTGATTACATACTTCAGATTGGCGATTTCGAGTCTTGACGCGTAGTTGCCATCCCGCATTAGCGAGTCGATGATCAATTTCTTAGTGGTCAGGTCGCGAGGCGAGGGCGTTTGGGATCCCAGGAAAGCCCGCGCCACCTCAAACCGGTGTACGGTAGCCGCTTGGTCATAGTCATCCCATGTCGGGTTGAGATTCTTTTTTCTCTCTGATTTAAACCAATAGTAGTTGTACTGATTATCCCAGAAGCCGTACGGTGCGGTCGTTCCCAATACCGGTCTTCCCATTTCTTTATAAGTGTAGTAAAGCCACGGCGAAATGGTCGCCCCGTACGCAAGGGAAAAAACGGCAGTCTTTAACACCGTATCCCGAACGCACGCTCTGTTACGGAGCGCGGACCACAGGGTGGACATCAACCGGCGCAAAAACGACGCCTGTGCCGTGGCGACCCACGTGGCGCTAATATTCAGTGTATGCATACCAACGGCCACGCCCACGATCACCACAACCATCTGCAACAAAGGATCCTGGAGAACGCCGACCCCCAGTACCATCCCGGCCACGGCGGCGTCCGAAAAACGCCCGGTCTTCTTGTACCGTCCATACAACCACAAGGCCAGCACCAGGAAAAACGTGGTCCATGTTTCCCGCATTATGGCGGTTGGCCATATGACAGACGCCGGCAGCAGGCACCAGGCCCACGCCGCGGTAAGCGCCGTCCCTTCCCCGAAATACGGCATGGCCAACTTTTTCACGATCACCACGGTGATGGAGGAGATGAACGCCTGGATCAGGCCCACCGCCAGGATGCTGAATCCAAAAACATGAAAGACGGAAGCAAGAAACAGCGTAAAAAAGGGGCCGCGCCTGAAATCCCTGGCATGTGGTTCGGTCTCATGGATGAGGGGATAACCCAATCCACGATTGAGATTCATGGCAATTTCAACATACCGGTGGGAATCGTTGATGGGTGCATGCGTGTCGTTTGCCCCGTATTCGTAGCCAAAAAACGGATGCCCGTCTTCAAAAATCAGCACAGCACTCGTGCGTAAGAACAGTGCGAAAACAAACAGGACGGCGGATCGGCTCAGGAAGGTTTTCCAGCGGACATGGCGCACGGAATCAGTTTTCATGGCGATCAGCCCCATCTTTCCACAAGAGGACATGCATGGGAATGATCTTACAAATTGATTTCTTCATCGACAATGTAGAACGGGCGTTGTTTGACTTCGTCATGTATGCGGCCGACATATTCCCCGATGATGCCAATCGCGATCAATTGGATGCCGCCCAGAAAGAACACAATGACCATCGCCGACGTCCAGCCGCGGGGCGTGTAATCAACCGTGTAACGCATGACCATCACGGCAACCCCGCCAAGAAAACTGATCGATGATGCCGCCAGTCCAAGCCAGGAAGCCAGGCGCAAGGGCATTCTGGAAAACGACAACCATCCGTCCAAGGCGAGTCCGAACAGCCGGGCGTAGGTGTATCTGGGCTTACCGGCATATCGGACGTCGCGTTCATACTTCAGGCCCGCCTGGCGAAAGCCAACCCAGGACCGAAGACCGCGGATGAACCGGTGGCGTTCCGGCATCGATCGCAGATGCTGGACAACAATCCTGTCCATCAGACAGAAATCGCCGGCATCCAGGGGAATGGTGATCGAGGACAACTTCTGGAGCGACCTGTAGAACAAGGCATAGCAGAGGCGTTTGATGAGGTGTTCTTTCCGCCCGGTCCGCACGCCATACACAACCTGAAATCCTTCCCGCCATTTTTGAATCATGGCAGGGATGAGCTCCGGAGGGTCCTGGAGATCGCCGTCCATGACGATGACCGCATGACCGGATGCCCGGTCCAGGCCGGCGGTGACCGCCATTTGATGTCCGAAGCACCTCGAAAGACTTATAACTTTCGCCCGCCGGTCTTCTGAAGCAATGCCCTTCAGAAGCGTCAGCGTGGTATCCGTGCTTCCGTCGTCGACGAAAAGAATCTCACAGTCAAAATCGGGAAGCGCATCCAGAACGGCCTTCAGACGATTCCAGCAGACGTGGACATTCTCTGCCTCCGAGTGCATCGGGATGACAACGGACAGGACCGGCTTGGTGATCTCCTGGCTTTGCGCCATTCTCTCTACCACCCCAATATCCACGCAAACATCAGCGGGGCGACGATCGTCGCATCGCTCTCCACAATGAAACGTGGCGTGTCAACGCCCAGTTTGCCCCAGGTGATTTTTTCATTGGGGACGGCGCCGCTGTAAGAGCCGTACGATGTGGTCGAGTCGCTGATCTGGCAGAAGTAGGCCCAGAGCGGCACGTCGTGCCATTCCAAATCCTGATACATCATCGGCACAACACAAATCGGAAAATCGCCCGCGATACCGCCGCCGATCTGAAAAAAGCCGACACCCCGGCTGTCGGAATTGTGCTTGTACCAGTCCGCGAGCCAGACCATGTATTCGATGCCGCTTTTTACAATGGACGGCTTGAGTTCGCCTTGGATGCAGTACGATGCAAAGATGTTGCCGATGGTGGAATCCTCCCAGCCCGGCACGACGATCGGAATATTCTTTTCCGCCGCGGCCAGCATCCAACTGTTCGCCGGATCGATTTCGTAATAGGGCTTCAATTCTCCGGAACGCAAAAGCTGGTACATGTATTCGTGTGGGAAAAACCGTTGGCCCTGGGCCGTCGCGTCCTGCCACAGTTTGTGGATGTGTTTCTGCAGGCGGCGGAAAGCCTCCTCCTCCGGGATACACGTGTCCGTCACGCGGTTGTAATGGCTGTTGAGCAGTTCCTCCTCCTCCCTGGCCGACAACGAGCGGTAGTGGGGAACTCTCTTATAATGCGAATGGGCGACGAGGTTCATGAGGTCTTCTTCCAGGTTGGCGCCGGTACACGAAATGATCTGAACTTTGTCACGACGGATCATCTCGGCTAGCGAAAGGCCGAGTTCACCGGTGGACATCGCCCCGGCCAGCGTGACCATCATTTTGCCGCCGCCATTCATGTGGGCTTCGTACGCCCTGGCCGCGTCAACGAGAGCGGCGGCATTGAAATGCAGGTAATGTTTTTCGATGAACTGGGAAATGGGTCCTTTGGGCATGATCGTTCTCACGGTAAGGTTGTTGTATGCGTCATGGATCTGTGAAAGTACGTTATTGGTTCATCTGACGGAGTTGGAACACGTCGGCTTTGTCGATGTCTCTCAGAGAGTTCTCTTTGAGGCGGATAAGCGCCTCGCGGGACATGAAGGGTACGTCATGTTCTTCGATGCGAGCGTGACGAATCTCATTTTCAAAATCGGCAACCTTCAGTCCGGACATGCGGACAAAAACATCGATTGGAAATTTTTCCACAATGCGAATCGCTCCCTCTTCGTCGGTGAAGTCCTGTTCCGTCAATTCCCTTGCAAATCCATCACCATATGTGGAAAGTACTTTCAGCAGAAGACGCACATTGGAAGGCGCATCCTCGATCAGGATACCGACATCTTCTGTGGCCCGGATGAGTCCATTGAAAGCGCACGCGAAACCGCCGACAGTCACGAACCGGATCTTAATTGCGGCCAGCAGGACCAACAATCTTTCGTATTCGTTCATGGGACTGGTAAGGTTTCCAAAGCTTGTGTTTCTTCAAGAACTCCAGCAGTTCGGCCACGCGTTGAATCGGGCTGACGGTCGGTTTGCCGACCACTTTGCGGATACCGTTTGGATGGTCTGAGGAATGCATGGCCTAATGTATTCTCCCCCGTCTTCTTTCGCCACAAGATTTTCGGTGATATTTGAGGGCAATGCGGCCTAGATGATCCTCTTATAGTCTTCGATGCCCATCGTCCACACGCGCTCGCCGCAAAAACGGTCGCCTTCGGGACAATACGGCCGCATACCGGCCAGTTGCCGGATACCGCAGGGCGGCAAAAGATAACGGCCGATCGCCGGATTGACGGCCAGGATCTGCCCGGTCTCGTCGACGGAGGCGCGCCAGATTTCTTCCTGCGCCAGATAACACAACCGCATGGACATCTTGTGGTGCAGGTTCAGCAAATCGGAGGATTCGGTGAACCGTATGGATACGGCATTGGGCAGCAGATACATCACGAATTCCTCAGAAACGCCCAGCTTGCGCAAGCGGCCCATGGCTTCCCATGATCGGCTCATCACGTCGTCATAATACCGGCGCACGGATGAATCCTGTTGCACCAGCGCCGGCGTGATGTAGTCGGGTTCGTCCGATTGATGGGCGAAGAGCATGGGCCGCGAAGCCGGCGTCATGCGGTGGCGCTGGTCTTGTGAATCCGCCGTGTGGCTGAGTTTTTTGCGGAAAGTGTAATGCGGATGGGACATGGTCCTCGAAATCTTGGACAATGTGGTGAGGTTGAGCGATTCGCCGAACACGGAATTCTTCGATGGATCGAGGGCGAGCCGGATGGCGTCGTCGTCCGAAAGGGCCGCCCGCGTCAGGCCCAGCACTTCACGAACGCTCTGGGCGAGAACGACTTCATGACCATGCTTGTAATCGATGAGTTTTGAAATCCGACCATCGAGGCTTTGATCAAATTCACGAAGGAAATCCTTCGAGGGGCGTTCATCATAGTACGTCCGGTGGGTTTCGAAAAACCGGTGTTCGGGTGTGTCCTCGAGCGGGATTTGTTCTTCGAGAATGACTTTGTACAGCGGGTCCACTTTGATCAGCTCGTTGACCATTTTCTCGACGACGATCTTCTGTTCGAGCGGCGTGTCATACTGGTTGCACAACCGGTAATACCGCAGCAGGGTGATGCCGCTGACCGTGTGATACAGGTACGCGAGCGCCGAGACGGGGATGACATAACGGGCGATTTCCTGGCATTTCTTTTTGATGTCTTTCGTCCATCGCGCCGGGGATTTTGCCCGCGCCGGAAAACGCTGGTAATAGGCGGCCTCCGTCACCGGCAGCAGGAGAGCGTTCAGTTTCTCGTAAGCGGCCATTTGAAAGGCCACCGTGTCGCGGTACACCGTCAGAGCCTCGCCCGTCAACGGCGGCGTGGCAAACGTACCGGCTTTGACTTCCACATACCGTTGGCTGACTTGCTCGGAATTGTAATACGGATGGGCATGCAAAAAACTCCAGACGAATTGCCGGGAGACATTGGCCAGTTCAAACTGGAAGTAGGCGTGGGAGAAGACCGTGTGATGCCCGGCTTGATACACGCTTTGGGCGAGTGGATAATGTTTTTCGTTGATCTGATCGTCGCGAATAATGCCTTTGGATGAATAGCACGTGCGCGCAGTGGCGATGGCATTCTGAAAGGGCGTCGCAAAAGACTTGGAAAGGACGACGATGGGTTCTGGGGAAAGAAAGTGGGTCAAGGTCTGTTTCTGGTTAGAGATGCCATCGGTTCATGGCCGTCATACGGTGAAAGGTTCATTCTATAGCGAAAGCCAGCGTTGTCACACCCGCGGAAGCGGGTGTCTGGGTTTAAGGTTCGTGCTTCCTTCGACAGGCTCCCGCTTTCGC
>CAZJBS010000040.1:14430-21651 GCA_964544475.1 uncultured Bacteroidota bacterium | reverse complement strand
ACAGATGAATGCATAATGCTTTATCCGCAGATGGCGCAGATGTTCACAGATGAATGCATAATTCCTGTTCACAAGAAAGCATAGAAGAACGTGATCCGGTAGGTGACGGATGCGTCGGGAGCCTTGCCGCCGGGTGGTTTCTGGAAGGTCTCGACCTGCACGTTGGGCGTGAAGGATACGTTTTTGTCAACCTTCCATGTCACGCCGCCCAACAGGTAATTCCGCGCATCGCCTTTGACGTCCTTGTCATTCGACGGATCGAAATAATCGAAACGCGCCACCAGCCCCCATGAGGGCGTGAGTGCATAGGTTCCGAAAACCGTCAAACCGACCGCGTTATTGGTTTTCGAACGGTTAAGGCCATTTTGGGTGGACGACATCACCGTCTCCACTCCGAAACTGTAACGGTCTTTTTCCGAATACCCGGCAAATACGCCGAATGTCGTCGCGTTGTTGTCGATGGTTTTTGAGGAATCCGCGCTCAGGATTTTCGGCTTCTGATTGTAGTCGGCATAGAGGGTCGCCTGGAAATTGGCAAACGGCTTGACGTGAATGTGGCTGTAGAAACGATTGTATTTGTCGGTCTCGGCATTGACGCCGCTATTATTGGCGATCATGACCCAGTAATTGTAATTCGCTTCCGTGTCGAAACGGCCTTTCAGGGCGAGGCCGAAATCCCGTGAACTCGCAATTCCACGCAAGTCCATGATGGTTTTTTCCAACGAGCGATAGCCCCAGGCCGCTTCGGATATTTCAAAAGACGGCGGCGGCTGGATGCCGAGGATCAGGTCGCTGCCTTCGAAAATGTTTTTCCATTTCAGGGAGGCGTCTTTGACGAAGATGGCGGTTTTGCTTGACTTGTCCTTTTTGGAAGTCAATTCGACCTGGTCGGCTTCGAAGCGCAGGCGCGCACTGAAGCGTGAGCTGATGTCGTTGTCATACGTCAGGTAGATGCGGCGGAACTGGAACCCGCGCGTGTCTTTGTCACCCGGAATCGCCGTGTTTTTCAGTGACGAGAAGTTGTCGTCCCGGGCGGCATTGAAAAACACGTCGCCAAACATGTACCCGCTGAATTTTCCGGGAGGCTTTTCAGATTCCTGTGCGAGTACCGGAAAAAAGCCGGCGCACAGGATGACGGCAAGAAGAAGGTGTCTGGTCACGGTCGGACTCCTTGGCTGGTGGTTGTTTTTTCGAATCCGATGGAATTTATCATTTCGTATGAAAAAAACACGGGAAAATGTGGGGCGCGTAACCGGGCTTTTCCGGAGGCGGATTCCTTCGGGTTTGATTGGTTACACAGACCAATGGCGTTATCACCGGGCTATTCGGTGTTTCGCAGGGAGATATCCTCAAAGACATCGTACTGTAATCTATTTACATTTGAGCGCGGATTGGGTAGAATATAGACAGCCAAATCTGGTGATACCCAGAAAACAAGACCGATCAGGTGGTCATGAAGCCTTCCTTCTTTCGAACGTCAGCCGAGTTTCGCAAATGGCTGACAAAAAATCACACATCACAGCAAGCATTGCTGGTCGGCTTCTACAAGAAGGACTCCGGCAAGCCGAGCATCACCTGGCCCGAGTCGGTTGAACAAGCCCTCTGCTTTGGCTGGATTGACGGCATCCGCAAGTCTATCGACGAGATCAGCTATTCCATCCGCTTTACGCCACGCAAGCCTGGCAGCACCTGGAGTAAAATTAATGTGACCCTTGCCCAGACACTGATTGCGCAAGGCCTGATGCAACCGGCCGGCCGGATGGCCTACGAAGCGCGGCGCGAGAACAAGTCCGGCACCTACTCCTACGAACAAAGACGCATCCAACTGGAAGAACCGTACCATCGGCTGCTGAAAAAGAACAAGCCGGCATGGGGTTTCTTTCATTCCCAGCCACCATCCTATCGAAAGGCCGTTTACTGGTGGATCATGAGCGCCAGGAAGGAAGAGACGCGGCGGAAGCGGCTGGAGAAACTCGCTGCCTTCTCAGCTGAAGGGCTGAGATTGCCGGAATATGTTTCGAGAAAAGGCCCGGCCGGTAAAGAAAGAGAAAATAACTGATCGGAGCACGACCAGGCATGAAGCTGGGCCAAGCACTTGGGTATCGTCTGGCGCATGTGATGGGATCCGGCGAAGACCGGCGCATACGAGCAAGATCCGACGTTCGTCATCGACGAAGCCCACACGAATTGCCACACAGCCCATGACGAGGGGTCTGCTGACGGCGCAACTCGTTCGCTATCCAGATGGTAGAGAAACCAGATTCGGCATGAACGTTCCCGGCAACAATAACCAGCCGTTCGCGTTAAACATTTTGCATTGGCCGTCAGGATTGCTGGACCAGGAAAAGACCGCGACATCTGATTCTCGTCGGCATCCCAAGTATGCAATTCATTTGCATTTTGATGTGAATTAGTTAAGTATAGGAAGATAGATGGGTCGCCCATGGCTGCCGACGACGGGAACGAGAGTTCGTGTGACGGCCCGCAAAAAACGATATGCCAAATTCAAAACAATCCCGCCTTACCAGAGTTAAGAATCCGATGCCGACATTTGTGCGCAAGGCGTTAAACGATCGCGGCCTCTGGCAGGTCTACAAGGAACGCCCGCCTTATCAGCAGAATGATTACGTGGGTTGGATCGCCCGAGCGAAGCTGGCGGCAACGAAAATAGAACGCCTCAACCAAATGCTTGATGAGTTGGAGGGTGGAAAGCTCTACATGAACATGGCGTGGCAGCCTCGTGCGGAGCGCGGGTTATCCTTCATTGCCGCGACGGCCCTGACGGCCACGGCCCGGCTCAAGCGTCAGACAACAAAGGAAACGATGATGAACCGAAAGGCTGATCCATTGCGTACTATCATCCGTGGCAAGGGCTGGAAGAAGACAACGACCATGGCGACGGACAAATACCGGATGGTCTCTCGCGCAATTATGGCGTCTTTAACCAAAACGCCCATGGCGTTCTCCCATCTGGTAACGCATGTTGAGGCCAGATTGAAATTCTTCGATGGCTCGATACCGTGGTACACGATAACGTGTCTGCGGGAACTGGAAATGCGGGGAAAAGTCATAAAACATCAAAAACCCGTGCGTTACTCAAAACCTTGACTATGGCGTGACCGCTCGCTACAGGAATCCCTGAGCGCCGGCATGTTATGCAAGGCTTGGTTTCGGTTTCCATGATTTTTCATTTAAACAGGATTAGGGAACAAACGGTGAATGAACTCAAGCTGAAGAACCAGAAACTGCGGGAAGCCGTACGGAACTTTCCGGCTGAACGGTTGGATGATCCGCTCGTGGCCGAGCCTCCCTACACCGCTTACACACAGTTCATCGGCGTTACCCAGCACAACCTGTACCATGCCGGCCAGATATCGCTCTTAAAGCGCGCCCTGGATGCGACGGTCACGCAACGGTGAGACCAGCCACGAGCCAACCCTTGCATTCTATTTGCATTTTGACACGGGTTGGTTAGATTGGAAAAGACACATTTCCGTCAGCCTTTTTGTCGTTATGCAAAGAATAGCCGTCGTCTCCGACATCCATGGAAACCTCGACGCGCTTGAGGTTGTGGTGAACGACATTGAACGTCGGCATGTCGATGCTGTCTTCAATCTCGGAGATCATCTTTCCGGACCGCTTTTCCCAAAAGCGACTCTTGCCTTTTTGAAAAGGCAGACCTGGGTTCAAATTCGGGGCAATCATGACCGACAATTGACAGAGCAAAATCCTGAACAGCACGGGCTTTCCGACCAGTATGCGTTCGGTCAGTTGGATGATTCTGAACTGGAGTGGTTGAGGGCATTGCCGGCCAGCGCCACTATTGGCAATCAATTTGTTTTGTTTCACGGGGCACCGGCAAGCGACACAACCTACCTCCTGGAAACCGTTGAACACGGAAGAGCAAGGCTTGCGACGCTTTCAGAAATCGGGCAACGGCTTGATGGGCTTGCCTCTCCAATCATGCTTTGCGGTCATACGCATATCCCGAGAGTCGTTGAGGCGGCTCGGAATATTTTGATTGTTAACCCCGGGAGTGTGGGTCTTCCGGCCTTTGACGATGACAGTCCGGAGTATCATGTGGTGGAAGCCGGTTCACCGCATGCCCGTTATGCCATGATGGAACTTAAGAACGGAACCTGGCAGGTTGAAATATTGGCCATCGCTTATGATTGGCAACACGCGGCGACGGAGGCCAGGCGAAATGGACGCCCCGATTGGGAATACGCGCTACGAACGGGGTTCATGCCGCCTGCAGAGCGCCCGATTCATCATTAGCAGGAGAATGACGATGTTCCATCCGACGCTCTACCTCAAAATTCTCGTGTTGAGTTGCGTCACTTTGTGCCATGGCTTTGCACAAACGAATTCTTCCACCACCACCATTCCCAAAGGAGGACAGCCCATGAAGAGGGTTACCGGCATTGGCGGCATTTTCTTTAAAGCCAAAAATCCAGACTCTCTGCGAGCCTGGTATCGCAGGCACCTTGGCATTGAGATTGAGGACTGGGGCGGATTTGCATTCAAATGGCGGTCCGATGAGAAGTCAGACGGCCATGGCACGACCGTGTGGAGCATCTTCAACGCGGACACGAAATACTTCGAACCCAGCACGTCGACCTTCATGATCAACTATCGCGTCGACAATCTCGATGAGCTTCTGCGAGTCCTTCGAGAGGAAGGGTGCAACGTGGATCCGAAAGTCGACTCATCTGAATTCGGCAAATTTGGCTGGGTGATGGATCCGGAAGGCAATCGTATTGAGCTCTGGCAGCCACCAGAGGGACAATGACTTGAAAAACAGGTTTGATCGTTGTATGACCAATCCTGACGACGACGTCTAATAGCCGGAGGCCGACATGGCAAAGACTGAACTCAAAACCAAGGTGAACGACGCCAGTGTGACGAAATTCCTGAACAGCGTCACCGACGAACAGAAACGAGCCGACTGCTTCGAGATTCTTAAAATCATGAAGCAAATTACCAAAGAGGAGCCCAGGATGTGGGGCGCGAGCATCGTCGGTTTCGGCAGTTATCACTACAAGGGCAAAAGCGGGCGCGAAGGCGACTGGATGCTGACCGGGTTTTCGCCGCGCAAACAAAACCTGACGTTGTACCTGATGGGAGGATTGGACGCCCACGCGGCCTTACTCAAGAAACTTGGCAAGTTTACAACCAGCGTGGGGTGTCTGTACATCAAGACACTGGACGATGTGGACAAAAAAGTATTGAAGGATTTGGTGCAGGCGTCTGTCAAAAGAATGAAGCAGGCTGGCCCATAAACCACCATTTACCGGCAACAATCCGGCGCACGGATTATTGGATAAGAATGCGCCTGCCGTAGACTGCGACAACGAACTTGCGTGCGACTGCCGCAGGAATTCGTCGGAAGCGGCGCCTGGCCGGCGTTTGGAACCGACAACACCGAAGCCCCGGACGCGAACGGACGGCCGTCGCAAGCGCGAATACGTCGGCAATGGATTACAGAAAATCACGGTCAAATCAGGATCACTTTCACGAAAGGAGGTCACGTGACAACCAGAATCAAAATCATCTATTGGATTGCGACGATCTGGCTTGCTTTGGGAATGCTGTCAACCGGAATTGGACAGTTGATTGGGTTCAAGGGGCAGGGGGACGAGGCCATGATGGCGCACCTGGGATATCCGGTCTATTTGCTAACCCTTCTTGGTGTCTGGAAAATTCTGGGCGTCGTGGCCATCCTGATTCCGAAATTTCCACTGTTGAAAGAATGGTCGTATGCGGGCTTTTTCTTCGCCATGACCGGAGCAACCTATTCGCACATCGCGGCGGGCGATGCGGTGAAGGAAATATTTCCATCGCTGCTGCTTCTCGTTCTGACAGTTGTATCGTGGTATTTCAGATCCGCCGACAGAAAAATCAATTCCGTTTGAAGCAATTTCATAGATAAGAACTTACGCAACACAGGATTATATGAAGAAAGCCAATAGCCCAACAAAGACGTTGTCACCGGCCCAACGCGAAAAGTTTCTCAGTTTGCTGAGAGCCCGTTTTGAGAAGAACGTGAGGCGCCATCAGGGTCTTGAATGGTCCAAAGTTCTGGCGAGGTTGGAAGCCGCTGCGGACAAGGTGTGGTCACTTCATGAAATGGAAATAACCGGCGGTGAACCGGATGTGATTGGCTTTGACAGGAAGACGGGCGAATACATTTTCTGCGACTGTTCGTCGGAGAGTCCGAAAAGCCGCCGAAGCGTTTGTTATGATCGTGAGGCGCTGGAGGCAAGAAAGACATTCAAACCAAAAGACAGCGCCATGAATATGGCCGAGGCCATGGGTATTGAAATGTTGACGGAAGAACAATATCGGGAACTGCAGGCGCTTGGAGCATTCGACACCAAAACGTCGAGTTGGGTGAAGACACCGCCGGCCATCCGAAAACTCGGCGGCGCCATCTTTTGCGATCGCCGTTACGACACGGTCTTTGTCTATCACAATGGCGCGGAATCCTATTATGCCGCCCGAGGATTCCGTGGTTCACTGAGGGTATGAAAGAACGGCGCACTCGTCACAGGGCATGAGACGGTCTGGGATTTCCTGGGATTTATACAGACGCCATGGTGGCCGACCATCGCTGAAGTGGCTACTGGACCATATCGTTCAGTTCGCGTTTGATCCGTTCTTCGATCGTTCCATCCACCGCGGGTAGTGGCGGCGATGTGGATGCCGGATTCTTTCCGGCGAGACGACGCAAATAGAATATCAGTACCAGACTGCCGACGACGATCACAACGGCGAGAAGAATCCACAACATCACATTGAAACCCTGGGCGCGGGGTATGGCGAGAATCCGTTCTCCGTACTCCTCAACCAATCGGTCGATGATGGCCTCGTCGCTCAAACCCGCCGCAAGGCCGGCGCGAATTTCTTCTTTCACTTTTTCTGCAGCCGGCGAATGATGCGCATCCACGGTCTGCGTCCAGCAGCATGGGGCAATCACCTGGCGGGCGATACGATTGACGTGTTCGATGTCGGTCGCCGTGGTGGTTTGAGCGTTGACCCAAAAAAACGAATCACCGACGAAGAGGGCCGTCGTGACGACGAAAGCCCGCAAGAGGCGCGTCATTGGGATGGAAACATTTCTGTCAATCATGGTTAATTCCTCTTTTAATATTGGAATACAGATCGAACGGATTTGACGGATAGGCACGGATGTATGAATCGGTGATCATCCGTTTAATC
>CAZJBS010000040.1:14231-14330 GCA_964544475.1 uncultured Bacteroidota bacterium | reverse complement strand
GTTCCATTCATGCCAGAACACCGATTGAACGGATTTGACGGATTATCACTGATTTATACATTCGTGTTCCAATATTGGAATCAGATCCGTTCCTGCAAA
>CAZJBS010000040.1:0-14131 GCA_964544475.1 uncultured Bacteroidota bacterium | reverse complement strand
GGATGATCACTGATTTATACATTCGTGTTCCAATATTGGAATCAGATCCGTTCCTGCAAAAATATCTGTGTCAATCCGTTGTATACGCTCAATCCGTGTTCCATAAATACCAGAACACAGATCCAACGGATTAAACGGATGATCACTGATTTATACATTCGTGTTCCAATATTGGAATCAGATCCGTTCCTTCAAAATATCTGTGTCAATCCGTTGTATCCGTTCAATCCGTGTTCCAATGTTTTGTGGAATGCCGGCTTTCACCCGATTTGCAGTTTCATTCCGTCTTCGGGCACGGGAGGTCCGGTGACGATCTGGGAGGAGGGTTTGATGATGGCGCTGCCGATGGTCAGTAGGCCGATACGACCCACAAACATCGTAACCACCAGGAGAATTTTGGAACTGGCCGCGAGGTAGATCGTAATGCCGGTCGAAAGGCCGACCGTACCGAACGCACTAACCACTTCGAACGCCATTTGAGTCAGCGAAAACCGGCTTTCGATGACGGACATCACCATGATGGAACCCAACACAAACGTGGAACTCATGACGTAGAGTTTCACGGCATTGCCAACGGAAACTTTGGACACGATAAAATTGAAAATATAAACGCGATTGCGACCCCGGAAGGAAGCGCGGATATAACCGAGCATCGTCACAAACGTCGGGATTTTGATGCCACCCGCCGTGCCCTGCGGCGCCGCGCCGATGAACATGAGAGAGACGTACAATAAGAGGGTTCGTATTTGCAGAGCCCCGATGTCAATGGTATTGAACCCTGCAGTGCGCGTGGACACCGATTGAAAAAATGCCGCCAGCAGTTTGTCAGGCGTGGACATCAGGCCCAGCGTTTTGTCATCGTTCCACTCAAAAGCCAGT
Source organism: uncultured Bacteroidota bacterium (assembly GCA_964544475.1). Taxonomy (GTDB): domain Bacteria; phylum CLD3; class CLD3; order SB21; family SB21; genus CAZJBS01. The sequence continues at coordinate 13,252 of CAZJBS010000040.1, read as the reverse complement.
GTGCTGGCCATTCCCACGAAGATCAACGTGATCGTTCCGAAGACGACGATCTTCATTTGCAAAGGGCTCGCCACACCGGCGAGTTCCTCCTGGATGCGTTTTGATCGATACAACAGTTTGTCGACGAACGTGTAGAAGGGTTCCACCATGCCGATACGGTCCGGGCGGCGAATGGCAATCATTTCAATGACGACTTCGGCAAGACTCAGCACACGGTACAAGCCGACCAGGAGAAGCCGCTCGATGCCCAGGAGGACCGGATAACCAATGCCGCCGACAATGATAAGTCCGGCGAGGATGAGGTTCACGGCCAGGTCGCCCTGGAAGTTGGTCAGGCTGTTGGCGTGAAGTCCGAACCCGGCATTGTTGAAGGCAGAAATCGTGTGAAAGAGAGACCACCACGCGGGCGACACATCGTGAACAGAATCCCGGACGAAATAATAGAGGATCAACGCGCCGGTAGCTTCCGCGGCAATGGTGATTTTGGCGGTCGAGGCCAGCACCTGAAGCACCGTTCGATGCTCGCCTTCGACGTCCATGACCGAACCCAGAGTCTGTGTCGAGCCCGGCGCCAGATCGCCGATACGTCCGATCCACAACAAACGAAACGCCGTAATAACCCCAAATCCGCCAATCTGGATCAGCACGAGGGTTGCAATCTGGCCCGCCGGTGTGAACAAACTGAAATCCACCGAAGTCAGGCCGGTCACACAAACGGCGGAGGCTGAAATGAAAAGAGCGTCGACGTAGGCAAGGGGATTGTCCGAGAGATTCTCAATGGCGTACAGCACGACGGAACCCATCAGGATCACCGTGGCAAATCCGAATATCGTGATTTCCGCCGCGGAATACTTGCGGATCTGAGTCTCGAAACGATTTTCGATCCGGTGAATTTCCGATTGGAAGGAATGCAAGGCCGCCGGACGGCCTATCGGGACGTCGTCAGAAGGAGCGTCGCCGGAAGATGTGGTTGAGTTGGGTTCCTTGTCCATCCAGTTTAAATCCCCTGCCATAAGGCAGGGGATTCTGAAAAAGTCGCCCTAATGTAGTCGGATTGCCCCTGATTGTCAAGTTGATGGTCGGCTGGTAGTGTCTCAGCTTAATTCTTGTGCGATTTTAGGTATAAATTGTTCACAAAGAAAGTGGATGGAATACATGGTAAATATTTTGGTTGTCATTATTGACAACATAAAGTGTTATGCTTAACTTATTTTGGAAAGGGCGAAGCGGCTCCACAAAAAATTCCTCAAAATGGCAAATTTCTGGTCGTGGTTTAAGAGGCGGGTAAAGGGTGCTTTGATATGGCTATTTTCAATACGAAAAATAGCCGCACACGATCTCAGAGAACTTGCGATATTGTGGTTGGTATTTTCAATTTTAGACAAACTTGTAAAACCGGAGGCAGAACGTGAGGGTTTCATATTGTGGATAGTAATTAATGCATTGGTCAGTTTGGTCTTATGGATAACTGGTGTTTATTTTAGTAATAGTAAAGAAGTATTGAAAGGTGAAGAAAATGAGTGATTATTGGATTTTGTTGGGGGCTTTGATCCTTGCTGGCCCAATGATACTCATCGCGATTCTTGGTAAGTTTGGTGAAAGGTATGTCGTCAAGAAAGAAGCAAAAATAAAGGCCAAGAAAGAAGAGCTAGAATTGTGTTAGTTTCTTCATAATCATAGAAGACACAAAAGGCACTCTTATTGAGTGCTTTTTTATTTCCCGCCCAGCAAGTATCAACAGTGCAAGCACTCGTCGTCGTCGGACGCCCCGGTGGCGCAGATTTGTGAACACAGAATACGCTATCCGCCGATGACGCAGATGGACACAGATTTGTGAACACAGAATACGTTTATCCGCCGATGACGCAGATGGACACAGATTTGTGAACACAGAATAATACGTTTATCCGCCGATGACGCAGATGAACACAGAATACGTATCCGCAGATGACGCAGATGAGCGCAGATACAGAATGCGTTTATCCGCAGGCATCGAGATGAAAGTTTAGGGCGCCTTTTGGCTTATTTTTGTTTTTGCCACTTGCAAACGACACCAGGCGTACAGCGCGTCGTTAGAAAATGCGCCGCCGCCCAAAACCATCAGGTAAAGCGGCAGAAATCGCTCAGCCATCTTTTCCCCAAGCCCCACCAGTATCACCATGGCCAGCAGAGCCACGATGTGCTTCTTCAAACCGAAAAAATCAGCTATTCGTTGGCGTTGCCTCATGATTGGCATATCAACACAAGACCTTCATCTGACCATAACGGTTAACTCGCGTTACAAGGAAGGCGTTTTCGGAATTGGTCAAGGGCGAAACCGGCGCCTGGAGCCGAATGCGGGCGGCAAGATCATTGGCGGGTCAGGACGGCCCGCACTTCGTGTTGCAACCTGTCGGGCTCGTCGACTTGCAACCATATCTCGTTAGCACGTTTTCGTATTCCGTACATCCCGATGACATCGACCGGATGCCGGACGCTCAGGCATAGGTTTGGCTTTCCAAGCACCACCGCCGTGAGCGTATCACGGGATTTTTCTTTCTGGGTCAAATGAGCCCGGACCTCCAGAATACTATCCAAAGCGACGCTGATTTCCCAACGAAGGCCCACGCGAACGTGCAATGCAGTCGGCGTAAGGAGAATCGGGCGCCCCCGAAGAGCGCGATAATCGCCCACGAACCAAATCACGGCATACCCGGTGAGTCCTGTCAGAACCCATGCGAAAGTGTTACTCCACAGGCTGACAAGGAAATGAAGGGCGATTGCCTCAACAAGAATGACGATGAACAGCCCGACCAAGACACTCCCATAGCCCGACCTGCGGTGGACCGTATAGGATGGGTCTTTTGCGTCTCGCTTCCCTTTGAACGCATGGTAGAGAATTCCGATTTCCGTCGCGAGGATTCCTGCGACCACGCGATTTCCCAGCATGTCCACTGCCGCAGTTCGCAGGCGGGTTACAAAATCTCCTTCCCCTTGCGGAGTTGCGGAAAATATCCGTCGCACCTGAATCAGCAGGTAGGTGACAACGGCCAATTCAACAGGCATCACCAACCATCGCATATGTTCCAGCAGGCCATGATGCTGCTTGGGGATGGCGAGAGTGGCAATCAAGTATCCTGCCGCCACCGTCGGGATCACGGCGATCCATGGCAGTCGTCGGGTCCGGATCAGGAAAAAATATACGAGGCCCGGAACAGTCATAGTCAGGTCGAGAGTAATCGCAGTGGCCAGTACCGAAGATCCCGAATCGGTCTCGTGTTTCGGAAGCACAAAAAGAGCAAGCAACGTGGCCGCCAGCAGAACGGTCATGGGGATGGCGTACCTCCACACCGTAGAAAGGCTCTTGAACTCCAAGGGTACGACGGTCACCTCATCGCGCGGTGTTCGTCGGGATCCACCAAGTAATATGCCCGACGCTGCAACGAACGGCGCACACAAAACAAGCCAGACGGGGGCTGTCAGTGAATTTCCCTTCATGTAGCGAAGAATCTCGGCTGCTTCGACCAACCCAAGTGAACAAACGACGAGAGCCAGGATGGCTGGCCCACGGAACCGAAGTGAAATATTCCGGCAAACCCATCCCGCTACAACGGTGGCGACAGCGCCGCCCAGCACTTCCAGCGCCAACCAGGGACCCAGATCCACAAATCCGGTTTTATCCTGCTGAATCCAACCGAAGATAACGGCCATGAAGGCAAGCAGGAGCATCGATCCCAACAAAACCCCCCCGCCGGCCAGAATACCCAACATTTCCTTTCGGCTCAGGCGGGTAATGTGGATTGTCATCGCTTTTCCTTCCCAATATTTTGGCAAGGCACTCCGCCTGCCAACCGTGGTTATTCGTTTTGCAACAAATGTTGAATATTCATTCCATATTTTCAACGCCTGTTTCAAAGGCCGTTGTAGTCGGTATCCCGCTCATTTCGGTTGCGTGGCCGCATTCAAAGGCCGGGTTCTTACGTGACATCGATCTGCGTCCATCGTCTCACCGAATGCCGTGCACAGTGGCGCGAAGCGCGTCGGCTGGATGCGGGGGTTGAGCCGCCCGCAGTTTGAGAATGCCAACTATGGTCAATCTTCCGCCTGCCACTCCACCACAAGAAACGACTCAACAGGAATGCCGATTTCCAGAGCAGCGCTCAACCATCTTATTTGCGTTTGCCGAATTCGGTCCCGGCCCTTCCGTTTGGCTTCGACAAACAATACGTTGTTTGGTCTCCAGCAGAAAACATCGAAACAGCCTGACTTTGTGTCAGCCGTCGCATAAATCTTCTCAAGCAGTTTATCCTGGTCGGGTGGCAAATCAGCATACACATCAATCGCAATTCGTTTTACTTTGCGAAAAGTGTCAATCCAAACCCCCTGCCAGTTTTCTTCTTGGAGTAATTTGAGTATTGCCAATTCAGCGTAACCGGGTGAGCCATCCATATCAATGACAGGCTTGTTCCCATAAGTGTCTTCAGGAGGCACGCGGCGCCAGCGCCGGAAAGTGGGCGTCGTCTTTGGAATATGAACAACGTTTCCTGAGATCAGTTTGAATTCTTCATACACAACCGGACAGAGGGATTTTGGATACGGCATGGCCATCTGGTCTTCCTCCTGCCTATTCTATTCACTGATTTCGACTCGAAAATAACGCCGATAAATAGGCGGCGTAACTCAAAGTCACCGGCGACGAAGATGTCCGGTGCAGCGTTTTGTTGGTCGGCTGGCCTTAGGCGGTCGGTAGCCCCGGCCTTATCCACACGAGCGAGTCACGCCACAGCACATGCCGCCGATACTTCACGCCCGGAAGCCGTCTCGCAGCTATGGCGCGCAGTTCGGCATAGCAGTGAGGTGGTGGCCAAACTTTTGGGTGCGTCGTGTTTCCAAAGCGTTTCAGGAGAATGTGCCCGGGCACACACGTGGCGATTGTGCCAGCGACATCGAACGCGAAGTCTCATCTCTTCCAATCAGGGGTTACTTCTGCCGCCCAACGCTCAGCATCAGCGGCGGCGCAAAGCGGGCCATCCGCTGCAACCGGTTGTCAGGCCCTTTTTCTCGCAATGAACTGGACGACCGAAGCCATCCCTGTATGACCTTCTCCCTCGGACACCTTTCTTTCGATTTGGCGCAAGAGAACCGGCTCGAGGTTTGGGAATTCTCGACGGAGTTTATCAACTGTCATGAGCATGTCCGCATCCCTGGGCCCGCCTGTATCTCGCAGCAGTTGATTTTCCGAGTATGACTCCAGCATCAGGATTCCATTGGGTCTGAGAGCTTTCTCTAACAATGGGTATAGTCGCTGTCGAATGGTACTTGGGAGATGCGCCGAAATTGAGATGACCGAGTTGTAGTGGTTTTCTTGTGGCTCGAAGGTGGCCAGGTCGGCAAGGATGGTCTCAATTTTTGCATCCCGGGATTGGGCAAGTCTTTTCGCTTTTTCCAAGGCCACTGCCGAAATGTCGACACCGACGACCTCCAATCCGCATGATGCCAGGAAAACAGCATTCCGACCCTCCCCCTCTGAAAGAGACAGAACCGGCCCTTCGAGAAGATCGTAATGCTCCTTCAAGAACGAATTTGGGTCCGTCCCGTATAGGTAATCACTCTTGGCATAACGCTCGTTCCAGTATGATTCGCTATGCATGAGATCGCTCCTGAGGCTTAATGCTGCGCGTGAGCGGCGAGCGGAAGCGACGACGTAGCGAATCCAACTCCACGCGTTTGTTAGAGGTCATTGTTTCTATTTTCCATTGAGCGCCTGGACTGGGCCCCAGTTGTTGAGGTATGCCGAGAAGTCTCTAATATGGTTTGAGTATTGGCCTTGAGCAATTGCAAGTTGTTCTTGACGTTTCAGCCCGCGAGTTTCCCAACAGCGATTCTTCTCCGTAACCCAGAGATAGCTCTGAACGGTTTTTCCTTTCGTGTGAATTGCATTGAACCGGTTGAGCAGCTCGGAGGGTTTGATAATTACGAAGTCAGTATTCCGGCGCTCGAAGCCAACAAGCACAAACACCCAATAGTCAGCTTTTGACTTTGCAATCTTGTCACGCTTCAGGGACCACCAGCCGCAAGCCCTCAACGGTTTTTGAAAAATGGAAGGCATGTGCGTTGCCAGGAAATCGCGAGAAAACTTAACCTGAAGCGAGACCGCCTTTTCATTCTTTGAGTCCGTGACCAGGAGATCAGTGCCCGTATCTCGGGACGGAACCCAAAGATTGACGCGTCGGAACTTTCGCTCAATGTGGTCGCCGACCACGAACTCTCCAGCGTGAATTGCGAATAGTGGCCGCATTTTATGACCTCTAATGCTCCGGTTCAGAAGCGGGTCGCGCAGCGGACCGTCCGCTGCAACCGGTTGTTAGGTGCTGTCATTTCAGTTCATAGTTCAGTAGCACAAGGCCACTGTCATATGTAATCGACTTCTTGAGTCGGAGCGCTTGCCAGCCTTCAAGCTCACTGAACACCGGCACGCCCCTCCCAAGGGCAACGGGATTGACAAAAAAATGGATTTCATCAATCAGCCTTTCTTTCAGTAAGGCGGAAACAAAGGAACTGCCGCCATATACGACAATATTCTTGCCACTTTCGCATTTTAGCTTGTCTACTTCTTCAACCAGGTTTCCCTTTGCAAGCTCTGTATTCTCCCATTCAGACGCCTCAAGTGTTTTTGTAAAAACGATTTTCTTTTGAGTGGCTTTGATCTTGGCGACTTCATACATCAGGTCTTCAGGTTTTGCAAAGGCGTTACGCCAGTATGGAATATAGTCGACTGCCAACTTTCTACCTATTAGCTCTGTGTCCGCTGAGTCCGCCAAATCCAGAACATATTGTTTGATTTCGTCCCAAGCCCAAGTAACCCACTTCTGTTCATCGTTTGGGCCCGTTGAGACAAAACCGTCTACAGACATCTGCATTTGTAAATGTAATTTGCGCATCGTTTACCTTCCTTATGGATTGTGTATTGCCTTGGGTAGTCGAGTGGCGACCGAGAGAATCGACCAACGTATCGTGAATGTTCAAAGCGAGGCTCGCCAGAGCAACTAACGTTTGAGTTCACCCGCCTGCGGAAGCGGGCGAAGCCCGCTGTAGCCATCGGGTGCAACGAAGGGTTAGCCCGCGCGCGGTTGTGCTTGGGCCTTGCGGTCCAGAAGCACATTCCAGGGCTCAACGCTCTCTGTGCGTAGCAGAGACATTCTCTCCCAAGGATCCTCAGCAAAGCGCTCACGAATGACGCGCTCGGACTCTGCCTCAATGATGTGCAGCACACGCTCACCGTTGCCCAACGGACCGCCGAGAACGATGAAGCGGCTGGCGGCAAGCGCGTTCATGAACGCAGCATGCTCGGCCCAGGCTTGCTGCTCACGCATTGGCCGGTCGGACTGCCACGCTGCCGAGCGAATGCGGATAACGGCGAAGAGACTCGGCATGTTCACGTGCGGGCTAACGCCCGGCATCAGCGGCGGCGCGAAGCGGGCCATCCGCTTCAACCGGTTGTTTGGCGATAATGCCAATACGTTGGCGTACAAAACAACGCTTCGAGTGAGGCAGCCTGCGGGTATTGTGCTAATCGCCAGTTGCCAGCAGATCGTCTGCTATGCAGCATCATAGGCTTTCTCCAGTGCCGCCACGTCGAGCTTCACCATGGTCATCATAGCGTCCATTACAGCCTGTACCTTGCGCGGGTTCTTGTCGGCTATGAGTTCCATGAAACGCCTCGGGACGATCTGCCAAGTGATGCCGAACTGATCGGTGATCCAGCCACACTGCGATGGGGTTGCGCCAGCACTGACGAGCTTGTTCCAGTATTCGTCAACCTCTCTCTGATCCTTGCAGTCAACAAAGAGCGAGAAGCCCTGAGAGAATTTGAAGTAAGAGCCCCCGTCGTTACTGTTATACCCCATGAAGAGCTGACCACCGACGACGAATTCGGCAGAATTGATAGGGCCGTCCTTACCAGTACGGGCAACATTCTTGATCTCAGAGTCTGGGAACGTAGCGGTATAGAACGCTATTGCAGCTTCGAGTTGATCATTGAACATCAGGAAAGGGGTCACTTTATTCATTTGTGCGTCTCCTTTTTTTGAGGTTGTCGCCTAACAACGCGGCTAAGCGGTCCGCCTCAGGCGGATCCGATTGAGCCGCTGAGTTAGGCCTTGAGTATTGATTCAATTTGATCACGCAAGATAGGAATGTGAGTTTGCACAACATCCCACACCAAATCATAATCCACGCCAAAATAATCGTGAATTAGACGGTCGCGCATTCCGGACATCATTTTCCACTCGACTTCCGGGTGTCGGGCACGAAATTCTTTGGGAATTTTTTTCGTAGCTTCGCCAATGATCTCCAAACTTCGAACAACGGCGCGTAGGAGGGTTTCGTTAGCCTCAAAGTCCTCAAAATCTAGCCCGTTGCATGTTTCAAGGAGGTAGTCAGCCTCCTTCAGAATGTGACGGAGATACTCACGCGGCTCGAAGGACATCCTGTGCCTCCGCCAGGATATGAGGCCCCAGGAACGGGGAAAGCGCCTCTGTTGTTACAAGGTCCACTTTTCGGCCCAAGGTTGCTTCGAGCAGTTCAGACAATTCTACGAATCGATGATACGTCTTGGCACCTGCAGAAAACTGGACTAGGAAGTCGATGTCACTGTCTGCACGACTCTCGTTTCGTGCAGTCGAGCCAAAGAGTGCCAGCCTCGTGACACCAAGGGCGCGGATCTTTGACTCTGCGCGACCGACCTTCTCAAGGACCTCCTGTCGAGTAAGTGGATTCATGGGCACAGTTTACTTCATTTGGCGTGGAAAACAAAGCCCTAATACGAAAGGCCTAACGTGGGCATCACCGGCTGGCAAGCCGAGCGCAGCGAGGCGAAGCCAGTCCGGTGCATGCCGTGTTGGGTTGCGTTTAGGCATTCAAAACTTAACTTCCTTGTTCCAGACATTCTTTGACACTAACCGGATGATCTCCTTGGATGTACTTACGAATTGCTTCACTTTTTTGATATCGAGCGTCACCTGCTTGTTTTGACGAGGATGTACGAGCGCATCTCGAGCGTTCTTGAATGTCTCGAAGTGTTGCCAGAGGACATCCCCTCTCGTTAGCTTTTGTGTGCCGCGTCTACCAAACTTAGCAATGAGAAAAAAGATTTTGTCATCAATGCGATTGTATTCGGCGCCTTCTAGGATGAATTGACCGACCTTGCTCCCACGATTTGCGAGCCTGACCTTCTGTTCAAGTAGAAAAGCTTTTTCATGTAACTGAAGGACTGACTCGGGCAACGAGCCAAAGTCGTCTAAACGATTGTTTACAAACGACTCAATGGCTGACCAAGCCAATATGGTAGCAGGTATCAATAACCAATTAGCATCCAGAGATTTGCTTTTCTGCTCCTCAGCTAGCATCAATTGCTTCTCGGCGAAAAGCAAATAGTCCCTAAAGTTGAGCATTTTACGTATAGCCCTTCGAACCGTAGAGAAGGCCAGCCAAATGATTTACAGCCTTCATCATGAAGGATTTATCAAGCACAACATTTGATTCGCGACTCTTGGCCAAGAATAGCTGGGCGATTCTCTGTCTATCTTTCAAGGCAGACCGTGTTCCAAGTCCGCGATAGGTCGCAGGGTCAGAGTCATGCTTGAATTGTGACATCTCCTCGGCATTCAGTGGGTCAGGTACTCTGCCAGTTACTTTCGGTATCCGATAATGGTTTTCCAAACGTGGAGGGTGATTCTGTAGCAGACCTGCCACGTAGCTCCACCCACACAGCACTGACTCGACGAGTGCTTTGTTGCGGTAGGCTTTCCGATTGGTGACTTTGGCTCCTGGGCCTGTTACTGCCCTGTATTGAGCGTTATGAAGTGCGAGGAATCTTTGACCCGCTTGTAGAAGGCCGTCATCTTTCAAAATGTTTTCCGTCTTCATTGCCGTTTCGTAGGCAGGGTCGATCGTCACTCCAGTAGCGGTGAGATATGGTTCATAGACTCTGTGGTCCAGTTCGTTTGTGCCAAGTTGTTTTCCACACTCAAGGCCCTTGTAAAAATTGACGATGAAACTACGTGCTCGTTTCACCGTGAGTTTTTCAGAACGTGAGCCCGTGTCTGGGAAATCCTCGCCCTCAGCCAAAAACCCCACTTTCTGACACCACCTCCGCAAAGTGTCACCAAATTTCGTTTCCTCAACCATTCGGTCGAAAGTATCATTTGATACAGCAATGTTGGTGTTTGAGATAAGCGCAACTTCTGTGCGTTGATCCTTGGTGAGATTGAAATAGATGCGGAAGCCATGATAACGGTTAACCGTCTTTACAGTTGTGGAAATTGCGCTGATGCGGTGTTGGCCTCCCCAGACTTTCAAGGGCTTATCGGCAGTATAAGTCGTTGTGTACTCAACGATAATGTCGTTGAACTCTCTACCATTCAGCGCGTCCGCTGCCATCTTGAGATATGTGTTGTTCTGCAACAGAAGTTGGCGGTTTGCCCTGTAGCTATCCGGGCTAGTGACGTCTAGCCTGGCTCCTAAATCGCACAACTCAGCTGCGGCAGATGCCAGCAACGAGCATTTTATGTAATAGGAGCCGTTCACGCCGTCTTGAAAAATGGTTATTGGAACATCGTGCGCTGATTCGAGAGTTGAGACGTTTCCTAGAAACTCCTTTACCGTCTTCTCGACCAGTTCGTTCGCGGATGTATGTTTATCGAAAAGGATTTTCATGGCTCCACCCCATTTCGCTGAGAACGGCAGACTCTATTAATGTGACGGGCAACCCAACAACGCGGCTAAGCGGTCCGCCTCAGGCGGATCCGATTGAGCCGCTGAGTTAGGCCTTGAGTATTGATTCAATTTGATCACGCAAGATAGGAATGTGAGTTTGCACAACATCCCACACCAAATCATAATCCACGCCAAAATAATCGTGAATTAGACGGTCGCGCATTCCGGACATCATTTTCCACTCGACTTCCGGGTGTCGGGCACGAAATTCTTTGGGAATTTTTTTCGTAGCTTCGCCAATGATCTCCAAACTTCGAACAACGGCGCGTAGGAGGGTTTCGTTAGCCTCAAAGTCCTCAAAATCTAGCCCGTTGCATGTTTCAAGGAGGTAGTCAGCCTCCTTCAGAATGTGACGGAGATACTCACGCGGCTCGAAGGACATCCTGTGCCTCCGCCAGGATATGAGGCCCCAGGAACGGGGAAAGCGCCTCTGTTGTTACAAGGTCCACTTTTCGGCCCAAGGTTGCTTCGAGCAGTTCAGACAATTCTACGAATCGATGATACGTCTTGGCACCTGCAGAAAACTGGACTAGGAAGTCGATGTCACTGTCTGCACGACTCTCGTTTCGTGCAGTCGAGCCAAAGAGTGCCAGCCTCGTGACACCAAGGGCGCGGATCTTTGACTCTGCGCGACCGACCTTCTCAAGGACCTCCTGTCGAGTAAGTGGATTCATGGGCACAGTTTACTTCATTTGGCGTGGAAAACAAAGCCCTAATACGAAAGGCCTAACAACGCGGCTAAGCGGTCCCGGCTTGCCGGGATCCGCTTGAGCCGCTGAGTTAGGTGGTTTTGAACAAATCAGTCTGCGGCGAGTAAACTCTTAACCGAGATATCTTCATCAATGTCCTCCCAGTGGATACCAACACCTTGTCCTATCAATCGCCAGTTCTGACGTTGGTTTTCGTTCGCATCTCTCAAGCGTGGAAACCACTCCAAGGGAGCAGACACTTCTCGTCCATCGGCAAGAATGACTTTGAGTGCGTCCGGCGTGAACGACAACTGGACAATTCTCGGTTCAAGTCTTACTTCCAAAGTGCTCATGCCATTTCTCCTGAAAAAATTCTCTATTTTCCTCGATTACACGCCGCAGCTCAGCGATCTCTCCGCTACGGAAGCCCTGAGATTGTGCCAACTGAATGGGGTGAAGCCAAAACTTAGCATAACGTTCAGCCTGGTCAATATGAATATGTGCCGGTTCACTGCCCTCCCGGCTGAAAAAGAAGAAGCGATAACCCTTGACCCGCCGTAGTGTTGGCATGATCAAATATAGTATTTCGCATGATATGTAGAAAGAGATACTTCAAAACCGTCTAACTATGATTATCTGTCTCTATTCTACATAATTCCTTCTACAAAACAAATAGATTGCATCCTGGTGGATAACACACTATTTTAGAGGGTTATCTATCTGCCAGACGCATAAGTACTACACTATGAAAAAGTCTCCTTTCCTTGACAGGGTCCGAGAGGTCGTGCGTGTCCGGCATCTGTCTTATCGGACCGAGAAATCATACCTCGACTGGATATACCGCTATATCGTCTTCCACGAAAAACAACACCCCGATCAGCTCACGGAAAACGATCTGGCCCGCTTTCTCACTTTTCTGGCCATCGAGCGCCACGTCTCCCCTTCCACCCAAAACCAGGCCCTGCAAGCCATCCTATTCCTGTACCGCGACGTGCTGCACAAACCATTGAACCACGTCGACTACCTCCGCTCCCAAAGACCCGCACGTCTGCCGGTCGTCCTGTCCAAAACGGAAGTGGCCAAACTCCTAAGCCACCTGAAGGGCGAACCCTGGCTCATCGCGTCCCTGCTTTACGGATGCGGCCTTCGGCTGACCGAATGCCTGTCGCTGAGAATCAAGGACCTCGACTTCCAACGCAGGCTCCTCACCGTCCGGGCGGGCAAAGGAGACAAAGACCGCACCGTCGCCCTGCCGGTCTCAGTCACCGAACCGCTCCAGCGACACCTGGCCGTCCTGAAACTGAAACACGATTCGTGGCTTTCGGAGGGGTTTGCCGGCGTCGCACTGCCGCCGGCCCTCGACCGCAAATACCCCAGAGCCCGCTTCGAATGGACCTGGATGTTCCTATTCCCCTCCGAGCACACGTCCGTCGATCCGGCCACCCGACGTCTCCGGCTGTTTCATCGTTCCGACAGTTTTGCGCAGCGTGCGCTGAAAGATGCCCTGAAGAAATCGGGACTGACCAAACCGGCAAGTTGCCATACCCTCCGCCATTCCTTCGCCACCCACCTGCTCGAAAAAGGATACAATATCCGGATCGTGCAGGAAATGCTTGGCCACAGCGACGTTCGTACTACCATGATTTACACGCATGTCACAAGCCTGCCCAAGGCCGTGGCCAGTCCACTGGACGATCTCGCTGCAGGTTAATTCTTCCGAATCGGATTTCGGCCCGCCCTGCTCCCCTCGACAACTCGGGGAGCGGTAGATGTCTGCGCGCCGAAACCCGATGAACCCCACCCTGACC
>CAZJBS010000039.1:0-23176 GCA_964544475.1 uncultured Bacteroidota bacterium | reverse complement strand
GTTGTTGGTCACGTGATTGGGATCGACGGCCGCGGTGAAGTCGGACTGATGGCAGGCGTAACAATCGGTCGGCGTGTTGTTGTAACCGGAGGCGTGGCAGGACACACACTGGTTTTGCACGGTCAGATGCGCGCCCGTCAATGGGAATGACGTGCCGCTGTGATCGAACGTCGCCGGCGCCCAGCCCGGGTTGGTCGTGTGGCAGTTGGTGCACGTCGTCGAAAAGTTGTTGGTCACGTGATTGGGATCGACGGCCGCCGTGAAATCGGACTGGTGACACGCATAACAGTCGGTTGGCGTATTCGCATATCCGCTCGGGTGGCATGAAAGACATTGATTCTGGATGATCAAGTGGGCGCCGGTCAGGGGGAAGGATGTATTGTCGTGTGAAAACTGAGCGGGCGTCCAGCCGGGAGCGGTCGTGTGACAGTGCTGACAATTCGTCGAAAAGCCGCTGGTTACGTGGTTTGGATCGGTGGTCGAAGTGTAGTCGGCCTGATGACACGCATAACAATTGGTTGGCGTGTTTTCAAAACCGGAGGCATGACAGGACACACACTGATTTTGAATCGTCAGATGGGCGCCGGTCAACGGAAACAATGTGCCGCTGTGGTCAAACACGGCCGGTGTCCAATCCGGACTGGTCGTGTGGCAATTCGTGCAGGTCGTTGAAAAACTGTTGGCCACATGATTGGGGTCGGCGGCGGTCGTGAAGTCCGACTGGTGACACGCGTAGCAGTCCGTGGGCGTATTGTTGTAACCGGCGGCATGGCAGGAGACGCACTGGTTTTCAACGGCCAAATGGCCCCCGGTCATTGAGAATCCGGTTTGCGAATGGTCAAATAGCGCAGGTTTCCAGTCCGGGTTCGTCGTGTGACAGTCGGCGCAGGCCGTCGACAGGTTCGATGTCACATGGTTGGGGTCGTCGGCGTCCGTGTAGTCGTCGCGATGACAAGCGTAACAATCGGTGGGCGTATTGGTGTAATGGTCTGCATGGCAGGACGCGCATTGATTCTGTGCCGTCATGTGGGCGCCGGTCATCGGGAAGGTCGAACCGGCATGATCGAACGTGGCCGGCTTCCAGCCGGGTATCGCCGTGTGACAGTCTTCGCACCGGTTGGAGAAGTGACGCCCGACATGGTCTGGATCGGAAGTCGCTTCAAAATCCGGCTGATGACAGGAGTAACATTCGCGGCTGGTTTTGGCAAATTCCCGGCCCGCATGGCAGGATTCGCAGGCCTGCCCGGCATGCGCCATGGTCAGGGCAAATCCAAACGTCGTGTGATCGCGGATGATCAGCGTATTCCACGACAACGGCGTGTGGCAGAATTCACAATCCGTTCCCATGCCGTTGGCCACGTGGTCGGGATTCCTGGCGTTTTGATACGCCGTCGAGTGGCAGGTGCCGCACGACGTGGACAAACCCGCGAACTCGTTTTCCTTCTGATTTTGATGACAGCTCTGGCAATCGGTTGTCGCATGGCGCCCGACGAGCGGAAACCGCGTCATGGCATGATTGAATTCCCGCGGCTGCCAGTTGGCGGGCATATGGCATTTCTGGCAGTCATTTCCGAGTTGTCCCTTGTGAATGTCGTTGTGGCATTGATAACATTCATTCTTCGATATTTTGAAAGTCAAGGTCGTATGACAGGCTTTGCAGTTGGCCGACTTGTGCAGGCCGTCCAGCGGGAAACCTGTCTCCGCATTGTGATCGAAAGCCATCACGGAGGGTACGGTGTTCCATTGCCCGGTGGAATGGCACGCATCGCAGGCAATGGGGATTTGGCCGTGCGGATTCTGTGAAGTGGCTTTCGATACCAGAGTGTCTGAATCCTGGGCCATGACAGTCGCCGCCACAAGCCACGCGGCAACGGTTGCGCAGGGAACAATACGTAATCGTTTCATAGAATCATCTCATCGTGGCGTGGCAGGATGAACACCTCACGTCCACGGGTTTGAATACATTGACCAGCACACCATTGGCTAATGTCACAGCCTGATGACACTTTTCGCACGGCACCTTTTCGTGCGATCCCGTGAGCGAAAAGCGCGACTGCCTGTTATGATCAAACGTAATCTTTTTGAAGCCGTCTTCATTGTGACAGGCATCACACAATACGAGATGGGTGATGGGGTCTGAAAACTGACCGTAGTGGATATCCAAGTGACAGGTCTGGCATCGCATGTCGGTCGGTTTGAATGACACAAATGTTTCGTTGCCATCGGAAGTGACCTTGTGGCACTGGTCACACGCCACGGCCGCGTGCTTTCCTTTCAACGGGAACCGGGAATCTGTGTTGTGATCAAAAGCCAACTGCTTCCAATCGTCCGTGCCGACGTGACAGGATTCACAACCTCCGGATTTCACCCGTTCATCGAATTGCCCGCGATGAACATCCGTATGGCAATCGGCGCACCGCATGGATGGAAAGTGAAAAATTGTCTCGAGCGAATCCGACCTTATCCCTGTTCGCCGAAGGAATGTCGGCCCGTCAACCCGGACGTGACATTGGTTGCACGCCACGGCCATATGGGCCCCTGCGAGTTGGAACCGGCTTTGGGCGTTGTGATAGTCCGGCGTAAAAAGAGACGGTACAAACCCGTTTGGCGTATGACAGGATTCGCAACGTCCGGCATCGGCCCGTTTGGAAAATTGTCCGGCATGAGCGTCCGTGTGGCAAACCGTGCAGGCGTCGTGGGGGAGTCCCTTGTAGATGCTCTTCTTTTTCGGATCGGGCTTGTGGCATTTTTCGCAGTCCACCAATTGATGTTTGCCGATCAAAGGGTAACCGGTCCTGGTATGGTCGAATCCTGAGATGGTGACATTTTGCCAGCCCCCCGGTTTGTGGCATTTCTCACAGTTCGTGCCAAACCGGCCGCCATGAGGATCGACATGGCAGGCGGTACAGCGGTCGAACTTCAATTCCCTGAATTTCAGATAATCGGCATCCGTTTTTCCATCCGGCATGACCCGGCTGTCAGAGACCGGCTTATGGCATAACACACACTGCGCTTCGGCATGTTTGCCGGTCAGTTTGAACCGCGCCTGGTTGTGGTCGAATTTCAGTTCCGCCGATTTCTTCCAGTCTTCCGTGTCGTGACACTGAGTACAGCTTTTTTCGAATTGACCGCGGTGTTCATCAAAGTGACAGGACTGGCAATTGGCCGATAGGCCCAGGTATGTTTTCTTCAGGGACAATCCCTCCGACGCCCGGGATTGAACGGCTCTGTCCTTGATGAAATCCGGTTTATGACACGCTTCGCAACGGTCCGTCTTGTGCCGTCCATCCAGTTTGAATCCTGTCAGGTCATGGGGAAACGCGGCCTTGCCACCCTCCCATTTGATCATGTCAAATCCCCGGCCCTTGTGATCCAGGTGACAGGAGACACATTCTTTGGAACGGACCTGTGATGAACCGTGATAACCCTTCTGGGAGGACTGGCGCGTCCGAATCAACATGTGGCATTCGAGGCACTTGTTGCCGTCGATTTTCTTGCCGAGTTCGTGGCAGGATGTGCAGTTGTTGATGCCTTCCAGCGCCGCGTGAGCAGTGGTCAACTCGCCAGGAGAGAACTGGGCAAAGAGTTGACCATGAAGCAACACGAAAAATCCCGCAACCATCGCGGACCGGTACAAAACGGCCGACATCATCACCTGAGATTGGATAGCGCCTGCTGCGCTTTTTGGCCAAGGGCGCTGCCGCCATCGATGGCGACGGCTTTGGTCCAATATTCACGGGCCTTGTCCTTTTGCCCGGAATGAAGTTGAATAACGCCAAGGTTGTAATAAGCGGTCTGGTGGGATGGGTTTTCCTTGATGACTCTTTGCAGTTCGGCCGTCGCCTGGTCGTTCTTGCCGGTATTGAAGAGACTGACCGCATAGTCCACGCGGACATTGCCGTCGTCCGGCCTGAGTTGCAGGGCCTTTTCATAGGGATCAAGGGCCAGATCGTGTTTCCCAAGATCGAAGTACATGTTGCCGAGCATGACCAGGTGCTCCAGATCGTTGGGATTCCTGGCCAGCATGTCCTTCAGGTTTTGGATCTGCATCAGTTCGTCGTGGTTGGAGGGCATGGCTTTGTCCGAAATCGGACCCGCGGATCCGGACGATACATTGGCACCTCCGCCCATCGTGGCATTGGGATCGATGTGAATATGACCATCGCCTTCATGGCGGTGCTCGTCAGTCAGATTGGCGATATTGAGAACGGCCACAACCAGAAGCGCGGCGCCAAGGGCCAGAAACACGATATTGAATTTCTTGTTCATGTCTTTCCTTTGTTCTTTTATTGAAACTAGCTCGTAAATATCCAACCATAACCAAACAGGAACGCCACGATGATGTGAACCACCATGATAACGAACATCACGATCGCAAAGGGCAGGTGGAACATGTGCCAATGCCGGAAAAGCCTCTGTGTGATGGCGAGACTCGCCATCTGTCGCTGCATGTGCGCTTTGTCCAACATCAGCCTCCGGATATCGCCGGTCGTGTGGTTGCCGGACATTTCCCTGGCCATGTTTTCCAGAAACGTCTTGAGTCGGGACTGCAGGCGGAAATTATGAATGACAAGACGGGGGAACGTGGTGACCAGCGAAGTGCGTGACGACTCCTTGAACCCAATGGAGAGTTTGTTGGCTTCGTCCATTTGCTCCTGCGTGAAACCGAAGTCCTTTTCAAGACGGGTGTCGATATCCTTGATTTGTTTTTGCAGTTCCAATGGGGAGACTTCGCGGCCCGTGATGGTCTTTGGGATTTGCAAATAGAGATACCGGCCGATCACGCCGCTGGTCACCACCACGACCATGGACCAGAAGCTCACGGAGATGATACCCCCGAATTTGAATGCCGTGTGATACACGATGAGGGCCGGGCCGACGAGACACAGAAAGATGTGAAATTCGAGAAAATGCTTGATGCCGCCCAGGTTGCCCACAAAGGACCAGCGTTTCCTCACCGAATACATGACCACGCCGAACGTCATCATGAAAGCGCCGATGAAACCCATGCCATGGCCCCAGAACCCGGTCGGGCTGAGTTGGTCATGCAATCCGTGATCATGTCTCTCGGCGATGGGAGTCAGGTAATACTCAAATCCCCATACGCCAACGGTGATCACCACAAAAAGGCCGACGACGATCAGAGTGCCTGCATACAGGCGGTGTCCGGTTTTGGTCACGCGGCAATGGGCCTTTCTTTCGTGGCAAATTCGATACCGATTTTCTTCAGGAAAGGTGTGGGCATTTCACCGCCGGCGAATACAAAGACAAAATCGTTGCCCACGTCGCGCGTGCCGTCCGCGGTGTTGATGGTCACGGTTTTTTCGTGTATTTCAAATACATGACTGTTGTAAAAGACCTTGATGCGCCCGGCGGCCTCCGCCTCGGCGATGCGTTCCTGATTTTTCGGTTTCGCCTTGGCAAAATTTTCTCCGCGATTGATCATGGTGACGGTCGTGCCTTCCTGCTTGGCCAGCGCAATGGCCGCCTCGAGCCCGGCGTCTCCTGCGCCGACGACCATGACACGGGTGTGTTTGTACCGGACGGCTTCGAGCAGTTGATAAGCCACCTTGGGGCTGTCCTCGCCGGGGACGTCCAGTTTGCGGGGTGTGCCGCGGCGTCCTAATGCCAACACAACGTGCCGCGCCAGGTATTCATTCCCTGTCGTCACGATCCTGAACAAGCCCGCTTCCTGTCTGATGTTCTCGAGCTTTTCTCCACATTGCACCTGCAATCCGGTCTTGGCGATGATGTCCTCCCACATCGTCATGAGATCTTCCTTGGACAATTCGCGCTTGCGCAACAAGCCATACTTGGGTATTTCCACCGGAACGGTCATGACCAATTTTTGCCTCGGATAACTCAGAATGGCCCCGCCCGGGCTGTGCTCTTTTTCAATAAGCACATAATCGAGTTTGCGTTCCATCGCCTGCAACGCCGCGCTCATTCCGGAGGGGCCGGCCCCGACAATCGCCACGTCGTACAAGTGCATGCCGTCCGCCGGAGCCGGCGCCTGGAATTTCATCTTCTCGACAATCGTTTCGATCACGCTACGGCCCTGGAATATCGCATTCCGAATAAGGGCCATCCCGCCCAATTCACCGATGAGATACAAATTGGGGATGTTGGACTGGAAGGCCTCATCCAGCAGGGGTAATTCCGCCGTGGATTTGGCCGGATCCAGGACAATCTTGATGCCGCTGACGGGGCAGGCCTCGGCGCACAATCCATGCCCGACGCATTTGCCGGGATGAACGAGTTCGGCGATGCCCTCAATAATTCCAAGAGCGTGCTCAGGGCAGGCGATGACACAGGCCGCGCACCCGATGCATCGGGTCTGGTCGATCAAAGGATGCTGGGCCACCGGTTTGTCCTGGCCAAGGGCGATGGCTTCCAGCTTCCTGGACTGATACTTCCTGGATTTTCTCCGGGTCTTCACATAATACGGCAGAAAAACGGCCGCAAAAATCAGCACCGTGAGTAACGTCGTGACAAGGGTTTCATTCATAATGAAGCCGGTATTGGTCTAAATCTATCCAAAGACAATATAGAAGAACAGGCTCCCATTGTCATAAGAAAAGATGACGAAGTCATTTTGTCTGCCATTCAGGCTCTGCACCTTTCACGAGAGAGAGGCTCGCAGGCGGTGGATCGATGGACGGCATAATGATGGTTACGGTCGTACCAATCGACATGACGCTGTCGATGTGAATTTCGCCGCCGTGCAGTTCGCATATCATTCTGGCAATGGAAAGCCCAAGGCCGGTACCACCGGTTTGGCGGGATCGGTCCTGATTGACGCGGTAAAACCGTTCAAACACATGCGGCAGAGCCGATTCCGGAATGCCGATGCCTTCGTCTTTTATCCGGAATTCAACGGCGGTTTGCCCGTCTTTGAGCCTGATCGAGTTGAGGCGTACCTCGATCCTCTGGCCGGGTCCTGAGTACTTCGACGCGTTACTGATAATATTCATGAACAGCTGATAAAGCAGATTGGGCTCCCCTTCAATCCACAAACCCTCGTTCCCCGCATAATCGAATCGTTGGTTGTGAATGGCACACAACGACTCCCAGTCTTTCGAAACGTTGAGGCACCATGCGCTCAGGTCGACCGGGTGTCGGTCGATGATCAGCGAATGGGCATCGGCCCTGGCCAGCAACAACAATTGGTCGACAATTTCAGTGATGTGAATGGTCTCCTCCAGAAGGCTCGACAGGAGTTCCACGTATTCCTCCGGTTGTCGTTCCATGGCGAGTGCCACTTCGATATTGCCGCGCAGAATTGTCAATGGCGTCCTGAGTTCGTGCGAAACATTGGACGAGAATTCGTTGATTTTCTGGAATGAAGTCTCGAGGCGTTCGAGAAGCCGGTTAATGGACTCGGTCAGGTTTTGTATTTCGATTTCAGAGGAGGGGACGGAGATTCGCTGATTGAGGCTGTCCAGCGTAATATCCCCGGTGATATGCTGAATCGCCGTCAACGGCCGGATCACGCGATGACCCAATATCCAGGCCGAGGCGGTTCCGAGGACGACAATGATCAGAAAAGAAACCCAGATGGTTTGCCCGAAAACCTTGTTGTCCCGGACAAGAATACCGTAGCGGCCGGCGGTCATGACATACGCCATGGGACGGCCCTGTTCCACGACCGGATGACAGACGGCCAGGTATTCGATCGAGTCCATCGTGAAGGCTTGGGTTTGCAGATGGATGGATGACAGAAAATTCACAAACGGCTGGAACTCCCGCACACCGAGGTTGGCCGATTTTTCCAGCGTCTGAAAACCGGAATCGACGATCTGGACGTATCGCGCGTATTCGGCGTCTTTGACATGCTCGAGTTCATCCCATTCGGACGTGGGGTCTATCACCACGGAATCCCCGCGAATGTGAATGTTCTGGGCAAATTCCAGCGCTTCGTCCGAAAGTTCCACTTCCATACGGTGGCGCGTGAATTGGCCATAAGCCACATAGTGGACCACGGCGCTTGTAGCGACGATGGCCACTCCGAAAATGGACAAAAGAAGGACAAATTTTGTTTTGATACCGAGTTGCATGTCAGCACTTCAGGATATAGCCGGCCCCGCGAACCGTTTGAATGATGGCTTTGCGGCTTCCGACGTCGAGTTTCCTGCGAAGGTAATTAATGTACACATCGATGAGATTCGTGCCGCGATCGAAATGAATGTTCCACACGTGTTCGGTCAGCACGGCGCGCGTGACGAGCCGGTTTTTGTTGCGCATCAGATATTCCAAGATGGCAAATTCCTTGTTGGAGAGTTCGATGGGCTGTCCAGCGCGGCGGACGGTCCGTTCGGACACGTTCATGACCACGTCGTCGATTTCCATCGCGTCGATGGCCCGCGTGCTCCGCCGCAGCAGGCTTCGAATTCGCGCCAGCAGTTCCAGGAAGGAAAATGGTTTGCACAAATAGTCATCGGCGCCGGCGTCCAGGCCGGTCACGCGATCCAGAATCGTCTCTTTGGCCGTGAGAAAAAGAATCGGGACACGGCTGGCGCTCTGGCGAATTCGCCGGCAGACCTGCAGGCCATCCAGCGTCGGAAGCATCCAGTCGATCATGATGAGATCGTACGGGTCGCTTTTCGCCGCCGCCAATCCTTCGGAACCGTCGTATTTGACGTCGACCTCGTAACCGGCCTCCGAGAGGCCTTTGATGATGAACGCGGCAACCTTCTTATCGTCTTCTATTAAGAGCAGTCTCATGAAGCGTTTCGGTCGGTTCTTTTTTTGAAAATAGCCCGTTTCATTCCATTTTCAAAATTAAACTTCTTTAATGGAATGGCCGATCAGGACAGGGAGGAGTCAGGCCGGCGATGTAAACGGTCTTTATGGAATTAGTCCGTTTTTTCCGGGACAAAACAGGACGGCGGGATCGTCGTCTCAGCGTTTGCCTTGCAGGAATTCGCAGGCCAGGTCGACGTCAAAGGAACTGCCGATGATCAGGGGCGTTTTTTGATGCAACGTGGCCGGCTCGATGTCCAGGATGCGTTGACGGCCGTCGGACGCCTTGCCGCCGGCGTGCTCGATGATCAACGCCAGCGGATTGGCTTCGTACAACAGCCGGAGCTTGCCCTTCGGATTGGTCGCATCGGCGGGATACAGGAACACACCGCCGTACAACAGATTGCGGTGAAAATCGGCGACCAGGGAGCCGATATAGCGGGACGAATAGGGGCGATGATCGTGATGGTCAATGGCCTTCAGATGATCGATGTACCGCTTCGTGTTGGCGTCCCATTTGTTGTAGTTGCCCTCGTTGATGCTGTAGATCTTGCCACGGGACGGTGTGCGGATGTTTTCATGGGACAGGATGAATTCGCCCAACGAGGCATCGAACGTGAATCCGTGAACGCCGTGGCCCACGGTGTAGACGAACATCGTACTGCTGCCGTAAATGATATAACCTGAGGCGACCTGGTTGACGCCCTGTTGCCGGCAGACGTCGGTGTCGTCACGTTTGGCGTTGTGGTCCTTGTGCAGAATGGAAAAGATCGTGCCGACGCTGACATTGGCGTCGATGTTGGATGAACCGTCCAGCGGATCGAAGTTGACGATGTATTTGCCGGCCGGGTACCGGTCGCGAAGACTCAGAGGATGCTCCATCTCCTCGGATCCCAGCATGAGAATTTCACCGTGGCCGCCGGAGATCATCTTGACGAGCGCTTCATGCGAATAGAGGTCGAGTTTCTTGACCGCTTCGCCATGGACGTTTTCATCGCCGGTGAGGCCGAGGATATTGACCAATCCGGCGCGGTTGACTTCACGGCTGATGATTTTTCCGGCGAGGGCGATGTCGGCGAGCAGGCCGCTCAATTCACCCGTGGCTTCCGGATGGTGCCGTTCCAGATCGATGATGTGGCGTTCGACGGTTACGATGTTCGTGGCCATGACGCGCGGCTCCTGGTTTGGCGGCCGGTTGGATCAACCGGGGTTTGGTGATTGGGATGGGCCTAGTATCCGGAGGACCTGGCTTCTTTGCCGGTGACGATTTTGACGCTGGCGCTGGCGCCGATTCGTGTGGCGCCGGCTTCGATCATTTTGGCCGCGTCCTCATACGTGCGCACGCCGCCGGACGCTTTGACGCCGAGACCCGGGCCGACCACCCTTCGCATCAGGGCAATATCCGCCGCGTCCGCCCCGGACTTGTTGAATCCGGTCGACGTTTTGACATAGGCCGCGCCGGCTTCCTTGGCCAGTACACAGGCTTTTATTTTTTCTTCGTCGGTCAGCAGACAGGTCTCCAGGATGACTTTCACGGGTACATTGCGCCCCGCATGCCGCACGACTTCATGAATGTCTTTTTTCACGAGATCGTATTCTTTGGATTTCAGCCATCCGACATTGATCACCATGTCGATCTCCTGTGCGCCATGGGCAACGGCGATCTGGGTTTCGGCGGCCTTCGCGGCGGTGCTGGCGGCGCCGAGCGGGAACCCCACGACGGTGCACACTTTCACGCCCGAGCGGTGCAGAAGTCGGGCGCAGCGTTTGACCCATCCTGAATTGACGCACACGGACGCGAAACAATACGTCCGGGCCTCTTCGCACAGTTGGTCGATCTCCGCCGCGGTCGCCTCGGCTTTCAACAGCGTGTGATCGATCATGCGGCCGACTTCCTGCTTGGCGGGGCTGATACCTAGCGTCGAAGAGATGCGGCAGGCGCCGTACCCGATAATCTCATCGACCCGGTCGGGTTGATGCGCCACGGCGGCCTTGCATTCCTGGCACACGGAGCAGTCGTGCCGGGGGCATTGGCCGTCCGGACAGGACGACGGCGTGGTGGCAGTACTGCGGTTCTGCAAATCTTGCAGAATCTGATTCACGTAGTTTTCGATCATGGGGCGCTGTAGTGTTTCTTCATGAGCGTGATGGCGTCATCGATGTCGGCCATGGACACATCCATGTGGGTGACGAACCGGACGCGTTTTTTACTGAAGGCAATGGACAAGATACCGAGTTCTTCAAGGTGGCTGACGACGGTGTGGGCCGAGAGGGAAGGCCGGACAATCTCGAATATGACGATATTCGTCTGGACGGCATCGAGATCGATAGAAAACGCTTTCATGCCGGCAATGGCCTGCGCCAGCCGTTGGGCTTTGTCGTGGTCCTCCGCCAGCCGGTCGAGGTTGTGGCGCAGGGCGTACAGAGCGCCGGCCGCCAGAATGCCGACCTGCCGCATGCCGCCGCCAAAGGCCTTGCGATAATACCGCGCCCGGGTGATGTAGTCTTTACGGCCGGCCAGAACCGATCCCGCCGGCGCCCCAAGTCCTTTCGAAAAACACAATGAGACCGAATCGAAGTTCGCGGCGTATTGATGGGGTTTGGTGTTGGTGGCGACGCAGGCATTGAGCAGGCGCGCGCCGTCCAGGTGCATGGGAATGTCAAAGCCCGCGGCCATCCGGCGAATGGCGTGCATGGTTTCCAGAGGGTAAATGGTGCCGCCGGCGCGATTGTGCGTGTTTTCAAGAGCGATCAGCCGCGTCGGCGCATGATGAATATCCCCGTCGGCATTGATGGCCTCTTCGATCTGCGCGGCGGTCAGCACCCCGCGTTGTCCCGGGAGGGTTTTCAACTGAACGCCGGACAACATGCCGCTGGCGCCGGCTTCGTAATGCACGATATGACTGTCGGCCTCGCAAATCACTTCGTTGCCGGCGTGCGTATGCGTCTTGATCGCGAGTTGATTGCCCATCGTGCCGCTGGGTACAAAGAGGGCATCCTCCATGCCGAGCATCATCGCCGTCGCGTCCTGCAATTCGCGCGCCGTCGGATCTTCACCCAGCACGTCATCGCCAACCTCCGCCTCACACATGACCTTTCGCATAGCCGGCGAGGGCTTGGTGACCGTGTCGCTTCGCAGATCAATCGTCTTCATGACAAGACGAAAGTATCCTTTTTTGTTCAGATTCGCAAGAGTCGTCCGAGTTTTTCATGCGGTACGGTCCGTCGGCACGCCCGAATCACCATGCCGAAGTTTTCAGGAGTGGCCGCAACGTCGATGTCAGGATGCGTCATCTGAAAAAGATTCCGAATTTCTTTTCGAATGCCCTCATGCTCACGCCGACGCGCGTAAGTATTTCTTCATGTCAACGTCCCCGGCAATTTTGGTTCAACCCATTCACAAATTCTCATCAATATTGAAATAATACTGTGAATAGGTTGTTTACTCTATCAAATCGCGAAGTTTGTGTGGATAACTGTTTTTGTCAACGATAACACATTAAAATTATATGATTTATTATGTGTATAATTTGTGGATTATTTTCATTACCCAGAAATCGCTTGCGTTTTCTGAGGGTGTACTCTATACTAACTTCGCTTCAGCACAAGGTGTCATTTCCGGGCCAAGATTTGGCTCAAATTTTTTCAAAACCTGCTCAAGATACCATTCAGTTGTCGGCTGTTTTGCACTGAAGAGGTACTTTTGTCGTCTTTATTTTGAGAGAAGAGAGTTTCCCTAAGCTACCAATCCTTAATTTTCAATATCGCTACGAGGATTATCCGACCATGGCCGTCCAGAATCCAGATGCTCGCGTGTCGGAGACGAAAAAATCGTCTCCGAAAACCGCCGCCTCCCGTGTGATCAACGGGATCTCTTACGAAGGCGCGAAAGGACTTCGTTTTCAAAGATACTTCACCGAAGCAACGGTGCATCCGTTCGACAAGGTTGAATTTGAACGACGCGCCAGCGTCATCACCGAGCCCGACGGGTCCATCGTTTTTGAGATGAAAGACCTCGAAATTCCCAAGACCTGGTCCCAGCTGGCAACGGACATCGTGGCGTCCAAGTATTTCCGCAAAGCGGGGGTCCCGGGCACCGGGCACGAAACGAGCGTCAAACAACTGGTGTTTCGCGTGGCGCATACGATTCGTGTCGAGGGACAAAACCTCGGCTATTTCGACACGGCCGAAGACGCCGACGTATTTGAAATGGAACTGACGCACCTGCTCGTGAACCAGATGGGCGCTTTCAATTCGCCGGTGTGGTTCAATTGCGGGCTTCACCACGAGTACCGCATTTCGGGAACCGGCGGCAACTTCTACTGGAATCCCAAGACCGGCAAGATCGAGACGACCGAGGATTCCTATTCCAAACCCCAGTGTTCGGCGTGTTTCATCCAGTCCGTGTCGGACGACCTGATGGCGATATTCGAACTGGCGCGCAACGAAGCGCGGTTGTTCAAATACGGCTCGGGGACGGGCAGCAATTTTTCCTCGTTGCGCGGCAAGCAGGAAAAACTCTCCGGCGGGGGCACGTCCTCCGGCCTGATGTCCTTTCTGTCGGTCCTGGACCGCGGCGCCGGCGCCACCAAATCCGGCGGCACCACCCGGCGCGCCGCCAAAATGGTCTGCCTCGACATGGACCATCCCGAAATCGCGGATTTCATCAACTGGAAAGTCAAGGAAGAGAAAAAAGTCAAAGCCCTCATCGACGCCGGCTACGAGTCCGACTTCAACGGCGAAGCCTACCAGACCGTCTCCGGCCAGAATTCCAACAATTCGGTGCGCGTGAGCGACCAATTCATGAACGCCGTGCTCGAAGACGGCGAATGGAAGACGGTTGCCCGGACCTCCGGCGACGTGGTCGACACCTACAAGGCGCGCGATTTGTATGAGCAGATTGCCCACGCCGCCTGGGCCTGCGCCGACCCCGGCATCCAGTTTGACGACACCATCAACGACTGGCACACCTGCCCCGCGACGGACAAAATCCATGCGTCCAATCCGTGCTCGGAATACATGTTCCTCGACGACAGCGCCTGCAACCTGGCGTCCCTCAACCTGATGAAGTTTGCGGATGAGAGCGGCAAATTTGACGCCGAATCCTATCGCCAGGCCTGCCGGATTTTCATCATCGCGCAGGAAATTCTCGTTGACATGTCGTCGTATCCGACGGCCCGCATTGCCCAGAACAGTCACGACTACCGCCCGCTCGGCCTGGGTTACGCCAATCTCGGCACCTTGCTGATGATCAATGGTCTGGCCTACGATTCCGAGGAAGGCCGTTCCATGGCCGCCGCCATCACGGCGCTGATGCATGGCGCCGCCTACAGCGGTTCGGCCGAAGTGGCGTCGGTGAAAGGGCCATTCGCCGGCTACAAGAAAAACGAAAAATCCATGCTGCGCGTGATCCAGAAGCACCGCGACGCCGCCTACAAGATCAATATTGACCATTGCCCGGAAGACCTGCTCAAGGCGGCCCGGCAGGAATGGGACCACTGCGTCGCGCTGGGCGAAGCCCACGGCTACCGCAACGCCCAGGCCACCGTGCTGGCGCCCACCGGCACCATCGGACTCCTGATGGACTGCGACACGACGGGCGTCGAGCCGGAATTCTCCCTGGTCAAATGGAAAAAACTGGCGGGCGGCGGCTATTTCAAGATCGTGAACTCGTCCATTCCGCTGGCTTTGAAAAACCTGGGTTACAAGGATGAGGAAATCGACGGCATCATCAAATACATCCTCGGCCACGGCACCTTCAAAGGCGCGCCGTACGTCAATCCGGAACAACTCAAACAGATGGGCTACAACGACGCCGAAATCGGCGAAGCTGAAGCCTATGTGAACAAGACGAAGTCGCTGGATGAATACACGCCGCACATCAACATCAAATCGCTGAAGACCAAAGGCCTTTCCGGCGAACAGATCAGCCGCGCGGTCATCTATATCGGCGGCGCGCAGACCGTCGAAGGCACGCACCTGCTCAAGGAGGAACACCTGGCCGTATTCGACTGTGCCAATAAATGCGGCATCGGCAAACGCTTCATCGATCCGATGGGCCACGTCAAAATGATGGCCGCCACGCAGCCGTTCCTGTCCGGCGCCATTTCCAAAACCGTCAATATCCCCAACGAAGCGACGGTGGACGACATCAAGAAAATCTATCTCGAAGCGTGGCGCATGGGCCTGAAAGCCATCGCGCTGTACCGCGACGGATCCAAATTCTCACAGCCCCTGTCCAGCAAATCGTCCGGTTCCAAGACGCCGGAAGGGGAGGAGCCGATGATCACCAGGGCGGAACTCGACCGCATGCTCAAGGAAGCCATGGACGAGTCGGCGCGTGAACTCCGCCGCGGCCAGAAAAAGCATATCCCGCACAAACGGCGCGGGTTCACCCAGGAAGCGATCGTCGGCGGGCACAAGATTTATTTCCGCACGGGCGAATACGAAGACGGCCAGCTGGGCGAAATTTTCATCGATATGTTCAAGGAAGGCGCGGCCTATCGCAGTCTGCTCAACTGCTTTGCGGTGGCCGTGTCCATGGGTCTGCAGTACGGCGTGCCGCTCGAGAAATTCGTGGAGAAGTTCACCTTCACCCGGTTTGAGCCGAGCGGATTTACGAACCATCCGAACATCAAGAACGCGACGTCCATCCTGGATTTCCTTTTCCGGGTGCTGGGGATGGAATATCTCGGGCGCACGGATTTTGTGCACGTGCCGCCGACGATGGATTCCGACGCCTCGGCCGCGGCCAAGGATGCCCCGCCGGTGTCGGAGGAGGAAGCCTCGGGTATGACGACGTCGTCGCCGCTGTCCGCCGGCCAGTCCGACAGCCAGATGGCACGTCATTTGAGTTCCCTCATGGGTGACGCTCCGGCGTGCGACGTGTGCGGTCACATGACCGTCCGCAACGGCGCGTGCTACAAGTGTCTCAACTGCGGCAACAGCATGGGCTGCTCGTAAGCAGGCCAGGTCACGCTGAGCGCAGTCGAAGCGTGACAAGGATAGTCTGAAAGAATAACGAACCAAGAGACAACAACGAGATTTCGGGGGACAAAAAATGTCCGAGGGCGTCCGTCATAGGTAAAGAGAAAGCCACCGATGGAGAAATTCCACGGTGGCTTTTTTTTGTCCAAACAGCCCATAAAAGGGTGAGGAACGGGAAGATGGACGACCGGAGCGCACTCGAAAAGACAAAGTGGAGATCATGATGTACGGCTTGGCGCTTTTTCTGCATATTCTGGCCGCAACCATTTGGACCGGCGGTCATATTGTTCTATCGGTGGTGGTATTGCCCCGGGTGCTGAAGGAACGTTCGCCGGGCAGGCTGCTGGAGTTTGAATCGGTGTATGAAAGGATCGGCTTGCCCGCTCTGGTGATCCAAATAGTCACCGGTTTATTCTTGGCTTACCGGATGCTCCCGGATTTTGGCCAATGGTTTGATTTCACAAATCCGGTGGCCCATGCCATTGCCCTGAAATTATTACTTCTGGCGGCGACATTTGGTTTTGCCATTGATGCGAAACTGCGGGTCATTCCAAAGCTGTCGGATCGGACGCTTGTGACGATGGCATGGCACATTGTGCCGGTGACGATATTGTCCATCCTGTTTGTCGTTGCCGGGGTTTCATTCAGGACCGGGTGGTTTTTTTAGTCAACGGTACCACGAGGAAAAGAAAATATGTGAGGGGGTCCGTAGTAGGTGAAGAGAGCCACGGATAGAGAAATCCACACGGTTGTTTTTTCTTATTGGAAGCACAAGAATGATAGGCTATCTTTGGTAGAGAAAGCTAATTCCGCCTGGAGGCGTCTTAGACGGCCGACAGGCGGATAAATGGAGTTAGGTTGCATAGCCCATTCGCTGAATTTCCCGACAACATGTATGTTTTCCGATTGTTTCTAACGCAACATTGTTCTACATTAGAACAATTCCTCAATACCCAAACACAGGCAAGCGGTTCTAAATGATCGTCAATTATCGCTTTGGAGAGTTGTTCTGCGGTCCAGGTGGTCTGGCACTAGCGGCCAATGAGGCGAGCGTCCATGTGCCTACAACCTCCTATAGTATCACGCATGCATGGGCAACCGACTATGATCCGGATACGTGTGAAACATACAGGAAGAACATCTGCCCAGATAATCCAAAATCTGTAATCTGTAAAGATATCAGGAAACTAAACTTCAGGAGCCTACGTGAGATATCCGAGATAGACGCATTGGCTTTTGGATTTCCATGTAATGATTTTAGTGTTGTTGGCGAACAAAAGGGTATGAACGGCATCTATGGTCCGTTGTATTCGTACGGGGTGAAAGCTCTAAAGTACTTCCAACCCAAGTGGTTCTTAGCTGAGAATGTCGGAGGGTTGCGAAATTCAGATGAGGGGGCATCATTTAATAGGATTCTTGATGAACTATTTGGAGCTGGATACAACGTAATCCCCCACCTGTATAGGTTCGAACAGTACGGCGTTCCACAGACACGACACAGGATTATTATTGTAGGAATTAGACAGGACATTGATGTAGTTTTCCGCGTTCCATCGCCAAAACCATATAGCGAAATTGACGTTACAGCCAAAAGCGCAATTGAAAACCCTCCAATAAGAGAGGGTGCAACAAACAACGAGTTCACGCAACAATCGCAACAGGTCATCGAAAGGTTGAAACATATTCTTCCCGGTGAAAATGCTTTCACGGCGACTTTGCCGCCGCATTTGCAACTGAATGTCAAAGGCGCTCGGATCAGCCAAATTTACCGTCGCTTACACCCGGATAAGCCCGCCTACACAGTCACAGGAAGCGGTGGTGGCGGCACGCACGTCTATCACTGGGTGGAAAACAGAGCATTGACAAACCGTGAACGCGCAAGGTTGCAGACTTTTCCAGATGGATTTGTTTTTCATGGTTCAAAAGAAAGTGTCCGAAAACAAATCGGAATGGCGGTACCTCCAAGAGCCGCAAAAGTCGTATTTGAAGCTCTTCTAAAATGTTTCGCCGGTGTGAATTACGATTACATAAGCCCCAACTTAGCACCTCGACTGAGAACGGACTATGTAGACTCATACAACAACAAAGCTTTCGACCAGCTTGTGCTTCTTGAGAAAGAAAGCCAGTACTTGATGGAAATTTGACATGGGGGTCAGGTGTTGTCAGACGGCCTTTTTGATTCAATACTGATCCAGCCCGCAAGGCAAGGCGCCAATAAGCTCGTCATTGTGAGTGGCTATGCGTCAGCTGCAATGGCGTTCCACCATCTCCAGACCCTGACAAGAACGGACATTGAGGCGGAAGTTTCTTTGCTTGTTGGGATGTCCGTTGCTGAGGGAATATCACTGAGCAATCATAAAGGATTTCAGCAGCTGGTAACGACCGATTATGTCGGAAGATTTCAATGCAGCTACATTATAGCACCACCGCCAGTTCACTCGAAGGTTTACGCTTGGTCACGAAACGGTGAGCCCTTCATGGGGTTTGCTGGTTCTGCAAATTACACTCAAAATGCATTTGGAAGAACACAGCGGGAGGCGATGGCTTCGATGGACCCGACTGAAGCAATTCAATACTACAACGGCCTCTTAGCTGACTCGATTTACTGCACTCATCCTGATACCGAGAATCTTATCCAAGTCTACAACGAAACCCAACGATTCAGACGGAGGAGGGTCGTCGAAGCGGAGGTTGCAGACAGAGCACGTACCGGCGAACTTGAGGATCTGCCCTATGTTCGCCTAAGTCTCCTTGACAGAAACAGTGAATTACCTCAACGTTCGGGTCTCAATTGGGGTCAACGTCCAGAGTTGCACAGAGAACCTAACCAAGCCTACATTCGATTACCAGCCTCGGTGTATAAGGCGGATTTTTTTCCGAACATAGGGATGCATTTCACAGTGCTCACGGATGATGGAAAAGTACTAATCTGCACGAGAGCTCAAGCCAATGGAAAAGCAATTCACACGCCACATAACAACAGCCTTATTGGCGAGTATTTTCGAAATCGGCTGGGAATTGCATTCGGCCAATTGGTCACGACCGAAAACCTCGTGACATACGGAAGAACGCATGTCGATTTCTACAAGATAGACGACGAAACCTATTACATGGACTTCTCTGTTCTGAATGGATAACTTGACGAAGAAGCAACGCAGAAAGAACATGCAGAACATTCGCTCATCGGGAACACTCCCCGAGAAGATCGTGATTAGAGAGCTCAGGAGACGCGGCTATTACTTCGCAACAAATGTGGATACTATTCCTGGAAAACCGGATATCGTATTCCGCAGAAAGAAAGTGGCTGTTTTTATTGATTCCGACTTTTGGCACCGAAACAAGAGAGTTTTTCAGATGCCGCAAACTAACGTCGCCTACTGGAAAACGAAAATTGCGAAAAACGTCGCAAGAGATGCGAAAGTAAGCCGCCTTCTAAAGACCAACGGCTGGATCGTTCTTAGGCTCTGGGAGTCCGACGTCAAGAAGAAACCAGAACGATGCATTGAGAAAATCATCGCGAAAATTGACGGAGACTGAATTTCTTCTGCGGCATCAGCGTTGTTGTTGGGCTATGCAACCTAACAAGCAAATTCAGCGGACTGCTAACAGCCGCTGATTTGCATCGTTAGGCGCACACAACGGAGGAGAGTCCCGGATGCAACCCATGCTCGTTTCTGTTCAACCATTCGTCGTGAGTGGCCTCGCGGTACGAACAGTCAACCGCGACGAGTCCGACCCCTCGCGGGCGCAGCTTCCAGGGTTATGGGGACAGTTCTATGCTCAGCAGTTGCCAGACAAGATACCCAACAGAACAGCCAACTCGCTCGTGTACGGTGTGTATTCGGACTACGAATCTGACGCCTCTGGACCATACACCGTCACGGCTGGCGTATCTGTGAGCGTTCCCGTCCCTGAATATTCCTCCGCACCGGTCCGAGCCGGCCAGTACCTCGTCTTTGAGAGCCGAGGTGCCATGCCTCAGGCAGTTGTTGATGGTTGGTCAGCGATCTGGCAGTACTTTGAGCAACCCCGGAAGTGGAGGCGTTTGTTCGTCACCGACTACGAGGAGTATCGAGAGCCAGATCGTGTTGCGATCTTCATTTCGGTTGCGGAAATTGGCGCCTAACAACCGGTTGCAGCGGACGGCCCGCTGCGCGGCCCGCCGCTGAAAAGGTTATCGCTTCTTCTTTTTCAGCCGGGAGGGCAATGAACCGGTACATATTCATATTGACCAGGCTGAACGTTATGCTAAGTTTTGGCTTCACCCCATTCAGTTGGCACAATCTCAGGGCTTCCGTAGCGGAGAGATCGCTGAGCTGCGGCGTGTAATCGAGGAAAATAGAGAATTTTTTCAGGAGAAATGGCATGAGCACTTTGGAAGTAAGACTTGAACCGAGAATTGTCCAGTTGTCGTTCACGCCGGACGCACTCAAAGTCATTC
The DNA here is from genome assembly GCA_964544475.1 of uncultured Bacteroidota bacterium. GTDB lineage: Bacteria > CLD3 > CLD3 > SB21 > SB21 > CAZJBS01. The sequence continues at coordinate 3,006 of CAZJBS010000039.1, read as the reverse complement.
TTGCCGATGGACGAGAAGTGTCTGCTCCCTTGGAGTGGTTTCCACGCTTGAGAGATGCGAACGAAAACCAACGTCAGAACTGGCGATTGATAGGACGAGGTGTTGGTATCCACTGGGAGGACATTGATGAAGATATCTCGGTTAAGTGTTTACTCGCCGCAGACTGATTTGTTCAAAACCACCTAACTCAGCGGCTTAAGCGGTCCCGGCAAGCCGGGACCGCTTAGCCGCGTTGTTAGACGGCACGTTCAAGAATCAGCGGAAAGTACCTGTGAGCCAGAACCAAACAGCTTTCGTCTCGTACTCTTGGGATGATGACGAGCATAAAGCATGGGCTCGCGCACTTGCCGAGCGACTGCGCTCAGACAGCGTCGCAGCAACGATCGACCAGTGGGCCGCCGTTCCTGGAGATCAGTTACCTCACTTTATGGAGCGGGCGATCACCGAAAACATGTACGTGCTCATAGTCTGCACGCCGCGGTACAAAATGCGTTCGGAGCGACGGGAAGGTGGGGTTGGTTACGAGGGCGACATCATAACCGCTGAACTTCTTCTGGCTCGTAACCAAAGGAAGTTCATCCCGATCCTTAGGAGCGGCGAGTGGAGTGAGGCTGCTCCCGCGTGGCTCGCGGGCAAGTACTACATCGACTTGCGGGAGGGTCCCCAGTATGAGGCCCAGTACGAAGATCTCCTGAGTACACTTCTGGGTGCTCGACCCGCGCCACCGCCAGTTGCTGCTAAGCCATCGACAGTTGGACAAAGGAGTCCTGCAGTTTCAACACCATCTAGCCCCGGCGATCCCATTCGCATCGTAGGAGGCATCGCCGACGAAGTGGGCGAGCCTCGAAACGACGGCACCCGGGGAAGCGCGCTCTACTCAGTACCGTTTCGGCTTACGAGGCGAGTCTCGGGCAATTGGGCGCATGAATTTGAACAGGTCTGGAATCGTCCACCACGCTTTACCACGATGCATCGACCAGGGATCGCTAGCGTAAGTGGGGATCGTATCGTTCTTAACGGCACAACCATCGAAGAGGTTCAGAAATATCACCGCGAGACGTTGATTCTGTGCGTCAATGAGACCAATCGCATCATTGCCGAGCGCGAGGAGCAGGTGCAGCGAGTTGAGGAAGAGCGCCAACGCCTAAGCGATGAGCATCGGAATCGCGTTCGCGATCTCTCGAATAAGATAAGATTCGACGAATAGCCGTGCCGTATAACTCAGCGGCTCAAGCGGACGTTTAAAGTATGTGCGAAAAATTGAAAATGCGGGTTGCGCCGCTTAGCCGCGTTGTTGGGCGGTTGCGGACTGTTAACCAAGAACGATCCTATGACTTGGAGTAGCCATGACGAAATATGTGACAAGAAGTATGGAAACGGAGTGGACTCCCCTGCTTGAGGCCGGAATCAAGACCGACGGCATCTCGGTCAAGGTCCTGCGATTCGATGAGGCTACCGGGAGGGCCCCGACATTTCTTCTGAAGTTCGACGCCGGCGCGTCCTACCCGAAGCACAGCCACCCTGCGGGTGAGGAAGCATTCGTACTAGAAGGCGAGGTCAGTTTCGGTGAGCGGCACCTTGAGGTCGGAGACTATCTCTACACGCCACCCGGAGGCGTTCACCATGTGTATTCGAAGGCGGGCTGTGTCCTGCTGTTCATCGTTCCTGAGGAAGTGGAGATAATCGGTCAGGGCAACTGAAGCGCCTTCGCATGGCGAGTGTTCATCGCGAGCGTCGGCAGCCGCCTAACTACAGCATGCAGTGGACGACGCTGTGCGCCGCCGCTGATGCTGGGCGTTACGCCCTTCAATGATCGCTGAGTTTGGAGTCGAGTCATGCGCCTTTGGACGTTGTTGACCCCTCTTGTAGCGCTCGCGCTGCTTCTTGTGGCCGCCGCCATCGGGGTGGGAACCGTACTGGCGGTTCTGTGCGGTGGTGTTCTGATTGGGGCCGTGCTGGTCGCGGTTCACCATGCGGAGGTGGTCGCACACCGTGTGGGAGAGCCGTTCGGTACGCTCGTGCTGGCGTTGGCCGTGACGGCGATCGAGGCGGCGCTGATCCTTTCCATGATGACCGCAGGCGGCGCCGAGATGGCAGTGCTCCCTCGCGATTCGCTCTACGCCGCGGTGATGATCATCTGCACCGGCGTGGTGGGCGTGTGCATCCTCGTCGGAGGACTGGCGCATCGCGAGCAGACCTTTCGGGTCGAGGGGGCCGGCCCTGGGATGGCGGCGCTGATCGTCATTTCAACGCTCGCGTTCGTTCTGCCTGTTTTCACGACTTCAACCGTCGAACCATACGGCACGTACAGCAGGCCGCAGCTCGTGTTCGTGGCCGCGAGTTCGGCCATGCTCTGGGCGATCTTCGTTTTCTTTCAGACGGTTCGACACCGTGATTACTTCATTCCTGCGGTCCACGCCGAAGACCCCGACGTTCACGCCGAGCCCCCGACGACGCGCGTGGCGTGGATCAGCTTCGGGCTGTTGCTGGTCTCACTTGTGGCCGTTGTGGGCCTGGCCAAGAAGCTCTCGCCATTCATTGAGCGGGGAGTCGAGGCGGTCAGCGCGCCCCGCGCCGTCGTCGGCATCGTGATCGCCGCGCTGGTCCTGCTGCCGGAAACACTCGCGGCGCTGAATGCCGCCCGAGCGAATCGCCTGCAGACAAGCATGAACCTGGCGATCGGGTCGGCGCTCGCCTGCATCGGGCTGACCGTCCCGGTCGTCGTGGTCGCCTCAATCGCGTTGGACTTGCCCGTGGTGTTGGGCCTTCAGCCCAAAGATGTCGCTCTGCTGGCGTTGACGTTCCTGGTGAGCGGCATCACGCTCGGGACCGGCCGTACGTCCATGATGCAGGGGGCGATTCACCTGGTGCTCTTCACGGCATACCTGTTCCTCGCGTTCGTACCGTGAACGTGCCGTGGATGATATGGCCGCGATTGCAGCGGAGAAGTCCGCCGGTAAATTAGAAAAGAAGGTCTCGCTTCCTTTGATGGGGTAAAGTGTTACG
>CAZJBS010000038.1:20302-29549 GCA_964544475.1 uncultured Bacteroidota bacterium | reverse complement strand
AACCCGTGTTTGTCGGCGTACTCCAGAGCGGCCCGGTTGCAGACGGCGCCGAAACGCCAATATGGTTCCATGCCCTCGACGCCGGTCTCGTTCCCGTCGGCAAAACCCGCCGCCGCCTGCAGGCCGGCTTTGTAATCGAGAATGCGGTGGTCGTCGCCTGTGATAAATTGATCCAGGTACACGAAATCATTGCTCGTTTCATCAAACGGATGAAGCGCCTTGAACCGCTCGATGTAGTCTTTCGTTTCATCCCATGTGAAACCGCCCGGCTCGGCGAGGATGAGGCCGCTCACCACACCGGGATGATCATTGACATACGCCGTGGCCAGCATGGCGCCCCATGAATGTCCGAGTAAATAGATCTTCTGGTCGTGGCTGGTCCGGTAGTGACCGATCACGGCATCCAGATCGTCGATGAAGAGCTGGACCGTATACGTATCCGCGTCATGCCGCTGGGACAGTCCGCTGCCGCGCTGGTCGTACATCACCACATAATAGCCGTCGTTGGCAAACGCGGCACAATTCAACAGGTACCGATGGTCGCCGCCGGGACCGCCGTGTAACACGACCAGCATGGGATCGGCCGGATTTCCAAACGACCGCGCATGCAGTTGCGTGCCGTTGACATGGATGGATGGCAGCGTGGCGTCTTCGTCCACCGTCATGGGAACCAATAGACCGGGTTCATCCATCTCGTGCGTCTCGCACGCGCTCATGAGGAAAGCTAATGTAACAAGGACCAGCCATCCTGAGTTGCTCCAGGAGACCGCCGTCGTCAATTCTCCGATTTTCCTGATCATAACACTCCTTTTGATGATTGATTAATTGATTCAAATCTCGTGATCGCTTTTTCTTATTAGAAGCTGACGCCTATCTTGAAGGAGAGGGAACGTATCCTGGCCATATTGTATTCAACGGCCAGCCGTGCGATGGAGACCTGCGCCACGGCCCCCACCATGCCCTGCAGTCCCACGACCGTTTCATCATGCAGATCGACCGCCGCCGTTTTTTCGTGGGCATCGGACAGATAAACCGATGCGCCGATGTACGGCGAGATCGAAGCGAAGCGCTTCCATACGGCGAATTTCCTGCTCACCAGGACATCCGCGCCGTAGACGGTCAGGTCCAGATCTTTCGGGCCATACAGTGAGATGAAGCTCAGACGTGTGGCGGCGGTCAGCATGCCGCTGGTCTCATTGGCAAGGATGTACTGAATGTGTCCACCCCAGAATCCATAATTGGCTCCCGGACTCCTGGTCCAATACGCCCCAACATCCAGACGTTCCGTCACGCCCGTCCTGAACATCAAACCGGGAAAAACCAGCGGCTCGCCGCCCGTCAGCCAGTGTGTCGAATCCGGGTGAACAAACGTATTATTCCAGGCGTCTTTGGACTCGTCAATTCCCGTCGTCCACTGGAGAATCGACACTTCATAGTTGCCGACGCCGAGCGGTCTGGCGTCCGAAAGCGGACGGAAATACGCCACCAGGCCGGCCTCTTGCGTGAACTCGCGCCAGGCATGCTGCGTCAAAGACGAATCCAACTGAAAGGAACATTGCTTCCATTTTGGATTGACATGCAGCTTGACCTTCTTGCCGCCGCCATGCGCAAAAGACATGGAAGGCAAGAGTGCAAGCGTCAGGGCCGCAAAGAACGTGAGGTGGTTCATGGGATTTACTCCTTTATGGTGTATGGTTTCGTTGTTCCACTTGGTTGCTCCTTAAGCAATTTCCAAGGGCAATATACACCGCGGAGAATGGCTAATCGCTCCAGCGTGGAAGGCGGGACGGTGTCACGTGCCCCTCCTTGCAAGCTGACACCGGAAGAGGATATAAATTATTGTTTATTAATGGAGGCGAAGAACTCGGAAGGGGTCTGTCCCGTAGCTTTTTTGAAGTAGCGGTTGAACGAAGACTTCGAATTGAATCCACAATCGAAGGCCAGTGCGAGAAGAGTCAGCTGGTGATTGGCGGGATCGGATATTAGTCTCTTGAATTCCTCAAGCCTGTGCTTGTTGACAAAATCGTAGAAATTCATCCCTTCCCTGGCATTGATGACCTGGGACAGGTAATTGGCATGCACGTTCAGTTTGTCGGCCAGATCAGAGACGGAAAGGTCGTTCTTGCGATACAAGGCGTCTTCCGTCATCAGACGAACAAGAGCGCGGTACAGTTCGTCGGACTTTTCCTCGGTCAGTCCCGATTTGGAGTATTTCTCCCTTTCTTCCTCTTCATCCGGCGCCCCATCGGAAAAAATACGCACCTGTCGTATGCCGAAAAATCCGATCAGAAAAATGAAAACGACCACCCCGCCAAAGAGAAGGGTCTCATTGGACACAAACACCAGAATCCAGATACCCGCCAGTCCCCACACGAGAATTCGGAGCCATTGCAAGTCGACCTTGTGCTGATAGGAAAACTGATCGAGGATACGGCGGGTATGTCTTCTTAAGAGAAGCAGGGACCACACGATGTAGGCCGGTCCGGACAGCAGGATGGCGGGAAAGAGTATCGCTTCAAACATCTCATATCCGGCGCCGTACTGCCGGTAGATCCGCACTTTCTCTTCCGGCGGCAAAATAAAAAAAGGAATCAGGTACATGCAGACCGACGCCGCCGGAATGAAATGGAGGAGCGTCCACTTTTTTCTTCGCGGCAGTTGACCCGTGAGCGCCCCGACATAAAGATAGAGAAAGACGCCGTGAACCAACGGGAGGGGTTTCTCCAGGCCGAGCAGGAAAGGATACTGATAAATCTCGTCGATAAACCAGAAGTAGAAAAGGAACAGATGAAGACTGATGCAGAACATCCACAGCGCCAGGACGCGGTCCGCGAACGACTTGTCTTTTTTGCTGATGAGCAGCAGTTCGATGAAGACGGCTATGCTGATGCCGGCGATGAAGATCATGGATGACAGGTATGGGTGATTGGGTGTTCGTGGGCGTGCAAACCCAACAACGATATGGCCGATTTGAAACCACGAGCGCCGATGATGATTGGTTGGATAGTCTTCAATGGTACCGCTCCGGCGACAGCGGTGTGATGTCCATCGTCATCGCCTCTTCCGACAGCATCTCCGCCAATAACTTGCCGGTGATTGGCCCCTGGCTCAGACCCTGCATCGCGTGACCGGTCCCAACCGACAAGTTGGAATATTTCTTGAAACGCCCGATAAACGGCAAACCGTCAGGGGACAACGGCCTCAACCCGCACCAGGCTTTCACTTCATCAAAATCCTCATTCCGGTAATCCGGATAGTGTTTCAGTACTGATTTCAAAATGCCCCGCACACGCGGCGGGTTGATGCTTTCGTCAAGACCGGTGATTTCCATCGTACCTCCAAAACGCAGCGTGTTGCCCATGGGCGTCACCGCCAGCCGCGCTTCGATGAAGATGGCGGGAATCGTCGCCGGATGGTGAGGATTCGGCAACGTCAGGCTGTAGCCTTTGCCCGCCTGCATCGGAAGCCGTATGCCAAGCTGCCTCGCGAGCAAGGGCGACCAGGAGCCGCCTGCGATCACGTACTCGTCACCCTTGATGTCGCCCGCCGTCGTTTGCACGGCATCAATCGTCCTTCCGTCGGTCTTCCAGCCCGTGACATTGGTGGTCCAATGGCATGCCACACGGCTTTCTTCCAGCTGTCGAACGAGCAGAGCCATGAATTCACCCGGAATCAAATGCGCATCATCCAGAAAATGGACGCCACCGATTGTATGAAGTCGCAGGCCGGGCTCCAGCCTCGCCAGGTCGGCGGGTCCGACGATTTCGGTCTTCAGGCCCAGTTTCATCGCGGTCAACGCATTTCGTTTTTCCTCCTCCAACGCGCGTTCCGTATCGCACAGCATGAGACAACCCCGCTGCGCGTAACCGAATTCACCGAGTTTTGCGAACTCTTCATAACATGTCCGGCTGTTGAGGTGTAAATCCCGCAAGACCGGCGACGCTCTTTCGACATGTTCTGGATTGCAGGCGCGGTAAAATTTCAACGCCCAGCTCAGGAAATCCCTTCGAAGATTGGGCTTGACATAAAACGGGCTCTCCGAGTCCAGCATCCATTTCAGGGCCATTCCGATCATGCCGGGCGCCGCCAGGGGCGTAAAATGGCTCGGACTGACAAAGCCCGCATTGCCAAACGAACAGCCCGGAAATTCCGGCGTTCTCCGGTCAATCAGGGTGACGTGATGCCCGTGCCGGGCGGAATAGTACGCCGTGCATCGGCCGACCACGCCACCGCCGATGATCACCACATGTTTCTTCATGGCCGAATACCCCAGCAAAATGGATCGCGTTCATCCAGAATCAGCGTCGCCTCTGAATTCACAAACGCCGAACCCCGGATCGTGGGATACAGTTGGCCGTCCCGATGGGTCACTCGGCCTTCAAACACACTGCCTACAATACTTTCCTGTCGCCAGATTTCTCCTTCTTTCAGTTCACCGTCTTCAAACAGGCATGCCAGTTTGGCGCTCGTACCGGTGCCGCACGGCGAACGGTCATACTGGCCGCCCGGGCACAATACAAAATTGCGGCTGTCCGCTTGGCCGGCCGGTGGACCGAACAGCTCGACATGATCGATTTTCGCGCCGTCGTTTCCGGTGATGCCTTCCTTTTCCAATGCCGACATGATGCGCCCGGTGTACTCGGTGAGCGATATAACGCGGTCCGCGGTGAGCGTTTGCCCGTGATCGCCGACAAGAAAAAACCAGTTGCCGCCCCAGGCCACATCGCCTGTCACGGCGCCGATATCCTTCACGAACACAGTCACATTCTTCCGCCAGCGATAACTGGGTACATTGGTCACGCTGACACCGCCATCGGAGTGCCATTCCGCCGTCACCAAACCGACAGGCGTTTCGATCGTGTGCACACCCGCTTGAATCCGACCCAGATAAGACAAGGTCGTAATCACGCCGATCAACCCGTGGCCGCACATCCCCAGATAACCGACGTTGTTGAAGAAAATCACGCCAGCCGTGTTCCGTGGGTCATGGGGCTTGCACAACCAGGCGCCTACGACCGGATCGGATCCGCGCGGCTCGTTGACGACCGCCGACCGGTACCGGTCAAACGACGCACGGAATCGCCGAAGCCGCTCTTCCATCGGGCCGTCCCCCAGGTCGGGTCCGCCGTCCAGGATCACGCGCGTCGGTTCACCGCCCGTGTGCGAATCAATGATCGAAATTTTGTGTGGTGTGGTCATGCGGATGTAAGCCAACCAGGATCATATCCTGGGGAAAGCTAAAAGAACTCAACAACAAACTCAAAGATTATTGTCATAGGCCGCACAAACAAAAAAGCGGGTCAAGGAACACCTGACCCGCCTCAAATGATTGGTCTGTTTTCTAGAATTTGAATACAAGCTTCGTGAAGTAAAACGCGCCTCCAAAACCCATCTGCACCGCATCCCACAAGCCGCCGGTTTCCGTTTCGGTATCCTGCTGCGAAGGATACACGTTAAACAGATTGATCGCACCACCGCTGATTGAGATATTCTGCGTCACATCATAGCCCAGCGTCAGATTGGTGACCACTTTGGCTTTGTACACGTCGTCGGTTCCGACCCAGTCTTCCAGGGTGACTTCCCCAAATCTCACAAGCTGCAGATCGGCATTGAACCGATGAATCTTATAGTCCATGCCGAGGCTGATCTTGCTTTCCGGCGCCGAGGCCAGAAGGAACAACTGTTCCCTTCGCCCGAAATAAACGTCCTCCTTGCCGGCTAGTTTCTGATTCGTATGCACGTCGCCAAGGGTCATCTTGTTGAAGTTGCCGGCCAGCGTGGCGTGGAATTTCCCCTGTCCGAGCAGTTCAGACCAGGAAAGGACAATGTCGACACCCTTGGTTTTGGTGTCGATGGCATTCGTAAAGAATTGCGCGGCTCCAACGCCCAGCGCCTGCAGGTCCGCCCCGATATCGGGATCCGTGTCTTCAAACGCGCCCGTCAGAACAATGCGATCCCGAATATCCACATAATATCCATCCACGGTCGCCGTAAAATTCCCGTACATTGCCGTGAATCCCCCGCTGATATCGGTGGCTTTCTCTTCTTTGAGTTTCGGAATACCCAGCGCCCGGCTGATGGGACTGTTGTTGCGCGCCACAATTTTGTCCACCGGCACGCCGCCGACAAAGTCGGTGAAAGTCGAATTGAAGTAGATTTGAGCCAGCGAAGGCGCACGGAAACCGGTGCTGGCCGATGCGCGGAGCGTTACGTTGGGCATCAGGCGGTATCGCGCCGCCAACTTGCCGTTCAACGTGTTGCCGAAGTCACTGTAATGTTCGTAGCGCACGGCCGTCCCGACCATGAACGCCTTGGTGAGATCAAATTCCGCATCCACGTATCCGCCCAGGTTGGTCCGTATCGCGTCGATTCTGTCGCCGGGCTGGAAACCCGGGAATCCCTGCGAGCCGCCGGGTCGCAGCACGGTATCTCCGTCGGTGGTTACAAAATCGATCTGGCCATATGTTTTGTACGAGCCTTCTTCCCCGGCAAAGATACGGTAATTGTCGATACGGTATTCCGTACCGAAAGCGATGTTGGAACCGTTCAGTATGTTGTCAAACCGTCTGCTGAAATTGAGACCCGTCGTGTTTTGCGCAAGCGAGAATCCCCCGGCATCAAATTGCGTCGGGGACTTGTCGAGCAGGGTCGCATTCAACGTGCCATCGACAATATAGTGGAACCGGTTCGACCCGAACGTGTTGTTGAAATCAACTTCCCATCCCTTCAGCTGGCTGCGAAAACCCGCCGACAAGGAGCGGTCCGAAATGTCGGAGGTGATGTGCGGATTGAAACCATTGGGATAAATCGCCAGCACATTGCGATAGCTGTCCGGAGAACGGGTCCAGGCAAAGGCGTCGGTATATCTCTGATTGAACCCACCGAAGAAATAAAAACTTGAATGCGTACTGATCGGAATGGCCGAGTTGAGGAACAGGGCAAAATTGTCGCCGCCCGCATCTCCAAATTTCTCTCTATAGATGTCGAACGCATCCGGATCGGCCGGACGGTTGGTCTTGTTTCTGGTCACATAGTCCATCGTAAAATTCGCGTAGCCGTCGGTGCCCAGTCGGACGCCGTAATTGGCCCCCACCATGGTCGTTTGACCGTCGAATTTTTCCGTTGAGGCCACGTCATAGGACGAGCCAGGTTTGGCATTGAACGCGCCGGTCATCACGCTGCCCGAAAATTCTTCAACGGATGATTTCAGTACAATATTGATGACGCCGGCGATGGCGTCCGATCCGTACTGGGCGCTGGCGCCGTCCCGCAATATTTCGATCCGTTCAATGGCGGACGCCGGAATAGCATTCAGGTCGGTTCCGGTGTTGCCGCGTCCGCGCGATCCGAAGATATTGATCAGCGCGGATTGGTGCCGCCGTTTGCCGTTGATCAAGACCAGCGTCTGATCCGGACCCAGACCGCGCAGCGTGGCGGGATCGATGTGATCCGCCCCGTCGGCCCCCGATTGTTTGTTGGAATTGAACGACGGCGCGAGATACTGCAACAACTGGTTGACTTCGACATGGCCGGAGTGGTCGGTGACATCGTCGATCTGGATGATGTCAACCGGGACGGGCGTACTCGTCACCGTGCGGTTGTAACTGCGCGTGCCGACAATCTGGATGTTGCCAAGCTGAATGGGATTCTCTTCAAGGGTCACTTCGATCTCTGGCTCGTCGCTTAACGTCACCACCTTCTTGTGATAACCCAGATAGCTGAAGACCAAAGTCGCCGACGATGATTTGACGTACATTTGAAACCGCCCGCTGGCGTTGGTCGTTGATCCGTGATAAGTACCCTGCTCCACTATATTGACGCCGACCAAAGGATCTCCGAGCGAATCCCTGACGGTGCCACGGATGAGATGCTGGCCGAACACGGTTCCGGAAAGCGCCAGCATCACGCTGAGTACGTAAATAGATTTCATGTGTTTTTCTCCTATGGTTGGTGATACAAGTGGAAAAACAGTGGCTCCATGATTCATGGAAACGGAAACTCACAATTTCTTGCGATCGCAGGATGACTGCGACGATGATTCAATCTTCTCGCCACATCGCCATCCGGCCCGGCGTGAAGTCAATTCGCCAATGAATTTCTAAAGAGCGTAAAGGAGTGACGCCGCAGGCAAGCGCATCAAATCGGGCATCACGGGATTGACTTGTCGGAGTGTAAGCACTCCCGGGAAAATTGTCTACTCTTATTTTTTGACGATGCGCGGAAAACGGATCCTCACTTATGCCCGGATTCCGTAAATTCAAACGTGTGCTCGGTCCACGCCACGATGGGTTTCCTGCCTTCGTAAGCGGGTGTGAACCTGCATTTGTACACCGTGCTTATCGACAGTTTTTCGAGAACATCGTTGCCGGTGGAATTTGATTTGACTTTGTGATCGATCACCCGGCCGTCGGTATCGACTTTGATTGTCAGAACAACCACACCGTACACACCCCGCTTCTGCAACTCTTTGGGGTACTCAGGAAACTTGCTGACCATCAGCTTCGGCGGACGGTATTCGCTCCTGATCTTTCCACCCGGCGGCAATGGCATCGCCGGAATTTCAATCAGTCCCTCTTCGGTGCCGTAATTCACATCGGATTCATCGGTCAAAACTTCTTCAGTCATATCGGAGGCAATAGGAATGACGGGCTTGATCGGGGCCCCCTTCACCAGAACAAATTGGCGTGTCGGAGGGATGTCCGTCAATTCGATGATCACGTTGGCCGGGGGGAGAAACACGGCGTCGGGCTCGGCCCTGGGATCCAGACGCACCACGACGGTCAGACCGATCAACGTCAGCAAAAGCGACCATTCGACCGTCCGGACGTAATAGACTCTTCGCTCGGTAAACTTGGGCAGGGTATGTGCGGGGCTGCGACGATGCAATGGTTTCCGACGGTTAAGCCAGGACCTCTTCGGAATAGGCGTCTTGCTGCGTCAGGATGTGCAGAAGCCGCTTGGTGAACACCTTGACCATGCGCTTGCGGTACGCCGGTCTGAAATTGGTCAAATCCATGGGTTTGGCGGCTTCATAGGCGATATCGGAGGCCTTCTCGATGGTTTCGGCGTCGATCGTTCGGTTGACGAGAACATGGCGGGCTTCGGTGACCTCCCACGGACACGAAAACACCGCACCCAGCACGATGCTGGCATCCCGACAAACGCCACCGTCATCGATGACCAGGCCGACCATCACGCCGAGCATCGGATAGTCGATGGCCTGCCGCCGGCGCAATTTCATATACGC
>CAZJBS010000038.1:0-20202 GCA_964544475.1 uncultured Bacteroidota bacterium | reverse complement strand
CCGATGGTGCCTTTGTTCTGCAAAAGCGGCGTCGCAATTTTTTTCGCCGTCTCCGACAATACGGGATAATGCCGGCGAATAAGGGGATGGTCGCCGACATCCGTGATTGTCACCATGCCACCCATCGTCAGCCCGCGCGTTTCGTCATACGCCACCTTTTTCAGTTCTTCCACACGGGCCAGGCTGATCAGCCGTTCCGGCTCGAACAATTTATTCTTCATGCTCGGGATGAGATCCGTGCCACCGGCGATGATTTTGGCGTGGTCCTTGTGGCGGGCCAGTTCCTGGACCGCATCCGCCAGGCTTTCAGGAGCGCTATACTCAAATGGGGGAAGCGTCATCATGGCCAGCCGTCTCCGATCTATGCCTTGGTCGTTTTGGAAGAGAGTTTTTTCAATCGCCGGATGCGGTCCCCGACGTCGGGTGAGCCGAACACATACGAGCCCGCCACCAGCACGTCGGCGCCGGCCTCGACCACCTGTCGTCCGGTGTCTTCATTGATGCCGCCGTCCACTTCGATGAATATCCGCCGGTGGTCGACCAACATCCTGACTTGTCGAATTTTTTCGACGGAACCAGGCACGAAGGCCTGCCCGCCGAAACCGGGGTTCACGGACATCACCAGGATCAGATCCACATCGTCGATCACGTAGCGCAACGTCTCCGGCGGCGTGGCGGGATTGAGTACGACTCCCGCTTTGGCGCCGGTGGTATGAATTAAATCCAGGGTGCGATGCAGGTGCACGCAGGCCTCCTGGTGAACGGAAATCACATCCGCCCCCGCTTTTCGAAAATCGGGAATGTAACGATCCGGGTTTTCAATCATCAGGTGCACATCCAAAGGAAGCTGCGTCACCTTGCGGAGAAATTCGACCACAACCGGACCAATCGTGATATTCGGCACAAAATGGCCGTCCATCACATCGACGTGTATCCAATCCGCCCCGGCTTCTTCGACGCGACGGATATCCCGCTCAAGATTGGCAAAATTGGCGGAAAGGATCGATGGGGCTATGACCGGCATGATGGTTCCTGAACTCCATTCACCACACGGGCCCAGAGGTCCGGAGCGGAATGACGATATGTATTGGCACCCGTAACATCCATGTGTCTTTCGGTTCGCGATGATCCTCGGCTCTTCATAGTCCATCGAGTTCTTCGACCAATTTGTCGACAAACGACGGCTGGCCCATGCGCATCCAGTGTTTCATCAATACCGCGCGCAGGGAGACAAACTGCGGATCATCCATTTTGAATGAGGACAGGTGTTTCTTGGCTTCATGCTTGTCCATCACGAATTTGGACAGGATGAACGGCGCGCGCGGATTGAGCACCGAAAATCGTCCATAGATCTGTTCGTTGCGGAGATTGGTTTCCTTGAGTGAGTTTTTCTTTTCGCCGGGGTTGCGGTAGAAACAAAAAATGTCGAGGTCCGGCGTATGCAAAGCCCGGTATTTTGGATGGGCATCAATCCTGGCAAACAATGCCGCGGCGGCGGAAAGGCATTCGGTCATTATTTTGCCGTACCCTTCTTCATTCAGCGGGATGAGGCGGTGCGAAAGCCAGCAGGCGGCGGCGGCGGCCCCCGGTCGCGAGCCTTCCAATGAAAACGTGCCCAGGTTGGGCTTGTTCTTGACATGATACGTGTACGGCGCCGTATTCAGAATGACTTTTTGCAGGCGTTCCTCTTTGTACAATACCGCGCCGCAGCCGTAACCGACGGCGCCATGTTTGTGCGGATCGACCGTGATGCTGTCCACCTTTTCGATGGCCCGCAGGCTGTCGTACACCGCCCGTCCCAAAACGTCGCGCACGTCTTCCCATCGTTTCACCCGGTTGGCCCGGCTGTAGATGATGGAACGGGCATAACCTCCGTAGGCCGCATCCGCGTGCAGATGAAATCCATACTTGTTGCGCAACCGAAGCAAGGACTCCAGATCGTCCACGGCGCCGCATCCGGTCGTGCCGATATTGGCGATCACCATCATCGTGCGGCCTTTCTTAAGGCATTTCTCAAGGTGGCCGATGTCCATCCGAAATTGGTCGTCGGTATGAATTTCCTTGAAATCCTGAATACCCAGAACCGCGCAGTTCCGCTTCCACGAATAATGGGACATGTTCGAGAACATCACCTGGCCGGGTTTTTTCGACTTCGCGGCGTAGGCGTCCCGAACCGCCCACATGGCTTCCAGGTTGGCCAGCGAGCCGCCGCTCGTCAGGTGGCCCCATCCCTTGCGGAATCCACACATCCGCAACAGATCGTCGATCACCTCCACCTCCATCTCGGTGGTCACCGGGCCGCCCTCGTACGCATGGTTATTCGGATTACTCAACATCGTGGCGACATACCCGATGATGGATGGCAACGACGGATCTTTCAACATCTGCGCGGCATACCGTGCGGAGAAATAGGGCGGTTGCTTTTCGAGGCGTTTCAGAAAGTCGTCAAAGATCGTGTGAAAGTGCTCCGACGCCTGGTACCGCGATGGGTATATGGAACCGTCGTCGGTGTAGTATTTTCTTCGCAATGCCGAATGCCAGTCCACGATCTGACACAACGCGTTGCGCAAAAGCATCTGGTTTTCGGCCTGGGGGCCCAGAAAATTGTCATAGAAAGCATGTTCCATGACACCACCTCGTCAATGGTTGGTGAAAGAACCGGACATACAAGCACTAATTATGGTGACACGCGCAATGGGCGCCACACGGTCCGATGGATGACGCTTCTTGCGTTCCCTTGGTGTCGGCAGCAAACACCGACAGTATCTTCTCGGCGTGACGCGTCTTGCACATGGGACATTCGACGGTGTCCGGATTGAATTCATAGGAGGAAAACAACTCCTGGAAAATCCGGCCACAATCTTTGCACCGAAATTCGTAGACTGGCATTTCGACCCCGCTAAAAAACGTTGATTCTTTAGGACGGTTTATCTAATATCAGTTTTCCAGAGCACAACAAATAAACGGTTGAAACACCTTAAGTTAGCGCAAAAAAGAAATCCAATCAAGAGGATATTCACAGATGGATACAAAACAGTTCGATGTCGTGGTGCTTGGAGGCGGTCCCGGCGGCTACGTGGCGGCCATCCGGGCTGCCCAACTGGGAATGAAGACAGCCGTGGTCGAACGAGAAAAAATTGGCGGGGTATGCGTCAATTGGGGATGCATTCCCACCAAAGCATTGCTGAAGAACGCCGAGATTTACGAAACCCTCAAACATGCGAAAGACTGGGGTTACACGTTCGATAATCTGAAATTCGACTTCAAGCAGGTCATCAAGCGCAGCCGTGACGTGGCCGAAGCCAACTCCAAGGGCGGCGATTTCCTGATGAAGAAGAATAAGATTGAGGTGATCAAAGGTACCGGCCGGTTTTCGGATAAGAATACGCTGATCGTGGCCGATGCTTCCGGCAAAGACACGGCGAAAGTGACGGCCAAACACACGATTGTGGCCACGGGAGCCCGCGCAAGAATGTTGCCCAATCTCAAAGCCGACGGAAAACGCATCTTGACGAGCACCGAAGCCATGGTCGTGGAAGAAGTACCCAAATCCATCGTTATAATCGGGGCAGGCGCCATCGGTATTGAATTTGCATATTTCTTTCACGCTTTCGGCGCCAAGGTTACGATCGTGGAAATGATGCCGACGATATTACCCGTTGAAGATGAAGAAGTCTCGCAAGCTTTGGCGAAACTGTATGCCAAGAAGGGCATGACCATTCTCACGGATACGAAGGTTGACAAAGTGGACGTCGGCGCGGCGGGCGTGACGCTCACCGTGGCCTCGAAAGATGGTTCCAAAAAAATCGAAGCCGACCAATGTCTGGTGGCCATTGGAGTGCAGGGAAATACCGAGCACATCGGTCTTGAAAAGGCCGGCGTGGCGCTTGAAAAAGGATGGATCAAAGTGGACCCCTATTACCGCACCAACGTCCCGGGGGTGTATGCCATCGGAGACATCATCGGTCCGCCCTGGCTGGCCCATGTGGCCTCTCATGAAGGCATTGTCTGCGTGGAAAAAATAGCCGGCCGGGATGTACATCCCATTGACTACAACTCGATTCCCGGTTGCACATACTGCCAACCTCAGGTGGCGTCGATCGGTCTGACCGAAAAAAAGGCCAAGGAACAGGGCCATAACGTCAAAGTCGGCCGCTTTCCTTTTTCGGCAAGCGGCAAAGCCCGCGCCATCCAGGAACGTGACGGACTGGTCAAAGTGATCTTTGATGCCAAATATGGCGAATTGCTGGGCGCGCACATCCTGGGTTCGGAGGCCACCGAGATGATCGCCGAATTTGGCATCGCCAAATCGCTGGAAGCCACTTACGATGCGATCGGGCATACCATTCACGCTCATCCGACGTTGGCCGAGGCCATGATGGAGGCTTCCCTGGATGCGTATGGCGAGGCCATTCACATATGACCGGCACGGCAACGGCTGAATGAAAATTGAGTCCATCGAATTTGTTCGCAGTGTGGTTACAGTGGCCGATGTGCCACAGCAGAATCTTCCCGTTCTGGCGTTTGCGGGACGTTCCAATGTGGGCAAATCCACATGGATCAATACGCTCGCCGGACGGGATATGGCGCGGATCAGCCGGACACCCGGCAAAACCCGGTGCCTCAACTATTTTCTGGTCAATCGATCATGTTTTTGGGTGGACCTGCCTGGTTACGGTTACGCCAAAGTATCCCAACGCGAGCGCCGTGAATGGAAGTCGCTCGTGGAAGATTGGTTCAGCCTGGAACACGCGGCCATCCTGGTGCTGCTTATCGTGGATATGAGCATTCCCATACAAGCTTCGGACCGCCAAATGGCCGAATGGTTGGCCTATTATCGACTGCCGTTTGTGATCCTCGCCAACAAAGCGGATCGTCTGAGGTCCTCCGAACGAACATCGGCCCTGGAGGCCATCCGTTCATCGAAGGCATTTGCGCCGGCCGAAAACGTGCTGGCCGTATCCGGGAAAAAAAAAGAAGGTCATCATTTGATCCGAGAAATTCTGAGAGAGAGAGGTTTGACTTGAGTTCACCTGACTATCAACCTTTCACCCAAGAGCATTGGAGCATTCCATGAAAATGTTTCTGACGCCGTTTTGCCTGATTTGGACGATGGGCCTTGCCGCCGGAGTGATCAACGCCCAGGATCAGCTCAAGAACACGGGGCCTATTGCGTTTTATATCGATGCGTCGGCTTACAAGATGTTTGCAAATCCCGATTCGACGTACTGGCAATTGCACGGCTATGTGGATCGCCGTCAGTTTCGATTGGCAGCGCGCGATTCCGGCTACGGTACGGCCTATTCGGGACGTCTGATCCTGAAACAGCGAGAGAATGACCGCGCGGTTTATGAGAGATCGTGGCATTCAGGCCCGGGTGGCCAAATTGCCGCGGCGGATACGGCCAGTGAAGTGCCGTTGTTGTTCGAACTGAATTGCCTCTCAAAACCGGGCAAGTATGTCCTGCGTGTGGAATTGCGTGACGAGACCGATACGAGCCGGATTGGCATCAGCGAAGGTCCGCTTGAATTGCCGTCCTACGCCGGTTCCTCACTGTCCCTCAGCGACGTACAGGTCGCTTCCCAGGTCCAAAAAGGCGGAGCCCCTGACGCCATGTTTGTGAAGAACGGATTCACGGTCATCCCGAATCCCTCCAGACTCTTCGGAACCAACCTGCCAAGGCTTTTCATATATGCCGAAGTGTACAATCTGGCGTATACGGAAGGTCGCAACGACACATACAAAGTTGAATACACCGTCACCGATGTGGCCGGGAACGTGATCAAGGAATATCCGGCAAAAACCATCAACAAGATCGGTCCCACAGCCGTCATCCTTAATTCGATCAATGTGTTGTCTCTTGTGACAGGCCGGTACCAACTGGTGGTTCGCGTGACCGACGAGGCCACGGACCAAACCACTCAGGCCACTGAGATATTTGTAGTTTACAGGCAAGGCGAATCTCTGACAGAAGTGACCGCCGGAAATGGAACCTATTTTTCGAATGTCGATGAGAAAGGACTTGAGCGCGCTGCGAACATTGTTTCACTGATCGGATCCGATAATGAAAGAAAGATTTTCAAAGATATCGGCGATGCCGACGGGCAAAGAAGATATCTCGATAAGTTTTGGAAGGATCGGGATCCATCGCCCGGCACGCAAGCCAATGAAGCTCTGACGGAGTATCTTGTCCGCTATGAAAGAGCTAATCAGCAGTTTTCCTCCCAAAACCGACCCGGATGGAAAACAGACATGGGAAGGGTTTTTGTTGTCTATGGACCCCCGGCTCAGGTTGAGAAACATGATTTCGAACCGAACCTCCCGCCATACCAGATTTGGTACTATTTTCAATTGAAAGACCAGCCCACTCAGACCATTTTTGTTTTTGCCGACAAGAGCGGCATGAGTGTACCAATGCTCGTACACTCCAACGCACGCGGCGAATACAACAACACGAGATGGCAGGAGGATTTGAAGAACTTTTGAATACGGCGGATAAACAGGAGCGCTGAATGGAAGGCAGAATGTACATTGAGGATATCATTTCCGGTAAAGTCTCTGATGGGGCGACCGTCTCCTTGAAGGGCTGGCTGTATCATAAACGATCGAGCGGCAAACTGGAATTTCTTCTGGTCCGCGACGGAACGGGTACGATACAGTGCACGGTTTACAAACCGGGCGTGTCTGTTGAGACCGTGGAAATTTCGGATGCGTTGACGCAGGAATCATCCCTTGAAGTGACCGGCCAGATCCGCAAGGATGAACGGGCGCCGGGCGGATATGAAATGCAGGTGCAGGAAATCCGGGCCATTCATGTGGCCCGCGAATACCCGATCACTCCGAAGGAACACGGCCCGGAATTCCTGATGGACAACCGGCATCTGTGGCTGCGATCGAAAAACCAACATGCCATCCTGCGTATTCGCCATACGATTATCAAGGCCATCCGTGATTTTTTTGATGGGCGCGGATTCACACTGGTGGATACGCCGATCTTCACACCGGCGGCTTGCGAAGGCACCTCAACGCTGTTTGAAACCGACTACTTCGATTCCACAGCCTATCTCACTCAGAGTGGGCAGTTGTATGCCGAAGCCGGCGCGATGGCGCTTGGCAAGGTGTACTGTTTCGGCCCCACGTTCCGCGCGGAAAAATCGAAAACCCGCCGCCACCTGACGGAATTCTGGATGGTGGAACCGGAAGTGGCGTTCAACGACCTGAACGATAACATGGCCCTGGCGGAGGACTTCCTGGAGTACATCGTTCAAACCGTGCTAAAAACCCGCGCGGCGGAGTTGGCCACCATTGAGCGCGACGTGACCAAACTGACCAGTGTCAAGGCGCCCTTTCCAAGGATTCACTATGACGAAGCGGTCAAGATCATTCATGCCGCCGGATTGCCTTTTGAATACGGCAATGATTTCGGCGCTCCCGACGAATCGGCCATTTCGGAAAAATTCGACCGACCGGTCATCGTTCATCACTATCCGGCCATCGTCAAAGCGTTCTACATGAAAAGAGATCCCAACGAACCCGACAAAGCGCTGGCCATGGATATTCTGGCTCCGGAGGGTTATGGAGAGATCGTCGGAGGCAGCCAGCGCGAGGACGATTACGATGTGCTGTTGGGTCGTATTCGCGAACACCAACTGCCGGAGGAAGCCTTCAACTGGTATCTGGACCTTCGGAAATTCGGCAGCGTGCCCCATTCCGGATTTGGCCTCGGCGTCGAAAGAACCGTCGCCTGGATATGCGGACTGCAACACGTGCGCGAGACCATCCCGTTTGCACGAATGATTCATCGACTCAAACCATGAAAGACAGACTATGAAACGAGCGCCTCATGTTATTCTTGTAATGTTGCTTTTCCACTTTGCCGGATGCGATGACACGATAGAAACCCTCCCGACCATTGATCTCAGCGAAGAACAGCTTGACATACTTTTTGTTTCCCAGAGTAGCGGTAGCTATGAGATCATTGGCGTGAAGGATACTTTTCCAGACCAACAGTGGAATTTAACTTCGATTTTTGAGACGTACGGGCAATTGGATCCGACATGGTCGCCCGATGGGCGCAAGTATGCATTCACAAACATCGAAGATTCCTACCAGGGTGAAGTGCTGCATTCGAATATCTATGTTTTCAAAATGGACTGCAGCTTGACGCAGGCAATTGAAAGCGTCACATTCGACACTATCGTTAGCATCCCTTCGTATAATGGCACACTGAATGCGCGTCCCGACTGGCATCCGGATGGAACCCACATGACTTTCATATCCGACGTCGAAGGCTATTTCAACATCTACTATTCGACGTTGTCGGACTCGTTGTCCGGCGACCCGTTGCCGACCAAACTGACGTCGGATATCGATGCCATCAATTACTACTGTTTCCCGTCATTTTCGCACGATGGAACAAAAATCGTCTATTCATCTTCGAGGTCAGGAAGAGAAGAACTGTGGATCATGAATCGCAATGGAACCGGCAAAACGCAATTAACCGATTTGCCGGGCACGATCAAGCGCCGCCCCAGGTTTTCACCGTCCGGGGACAGGATCGCCTTCACATCGACGTTGTGGAAACACAATAGCGATTCCTTACAGATCTATACGATCAATCCGGATGGTTCCGGCCTGGATACCATCACGACATCGGGCAACAATGCGGACGCTGCATGGTCACCCGATGGGACAGAACTCCTTTATTCCAAGTTTGGCTCCAATCGCAAAAGCTATCTCTATGTGATAAAGATTGACGGAACAAGCGAAAGAAAGTTCCTGAACGACAAATATGCATCCTACCCCATCTGGCGGCGCAAGTGAGTCATGGAACCCCGTCCGGAAGTGCGAAAGAGTCTGAAAAAACAGATGATCGAATTGCTGGATCAGTTTCTTCTGGGCTATATCTCCGGCAAAGAACTCATCAACGCCACCGTGCCCATGATGATGCTGTCGGCCAATAAACGCGGCCGCAAGAACTACATCGAAAAGTATCTCATTGAATTGTCCGGCAAAGAGGCATCGGAGGTTTCGAGAGACTACGTGTATGCGATCCGGGAGTCCATCACCGGCGATGCCGTCAACACGAAGGACCGGAAACAGGTTTTCAAGCGGACGCTGCGCAAATTGATCGAACGGTACCTGTTTGACGAAATCGACACATCCTATTTTCTGTCGGTGTTGTTCGATCTGGCCGTCGAAAATGACGCGGACATTTCAACGGAAAAAGACATCCAGCAACTCCTCGATCGCATCCAGGCGCTGAACTTTCATGCCGAAACCGCAGCGCTCGCCGGATCGTCCCCGGAAGCCGCCGAAGCGTCCCTCGTGGAGATGGTCACGGCTTTCTATCAGGAGTATTACCGGAGCCTCTGGGACGAATAGACTCACTCGTTTTTCAATTCGACAACCGTCACACCCGTATCGCCCTCACCCCATTGCCCCAATCGGAATTGTTGAATCCGTGAATCGCGTTTGAGAAAATCGCCGACTTTTCGCCGCAGAATGCCGGACCCCTTGCCGTGGATAATCGTCACCCGCGCAAGGCCGAGCGCCCGGGCCTCGCCAATGTACTTGTCCACCTCCGTCACCGCCTCCTCCGCGGTCAATCCGCGCAGATCGCATTCGTGCCCGATATTTTCCGTATCCCAATCGACGCGGGATTCGACCAGAGGTTTTTTAACCCGGTTTTCTGGCGAGAGCGTCCGGGCCAACCTGGTCACATCCAGACGAAGCGTCAGCGATCCCACACCAACCGACACCTGATTCCGCTCATCGGGCCCTTCCAAAACAACGCCATCGAGATTCATTTCCGGTATGAACACCCGGTCGCCGGCATGAACGTGGCCGACCGGAAGAAGCGTCCTGGATTCCATATCGATCGCGCGAAGTTCGTTTTCGGATTGGGCGAGATCATTCCGAACGGCGGTACGGGCACGGTGGATGACGTCGCGGTCGTGGGGCTTTTCGCGGAGTTCGCGGATGATCTGTTCGATCTGCGAGTTGGCTTCGTGAAGGATTTTCTTCTTCGCCTCGATCAACTCCCTGCGCAACGTTCTGTTCTTTTCAGTCGCCTCCTGCACCCGTTCATCGTACAGTTTCTGCAAGCCATCCAGCCTCGCTTTTTCCCGGCTGAGGTCGCTCATCCGTTGTTCGTAGGCGTGAACCTGGGCCTGCAGGTTCTGAATGAGTTCTTCGGTCCGTTGGACCTCACGCCCGGAAATTTCCCTCGCTCTCTCAAGCACATGGTCGTCAAGGCCCATGCGACGCGAGATTTCAAGGGCGTAGCTGCTGCCGGGAATGCCGTGACGGTAAATGTACGTCGGTTGCAGACTGTGCCGGTCAAATTCCATGGATCCGTTTTCAATACCTTCGACGGATTCGGCAAACGCTTTGAGTTCGCCATGGTGAGTCGTGACAATGGCGGCGGCGTTACGGGCGCGGAAATGTTCGATGATACTTATCGCCAGGGAAGAGCCCTCGCGGGGATCCGTTCCGCTGCCGATTTCGTCGACAAGGATGAGCGACCGTTCGTCAGCCAGTCGCACCATGTTCGCCAAATGCCGGACGTGGGAGGAGAATGTGGAGAGATCGTTTTCGATCGACTGGTCATCCCCGATGTCGGCAAGAACGCGATCGAACGTACCGACGTTGGATTCGTCGCCGGCCGGGATTAATAGACCGGATTGAACCATGAGTACGAGCAGACCCACGGTTTTCAAAGCCACCGTCTTGCCGCCCGCGTTGGGACCGGAAATGATGATGATCCGGTGGCCACGACCGATGTCCAGATTCAATGGCACAACCGTTCGGCGTTCAGCGGGCAACCTGGCCATTTCTTTCAGGAGAAGCAAGGGATGAAAAGCATTGCGAAGCGTGATGTCGCCGGTGTGGTTCAACCGGGGCCTCACTGCGCCGAGACGAATGGCAAAACGAGCCTTGGCATACACAAATTCCAAATGGCCCAGGTGGTCCACGTCCCGCATGATCGGATCAATATGCCGCCGCAACAGATCCGAAATTTCCAGCAGGATGCGCTCAATTTCCCGGCTTTCTTCCAGATACAACTTGCGGACTTCATTGTTGATCTCCAGCGCCTCCGCCGGCTCAATGAAAACGGTCTGGCCGCTTGAGGATTCATCGTGGATGAAACCCCGCACGGTGTACTTGAACTCATCCTTGATGGGAATGACCATGCGCCCCTGCCGGATCGTCACGATGGGTTCGGTGGCGTAACCCATGTCGGTGTACGTCCGAGCGAGTGATTCAATTTTTCTCCGGACGTCCGACGACCTCGCGGCTATGTCACGCCGGATGCGGCGAAGGGCGGGGCTGGCGGCATCCTTGATATCGCCGTTTTCCTCGACGGTTGCCGCGATACGGCGTTCCGCCTCGGTGTAGGATCCGAGCATCGCCGCCACGGCCGACAGTAGCGGAATTTTTTCTTCGCGGGATTTGAAGTAGGCCCGCACCTGCCGGACCGTAGTCAGGGTGAGATATACGGGACGAAGTTCATGAGCGCCCAAAGCCATACCGGCCACGTGCAACTTGCGGAGCATCGGCCGTATGTCCTTCAAACCGTGTAACGGCAGTGCATCGTCGAACGTCAGAAGCTCCTTCATTTCGACCGTCTCAGCCAGTCCGGCTGCCATGGCGGCGGGATCGGTCATTGGGGTGACAGCCTGGATCCGCTCGCGGCCCATGTCCGTCAGCGCGTGCTCCAGGAGGTACAACCGCAGTCGCTCAAATTCGAGCGGCTGAATGGCATAGCTATGATCCATACGCTTCCGCCAAAAAGGATTCCATCTCGGTAATCAACACACGAACGACATCGCCGGGCCGGACCTCGCCGGCGTCCTCCGCCAAATCAATCAAGCCATTGGAAAAAGCCAATGACGAAAGCGCGCCGGAACTTTGGTTGTCCAGTGGTTTCACCGACAAGCCCATGCCCGAACGGGACACCCGGCCGCGAATAAACCGGCGAAGCCCCTTCTTCCCGGGAATGACCGACTCCGAAACCGCGTCCACGCAAAGCGGACGATACCTGGTGTGGCCGGATAACGCGTGCAACGACGGTACGACATAGAGGTCAAAACACACAAGGGAACTCACCGGATTGCCCGGCAGCCCGAAAAACAACGTCGAGGCGTTGGAAGCAAATACCAGAGGTTTGCCCGGTCGCTGGCTGACCTTCCAGAAATGCACATCCACGTCAAGTCGGACCAACGCTTCACGAACATGATCAGCTTCACCCATCGACACGCCACCCGTGGAAAGGACCACGTCGCAGGTGAACGCACGTCGCAAGGTGTTCATGGTCGCCTCCGGTGTGTCGGGCACGATGCCGAGATCGTCGTGGGATATGTCGAGACGTCGTAACAGGCTCGAGACAACAAAGCCCGTGCTGGCACGTTGTTGACCGGGCCTCAGGTTGGCATCGGGACTAACCAACTCGTCACCGGTGGCCAGGATCGCCACGCGCGGTTTGCGAATCACGCGCACGCTGGTGCGGCCAATGGACGCCAGCAGCCCGGTGTCATAAGGGTTCAGACGTCTTCCGCGATCAAATAGTTTCTGCCCTGATTGGATGCTATCCCCGGCGCATCGACGGTTTTCAGAAGGACGTACGGGCTCCAAAACGTCGATGGCGTCCGATGAGGCGGGCGCCGTGTCTTCCACTTTGACGACCGCGTCGGCGCCTGACGGCATGGGCGCTCCGGTCATGAGTTGGATGCACTGACCCTTGCCGACGATTTTCGTGGAGACCTGCCCGGCAAAGATGCGATCAACGACCTTCAACCGCACGGGTGATGGTTTGGTGGCTTCCCGCGTATCCTCGCTTCGCACCGCGTAGCCATCCATGGCCGAATGATCGAAGGCGGGAACGTTTTCAGAAGAGATGATGTCCTCGTCCAGGACAAAACCTGCGGCCACGGCCGAACTCACCATCGTCGCATTCAGCGGCCTGGAATGAAGCATTACTTTGGCAAGAGCCTCTTCAACGGTTATCATAATTCGGAAAACCAGACAAATCCGTCGGTGACGTTTGGTGGCCTCACAAGTAACCCAGATCCCTGAGCACGTTCTTGTTGTCGCGCCAGTCCGGCCTGACTTTGACCCACAGTTCCAGGAACACCGGCCGTTCGAGAAAGCGCTCAATGGATGCACGCGCTTCCGCACCGACACGTTTCAACGCCTCGCCTTTTCTGCCTATCAGAATGGCTTTCTGCGACTCCCGTTCCACGATGATGACCGCCCGGATGAAATCTTTGTGGCCCTGTCTTTCTTTGAATTCTTCAATCACGACGTCGGTCGAATACGGAATCTCTTCCGAAAAGCGAAAAAAAATCTTCTCACGGATGATCTCGGATACAAAGAACCGCTCCGGTTGTTCCGTCAAGACATCCGCCGAATAAAACGCCTCCTGCTCGGGCAGCAGCTTCGCAAGGCAGGACTTGATGCGGTCCAGGCCGTCATCGGCCAGCGCGGAAATGGGAATCGTGTCCGTGAAAGCGCCCATGCGCACGTACCGGTCCATCAGAGGGAGCAAATCCGGTTTCGCCACGCGATCGATCTTGTTCATCACCAGCAGTTTGGGCAACGAGGACGCGGCCAGCGAAGATTTCAACAGTTCTTCCACGAATTCGGGATCGTCGGGCGATGTCACGTCCGTCATCACCATGAGCACGTCCGCGCTTTGCACCGCCTGGTCGACGATTTTCATCATGGCCAAATGAAGCGAATACTTCGGCTGGATGATTCCGGGGGTGTCCAGAAAAATGATTTGAACCTGATCGTCCGTCAGCACGCCGAGCACACGTTGACGGGTCGTTTGCGGTTTCGGCGTCACAATGGACAGCTTCACCCGAAGCAGTTGGTTCATCAGGGTGGACTTGCCCACATTGGGCTGGCCGAGAATGGTCACATAGCCACAGCGGTGCGGACGGACGGACGGACTATCCAACTGGCGTCTCCAGGTCAATGGCTTGGGTGATTTCGCCGACGATGCGGTCGCGGTTTTCTGCGTCGATTTCGACCAAGGCCACATCCGGACGCCTCCGAATCCGTTCCACCAGAGGATGGCCGTGTCTTGCGATGGTGCCGATCACGACATGGGTTTCGAAAAGGGACTCCAGTCTGTACACGAATCGTGCCGACTGGCAAAGCAGCGTCCCGATCTCATCGACATAGACAACGAGTGACTGACCATCCGGGGTCAACGCCTCGTCGACAGCCTGATCCAGGATCGCCGTATGCACGTAATACCTGCCCACGCGAATGGGGGAAACCTGGCGGCTCGATACGACATAACGCCGCTGATTATGGGTGATCACGCACAAGCCCGTCTTTCGGCCGCCATCATGGATCGCCTCGGTATGAAAGCCCTGGCAGGGCGCCTTCAGGTGGTCCCGAATGCGCAACAGCGCCGTGGTTTTGCCAATCTGGGGCATGCCGGAGATCAATCGGTGCCTGATCATCGGCGGGTGAAAACGTAACTTTCGAATTCCATCCGATTATACAGTTCGAAATCGCCGAATCCATGATAGTCGACAAAATACAGTTTCAAATTGGCCTGGTAATAATACCAAATCTCAAACGGCTTCGCATCCGGATCATACGGGTGCCGTTCGATATCGTCCGGCGCCGCCATAATGATATAGACCATACCACGGTCCGTATCCCAGCCGTCGCGGAAACCTCCTGTAAAATACCGATTGGCATATTCCACGCGGCGATAGTATTCCTCCATCAATTCGTTCTTTTCCGTATCGGGCGTGGGGTCTTTGCCTTTCCAGAAATCAATAAAAAATTTTTCCCTTTCCTCCTGGGACGTTTTCAACACCTTGCCCAGATTGACATTGCGGGTCACATGTTTCATCTGCCGGATGGCTTCATCAAGATCAAACCCAAGGGTTTGCGACGGCGTGTTGAAGGTCGACAGCCTTACATCAAAAACGGATTTTGCAGAGGCCCGCAGGCCGCTGTGGTATATGGACAGATCGAGCACATACTTGCCGTACCCGATGTTCCGTTTGTCGATCTCAATCGAACTGAAAGTCTGAAAACGTCCGACGGTCTTGCGGGAAGAGTCCTCCAGAACAACCTTCTGGTTCTTGTCCAGAATCCGATAACGGACGAGTATCGAATCCGGATCGGCCGGCACGTCGCCATCGTTGTCTCTCGAAAACAGTGTGAACCTGGCGTCGTAGATTTCAAAATAGACCAGGTACTTTGTAAACTCATTGTCAAAACTCTTGAAGACATTGGGAACAATATTGATGATGTCCAGCAGCGTGTCCTTCTGAATCTTGTCGGCAAAGATCAGGTCGCTGATGGCCAGTTTCTTGTCTCGGAACGTGCGGACCAAAACGTTCATCCGGCGCTGGCCGAATTTCTGAGTTTCCCGGTCCGTCAGGGTCGCGGTGAGTATGTACTCGCCCGGCGCAACTTCGAACGTGAACCGGTTAAAATGGAATCGCAAATCCGACGTCGTTTCAGAATAATCGGACGTCGTAATATCCCGGTCCTGGCTTTCCCGTTCGATCAGATTGCCGGCTTTGTCTGCCAGCGTATACGTGATTTCGTATTGCGATCGAAACGTGTTGTGGAATTTGGAAAACAGCAGTTCGCTGTACGCCACTTTGATAAAAACTTCCAGGCGGCCTTTGGCCGTGTCCTTTGAGGCAAAATTGGCCGCGTCGAGAAAGAAGAATGGGCCGCCGGAGGCTTTGCCGGTTTCCAGTTGCGCCGCCAGGGGACGACCCAGAACCATGAGCAATACCAACCACCAAACATGTCGAACGGGCATATGGTTTTCCTTGTTATTGAACCGAAAGCTCGGCCATCAAATCGTATTCAACCGCGTCGGTGATCGTCACATCGGCCATGTGCCCGACCGTCAACGACGGCGACTTCTGTATCAGAATCTCATTGTCGATTTCCGGAGCGTCCGCCTCCGATCGTCCGACAAAGTGTTCGGGATCTTCCGTGTCCACAATCACCTTCATCGTCCGGCCTATCATTGCCGTGTTCTTTTCCAGCGAGATGTGCCGCTGCAATTCCATGAGCCGGTTGTATCGATCCAGCTTGACTTTTTTTGGCACACGGGGTTTCAATGTCGCCGCGTGCGTGCCCTCTTCTTCCGAATACGTGAAAACACCCATCCGGTCAAATCGAAACGTCTCCACAAAATCACGGAGTTCCTCGAAATCCTCGTCGGTTTCCCCCGGATACCCGACGATGAATGAGGTCCGGACACAAACGCCGGGAATGTCCGCCCGGAGCTTCTCCAGCAAAGCCAGCGTGGCGGCTTTCGTGGTATGCCGTCTCATACTGGTCAATATCCGGTCAGAAATGTGTTGCAATGGCATATCCACGTACTTGCAGATCTTTTCGTTCTGGCCGATGAAACGCACCAGGTCGTCGGAAAACAACGAAGGATACACATACATAACGCGAATCCAGTCGATTCCTTCCACGTTGCTCAATTTTTCCAACAGGAGGATCAGATGATGGTTTTGCCTGAGCCGCTGCGCATTGCGATCAAAATCGTATCCATACGACGACGTGTCCTGCGAAACCAGAATGAGTTCCCGGACCCCCGATTCCGCGAGACGCCGGGCTTCGGCGACATTGTCCTCAATGGACTTGCTGATCAGATTGCCCCGGATCATTGGTATGTAGCAGAAACTGCATCGTTGATTGCATCCTTCGGAGATCTTCAGGTAGGCGTAGTGCCTCTGATTCAGCAGAACGCGTTCGGTGAAGAGCACCTGCTGGTGATGACCTTCGATGCGGGCGGTGACCTTGTCGAATTCATTTACTCCGAAAAACGCGTCGACTTCCGGCATGTGATCCGACAGCTCCTGCCTGTACCGTTGCGACAGGCATCCCGTGACAATCACTTCTTTGCGGATCCCACGGCGTGCCGCCTCCTGTTTGAGTTTGATCGCCTCAACGATGGCCTGAATGGATTCCTGTTTGGCGCTCTCGATGAAACCGCAGGTGTTGATGACGATCGTATCGGCCTCGGCGGCATCGTCGACCACGCGGGAATGCTTCAGGTTGCCCAGGATGACTTCCGAATCAACCTGGTTCTTCGGACATCCGAGAGAAACCACGGCGACGGTGCGGGTCCCGCCGGATCCGGCGGCAAACGCATGATCGAGCACCGTAAGCGGAATGGTTTTGGGACCTCGATCGCTCATGAACACGTACGTGCTGGTGGACGAATCTGACTGAGCATATCCAATTTGGGACAGAAAATCAAACGATCTAATGGGTTGGCGGGTCCGCATCCAAGCGGAGGCGGTGGTCCAGATTGGCGATCGATCGTGCCAGATGATAAAGCAACCGTGCAGCCCTGGCTATTTTCGACGGATTGATCTTTTCGACGTCATCGGAGGGTTTGTGATAATCTTCCGTCTTGCCTTAAAAAAATAAAACGACCGGGATGCCGTTGCGGGCGTAATGGTAATGGTCGCTCCGGTAATAGTACCGGTTCGGATCGTCGTCCGCATCAAACGTATAGTCGAAGTGAAACAGGCCCAGCCGCCGGTTGATGGATTCGTTGAGCGATTTCAACTCCGAACTCAGACGGCCTGAGCCGATGACATGAATCGAATCTTCGCTTTCGCGTCCAACCATGTCCATGTTGAGGTGACACACCATCTGCGAGAGTTCCACCGGACGGAGGGTGGATTCGCTGGTATAGTATTCCGAACCCAGCAAACCTTTTTCCTCGCCCCCATGAAAGATGATGAGGATGGACCTGCGCAGATCGGTGCGGCCGGCCAGACCGCGTGCCGTTTCCAGCACCGCCACGGTACCGGAAGCGTTGTCATCGGCGCCGTTGAATACATCGCCCGCCTCGTTGATGCCCAGGTGGTCAAAGTGGGCGCCCAGTACGACGTACTCGTTCTTCAACACGGAATCACGGCCCGGTATCACGCCAACCACATTTTGGGACTTGGTCGCCACGCGTTTCGTCCGCATCTGGCCCGTGATGCGTTTACCGGCCAAACCAAAACGGGGAACGGTGTTCCCGACGCCCGCCATGGACCGGATGCTGTCAAAAGAAAACGGCGATGATGCGAGCACGCGACGGAAAAAGAACTCATTGGCGTAGAAAAACGGGAGGCTGGTGGAATCGGAGAATCCGGCCAGGTCGTCTTTGAAAACAAGCTTTCCGGACTTGAAATACGTGCGGTATTCGCCCCATTTCTCCAGCAATTTGTCGTACGCCAGCACCACAAGGGCCCTGGCTCCAAGTTCTTTGGCGCGATGCCGCTTGTAATATAACGCACTGGAATACGAGCTTGGAATATCGGCAAAGAAAAAATCATCCCGATCCGAGTAGGGTTCGCCATCCAGCGCCAGCACGATCTTTCCGCGCACATCCAGTCCTTCGTAATCGTCGTAGCCGAATTCCGGCGCCGTGATGCCGTAACCCGCAAACACCACCGGTCCGTCGAAGTCCGTGTCAAAAACATACTGGTGAAAATTCACCATATGTTCCCCAAACCAGAAATACGCATTACGAAGATCGCCGGAATCGACGAGGGTCATTCCGGACGACGCAAGAACGGTCACCTTGACGGCATCAAACGGCTGAAGAAAGGTCAGGCTGTCGTGGGCGGCGATTCCGGCCGGATACGCGAACGGCTGTATGCCATATTGTCTCAATTGGGCGGCGAGGTAACGCGCGGCCATGTCTTCACCGACCGTGCCGGCCTCCCGTCCTTCCAACGAGTCAGAAGCGAGTATTCTCAATGGGATCAAAATATGATCCATGTCCGGACGGTAGTCGTCCGAGAGGGCAGCGGGACGACAACCCGTCATGGCGAACGATGAGAGAGTCAGAATGAAAAAAAAGCGCATACCGTCTCTTTTTTTGGTTGGATCCGTGGCGCCCATTGTAGGTATTCCGCTCCGTGTTATCAACAAAAAAAGGACGTGAGCGGACCGTGCCAATTGGTAACTTTTTGCAGGGTACACCCGACCAATGCCGGCCTGCAGGGATCGCCGAAGCCCGATAGGTCTTGTTTTATGGCAATAATATTGCGATATTGACGCGCTTTGCAAGAAAGCATGTGTGCACAGGACGCCCAAAGGAGTTGGATATGGAAATCGAAATCACACAAATCGCCGGCGACCAGCGTAAAAAGAAACCTTCGGAAGATTCGGAACTTGGTTTTGGCAGGTATTTCTCAGATCATTTTTTTCATATGACCTGGACGGCCGACCACGGATGGCACCGGCCCACGATTGAACCCTACCGTCCCCTCCAAATGGATCCGGCCGCCATGGTTTTCCATTATGCTCAGGAAATTTTTGAAGGCCTGAAAGCCTATCGCACCAGGGACGGCATCTACCTTTTCCGTTCACGCGACAATTGGCTGCGCATGAACCGTTCCGCCAAACGGCTGTGCATGCCGGAATTGGACGTGGAATTTGCGAACATGGCGTTGAAGAAACTGGTGGCCATCGATCAGGAGTGGGTGCCCCGTAAACGCGGCACGGCGCTCTACGTACGCCCGACGATGATAGCGACGGAGGCGTGCGTCGGCGTGAAGGTGTCGTCGGAGTATCTCTTCTACATCATCGTTGGTCCGGTCGGGAATTACTACCCGGAGGGATTCAACCCCATCAAGATTTTTGTCTCCGATCACTACATCCGCGCGGCCCGGGGTGGTTTGGGTGAAGCCAAAACCGGCGCCAATTACGCGGCGAGTCTTTTCCCGGCGATGGAAGCCAAGAAGAAGGGTTATGGCCAGGTCCTCTGGCTGGATGCAAAGGAACTGAAGTACATCGAAGAAGTCGGCACGATGAATATTTTTTTCCGTTTCGAAGATGAAGTCGCCACCAGTCCCCTGGATGGGACCATCCTGCCCGGCATCACGCGCGATTCCGTACTGCGGCTGTGTCGCGATTGGGGCCTGCAGGCCTCGGAACGCAAGATCAGCATTGACGAAGTTATCGACGGCGCCAGGACCGGCCGACTGAAAGAGGTGTTCGGGTCCGGCACGGCGGCCGTCATTTCTCCCGTCGGCGAATTGCATTACAAGGACGCGGACTACCGCGTGGGTGACAGCGCCGTCGGCGAGCTCTCCCGAAAATTGTACGACGAATTGCTCGGCATTCAGTATTTGGAACGCAAGGACCCCTACGGCTGGGTGGAAAAAGTCGTCTAGCGGGAATCCA
>CAZJBS010000037.1:0-29780 GCA_964544475.1 uncultured Bacteroidota bacterium | reverse complement strand
TGGAATCGGCAAACACCATGGCGTACCGCAGCGTTCCGATATTTCCGTCGTCCGCCAAACTTGTAACGAGGAGTGGATCCACAATTGACGCCGCCAACGGTAAGGAAAGGGCCGAAGTACCGGCGGCACTGTCCATGGTCGCCGTGAAGTTCATTTGAGGAATCGGGGCCATCTTCTTCATCCAGACACCAACAGCGTTGGCATAAACGCTGTCAAGATAATTCCGAGCTTGCGCCGAACTGTCCGAATACAATCGGACGAGCGACAAAGGAATAGCATTCCCAACCAGCATTGAATCGGGCAGGAAGTTGGTGATGGTCGGAACAGACTTAACCTGGCCGGCATCGGCCAATATTTTGATTGCGCTGCCGACATTGTCATGGATAGAATTAGCATAAAGCTGGATACTATCCGTTCCGGCAGACTGAATCGTCACGCCATCGGATGAGCTGTTTGCAATCCTATTGAATCTAACTGTATCCAGACTTGACCCATTTGATATGTTAATTCCCGTCGTGTTTGGCAAAGATCCGGTCAAAGAAGCGTCAAATCCGAATTGGTTTCCTTCGATGAGTGTGGAGTCAGCATCATCCAGCCAGATACCAGCGCCAATGCTGGCAGCTATGATATTGTGTTGAAGCGAAGTAGTATCCCCAATATAGTTTCTACCGCCAGGATTCAGGACCCGGATGCCATATCCGTTACCCAAACCACTTGCACCATCGGCGGCCAAACCAAACCAGTTGCCTCTAATGTGATTGTCCCGAACCGGACCGACACCAAGCCAGATGCCGTAAGCATTGCCGGAAATGAGGTTGCGTCCGGAAAGTGACCCATCTCCGATCACGACGCGTTCCACGTTATTGCCCAATGAAATACCGACATTATTGCCAAGGCTGATCATACCTGTAACGTCCGTTCCGACATAGTTGCCAAGCACAACATGATCGGATGTGAAGAAAGACACGTTAACCCCGGACTGGCTATTGGCAGAGATAACATTGCGCTCCCCTATGGTTGATCCGCCGACTCGAGTATGCGTAGCACCGTTTGAAATCAAAACGCCGACCGCATTGCCAAGAGGCAACGTTCCACTGATATCCGTTCCAACAAGATTACCGATGACTATGTTTGAATCGGATCCTCCGCCGCTTCCGTTCGTTCTGATTCCATTAATGTTGCCGGAAACGATATTCCTCCCTGAAATATCGGTATCCCCAACAATGTTATGGTCGGCACCGGCAGTAATCTCCACGCCTATCTGGTTTGACGTTCCGATCGAGTCCGTTCCGGTCAGGTCGGTTCCAATAAGGTTCCCGATAATTCGGTTGTGATCTGCCGACGCTCCATTGACATTGATGGCAATGCTGAAATTCTGAAGATTCGTATGTTTGACAACGTTCTTAGACGAAATGACGGAAAGACCAACAAAGGTCTTATCACCACGCAAAGCAACTCCGGCCAGATCATCGCTGTCCACATCTCCGTCAAGGACTGTGGAATCAGAACTAATCAACAAGGTGGACGAGAGAATAATAGTCTGACCAAGCATCGGGGCCGCGAAACGCACTGTATCCGGACCTGCATGCGTATTGGCATATCCGATGGCATAACGCAATGAGCCTACACTACTATCATCCAATGCATTCGTAACCAAAAGCGGGTTCATGACTGCTGCAGGCACCGGTACCGAAAAGGCCGACGTGCCGCCCAAATTGTCCTGTGTTGCTGTCAGATTCAATCCGGTGAGAAGAGGAATCTTCTTTGCCCAGCTGCCCGTGCCGTCCGCCACTGTACTGTCGAGAAAATATTGCCCCTCGTCACTCGTATCGGAAAAAATCTGGACGATAGCGAACGGTGCCGAAGTACCTGATACGGTGGAATCAGCCGCAACGAATGCGATCGATGGCGGAGAAACGTCGTTTTGCGCGCCAGACTCTATCCTGATCCCCAAGCCATTGTCATATATTGAGTTCTCGAACAGCAGATTGTTGTCTGCGTTGGCATCCCAGAACCAGACGCCATGAAGATCATTGTGGGCAATCACATTGGTCCTGGCAATGTTAGACGGACCGCCGACCGCAATACCGGTTTGTGTGTTGCCAAGATCCAGAGTTCCGCTTGGATCTGTACCGACATAGTTGTCATCCATCAGCGTGGAGTCGGTGATAACGGAAATACCCACCGTGTTCCCGCCGATGTAATTGCGCCCTCCAGGCGTGCCATTGCCGATCTCCGTTCTTCGCGATCCGCCGCTTACCGCGATCCCATACGCGTTGCCGACCACGCCGTTTCCGGCGGCATTGAGGCCGACGAAATTGCCGAGGATTTTCGTGTCGTAAATTGGATACAGGCCCAGGCCTATATCGATGCCGCTTGAATTGCCGCTGATAACATTGCGTCCTCCTACGGTACCGTCACCGATCTGCGTCGCGTTGGACACATCATAGATTCGAATGCCAGTGGAGGTAATACCTGAGCGGGCCAGCGCACCGCTCGCGTCCGTGCCGATCTTGTTCCCGATGATCAGCGTACTGTCAACACCCTGATGGATCTCGATCCCGGATAACTCGTAGCCCGCGATCACATTTCCGTACGCCGGATCACCAATGATATTGTGACTGGAGAACAAAACGAGGTCGATGCCCTGATAGACTTTGGAACCGGTCGTGTCCGAACCATCCAGCGTCGTTCCGATATAACAACCGACAATACGATTGTCCCTCGACAGGGTTGAGTTCGAAATGGATATTGCTCTGGTGAACAGAATCAGATTGAGGAAACGGAGTTCGATATTCGATCGGCGCAACTCGAAACCCGTGAAGCCGCTGACGGAACCGTCCCCGCCCGAAATCCGGATGCTCGGTAAATTGTCACCATCGATGTCTCCATCGATCACGGTACCGTCGGCGTCCAACCCGTCGATCGTCAGCGTGGACGTCAGCAGAATGGTCTGACCCAACAGCGCCGGACTGAATCGAATGGTATCGGGTCCGGCATTGGTGTTGGCGTAATTGACCGAATACCGCAGGGAGCCCGGAAGTCCGTCATCCGATGTATTGGTCACCAACAGCGGATCAATAAACACCGCCGGAACAGGTGTTGAAAAAGCCGACGTATTTTGTGCGCTGTCCTGCAATGCTGTGAGATTCATGCCGGCATACAGCGGCACTTTCATGGACCAATTACCCGCACCGTCCGCGATCGCGCTGTCCAGGAAAACCTGTCCCTGGTTGGTGGTATCGGCAAACAACTGGACGAGTGCATTCGGGGACGATACACCGGACACGGTCGAATCCGCGGCAATGCCCGTTATGTGCGGAGGAAGCACAAAGCCCTGAGCCGTGGCCACCAGATTGATGCCCACGCCGCCGGCATTGTGATGGATCGAGTTCATGAACACCACGTTACTGTCCGCCTTAGGCCCGTTGCCTTCGATTTCGACGCCGAAACTCGTGTTGTAGGCAATGTTATTACCCACGACGAGATTGCTCGACGCATTGCCCGAATTGGCATATATGCGCACACCGTGAATTCCATTGCCGAGGGGCGTCACGCTGTCGGCGGCCACTCCGATGTTATTGCCGCGAATCTCGTTGTACCGTGCATCATTGAAAACGGCGTAAACGGCCACGCCGAAGAAATTGTTGCCGGAAATCACATTGCCCATGCCCTGGGAATCATCGCCCACCATATTTCGGTTGGCGTTCTGGATGAGAATGCCGTTGTTGTTGCCGAAATCGGAGGCTCCGAACGGATCCGTGCCGATGCGGTTGCCAAAAACGAAATTGCTGTCGGCTCCTTCGCTGATCAGAATACCCTCCTGGGCGCCGCTGGAAATCGTATTTCCGCCGGCCGGCGAACCGTCTCCCACCGTGTTGCCGGATGCGCCGTTCGTAATGAACACGCCAACGCCCCCATTTCCCACGCCAACGGTCCCGGTGATATCGAGACCGATCAGATTTCCGAGAATACGATTGTCGTTCGACCCGGCGTCAATAATCGTGACGGCATTTGACGAGTGATCTGAAATGACATTGCCTTGTCCCGCAAGATTTCCACCGATCACATTGTGGAACGAACCGCTGTTGAGCACAATGCCTTCGTTATTCCCAAGAGGCGTGACGCCATCGGACGCAAGGCCGATAAGGTTATTAGAAACCACATTCGAATCCGAATCGTACAATTGCAGACCGGTTCCGCCATGACCGGATATCAGGTTACCACCATTGGGACCCGCTTGTCCGATACTGTTAAACTTCGAATTGTACATCGCTATACCATCGGAAGCTCCGGCCACCTGCATGGCGCCGGTTACGTCGGTGCCAATGTAGTTGCCGGTCACGACATTGCTGTTCGAGTTGACGATTCGCATGTTGTACGAACCGTCGCCTCCCGATCCGTTGTCGCCAAGTACGTTACGCCCAAGCGGCGTGCCATCGCCGATCCAGTTGCCATTGGCCCCTTCGAGCGAAATACCGGCTCCGGATCCCCCGCCCGACAGGTTGGGAATCACGGTCGTCCCATCGGCTCCCAGGCCGATGAGGTTGCCTAGAATGCGATTTCCACTGGCGAACTCCACTCGTATCCCCGCGCCGTCCAGGTAGTTCGTCGAATTGTCGACGACGACATTGCCTCCGCTGACCGCGGCATATCCGATCATGTTGTCGTTGCTGTTGATTACGAAGACACCATAACCCTGGTTACCCATGGCGACCAGACCCGAAATGTCCGTCCCGATGAAGTTGCCTGCCACGAGATTTGAGTCGGAGCCTGCATCCAGAGCCACCCCATGACCACCGTTGCCGGAAATAATGTTTCGGAAACTCGCCGCGGTGTCCCCGATCATGTTGTAGCGTGAACCGTTCTCGACATACACACCGCTTGCACCGTTGTCCAGAACAACCGTCCCGGACGCGTCGACCCCGATCAGGTTGCCCGTTACGACGTTGTCATTGGCGCCAGAAGTGATATGAACGCCAACCCCAATGTTACCGGATATGACATTGCTGCCGGACGCCGTGCCGTCGCCAATCCGGTTGGCGCTGGCGCCATTCATGATCAGAATACCCTGGTCCGAGTTGGCGGCCTGCGTCGTTCCATCCGATGTGCCGATGTAATTGCCGATGATAATATTCGAGTCCGAGCCCGCATCCTGGATAATGATGCCCTGGCCACCCCCATCGCCCGGATCAAAGTTGTTGATGATGATGTTTCTTCCCGGAACGCTGCCGTCCCCGATCTGATTGTGGTGCGCCCCCCCCATCAAGTGGATGCCCACGGAGTTGCTGCTCAGAGTGCATCCGACGATCATATTGTAAGAGCCGCCTACAATATCAATACCGCTCAGGCTGACGGCAAAATTGCTGATGATCAAGTGGCTTATGACATTGTGCGAGGATTGGATCAAGAGGCCGGTACTCAGGCTGCCCTGTCCGTCCAGCGTTATGTCGGGCACACCGTCTTTGTCGATGTCGCCGTCGATCACTGTAAACGAATCCGTGATGGCCGGCAGGTCCGACGCCAGGAATATCGTAGCTCCCAGTAGCCCGGGAGCGAAGGTTATCGTATCGGGTCCGGCGTGGGCATTCGCAAAATTGATGGCCTCACGGAATGTTCCCGGACCAGAATCACCGGCATCATTGACGGTTATGATCGTGCTGGCCACCGCCGGCACCGGCGAGGAAAACGCGGATGAATTGCCGTTGACGTCATCCTGAATGGCCGTCAGGTTCAGGCCGTCATGCGGAATGGCAACTTTGAACTGGAAATCGCCTGTGCCGCTCGCCATGACCGATCCGAGGTAGAACTTGCCTTCGTCGGCCGAGTCGGCATATACGTGCACGCGGCTGGACGGCAGAGCCGTTCCGACGACCGTCGTATCCGGAAGAATGCTGTTGATGACCGGTGGCAGAATATTGTCCTGGGCATTGTTGAAAAAGGAGATTCCCGGATTCACATTGGAGTGAATCGAGTTGCCGAAGATGATGTTCCTTCGCAGATTGCCATCTCCGTCAAATTGAATACCCTCGTCCTGGTTGAAGGCAATCGTATTGAATTCGATGGAATCCAACTGCACTTCGGAGAAGGACGGATCGCTGTTGAAGCCGTAAATGCCCGGCGCGTAGTTACCTAGGGGCGACAGGCCGTCGCCGCGCGTACCGATGAAGTTGCCGACAATGCGATTCAGGTTGGTGGATACGTACTGCGTCGACGTGATCAAAGCGATCCCGGCATTGTCATTTGCCGAGATGATGTTCCTGCCGAGCGGGGAATTCTCACCGATTATGTTGCCGGACGAATTGTCCAGTAATATGCCGTACCCGTTGTTGCCCAGATCCGTGCTGGCCGAAATATTCGTGCCGATGTAATTGCCCATAATCACGTTGTTGTTCGAACCGTAAAGGCCGATGCCGCCTCCGTTGTTGCCCGAAATGACATTGCGGTCGTTCGGCTGATTGCTGCCAATGGAATTGTACTGGGAGTTATTCAAGACAATACCCGAACTGCCGTTCTGAAGAACGGATTCACCGGAGGTGTCCACCCCAACGTAATTCCCGTATACTTTGTTGTAGTTTGAGACATCTCGAATGAGGACACCCTCCAGTAGATTCCCTGAAATCACGTTGCGGCCGCCCATCGAACCGTCGCCAATCAGGTTGTCGTTGGCGGTAAATTCCAGGAACACGCCCACTCCGTTTCCTTGCGCAACGATACCCGTGGCATCCACGCCCACTCTGTTCCCCAGAATCCGGTTGCTATCCGCGTCATTCAAGTGAATACCGTTCTGTGTGTTGCCGGACACGATGTTTCCGTTGCCAGGACCGCCGTCCCCGATGTCGTTGTGGGAAGAATTATAATCCAGAAAGATGCCGTCGAAATTGCCCAACGGACTAACGCCGTCCGATCCGAGCCCAATGATGTTATTCAATACACGATTTGAATCCCCACCGAGTCGGAGTCCTGGTCCGCTCGTGTGTCCACTGAAAACGTTGCCCGCCGTTGGACCTGGTAAGCCGATCGTATTGGCGTTGCCGAAAACAACGATACCATCGCTGGCGGTACTGGCCAGGCCGACGAGACCCGTCACGTCCGTCCCGACAAAATTGCCGGAGACGATATTGCCGGATGCGTCGGAACCGATAACCACGTTGTATGCGGCGTCGCCTCCCCAGCCATTGTCCGCGATGAAATTTCGCCCCGGTACTGTGCCGTCACCGATCCTATTGCCGTACGAACCGTTCGTGATCAACACGCCGGACCCGCCTCCGCCTCCAATGCGGTTCGGCATAGCCACGCCGCCCGTTGCATCGAGGCCGACGAAGTTGCCGACGAAATCGTTGTTGAAGGCGTTGTCGAAGACCACACCCCCGCCGTCCAGCTCATTGTCGCCGTTATCGTTGACGATGTTGCCACGGATGATATTGGCGGATGCGTTCTGCACGAGGATTCCATGTCCGAGATTTCCCAACTGCGCGGTGCCGGTCACGTCCGTGCCCACGTAGTTGTTTTCGACCACATTGGAGTCGCTGCCAACAAAGATGCCTACTGCGTCGTTTCCGGAAACGATGTTCCGCTCCTGAGGCAGCGGCCCGCCGATTTTGTTCCGAAAAGACGGACTGACAAGATTACCGACTAGGATGGCTTCTGCCCCGTTTGGAATCGCCGCAGTCCCTGTGATGTCGGTTCCCACCTTGTTGCCAACAACGGTGTTTCCGCTGACGGGCGCCCCGAAAGCGCTTCGCAGGTAAATTCCCTGGTTGGTGTTTCCTGAAATGAGATTATTCTTGATGGTCCAGCCATTGTCCGTAATCTGCCCGGCGATCCAGATGCCATACGCGTTGGGCATCGGAGCGGTCCCTGAGGCATCGGTTCCGATGCGATTCTCAATCACCTGGGTCGTGTCCACATCCACGAATACCTGCGTGCGCAGCCCGGCACCGGCAGAATTTGCGAACACGTTTCGATACACGAAGGCGTGCAAACCGCTGCCCTGGAATTCAAGGTTTTGGGAGAGATCGCGAACATTGGAGCCTTCCGTCCCAAAGTAGTTGAACCGGATGGAGGCAAATTCCGCATTCACGGAAATACCGTTGGCGAACGTCTGAACAAATCGAACGAACTTGAAACCCTGGATCGCGGCACGTTGCGCTCCGGCATTGATCGTAAATCCATTGATTCCGGCGTTGGTCGGATACAGCATCACGTCCGGGATGCTGTCCTTATTGATGTCGGCATCGACGAAGGTCGAATCGTCGGTGAGAACAAGGGCCGAGGCAATGCCGATCGAATCCCCGATCAATCCTCCGGCGAATCGGATCGTGTCCGGCCCCGGATTGGAGTTGGCAAACGACAAGGCGTCCCGCAAGGAACCGGCGCCGCCATCGAAGTTATTGATCACGAGCAGCGGATCCGGAGGCAACGGTACCTGGCTTTCGAATGCCCCGATATCGTTGCCGTCGTCAACATCCACGTAGTTGGGATCGTCGAAGGGGCGTACATATCCACGTTGGTCCACACCGATGAATTCATTTCCCGCATCGATTGCCGGGCTTCCGGCCAGCAGAGCATGCGTCGGTGTAAATCCGCTGTTGTTCTGCAGGACACCCAGTATCGGGGCCTGGTCAAGGATGTCGCCGATGGCGCCAAACCCGCTGCTGCCGACCGTGTTACCGACAAGATTGTACCCGCTGGAGGTTACATTTCCCTGTACATCGGGCCCCGCGGCGGATGTATTTTCAGCCACAATGGTATTCAGAATTGCCATTGCCGCGCTATTGAACAAACCACCGCCGCTGACCGAATTGGCCAGATTCTGCGAGACGGTTGAGCTCTGTATGTCGGCGGTCGAGGTATTGTAGAATCCTCCTCCGGAGCCGGCCGCGCGGTTGTGCGAAAGAGTCGATGCTCTCAGGTTGATGATGTTGTCGTTGGTATTGTAGAGGCCGCCTCCGTCGAGCCGAGCGAGGTTATGAATCACGGCAGATTGCAGTATGGTGACAATACCGCCGTCGTTGTAAATGCCGCCACCGTACTCGGCTTCGTTGCTGTCCACGATGCAGTTTGTGAGGTTGACGTCGCCTGTCGTGTAGATGGCTCCCCCATACCCGCCGTCTGCCATGTTCGAGAAGAACACGCAACTGTCCAGGTTGACGATGGAAAAGTCGTTGTACAGCGCGCCGCCGTGAACGAACCCGAACACGTAGCCATCGCGCAGCATCAGGTTGCGCAGATTCACTACAAACCCGGATGGAACACTGAATATCCGACTCGATGAGCCACCACTGATGGTAATGAGATTTTCGGCCAGTCCGAGAATCGTCAGATCCTTGTTGACTACAATCTCACCGCTGGTAAGGGTGATGGTGGCGCCGGCCAGGCCGCCGGCGAACCGTACCGTGTCATCGACGGCTGCGCCCGAGATCACATCACGCAATGAGCCCGGACCGCTGTCACCGGTGTTCGTCACCAACAAAGAACTGAAACCGAGAGTCCCTCCACTGGTTACAAGTTGGGCATATATATCTTCAACCCCGCTTCGGCTGTCCTCCCATGCAATGATGACACCGCCTGAGCCATCCTCGACGATGGCAGGATAGAGTTGATCTCCGGCTGGCGTCGAAACGGCAATACCGCCGGCAGCCCATTGAGTTGCGCCGGAGCCGGTGATCCGCTGTGCGTAAATATTCCAATCACTTCCATTTCGAAAATCATACCAGGTAATGACCGCTCCTCCGCTTCCGTCGGAGGCAATAACCGGGTCAAACTGCTGTTGGGCTAAGGCGCAGATCGCCTCGCCGTCCGGCGTCCACTGGACGATTCCACCCGCATCAACACGCTGAGCATAAACGTCATTATTAGTCCCGCTTCTCACATCGCGCCAGGTGAAGATGGCCCCGCCGGACAAATCACTCACACTCCTAACGCTGTATTGATCATCAACAGCCAAGCATATAGCTTCTCCGTTTAAGGTCCAGAGCATCGTCCCGCTTGAATTGACTCGCTGCGCATAGATGTTATCGTCAGATCCGGTGCGATAATCCTGCCAGCCCAGAATGGCGCCTTGTGAGCCGTCCGTTGTAATGGTGAGAACCCCCTGTTGGTTCGCTGCCGTACATACAGCATTGCCGTCGCTTGTCCACTGCGCTGCACCGCCAGCATCGACGCGCTGAACGTAAATGTCGCCGGCATCCGTGCGGCCATCCTGCCAGGCCACAATGGCTCCGCCGGATCCGTCCGACACCAGAACCGGAATCGTCTGATTGCCAATCGCTGTACAGAGAGCTACACCGTTGGCAGTCCATTGTGCAACGCCGGCCGGTGATATCCTCTGCGCATAAATGTCAGGGAAGCCCCCGCTTCTGTAGTCTTCCCATGCGATGATCGCGCCGCCCGATCCGTCGCCGGCAATGGACGGCTTTGATTGGTTGCTGGAAGCATTGCAGACGACAACTCCGTTTATGGTCCATTGGACATTACCATTCCCGTCAATTCTCTGAGCGTAGATATCGAGAACGCCGCCGCTTCGACCGTCAGCCCATGAAATAATGGCTCCTCCGGATCCGTCGGACACGATGCTAAGGCCCGTCTGGTCACCTGTCTGCGTGCAAATGGCTACGCCGTTTGCTGTCCAAAGTACGCTCCCGGACGAATTAATTCGCTGCGCATAGACATCCATATCTGTGCCATTTCTGTAGTCCTGCCATGCTATGATGGCTCCACCAGAACCATCCGACACGCTGACCGCTTTCTCCTGAATATCGGAGGCCACGGATATCATGTTGTTGACGTTGGGATCCGTAGACCACTGCGCCGACACGCCAGCCACGGCGACCAACCCCATGACCGCTGCGATCATGGTTATTCGCAGAAAGACCCTGACGAGAGGAAGACCCGGCCACATAGTCTGGTGAAGAAAAAAAGTCCCGATAGAATTCACGGCGTTTGTTCGGACAACCAATCGTGACAAGGCGCGCATACGGTACTCCGGTTGGGATATGGAATCTGAAT
Organism: uncultured Bacteroidota bacterium; assembly: GCA_964544475.1. Taxonomy (GTDB): domain Bacteria; phylum CLD3; class CLD3; order SB21; family SB21; genus CAZJBS01. The sequence continues at coordinate 18,770 of CAZJBS010000037.1, read as the reverse complement.
ATTTGTGATATTTTTCTTGTTTAAAAAGCACTGGCACGTGTCGAAGATCGTCAGATCGTCAACCTGCACAGAAATAATGATGTGTCCCGGGACCCTTCCAATAACGGATCAGAAGGCCGGCCAAGTCGGAATTAGATCAGAAAAAATGACAAGAAAACTTCTCTTCACTCATGACGGAATTCAGGTCAGTATAGGATTTACTAATCCCTAATACTGTGACCCGAATCACACCAAACAGATATGGACTAAGAAGCCTGAAATACGAGAACCCCATTCAGAACGAAAGTAACCAAAACGCCACGCGATGTCAAGGCCAATTCCCTCACATGTTCATGTTGATAAATGATTTACGCCGCGGCTCTCGTGGCCGTCGTACAAAGATTTCTTTGCCCGCCAACTCAATTTGATTATCTTGATCGGAACGAAATGAATGAGTGGGTTGTTGATGCCTCCATCAAAAAAGTACTCTATTTTTACCGATGGCTTCGCGGTCTTCCTGTTTTCGCTGGCCAGCCTTGTGGTCGTGTATGGTAATACCGTCGCTCCCGACGTGACTTTTGAAGACAGCGGGGAACTCATCACGGCGGCCGGTCTTGGTGGCGTCGCTCATCCTCCGGGTTATCCGCTTTTCACCATGATCGCCCATGGTTTCACCTTTCTTCCGTTCGGTACCGTCGCCTATCGGGTTAATCTCGTCAGTGTCGTCTTCATGGCCATCGGGTGCGCCCTCACAGGCATGGCGGTCAGGTCTATTCTCACGGGACTTTGGAAAGAAAACGATCGGAACGCACGTTGGCTCACCAATGCCGCCGCGTGGTCGGCAGCCATGCTGGCCGGTCTGGCGCTGGATGTATGGCGGCAGGCGGTCATCACGGAAGTGTACGGGCTTCATGCGACCTTTGTTGGACTGATCGTCTTGTTATGCCTGCGATGGTTCTTTTTCCCCGATCGCCGGTCGAATTACTATGGGGGTATCGCTTTGGTCTTCGCCCTGTCCATGACGAACCATCCGACAACCCTGTTGCTGGCCCCGGCGATCCTTGTGGCGTTTGTAGTGGAAGACTGGTCTTTCATGCGCAATTGGAAACATCAGGCGTTTGGGGTTGTTTGTTTCACGGCCGGATTGATACCGCTTATCTACCTGCCGATCGCATCCGGATTTGATCCGGTTTTGGATTGGGGGAATCCTGAAAATTTCACAAACTTCTGGCGGGTCATCACCAGGGCCCAGTACGAATCGGACAGCGTTCACTCCGCGCGGGCGTTTTTTTCGCAATTCAAGTGGTATCGCGAACTGCTTCTTTCCCAGTGGTTGCCCTTGGTGCTGGTGTGGACGATACCGGCGGCAGTCGTGCTTTTCCGAAAGAAAGCAACGGTCGCGCTTTTCCTTGGTATTCTCCTGATCGGATTGGGCCCCTTGACGACGTGGATCACCAACTTCGATCTCCTGACCATGGACCCCGCCGTGATCCGTGAAAACAAAGCGCTGGTGGCGGTATTTTACACTCCGTCGTACATGGTTTTGGCGGCGCTGATCGCGATCGGCATTTTTCTTTCGACGAGATGGCTGCCTCCGTTAGTACGTGTGCCGTCATTGGTCACCATCTCGATAGTACTGATCGCATGGACCGGCGTCCGAAACCACGCCCGGGCCGACATGTCCCGACACCGGTTTGCCCGCGCGTATGCCGAAAACCTGATGGCCGTGGTTCCGCCAGGAAGTATCGTCTTCACAAACTGGGACCCTTTTTCCTTTCCGCTGATGTATCTGCAGTATGTCGAGAAGTGGCGCACGGATGTGGTGGTCGTTGATCAGGAACTGCTGCGGCGAAGCTGGTATGTGGAAGGATTCGCGCGACGCCATCCGCAAGTGGCGCAGCCGGTTCGGCCTGCGATCGAACGTTTTTTGGACGCGGTCAGGCCCTTCGAAGCCCATGAACCGTACGACGACGCACGTCTGCAGTCCGCGTACAACGCCCTGCTTAATACCCTTATCGACAGCAGTTATGCCCGTGGTAGAAACGTTTTCCTTATGTACGATCCGGATGAGACCATCGCGGCTACTTATTTTAAGGAATCCGTATTGTCAGCCATTCGCCTGAGAAAAACGCTGGATACCATGACGGCGATTGATGAAAACCGTTTCCGTTTCGAGACATTCAAATCCGTTCGGCCGGGCGACGAGAGGTTCGCGGTCTTCTTCAAAACCTATTATGGTCGATTACACTATGCCAGAGCCTATATCATGGAATTGCGAAAACAACGGCAGGCGGCTCACCGCTTATATGGGCAGGCCCTGGAGTTTCTCGGAGACAACCGGGAGTTTTCCGGACTGGTGGAAGAAGGGTTGGAAAGGACGGACTGAGAATTACGAATTATGAATTACGAATTATGAACGCTATTCGTAATTCGTAATTCGTAATTCTACATTTCCTACGTCCTACTTGATAAACACCATCTTGCGGCTCGCGGTCAGACCGGACGATTCGAGACGGCAGATGTAAATGCCGCTGGCCACGCGTTGATCCGCATCGTTTGTACCATCCCACACGACGTCATGCCAACCAGCCAATTTCTTCGCTTCGACCAGCGTTTTGACGCGTTGTCCCAGGACATTATAGATGCCAAGCCGAACCCGGGACGCCACGGGCACTTCATAACGGACCGTTGTGGAAGGATTGAATGGATTCGGGTAGTTCTGGGCGAGAAAAGGCCTTCGTATGATCCTTGCACCGGAGGGAATGCCCACCACCGGCTCGCGTGGATAGGCTGAAACCGCGATATCGTCCACATACCATCCGTCGTACTGCAGTGACTGGTCACTCGTCAGTCGAAAACGAAACCGGACATCGCCTTCCCCGGTGGCGTCGGCAACATTCAGAGTCCTCAGTGTCCAAGCAGGGTTGGAACCGGAGACGCGCCGCAACGATTTCCAGGTGGTCCCTCCGTCGGTCGAATACTCCACCATGCAATAATCATAGTCGGCTTCCGTTACGTAACGTTCCCAATACGAAATTGCGACGGCCGACTGGTTTGTAAAATCGATCCCGGATGTCATGGTCAGGCGGTAGTCGGCGTTGGCCGGATAGTTTCCGGACGGACTTTCGGTAAAGGAATGACCGGGCGAATGATAGTGCGAGGTGGTCGTGTTCCACGTCCCGGTGGCCGTCCAGCCCGTCAATCCATTTTCGGCGTCATTGGACAGCACAACCAACGGCATCCCGACCCTGACCACGAGCGGTTGAGTGGCGACGACCTGTCCGGCCACGGATATTTGCAATGCCGATTCCAAGGCCACCGGCCCTTCGGCATCGGGGCTGACGACAAACGACAGGTCAACCGTATCCACGCCGGTGACAGCCGGCAATTCGACCGAAGCCGTCGAGTCCATCAGCGTCAGCCAAACGCTGGCGGTGGTCCAACGAATGGAACCGGAAACCGGCGACTGGCCCTTGCTCTCGAGGGCGAAACGAACCGAACCCGTGTCGCCCGGTTGAAACGTCTCCTGGCTGAATGTGCAGTCACCGACTTTAAGAAAAGGCCCGGCGGCCCACGCCAGAAACAGATTCGGATACAGATTTTCGTCCGCTATTGGAAATATCTGGTTCATGGGCGGCCAGAAGGAAGAACCCACTTCCGGTGTCATCGACAGTATCTTCGCCTTGATGATTTGTTCGCCGTACATCCAATCGTCCGAATCTCCATTCGTCACATAACCGACGGTCTCATCACCCGTGCCGTGAACATACTGATTGAATTGCGTCATATCGGTCGTATAGTCAATAAACGTGGACGAGTCCGGCGTGAGAAAAGATGCAATGTATCCCCACGGATAGATCAACAGATTGCCGTAGGAATGAAAATTCAAGGCCAGCTTGAATTCATGCCCCAGACAAAAATCCCGCATGGCTTGAATTTCCGGTTCGCTGAAGGCGGCGGTGCCACGGTAGGTATCGCTGGAGGGGTTGTTGCTCGAGCCGATATTGTCGTAACCCCACATGTAACCGTAATTGCGGTTGAGATCGACGCCATAGGAACCGCCCGCATTGAGACGGCGGTTCTTGCGCCAGTTGCCGCCGCCGTTGGGATTGGTCGTCTGGTTTCGGACATAGCCGTCGGGGTTGACAACCGGTACGAAATACATCTGGCGTTCATTGACCAGATAGGTGACTTCGGGATCGGTACCGTAGTTTTCCAGGAGATAATACATGAAGTAGATGACCGCCATCATGCCTTCGGGTTCACGGGCATGATGCAAACCGGTGTACAAAACCTCAGCCTCACCTTCGTGGATGGCAGGGTTGTCGGATATTTTGACCGCCCAGATGGCTCGTCCCTCAATGGATGCGCCGATGGAATCTCTCACTGAAATCAGATCTGGATACAACAGCGCCATCGTGTCCAGCTGACGGATGACTTCCTGGTACGTATAAAAACCGCCCATGCTTCCGAAGCCAAATCCGGAAATTCCGTACGTCTCCCGCATGCGGCGTTCGAGATCGTCGGATTCGGTTGCGGATAGCTTCGGACGGGCATCGTACGCCGCTTCGACGTCCGGAACGAGCACTTCGAGCGATGCGCCCAAACCTCGCAAGAGTTGGAGTTCATCCGCACTGACGACGGCATCCACAAAGCCTTTGCCGCGTATCACATGATCGGGTTGCCATCCACCGTTCACAAGACGATGCCATTCCGCCGGCCCGCCAACCTGAATGCGCACTTCAGAATAAGGACCACTCTGCTGGGACCACAGGATCGTCGTACACAGGATCAAGAGCCCCGTCCATTGAATCAGTTGTTTCATGATCACCTCGGAGTGTGCCGTCACCAAACGGAAACGGCATCCACACATCGGGATGCCGTTCTCGGGATTCAGTTCTTTTTGCGTCTTAATGAGGTCATGGCCATGCTTCAGATTTGACCGATGCCGTTGTTTCAGAGAAAGTGTACGCGTTTGTTTGTTCAATTCACATGTTCAACCGGTTACTTGAGAAGAATCATTTTTCGGCTTTTGACAAAGGTACCGGCTTCCAGCCGATAGAAATACATGCCGCTGGTGACCGCATGGCCGGAGTCGTTGCGACCGTCCCACGTGACCGTTTGTTTACCGACCTGACTGGCGCCGCGGATCAGACTGCGCACCCGTTGGCCAAGCACGTTGTAGATAGTCAAGGTGACTTTCGATTCGCGGCCGATTTCGTAGTGGATGGTCGTCGACGGATTGAATGGATTCGGGTAATTTTGACCGAGTGAAAAAACCACCGGCGGGTGGCCGTCATCGGACACATCCACGATAGGCGGGGCGCTGTAGGTCTTGATCTGGATGTCGTCGACATGCCATCCGTCGTAGGTCAGGCTGACATCCGACGTCAGCACAAAACGAAATTTCACATTCGCCCGGCCGGCCGCGTAGGCCGAGGCATCAAAGGATTTCTGCAACCACGACGATTGCGTGCCATCGTATTTGGCCAGGGATATCCAGGTCGATCCGGCATTGGTGGAAACCTCGACATTACAATAATCATAATCGACCTCGGTCACGTATTTGTCCCAGAAGGCAAGTGTCACCGACGAGGAGGATGTGAAATCATACGTGGCGGTGCTCGTCAGCCTGGCGGATGCGTTGCTGAGGTAGGATCCGCCCGGGCTATCGGCAAAGGACTTGGCGCCCGAATGGTGCTGTGCGGTGGTTTGTCCCCATGTGCCGTTCGTGGATCCGGCCGTCGTCCAATTTGCCATCGATTCTTCGGCGTCGTCAGTGAAAATCACCTGTGGCGCACCGACCAGAACGTTGATCGTGTGGGTCATCATCGTCGTACCGGCCGTCCTTAGCGCAAGACTGGTCGGAATGGCATACCCGGTGCCAATGGACTCGGACACCACGAAGCCCAGGGTGATCGTGTCTTTCTGGCGGAACGACGCAAACGACACTGACCCGACCGAATCCAGAAGTGTGAGATACGAACTCAGGGTGGTCCATTCGCAATCCACATTCAGCTGGGTTTTGATGCCCTTGCTTTGCAGGATGATCCTGACGTTGCCGGTATCACCCGCGTTGTAGGTCGGCTGGTTGAAGACGGTCGCCTGAAGGTCCACAAATTCGCCGCCGGCCCATGCGATGTAAAGATTCGGGCGCAGATTTTCCTGGGCCAGTGGAAATATCTCCTGTTGAGTTGGCCAGAAGCCCGTCGATCCCACTTCGGGCGTCATGGACAGGATCTTACTGCGGCCGGTCGACACATCCCCGTACATCCAGTCGTCCGTCCCGCCCCGTACAAAATAACCGACCGTCTGGGAAGCCGTGCCGGGCTCGTAGCCGTTGTACGCCGTCATTTCATTGGCCCAATACGTGAAGAACGAGGAATCGGGCGTCAATTGCGGATCAATCCAGGCCCACGGATAGATGAGCAGATTGCTGTAGGTGTGATAATTCAGTCCGGTCCTGAAACGATGGGCATTGACAAAGTCACGGATCCCGCCGGTTTCCGGCTCCGAAAACGGCGCCGTACCACGGTAGGTGTCCGATGACGGGTCCGTCGATGAACCGCCATTTGGCGAATTCCAATACTCATACGTGCCGAAATTCCGATTGAGGTCAATTCCATTGTTCCCGTTGCGCCGGTTCTTGCGATACAAGCCGCCGCCGTTCGGATTGGTCGTCTGGTTGTACACGTAGCCGTCCGGGTTGATGACCGGTATGAACCACAATTGCCGATGATCGAGCAGGTAGGTGACTTCTTCGTTGACGCCGTAATTCTCGAGCAGGTAATACATGTAATAAATCAGCGTCATCATGGACTGCGGTTCACGGGCATGGATAAGGGACGTGTAAATGATTTCAGGTTTTGAAGTATCGTTGACGCCCGGATTGCTGGAAATCTTGATGGCGTAAATTTTGCGTCCCTCGATGGTCGTCCCGATGGAGTCTTTTTGCGTCGTGAGATTCGGATACTGTATGTGCATCGAATCCAGTTTCCCATTCACTTCCGCATTGGTGTAGAAGCCTCCCATACTGCCATACCCGAAGCCGTCGATGCCGTAATCCTCTTTCATCCGTCGTTCAAGGGACCGGAGTTCACCGGCGGTCATGGCGGTACGTCGTTCATAATCGGCCACCACATCGTCGATGACAATTTCAAACGACACGCCGGCGCGACGAAGGACGGCCATTTCTTCGCTGTTCAGGATCGTCCGAATCGACGTTTTTTCATTCTTCACGTGGTCAAAATACAAACCGGCATTTTGCAGAGCCTGGATCTGATCATGGGTATTCACAAAAATCCTGACTTCCGAATATTTTTCCGGTGTTCCGGAAAAACCGCTCAGAAGAAACGCGCAGGCAAGGATGGCGCCAAGACCGATCCTTCGCAAAGGCCGAGTCATGAATGGGAACCAGCTCGTAATCATGGGAGAATCCTTAATGCATCAAAAAAAAAGAAAAGAAGGGTTGTTTTTCAGGCGAGGGAAAGTACGAGGTTTGCGGGATGTTTGCAAACGGAAAATGGTCAAGTCACACTGGACAGCGGCTTGCTCATCTGGACTTTTCTTCGAGTATTCGGCGAACCTGCTCAATCTCGTCCTGCAGGGACTTCTGCTTCCGGTTCATCCGAAATACATAGTAGAAAAGAATAACCCAGATAAACGAAAAAGCGGCAAACAAATAGGAAAGGTTTTCCATAATTCTCCGTAGCCGGGTCACCCGGCGTTTTCATTCTTTTCAGGTGGATAAAATCGTGCATAGACAATATCACTGAAACGGATGGCCTCCTTGCAATACGGATCGACTTTGTTGCCGTACAATTTTTCATCCAGCACGTTGATGGCTTCTTTCCAGGTCTTTGTGCGGTTGAGGTGGTTGACGAATCCACGATAGTCGGCCCGGTCGTCAAAGAAAATTTTCTTCATGAAAATTTTTTCGTCTTTTTCCGTAATCAGGCTCTCCATGGGCGCGAGACGGTCGGCTTCCCGCAAAGCAAGCAGTTTGATGGCCGCCGTGTCGTCCGAAAAGCCCTCCACCAGTTCTTCCTTGATGAATTCGCCGGTCACATCGTCGGGAATAACGGCCATTTCTGGCGGGGCCTTTTCAGCGCTCGGCACGGGAGGTTTTTTCGTTTCCGACGTCGGCGGCTTGAGTTCGCGGGTCGTGGGATCTTTCTTGGTCTGCCCGATGATTTCATGAATGTCGATAATCTCGCCGCTCTCGTCCTCCTTCAGGACTTTGTCAATGATCACACCGGTCGTATCTTTGGTTTTTTCGACCACAGTCGGTTTGGGCGGTTCTTGCGTCATGGTCTCGGCCACCGGGGACGGCACTCCGCCTTTTTTCGTCTTGAGCAGCGCAAAGCGGTTCAAAACCTGGCGCAGTCCGTACAGGTTGATTTCCTCATTGCCCAGTTCTTTTTCGATGTTGAGGGCGACCTCGAAGTCGCGAAGGGACCGGTCGGCAAAGGCCATCATCAGCAGCCGGATATCAATACTGGTGGTGGCGCGGCCCTGCAGATCGCAAATTTCCTTCATGATCAGGCCGGACACCTTCAGGACATTTTCCAATCCATCGGGACCAAACAAGCTTTGATTGATTTCGGTGACGAGCAAACGCATCTGGCCTTTCGTCAGGTGGGCAATGCCTTTGGCCGAGGCGTACTTTTCAAGGGCATCGGGGTAGTATCGGTATTTTTCGAATTCACGGAACGTGGCGATGATGTCCATTACCGTCCGCGCGGAGGCTTCCCGAAACAGCAGATTTTCCACCGTCGTCAGGGGCATGACAATGAACTGGATCTGCCGAAGAATCGTTTCACGCAAAATGCCCTCGACGTCACGGCGTTTAATAATGACCTGCCGTTTGAGTTCGTCGATCAACAGATCAAGTTGTTTGAGTACGGCATCCGAGGTGTAGGCGACGGGAAACCCGTCGGGCGAGGCGAGCAGCCGTTTCTTTTCACGGACAAACATCTCTTCATGGAACTGAAGGAAGACGCGGCGCAACGGTTCGTCGGTGGAAGGCCTGGTGAGTTCGAAATACGACCATTGATCCTTGCCTCCCAATTTTTCCATCAGCTGGGCGCAAACGATTTTGGCGATCCGGTCAAAGGATTCGTGCGATAACGTCATGGTTTCATTTCCGGCTGAGATGTTCTTTGTTCATGATGAAATACGACAGCGCCTCGAGCTCCATGGCGGTGTTTTCCTGGCGCACGGCCACGTCGCCAGGGAGAGTCAGACTGCGGGGCGCGAAATTCAGGATGGCTTTGGCGCCCGCCTCAACGACCTGTTCGGCCACGGCCTGGGCCTGCTCGGCGGGTACAGCCAATATGACGATCTCGATGTTTTCCTTGCGGAACTCCTCGGTCATCGACCTCACGTCTTTGACCACCAGCGACTTGACCACAGAGCCGATCTTCCGTGGATCGTTGTCCAATATGAGGCGCACCAGGAAACTGTGCGCGCGGAATTCACCATAATCGATCAGGGCCGAACCGATATTGCCCGCGCCGACAATGGCCACATTCCATTGGCGGTTGAGACCGAGAATACCGGCGATCTGGCTCTTGAGATCGATGACATGATAGCCGAGTCCGCGTTTTCCGAAATTGCCGAACGTGGCAAAATCCTTGCGCACCTGGGCGGAGGTGAATCCGTCGATCCGGGCCAGTTCCTCCGAAGACACATGGGCAACGCCATCCCTCAGGAGATCATTCAACGTCCGGTAGTATTTCGACAGTCGCCGGATGGTCGACGAGGAGGCTCTCTGCGTGCGGCGTTTCGGAGGTGATTTCTTGGTCGTTTTCATAGAGGGTTCCCAAGGACGGCGCTATTCGGCCGGACCTTCTTCGTCTTCCTGGATGCTCGTAATATCCGAAATCGTGTCGTCTTCCTTGAGTTTCACAAGCCGGACGCCCTGCGTGTTGCGGCCCATCGTCCGGATATCGGACATCTTCAGGCGGATGACCATGCCATTTTCGGTGATGATCATCAAATCCTCGGAGTCGACTACTTCCCGGATGGCGATCATATTGCCGGTTTTTTCCGTCGATTTCATGGTCACGACGCCCTTGCCGCCGCGATGGGTCACGCGGTAGTCGATCACCTCGCTGCGCTTGCCGTAACCCTGATCGGAGACGACAAGAATGGTCCCGTTTTCCCGTTTCAGAACGACGGTGCCGACGACGTGATCGCCCTTGGCCAGATCGATGCCCGTCACGCCGCGCGCCGAACGGCCCATCTCACGGACTTCGTCCTCCTTGAACCGGATCGCCATGCCGTCCTTTGTGCCGATGATGATATCCCGTTTGCCGTCGGTGATCTTGGCTTCGACCAGGTCGTCCTTGTTGTCAATCGTAATGGCGATGATGCCGCCTTTGCGCGGGTTTGAGAATTCGGACAGGTTGGTTTTCTTGATGACGCCCTGACGGCTGACCATGAGCACCGAGGCTTCTTCGCTGAATTCCTTCACATTGATGAAGGCGCGCATCTGCTCGTCGGCCTGTTGCTCGATCATATTGGTGATATGCTTGCCGCGGGCCGTCTTGCCCACCTGTGGAATTTCATACACCTTGAGCCAGTAACACCGGCCCTTGTTGGTGAAGAACAGAATATAATCGTGCGTGGAAGCCGTGAAGAGGTGTTCGATGTAATCGTCCTCCTTTGTGGACCCGCCGCTGACACCCTGCCCGCCCCGGCCCTGTCGCCGGTACCCGCTCACCGGGAAGCGCTTGATGTAGCCCTGGTGGGAAATGGTGACGACCATTTCTTCTTCCGCAATCGTGTCTTCCAATTCGATCTCGGCGGCTTCCTTCTTGACGATCTCGGTCCGGCGCGCGTCGCCGAAGGTCTTACGTATCTCAAGCAATTCGTCCTTGATGATCTGCATGCGCTTGGGGCGGCTCTTCAGGATACTCTGCAGTTTTTCAATCAGCTTGATGACTTCTTTGTACTCATTTTCGATTTTTTCCACTTCCAGACTGGTGAGCCGCTGAAGCTGCATCTTGAGGATTTCCGTCGCCTGGATGTCGCTCAGCTTGAATTTTTTCATCAAACCTTCTTTGGCGGCGTGCGGGTCCTTGGATTTCTTGATGAGCGCGATGACCGCGTCGATGTTCTCCAGGGCAATCTTGAGTCCTTCGAGAATATGGGCCCGTTTTTCCGCCGCCTCCAACTCGAATTGGGTCCGGCGCAACACGACGTCGTGGCGGTGCTCAACAAAATGTTCCAGGGCCTGCTTGAGGTTGAGCACGACGGGACGGCCGTCCACCAGGGCCAGCATGATGATGCCGAAGGTCGTCTGCATCTGCGTGTGTTTGTACAGGTTGTTCATGATGACCTGGGCGTTGGCGTCGCGCTTGAGTTCGATCACAATGCGCATGCCGTCGCGGTCGGATTCATCGCGCAGGGCGCTGACGTCTTCCACTTTCTTGTCCCGGACCAGGTCCGATATCTTTTCGATCAGGGACGACTTGTTGACCTGGTACGGTATTTCGTTGACGATGATGCTGGCGCGACCGTTCTTGGCGGTTTCGATCGTGGCCCGTGCCCGCAACAAAATTTTGCCGCGCCCCGTTTCGTAGGCGTCCTTGATGCCGCCGAATCCGTTGATGATGCCGGCGGTCGGGAAATCGGGGCCCTTGATGAATTTCATCAGGTCTTTGATCGAACAGTCCGGATTGTCGATCAGGTGGGCGAGACCGTCGACGACTTCGGTCAGGTTGTGCGGCGGAATATTGGTGGCCATACCAACGGCGATACCGGCCGATCCGTTGATCAGAAGGTTGGGCACCACGGCCGGAAGCACTTCCGGCATAGTCAGGGTATCGTCGAAATTGGGTATGAAATTGACCGTATTCTTTTCGAGATCCCGCAGCATGTCCTCGGCTATCCGCGAAAGACGGACTTCCGTGTATCGCATGGCGGCCGGGGCGTCGCCGTCCACGGATCCGAAATTGCCCTGGCCGTCGACCAGGGGATAGCGCAGCGAAAACGGCTGCACCATGCGGACGATGGTGTCATACACCGCCGTATCACCGTGGGGATGGTATTTGCCAAGCACTTCGCCGACGACGCGCGCCGATTTTTTGTACGGCTTGTTGTAGGCCAGGCCCAGTTCGTTCATGCCGAACATCACGCGACGGTGCACGGGTTTCATCCCGTCCCGGACATCCGGTATGGCACGGGACACAATCACGGACATGGAATAATCAATGTAGCTGTTCCGCATCTCGTCTTCGATATTGACGGGAACGATTTTCTCAATCGTAGACATGTATCAATGGTCTCCTTTGATTTCCAATTCCGACAAAATAGAATTCTTTATATGGTCACCGGCGATATCCAACGTAAGTTCGTTCATCATTCATACCGGCGCAACCGTTGATCCAAAATCCGCCAGCGCTTCCGTGTCAGGATGTCATGGGACAGTTCACGACGCAGGCGCGCATCGGTGTCGGCATTCGAAACGAGGTATTCCGGATGGCGCTCCCTGACCTGGGAGAGCATGGCATCCAGCACGGCCGCCTTTTCTTCAAAGGTCCTTCCGACCCATTCCTGGCGTTGGAATTCCATTTCCCACGCATGAAAGTGTTTCCAGCCGGCCTTTCGTCTGGCCATGTAGTCTTTGAATGCTTCGCTCATGCCTTACACATCCAGATTACGGACATACTTGGCGTTGTCTTCGATGAATTTCCGGCGCGGCTCGACGGCGTCGCCCATCAGGGTCGAGAAAACGTGGTCCGCCGTGGCGGCGTCTTCGATCGACACCTGCAGCAGGACGCGTTTGTCCGGGTCCATGGTCGTGCTCCACAGCTGTTCCGGATTCATTTCCCCGAGACCTTTGTACCGTTGAATATGGACACTGTCTTCGGTGGCGCCCCATTGTTTGAGAAACGCCCCTTTTTCTTCGTCGTCGAACGCGTATTTTTCCTCTTTGCCTTTTTTCAGGCGATACAACGGCGGCTGTGCGATGTACACATGACCGGCTTCTATCAATTCACGCATGTGGCGGAACAAGAACGTCAGCAACAACGTGCGGATATGGGAACCGTCCACGTCGGCATCGGTCATGATGATGATCTTGCCGTAGCGGAGATTGGCCACATTGAAATCTTCCGAGCCGATCCCGGTGCCCAGGGCGCTGATAATGGTCAGAATTTCGTCGTTGGACAGCATCTTGTCCAGACGAGCTTTCTCGACGTTGAGGATTTTTCCTTTCAACGGCAGAATGGCCTGGAACCGCCGGTCCCGTCCCTGTTTCGCCGACCCGCCGGCCGAATCGCCCTCGACCAGATACACTTCACAGAATTGCGGATCATTGATCGTGCAATCGGCGAGTTTCCCGGGCAGGCCCGAGTTTTCGAGCGCGTTCTTCTTCCGGGTCAGATCGCGCGCCTTGCGGGCCGCTTCACGGGCGCGCGCGGCCATGACGCATTTTTCGATAATCTGCTTGGCCATGCCGGGGCTCTTTTCCAGGAATTCCATCAAGCCCTCGCCCACCGCCGACTCCACGATGCCTTTCACTTCCCCGTTGCCCAGCTTGGTCTTGGTTTGTCCTTCAAATTGCGGCTCGGGCACCTTGACGCTGATGATCGCGGTCAGGCCTTCGCGCGTGTCATCGCCGGTGATCGCAATGCCTTCCTTTTCCTTGATCAGGTTGTTTTTCGTGGCATAATTGTTAAGCGTCCGTGTCAGGGCGGTGCGAAAGCCGGAGAGGTGGGTTCCGCCTTCCACCGTATTGATGTTGTTGACATAGCTGAAAACGTTTTCCGTGTAGGAATCGTTGTACTGGAAAGCGATTTCCACGGGCACGCCTTCTTTCTCGGCCGTGATGAAGACCGGTTTCTTCATGAAGGTCTGGCGCGATTCGTCCAGGTACTGTACAAACTCCGAAATACCGCCTTCGTAATGATAGACTTCGGTTTTGTTTTCGTTTTTGTCTTCCAGCGTGATCTTCAGGTCGCGGTTCAGAAACGCGAGTTCCCTCATGCGGCTGGCCAGTGTTTCGAAAGACCATGCGATTTTTTTGAAAATCGTATTGTCCGCCAGAAACGTCACCAACGTGCCGGTGTCCGAGGCTTTCCTGTAAAAGGCGGACGCGGTGAATTTCTTTTCCTCGACTTTTGTCGTGGCCTTGCCTTTTTCGTATTTTTGCCGATAAACGGTGCCGTCGCGGTGCACCTCGACTTCACACCATTCCGTAAGGGCGTTGACCACGGAGGCGCCGACGCCGTGCAAACCGCCGGAAACCTTGTACGTATTTTTGTCAAATTTTCCACCAGCGCCCAGGACGGTCATGACCACTTCCACGGCGGGTTTCTTTTCGGTCTTGTGCATGTCGACCGGAATGCCACGGCCATTGTCCATCACGGTGATGCTGTTGTCTTTGTTGATTGAAACAGAAATTTCGGAACAATATCCCGCCATAGCTTCATCAACGGAATTGTCGACAATTTCATATACCAGATGGTGAAGGCCGCGGGTGCCGACATCACCTATGTACATGGCCGGACGGCGCCGGACATGCTCCAAGCCTTCAAGCACCTGTATCTTGTCGGCGTCGTATTTGCTCGTCTTTTTGACTTCTTTGTCTTCAGCGGCCATACGGTTTTGTCGTCCTTTCCATACAGTTAAGCCAGAATGATTTCTTTGACCAATCGTTCACCAAGCGCGCCGTTGAGGCGGTCGCGGATGAGCTGTTTTTGATAATAGAGTTCCTGCCGCCACGCGCTGCTGGCCACCTGCAAAAACAACACGCCGCGGTCAATTTTGACCGCGTGGACGCGCCGGCAAAATTCCGGTCCCATGATCCGATCGAATTCCTGCAGTACGCGTTGCTCATGGACCCGGTCGGCAATGCCCAGGCTGTTCATCAACTGACCCAGCAGATCGCCAACGTTCTGGATTTTGACCTGGGATTTCGCGTTCAAGCAAACTCCGGTTTGGCTTCACTCACCACGGCGTTTTCCACTTTATAATATTTCAATTCCTTTTCGACCTCAAACGGTGGCAGATAATCGGCGCTTGTCAGAAACACCTGGCCGGCGCGATCCAGATACTGTACCAACCGGTTCCGACGGTTCCAATCCAGTTCAGAAAAAACATCGTCGAGCAGAAGCAACGGCTTCTCATCGAGGTGGTCGGTGACATACAGGAACTCGGCCAATTTCAGCGCCAGGGCAAATGTTTTCAATTGGCCTTGCGAACCGTAATCGCGAATACTCCGCCCATTGAGCAAAAACACCAGGTCATCCTTGTGCGGTCCCACCGTGGTCGTCCGGCGCTGAATATCACGTTCACGCCCCTGAACCAGGGTGTCCTGAAATTGCCTTTGCAGGGACTTTTCGTCGTCCGGCACGGGGCCGATGGTGGTCCGGTATTCCAACTGCACCGCTTCGTCCGGGGACGCGAGATGCCGGTAGACTGTTTCGACCAGACTCGCAAACGATCGGACAAATTCAAGGCGTTTGGCCAGCACACGCGTTCCGTGTTGGGCGAGCGCGTCATCCCAGGCGTCCAGACTGTCGCGCCGGAGCGACTCCGAGTCCAGAAGCGCATTACGCTGGCGGAGCGCCTGCCGGTAGGCCTGGAGATCCTTGAGATAAACCAAGTGGATCTGCGACAAGGCCATATCGAGCCAGCGGCGTCGTAGTCCCGGCGCGCCGGCCACGGTGGTCACGTCCTCCGGGGCCGACACCACCGCCGGAAACCGCCCGATCAATTCGGAAAAACGATCGAGCCGTTTGCGGTCGACCAGTACCGATTTCCCGTCGGTACGGTGCACGATGACCCGGACGGACGTTTCCATGCCGGCGTGTTCCGTCCGGCAAAACCGGCCTTCAATGTCAAAGAACGTTTGGTCAAAACGTACGGCGGACGCGTCGTCCTGCGTTTTGAAACTCTTGGACAAACAAAGATAATAAATAGCTTCGAGGATGGATGTTTTCCCCTGCCCGTTGTGCCCGTGAAAGATATGGATGCCATCCGAAAAATCGATCTCGCCGTGCGTGGTGTTGCGGAAGTCTTTTGTGCGCAGATGGCCAACGTGCATACGCTAGTCGTTGAGACGTACGGGCATCACGAGCATCATTTGGTTTTCGTTGTCCGCCTGGGACACCGGCGTCACAATGCCCGCGCTGGTCGGCCCTTTGAACATGATGACCGCTTCCGGTGTGTCGACATTGCCCAGCGACGACAACACCAGTTGCGAATTGTAGCCGATCTGGAGTTCCTCGCCGTCGAACTGCGCCGGCACTTTTTCCATACCGGTGTTGCCGCCGTCGATATCCTCGGCGGACACGGCCACCTGGCCGCTCGACAGGGCGATCCGGACCTGGTGCGTCACCGGGTTGGCGAAGATCGAAACGCGCCGCAACGCGTCTTTCAACGTGTGCGTATCCACGGTCAGCTTGCGGTCGTTGTTGGTCGGGATGACGCGTTCGTAGTCGGGATACGTCTCATCGATGATCCGGCTGTAGACCTGGGTTTCGCCCATGTCAAACCGGATGTGATTTTCGCCGATGCTCAGCGTGGTCGTGTCCTTGCTTTCCTTGGCCACTTCGTTGAGCGCTTTGGGCGGCACAATAACGTTCAGTTTGGTCTTGATCGTCGATTCGAATTTCGAATATTCGATCTTTGCCAGACGATGGCCATCGGTCGCGACCAGACGGAATTCCTTCTCGTGAATCTGGAACAACACGCCGGTCAGCGCCGGACGCAACTGGTCCGACGAAACCGCGAAGGTTGTTTTTCCGATCATGCGCGAAAGCTGTTTGGCGTCGATCTTCAGGTGACCTTTTTCGTCGATCACCGGCAGCGCCGGGTAATCGTCGTCGGATTCACCCGATAGTTTGTAGGTACCTTTGTCGCACGTGATCGTCAGTTTGTATTGGGCGTCGGCAGAAATATCCAGAGGGATGTTCGGCAGATTCTTGATCAGGTCGCTGAGCTGGCGGGACGGCACGGTGATGCTGCCGGGCTTCTGGGCGTTGACGCCAATCCTTGTCGTAATGGACACATCGAGATCGGTCGCGGTGAGCGTCAGCGATCCGTCCTGCACACGAAACAAAATATTACCCAAAAACGGGAGCGTCGTTTTGGCCGGCACCACGCTGATGACCTTGCTCAGACCTTTGCTTAAGTCAGCCTGGGATACGGTGAACTTCATGATGGCATGCTCCTGGGTTTTGAGTGACGCAATGGCATTCCGGATGATGGCTATGGGTTGAGCGAACTATAAATTCGTGCAAGGATAGGTCAATTTTGACTCAAATTCAAGCAAAAAATCGCCCGTCTCGAAACGGGCGACTTCCCGCGAACCCTTGATTTTACGCCGATTCTGGGCAATCGACGGTTCGGGCGGTTGCATTTCATGACGTCGTGAAGTAGCTTCCATGGTGATGAGTTCATCCCGAGGTCCGAAGCTTTTCCGCCCATCGTCGGACATGAACAGGACTTTTCCAAGGAGTGATAACCATGCCCAGATTTCCACGGTTTGCAGGACGCGTTGACGAACTTCCGGCCTCGGTGTACGAGCGCTTCAGGGACCAATTCAAAGCCCGTGGCAAAGATATTCACAAGTTGCACATAGGTGACACGCATCGGCGTCCGGTTTACCCGCTGCCGCTATCGGAAGATTTCATGCGATCGTCTGACGATTTTTTCCGGTACTGCAACACATTTGGTGTGGACAGGCTTCGGAAAATGCTGGCCGAGAAATTGCGGGAAGACAACGGGATGGTTGTCACGCGAGATCACATCCTTGTAACGGCCGGCGCCACGAATGCGCTGAGTGCGTCGATGATGAGTCTGGTCGATCCCGGCGATGACGTTCTGGTGCCGACGCCGTGTTGGCCCTTTTTTCCGGGCATGGTGCGCATGGCCGGCGGCAACGTCGTCGAGGCGCCCTTCTATATGAAATTATATGAACAGCCGGGTCTCGATGTGGAAGAATATCTTGGTCGTTTCGTGACATCCAAGATGACGGCGATTTACTTGAATTCACCAAACAACCCCAGTGGCAAGGTACTCTCCAGGGTTCACCTGGAGCAGGTGGCCCGATTTGCGGCAAAGCACGACCTGTGGGTTATTTCGGACGAAGCGTACGACGGCATGACGTTTGACGGGCGCGAACATGTTTCTCCATCGACTTTGCCGGGCATGATGGGCCGGACGGTGTCGGTATTCACGTTTTCCAAGATTTTTATGTTCGCCGGACTGCGGCTTGGATACGTCGCCGCCGCGCCGGAAACGATAACGAAACTCAACAAGGTGATGGTGCACCAATTGTACAGTCCTTCGACGATGGCTCAGCAGATGATGGTGGAACCCGTCAGAAAGCGGAAGTCCTGGATGCCCGGGGTGGTTTCGGCTTATCAGACGCTCCGCGATACGTGTCTGGCCAACCTGCGCATTCAATGCCCGATTCCGGAAGGAACGTATTTTGTATTCTTTTCGATCGAACCCTATCTGAGGGGAAGGAACTACTGGGATGTGATGAAATCATGCCTCGAAGCTGGCGTGGCCGTGGCTCCCGGGGAGGATTTTGGAAAGGACTTTGGTCTGTACGTGAGGTTGTGTTTCACCGGGGAGAAGGAGGAAAGGATGGCGCGGGCGTTGCAGGAGTTGACTCGCGTTCTAACATGATAATTGTCATAGTCTATCATGTGTAACTGTTGTATTTTGGCATTCATAGGAGCCGTAGCTCCCACTAATTTTCTATCTGGTTACGAAGATCAAAATTAAGGGTGACTTATGAAGATGACAATTCTTTCAGCAGTCTTCGG
>CAZJBS010000036.1:24707-30105 GCA_964544475.1 uncultured Bacteroidota bacterium | reverse complement strand
GCATGAATGTCCGTCTTTCGTACGGTCGGACCCTTGCCCGTCCGACTTTCCGCGAATTGGCGCCCTATCAGACGTTTGAATATATCGGTGATTACACCTTTGTAGGCAATCCGAATCTCAAGCGGACACTGATAGACAATTATGACAGCCGATGGGAATGGTTTGTCCGTCCGGGCGAACTTTATGCCGCGGGCCTCTTCTACAAGAAATTTCGAAACCCCATCGAGCGGACATTCATCATCGGGTCGGAGGGGGTGTACCAATACCAGAATGTGGATCAGGGACGTCTGTATGGGTTGGAACTTGAAGTTCGAAAGCGTATGGATGAGATCACCCCGGTTTTGGAGGATTTCAGTTTTGGATTCAATCTTTCGTTGGTGCATTCGGAGGTTGACATCCCCAAATCGGAGTATGAAGAGCGTATACTGCCCTTCGATTCGTCGGCCAAAAAAACAAGACCGTTGTTCGGGCAGTCACCGTATCTCATCAACGCCGACGTGGGTTATCAGAATCCAAAGACCCGGACGGCGGTTAACCTGCAGTATAACGTCTTTGGCCGCCGGCTGGCGGAAGTCTCGATAGGGGCGGCGCCGGATGTGTATGAGGAGCCTCGTCACGATCTCACGCTGACGGTGTCGCAGAAGTTCCTTCAGAATTTTGAATTCAAGGGCAGCATTCGGAACATGCTGGATCAACAGGTCCGCAAGGCATCGCACTTCAAGGGCCGGGATTTTGTTTACCAACAGTACTCGACCGGCCGGACCATCAGCATGGGCCTGACCTATTCATTGTAAATCCGCCGGGTAAAAAATCCGTTACGTGCCGGTCATGATACCGTAATGGTTTAAGCGTAGATTCTGCAACATGAAAATGAGCTCATACCGTTCCATTATTATTACAGGAGACTAAGCATGAAGAAGCTTGCTATGATTGTGGCCGTTGCAATGGCATTGCCGGCGGTTCTTTGGAGCCAGTCCACGACAACGGACTTTGGTAAACCCCAGCTGCTCATTACCGACGGAGATGTTGGTTATGCGAATCGCACGTTCGACAAGGATACCGTTTATGTGCTCAAGGGCTATGTGTATTTTGAAGCGCCGGGGACACTGACCATTCAACCCGGCACCGTAATCAAGGGTCTGTTTATCCAAGGCGCCGACACGGTGACAGGGAAAGCCAGCGCGTTGATCATTGCGCGTGATGCCTTTATCAATGCCCAAGGTTCGGCGATCGAACCGATCGTTTTCACAACCCAGTATGACAGCGTTGCCCTTCCGGACAACAATGTGAACGATGGCGTTGACTACACTGTGGATCAGGGGCTTTGGGGTGGCGTGATCATTTGCGGCCGCACGCACTTGAACGTCGCCGATTCGGCGATTGTCGAAGGGCTGCCAATCACGGATGCCCGCGCCTACTATGGCGGCACGAATGACAACGACAGCTCAGGCGTCTTCCGATATGTCTCCATCAAGTACTCGGGCAAAGTGATCGAGTCTAACCGTGAGTTGCAAAGTCTCACGGTATGCTGCGCGGGTAGCCGTACGGTCATTGAATACGTCGAATCTTTCCGCAGTTCGGATGACGGATTCGAGTTTTTTGGAGGTACGTTCAACACCAGGTATCTGGCGTCGATTTTTGCCGATGACGATGCCTTTGACTATGATCAGGGCTTCAGGGGCAACCATCAGTTCTGGTTTGCCATGCAGGCGTCCAATGGCGGTGACCGTTGCGGAGAATTTGACAGCGGTGATACCGGCGCATTGACCAATACGCCCCTTGCCAATCCCTTGATCTACAATGTCACTTTCCTGGGTCGCGGAGCTTCAGCCACAGGAACGAGTTCGATACTGACTTACAAAGAGTTCGGCGGCGGTCGTATGTTCAACTCGATTTTCTCGGAGATTCCGACTAACAATACGAACGCCTTCGACGTGGATTCAGGTTCGGGTGCGCGCAGCTACAACCGCCTGGTCGACAGCGTCGACCAGCTGGTACATCAATACAACATCTGGTACAAGCCGGGCGCCGCCCAGTTCAGCCAATTTGTGCTACAGTCATTTGAATTCAACTACCTGTCGAATGTGGGCAACAACAACACGATAACGGATCCCATGCTGACCTCGATTTCGCGCACGGTTGGTACGACCCTGGATCCCCGACCCAGCGTTGGAAGCCCGGCGTTGACGCTTCCCCGCAAGGCCCTCCCGGCGGATCCCTGGTGGACCCCGGCCAGCTATTACGGCGCATTCAGCCAGAACACCAACTGGCTCAATGGGTGGACTACATTGTCGCAGTTGGCGATTGTGGATGTCCAGGATGGCAACATCGCTTACGGAACACCAACGTCTTTCACGCTTGGCCAGAACTACCCGAATCCGTTCAACCCTTCGACAACCATCGTCTTCGATATTGCGAAGGAAAGCAAGGTCAAGTTGACGGTCTACAATGTGATCGGTCAGGAAGTGACGACTCTGGTCAATGATGTTCGACCAGGCGGCAAATACAAGATTACATGGAATGCTTCCAACCTGGCCTCCGGTGTGTATTTCTATCGTCTGGAAGCCGGTGGATTCGTGATGACGAAGAAGATGCTATTGATTAAGTAAGCTTCCGTCAATTGTTTCTCCTTTGTTAGGTAGGGAGAAATGGCCGGTCCTCCGGATCGGCAACCACAAAGCGCAGGTGGTCACGGACCTGCGCTTTTTTTTGTGGACGGTATTCTTACGCACCGGCCATGAGTGTCATCGGGTGATCATGGATTCGATCATCCTTCGGATTTCACGATCTTCTTCCATCCCGGGTTCCAGCGGCCACAATCGGTTATCATAACCCGTCACACCTTCTTTCTCAATGGTCAGTCTCAGTTCTCCGAGGTGCGTGCCATTGCCGCCCGCCTGAACGATGAGCGTTTGGCCGACCTGGATCGCCTCATCGATTTCCATCTGCGAGTGGGCGCCCACGATGACGTCGATCTCCGGGAAATCGCGCGCCAATTCAATGTCGGCGTCGTAGCCGGCGTGTGAAAGCACTATCTTGATATCCATGTCGTGCAAAGTATCGAGACATTGCCGCAAAACCGAAAACACGTCGCGAATCGTCAGGCCGGTCCGTTTCATTTTCGCCACCGTTTCAAAACTCGTCTCGGGGACCACACCAATAATGCCGACGCGAAGATGGCCGACGAGGATGATCCGCCAGGGTTGGGCGAGCAGCCGTCCATCGGAGTTTTCGAGACTGGCGCTGATCCATGGAATTCTGGCCGGCAGGATTCGCTGTTTGACAAACGCGAGTCCGTGGGTGAACTCATTGTCGCCCAGATTCACCGCGTCGTAGCCCAGATTTTCGTAAACGGCAAGCGTCATACTATCCTGGGCACGGCGAAAACCGAATTGTTCGATGACGTCACCGGCATCCACGGCCAGCGACAGGGCGTGATCCCGGCGAATCCGATCCATGAGGGCTTTGCGAATCGCGAGACCGCCAAGCGGCTTTTCGCCGCAGTCGCACGCCGTCAGATTGCCGTCCGTATTATTGGTGTACATGACCACGAGCGTATCAACGGCCATCGCCGGTGCAGGCGACATGGCGAATATCACAAGAAGCAATCGCAGGTGACGCATCATTCTCTTGGGAATTTTGAGGTTAATGGTGGAGTTGTGAGTATTGTAAACTTAAAAAGAATGGCCATTTCTTCCTGAAAAATCAAGACGCAAGTCATTATTGAAAAATGATTTAACATTGCATGTTTAGGCCTCTTGGGGTATATTGCCACGTTATATTTACTTGCACATTTCCAGCGGGATAACCAACATGCCGAATTTGGTTGAAGCCAGATTTTACAGGAAAGAAAGCGATCATGTCGTTTGTGAGTTGTGCCCACGCCTGTGCGTCCTCAGGAATGGGGAAGAGGGGACATGCTGGGGTTACAAGAACATCGACGGAAAATTGTACGCCGTCAACTACGGGCAGGTGGTCATGGCGTCGTACGATCCCATGGAGAAGAAGCCGTTCTTTCATTATTACCCTAATTCGACCATTCTTTCTGTGGCCGCCAATGGCTGCAATTTGCGATGCCAGTTTTGTCAGAATTTCTCATTGGCGCTGGAACGGAAGGAGAGCAAGTACATCTCACTGCAGACGTTGCTGGATTATTCCGGCAAGAGCCATTCGATCGGTGTGGCGTACACATTCACCGAACCGGCGACATGGTATGAGTTCCTGATGGATGCGACGCGCAAACTGAAAGGCATTGGCCAGAAGAACATCCTCGTTTCCAATGGATATGTGAGTGACAAGCCGCTCGAAGAGATTCTCACGTACGTGGACGCCATCAATATCAGCGTCAAGACGATGAATGCGGCCACGTGCGAGCGTTTGACGGAAGGCAAGTTGGACATCACACTCAACGCCATCCGGCTGGCCCAGAAAATGACCCATCTGGAATTGACCTACTTGCTCATTCCCGGCGTCAGTGACAGCGAAAAGGAGGTCAGCGAATTTGTGGATTTTGTCGACAGCGTGAGCAAGGATATTCCGGTCCACTTCAAGAGGTTCTTCCCCCATCACCAGATGGCCGATCTTCCGATCACGCCTAATGAGACGATGGTCAGGGCATACAAAATTGCCAGCCACAAACTTCATTACATTTATCTCGCCGATGCCGATATTGATGGCGTTTCGGATACGTTCTGCCCCAATTGCAAACGACTGATCATCAAGCGGCGCGATTATCAATCGAACCTCGGCGGCATGCGCGGAACCAACTGCAAGTTTTGTGGCCATAAAATCAATATCAAATTCTGATCTCTTCCGTATGGGATCTTGTTCAGGAAGGAGTTTGTTCTCTTTGAAAAAACGGTTTGGGATTCTGTTATGCGCGGTCGTCTGGTGTGGATTTGGAATCGGCTGCGAAGACGGCGCCGGTGGTGTGGGGATCGATGGTTTTGATCGGATAGGTTCCTCCGGTGACTTCCGCCGTGACACGCTGTATGTCGATGATATGCTGAATGACACCTCTTTCGTGGATTCGGTCGTAACGTCCGACATGAAGAAGTTGTATCTGGGTTCGGTGGGGTCGTATGATTTCAAGATAATCATGCGCTTCACGATGCCGGCCGACGTGGAGAGTGCAACCGTACGATCGGCTCGCATTGAAATGGTTCCTTCAGGGAATTATGGCACGGGCGCCAATCTGATCGCCGCGGTGAAATCCGTCCGCAAATCCTGGAGCGAATCGGATTTGTTGTGGACCCGATTTGACACGCCGGACGCCGTTGGCGACACGATCATACCCTTTGTACCCGTTCCGAAAACCAACGATGGCGGCGCCAGCGTCGGATTTTCGCTGCCGGTGGATACGGTCCAAAACTGGATTTGGGCGCTGACGGACACGAAC
>CAZJBS010000036.1:10527-24607 GCA_964544475.1 uncultured Bacteroidota bacterium | reverse complement strand
CGATTCAACATGGCCAGGATTCCTTCCAACGCTACGATCGCGTCGGCCTCACTGCTGATGACTTTGGACCCGACCGGATCCTACTTCTATGATCCGTTGGATTCCATTTCTGTTCAGGCGGTTCGGGTGACCGTGGACCCGGACAAATGGACGGCCTCTCAGGCCACGACCAGCGGCCAGGATGTATATGATCTTCAAACGTCTTTGGCGGTCCGCGCCCGATGGACCGACAAGGTTCACGATGACACACTCCAATTGAATATTACAGCCTTTGTGCAGTCATGGGTATCCTCTCCGCAGGGCAACCACGGTATCCGGCTCTTCCACGGGTATGAAGTGGATGGCGATTCCCGCCTGTACCGCGTGAAATTTACCAGGGACCCGTCCAACCAGGGCGCATCGCCGCGTCTGGCTATTTACTACACAGTACCGCCGGAGCATTAAGAATATGACACGGACGACGTTTTTCATTTTTTTGCTGATTTGCGGATTTGGCCACGGTCAGGCATGGGCCGGCGGTTCATCGTATTCATCGTACGGTTACGGGCTCGTGGAGTATTCGCCCAATGTGCGTTCCGGCGGAATGGGAAGAACCGGGATTGCCGTCCCGAGCCTCTATACGGTCAATGTGTTCAATCCGGCCGCACTAATGGGGATCACCATGGTCCGGGCGGATGCGTCGGCGTTTTATGAACAACTTCAGGTCAGGGACCGTAATGCAACGGCCAGCTCCAACGTGGCCAATTTTGGCCATCTGGCTTTCGCGATTCCATTTGGCAAAAGACTCGCCATGGCGGTCACGCTCGCCCGCTATACCCGTATCGGTTACAATTACAGTTTCAATTCCACGGATGACCTGGGTCAAACGCGGACGGAAAAACTGGAAGGCTCCGGCGGGACTGAGTTGCTGGGCTTCACCGTTGCCGGCCGGCCACATCCCAATTGGGCCGGAGGAATTTCTTTCCAGTACGCCCTCGGCAGCACGAACCAAAGCTGGCAGGTCAATTGGAATTCGCCGGACATATCGAATACGGACAACCGTTTCACGAACAATCTCAGCGGGTTTCGATGGGTACTCGGTGCCCTGTATTCCAAAGAGCCGTACCGATTGGGCACGTTTGTCGCTTTGTCAGGACCATTGAACAATGAACTCACGCAAACGCGAGCCAATGAGGACACGGTGTTGTCGGCCAATCGCAAGTCTGATTTTCCGGTTGAGATCGGATTGGGTGCGTCTTATGCCGTCAACGCCCGATACACGATATCCTCCGATGTTGTTTATACCTTGTGGGATGACGTGCGATTTGCAGGCGCCGATCCGGGATACCGGAATACCGTCCGGATTGGCGTCGGGGTCGAACGATCACCCAAGGCCGACCTGTCCAGTCATTTTCTCGAAACGTTGTACTATCGCGGTGGTCTTTTCGCACAGAATTTGTATGCCCGCACCATCAGCGGAAAATTTGCCAGTGAATATTTTGTGACGGCCGGGGTCGGCATACCTTTCTTCAAAGGCCGAAACATGATAGACCTAAGTCTGGAACTGGGTCAACGAGGTCGGGTATCATCCAATTACGTCCGTGAGACTGTGTTTAGATTCTGCGTCTCCGTGTCCGGGGGCGAACACTGGTTTCAAAATAGAAAGAAACGTTCTCAAGAGAACAAGTAGCATAGGAAGGCCTTATGAAAACTGCGATTGCAACCGGTACGATTCTGGCCGTGGTTTTGTTTTGCTCGACCGCCATGAGTCAGAATGCCCAGCAAGGTCCGGAATTTGAGTGTCTGAAAACGTGGAGTACGGCGAGCGAATACTATAAGAACGGTGAGTTTGCCAACGCGGTTCCTTATTTCTGGACGGCGATGAGTTGCGACAAGGCCTTGAGACCCACCAAAGAGAAGCGTAGTTTTTCAAGCGTCTATGACAAACTGGCGGATTCATACGTTCAACTGCAGATGGTGGATTCGGCGGTTGCCGTTTTCAAGCTGGGTTACGATGACTTCGGTGAGCCGCAGTTCATATATAAGATCGGGGAAATGTTTCATACGAAACTGAAGAGCTACGATTCTGCGGCGGCCTACTATCGGCGCTATTTCGAACTCTCGGGTTCGGTCGAGGAGATCAAGAGAATCGCCGGCATGTGGGTCGAAGCCGCCAAATACAAGGATGCGCTCAAGACGTACAGCGAATACCTGGAAAAGAATCCCAACGACGAAGAAACATGGAAATACGTGTTGGATTCTTTCAAGAATTTCTACATCAAATACAACGGCAAGGATGCCTGGCTGAAATCCTGCGACAAGTACAGCGAGCTTTTCCCAAAGGCTTCCCGGGAGTTTTACATTGGAGAAAAACTGGACGACCAATTGAAGCGCGGCGATTTCGACGGGGTCATCAAGACGGCGCACGACATACTGGCCAAGGACTCCTCGAGCAAGGCGACATGGATGAAACTGGGTGAGGCGTTTGACGCGAAACAGCAGCACAAGGACGCGGTGGCATCCCTGGAAAAAGCGTACGAATTGGACAGTCAGGATCCAGATCTCATGTGCCGCCTGGCCAGACTGTACCTCGATGGCGGCCGCCTCAACGCCGCCTGGTCGTTGTGTCTCAAAGCGAAGGATCTGAAGAAGTTCGGAATGCCGTATTACCTGATCGGCGAAGCCATCCGCGACGGCATCAAGAATTGTTCCGGCAACCAATTGACCGTCGTCGCCAAGGAAGCGTATCTGGTGGCTGCGAAATACTATGATATCGCTTCGCAATACCCGGATGTCGACAAAAATGCAAAGATCATGGCCGGCACCTGCCGACAAAACGGCCCGACCAAATCGGATTGTTTCATGGGCAGTCTTGGAAAACTCAAAAACGATCCCTGCTTCAATTGGATGCCGGATCGGGAGTATGCGAGTCCCTGCAAATAATGATATCCATTGATTTACAACCGAGTCGTTGACGGGATAAAAATAATCAACCCGGAGGTTAAGCTCGTGAAAACCGCCATAGTTTATGTAATTTTTTCCGGTCTTTTGGGCGTTTTGTGTGCCCAGGAACTCGATTCCAAAGGTGCTTCGGAAGATCTGCAACCGCCGGTGGTGGAGCAGCGCCAGTTGATCGATGTGCCGATAGCCGGCGTATTGCAGAAGGGCCAGTACGAGGCCGGACTTCGGCTCTTTGATAATGGAGGGCTGCTGGCCAACATCAACGTGGGAATTACCAACCGGTTTATGATCGGTATTGCCTATGGCGGTGAACGCATCGTGGGATCTGGCGAAGTCAAGTTCAACCCGCTGCCCGGCGTCGATGTACGTTACCGCATGATCGACGAAACCGAAATGGGACCGGCGGTGACCGTTGGATTCAATTCACAAGGGTATGGTCCATGGGTGAAATCCGTGCCGGGAGACTCAGGCGCTGAAAGGGTCAATCGTTACACCCACAAATCGAGAGGCCTCTTTGCCGTTGCCAGCAAGAACTACAAGTTCCTCGGAACGACCGGTTTTCATGGCGGCATCAGTTGGGCCACGCACGAAAGAAAGGACAAAGACAATCAGCCGACGGTTTTCGTCGGTATCGACAAAAGCATCAACAACGAATTGTCTGCCGTGGCCGAGTATGATCTCGCTTTGAATGACAATAAGGACCTGATCGGACATGGACGAGGGTACCTTAATATTGGAGCTAAGTTCAATTTCAACAATAGCTTTCTATTCGAAGTCCTGATGAGAGACGCGCTCAACAATTCCAAGGAATTTGGGAAGTTTGCCCGTGAAGTGAGGTTATCCTTTGTGACTTCATTCTGATGTAACCGGTTGTCACAGTGTCGCGTCTAATCACAGACCTCGGGTTTCAGAATTTGGAGACTAATGCTTTAAGAAATAAGAGATTCGATCTTTCGTTCTATCCGTTGACGTTTGTGGCTCGAATTTTGTAGTTAAGTCGGCCAAGAAAGAGAAGGTGGCCTATGAAAACACTTGAATCCAAAATCACCTGGTTGGTCTTCGTTATCGCAGGCTCCATGGTCTTGCCCGGGTGTTACACGGTGCTTCAGAAATCCGGCTATTATTCCGAGTTTGATGACACCTCGGAGACGGTGGAAATGACGGAAGACGTTGCCGAAATTGACACGCTGGGTACGGATGCGGCGGACTCCGACAATCAAACCATCATCATCAACCGATACTATGACGGACCATGGTATGACAATTACGGGTATTACCCGTATCGGTGGACGGTCGGTCTGGGATACGGTTTCTGGCCCTACTACTATGCCGGATATTATGGGTGGCCGTACGTGGGCGTGTATTACAGTCCGTGGTGGAATGATTATTATTACGCTGGCTGGTGTTATTATCCAAGGCACTACTACGGATATTACGGCCATGGTTACGGTCACCACGGCAAGTGGTTCGACGACGATTACAACATCCGACGGACGTACACCGGCCGGCGCACCACGATGACCGGTTCGGGCGGAGCCTTGACGGGGGGATCGTACTCCGGCACGGCAACGAGTGTCCGCGAGACGTCGGACGGATCGCGCTCGTCCGGCAAAGCCCTCAATAAAAATTCGTCGCGCAAGACCGGCACGAAAAAAGCGGTACGCGACGGTCAAAGACAAACGAGAATCAAGAATGACGGAAGCGGACAAGGCCGTGGATCGCGGGACACGCGGGGTTCGGGCCGGGAGACCCGTCGTGACGGTGGCTCTGAAAGAGGAACCAGAAAGAACAGTGATGAAGGATCTTCAAGACGCCGTTCCACGCGTTTCAGCTATGACTCGGGTTACACGGGATTTGGGCCATCCGGTCAGGGAAATTCGTTCCAACGATCGGCCTCCTCTTTTGGCCGATTCAACGTTGGTCATCGTTCCGGGTCGTCCGGAGCTGTTGAACACTCATCCGGCGTACGGTCGGGCCAGGGCAGCCGAAGGACCGGTCGATGAAAGGCCTGCTATCCATCACGACGGCCGCCGGATTTCTGTTCCTTGCCGGTTGTTACACCGTTCTGCGTCATGAACAGGTGGTCATTCCCGCGGTGGACGACGCGGTGGAAGAGACAAACGAAGCGGGTGTGACCGTCGTGAGCGAATGCGCGACCTGCCACGAGGAGTCATTCACGAATTTGGACTATACGTACCATTCTTTCACACGGGCTCACGGCCGGTATGCGATATGGCTTGAGTATTATGAGAATTCGGAGCCGTGGTGGATCACGGTGCCGGCGCATGACGCCGCCAACTCGTCATCCGGCGAAACAGAAAACGACAACGGGTCATTCGAACGGCGCAATTATGGAGGCCGTCGGACAACGTCTGAGCGGGATCATACTTCCAATTCGGTGACTTCCGGATCGACGGTCAACAGCGAAGGAAGCGGTACATCGACCACGTCGACTTCCAATACGACAGGGTCGACGACTGAACAAGACTCCGGCGGCAAGAATGAACGGTCAACTCAGGACCGTACTCAACGTGGACCGCGGTCCGACGGCACGCAGCGGGAAACCTCAGGAAGAAAAACAAACAAGAAGTAGGACTTCACCATGATCTCACACAGCAAATGGATGACTTGGTTTCTTGGTTTGATGATGATTGGTCACGTGAATGGACAATCCGACGTGGATGCCGTGTTTCCTTTTTACGGTGAATTTGGTCCTGGGGCCCGCGCGATGGCGCTCGGCGGCGCGTATTCGGCGCTCGCCGAGGACTTTACCGCCACGTACTGGAATCCGGCCGGTCTGGCGCAGATTCGAAAGATGGAGTTCTATGGATCCATGTCCCAACTTCGTGTCACCAATCAAATCGAGTATCAAGGCACGACGACAGAAAATACGAACGGTTTCAACCAGTTCAATGCCCTGGGCGCGGTGTTTCCGGTACCCACCTTTCGCGGCAGTCTGGTGTTCGCCATCGGATACAACCGCGTCAATCAGTATGACGATTTCAACGTGGTTGAAGGGTATCCCGACCCGGGCAATGGACGTCGGTTCTATCAGAATCACGAAACCACGGTCGTTGGGGGCCTTGGTCAATGGACGTTTGCAGGCGCCGTCGATCTCACCGAGAATATGTCGTTGGGAGCCACTCTGAACATCCTGAGCGGAAAGAACAACCATTCGATACGGTACTACGCCGATGACCGGTCGGAGGATGCCGATCCGCCGCTCTTTATCGATGGCGAGAGCATCGAAATGATGGAAGATGAAGCCAATATAGAATACAATCCGGACTACAGCGGCGTGAGCTTCAAAATCGGAAGCTTGTTCCGTCCCATTGAAAACCTCCGGATTGGCTTGACGGTTTCCACGCCGGCGTACGTCAGAGTCGAAGAGAATTCAATTGACGCGGAGACCATCCGGCTGGATGACAGTACGTATATTGACCTTGGAGGAGAAGCGTTCAGAAAGTACCGCCTGACGTCGCCATGGCGATTCGAGATCGGCGCGGCCTACAAATACCGGTGGTTCACAGGCTCCGGAAGTGTGGAATTTGTGGATTGGACGCAGACGCGTTTCGAATCCAGCATCATTGACGACGAGGGACGGGATATCGACAACCAGATCAATCGTTCAATTCTGTCTGACTACCGCGCGACGACGATCTATCGTCTTGGTGGGGAATTTGTCGTTCCGGCGATTGGAGCCAAACTGATGGCGGGATACATGCACCATCCTTCGCCATACAAGGCCAGCGTTGAAGAAGTCAACTCGGACCGCAACTATCTGTCGGCCGGCGTCAGTTTCCTGGTGGACAAACAGGTCAAAATCGACATGGCCTACCAACACGGATGGTGGAAACGGTCGACGGTGGATTCCTACCTTGGACAGGATATCAACGGCAACTATTTTGAGACCCATGACAAGATGACGACAAACCGTTTTCTGGTCAGCCTGAGTTATCGATTCTGATTAGCCGTGTTTATCCGACTTATTACGCTGGGCGGAATGTGTTCCGCCCTTTTTTGTTGCGCCGGTGTGGCCGGCCAGACGGCCGTGCCATTGAACCGGCCTGTCGAATGGTCCGACACGACGAGCCTTTTGATGACGCTGGCCGGGCGCCTCGCCGGGCCGGATCTTTTGACGACGGTGCGTATTCTCTCGGACGATACGATGCAAGGACGCGCCGCCGGTTCCGACGGGTACAATCGGGCGGCCGTGTGGGTGGCCGGGAGATTCAGGCGGAACGGTCTTTTCCCTTTGCTGGCGGACAGCACCTTCTTCCAGCACTTTCCCGTGGATAACAAGGAACTCCGTTCCAGAGTGCATGGGCCGGTGCAGGACACGGACTCATCGGCCACCATGAACGTGATCGGATACGTACCCGGGGCTGACGATTCCCTCAGGCAGCGATTCGTCGTTGTGACGGCGCATCTCGATCATATCGGGGCTGAGGGCGATACCGTTTTCCATGGCGCCAACGACAACGCCAGCGGGGTGGCGGGTCTGATCGGTGTGGCGGACGCCCT
This sequence comes from uncultured Bacteroidota bacterium, assembly GCA_964544475.1. Taxonomy (GTDB): domain Bacteria; phylum CLD3; class CLD3; order SB21; family SB21; genus CAZJBS01. The sequence continues at coordinate 17,143 of CAZJBS010000036.1, read as the reverse complement.
GGCTTCCACGTCGGCCGTCTTCAGGCGGTCCGTCGTTTTCATGGCGTTTTCGGGCGAAGAGGTGGGGCTCAAGGGGTCGGAATTTTTTGTCCGGCATCCGTGGATTCCATTGGACCGCATTGACTTGTTGATCAATCTGGACCTCGTTGGATCCGGCAGTCAGGGGTTCATGCTTCAGGGGTCCGAGCGTTGGCCGGCCCACGAGAAGCAGATTTCGGACATCAACAAAAAGCACTTTGGATTTGAAATGAGCACCCGAGTCAATTCTCCGAATTCCGACCATTACCATTTCAATGCGGCCGGCGTGCCCGCTTTTTTTGTGTACGCGTACCAGGGCACATCGCCATACCATTCTCCGGGTGACACGGCCGACAGGCTGGATCCGATGGTTCTCGAAAACATCGCCAAACTGGTTCTGCTTATCGTTGGGCATTTCGCCGATTCGTATTGATTTGCTTGCTCTCCGTTAGTAAAATGATCCCCACACAGCGATTTTATTGATGAACCAACGACTGATCCATTGTGTCTGGCTCGCCATCCTGGTTGGCGGAGCCTCCGTGAAAGCGCAGGACATCCGGTGCACCGCATCGGTCGAATCGGCGGTGATCGAGGCCGGGACGGCGTTTACGTTGACCGTGCAGGTCACGGGTGCGGACGTGGCGGATATCGAACAGCCGGTGCTTCCGGGCATGAAGGGTATCGAGGTGCTGTACAACAACGCCGGTGTGTCCACGTCCATCCAGATCATCAACGGCCAACGCAGTGAAACGAAGTCCTTCCAATATCTGTTGAGGGCCAAAGAACCGGGCCGGTGGCAGATACCTGCCCTGCATGCGTCCTTTCGAGGAAGGAAATTTGACACGCAACCGCTGAACATCGAAGTCGTTCCATTGGGAAAAATATCGGGCATTACCGCTCCGGGTGAAGCTTCCGGTGATGTCTTTCTGGCCCTCGTGCCGTCAAAGAAACAAGCCTATGTCGGGGAGCAGATCCTCATCCAGCTCAAAATCTATACGCGGGTGACCGTCTCTCAGTATTCACCTAACAAGATGCCCAATTTCACCGGCTTCTGGGTTGAGGATTTTCCATTGAAGCAACCGCTGGAATCGGAACGGGAACAGGTTGGGGGTGTCATGTACAACTCATTCACCATTCGCCGGTCCGCGATTTTTGCAACCCGCCCGGGCCAACTCACCATCGAACCCGCCGATGTGGAATGCGAATTGCGCATTCCAAGGAAAAACCGGGGCGGACGGCTGGACGATTTTTTCTCCCCTTTCGCCGATCCGCTGGGGCAAACCGTTGTCAAAGTATTCCAATCCGCACCGGTCGAGATTCAAGTGAAGGAGTTGCCGACAGGTGGAAAACCGGCGGGCTTTTCGGGTTTGGTCGGCAATTTTGACCGCAAGACGAGCCTGGACAAATCGAAAATGAAAACCGGCGAAGCGTTGGTCTACACGATCGAAATTTCAGGGATCGGGAACATCCATGCCGCCGAAATTCCACCAAATCCGTTCCCGGATGATTTTGAGAGATACGAACCCAAAGTGTCCACAGAAATCAGCAAGAATGGCAATGTGATCAGCGGACGAAAGACCATTGAGTATGTCGTCGTACCCCGGTCGGCCCGTGTCTTCGAGATCGCCGCCACTCCGTTTACGTATTTTGATCCCATTCAAAAGAAATACATTACCCGGGAAGGCACCTCGCAGACGGTGACGATTGAGCAGGGATCTATGAGCGCCGTCAACAATCTGTCGAGGGAAGAGATTGCCATGATCTCCAGGGATATTCGCTTCATCAAGACGAATCCCGGCCGCTGGAATGACGGTGGATTAAAAACATGGTGGTTGGGTCTTTTGTGGGTGGCACCGGTGATGGTTCTTACCGTGGTCTATGTGCAGGCCCGACGGCGGGCCATTCAGAGACAAAACAAAACGTATTGGCATTATCGCAAAGCGAGTCCGACGGCTCTCAAGCGTCTCAAAATGGCCGAAAAACTGGCCAGTCAAAACCGGACGGATTCATTCTACGGGGAAATTTCCAGAACGCTGGTCGGGTTTGTCACGGACAAGTTGAGGCTCAAAAACGCCCTTTTCGTCCGGGATGAGGTGATACGCCTGATGCGTCAGCGCCACGTGACGCAGGAAGTGATTGATGAATTCATCCTTTGCCTGGAATCCTGCGATGCGGCCCGGTATTCGCCGGATCGTGAATCGCCGCTGATGATCGATGAGACGTTGCAACTTGTGAAGAAAACCATTCTGTCGATTGATCGCCAATTATGATCCGAAAGATTATTGTTTTTATCTTGTGGTGCTTTTCGTGTCATGCGCTGCCGGCATCCACGCCGGAAACGGCCGACAGTCTTTTTGAAGCGGCCAATGCGTTGTATACCAAGAAGCAGTACGCGGAGGCCGCGTCCGCCTATCGGGCTGTGGAAGAACGGGGTTTCGTATCAGCCGCGTTGTATTTCAATCTGGGGAACAGCCACTTCCGCCAGCAAAACATTGGATGGGCCATTTTTTGTTATGAGAAAGGGAAGCGGCTCGATCCGTATGACGAGGACCTGTCATACAATCTCGAACATGCCCGGCTTTTTCTCAAAGACCAAATCGTTCCTGCGCCAAGACTTTTCTTGACGGCCTATCCTGTACAGTTCGTCGACTGGCTTCAGGTTGATTATCTGACGATTGCGGCAACGGCGTTTTGGTTCGTTTTGGTGGGATTTCTTTCCTTTGAGAAAAGCCGTTCCGAATGGATGGAACCGTCCTGGTGGTCGAACGCGAAGAAGGCGCTTGTGGCCACCTTCGCTGTGGTCATCTTTTTCTGGGCGGCCAAAGAATACCGACTATGGACGCTGGAGGAAGGTATTATTCTGGGCAAGGTTGTCGATGTCAAGAATGAACCCGATCCGAACGGTCCGACGGCGTTCCTCCTCCATGAAGGGACCAAGGTGGACTATATGGAGACTGTCGAAACGTGGATTAAGATTCGCCTGCCGGATGGAAAAGTGGGCTGGATACCCGCTACAGAAGTCGGAATGCTATAGTGGGCGCTTTCCTACAGAGAACGCCCGCTTTGAAGGTTACGATACTGTTTGTCATCTCCATTCTGATTGTCCACGCCCTGGATTGGTCTCTGCCGGAACATGGACTTCACCGCGTTTTTGGCTTGCTGGCAGCCGGAGTGATTCTGTTTATTTTAGTGCGTCATCCTGTGCCGGCCTTTTCATGGCTTGGGATGGTCTTCGCCGTTTTTCTGGTGGCCTTGGCCCGCTATCCATCCCGGCACCATCCGACGCATCATCTCTCAAATTTTTCGGATTTGGGACGCGATGTGATGGTTCTTGGGACCGTGACCGACGATCCGGACCATGATTCTGTCAAGACCCGCTTCACATTGGCTGTTGATTCCATCCGGTTGTCAAGGCACATCGTCATAGCTACCGAGGGAAACATCCAGGTCAGCATCAAAAGGCCGGCCGTGAGCAGCGTATCCTATGGTGACCGGCTTGAAATCACGGGATGGCTGCGACGTCCTCGCCATGAACGAAACCCGGGTGAATTCGACTTCGAGCGCTATTTGTCATACCGCGGAGTGTTTGGGCTCATGTCCGTACGTGACGCCGGCCGCATCCGGCATTACGATGGATTCTTCGGCAACCGGTTCATGCGCGACGTTGTTCTGCCGATCAAACAGCACGTCGTGGACGTCTGTCACCGGACGCTTTCACCGCTCGGGGCGTCGGTTGTTATCGGCCTGCTGGTCGGCGAACGTTCCGAGATCCCGGCGGATGTCATTCGGGCTTTTTCGCTCACCGGAACGATTCACATCCTGTCCCTGAGCGGGCTACATGTCGTTTTTATCAGCGCCATTCTGATGGCTATATTCAGTTTTTTACATATTCCCTATGGGCCTCGGGTGGCACTGACCATCGGCTGCATAGGGTTGTATGTCCTGATCGGGGACTCGGTACCGCCAATTGTGAGGGCGGCTTTCATGACGTCGGTGGTTCTTTTGGGGACGTTGTGGCAACGGCGGCGGAATATCGTGAACAGTCTGTTGGTCGCCTTGTTGGTGGTGTTGTTCATCGATCCCTTGTCGCTGTTTGATATCGGTTTGCAGCTTTCGTTTGCCGCGGTGTTGTCGATCGTACTGTTGTATCCCCGATTGGAAGATTTTTGCCGCGGCCGGGGCTGGTTGTCGAAGGAGGAATCCGGGTTGAAGGACCGGTGTATCCAGTTGCTGCTTGTATCGGTGGCCGCCCAGGTTGGGACGATGCCGTTCACGGCCTATTATTTCTATAAGATTCCCTTATTTTCCGTGGTGGCCAATCTGGCGGTTGTTCCCTTGTCGAGCGCGGTCATGGCCCTGGGTTTCCTGTCGTCGGCTGTCGCCCCTTTGTCGATGACGGTGGCCGGCTGGTATGCACAGATCAATGATCTTACGGTGTGGTTGATGGTGGAAACGGCAAGCGTCGCGTCGCGGTTGCCGCTGGCCTATGTTGATTTTTATGTTATGGAGGCATGGACGGCGGTGGCGTGTTACGGCGTGATCGCGGCCGGTCTTGCCTGGAGGTCTTTGCCGGTACGAAAGGTGGCGCTATTCGGTTTGTTGATCCTGTTGGTCGTCGTATCCTGGTGGCCGGTCGTGGCGCCACCCAAATCACAAATGGTCTTTCTCGATGTGGGGCAGGGGGATTGTGCGTTCATCCGAACAGCTTCCGGAAAGACGATGCTGATCGACGGAGGGGACCGTCATGACGAGTTCGATTTTGGCGAACGCACGGTGGCCCCGTTTCTTCGGAAACAGGGCATCGGGCGGCTGGATTACGTGATCATGTCCCATCCTCACGACGATCATATCGGAGGACTGGCGTATATTCTGAATCATTTTGATGTCGGAACCGTCATCGAATCGGGCCAATCGTATGTTTCCGGTACGGTGGCCGATATCAAAGCCGCCATAACCCGCAAGGCTATTCCGGTCCAGGTGGTTCAGGCCGGCGATGCCCTTGCGATTGATGCCGATCACGACGTATATTTTTTGCATCCGACGCGCGCCTTTGTATCAACGACCGGCCAGGCGCCGTTTTCAACGAACAATGCCTCACTGGTTTTGCAGATGCGTTTCAAGAACAAAAAAGTGCTTTTCATGGGTGACGCTGAGTTGGCGTCTCTCGACCGGATTCAGCGCTTTGGCACGGCCCTGGCTTCCGATATCATCAAAGTGGGGCATCATGGTTCCTGGAATGGCACATCGCCGGCGCTGGTGGCCGCCGTGCGTCCGGTGTGGGCGGTGATGTCCGTCGGTTCATTCAATACTTTCAATCATCCTTCGCCGGCCGTCGAGGCCATGTTTCAGCGTGCGGGAACGACCGTGCTGAGGACCGACCGGTTGGGCGCCGTGATTTTCGAAACGGACGGTCAAACCATCCAACGCGTCAGGTGACCATGGGATACGATTTCATTGTCCTGCTCGGATTTTTCATCGGTACCGTTCTGTATTCGGTGCTCTTTTTTGAAGTGCTCAAACGGCAGAACAAACTCGTGCACGAATACGTTTTTCTGGCCCTCATTGTCGTTTTCACCTGCTGGCATGGACTTCAGTTCCTCAATACCCTGATCAAACAGGTTTTCGGCCGTGAAGCCGTCGAAGTGTATTCCGAATTGCACTACTGGGCCTTGTACAGTGTGGCTTTGTTTCCGCCCCTGACGGTGCATCTGCATATGGCGTTTTACGATCACGTGCGCCGCCAGTTCGGCCGACGAGGATCGGCCTTTCGCATACTGCCATGGTTTTTTTATCTGCCCATCCTTGTCATCATGTATTTCGGCCAGTATACAATTATTGACTATCGACGGAAGATTCTTGCGGAGAGTCTGAGTTTTATTCCGGCTTTCGTGGCCTGGATTGTCGTGTGTCTGCTGGCCTCCGCTTTTCTGTCCGTGCTTATTTTCAAGATCAACCGCAATGAGAAGTGGAAACAGTTTTTTGTTGTAGAGATCGTGATTCTGGTCCTGCTGGCGGTGGCTCTGACGTATCTTTATTTCCTGGGCGGTACCGGCATTGTCAGCCTGGACAAGGCGGCCAAGAACCTGATCAAAATATCGGCCATTGTTCCGACCGCCGTCCTGATCTACCTGATGTACAAGTACCCTTTCTTCTCGTCCGTGGCCAAACGCCGGTTTATCATTGTGACCATTTCCGGCGCGTTCCTCGTTATCTTTATTATGACGCTGAAGTTTCTACGAAAATTTGGGGAGGAAAATCCGGACATCAATGTGGCTCTTGTCGAGATCATCGCGGCATCGCTCATTTTCCTGCTGTACGAGCCGGTCAAATATCTGATTCGGCGTCTGGCCGGCTACTATGCCCTTAATCAAAAGTACCTGTACCAGGGTATGATCCGCAATATGAGTGAAAAGATCGTCAATGCCGGAAACATGGCCGATCTGGCCAGCACCGCCCAGCATGTGATTGTCGACTCTCTCAATGTGGAACAAGTGGCCCTGTTTCAACTGTCGCATCGGTCGGTGGCCGGTGGAGAAAGCTATTCGGTCATGCACGCCTTTGGTGATACAAAGGACATTGACGCCACGCAGGCCGCCAG
>CAZJBS010000036.1:6636-10427 GCA_964544475.1 uncultured Bacteroidota bacterium | reverse complement strand
CCGCTGAGTTCGATCAAGAGCATTGTGCAATCCATGCACGATGACCGGATCCGCCGTGGCGACCGCGGCGAGGAGCAGCAGGATCTGGAAATCATCACGGAAGAGATCAACCGTCTTTCCGCCGTGGTGGGCCAGCTTCTCAAGTTTGCACGACCGGACCAGGCCGATCTTCTTGAAGTGGACCTGATACGGGTGATCGACACGATCCTGACGATTCTGCGCCAGGAAATGCGAAGCAAATCCGTTCGGGCCTTTACAAAGTTTGATGCCCGCTCCCTGATCATCCAGTCCCGGCAGGGAGACTTGAAAGAGATACTATTTAACCTTATCATTAACGGCATTCAATCCATGGAGAATGGAGGCCGGCTGTTGATTCAGGGCGGACATGTCGTGGCGGCCGATTGCCCGTTTGACTGTCAGGATTCGACGGATTCCGTTCTTTTTTCAGACACGTTATTCATAGATGAAGAAGTTGACGGCTATTTTGAATGGCGGATGGAACCGTTTCACGCGTCGCCCATCGACGCGGAGGAAATGACCGCCGAGCGGCCGCCAGGCGATTTTATTCGTCTGGTCGTCACCGACACCGGGCCGGGTATTGAGCGTGAACATTTAAGAGATATCTTTCGTCCTTTTTTTACGACCAAGTCGTTCGGCACCGGTCTGGGATTGTCCATTGTGAAAAACAAAGTTGAAGCCTTGAAAGGGAAACTCGTGGTCCGGAGCCAACCCGGCGTCGGCACGTCCTTTGAATTGTACATTCCCGTGTACGATGGATCACGTCATGAATGAGACCGCCGCCATTTCCAGGAAACCCGGTGACATGCGCCTTCTGATAGTGGACGATGAGAAAGCGGCGCGGTATGGCATGGTCAAAGCGCTGCGACCCGAGGGGTATGACACCGCCGAGGCCGAAGACGCGGTTTCGGCCTTCCGCCTGCTGCAATCCGGTTCGTTCGATCTGGTGATCACCGACGTGACCATGCCCGGCATGAACGGTATCGATTTCCTTCGCAGGATGCGTGAGCAGGGTCTGACCATGCCCGTGATCGTGATCACGGCGCACGGCTCCGAAAAACTGGCCGTTGAAGCCATCAAGTCCGGCGCGTTCAACTATATCGCCAAACCGTACGACATTGAGGAATTGCGTGCGATGGTGGCCCATGCGGCCGATCATGTGCGCCTGGCCAGGGAAAACGAACGACTGAAACAGGAGTTGTCCAGTCAGCAGGGTTATGGCGAATTTGTCGGCGAGAGTTCGGCGATGCGGCAGGTTTATGACCTGATCGAAAAAGTCAGCCGCAACAATGTCACGGTGTTGATCCGGGGCGAAAGCGGTACCGGCAAGGAACTCGTGGCCCGGACGATTCACCAGCTCAGTTCACGCAAAGCCGCCCCGTTTGTGTCGCTCAATTGTGCCGCCCTGCCGCGTGAACTCATTGAAAGCGAATTGTTTGGTTACGAGAAGGGCGCGTTCACCGGGGCGGTTGCCTCCAGGCAGGGCAGGTTTGAAGTTGCCCACAAAGGCACGATCTTTCTCGACGAAATCGGCGACATGTCCCTTGAAACGCAGGCGAAAGTGCTGCGGATTCTTCAGGAACGCCAATTTGAGCGGGTCGGCGGATCGGAGAGCATTGAGGTCGATGTCCGCATTCTCAGCGCCACACACCGGGATCTCCAAAAAGAAATCAAGGAAGGACGTTTTCGGGAAGATCTGTACTATCGGATCAACGTCGTGGAAATCATGTTGCCGCCATTGCGCGATCGCAATGGCGATGCGGCCTTGCTGGTCAGGCATTTCCTGGCGCATTTTGCCGCCAAGCACGGCCTCCCGGTCGCACGGTTCTCCGCCGAAGCCATGAAGATTCTGGTAGACTATCATTGGCCCGGCAATGTTCGTGAATTGATCAACGCCGTGGAGCGATGTGTCGTCTTGAGCACCGGGGAGGAAATCGGGGCGGCGCTGCTGCCGGCGGATCTTCAGCCCAGGCCATTTGCCATGCCGGGCGTCAAGGAAACGCTGGAAAATGGTCCCGTTCACTATCAGCAGATCAAACAGCGTGTCGTGCGGGCCTTTGAGCGGGACTTCCTCATGGAGGCCATGAGATTGTGCGAGTGGAACATCAGTCAGACCGCGCTCAAGCTTGGTATGAAACGCCAGTTCCTGCAACAAAAACTGAAGGAACTGGACATCAATGTGCAGGAAGTCAGGGAAAACACATGAGCCGCTCCGTTCATCAGCCCACGCCCGCCCATCAGACGAAGCAGATCCAGGACGCCGGATTGCCGGGACCGATTGGTGTTTTTGACTCCGGCATCGGCGGGCTGACGGTGGTGAAAGAGCTGATGCGCCAGTTGCCGAACGAACCGATCATCTATCTGGGAGACACGGCACGCGTACCTTACGGTACGAAAAGCGACCGCACCATCAAAGCATTCACACTGCAGAGCTGCCTTTTTCTTCTGGAACACAACGTCAAGATGATCATCATCGCGTGCAACACGGCTTCGGCTGTGGCGTTGTCGTTCATTGCGCATATGTTCCGGATTCCGGTCATTGGCGTGATCGAGCCGGGGGCCATGGCGGCGGTCGAAAGAACCGTCAACAAACACGTCGGCATCATCGGGACGCACACGACGGTCAACAGCCGGTCCTATACGACGACGATAACGGGTTTGGATCCGGCGATTCACGTAACGGCGAGCCCTTGTCCGCTCCTGGTTCCGCTGGCGGAGGAAGGGTGGACGCATCATGACGTGACCCGCCGCGTGTGTGACGAATATCTGGCTGTTTTTGCGAATACCGGGATCGACACGCTGGTGATGGGTTGCACGCACTATCCCGTGCTCAGCGAAACCATCGGCCACTCGATCCAGGCCATCCTGAACAAGCCGGTGACCCTGATTGACTCCGGAGTGGAGACGGCCAAACGGGCCCGCCGGGTGCTGGAGGGCCACCATTTGCTCAACCCCGCACCGTTAAGCGCGCCGCATCGGTTCTTTGTGACCGACCTGCCGAAGAACTTCGAGAGGGTCGGTGAGATGTTCCTGGGGTCGCCGATCGATCATTTGGATGTCGTCAACGTCGAAGTGATGGGTTTCTGACGATGGATTACGTGCTGGCTCTCATCCCGATTTTTGTGGCCATGGATATTATCGGGATCATTCCGGTGTACCTGGCGCTCACCGAAAACACGCCGGAGGCCACCAAGAACCGGGTTCTTCGCCAATCGGTTTTAACGGCCCTGCTCGTCAGTTCGGGTTTTCTGGCGCTGGGGCAGGCCGTATTTTCATTTCTCGGCATCACGATGAGCGATTTCAAAATTGCCGGCGGCATCATTCTTTTTGCGATCGCCATCAATGACCTTTTGAATTCGACCGAAGAACGAAAGACCAGCGAAGTGCGCGACGAGGCGTCGGAGCTGTTGATCCACCACGCGCCGACGATCGGCATTGTGCCCATTGGTATTCCGCTCATCGTCGGACCTGCCCTGCTGACGACCATCATGATTTCCAACGATACGTACGGCATCGGACCGACGGTTTCCGCTGTTGTAATTAACATGATGATTCTCTATACTGCCTTGAAGTATTCACACCACATTCTGCGGATCACCGGCAAGAGCGGCGCGAAGGGCATTGCCAAAGTGGTGACCATTCTGCTGGCGGCCATCGGTGTCATGATGGTCCGCATGGGCATCATGGAAGTAATGAAAAGCGGCGCGTAATCCCATAACCAAAATCCTATGACCTACGAATCGGAAGATCCGGAAACCTTTGACGACTCCGAA
>CAZJBS010000036.1:0-6536 GCA_964544475.1 uncultured Bacteroidota bacterium | reverse complement strand
GACGGCACTTCTCTTTTGATCAATTTCTTCACCGATGCCCATCATGCCGATCGTATCGATGCCGACATGGAACAGCAGATTTTGGTGGCCCTGGGCAAAATCGGCGGACCGGATGCTTTGCAGTTCCTACAGCATTATACGCTTCAGCGATTCGAACTTCATCCGGACGGGCCGGACGACCTGGGCATGACCGGCGTGGAGGCGGTGGCGCGAATAGCCACGCACGGGCACACGGACGCGGTCGAATTTCTAATGAAGGGTTGTACGCACACACACTGGAATTGCCGGGAGTCCTGTGCGAACGCGCTCGGTCTTGTTTTTGGAGGCCGGGAGAGCGTTCCGAAAGCCGTGTATGAAACGCTGATGACCCTGTCGAGGGATGAGAACAAGCACGTGTGCATCGCGGCGTTCATGAGCCTTGACGACATTGTCGGTCTGGATGAACGCAATCAGCGCCGGCTTCGGGAGGCGCGTCAAAAACAGATTTTCGGTGACGGCGCCTGAGTCCACAACCTGACCACTTAACCATTTCCAACGGGAGGATTACCGCGTGAATTCATCGTCCGCGATCAACAAACTCCGCGAAGGCTTCCATCCCACTTTCTGGGTCGCCAATGGCATGGAACTCTTCGAACGTCTGGCGTTTTACGGACAAAAAATCGTTATGAGTCTTTATCTGCGCGACCGGCTGGGTTTCAGCGAATCGGAGGCCGGTCAGTTGTCCGGCGTCTTCGGCGGCATGATTTATTTGCTGCCGATTGTTGGCGGCACGCTGGCGGACAAATGGGGCTTCAAGAATGCATTCTCCATAGCGTTCAGCATTCTCGGATTGGGCTATTTTCTTGTCGGTTCGGTTGGCATGACGGCCTTTGCCGGGCTTTATGCCAATGCCTCGTCGTATTGGCTGTTGGTTGCCTTTCTGTTTTTTACGGCGGTTGGCGGTTCCTTCATTAAGCCGTCGGTGCTCGGAACCGTCGCCATGACGTCGAAGCCGGAGACGAAATCGCTGGGTTACGCCATCTATTACTGGCTGGTCAATATTGGAGCCGCCATCGGACCAACCATAGCCTATTTTGTTCGCGACAGCTTTGGGATGGAATTCGTGTACGTTGTATCTTCCATCAGCTGTTTCGCCATGCTGGTCGTGAATATTCTGTTATTCAAAGAAGTGAAGGGCGAGATCACGGAAGTCACGGAATCCCTCGGCAAGAAAATTGCCAATCTGTTCCTTGTGCTCGGCAATCTCAAATTCATGATCCTGCTTCTTCTTTTCTCCCTCTATTGGATCATGTTCTGGCAGGAGTTCATCGTTCTGCCGTACTACATCATTGATTTTATCGATCCGCACGCGCCGTATGAGATCATTCAATCGTGGTCTGCCGCCGGCGCCATCATTTTGCTTCAGATTCCGGTCAATTACATGACCAAGCATATCCATACGCGCACGGCGATCCTGGCCGGATTTGCGGTGTCGAGTTTGTGCTGGCTCATCATCGGCTTGTATCCGAGTATACCGACGATTGTGGCCGGCATCGTCGCCTTTGCGCTCGGTGAGATCATGCAGGCTCCGAGGTATTATGAGTATATTTCCGAAATTGCCCCTCCGGGACAACAAGGCCTTTTTCAGGGTTATGCATTTCTTCCGATCGCGATTGCGCTTTTTGTCGGGGATCCCCTGGGCGGCTGGATGTATGAAACGGCCAAACACACGTCGAACCCTGGGGCGGTCTTTTTTGTTTTGTTCGGCGTCGGCGTCGCCGCAACGCTGCTGATGGCGGTTTATAATCTTGTAATCGGCAAAATGGAAAAGAAATAGGCCATTAGAGGGGATCTTAAGGTCCCTTCGAAGATGATGCCCATGCGCAGGCTGGTTCTCTTCCTTATCTGGTTATTCACAGCGTACGGATCGTTTGCTCAGGCGCCCGGCATGGACTCGGCAATGGCCCAGCCGGATTCGCTCCCGCCGCCCGCCTCCATCACGGATTTCATCGCCATGAACGACAGCCAGCGAACGGCGTGGTTTTCGGATACTCTGTTTCTCGAACGTGTTCTCTCCCATGATGAATTGATGAAATATTATCATGGCGATTTCGCGGATTTTCTGTGGTACCTCCAGGGATTTTACGTCCACGATCTTGGCAGTTATGGCAAGCCCATCACAGCGTCGTTCAACGGCCTGCCAAACACCCGATGGATGGTTTTGCTGGACGACGTACCTCTCAATGAGCCGGATGTTAGTTGGCTCAACCTGAACACCATTTCATTGGAGAACATCGAGCGCGTCGAAGTTTACCGGGGTCATGCCGCCGGATGGTACGGCGCCCAGGGCTCCGCCGGTACCATTCGCATCATCTCGCGTCGTCTGCCACCGGACAAAGCCGTCACGTCGCTGAAATTCCGGTCCGTATTCAGTTCCTACGAGGACATCGGCGTGTATTTCGGCCGCGGTCTCGGAGAACGGATGCAGATTTTTGCCGGAGGATCCTCGAAGAAAACACCGGGGGAACAGACGCGGCAGGGTCTTTCGGGGGGGTTCATAAGTGACATTCAAAGGACGCGGTATGCGGGCCGTATTCTTTTTGGCGGCGCACGTTATCGGATCAGCGAAGATTGGGCCATCTCGTTCTACGCGCAGTCCGACAAGGACCGGTTTGACGCCTACGGGCGAAATCGTTTCGGAGATCGCAACCTGTACGAATTCACAACCGTCGGCGGTTTGCGGAAGGACGTTCGGGACGACTATCACTTCAGTTTGACCCGCCAGGCGCCGACGTCCATGCTGGAATCTCGAATGTATTTTACATCCATCGAACGGATTTCACGAAATTTCGAATCAACGGTTATTCCCACGTCGTACCAAACCAGCGCCGTCGGATTCGAAATGACGTATGGCGCGAGGATCGGCATTCATCATATCCGTACGGGCGCCGCCTACCGGCGTCAGTCTCTGGATCGTATCGAGACGTCACGAAATTTGTTTTCGACCTACGGCGTGTATGTGGCCGATCGGATGGTCTGGCATGGTTTCAGCCTGGAACCTTCGGCGCGGTTCGACCGGCACTCGGAGTTTGCCGGCTCCCGAAACGCGAGTCTCAATGCCGCGGCGTCCACCGGATCGGGCTGGTCTGTTTTTATGAATGCGGGCTATTCGGAGGCCTTCCCTTCTTTCAACGACGTGCTCTGGGCGGACCGGCAGTCCGGCCGTGCCGCAGAACCCGATCGTATTCCGGGATATCCGTTCATCAGCTATGTTGACGCGGACGCCATCCGGAAGGAAGCCATAACGTCTTTGAACGGCGGTGTGAGGGGCTCCCGATTTCTTGTGTTCGACCGTACGACGCTTGGGGGTTTTGTTCACCGCGTGATGCGTCCCATCGTGTATACGCCCTCGTATTTCAATACGGACAGCATGACGATCCATATAGAGAACGGCGAGGACGTGACGATCGCCGGCGCCGAGTTGCGGCTGGCCAAACGGGTTCTCGTTTTTGATTTCTCATTCCGTCCGGCGGTGTTTCAGGCCGTCCAGTCCGTGCGGCGGGGAATTCCCGCCTTTCGCGCCATGTTCACCGGCTATACCGAATTCTGGACGATTCGAAAGAACATGAAACTGACAGGATTCCTGGCGGTGAGTTATGATGGATCGCACGAGGGGTACACATTTCAGGATGCGCCTCAGATATATTATGCGACGCCGCGCAACGCCCGCGGGGGGTGGCTTTTCAAGACACGCGCGACCGCCGAGATCGGGGATTTTCAATTGGTCTATGAAGCGGAGAACATCTTCCGGTCAAGGTTTACGCTGCTGGATGGCTACGACGTGACGCGGCAGCAATGGCGCTTTGGGATTATCTGGAAATTGTATAATTGATGGAAAATCCACTTGGCTTTTCGGCGGTCCGCCCTTAGATTGCTGTAAGAATCCTCAATCAATCGTTTCAAAGGCCATGGCCTCTTTTCGCGATCGTGAGTCCTTCATACCGTACCGGCGAAGCGATCTGGTCCGGATGTGCCTGGAAGACGGCAGACTTTCGGAAGACGACCGGACGTCCTTTACCCGTTTTTGTGAAATCCTCGCCGCGTTTTATCATTTCCGTTTCCAGAAACATCTTGAACTTTTGAAGGACCTTTTTGCCCCCCTGGATCCGGATTCGGCCACGGAGATGCTCCGGCAACCCACCGACGAAGAACAGAGGAAAATGGAGCAGCGGTTGGTCGACTTGTTTGTCGCCGTACTGGAAAGCGCCAACTATGCCAGGTTGAGCCAGGACGAATTGCGGGCGGCGTTTGGCACGGAATCGTTGATTCCCCTCAATACGGACGTGGATTTTGATGACTACGAAGAGGGGCGAGTGCTGTTCTTTCATCGCGGATCGAGCGAAGAACGCGTCACCGTTCGCCGTTTTTTCAAGAAGAGGGAGCGGCGATTTGAGGCGTTCGAAAGAGTCGTTCTGATGCTCAAGTTCAAACCGGCCGCCCATTTTGTCGGTAAGAAGCAAAAACCGGAGGCCCTGAATTTTACCCCGGGCAAGATGTACGTCTACCTTTACAAGAAGATTCCAAAATTCGACATCGATATTCTCTTTCCGAATGTCGATGTGAGCATGAACTGGAAGGATATCCTTCAATTCGGCGTCCCTGCGGTGGGGGCCCTGGTGCCGATTGTCATGAAGACACTACCCAACCTGCTTTTGATCGTCGGCATCATCGTCTTTTTTACCATAGGTCCGGCGGCGGCTGCAAAATGGGGCGCCAGCGAAGAAGCCATGAATAACTTATTTCCGATTCTGACCGCCCTGCTGTCGGTGGGGTTCATGCTCGGCAGTTATGCTTTCAAGCAGTACATGAATTACAAGAACAAGCGTCTCAAGTTTCTCAAGAATGTCACGGATACCCTATTTTTCAAGAGCCTCGACTGTAATGCCGGCGTCTTCCATCGCCTGGTGGACGAGGCGGAAGAGGAGGAAACCAAAGAGATCATACTGGTCTATTATTTCCTGCTGACGCACAAGGGCCTCACCAAGGCCGCCCTGGACACGCAGATCGAAGACTGGATGGACACGAGATTTGGAAAGAAACTGGATTTCGATATCGACAAGGCCTTCACCGGCCTGCTGGACTTGAAGACGTCCCAACAAGCGCTTCTGACCGTGGGCGGGGACGGCCGATGCCATGTCCTGGAAATCGCCAAAGCCAACGAACTCATCGACTATCTGTGGGACAATGTATTCTCCTACAATCCCCAAACGCCGTCCCGCTGACGACATTACCAATTGAAATTGACTTTCCCATTCCTTACTTTCGGCAAGTTTTTGCAACGTTGAATATTCCACCATCGAGGAGTTGATATGGCGGCCAAATTCAAGGGCGTCGACTACATGGATTTTGACAGTCTGTTGAGCGAAGAGGAACGACTCACGAGGGATACCGTGCGCGAATTTGTGGACGACAAGATCATCCCCGTGATCGAACATCACAATCGCAACAGCACGTACCCGAGCGATACCATCAAGCCCATGGCGGAACTGGGTGTTTTCGGGGCCAATCTGCCTGAAGAATACGGTTGCGCCGGCATGAATAACGTGGCCTATGGTCTGATCATGCAGGAGCTCGAACGCGGAGACAGCGGCGTTCGCAGTTTTGCCTCCGTCCAGGGTTCGCTCGTGATGTATCCGATATACGAATTTGGATCGGAAGAACACCGCCGGCATTGGCTGCCGAAATTGGCGACGGGCGAGAAGATCGGCTGTTTTGGTTTGACCGAACCTGACTTCGGTTCGGACCCGGGCGGGATGATCACGCGCGCGGTGAAAGACGGAAAGCAGTATGTTTTGAATGGCGCCAAGATGTGGATCACCAACGGCACGGTGGCCGATGTCGCGGTCGTGTGGGCCAAGCTGGACGGCGAAATTCGCGGATTTTTGGTTGAGAAAGGCACGAAGGGATTTTCGGCGCCTGAAATGAAAGGCAAGTTTTCACTGCGGGCGTCGGTGACCAGCGAGCTTGTTTTCCAGGATTGCCGGATTCCGGAGGAGAATCTGCTTCCAAAGAGCAAGGGTTTGAAATCCCCGCTAAGCTGTCTCACGCAGGCGCGTTACGGCATTGCGTGGGGCGCGATCGGCGCGGCGATGGCCTGTTACGACTGCGCGCTGAATTATTCACTCCATCGAATCCAGTTCGGCAAGCCCATCGGGAGTTTCCAGCTGATTCAGGAAAAACTCGCGCACATGATCACCGAAATTACGAAGGCTCAGTTTCTGGTCCTCCAACTCGGGCGCCTGAAAGACAAAGGCACGTACAAGTTTAATCACGTGTCAATGGCCAAACGGAATAACGTGGCCATGGCGTTGGATATCGCCCGGATGGCCAGAGAAATGCTGGGCGCCAACGGCATCATCGACGAATACCCGGTGATCCGGCACATGATGAATCTGGAGTCGGTCAAGACGTACGAAGGAACCCACGACATTCACGGGCTCATCATCGGTGAAAGCGTGACCGGTATTCCGGCTTACAAATAGCTTTTTCTCTGACCG
>CAZJBS010000035.1:0-30718 GCA_964544475.1 uncultured Bacteroidota bacterium | reverse complement strand
CTCTTTTCTATTGAAATCGTATTTCGTATTCCGTACCATGCAACTGTCAAACGAAAACACACAAGCAAAACAAATAGAGAGTGTTCCCCATGAAGATAGGCGGCTTTCTCGGATGGGCGATGTGGCTGGTCGCGGCGTCGTTCCCGGTGTTTGCGCAATATACCGTCCAGGCTGACAAAGACACGATCCTCGCCGGTGAAGAAGAAGTGAAGATCGTCGTCAGCCCGGGTCAAACGGGGCTGGGTTTGTTTTGTGTGGCACGCAAGGGTGGCGGTAATTTTTCTGATTTCAAATCGGGGCTGAAAGGCGATGAGCTTGTGCTGGAAGCGACCGTGACAACGCCGTTTCCCGGCGAAATCGTGATCGATGTGCTTGACGCCAAGTTTAACAAATTGGGCACGTCCGTCGTCTACGCCGCGTCTCCGACGATCGAGATTCTCGATCAGGAGTGCTACGACCGCATCGACTTTGCGTCGAAATCGATGCCCATGATTGTCCGGGTGACCGATCACCGGGGCCAGCCGATCAGGAATGTACAACTTGAATGCCGGTTGTCGGAAATCGTCAACAAAAAGAGCGTGCCCACGAACGCCGTCGTGACCCCGTTCGTATGGAAAGACGGGCGTTACGAGGCGACCATATCCAACCTTAAAGATGCCTCGTACAGGGTTGAAGTCGTCGACACGGCGCATCTCGAAATCTTTGACAAAGCCGACAATCCGGACAACCCCTACCCGGCGGCCGTGATCGAAGGGATGAACGTCTCATTCCAATGAACCGCGGTAAACTGTTCGCGAACCCCGTGGTTGATTCTCCAAGGTTTCGATCACGGGGTTTCGCGTTTTATCGAGACAACGTTGGTTTGATGAAGAAACTATCGCTCGTGATCGTTCTCGCGGCGCTGAATTGGCGTTGCGCAAGTATCGCGGCGCCCGGAGGCGGACCCGAAGACAAAACCCCGCCATCCGTTTTGGCCAATACCCCCGTCAATGATTCGGTGCGCGTAGGCCGCTCAACACGTATCACGCTTCAATTTTCCGAAACCATGAACCGTGAATCGGTGGAACGGGCCGTGTTCATTTCACCGCCACCATCGGTCGAGCCGGAATGGTCCTGGCACAAGAATATTCTGACCATTCAACTGCCGGATTCACTGCCCGAAAACCGAACCTGCGTCGTCACCATCGGGACCGAAGCGGTGGACATTCATGCCAACCCGCTGGCACGGGCCTATACGTTTGCGTTTTCGACGGGGGACAGCATCGACAAAGGAAAAATATCCGGCCAGGTCGTCACGGAAGTCAAAGCCGCGGTGGCTGTTCTGGCCTACCGGCTCAATGGGTCAACCGATCCGGACAGTGAAGTGTATCAACGCAAGGCGGACTATGTCACCCAGACGGACGCACGAGGTCTCTACGACTTACCCTATCTGGCCGCCGGACGTTACCGCTTGTACGGACTTCTTGATCAGGATGAAGACGACCGATACACCAAAGGCATCGATTTGATCGGCCTGACGCACACCGATGTGACGCTCTCGGATTCGAATCCGCGGGCGCTCCGGATGGACATGCACTTGATGCTGGAGGATACCGCACGATTTGACGCGATCGATGCCATCCCATTCAACCCGAACACGATCGGAGTGGCATTCAACCGAACCCTGCCCTCGAAACGATGGACGGAATACGACACGGCGTTCTTGCCAATTTCTGCGCACTTCGGTTTAACGGACAGCACTACATTGACACCCGTGACCATCCGCGATGCATTTTTCAATACGAAGAACAGGAGTGACTTTCGGTTTCTCGTCGATCCGCTGGATACGGGGCACACGTACGTCATGAACGTAGACCATCTCGTATCCGACAACGGCGACACGCTGACGGCCACTCAGGTGCGGCTTCAGGCCGTGCAAGGGTTTGATTCCGGCCGTGCCGCCGTGGAATGGCTTCTGCCGGAAGGCGCCTCGCCCGATAACATCCTGCCCGAAGAGCCCCTTGTTTTCCGTTTTGACAAGGGTATGAACCGGCCGTCGGTAGAAAACGGCTTCTCGGTCACGGATTCTTCCGGAGTCACGGTGCCGGGTGTTTTTCGCTGGCTCAATTCCAGTTGCATGACGTTCAGGCCTCAGCGAAATTATGCCAGCCTCATGCCGTACACAATCCGGATGGACGATTCGATCCGGGATTGGGAAGGGTTGCGCCTGTCCGACACAACCATCGTCCTTCGATTCCGATCATTCAAAACGGACAGTCTTGGATCGGTGACCGGCCGTCTTGAGGACGACCATCCTTTCGCCCGAGGGCCCTTTGTGGTGACCTGCCGCGGTCTGAATGTCGGCTCGCGCGCCCTGAGTGCAGACGTCGCCGGGCCCGGTGCGTTTGAATTTAAGCATGTGCCGCCCGGCCGTTATGTCATTTCAGCATTCCGGGATGAGGATGGCAACGGCGCATACAGCGCCGGCCGCACGATGCCGCTGATTTTTTCCGAACGATTTTCGGCGTTTCCAGACACGGTGGTGGTCCGCCCCAACTGGGAAACGTCCAATGTGATCATTCGTTTTTTGAAATAATTCCCAGGAGAAACCCATGAAAGTGTATTATCTGTACGAGCAAGACAACGGAAAGAATGTCCGGATTGAAGAAGGCCAGGAAATCACCGTCGGGCGCGCTTTCGACAACAAGGTGGTCGTTGACGATGTGTCGATTTCCCGCCATCATGCCGTCCTGCGGTGGAAGAAAGGTTCCCTGTACGTCACCGATCTGGAAAGCACGAATGGCACGACGGTGAACGGCGAAAAAGTATCGGGTGACTTCTACTACGAGTTGAACTACTCGGATGAAGTGAAAATCGGAAATATCGCCTTCAAAATCCTTGATGAAGAAGCGGTGATCGGCAAGAATTTTTCATCGAGCAAAATGCCGGCGAAAACCGTGGTGATCAACAAAGACAAGAAATAATCCAACTCGGGGTGTGCCTATGACCTTACTTTTTCGTCGATACGGGGTTTTTCTTTTTGGGCTGTTTTTGGCCGCGTGCGCGTCAAAGGTGACCGTGGTGACGGACAAGCCCATGTTGAAACCAACCGTGGTTGTGATCGATACGACGCCGCGGCCGGTCGCAACCATCGACTCGGCGGCCAGGGGCCACGGATTGTCCGGCGCCGCTGATGAAAAGATCGACGTCACCACCCTTCGCGCAGAGGCGCTGGCCTTGTATCTGTCTGAAAAATACGACGAAGCGTTGCCCAAGTGGATTACCTTGGCCGGATTGACGGCGGGGGGCGAGATGGCGGCCGAGGCCCATTATGTGCTCGGAAATATTTTCTTTCACAAGGAAGAATACACCAAAGCGGAAATTGAATTCAAGCAGGCGCTGGCCGCCGACAGCCTGTATGTCGATGCGTATCAGGATCTGGGGCTGACGCACTTTGTCAAAGGCGATTATGACAAAGCTCTGAAGTCATTCCGGAAAGTGCTGACCATCCTGCCCGCGGATTCCGAGGCGACGTACTGGGTCCAATACACCCTCGGCACGAAAGCCTTCGAAGAAGGCCTGGGGCATTTCAATCTTGAATGGTACGATCAGGCCATTGCGGCATTCAAAACCGCCGCGGGGTATCTCGAAAATGACACGACCGTGAATTACAAAATTTATTATTTCATCGGAAAATCCCACTATGAACGGTTTGAATACGAACCGGCGCTGGCGGCCTACCTGACCTGCGTAAAGATGAACCCTCACTCGGAGGAGAGCTATACCGAATTGGGCAACGCGTATTTTGCGCGCATGGAATTCGACAAAGCCATTGCGGCCAATGAAAAAGCGCTGGCGATCAATGCCGACTACGCCAAGGCCCGCAACAATCTCGGGTACATTTATTTCTCGCTGGCCAACGCCTACGCGGTCAACGGCCAGAAGGCGAAAGCGGAAGAATTTTATGCGAAGGCGCTGGGCCTGTTTGAGCGGGCGTTGTATCTCGATCCGACCCTGGAAGGAACACGGAAGAACATCGATCACGTGAAAAAGATTGTGCAGGGGGAGCGCAATGTGACGGCATACACGATGCTGCAGGCGGCTCGCCAGTCCGGCGATAATCTTGAAAAGATCGGACAATACCGCAAGATCCTGTCGTATGATTCAACCTACGATGATGCCTACAATAATCTCGGCGTGGCGTACTTTTTCGAAGGCCATGCCGACAGCGCGATGGCCATTCTCGAAACGGCGCTCCGTATCAATCCATACAATCCGCAGGCCCACAACAACCTCGGATACATTCTTGGCACCGCCCACCGTTTCGATGAGGGTTTGAAACATTTGTACGTGGCCATCCAGATCAAGCGGGACTACCTGGATGCGTACGTTAATCTCGGCTATGTCTATATGTGGAAAGAGGACTTTAACAGTTCACGAAAAATATGGACGCAATTGCTGCGTATCAACCCGGGCAACAAACATGCGCGAAAGGGATTGGAAGAATTGGAGCGGCGTGAGAAAATGATCCAGGCCGGCGAAACCTCCACCAAAGTTGAAATTCATGAGGAAGCCGGTGTGACGGACGGTCAACAGTGATCGTTCCGTACGAAACCTCGCCCCTGTGGCGCCGTTCTCACCAAGAAATGGAGAGTAGAAGATCATGATTCATGCTGTTATTATGGCCGGAGGGTCGGGAACCCGTTTCTGGCCGCGGTCCCGCGCGAAGACGCCGAAACAGCTCTTGAATATTACCGGCGGTCGCACGATGATCCAAATGACCGTTGACCGGCTGGCCTCCTTGGTTCCGCGCCAACGCGTCCTCGTTGTGACCAACATACAGCAGGCCGAGGCTGTGTACGACCAGTTGCCGGACGTTCCCAAGGCGAATATTATCGCCGAACCCGTCGGCCGCAATACGGCGCCATGCATTGGTCTTGCCGCCCTTCATCTGTTGCGTGTCGACCCGGAAGCGGTGATGGTTGTCCTGGCGGCGGATCATCTCATCACGCCGGAAACCACGTTTTGTGAAACCGTGCGGTTTGCCGCCGACGTGGCCATGCAAACCAACGCCTGTGTCACCCTGGGCATGGCGCCGACGCGTCCGGAAACCGGCTATGGTTACATTCAGTACCTTGAGCAGGAGACGCTAATCATCGGGGGTCGGGCCGCTTACAAGGTCAAAACCTTTGCGGAAAAACCCAACTTTGCGACCGCCCAACGCTTTCTCGAAAGCGGCGATTTCGTCTGGAATAGCGGCATGTTTATCTGGAAGGCTTCCGTCATTCTTGATCTGATTGCGGAATTCATGCCTGAACTGCATGATGGACTTTCACAAATCCGGCCCACGCTGGGCACGGCCGGCTATGAGGAAGCCGTGGCGCGTGTCTACCGCGCCCAAAAGAGCGTGTCCATCGATTACGGCGTCATGGAACACGCGGCCAACGTTTATGTGATCAAAGGGGATTTTACGTGGAATGATGTGGGCAGTTGGGAGGAAGTGTATCAACTCTCGGCCAAGGACGACCACGGCAATGCCGTCACCGGCGATTCGGTGTTGATCGATACCGCCGAGTCGATGGTGTATGCCCCCGGCAAAACCGTGGCCTTGATCGGTGTACGCGACCTCGTGGTCGTCGATACGGGCGACGGCCTGCTCATCTGTCACCGTCACCGTGTGCAGGATGTCAAAAAAGTCACCGACGAACTGAAGCAACGCGGCAAGAATGAGCTTTTGTAAATGGCATTTTTTTGTTATTATGAAATAGAATTCAACACCCTTTTCGGTCAACCATGAAAAAAGAAAAAATACTGGATACGCTTGAAGACATCGCCCTGAAACTGCAGTTTAAGGTGCGTTATGAAAAAGGCGATTTCTCGGGCGGCGTGTGCCTCAAGGAGGACGAATCCCTGATTGTGATCAACAAACGCCACATGATCGATCGCCGAATCAACGTGTTGGCCCGCGAAATTGCGCCGTATGACCTCAGCAGGTTTGCGATACCCCCGGCCGTTCTGAAAATCATTGAAAGCGAACGTCAGCGGGCCTCCGTCGAGGAGATCGAAGAAACCCAGGATCAGGAGGATTAATCCGCGGTCGGAAAGAAACCGCGACCACTCCATGGAAATCCACGCTTCGCTGGCCGACAAGCTGGACACGCTGCCCAGGAGTCCGGGCTGCTATCTCTTCAGGGACGAAAACCACAAAGTCATCTACATCGGCAAGGCTAAGATTCTCAGAAACCGGGTTCGGCAGTATTTCCAGGATTCCAAACGGGACGATGTCAAAGTGTCGACCATGATCGCCAGGGTTCGGGACTTTGAGGTCATTGAAACCGACTCGGAGATCGAGGCCCTGATCCTTGAAGCCAACCTGGTCAAGGAGCACAAGCCGCGGTACAACATCGAACTCAAGGATGACAAGAGTTTTCCGTACATCAAAATCACGGACGAATTGTATCCTCGCATTTATGTGACCCGTGAAAAGGAGCGAAGCGGAGGCCGTTTTTTTGGTCCCTACACCGATGTCAAGAACCTGCGGTACACCCTTAAAACTCTCCACCGGATTTTTCCGATCCGCAGTTGTGTCCATGGATTTACGGCAGAATTGGTGGCGTCGCGAAAAGTGAAATTGTGTCTGGATTATTACATTCACAAGTGCGAAGGCCCCTGCCAGGGTCTGGTCGAATCCGCTCCATACCGCGCGACCATTGAACACGTGAAACGATTTTTGAGCGGCAAGACGCACGACCTTCTGACCCATTTGCGCCGGGAGATGGAATGCCTTGCCGAATCCCTCCGGTTTGAGGAGGCCGCCAAACTCCGAGATCGGATCAGGGCCATCGAAAACTACACGGCGTCCCAGAAGGTCATGTTCCAGGACCTTTCCGACCGGGATATCCTTGCCGTCGCCAAGACGGGCGATGACGCATGCGGCGTGGTATTCCGGATTCGTGATGGCAAACTCATAGGACGGCAGCATTTTTATTTCAGTCATGTTGAAGAGAAAACCACCGAAGAAACGCTGGAGCATTTGTTGAAGACGTATTACATGGCGGCCGATTTCGTACCTCCGGAGATCTATCTTCCGGCGGTATTCGACGGCCACGAATCGGTGGCCGCGTGGCTTGGCCAACTCAGCGGGGAGCGCGTGGAACTGGTCGTGCCGAAAATCGGTGACAAGCTGAAACTCGTCCATATGGCGGCTCGCAACGCGCAGCTTCTGCTGGACGATCTCAAGTTGCAGCGCCTGAAAGCGGAGGAACAATTTGTGCCCCGCGTGTTGCTGAGCCTGCAGCGCGATCTGAATCTGAACAAGGTACCCCGGCGTATCGAATGTTTTGATAATTCCAACATTCAGGGGGCCGACCCGGTGGCTTCGATGGTCGTCTGTGTGGACGGCAAACCCCGCAAAAGCGATTACCGGAAATTCAAAATCAAGACCGTGGAGGGGCCGGACGATTTTGCCAGCATGCACGAGGTGGTTTCACGACGCTACTTGCGGCTCCTCAACGAAGGCGTGGATTTTCCGGACTTGATCCTTGTCGACGGCGGCAAGGGGCAACTGTCCGCCGCGGTGTCGGCGCTGGAAGGGCTTGGCATTGAAGTCTCCAAATCGGGTTCAAAGGGCCAGGCGGTGGTGGCGCTGGCCAAACGTCTGGAGGAGGTTTTCGTACCGGACGTGGCGGACGCAATCATGATTCCAAAAACCTCCTCCTCCATCCGGCTGTTGCAGCAGGTGAGGGATGAGGCCCACCGATTCGCCGTCACCTTTCACCGCAGCCTGCGGGACAAACGCACCGTGGCGTCGGCGTTGGACGACATCGATGGCGTTGGTCCGAAACGGCGACAAGTATTGTTCAATCATTTTGGTTCGGTCAGGAAGCTCAGCGAAGCGACCGTGGATGAAATCGCTTCCATTGAAGGCATCCCTCTCCATGTCGCGGAGAAAATTCACCGCTATCTGGCCGGTCATGAAGACGACTCGGAAACGTGGAAAGGAGCGGAGTGAAGTCATTTCTTGAAACCCTGTCCGAACGCATTCTCGTGTGCGATGGCGCGATGGGTACGATGTTGTACGAACGGGGTATTTCGTTTGATCATTGTTTCGACGAGATCAATCTGTCGCACCCGGATTTGGTGAAGGAGGTTCACGCGGCCTACATCGACGCCGGCGCGGACATCATCGAAACGAACACCTTCGGAGGCAATCGTTTCCGGCTGATGCACCACGGTCTTGAGGATAAAGTGGAGGCCGTCAATCTGTCGGGCGCGCAATTGGCACGGGAGGTTGCCGACCAGAAGAGCAAGGCCTTGGGACGGCGCATTTTTGTGGCAGGATCGATGGGTCCGCTGGGCAAGGCGCTCGAACCCATCGGCAAGATCACGCGCGCGGAGGCTTTCGGGCATTTTGCGGAACAGGCCGCGGCTCTTGTCCACGGAGGCGTCGATGTGATCATGATCGAGACGATGTCGGATTTGGAGGAGGCCAGGCAGGCGGTGGCCGGTGTGAGGTCGGTGACCGGTCTGCCGGTGGTGGCGCAAATGAGCTTCAACGAAGACGGCAAGACCCTTATGGGCAACAAACCCGTCGAATCTGCGACCGCGCTGGTTGCCGCGGGCGCCAGCGTAGTCGGGGCCAATTGTTCCGTCGGTCCGCAGGCGCTGCTGGATGTCCTTGAAAGGATGACCGCCGTGGCGGGCGCCTATTTTTCAATTCAGCCGAATGCCGGATTGCCGAGGTATGTCGGCGGTCGGTACATTTACGTCGCCTCCCCGGAGTATTTTGGCGATCTGGCCAAACGCTTTGTCTCCGCCGGCGTGAACATCCTGGGTGGTTGTTGCGGGACCACACCTGAACATATCCGCCAGGTGAGGAAAGGAATTGGTTCGGCATTGCCGACGCGTTTGAAAACGTCGGTGGCGGTGGTTGAGCCGGAAGAGGAGGCGAAGGCCGATGTGGATGAATCGACGACCCATTCGACGTTGATAGAGAAGTTCAAAAAGAAGAAGTTCGTCGTCAGTATTGAGATTGACCCGCCGCGCGGGCTGCATTACGAGAAAATTCTGGACGGTGCGATTGCGTGCCGGCGGCACAATGTCGACGCCATCAATATCGCCGACAACCCGCTGGCCAAGGCAGGCATGACACCGTTGACGATGGCCTCCCTGATCCGTCAAAGCGTCAACATCGAAACCATTCTGCATTTTTCCTGCCGGGACCGCAACCTGCTGGCGATGCAGTCGGAATTGATGAGCGCCCATGTCATGAATATCCGAACCGTGCTCGGCGTGACCGGCGACCCGCCGGTCGTCGGCGATTACCCCAATGCCACGGGTGTTTTCGACGTCGATGCCATCGGCCTGCTCAACCTGATCACCAACCTGAACCGGGGTATTGATCTTGCAGGAAAATCGATCGGCGCCAGGACCAACTTCTTACGCGCGTGTGCCGCCAATCCAACTCCCGTGGATTTGGCGAGGGAATTCGACCGGTTCGAAAGGAAGATTGAAGCGGGGGCCGATTTTGCAATGACCCAGGTGTTGTACGATCTGAAACCGCTGGAAGACTTCATGAAAAAATTCGCGGGGCGGATTCCTGTCATCCTCGGCATCATGCCGCTGAAGAACGCCAAGCACGCCAATTTCATGCATTTCGAAATTCCGGATATCAAGATTCCGGAGGTTGTCCGGCGGCGGATGGAGCAGGCCGGCGCCAAGGGCCAGGAGGAAGGGTTGCGGATTGCCAGGGAATTCCTGAAGGAAGCCAAAGGGATGGTGGATGGCGTTTACATCATGCCGCCGTTTGGGAAGTTTGACATGGCGTTCGATTTGCTCGGTATTCTGTAACATAGCGTATGATTTCCGATACACAAACAAAAACCGTCGACCGGAGTCCGCCTCCGCCTTCTCATTCGGGTAAAGGCCTGGACAAGATAGCCTTGCTGGCCGCCATGCGTCCGTTGCACTGGGTGAAGAGCGTGTTTGTTCTGGTGCCGCTGGCTTTTGCCGGCCGATTGACGGATCCCGTCGCGGTGGGTTGGTCGCTGTTCGCGTTGGCCTTGTTTGCGCTGGCTTCCAGCGCCGTCTACCTCATCAACGACGTATTTGACCGCGCCGAAGACAGCCGGCATCCGAGTAAACGATTCCGCCCGGTGACGTGCGGGCGACTGAGCGTACGCCACGCGGTGGCGACCGCGGCAGTACTTGGGGCCGGTGCGTCACTGGTTTCCATCCTTCTGAACGCGTGGTTTGGCCTCGTCGTGGTGTCGTATCTCATCTTGAATGTGGCTTATTCCGCCTATCTCAAGAGAGTCGTTATTGCGGATGTTATCATCGTGGCGGTCGGATTCATCATGCGTGTGATCGCCGGCGCGTATGTTCTTCAGTACGAGACGTCGACGTGGATACTCGTCTGCACTTTCGGGCTGGCCCTCCTGATCGGATTTTCGAAGCGACGGTATGAAATCATAATGGACGGTTCATCGATCCAGTACAACCGCGGCTATTCGCCGTACTTCCTGGATCTATTGATGATTCTGTCCGGTACGACGATCCTGAGCGCTTATGTGTTTTACATCCTTTCAAGAGGTTCCTGGCAGAATGGCGCCGCGATCCTGACGAGCGTACTCGTCGTTTTTTACGGGGTCATGCGGTACGTGTTTCTCATCCATCGCAGCGAAGAAAACCTCGATCACACGAAGCTCATCCTCACCGACAAGCCGCTGATGACGGCGACGGTCGTATGGATTCTGCTTTTGATTACTGAAATATACATTTACAACCCGCATCTGTATCACCGTTGACCACGATACGACACATCCTGTTCTTCAATCCGCCAGGTCCCCTGTACCAGCGTGGTGAAGACCGTTGCCAGGCCAGCGTGGACGATTCGTCCGCCGTGTCGCTTCGGGCGCCGAACGATCTGGCATACATGGCCGCCATGGTCCGGACCATCGGGATCACGCCGGTGGTGCGGGATTATCCGGCCGGGCCATTAACGTGGGAAGATTTTGAATCGGATATCAGGACATGGCGTCCGGATATGATCGTCATGAGTATCACGACCGCCACACTGCTCGATGATCTGGCCGCTTTTGACCGGGCGAAGGCCGTGAACCCAGGCGTCATCACCGTCGCCAAAGGCGCTTTTTTCTTCGCGTGCGATCTCACAAGACTGGATCGGCCCGAATTCCGGTGCATGGACTATGCGTTGGTGGGCGAATCCGAAACCGTCATCAATGATCTAGTGGCCGGCTTGATGAACGGTACTCCGTCTTCGGACATACCGAACATTATCCATCGCGAAGGGTCGTGGCGGAGGACCAGGATACAGGAATTTGAGAAAGACATCGATTCCATACCATTCCCCGCCCGCGACTTGCTGAAGAATGAATGGTACGTGCGACCGGATACGGGGGAACCCCAGGCCACGATCCAAACGTCGCGGGGATGCCCGTCGAAATGCATATTCTGTCTGACGCCGCTGATTTCCGGCGAGCGCGTGCGCCAGCGATCGGCAAAAAATGTGGTGGATGAAATCGAGGTGTGCGTCAACCGGCATGGCATCCGTAACTTTTTTTTCAAAGCCGATACGTTCACGATCAACAAGGCGTTTGTGATCGATCTGTGCCGGGAAATTCTCGACCGCCGTTTGAACATTGCATGGGTGGCCAACAGCCGGGTCGATACCGTGGATGAGGAGAGACTGTCGTGGATGAAAAAGGCCGGATGCTGGCTTGTCGCGTTCGGCTTCGAAAGCGGCCATGACGCGATGTTGCGGTTGATGAAAAAGGAAGCCACGACCGACGACGCGCGGCGCGCGGTGCGCCTGACCAAAGACGCCGGTTTGAGAGTCTACGGTTTTTTCATGATCGGTCTGCCGTGGGAAACGCACGAGACCGTTCGCCTGACGCTGGATTTTGCGAAAGAACTGGATTGTGATTTTTCGGAGATCCATCTTGCGACGCCATTCGAAGGCACGACGCTGCACGACATTGTACGTGAGACCGGTTTGCTGACGGACGAGGTCCTGGGTCATAATTGTTTCAGCGACCCGGTGATCGGATCCATGTTCTTATCCAGGGAGGAACTGTTGCAGTATCGGAAAGCGGGTCTACGTCAATTGTATCTGTCGCCAAAATTTGTGGCGCGCACGTTGTCAAGGATCCGCAGTCTGCGCGAGTTGCGCAATTATTGGTCGTATGGCCGGCGACTGGCACGGAGTTTGTGGACGTGAGGGGAGGGCCGAAAAATAATCCAGCGAGATGCGGAGTTGGCTGTAAGTCGCCGCTGCGAGCGACTACTGCAGATCACGCATTCGCTTGATTAGAATCCGCTTTCGATCGTAGGAAATCACACCTCGTTTTTCCAATTCGCTCAGGACGGTCGTGACGTTCTGACGGGTCGTGACCGTCAGCTTGGCAATGTCCTCGTGGGTCAGGTTCAATCTGACTTCGATGTCATCTCCGGGGCCGGGTTTACGGCCGTGTTGGTCCGCCATGTCCTTTAGAAATGCTTTGATGCGCTCTGTGCTGCTCTTGAAACACAGCGATTCCAGCCTGGTCTGGACTTTTCTCAGCGTCAATCCGATCCATTTCGTAACCTGCAAATTGAACAGCGGATTTCGCATCATCATGTTCTCAAGATTTGACAGGTCAATATCACAGATGACGGCGTCTTCGACGACTTCGGCAATTTCGTCACGATCAGTCTGGCCGGTCAGGGACAATTCGCCGAATATCTCCCCTGGACCGAGCAACCTCATGATCAGTTCGCGGCCGCCTTCGGAATACCGCGAAATTTTGACTTTGCCCGATTTCAGAAAGTAGATGGACCTGGATGAATCATCGGTGAAAAATACCATCTGCCCCTTGGGGATTGACTTCATAGAAGCTTTCTCGCTCAATTCCATTTTTTCATCGTGAGACAAAGAGGACAGCAAATTGAAATTATCGAAATACCAGAGCTTGGATTTGAGTTCCATTGTCATTTCCTCCGACTCTTTGCGGAATTGTCGCAAACCGGACCGATTATGCTCAGGACCATGCTTATGTTGAGGATGACCACCATTATCCATACGGCCAACCCATTTCAAATGGGCCAAAACTAAACGTAATGAAGATGGGAATATTCTAATTTGGAAGCAAGTTATTGCAATTGGGTTTTTGCAATTGGGTAGTTCGTGGAGCCAGGCCCCACTCGGCGGCGATTGTCGACATGATACTGGAGACATGCCAATTCCCGGCATGAAAGTTTCTCCAAACTGCCACCAAATTAATTTATGATTGTCAGAAATGGGACAGCTTCCAGAGCATTTTCGGTGTATAATGATCCACGGCATCGGCGGCAAGTTGACCGAATGACTCTCGCAACAAAATCTAAAGGACCCTTCATGTCATCCAAGATACTCAATAAGTGGAGGCTTATTTCCATAACGATAGCCATCGAATTGGTGGTTCTCTCGTTGCTAACTGCCGTGGCCGTTTACTATATCGAATACACTTTGGAAATGGACCTGCAGAAACAAATGCTGGCGATGGCAAGGTATGGTGCGGCCAATATTCAGGTGCATGAACTCGGAAAGATACAAAGCGTGACCGACGACCATTTCCTTGAGATCACCAAAGAGCTGAGACGAATTGAGCAATCCTTCGGATTGCGCGAAGGGCTGGTGTATATTGTTGAGAAGAAGGACGGAAAGCCGGTATTTAGCGTGATGACGAACGAGAAATCTTTCCGTGGAGACTTGTATCCTGAAGAAGCCGTACATCAGATTCATGAAGCCTTCAAAGGCAGAGAAGTAACGTCCGACCTTTACGAAGATTCAAATGGAGAGTTCATTTCCGCTCTGGTGCCATTGCGGGAAAACCATGAGATAAAGGCGGTTTTGGAAATAGATTTTTTGGGGGAAGATTATCGGCGTGAATTGTACGCGCGTTTGTTGCCCTTTTTGCAGGGCTTACTGCTGACCATGATCGTGCCCTTTGCGGCTGTTTTTGTGATCCTGCTAAAACTGTATCATTCTCATGAACGGGAAATAACCGCCCAAAAGGCCGTACATACCCAAAATATTTTGGCGATGGAGGCCAGAGAAAAATATCAACTCGAGGTAACAAAAAAGCAGATAGAATCGGAACGGCTTAGAAACGAGGCTTTGAACGAACAAAGGCGCAGATTCTTCTCGATGGTCGTGCATGATTTGCGAACACCGGTCACGACCTTGTTTCTTATGTTGGAATCTATGAAAAAAGATCTCAAGCCTGAAGCGAATTCCCTATCCTATTTTGAATTGGCGCATAAGGAATTTCACTTTATCAAAGGGCTGTTTGACGATATTACCATATTAAACAACATCCAGTTTTCAGGATTTAAGCCCCGCTTTGAAAAAGTGGAAATCAAAACCCTCCTGGAAGAAACCATAGGCCGGATCAGGAATATTGCCGAGCAGAAACACATTACGTTCAAGCTCTCGACGCGAAGTGTGGTGCTCGACGCCGATGCCGGTTTATTGCAACGGATGCTGAATAATCTCATGACCAACTCGATCCAGCATGGAAAAGAAGACACTGACATTCTGATCAACAGCGCCGTGATGAGCGAAACGCTCATACTCAAGATCACGAACAAGTCCGATCAGGTTCCATCGCCGGACAGGCTCCGTCAGATCTTTGAGCCCTTTGTGAGGTTTGAAGGCGATAAGAAGAAAGAACTGTTATTGGGTTCCAATTCCGGATTGGGACTCTCGATCAGCAAGGCGATCATCGAAGCGCATGGAGGAAAAATATTTGCTCATTCCGAGGATCGGAACAGCCTGTCCATTGTCGTAGAGTTGCCTCTGATGCCACCCGATAGTACGAAGTCTAAAAAACGAATAGAGATTAACCCGTTACCAGCCGAATTCAGCTGACCAAACAGAAAAAGGGTTAATAAGGAAGACACGCCTTTTGGCATGAGTCCCCAGCCCATTACTTTGGAACAGCGAATGAAAGGCAAAAAGAACTCTTGATCGAGACCCGGAAAAATAGTCGTATGATTCCCAATATGCACAAAAACATGGCTCATTCTCCGGGCGCTGGATACCGCATTCTAAGGCTTGCGAATGGACGGCCTATAAGTCAGGCCGTGCAGTTGTTCATTTCTTCAGGTGATCATAGAGGAACAGAGTATGGCAAGAATTAGAACGACTGGTTACGACGAAGCCGAAGTAAAGCTCAAGAAAGTGTACGACGACCTTATAACCAGGAGGGGTCAGTTGGCCGATGTGCACCAGATCCAAAGTCTGAATCCGGAAAGTCTCGTGGCACATATGGATTTGTATATGACGGTGATGTTTGGCCAGTCGCCGTTGAGCCGCGTCCAGCGCGAAATGATGGCGGTCGGCGTATCCTCGGCCAACGGCTGTCTCTACTGTGTTCGACATCACCGCGAGGCGCTAAATCACTACTGGAAAGACCGTCAGAGAGTTCAGGATCTTGCAGCGGATCCCGCGAAGACCCAGCTAAGCCGGACGGATGAGGCGTTATGTGAGTATGCGCGCCTATTGACTCTGAGACCCGGGGATGTGTCGAATGAAGTCATTACCGCTTTGAGGGATTCCCCCTTGGACGAATCGTTCGATATTGGATGCGACACTGATCATCGCGTACTTCAATTTTGTAACCGCATTGTCTTGTCGATGGGCGTGGAATCAGAGCCGGATGGCGGTAAAGGATACAACTATTGAGGAGAGGACATTTATGGTGAACCGATCATTGATTTGTCGTTACAACGTCGATGGATACCTCGAAGGTCCATGAAGCAAAGCGTCGCGGTTTTTGATGATTATTTTCTTTCCGTCATGAGAATTGTCACAAATCTGACCGATTTGTGGTTGAATAGACTCTATATTACACCCGGATATTCTAATCAAAGGTCAAAGGACTATGGGAATTTTATCGTTTGCAGGCAAGGCTGCTTCCGTTGATAATCAGTTGCTTGACAGGAAGATCGGCGAGATCAGCAGAACCGATTATCGTGTGGGAAATACCGATCGTCTTCGGGATATGATCCTAAACAGCAAAGATGCCGACTTATTCCGTATCAACGTTAAAAAACTTGCGGCGGGATTGCAGACGGATTTCAAACCGCTCATACCCCTGTTCCTTTGGTCGGCCAAAACGGGCCTCATGGATCTTCATTGGGATATTCATTGTTCCCAGTGCAACGGTCTCACCGCGCATCATCAGGACATGGACCATCTGACCGGCCACGACCACTGTCCGCGATGTCAAATGGATTTCGAATGTACCATGGATGGAGGCGTGGAAGTAAGCTTTACGGTAAACTCGAACGTCCGCAAGATCAAGATGCCCGATCCCATGAGCGTACCCAATGAACCCGCCGCTCAAAGGTTGAACGGATTTGAAGTGATCAATTCGCCCATCTTCAGGAAATTCTTTTCCAAAAATTTGTTGTCGGAAAATGAAAGCGTCAAAGTGCAGCATGTGGCCATCCTGTTTACCGACCTGAAGGGTTCCACCAAAATGTATCAGGATCTGGGCGACCCGAAAGCTTTCAAGATCGTCAAGGACCATTTTGAAGTGGCTGAAAAAGTCATCACGGATCATAACGGCGTGATCGTAAAGACCATCGGCGATTCGATCATGGCCAGCTTTGGACGCACCTCGGAAGCCATTGAGGCGGCGATCGGCATTCAGAAACAGTTTGAAATTTTCAACGATACGCTGAAGCTCAAGAGCGGAATTTCGCTGCGCATTGGTATTCACGTTGGACCGGCCATGGTTGTCACGTTAAATAGCCGGTTGGATTATTTTGGTACGATGGTCAACGTGGCGGCCCGGATCGAAGCGCTGGGCGATGGTAAGGAAATTGTTATCACCAAAGAAGTGTTTGACGATCTGGGTGTGCGCCATGCCTTGCTGGCCGAGGCCAAAAGCGTCGAACCGTTTACCGCTGCATTGAAAGGTATTCGCGACGAGCAGAAGGTGGTAAAAATAGTCTATTAGCTTTTTGTGAATAGCCATGAAGACGAAATTTAAACAAAAGGGATCTACTATGAACCAGCTTTTTCATATCCAGGATATTCAAACCGTACATGATCTGATTGAAAAGTCTTATCATGAACCGGTTCTGCTCTTTAAACACAGTTCGACCTGTCCCGTCAGCTCATTTGCATTCCTTCAACTCATGTCGTTCCTGGAAGGATATACCGGGCATCTGGAAAGCGCTATGGTTGTTGTGCAACAGGTGCGGGATGCGTCCAATCAAATAGCGGATCGGCTCCAAGTACAGCATCAAAGCCCGCAGGCGATACTTGTTCAGGACGGCGCGGCCGTATGGCACGATTCACACAACCGACTTACCGTGAAAAATTTTGAAGAAGCGGTAAAAAAACATGAATTCTTTTCAGCGGATATAAAATGCAGGGTAATCATTTAACTCCCACAAACTTGAAAGGGAATTTCACATGCAGAGCAAAACAGCAGAAACAATCAAAGGCGGCGTCATTGCAACCACCGTAATGACTTTTGATGATGATGGTGGCGCCGATGATGGGCATGCCTAAGATGCCTATCGGAGAAATGTTAGCCGGATTTATGCATCTGCCGGTGGTCGTAGGATGGGTCATGCACTTTATGATCGCAATTGTACTGGCGGCGGGTTATGTGTTATTTTTCAGATCAAAAATCTCCGGGATAAAAGTCGTTAAAGGGATCCTTTACGGATTAATTCCATTTTTCATGGCTCAGGTTATGGTCATGCCGATGATGGGCGCGGGATTTTTCTCCGGTAATACGGAAGCGCCGATGCTCATGGTGATGGGAAGCCTTTTAGGGCATGTCGTATATGGTGCTGTGCTGGGCTTGACCACGGGCGAATAAATGGCAGCAAGAACGGTCTGTTGTTGCCGCTAAGCGGTAGATTTTCATATTCAGTCAAACCGATACAAAGGAATTCCATGCAAACTCTTTTGGTTCGCGGCCACCAACTCAGCGGAGTGTCGTATCAATTGAATATTCTGGAAAACGCGGAGACGGCTTCGCAAACAGACCAAAGATTTTTTCAAAGTCTCGGGGAGTACGGATTGTACCCCTTGAAGTCTGTTGAACTGGAGATCGTACAGGTCAATTTGGGTAAAATGTGCAACCAAACCTGCGCGCATTGCCATGTGGACGCGGGCCCGGACCGGAAAGAGATCATGACCCGCGAAACCATACACTATTGCCTGGATGCCATTCGGCGAACAGAGTCTATTACGACGGTCGATCTGACGGGCGGCGCACCGGAGATGAATCCGAATTTTCAATGGTTCGTGGAGGAGCTCTCAAAACTTAAAATGAAAATCTTAGTGCGAAGTAATCTGACCATTCTTGTTTCCAATAAGGATTTCAGAACGTACCCGGAATTTTTTACGAAGCATCGTTTGGCCGTGATCGCCTCTCTGCCGTGTTATACCCTGGAAAATACCGACCGGCAAAGAGGTGATGGGGTTTTTAATAAGTCCATCGAGGCACTGAAGAAACTGAATCAATTGGGCTACGGTCGAGAGGGGAGCGGACTTGAATTGAATCTGGTGTACAATCCCGGTGGACCTTCGCTTCCGCCGCCGCAGGAAAAACTCGAAGCAGATTATAAACGGATACTTTTCGATCATTTTGGTATTGAGTTCAGCCGCCTTTTCACAATCACGAATATGCCCATCAGCCGATTTCTGGATCATTTGCTGCAGACGGGTCAATACGAAACCTATATGGATAAGCTGATCCATGCATTCAACCCTGCCGCGGCGGCCGGAGTGATGTGCCGGAATATGATTTCCGTGGGCTGGGACGGGCAACTGTACGATTGTGATTTTAACCAGATGCTTGAATGGCCTGTGTCCTGCAGGAGTTCGGGGCATATCAGGAATTTTGATGCGGAGGCGCTGAACGGCCGAGAGATTGTTATCGGCCAGCATTGCTATGGATGCACGGCCGGCGCAGGATCGAGTTGCCAGGGTTCTCTTACATAAGTCATGGGATCGAGGAAAGGATTTTTATGAAAAGGCAAGTCTCTCTGTGGGGTATCGGGGTTGTGAGCGCTATCGCCGCTTCGCTGTGCTGCATTATGCCTGTGATTGCTTTTCTTGCGGGCGTCGGCGGAATAGCTTCCGTATTTGCCTGGATTGAACCCATACGGCCGTATTTGATTTTATTCACTCTTCTGTCTTTAGGCGCGGCATGGTTTGTGAAATTCAGATCGCATCAACAAACGAATTGCGCCTGTGAAGACAAACCCGGCTTCCTCCAATCAAAAATGTTTTTAAGTATAGTGACCGTGTTTGCTGTGGCCATGCTCACCTTCCCATACTATTCCTTTTTATTTTTCACGAACAATGAATCGCGATCCGTAGCGATTAAAGAGTCGGATCTGACGGCTGTTGAATTATCAATCGAGGGAATGACTTGCTCCGGATGTGAAGAACATATTGTTCATACGGTTCGTCAGTTAGACGGTATTGCCCATGTCGAAGCCTCGTACAAGAGCGGGCATGCGTTGATTAAATTCGATCAATCAAAAATGTCTTTGAAAATCATAGCGGACGCCATCAATGCAACGGGCTACCGGGTGGCCAGCGCTCAACTAAGGTGAAGCTTATGAACGCGAATATCATAATGCAGTCGGTGATCACGTGTCCTCATTGCGGCTTTCAAAAAGAAGAATCGATGCCCTCCGATGCATGTCAATTTTTTTATACCTGTACGCATTGCGGAACGCGTCTTAGACCGAAAGACGGCGACTGCTGTGTTTTTTGTTCCTACGGATCGGTGAAATGTCCGCCGGTTCAGGCGGATGAAAAATGTTGTTAACGAATAATCTAACGAATTAACTAAGAAGAGAACACCATGTTGTATCTCATTCTTCTGGCCGCCTTTTTTCTCGCCTATTCCAACGGGGCCAACGATAATTTCAAAGGCGTGGCCACGCTTTTCGGAGGTGGAACGACCGACTACAAGAAAGCCATTTCGTGGGCCACGTTTACAACCATGATCGGTTCGTTGACTTCAGTTGTGCTTGCGGAATCGTTGGCCAGGAGTTTTTCAGGCAAAGGATTGGTGCCGGATTCGGTGGTGTTTATGCCGGAATTTGCGGCCGCCGTTGCCATCGGAGCAGCCGGTACAGTGATGATCGCAACCTGGTTCGGTATGCCGGTATCCACCACCCACGGTTTGGTGGGGGCCTTGAGCGGCGGAGGAATTGTTGCCGTTGGAGCGGGATTCAATTTTGCGCAATTGGGAACCGCCTTTTTTCTTCCTTTGCTGGCGAGCCCGCTGATAGCCGCCCTGATGTGTCTGATCACCTACCGTATGTTCAGAAGATTTCGCATCGCCGCCGGAATTGAGAAAACGGCCTGCGCGTGTGTCGGTGAAGAAGTACCCGTCTTTGTTTTATCAGCGTATCCTCAAAATACACTGGCCCTAAGTCAGTCCCGTATCTCCGTCTCGGTTGATACGGTGGAGAATTGCAGAAAACAATATGCCGGATCGTTTTTGGGTATAGGCGCACAGTCGTTGCTCAATATTGGTCATTTTGTGAGCGCGGGAGTCGTGTGCTACGCGCGTGGATTGAACGATACGCCGAAAATCGCCGGGTTGTTGTTTCTGGTAGGAGCCTTGAACTTCAACCATGATATTGTCCTGGTCACCCTGGCGGTAGCGCTCGGCGGATGGTTGAACGCGCGCAAAGTTGCGGAGACCATGAGCAAAAAGATTACCACGATGAACGACGGGCAGGGATTTACGGCAAACCTGATAACTTCCCTGCTGGTAACGACGGCGAGTGTTCACGGTCTTCCGGTCTCGACCACACACGTGTCGGTCGGCTCGCTTTTCGGCATCGGTCTGGTGACCGGCAAGGCCAACCGGAAGGTTATTCAGCATATCGTCTGGTCATGGCTTCTCACGCTGCCGGTGGCTGCCGTGCTGAGCTTCGTCAGTTATTGGATCATCACGCATTTATGATAAAAGGAAAATTGACTATGCGCGCGCTCCTTCTTAATATGATGGTGATCCCGCTGTTCAGTGTGGCGCCTCCGGCCTCGGCTCAAGTCTCTCATGCAGAATGGAATCGTATACTCAAGGAATACGTATCCGCTTCGGGCAGGGTCAATTACGAAAAACTGAAAAACCATCAGGACGTGCTGGACCATTATCTAAAGCAATTGAGCGCTAACGCGCCTCAGCCTGGCTGGTCGATCGATGAAAGAAAAGCTTACTGGATCAACGCGTACAATGCGTTTACGATCAGCCTCATTTTGCAGCATTACCCGGTCCGGACCATCAAAGACATCGGCGGTATCTTCACATCGCCGTGGGCCATCGAATTCATAACCATCAGCCGGGAAAAATATACGCTCGACCGCATTGAGCACGATATCCTGCGAAAAGAGTTCAACGATCCGCGCATCCATTTTGCTATCGTCTGCGCATCGCGGTCCTGTCCGGTCCTTCTCAACAGAGCCTACGATCCCCTGGAACTTGACCACCAGTTGAATGAACAGGCGCGCGGATTTTTGAGCGACCCATCGAGAAACAAAATTGCATCGAGCGCGGTGGAAATTTCCAGGATCTTCGATTGGTTCAAAGGAGATTTTACAACCCGAGGAACTTTGATTCAGTTTTTGAACCGGTATTCTTCGGTTCCAATTAATTCCAATGCTTCGATATCCTATCTGGATTATGACTGGAGTCTCAATGAATAAACATGTGGTAATTATCGGCAATGGCATATCGGGCATCACCTGCGCTCGCACGATCCGCCAGCTCAGCGATCATCGCCTCACCGTCATATCGGCGGAATCCGACCATTTCTACTCTCGAACCGCGCTCATGTATGTTTACATGGGACACATGAAGTACGAACACACCAAACCATATGAAGACTGGTTTTGGAAAAAAAACAAGATCGAATTACTGAAGAAATCCGTTGAACGCGTAGACACGGTTCAGCGGACCCTCCATTTTTCGGATCGCTCTTCAATGGCGTACGATACGCTGGTTATTGCCGCCGGCTCCAAATCCAACAAATTTGGCTGGCCCGGACAGGATCTGCAGGGCGTTCAGGGTTTATACAACCTGCAGGACCTTGAATTGATGGAGCAGAACACCCGAGCCGTTGAACGCGCGGTGATCGTGGGCGGCGGCCTTATCGGCGTGGAAATGACGGAGATGCTCTTATCCAGAGGAATCCCCGTAACTTTCCTGGTGCGGGAAAGGCACTTCTGGGACATCGTTCTTCCGGAAGACGAAGCGAAACTCATCGGCCGGCATATGGCGGATCATCACATCGATCTCAGGCTGGAAACCGAACTCAAAGAGATTGTCGGCGATGACCGGGGGCGTGTATCGGCGGTGATCACGAACAGGGGCGAACGCATGGCGTGCCAATTTGTGGGTCTGACCGTCGGCGTTTCACCCAATATTGGTTTTCTGAAAGGCTCCGGAATAGAAACGAATCGCGGTGTTTTGGTCAACGAATATTTTGAGACGAATGTGGACAACGTGTATGCCGTGGGCGACTGCGCCCAGTTCCGCCAGGCGCTTCCGGGCCGGCGTCCGATCGAACAAGTGTGGTACACGGGACGCATGCACGGGGAAACGCTCGGGCATACGATCTGCGGCAAGAAACGATCGTATCAGCCCGGTCTCTGGTTCAATTCCGCCAAATTTTTCGACATCGAATATCAGACCTACGGCGACGTGCCGAATCAACTCCGCGAGGGGGAAGCGTCGTTTTATTGGGAGCACGCCCATGGAAAAATGTGCCTTCGGATCGTATATGCCCAAAGGGATCATACGGTCAAAGGCTTCAACGTACTCGGAATGAGACTTCGCCATCAGGTTTGTGACCAGTGGATCCGTGAGAAGAGAACCTTGGATTATGTCATGGATCATCTGACCGAAGCCAATTTTGATCCTGAATTTTTCACAAAGTACGAAGGAGCCATCGTTGAGTTTTATCGCCGTCACCAACGCCAGGAAGGGGTGACCGCATGAACGGCTATTTTGTACTGAGTGTCCTGACGCTGATCGGGATCGCGTCTTCATTTTTTATGTATCGGAAATATGGCGCCAAAACATCGTCGGCGATGAATCATGATATCTGGCGGCATACGTTGACGTCGAGAGGATGGGGCGGATGGCTTATGGGCGTGCTCTTCACCGGATTTTATGTGATCATATATTGGTACCCGGCTCCGCTGGAACTGGCGATCCGATGGCTGGATCCTTTGAGCGCACTTTTCCGGGGACGCAACGCCGATCAATGGTTTCTTTACGGCACACTTTACACGATACTGGTGCTGATCATGGGGTTCCGTGCCATGGTCAAATACCGTCATTCAAAATATCAGATCATTCGAACCGGTTCGATCATGATCACGCAGCTGGGATTCGGTTATCTGATTCCCGCGTTTTTGCAATTAATGAACCAGCCGGAATTTTATTTCAGTTACTTCTGGCCGTTGAAATACGATTATCTCTTTCCATCTACGCTCGGTGACCTGACGCAGCATCCCGGTGGTCTTGGACGGTTCATGGCATTCTGGGGAGGCCTGATGACCTTTGTCGGAACGCCGGTATTGACCTATTTTTTCGGCAAACGGTGGTATTGTTCATGGGTTTGTGGTTGCGGAGGTTTGGCGAACACCATGGGCGATCCGTTCCGGCAGTTGTCGGATAAATCGCTGAAAGCCTGGAAAATTGAACGGGTCATGGTTTACAGCGTTTTGCTTTTCATTATTCTTACCACCGTCCTGCTGTGGATGAATTCCTTCTGGCGGGGAGAGCTGCTGGGTTCGATGTCCTCTGCTTTTTCAAAAACGTACGGATTTCTTATCGGGTCGATGTTCTCGGGTGTGATCGGCGTTGGATTTTATCCTTTGCTCGGAACGCGCGTATGGTGCCGGTTTGGCTGTCCCATGGCGGCGTATCTGGGCATTCTGCAGAAGTATATTTCCCGCTTTCGCATCACCACCAACGGCGGCCAGTGTATCTCCTGTGGCAATTGTTCCACCTACTGTGAAATGGGCATCGACGTTCGCGCGTATGCGCAAAGGGGACACCATGTCGTTCGGGCCTCGTGTGTCGGATGCGGCCTGTGCGCCACGGTATGTCCTCGCGGCGTGCTGAATCTCGAAAACGGATCGCTTTCAGGACGTATAAGTGCCATTCCAATAACCAGGCATGGGCCGGATCCGTTTCCATGAGCGGCATGACTTCAGCTGTGGATGACGGTGTCACGGAACGTCTGTGGCATGAGTTCGGCGTACCGTCGGCGACGTCGGGCGATTCTCTCACTACGGAGTTCTCATCATGTTTTCTTCGAATCATCACGTTACCGGAAAGGGACAAATCGTGAGTTATCTGGAAGCCGCGAAAAACGTTTACAAGGAAGCCGCTCTCAAGCCAAAGGCTGGTCTGTGCTGCACAACGACACCGGTATGGCAGCTGCCGGAATTATCGGTTCCGAAAAGAATGCTTGAGATGAATTATGGATGCGGAAGCACTGTTCATCCGCGTGATTTGGGCAATGTACCCGTGGTTCTGTATGTTGGTGTCGGAGGAGGGATGGAATTGTTGCAGTTTGCGTACTTCACCCGACGAAAATCTTCGGTCATTGGCGTCGATGTGGTGACGGAAATGTTGGAAGCCTGCCGGAACAATCTCCACGAAGCGGAAAAAGTGAACGCGTGGTTTCGCTCCGAGTTCGTCGAACTCCGGAAGGGAAATGCGTTGAATTTGCCCTTGGAAGCGGAAAGTATCGACGTCGCGGCGCAGAATTGCCTGTTCAATATTTTTGAAAAGGACGATCTTAAGAAGGCGCT
Organism: uncultured Bacteroidota bacterium; assembly: GCA_964544475.1. Taxonomy (GTDB): domain Bacteria; phylum CLD3; class CLD3; order SB21; family SB21; genus CAZJBS01. Next base: position 5,874 of record CAZJBS010000035.1, on the reverse strand, counting down.
TCATGAAGTGTACCGGGTTCTTAGACCTCATGGCCGCCTGATCCTGTCGGACCCCATCTGCAATCAGATCATGCCCGAGCAACTGCGAAATGACCAGACTCTGCGGGCCCTGTGTCTGAGCGGTGCGTTGCCGCTGAAGGAGTATCTAACGACGATCACCGACGTGGGTTTTGGCACCGTGGAGGTGCGGGCCAGGAGACCGTATCGCATTCTGGATCCGCAGCACTACGAGATCGATAGCGTCCTTTACGTGGAAAGCGTTGAAATCTGCGCGATCAAAGATCCGATGCCATTGGATGGTCCATGTGTTTTCACCGGCCGCACGGCGATTTATTTTGGAGAGGACGAATGTCTTGACGACGGCAAAGGGCACACGCTCTTCTACAATCAACCCTTGCCGATCTGCGATAAGACCGCCAGCGCCCTGATGGCTCTTCGCCGAAATGACCTTCATGTTACCGAGTCAACGTATTTCTACGATGGCGGAGGATGCTGTTGATTTTGGTTCCCCCTGCCGGAATTGACCGGATTCGCGCCCATCATCGCCCCTGATGCCGGACGAGGAGGGGAAGTCGTTTTGAGATACTGATGGGAGCGCAAAACAGTTGACTTTTTGCAAATCAGGCTTCGACTACGCTCAGCCTGAAGCTTCACCCCGAGCGGAGTCGAGGGGTGAACAAGAGTAATGTAAATTGCGCTCCCATTAGTAACTGCCGTTCACAATCGCCCTTGCGTGTATCCAACATCGTTCCTATGTTGCCGTCAGCAAACAACCGTCGACATCCGATCATGACCGTCTCCATCGCCAAGCGCATTATCGCCCTTCGTCAGGCCATTCAAGAGTACGACTACCGTTACTATGTGCTGCACCAGCCGTCCGTGGCCGATGAAGAGTACGACCACCTGCTGCAGGAATTGATCGATCTGGAAACGGCCCATCCGGAATTGCGCACGGAGGATTCGCCAACCCAGCGCGTGGGCTCCGACCTGACCAAAAACTTTCCGACCGTACCCCACCGTCAACGCATGATGAGTCTGTCCAACACGTACACCGAAGACGAATTCCGTGAATTCGACCGGCGCGTGAAGGATCTGGTCGAAGGCGCCGACTACGAATACGTGTGCGAACTGAAGTTCGACGGTGTGGCCATCAGCCTGGTGTACGAAAACGGGCGGCTGGTTCGCGGTGTAACCCGTGGCGACGGGGAAAAAGGGGAGGACATCACCACCAACCTGAAAACCATTCGTTCCATTCCGCTCAAAGTCGAACTTCGCAAGGGACTTGTGAATATGGAAGTACGCGGCGAGGCGCTGATGTTTCGGCAGGATTTCCTGGACATGAATGCCCGGCGGGCGGAAGAAGGTGAGATGGTATTTGCCAACCCGCGCAACTCGACGGCCGGCACCCTGAAACTGCAGGATCCACGGGAAGTCGCCGCCCGCCCGCTCAAATTCATGGCCTATTACCTGCGTGCCATCGACGCGAAAAACCCGTTCCCGTCGCACAGCGCGAGCCTCGACGAACTCAAGGCGATGCGGTTTCCCGTGATGGACTCCTACAAGGTTTGCCGAGGCGTGGATGAGGTCATGACGTACTACCGGGCGTGGGAGGAGAAACGGGATACCCTGCCGTTTGACATCGATGGCATCGTGGTGAAAGTCAACAGCCTTCACCAGCAGGAGGTCCTTGGCGCCACGGCCCGAAGTCCGCGATGGGCCATTGCCTTCAAATTCAAAGCGCGCCAGGCCACGACGCGGGTTCGCGACATCACGCTGCAGGTCGGACGGACGGGTATCGTCAGCCCGGTCGCGGAACTCGAACCGGTTTTCCTGGCGGGTTCGACGATCAGCCGCGTGACCCTGCATAACGAAGATTTCATCCGGGAGAAAGACGTCCGGGTGGGCGATACGGTCGTGATTGAAAAAGGCGGGGATGTCATACCCAAAATTGTCGAAGTCGTGTCCGCCGGCCGGCCGGCCGCCACGCGTCCGTTCGAGTTCCCGAAAACCTGTCCGGTCTGCGGATCGGAGATCGACAAAAGCGAAGACGAAGCCGCGTGGCGCTGCGAGAATGTATCCTGCGACGCCCAGGTGAAAAAACGGATCGAGCATTACGCCGGCCGCCACGCCATGGATATCGAAAACCTCGGGGAGGCCATGGTGGCCCAACTCGTGGACGCCGGGCTGATCCATGACTACGGCGATCTGTACACGCTGACCAGGGAACCATTGCTCAACCTCGAACGCATGGGACCAAAGAGCGTTCAGAATCTCCTGGACGCCATCCATCAAAGCCGGTCCCGGTCGCTGGAACGGCTGATTTATGCGTTGGGAATCAAGTTTGTCGGAGAAGAAAGCGCCAAAGATCTCGCGCGGCGTTGCCGAACGCTTGAAAAGCTGATGGCATCGACCGTCGAGGAGTTGGATGGTATTGAGGGCATCGGCGAACGCACCGCGTCAGGCATTGTGCATTTTTTTGCCAATGGACGGAATCGACGGGTTATTGAGAAACTCATCAAGGCCGGGGTCAACACCCGGATGGCTGAAAAGCCAACGCCGGATATCCGGCAGGTCTTCGCCGGAAAGATATTTGTCTTGACCGGCGCCTTGTCCGCATTTTCCCGGGATGAGGCCAAACGTCTGATCGAAGAACGGGGCGGGAAAGTGTCCGGAAGTGTGAGCAAGAAAACCGATTTTGTGCTGGCGGGAGAGGAAGCCGGATCCAAGCTTGACAAAGCGAAAGACCTGGGCGTCAAGGTTATTGATGAAAGAGAATTCAGGAAATTGCTCGCAGACTGAAATGGTCCATAGGCTGATGGCATGAAACTCTGTCCGACCTGTACGACGAACAACCCGGATGAAGCCACGGCGTGCGAAAGGTGCGGCTTCGTTTTTCCCATCCCCGCGCGAACGTACCACTATCCCAAAGATATCATCACTCGCGTCGAGGACCATCCGCCGTCGCCGCGGGCGAAGCTTGCCCTGATTTGCGGGGTGCTGGCCGTACTTTCGGTTGTTTTTGTGGTTTTCTGCTCGCCCATTCCCGGCGTTATCGCCATCGTGCTTGGAAACCGTGAATTGAAGTCGATGAAGAAAGGCGCGTACTCATCCAAAGGCACAACGTATGCCCACATCGGCGTATGGGGCGGATGGGTGTCGACGACCATCGGGTTGATGATGATCGGACTTGGCGCCACCGTATCGTGGTGGTTTTTCAACTGGTTCAAGTCAACGTTTATTTATTAGGAACAGCCTCTTTATTAGAAATGCTCCCACCCCGTCAAATCCTGACCTGCGTCATTTTTTGTTGACCCGGACTGGAGTACTTTGGGCCAAAGGACGCTGCGGTTATTCCCATGGCAACCATGAAAATACTCCACCTACATAGTCCATCAACCTACCGGAGCGCGCTGTCCTCCCCGATACCAGGCCGGGCAGCGGTTATCCATTGGTATCCAAATGGGAGAAATTCACATGCTTGACAAAAAAGCGGACCTGGCGGGTCCTGGCATCAGTACGTATGAAGAAGTGGAAAAAGTGCTTCCGACGGACTATCGTCCACTGCTCCGTCCCATGGACAGGATGAAAGCCGTCTACGCGGTCAAAAACTACATCGAAGAAAACCTGTGCAAGGAGTTGAACCTCAACATGGTCCAGGTTCCGTTGATTGTGGACAAGGACAGCGGGGTGAACGACTATCTGGATCGGGATGGATCACGCACGCCGGTGGAGTTTCCGTGCGGATTGGGGCTGGAGCGGCCGATGACCGCGCAAGTCGTACAGGCGGCCACGAAATGGAAACGGCGGGCGCTCAAGGAATTCGAGTGCAAGGTCGGCGAAGGCATCTGCACGGACATGCGCGCCGTGCGCAAGGACTATTTCCTGGATCATGATCACAGCAGTTATGTGGATCAATGGGATTGGGAAAGAGTCATTACCGAAAAAGACCGCAATCTGGATTTCCTGAAGGACGTCGTCCGCAAAATCTGGAAAGTGATCCGTGGCGCCGGCAAAACCGCGCAGGAGATGTTCCCGGCCCTCAAAGACAGCCGGTATCCGGATTTTCCGGAGGAACTGACGTTCCTGCATGCCGAAGAGATGCTGGAGATGTACCCGGATCTGCCGAGGAAACAGCGCGAGACGAAAACCCTCTCGGAAAAAGCCCAGGCGATTTTCATCATCGGCATTGGCTGGCCCTTGAAGGACGGATATCCGCACGAAATGCGCGCGGCCGACTACGACGATTGGGTGACCGAAACCATTCTGAAAAACGGCGAGCGCTACCACGGCATCAATGGCGATATCCTCGTCTGGAACCCGGTGACCAAGCGGCGGCATGAACTCTCATCCATGGGTATTCGTGTAACCAAGGACACGCTCAAGGTGCAACTCAAGATGTCCGGACAAGAGGATTTCCTGAAGTTGCCGTATCATCAGGACATTCTGAATGACCGGATTCCATTGAGCATCGGCGGCGGCATTGGCCAGGCACGTACCTACATGTATTTGTTACGGACGGCCCATCTTGGTGAAGTCACCGTGTCGGTGTGGCCGCAGAGACTCAAGGAAATCTGCGCGAAAAAGAATATTCATGTGTTGAACTGATCCTCGCGGGGAGAAGAGAAGGGGAAGGGGCGACCAGTCGGCGATCCCTCCGTGGGTTATAACACCGGCAGAAGCGGGTGTCTCCGTGAATCATGAAGGCTCCCGCTTTCCCTTCGACTTTGCTCAGGGCAAGCCGCGGGAACGACAAGTAATTTCGTGAGCGCGACGGGTGCGGTTGTCACACCCGCGGAAGCGGGTGTCTCCATGAATCATGAAGGTTCCCGCTTTCCCTTCGACTTTGCTCAGGGCAAGCCGCGGGAACGACAAGTAATTTCGTGAGCGCGACGGGTGCGGCTGTCACACCCGCGCAAGCGGTGTCTCCGTGAATCATGAAGGTTCCCGCTTTCCCCTTTGTTTTTCCCTGAATTTCCTCACTTTGGCCAGATTACCACAATCCCGCATATCGCACCACAGGCGTCGCCCGCTTTTGCTCGTGTCGAGGAATAGCCAGCCGCAGTCCTGCCCGCCACATTCTCTCAGTCGCGTCAGATCCTCGTGGGTGAGGAGTTCCGCCGCCGAATCGGCGATGGGCCACAACAGACGGTCCAGGGCCATACCGTCTTCCGGCCAGTTCCATTGGTAATGGTCTTCACCGGATTCGAGCCGCAGTCTGGAGAATGCCCCGGCTAATTCCGAGTTGAGACGTTCCATATCCGGGGGCCGTGGTGGGATGGATCGAATGGCACACCTGGCGATCTGATATACCGCCTCGCGCAACGCCACGGCTCTTGCAAATACCCGTGATGCGGCGTCCGGATCGCGTTCGCTTTCCAAAAAAAGCCGATCACCCTCACCGGGCGAGACCAGACCGGCGTGAACTGCCCATGCGGCCAAATCGCCGTAGTCGGTCAGTTTGTCGTCAATGATGTCACTGCCCGACCGGCCGCCCACGGTGTTAACAAAGTCAAGACACAACGTCCCGCCAACCAACTTGAGTTTGGCGGACGGCCTCATGCGTAGATCCATTTGAAATTCCAGACTGTAACTTATAAAAATTAGTTGACAGGTTACAATTGTTTTGCTTATTTGGTAACCATTGTAAGTAAGTTAAATGGTGTCTAGATCAAATAAAAGGATTTTCTTTCACGTACGAAACCGAGAAAGTGTCAAACTATGATCGCACGTATCTGGCAGGGCGTCACGCCGTCCGCAAAGGCCGACAAGTATAAGAAGTACATCATGAGAACGGGTATTCCTGACTACAAAAAAACGCACGGGAACCGGGGCGCCTGGATTCTCCACCGTTCCGATGGAAACGTGACCCATTTC
>CAZJBS010000034.1:17792-30960 GCA_964544475.1 uncultured Bacteroidota bacterium | reverse complement strand
AAGGCCTCCCGAAAACACCATCTGCAACGGCGAAGCATACATCGCGGGATTAACGATATGAAGCGTTCCGGAGAAGATCAAGGTTGTCGTCAAGATCGATACGGGAATGTGCCAATTGAATATTTTGCGGAATGCGAGGTACACGCCCGTCAGGAGAATGATGATTCCGCATGTTTCGCCAAGTGAACCGCTTGTATTGCCGATCATCAGATCAAAAAGATCCGTGACTTCGTGCTGAAATTTCATCTTGGAGAGCGGTGTCGCGCCGGTGACCCCGTCCAGGGAACTTCCCTGGAAAAACGGCAGCGCCAGATTGGTTCCGCGCGGCGTGAAGAACCGTCCGTCCGGCGGTGACCAGGTTGTAATGGCCGTGGGAAAGGCGGCCTGAAGAAAGGCTCTCCCGACCAGGGCGGGATTGAAAATATTCTGTCCAAGCCCACCCCAGATGATCTTGCCAAGCAATATGGAAACGAAACCACCGAGGAAGGTCATCCACAACGGAAATCCCGGTGGCAGCGTCAGCGCCAGAAGCAGTCCCGTAATCAACGCGCTCCCATCCAGCAGCGTCTTGTGCTTTGGAGGCTGGGCGGCAAAAATCCACTCGGCGAAAAAACACGACGCCACGGCGGTCGCGCACTGCAGTATGGCGGCCATTCCAAAAAAGTAGAACGCCGCGGCGATGACGGGGATCAGCGCGTAAACAACCTGTCGCATGATCACCGGCGTCGTGTCTTCACCGTGCAGGAACGGCGACGTGGACAGAAGCAATTTGGAAGTTCTGTCGCTCACGACTTCGCCTTTCTCTCACGGATGATACTCTTGGCGACCCGGAAACTTTGAACCAGTGGAATACCGGACGGACAGACAAAAGAGCACGACGCGCACTCGAAACAATCCAGAATATGTTCGGTTTCCAGATCTTCGTACAACTCTTTTCGGGCCAGAAGGCCCATCATCGACGGATTGAGATACATTGGGCAGACTTCGACACAGCGCCCGCATCGGATGCACTTGTAGGTGTCGAGGTCGCGAACTTCGTTGGAGGTCAGAACGAGGATACCCGAAACGCCCTTGATGAGCGGAACGTCAAGGCTCTTCTGGGCAATACCCATCATCGGGCCGCCAAGCAGGAACCGCGCCGCGTCATCCGTGACGCCGCCGCAGTACTCGATCAGGTGCCGGATCGGCGTGCCGACGGGCACCATCAAATTCGCCGGTCGGCGGATGGCGGTGCCGGTGACCGTCACCACGCGCTCAATCAGCGGGACGGAATTCGTAAAATATTGGGCCAGCGCCACCAGAGTGCCTACGTTGGAGACCAGCGTTTCAACGTCGATCGGCAATTTGCCGGATGGTACTTCCTTCTTGAGAACCGCCTTGATCAGCATTTTTTCGGCCCCCTGCGGATATTTCACTTTCAGAGGCACCGTTTCAAAATCCAAGCCACGCCGCCCAATCTCGTCCTTCAAAATGCGAATGGCATCGGGCTTGTTGCTTTCGACGCCGATATATATTTTTTCTGCCGGAATGAAGTGTCTGAGAATGACGAGGCCTTCAATCAATTCGGCCGCAAACTCGACCATGATGCGGTGGTCGGCGGTCAGGAAAGGCTCGCATTCGCAGCCATTGGCGATGATCGTGCGGCAGGTTTTTCCCTCGGGAATGGAGAATTTCACATGAGCCGGAAACCCGGCTCCACCCAATCCGACCAGCCCGGCGTTCTGGACATGTTCGATGAAAGTCTTGAACGGGATGTCCCTCCATGGAATGCCGCCATGGCGGGCAACATCCTGCGTCGAAAACGGGTCTGCGTTGATTCGAATGGCCGTCGACAACGAACCGTTGGGATGCTCGGCCAGTTCGATCGCGGTGACGGTTCCTGTGACGGGTGCGTGCTGGGCGACGGACACGAATCCCGATGGATTCGCAATTTTGTCGCCGCGCCGCACACGCTGTCCTTTGGTGACCAGTGGAATCGCCGGCGCTCCGGCATGTTGTGACAAGGGCACGACATAGTCGTCCACAAACGGAATACGCTCGATCGGCAGGGCGGCCGTTTTTTCCTTGTATTCATCCGGGTGAACGCCATGCTGAAAGGTCAGACGTGTGGTTGGCAGAACGGTCATGGCGCTACGCGTTTGTCATGTCGGTTAATCATGTGAGCCGTGGCCGGACAATGCCAGGAGCTTGTCCGTGAGTTTCTTCCGGACGGCATCCAGTTGGGTTCGTTGTTGTTCACGGAGTTTTTCTTCGTAGTCGTTCCGCAACTTCTCCAGCGCCATTTCGTGACGCTTCGTCACTTCATCCTCGATGGTCGCTTTGAGTTTGAGGGGATACGGCGTCAGAAGTCCGGCGATCTCTTTGATCGTATTCCACGCCAGGATCACGGATTCAGCCGTCCGAATGATATCCGCGGAAGGCACTTGTTTCAGCAGTTCACCTGAGGAGTCCACCATATACACGACGGGCGTCCTGGTCGCGCGGGCGGACGGCTCGATGAGGAGGAACTCGGCGAGGGGCATGGGGGACGGATCGCCGGGCGAAAGTGGATGGAAGTGATTCTGCCATCCGGGTTGACGAATGGCCCAATCCCCATAAGTCAGGCCATATCGGACGGACCGCTCTTCGCCGGACTCACGATACGAGATGTCGACGGTGCAAAAATCCTTGTCCGATTCCGGATTGGCGGAAAGGTCGAGGCCGGTCGACACAAATTTCTTGTCCGCGCCCAAACGGAATCGAAGGGTTGGAAATACGCGCGTATGAAGGGCAAGGGCCAGCAGAGACGGCAGTCCGGCTTCGCGCGTTGGTTGAATGTTCGGGCAAAGAACTCGGAAAAATGCCGGGCCGGGTTGGTGCAAGCCATCCCGCAGTCCCTCAAACAGCAGACGCGGTGTGGCCAGTGAAGATTGAAGAATGGGGCAATTCCTGACCGATATCAGTGACATCAACGTCGCCAGACGTTCGGTTTGAACGGAAGGTTCACCGGTGGCATCGTCCAGGACAATCACCTTGACGGGCCAGCCATCGGACAGCCATGACGCCAGCGTTGAAGCGCCGCTCTCGCTCAGGCGGCCGTTGTCAACAAACAAAAGGACCGGCGGCACGAAGGACTTTTCCGTTGCCGTCAAGTCGTCCCAACCGAGTCTGGCCATGGCAAGATCGTGGATGGACGGGTCGTACTGATTCTTGATCTCAAGATCAGCCCGCCGGAGCAATTTGACATTGTCGATCGCCTGGCGAAGATGACCTTGCACCAGGCCCGCCGCGAAATCAAACGGCAACTCCTGGTTGCAGATCCACACGGGCGATGCGAAAGCATTAAACGGAAAAGTGCTCGTCCATCGCATGGCGTTGGATGCGGCGATCACGGCGCCGAACCGCGACCGGCCCGTGCCGGATGGGCCGTGGGTGATCATGAACGTGAGATTTTTGAGTTCATTGATCAGCCGGATGAGACGTTCGATCCAGGCTGATTCGACGACGCCAAATCGTTCGGTTTCGCCAAGCCTGGCGATCACCTGGTCCAGTGACACGCGCGACTGTGCCTGACCTGAAATGCTCTCCAGAAGACGATCCAGGTTGCCGGTCGGCATGGCCTCGCGCAGCTTATTCTGAATCTTGTCCGTCAGATCGACGATACGTTTTTCCAGGTCTTTCAGGCTTTGATTGACGCCGGATTGAAGGACGGATTCCGCCACGGCCGAAACCAGATGAGTGGCCACCTTCTCGACGGCGCCACACTCGGACTGGCTGCCGCCAACCAATGACATGTAAAAATGACGGCTGAGCAGAATGGCGGCGAAAGGATCGTAATCCGGGTCCTGATGTTTTTCTTCGACCATATCCGCCGGGGTGTCCGGAAGCTGTTCCCATAGCCGGAACGTGGCGGCCAGCCGCGACGAGTGGTCGTTCGTGTCCGGTGCCATCGTGATGGCGTTTTCAGGGCAAACGTCGGCGCACACGCCACAACCCGTACAGGACTGGGGATTGATCGCCAGCGTGAAAAGATGCCCGGTCTCCTTCGACCTGAAGAATGGTTTCGTCACCGAAACAGGGAGGACCGACAGCATCGCGGCGGCCGTTTGAACGTCATCGTGCAGACGCGCGGCTTTTTCGCCATCAAGTTTCATTTGCGCGGCGAGTTTGTCCGACGCTTGAGCGAGAATGGAATCCATTCCCACACGGCCTTCCTGGCCAACGAGCAAACCGTTCGCCGTTTTGCCAAGGTTCTTTATGATCGGCGGAGTCAATTCCGACAGCGGAGTGCCACGGCTTTGCAGGGTGTCTGCTGCGTGTTTCAGCATGGACTCAACGGATATGACCAGCGGTGGAATGGCGGAATGCGGGCAAAATACAAAACACTGTCCGCAGGCGGTGCAACGTTCGGGAACGAATTGCGGCAACCGCTCGCGATCCGTGGCGGTGTTGGCAAAATTCAAAGTGGCCGGCGGCAACACCGACGTCGCTGCAAATGAATCGGCGGTCAGGTCGTCCGTTTTGTTGTGGTGGTAGAAGTAGCCGTATCGGTCAAAGAACTGGGACACCCTGGTGTACGGCGGACCTTCGTCGCGGTATTGCCGAACAGCCATTGGTAAATCGACGCTGTCTTGGCTTTCGATTCGCAGATCGGTGTGACGAACGGCCGAAGTTCTAAACGACAACCCGAGTATTGTCGCGGCACGCCGGGCGTCGGTCCACGTTTCGCCGGCCGCCCGCATCGATTTTTCAATTCGTTCGGCGTCTTTGCCCGAATCGGGGTTTTCGCTGACCAATTCGGAAAAAAGCCCGACCGCTATTCCCAGCAAAACGTCCGACAACGGCACTTCCACGGGCACCCGAACATGATGGATCGCCAACGCCAGTTGTCTGGCGACGGTCATCACGTCATCCGACAGCATCAACGTTTCGGAAGAATCCCCGGAAAGCACGACCACCGTGGCGCCTTTTTTCAGGGCGGCGATGCAGCCGGCATCCTTCAAGACGGACCCCTCCGTGATCACGGCGTCGATATCCGTGTCTTTTTCCAATGGGTACGGCGACGCTTCGAGAGTGAAAGACAGGTGATAACCCGGTTTGGCCGTGGTTGTCATTGGAACGGATGCGAACCGGCCGCCCCACCGATTTGTAACAACCAGGCCGACATCTTCCACCGCCATCTCACGATCGCAAACCACCCGCACGGTGCGCGTGCGGTCCGTCGGCATATGCTCTTTCACTTCGCTGGTCAGGGCCAGTTCTCCGATACCGGGGTATTCGCGGAGAATATTCTGGCGGATGATTTGCTGTTTTGGAAGCGACGAGGAGCGTCCGGCCAGGTCGACATTGACAAAGAATCGGCGTTTGCCGTCGGACTCCATGTTGCGGAAGACGGTTTCTATGGTTTCATAACCCGGTGTGGCGCCGTATTGGCCCGAATACAGAATCGGGCGCTGGCGTTCGGACAGGGCAGGCAGTTCGGGAAACGGTGGATTTTTCTTTCGCGTTGCGTTTTGAAGGGCCTTGTCCAGAATCGATTGGAGTTGGCGGAATAACGGAGGATCCGCGAGGGCATCGGGCATCACGGCGTCGAGTGTGGTCACGCCTTTGCGGCCTGCCACGGCATGGCAAACGGCCTTCTCTGGAAATGGACGAAGCAGACTCAGAAACACACCACCGGCCTTGACGCGATGAGATCGCAAGTGATCGATGACGGATCGCGTGCGGTCGGCGGACGGTCCGGCGGCCAAAACCAGAAAATCGGCATGCTCATGATGATGGCCGGCCACACTCGTGACCGAACGCCCCGTCAGCTGGCGGTATTCGGCCGCGGCCAAATCGAACAGAGCAGGAATGTGCCGGTGAAAATACTGGCCGATCGCGGCCATCTCAATGACGCGAGCCGTATCCGTCTTGTGAATGCCGGTCGCAATCGGAACGTCGAAATGAAACCAATTTGGAATACGACGACGCGTCCGGCCAAAAAGAATCTTCTGCGACGGGGTTGGACTTTCAATGAGATCGTCCGGTTGACCAAGATACGCGGTCAACACATCGCGTGTCGGAAGTTTCACCGTTTGCGCGGTGTCGAAATCGTCAACGGCTATCATCACGGGCGTGAGCGACAGCTCGGCCAGACGGTGTCCGACGATGGTGAGGTCAACCACGTCCTGAACGGACGACGCGATCAATTGAATCCATCCCCAGTCGCCCGCCGCGCAGAAATGGCGGAAACCCGATGGATCACCCGTCGAGACATGCATGACATAGGCCAGATGATCTCGGACGGATTCTTCGAGAGCGTCGAAACGGGCGGCCAGCTCGCGGTGGCCGACCGACACCTGCGTCCGTTGTCCGGCGGCCGCCATGCCCATCGCCTGCGCGATCGAGCGGTCTTTGCGGCGCAACACGGGCCGTCCGAAAAGATTGGCCATGCCCTCCGGTGAACGTCCCGCCAGACTCTCACCAACCGCCGTTTCGATCAGCGCGATACTTGAGGAGCCGGTGAGGGTGATGGATTTTCCAAACAGGGTATCGTTGAGTTTCATGACTTCTACGCTTCTTTAGGTACCATTTCAACCCGTCCGATGGGCAGAGGCTTGGTCGACGTTTTTGTGAATTGCTGGCCTTCCACCCAGACGATCGCATTCGTGGGGCATCGTTTGGTGGCCTGGGCGGACGTCTGTTCATTGCGGCTGTAGTCGATAACAGGAAGATTCTTTTGCATGCGGATCAGGCCGGGCTGGGCGTCGGCCACGCAGCGGCCGCACGCGTTGCAGGCCACGGAGCAACGTTCGATGGCGGCGTCCCCTTCCAGCAGGGAGCGGCACTGCACGAGCAGTTTGTAACTGACCGGCATGATGGTGAAGAGCCCTTTCGGACATATTTCCACGCAATCGTTGCAGGCGACACAACGGTCAATATCGACGACCGGCAATCCGTCGTCATTCATATGAATGGCGTCAAAATCGCAAACCCGTTCGCAATCCGCCAAACCAAGACATCCCCAAACGCAGTCTTTGGTTCCGCCGGTCACCATGGCCATGCTGCGACAGGTGCGCTGGCCTCTGTATTCGGCCTGGTTGTGGCTTTCCTGTATTCCGCCGGCGCACAGCAATCGCGCGACGCGTTTTTCGACAAATCCGGCATCCACGCCCAGAAAACCGGCTATTCGTTCAACGGCTTCGGGGGAACTCACGGTGCAGCCGCCAGGGCTGACTTCCTTGTTGATCAGGCCTTCGGCAAAGGCGCGGCATCCAGGTTTTCCGCACGCGCCGCAATTGGAGCGTGGCAGCATTTCTTCAAGCTGATCGATCCGTGGATCCTCCTGCACCCGCAGTTTTTTGTAGGCGACGGCCAGCACCGCGGCAAAAAAAGCGCCCAGACCGACCATGATCAGAACGGCTGTGAGAATCTCTGTGATCACCGTGGCACCTTTGCGAACATCACGCGTGTCTTTCGGTTCAATTGAAGGGGGCGGCGCGTACCAGCAGCGCTTCAAGCCCCGGCTCGGCGGGGTTCAGGGGTTTTCCGGGATGGATGCATTTCGCCGGGCATTTTTCGGCGGCGGTTACGAGCTGGGCAAACGTGCAGGCTCCGGCATCCGCAATGTAGGCCTGCTTGTTCCCATCGTATTTGAAACCATTGGGATTCAGATTCGTGCATTCATTACAGCTCGTACATCGAAAGGTCTCGATCCACGGATCGGCCGATATGACGACTTCCTCTTCGATAGGAGCGCCGGAAGCCGGCGGAGGCGTCTCCATGACCGCGGTCGTCGTGGTCACCGGCGCGGCGGCGGAGGAGGACGTCGGAATCACCATGGTCGTATCCAGATCCAGCAGGATGGACGACAATTTTTCCATGGTCTCGCGGGCCGTCTGCCGGCGCGCTTCTTCCAGTTCCAGCCGGTGCCGCTCTTCCAACGCGGCCATTTCGCGGGCATTCTCATCCAGCATCTCTTTGCGGACCTGTTCCACGGCCTTCTCGACATGGAAACTGTTGATGCCGCCAAACTCCTGGATGAAGTGCCAGAAATCGAGCCGCTCCTGAGCCAGCAGGGTCATCCAGTGTGTCGTGGCCACTTTGGTGAGAACCTGCTGGTCATCCAGCATCCAGATGAATGGAATCTTGGCGTAGGCCTCATTCGATGGCAGCGTGAGAAAATCCGAGAAAAGCACGAGATCTTCCGACCAGCAGGAGCGGGGCACCGGAAGGAATTGGTCCTGGCATGCGTTGGCGAGTGCAAGGCCGTCGGCCACCGTAAATGGCACCGTCATCGACACCGGTTGACCGTGATCCTCATATTTCAATTCATACGATGGCCAGTCTTGGTCCGGATGGGGGTTGCGGGCCACATTGAAACGGCTTCCCCAGCGGACGCCCTGTCTTTGGTCATACGTGAATTCCGGGAAGGCGCGTCCTTCCAGAGCCGTGCCGGCCAGCAGAAAAGAGTCCGCCGCCGGAAGGTCTTTGGGCGCCAGGAGATAGAAAAGCGCCGGTGTCGGAGAGGACAGGCCTGCCGAAAAATCCGAAAACAACGTGACCGGATGAATCGTTGTCGATTGAAGAACATACGTGTTGCGATGCGAAACGGCGAGGGAGCCGATCTCCTGCTGGAATGTAAAATTCCATTCGTTCATCCGTCCGCCAGGGACGGGCATTTCCTGTTTGAGCACGAGCGCCTTGATGGGACGGCAGGAAGCAAGCAAACCCGAAAAATCGGCCAGTTCATGATTCATGATCTCCGCCACCGACGACAGCAACACGACCGGCGGGCACGCGGACAACTCCGCATCATCGAAGGATTGCCAGTCAAAGCCTGCAAAATACGGATCGTGAATTTCGGGATCGTAATGACCCTTGATCTCCAGATCGGCCACACGCACGGCGGCGAAAAGTTCGGCCATGCGGGCCATGGCGTTGTCAAAGACGTTTTGCGCGCCGGCGCAGGCGTTGCCACCCTCGACCGTATGAACTTTGACCTTGGACAGCACGTCACCCGATGGCAACCGTTCGCTGAACGAGGTCGTCACACAGAAGATGGCGTCATACGCAAAAAAGGAAGGCGCCCGTTCGAGCACGTTCACAATTTTTTCAATGCGGCGGACTCGCTCTGCCGGCATGGGCAATGTGGCGGCTTCCGGGAGAACATTGGAAAACCTGTCAAAGTTGATGAACGAAGCGCCGTACCCGTACGATCCCTGCAAAACTTCCGGCGACCGCGAGTCCGGCGATTTTTCCCTTTCGATGGTCAGGAGAGACTGCAATTGGCTGCGCAAACCACTGATCCGTTCCAGCAACCGGAGCTTCGCCGGCGTTTGGGTCGAGGCCATCGCCGTGGAAAGGCACAGGAAAGGCATCTGGCCGGAAAACACGGCCAAACGTCCGGAAGATGGCAGAGCCTTCAACAGCTTTTTGATATCGTCAGAAAAATTCGCGCCGTCCTGCCCGGCAATATCCAACCGGCTTTCCATTCGACGCAGGGCCGGACCGATCACGTCCGCCCACGGTTGAACGTCGGGACCGTCGTCAAAGGCTTCCTGGACGATGAGTTCCAATCTCGCCAGATTATCCTTGAGAATTCGGGCATCCGCGGGCCCGGGCGCAAACGACAGCACGGCCTCAGCCAATAACGTTGTCAGCGATTGCATCATGTTTTCGCCGGCCTCATCGGCCATCCAAACGGGATAATCATTGCGGACATGCCGCCAATCGCGAAAGGGCGCCAACAACGCCGGAAAATGTGTGGGCTTTTGATAGGCACCGCGGAGTCCTCCGCCGTGCCCTTCACGATAAAACGTGCGCAGCCGGTTCCAGAAGGCCTTGCGCTCCGCCGTTGTATCGGTGGTCGGGGATTCCGGCCAGACCGGGGACCTGAGCGGTTTGGCAGTCAGGCTGGCTTCAGGCGTATGCAAACCGTGATTGTCGCGGGAAGAGATCTTTGTCCTGAACAGTTCGTCCAGATGGGAATACATCGTGTCGGTCATGCGGCTGCCTCTCTTTTCCGAAAAAACTAAAACATCAAACCGCCAACTTGTCAAGTTCGCGGTTGATGGCGCGCACTTTGTCTTCTGGCGTCATGCCCATGTTGTGGGCGCCATAATCGTCGAAACGTGGTTTGGTCCTGTCCTGGTAAAACAGGCCGATGGGAATGCTGTCGGTCATGTCGGCCAATTGCCGGGCGCGATCGATATCTGACGGGTCGTGTTCGACGACGTGCTTGTACATCTTCACGACCTGCTCATCGAGATGAATGCCTTTGGGGTGATTCAACAGCGTGATGGTATTCGGGTTGGCCACTTCGGGTTCGTGCAGATCCTTCTGATACACAGGGCATCTCTGGATCACGCGAATGAACGACATGCCGGGATGTTCGAATCCCGCCTCCACGGTGGCATAAAGATGCGCCGGGTTCCAATCGACCGTCTGCGCCACAAAGGATGCGTTGGATACGCCCAGCGTGGTTTGAATCGGGTTGAGCGGCGGCAGGTATGAACCGTGCGGATTCGTATTGGATATCGTGCCCGGTCGGGAGGTGGGCGACGTCTGACCTTTCGTGAGGCCGTATATTTCGTTGTCGAACATCATGACCGTGATATTCATGTTGTAGCGGATCGCATGGATCCAGTGGGCCGTACCAATCGAGCAGCAGTCGCCGTCACCCGTCGCGACAAAGACGTGGAGATCCGGTCGGCGGAATTTAATGCCGCAGGCCACCGGCAGGGCGCGACCGTGCAGGCCGTGAAAGCCGTAGGTCTTCATGTAGTGGGGAAAACGGCTGGAACAACCGATGCCGGATACAAACACCGTTCGTTCGGGTGGTAACTGCTTCTCCCGGCAAAGACGCTGAACGGCCGTCAGGATGCCATGGTCACCGCAACCAGGGCACCATCGCGCCGTGGCGCTTTCGTAGTCGGCCATCGTGTAGTATTCCTCGGGAATATCGAGGATGCAATCGGACTTCAAACCAAACACGGGATGTCTCCTTGCTTAAGATGAACAGCTTATTTCAGAAAGTGGTTTCATAGGGTCGTATGGAACTCAGGCCGGAACCAATGCGCTCTTTTCAGTGAAGCTCAATTCCCGCTTGATCATGTCCAGTATCATACGGGGCCGGATCGGCTGGCCGTGCACGTTCGAAAAGCAGTCGACTTCCGTCAGTGTCTGGGCACGAAGGTACCATGCCAATTGAGACAGGCGACGGTTGGCCGGTGTGATCAGCGGATCGGTAAGATCATCGCTGTAGTTGATTTCGACGGTGATGATTTTCCTGAACCGATTAAAGATGTCTTTGAGTCCGGGTTCCAGGGGAGAGAGGAACCGCAAGTGCAGGGAAGACACGCTGCCGCCCAATTCGCGCGCCTGGTCGACGGCTTCTTCGATGGCGCCCAGGGTAGAGCCCCAACCCACCACGAGCAGGTCACCTTCCGGATCGCCGTGCACAACCGGCGGCCGCAGGGACTCCAGAAAAGCCGCCAGCTTGCGGCTTCGACGGTTGCATCCGATCTGATTGATCGCCGCCTCGTAGGCCACATGGCTGGCCTGGTCGTGAGCCAGGCCGGTGAGCGTGTACATGCCGTTTTTTTGTCCCGGAATCGGCCGCCGGCTCAGGCCGGTTTCTTCGTCCCAGTCATACGGCGGAATGCCTTCCTTCCACGGGCTTTGGTCAATGGGCGGGGCAAACCATTCCTGACTGACTTTCGGTCTCGGGAAAGGCTGAACGCCTGTGGCCAGATTGGCATCGGTCAAAAGAATCACCGGCATACGGAAGGCCTCGGCAAGGCGCCGGGCCAGAATGACAAAATGAAAACACTCTTCGATCGTGGCCGCCGCCAAAACGATTTTCGGCGTATCACCCGGCTGGCCAAAAACGGCGTACAGCAGATCGCCCTGCTCGACCTTGGTCGGCAGCCCGGTCGAGGGACCGCCGCGTTGCACATTGACAATCACGAGCGGCACCTCAGCCATCACGGCCAGTCCGATGAATTCCGTCTTCAACGCCATGCCCGGACCGGAGGTGATCGTGATGGCCGTTTTGCCGGCATACGAGGCGCCGATCGCAAATCCAATGGCCGCAATTTCGTCCTCGGCCTGGTGTATCAGCCCGCCGGCGTTTTCGAAACACTCGGCAAGATGATGGGAGGCTGACGTCGCGGGCGTGATCGGATACATGGCGCAAACTTCGATGCCGGAGGCGAGCGTACCAAGACTGATCGCTTCGTTGCCGTTCATGACGACATCCTCGCCGGTGGCCGGCATGGTCGGTACGTCAAACCGGAAGTTCAGATTAGTCTCAGCCCAAGTGTATCCCACCCGCAAAAGATCGATGTTCAGGTCGACGACGTTCTGTTTTTTCTTCCGGAACGTGTGTTTGATCTGGGCTTCCGCTTTGTCCATGTCGCGCAAGTAAATGTAGCACAGCATGCCGAGCACCCACATGTTCTTGCCGCGCCGCGGATCGGCGATCAGCTTCATCGATTCCTTTTCAATGGGCACTTCGATGACCTTGTAACCCCGCGAGACCAGGTCCTTCATGGCCGCCGCATACTCCTGCTGTATGGCCGTCACTTCATGATTGGCCCATTTATTGTCGAGCAAGATGATCGTGCCGGAACGAAAAGCCTTCTGGTCGATACGTCCGTAGAGAACCTGCTCGTTCATGGCAACGACCAGGTCGGCCTCGTCACCCATATTGGTGATTTTGGAGGAGCCGATGCGGATCCGGATACCGGATGCGCCGGCTTTCGAACGGGCGGGTGGCTGAATTTCAGCCGGAATAATTTCCACAGTCCACACGCCATTGCCCATCTTTGCGGAAATCATGCCAAAACTCTGTCCGGATTTCTGAGCGCCTTCGCCGGAATCACTGACAATTTCAATAATGTGTTGTTTGACTCGTTCGACCGAAACGCGGGATTTTTCTTCTTTCATAGTATCCTCAATTTCTATGGCCTTGGGAGAGATGAGTGCCTTCGAAAATTTCGGTCAATATGCCGCCCAAAACAATGACTTTTGCCCATATGATGATAAAAAATATCTTTATCTTCTTTATTTAGATTAATAAAAAATAAATATTTGTAATACCCGATTTTAATATGTTCTAACTCCCATATAGGCACAATAACGAGGAAAAAAAATCCTCGCCTCACGAGTCGGTGAGGCGAGGAAGTCAGAAAAATAGCCGGCT
>CAZJBS010000034.1:0-17692 GCA_964544475.1 uncultured Bacteroidota bacterium | reverse complement strand
TTGCAGATCCTTGGCATAGAACGTGTCGATCCGGTTTGCCACGATCAGGTCCCGCTCCTCGCGGCACTGGGCGCGAATACCCACCTGCACGATATGCTTGTTGAATTCGTAGATGCGTCGCATGACGCAGGCATGGCTCCAGGGCGTGCCTTCGTACGTGTCGCGAAGATCCGAATGGGCGTCAATCTGCAGAACGGAAAAATCATCTCCCAGGCGATCAAAAAAAGCGCGGACAATGGGGGACGTCACGGTGTGCTCTCCCCCGAAACATACCGGGAATTTGCCGTCGTCAACGATACGGCCGACAGCCTTGCGTATGACCTCCATGGCCGCGGCGCCCTTCTTCTTCCCAAAAGACAGCGGTTTCAGCGTGGCGACGCCGAAATCCTCCATCGATTCGCGATCGAGTTCTTCGTCATAGAACTCGACCGTTTGGGACGCCTTGATCATGGCCGCCGGGCCGCGCCGGGTGCCCTTGCCGTAACTGGTCGTCGCTTCGTAGGGAATCGGAAGCACGGCCACCCGCGACGAGGCGTACGTGCTGAGACGCTTGTCAAGTCCGAGGAAGTTATTCGGGACGGTGGACACGGTCGGTTCTCCTTTCGTTAGACGGACCAAAGGTATTTGTCGAAAAAGCGGTCCGGCCGGTCGATCACAATCCGATGGCGGGACGGGCGACGGACAATCTCTCGTTCGTTGCGGACGATCGCCACGGCCATTTCGATGGCGTCGGACGGACGGATATTCAGGAGCGGCAATGGCACGGCGATTTCCAGAATATCCTCAAACGCCACGCGGATCGCGCCGTCGTCGCCATGCGCCAACGGCCGGTCGAATGAGAACCGGAGAGCATCGGCGTGGTAGAATTCCAACCGCACCGACAGCCCCGGATCCTTCCGGATCGTCTCCATCCGGTCCGGTTCAAAATCCACGCGGATGAACAGCGTCGTATCGTCAAAACCGTAGAGGATGCTCTGGATCCACACTTCGCTGATGTGCATCGCGTCGCTGTCGGCGGCCGCCTCGTAGACGCCCGCGTCCTGCCATTCGTAATAGTTGCTGACGATGCCGTCGATCCGCGGTGTGAGGTTGGCGGAGGGTCGCGTAAACAGGTCGGCGGCCTCGAGTTGCATGATCGGTTGTGCAAGACGGCCGGGGACGTCCACGCCAAGCAGCCCGTAGATGTGCCGCAAATGATGACGGAAAAGTTCGTCAAAGTCCTGCTTGTTCTCCGCCTGATGATCGTCGCCAAACCACCAGAACCAGTCGCTGCCCTCGGCAATGTAGAGCGTCTCCCACGCCTCGGTATTCCGGCGGCCGGGATCGTCGGATTCAAGAAGCGCCCTCGCTTCGGTCAGGTATTTCCAGGCCAGATTCTTTTCCGCATGTTTGCCAATCCAGATGTCGAAGTTGTGCCCGATCCATGATCCGGGATGGAGCCTCGTAATCCGCGGTCTGGCCGGAAGCACGCCGGTGTGCTCTTTGAGAAAATCCGAAATCGTACACGACCGCAGCGTCGCGCTGTCCGACAGTTGCGCAAATAACGACATGAGGAAATCCTCGCCGTTGCGCTCGTAAAATTCCCAGCAATTCTCGCCATCCAGAATGACGTTGAGAAGGCATTCGGATGGATTCCTGCGCTGTTGAATCAGCGTCTGACGGATGGCCTCGATCCTCGCGAGGAAATCCCTGACCGCGTCGCCGGCCTTCCATTTGGCATACGTAAATCCAATGGCGTCGGAAAGCTGGTGATCACGAAATACCATCGCCAACGGTCCGGACGGGGTGGACCATGCCCACGGCTGGTAGAGGAAATGCGATCCGTCCGCCGTTTCGGAATGCTGCAGAATCTCCTCGTCCGTGGCGATCCATTCGAGGCCGTTCCGACGCATCAGATCGGCCGCTTCGGCGCTGACACTGCCTTCGGACGGCCACATGCCCTGCGGTGGTTTGGAAAAGAGACGGGTAAAGTACGTAACCGCTTTTTTGATCTGGGCGTCGGCGTCTTCCGGATGCTTGAAATGAAAATCCACCGGTGGTCGGGCCGGATTGCTGATCCTGTGTATGTCCGAATCACACAAAAGCGGCAGAATTGGATGGTAATACGGCGTGACGGAAAGCTCGATCTGACCGCTAAGGAATAATTCCCTGTAAAGCGGAATCACCTGAGCCATGATGGCATAATGACCTTCGATCAAAACGGTCTTGTCTTCCTCCGTGAAAAACCGTCCTTTTTCAAACAATCCGGCGAAGGGTTCCTGCTTTTTCCAGCTTTGGCCGATCCAACAGAGATTGTACCACACCTGGAGATCGAGCCAGTCCTGGTTGGACCAGTCCGGGGATTTTCTCTTTTCCCACAACTCGGCGTAACGGGGGTACGGTTTGATCATGTGGTCCAGATTGGCCACAAAAAACTGGCGCAAAATGGCCTTCTTGTCGTCGGGTTCGAGATGACCCGGCGCCGGTCGCGTCAGCCGCAGCACGTTGTCCGACGCCCGATTGGCGACATAATCCTCGATTTGGGCCAGCATGGACGGAACAAGATTGAAATTCTGACGGACGGAAGGGAACGCTTTGAGCAGGAAGGGAATGTCGTAGTAATCCTTGACGGCATGAAACCGCACCCACGGCATGAGATAAAACGGACCCTCGGGCGTGGTGACCCGGTAAAACGGCTGATGCTGATGCCACAAGAAAGCCACATTTAACTTTGTTTCGCGGGATGACATGGGCCAAATGTAGTTAAACGAAAAGTGGATTACCAACAAAATGGCAATCCACTTTTTTCAAAGTTGATATGATGAAGAGACTACACGCCAATTTCTTCGAGAGCGATCTTGGCGTCCCTGGCATAGCTTGATTCGGGGTATTCCTTGACAATCTTGTCCAGCCATGTCCGGGCGTTGTCCGGCTGGTTGAGAAGGCGGTAACAGCGCGACAGCGACATCATGTAGCCGGGGCGCTGGAAGAATTCCGGAAATTTGGATATGACGTTTTCGTACGTGTCGCAGGCGTCTTCATACTTGTTGAGCGCTTCATAACAGGACGCCAGACCGGCATACGCCGACGCCGTAAAAACTTCATTGTCGCCGTAGTCATCCACATACTTCTGAAAATTCTCCAGAGCAAAATCGAACTGGTCGGTGTTCAGATACGACACGGCCAGGTAGTACGTGCCGATGCCGCCGCCCGCCGTGCCTTCATATTCCGCACAGTATTTCTCAAGACGCTTGATCGCCTCCCGGAAATCTCCGGACTGGAAGATGCGTTCGGCCGCGGTGAGTTTGTTCAGCGATTCGGCGTTGGTGTTGTCACGGTAGGAAAGGTAGGCGTACACGGCCACGACGGCGATGGCGATGCCGGCCATAACGTACGTGATGCGTTTCTGGTTTTCCTGGGCGTAATCCGTGATCGTTGCGACCTTCTGCAACAGGGGGTCTTTGTGCAATTCCTTGCGGGTCATTTTCTTGCGGGGCGTGAGCATGCCGTTGAACTCCTTTGATGTATGCTATTCTTTCATCAGTGTCTTGCGAGTGCCCTTGGCGCGACTTGAACGCACGACCAACGGTTTAGGAAACCGGTGCTCTATCCAACTGAGCTACAAGGGCATTTTAGCGCGGGAATATATAAAAAGGAGGTTGAAAACACAAGAAAAAGTCCTTCCGGGAGGTCGTCGGCCATCCCGGTGCCCGATTCACTTTTCTACAACCAGGCTTACCGACTGGCCCATGCTGATTCGGCCGGTGCGTGCCACGCTGGCGTATACGCCTGCATGATTCTCGTTCATTTGCACGACGGCCTTCATAAGGCCGGGGTTTTGTCTGGCCGTATCAGGGTCCAGGTTAATCATCATGCATCGCAGATCCCGCATCGTCACCGTGAGCATTGGCCCCGATTCGTTGCCGTCGAATATTAGCCGGCCGCCTACCCAGCGATCCTCGACAAATGGTTCCGTCCCATCGGAAGCAATGACGATATTGGCCCGAAATCGCCGGACATCCAGGCTCTCGCCGGCTTCCCGGCTAATGGCGGACATCGTGGCCAAATGGATGAGGGACACCGTTCCCTCATCAAAAATGCCGTGCCTGAGCTTCATCAATTCGACGGGACTTCCGAACTTTTCCGAGACGCTGGTTTGGAGCTCGGCGCTTCCGATGGGAAAGATCATGCCTTCCGGCGTACATACCTGGGCAGGCACAGGCTCTTCGGCATTCTCATCGAGTCCCAACGGCTGATACAAGAGCAGTTGAGGAAGCCTGCTGGCGCTGAGCCAGGGGAAGTCACTTTGGTCGTTGAGACGGCGAAACGCAAATCGACGATCTCCCTGTAGCCCGTGCCAGCCAAGAAAAGCAGAGTCCGTCGCGACACCGGCCATGGATTTGACAGGATACCGCACGAGTTGATGAATATGTCCGATGGGCACTATCATAGGTGTGTCCGAGGCGCGCCGCGCTCACGTTGGTCGTCTGTAATGAAGTGCAACGACTCCGGATTGGAGAGTTTTCGAACCAACCAAGTCCAGCCGAAACGCATTTTGGAGGGTCACGGATTCGAATAACCGTGGCCCTCTGCCGGCAACCACCGGATGAACCACGAACCGATACTCGTCAATCAAACCGAGCGCGGACAGCTGGGACGCGATGCTCAAGCTGCCAACGCAAATGTCCTTTCCGGGCTGTTGCCTGAGGGCAAGCACTTCCTGCGCAGGGTTCGCGCGCACGATTTTCGTGTTGTTTCCCTCAACGTGCGTCAAGGTCGTGGAGAATACGATCTTGTCAAGCGAGTCAAACACGCGGGCGAACTCATTGGTGGTTGCCGTCTCCGATTGCGATTGGGCTATTTCCGGCCAATAGGGAACCATAAGTTGGTAGGTGATGCGGCCGTACAGAAGAACGCTCGCATGGCGCAATACACCGGTGAAGTAGGCGTGCAGTTCTTCGTCGGCAATCCCGTCGGTGTGGCTGCAGTATCCGTCAGCGGTGATATTGATGCCGAATACGACTTTTCTCATGGGGGCTCCTTGTGTGAGGTTGGCGCCGAAACATAAAAGCGCCGGATCGAATATCCGATCATGGAAAACAACGGTGGGGACGTCCGGCAACCCTTTCGTCGTCGCCTGGCGTCAATGGTGTCGCCGGATTGTCAGTGCACCGCTCCCAAAGCCAGGGCCAGGAATCCAAATCCGCCGAAGACGGCGTGAACAACAATGGCAATGCTCGTGTTTTGCCGGATTTGAACGACGGCCGGAAGTACGAAGAATATCGGCGTTGCCGCCATGATCAGATCAAATCCCATGGGTATGTGCCAACCTGCCCAACATATTCCATGGACCAGCCATGTCCATTTTCTCGTAAGGAGTTCCTGCCGCGGCTGTATGTAGCCTCTCCACAAGAACTCCTCGCCAAATATGTTGAAGAAAAAGAAGGCAGGCCAGACATAGAGTATCCACAGATGCTCATGGTCCAACGGCATATTCTGAAAAAAGAACGGAGTGGCATCAAGCCCCAGTTCAGGCATGATGACTTTCGCAATGACGAAGGACGTCAGGGAGAGGACGACAAAAGCGCCAATGGTCCAAATCCAATCCACTTTCGAAAGGCGCTTGACTCTCATTCTGGCAAGAATATCCACTGCCTTGAACGAGCCCGTATCTTTGCCGCTGAGCGCCAGCGCCATGAAGAACATTGGCGCAAGCACGAGCAACCCAACGCTCAGGAAATAGCTGACTTCAATTGGAAACGCCTGTCTCGCACTCAGAAACGGTATGGCCATTTGACAGGCAAAAGAATTCAGGATCGTTGGCACGCCAAATAGGACGACCAGGCTGATCCAGGTGAGTGGTTTTGGTGTTTCCATCATAGGGTTTTTGATCGAAAGGACCTGCAAGGGCCATGCGATGCGAGGGAACCGTCACTCATGCTTAGAACTTAGACAAAGCGCAACGTACTGCGATCGTGAGGCCGCGTTGTTCTTAAGGTTCTTACTCCGAAGCCACGTCTCGAAAAGATCAAGATCAATCGTGACTTCCTCGACAGGAATGCATTGTGCGTGGAATTGCGCTTTCGCTTTCATCATAGCAACGTGCCATCCCTCCCAGGTTGCTTCAAACTTGTCCGGGTCGTCCACTGAGGTCAACCATCGTAACCATTGGTCTCGACGATAGACGGCAAGCCCGATAGTCGTGGTGCGCACAATGTCTGGCTTCTTCTTTTTCATGTGCAGGTCATGTCAGGTAACGTTTGGCGTGCATCGGCGAACCAACAAAATAGGCGACTACGTCGCCACGGGAGAGCTTTTTCTATTGACTTCGAACTTTCTTAAGGTGTTAGCTGACGTATCCGCGAATCCAAACAGCCCGAGGGCGAATCCTTCAAAGTAACAGATTTATCAAGAATCTCTTCAACAACTTTCTTTGCATAATAATTCGAATCAAGCGCAATGAAGTCATGAATATGTCTCAAATCCTTGCGGGCAGGCCCTGACCATTTTACCACTTTCTCATCTCTTGTTTTATGTCTTCCGGAGTATGGCGTGGCAATACCAACACGCGGCAAAAACAATGGAGCGACGACAATAATTCTTGATCAGATGACGGAGCGTCGTGCTTACGCTTTTTGTACGTCGATGTGCAACCTCACCTTTTTTCATGCAATTGGTCGTGTCCGATCCTTCATAACATAAACAGATAGGCCACCTTTACAATGACCGTGGTCTTCGACGGCCGTGTCTTTTCTGCTATGTCAAATGCCTGATTAACGACGAAATAGACATCACTTCCAATTTTCGGTATCCAGTGCAAACGGAGGTTCATGTTGAGTTCGTCATCTTCATTATTCCATTGTGCAAAGAGAGAAGAGTTCAACATCGGAGAAAATCCATAACTGATGGTTGCTCCAGCTTCGTTGGCAACGAAGCTACCAGAAGGAAGCTCGACGTGATTCCTTCTGAAATCCAGACTCATAGAGAACCGTCGAGCGAGCTTTACGACAGGCGAGAGATATATTTGCTGGCGCTGCCCGTTGTAGAAATCGCCCCAGCTGAATAGCGAGAAGAACGACAACACTCGACTCTCATTCGTACCAAATTGAAGCTCCCAACGTGACCACCAGTAGGTTGCAGGAGGGATTGTGTTTCCAAAAAAATCAATCGTATCTTGTGGCGCATCGGCAAATCGCTGGAAATTCCACTCGAAGTATTCGCCAGAATTTGTTTGAAATCCTAAGAGCCGTCCTTCATAGTCGAGCGATTGCACCGACCCATCGGAGTTCGTGAAGTAGTCAAGCTCAACAGGCTTGAACTCAATGTACTGCATGCCAATTCCCTGCGGTCTTGGGCGGATGCGGAAGTTCCATGAGTATTGACGGAAGTTTGTTCGGCTTGCAAATCCCATTTGCGGGTCGAAATTGTTCTGGACGACTCGCATCCCCAAGAAATGGTCGATGAAACTATTCGGGAAGTCAACATACAAACGATATGCAAGATTGTCGGAGACGATGCCGGGTTCTGACGTCCCTGCCAACGCACCGCCGACAATCATCGTGTTGCTTCCCAAAATATCAGATCGAACGTAGGCGCCGTCGAATCCCCAGAGACGATTGTAGCTCGATGATGATTGCTTGTTAGTGGTGATAAAACCAAGGTAGGATTGTTCGAACAGGTCACGCTTGACTCTCACGACAGAGTAGTTGGAAGACGGTTCCCCTGCGGCTTCGCTTGTTTGCATTGTCATCAAGCCAAGATTGTATTGCTCAGCTTTTCCAGTGAGTTTAATACCGCCCAGAATCGGAATTGGTTCACCTGTCGAATTGCTGATGCCGATTCTTCTGCTATAGAATGGTCGTGGTTGGTCGCCGAACTGGAAATCGAAAATCCCGGCTCCCTCCAGAAAAAAGTCCCTTTTCTCTGGAAAGAAAAGAGGAAACCGTGTGAGATTGATGCGTGCACGATCGGCTTCAACCTGCGCGAAGTCGGTATGGGCTGTGATATCGAGTGTCAAAGTCGGCGTCAGTGAATACTTGACATCGAGACCAAGTTTTGTTTGCGATGACCGGCCTGTTGTCTCGTTCTGCAAGCCACCGAGGAGATACGGTTTGACCTGGGTTGCACTGCCTCTGTGGACGTTCTTCAGCCCCACTAATATGCCAGCTTGCGAGAGTTTTTCGATTTCATAGTTGCGCAGCCACCCCTGCCAAAGAACCTGTTCTCTCTTACTCCGAATATTTCGCTCAAAATTCACGCCCCAAACTTGTTGTGCATCGTCAGTAAACCGAAGCGTAGAAAACGGAATCTCGATTTCTGCAAACCAACCTTCTTGTGTGATTACCGTTCGGGCATCCCACAATCCATTCCAGTTAGTGTTCACACTTTGTCCTTCGTCGGTAACGAGCGCATCGAAGCGGGCGCCGTTGGGATTGACAACAAACAAAAACCCGTTGCGCTTGTCGTGATACGTGTCGAGAATGACTTCGAAGTTGTCCTCGACGTCGATATCAAAATCACGATTCATTGCATTGGCGACGATTCCGTGCGGCTCACTATCGTAGCACGAAACGCCAATATAAAGCGCACGGTCGTCGTACACGATGCGGACTTCGGTGCGTTCGGTTGCGGGATCACCTTCATGAAGCTCACGCTGTGTGAAATTGAAAACGGTATTGGCTTGCTTCCACGCATCGTCATCAAGGTAGCCATCTAACTTCAGCTGATTGGTGACTCTAACCGCTGCGACAACAGACGAGTCCTTGGAAAATTGGGCATAGGAGTGAGAGACAAAAAGTGATGAAAGAAGAAATGTAAACAACGTGAATCTCATAAGAGTGATCGCTCTTCAGCAACTTGCGTTAGCCGCTTGAAGTATTCACGCGCCTCTTTCTCTTGACCTATTTGCTCAATCCGTCCTTGGCGCATAATCACGATGCGAGTGCCGATGTCCACCGCCTCTTCAATGTCGTGCGTGATGTAAAGAAGGGTGAATCCTAAAGCGACTTGAAGTTTGACAATCTCTTTTCTCAGCTTGATGTTCAGTTCCAAGTCAAGATTTGAAAGCGGCTCGTCCATCAGCAGTACTTGCGGACGAAGTGCTAATGCCCTCGCCGATGCAACTCGCTGCTGTTGTCCGCCTGAGAGTTCTGCCGGCTTGGCATTGATGTAATTCTGCATCTCAACAAGAGTCAGAATTTCGTTAATACGCTCTGTTCGCTCGCCGGTTGGAATGTGATGGGCTTTCAAACCTAATTCGATGTTTCCTCGCACAGAAAGATGGGGCCATAAGGCGAGGTCTTGAAACACCATGCCAATGTTACGCTCTTCAGGCTGTTTAATGATGTTTCCATCTTCTGCAACGAGTGCTCCGTTTAGGAATATCCGTCCTTCATCGGGCGGAATGAAACCCGCAAGCATCCGAAGGAGTGTCGTCTTGCCACATCCCGATGGACCAAGAAGAACAACACGCTCGCCTTTCTCAATTTGCAGAGTGAATTCAAGAACGGCGGCTTTCCCAAGCGCGCTCTCCAAAGCGTGCTTTTGTGACTTGGGAAAATTATTGAAGTATTTTGAGACAGACTCTAAGTTAATGAGGCTCATTGTTTCGGTTCCATGTTTTGAATGAAATGAACATCCAAAGAAATGCCGGCGGCATGACGGTTACGCACACCATAACAACACAGAGGGCAGCGATAAGCTCAGGCGCACCGTTCGCCATCAACGTTCCGATGCGCACGGGGAGCGTGTCGTGACCGGCAGGATACACAATCATTGTCGTTTGTACATCTCGAAGGCAGAAGATGTATCCGACCAACCAGCTTGTAACAATTCCTTTCTTTGCCATCGGTATCACGATATGTTGAATTCGTTTCATCCAATGCAGTCCTGAAATCTGTCCCGCTTCTTCCATTGTATGCGGAATCAACATCAGGGTTGTTGCTGTGATGCGGCTTGTCAGCGCCGTGTACTTCACAAGATATCCAAGAACGACGATGGCAAACGTGCCGTAGATGAAATTCGTCAGCGGTCTGTTCCATAAATTAATCAGACCGATGCCGATTACCGTGCTGGGAAGGGCGAATAAAAATATGGTGAGTGTATCGGCGGCTTTCCAGAACGGCGCCGCCTGATGATGAATGAGATAACCGGCGAAGAATCCGACGAGCGCAAGCAACGATGCGCCAACAGCAGCATAGAAAAGACTGCGAAGAAGGCTGTCCGAGGCGACATTGATTGCATCAACATAGACTGAGACAGGTAATGAGCGAACAATCAATACAATCAGCGGTAAGAGATCGATGATAAAGCAAAGAAGGGCAACAAGTATAAACATCCATAACTTGTGCCGTCCAAGTTCAATAGGCGGCGATGCAGTTCGATATGAAACGGCCTGCACTTGATGGAATCGCTCGCGTAAGAATGCCCACTCTGCCAAAAGAACGATAAACGTGATGACGGCAAGAGGCACAGCTGCTGCTGTTGCCGCGCCGAAATTGTAAAAGGCGGAAAACTGCACGAAGCTTTCGACTGCAAATACATCGTAACGCAAGAAGTTCGGGACGCCAAATTCACCAATCGTCAATAGAAAAACAAGAATCGAAGCAAGTGAGATTGTCGGAAAAATGAGTGGAATTGTTATGCGCCTGAGAATGCCGAACCGACCGGTGACAAGTTTGCCGGCTTCTTCCATTCGAGGGTTTACTCCCTTCAAGGAAACCATGGTGAGCAGTATGATGATCGGGAGAAATGTCGCAAAGAGTACGAACACGCATCCCGGAAGATCGAACAGCAGGCTGTACGCCGTTTGTGCAGCCGTGGCACCAATGACCTTTGCGAGAAAACCATCTGGCCCGGAGAAATCCGCCCATCCAACTGCTGTGATGTAGGACGGTATCAAAAGAGGGACTGTGAATGCAACCGTGAAGAATCGGCGCAAGGGAAGGTCTGTTTTGCCAAACAGAATCCCGAGCGGCACGCCGACGATTGTTGAAAGGAAGGATACGGAGAAAGCGAGAGCGAAGCTGTTGCCCAGCAAGGTCCATTCATGAACGGAGCTGAGTAATCCACGATATGAGTCGAAACCCAATCGCCCATCAACATTGAAGCTTCTCCAGATCATCATCAGGATGGGAAGCAGTCCAACGATGATGAGCAAAATGAAAACGGATGTCAGAGCAATGCGTTTGGACATCAGTAGCCAACCCAGTTCTTCAGATAGGGCTGGATTTCGGTCATCATCTTTGCAACGTCTGCATAATTCACAGACATCGTCTTGAGATCGCCGATGCGTTTTACATCGGGAGGCGTCTGCACATCAGCGTTTAAGGGAATCTGAGCGCAGTCTGCAAATGCAAGTTTGCGCTCTGTTTCCTTTGAGAGTAGATAATCGATCAGCTTCTTTGCATTCTCTGAATGCGGCGCACCGTTGATTAAAACGACAGCATTGGGAACAACAAAACATCCTGCTTCACTTTCCCCTTGATCAGGATAGATCATTTCGACCGACTTACCCTGTCGCATACGATTGACGCCGTCGTCGCTGTCGACCAAAGAGAAATCTGATTGTCCGGAAGCAACGAAGTCGGCGCTTTCGCCATTGCTCGTTGAAAGTCTCACACTGTTCTTCTTCATTTCCTCCATAAACGTTTTCGCACGCTCATCCCCCCACGCCGTAAAAAGCGCTGCCACCTGCGCTGTCGTTGTGCCAAACAATGGATTTGCAATGACGGATTTATCTTTCCACTTCGAATCCGTGTAAGAGAGAATGGAGCGCGGCTTGTCACTAACATCAGTTCTCACAAGCAGGACACGAACACGAGCCGAGAAGCCGGTCCAGTATCCATCCGGGTCTTTGAATCTCTCCGGAATGCCCTGCGCATTGGATGAAACATAAGGTGATGCGATTCCTTTTTGTTTCAATACTTCTGCACGGATCGGCTCATTTGCCCAGTACACATCCGCTTGCGGGTTGTCCTTTTCTGCAATCAAGCGGTTCATCACGCCGGTGCTTTTTGATTCTTCCGTGTCGAAAACCATTTTGACTGTGATACCCGTTTCTCTTTCGAAGTCCTTGAGAATTGGCTCAGAGAAAACCTGATCCTCGCTTACATAAATTGTTACTTCGTTGACGGATTTTGTTCCGCAGCCGATGACAACAAGAGCAAGCATGCAGATCATATAAGGCAATATTGAACTGATGAGACGTTTCATGTTGAAGGAGTTCCTTCTATCTTTGTTGATATGAAAAGTGCGGTGATAAAGAGAAGTTGAATGCCAAGTGCTGCAAACATCCAACCGAATCCAACGTGCATCACGAGCAGACCCGCAACGATTGGACCGCTCGCCTCGCCAATGTCGAAGATTGTGCCGAAGGTGCCATGGGCGGCGCCGTAATGTGCCTTCTTTGCGAGGTCGGTTATGAATGCGCTTGAAACGGATGAGACGACTGAAGCAGCAAGTCCCCAGAGGCCGCCGAAAGTAACAAGAAATTCAAACCTATTGAGTTGGGGAAGGAGTACCATCAACATGGTACACACCAACAGTGCAGCGACAATCAGTGGCTTCCGTCCGATGCGATCGGACAGTTTCCCCATAAGCGGTCTTGCCAGCAATGTTGTTGTCGTCTGCACGCCAAAGATGATACCGATGTGCCATGCCTCGAGTCGAACGACGTCGCTTGCGTAGATAGGGAGGAATGCGTTGTATCCGCCAAGGACGAACATCTGCGAAGCAACGGCGATGCTCGTCATGATTATACTACGATTGCTCATCACTTCACGAAAACCAGTGCTGAAATTGTGAAGGACGTCTCTTCGTTGGGGGCTCGTCGTTTCAGTCTGCAGTGTCAGCACGATCATCATGCCTATCACTCCGATGAAGCCGCTGACGAGGAACGGAGCTCCAAATCCCTTCCATGAAATCAGAAATCCCCCGAGAAGGGGACCGAGTGCTTGTCCAATTCCCTGCACTGATGCATACAACCCGAGGCGCACACCACGTTTGTCAGGCTCCGTGATGTCAGAGATCGCTGCGCTTGCGGTGGGACCAAAGATTGCTGTGGCATTACCATGAATGAACCTGAGCAGGATGAGCATACCCACTGCAGTTACAACTGGATACAAAAATGGAATAAGTGAAAATACCAATGCGCCGATGAGCAGCAGTAGTCGTCGTCCGAAAATGTCGGAGAAGGTTCCTGCGGGAAGCTTCATGATAACGCCAGTGATTGTCGAAGCAGCGACAACCCAGCCAATTACTTCCGGATTGGCGCCGAGGCTTTTGGCATACAGCGGAAGGATAGGCGAGCGAGCAAGAGCGTAGCTGAAATACAGAAACAGCGCGGCGGCCGATAGTTTGACGTATGTGCGTCCTTGTTCGTCCATCCTGTTACTACTTAAGTGCAACGTTCCCAACTGCCAGCCGCTTCGGACTTTTTCCCACGGGAATGGTCTTGACAACGTGTCTTAGTGCAACATCAATGATGGATACATCATTCGAGGCAGTGTTGCTCACGACGGCAACCTTGCCATCAGGTGTAAAATCAATCCAGTTAGGATCCGAACCGACGGGGATCTCCATCTCGGTTTTGTTTTTCTGAAGGTCGAACACGGTGACTGAGTGCAACATCTGGCTCGTTATGAACAAGAACGTTCCATCCGGAGTGACGCCTGGTCCGTGTGATGCTTTTCCATCGGAGGGAAATCTTGGTGATTGAGCCAACTGCACCCAGTCAACGACCGTACGCTTTTCGAGGTCAATCTTGAGCGCACCGTTCAGCCAGCGCATGGTCAGATACATTGTTTTCCCGTCAGGCGCCAATGCAATAACACGAGGGAAGCCGAAGACAGGAATTTCTTCGATGACTTTTTGTAAGGCAAGCTCGATGACGCTCACCTTTTGATCTCCTTCTGACGTGACGTACATGAGTTTTCCGTCAAACGAGGGAAAAGGAATGTGAGGATTTCTCCCAACGGCAATGCTCGACTCAACTTTCCACGACGATGTGTTGATGACATCGACTTTATGTTCAGCATTGATCGTTACGTACAACTCGCGACCATCCCTTGTAAACGCAAGTTGATGCGGATGACTACCGACAGGAATTGTCTTCACCACAGCGTTGGTTGCAGGATTAAGGATTGAGATTGAGTTGTCACCTTCGTTCGATACCGCTACGAACATTCCGTCTAATGAAATGGCAACCCCGTGTGGGTTCTTACCAGTCTTGATGTCAGCGATCTTTTGCATTGAACCAAGATCGATGACCGAAACGAAGTTGGTGTCGAAATTGGTAATGTAGGCACGATAGCCAAGTTGCTGTGAACGTGCAGAAACAGGAAGCAGCAGAAGGATACAATGGATGATAACGAGATGATTGATCATTGTTTAGTCTCCTTCAAAACCAGAATGATGAGATCATCAAACAGCGTGTACGAATCCGCTTTTGTCCAGAGTCCGACTTTGCCAGCGTTGGTAAATGTGTTGTCTTCCACTTCAAACAGTTTCTTGCCATTGTGATAAACGTCGAAGTGATTGCCTTTGGCAACAATACGTAGCGTTCCCCATTCACCCGAAGGCACTTTCTCCTTTTCACCGTACGTCTTGCCTTTGCCGACAAGAGGAAGATCGGTGCGTTTTCCTTTCTCGACTTTGTAGAGAACAACATTGTCCTCGAGCGCATTCGCGCGAACGATGTAGTAGTTGTCCTTATCCTTGTACCGCCACACGATTCCCGCTGCCTGATCCCCTTCGCCCTTAAGCGGCTTGAACCTCACAGACACGTCAACGTCCTTTGCTGAAACGCTGTCGTAGACACAAACGGGGAAGCGATAGCCGGTGTCATCCATATCTGCTTGGGCGAGGACATTTGGTTTGGAAGGGGCGGATTCGTCTTTCATCACGATCCAAACACCGACGTTACCTTTGCCCGTCAACGCTGTTGTGAATCCTGTTGACGGTTGTCCTGTTTCGTCTTTATCGAACGAGATCGTCTGACTGAACACAAGGACGGTGGAGAACGTCAGACATGCCGCAAGTGAAAGAATGGTTGTCATATGTCACCTCCTAGTTGTGGATGTTTTTGAAAAATGTTTGTAGAGAGAATCGAGTATGACAAAACCAATTTGAATCGTCTTGTGGTCGTCGTTCAACGAATCAGAAAGCGAACGAACGACAGCATTGAGTCCAGCCGCTTCTCCCCGTCCGAATTTGTGATCCTTCAAGTCAATGTCGTGTACGATTTGAGCAATTGATTCTAATGCCTGGTCTTTAATCTGGAACGCCCTGAGGAGCGTCTCAAATGTGCAGTTGTCGTTGTGATGGCTAAACTCTGCGCCCAGGACGTCAAACGGAATTGCCTGTTTGGGAAGTTTTGTCTCCGGTGCAAAGACGAACTTTGCCTTGGAATCAATAAAACGACGAATAAGCCATGCAGAGCACAATCGGTCAATGTGGATGTGCTCACGTGTAACCCAGGTCTTTCTGTGAAATGTCCTTCGGGAGTAACGACCGACCGACGTACCGATGGTCGTGGGCTGAGCGCTGTCGATGTATCGGGAGATCTGCTGCAGCGCAACGCTCACGTCCTTTGCGGATTTGCTCGAAAAGAAGTCGATGCGCTGCAACTGTGTGAATGCTTCCTTGAGTTGTTGAAACTCCTTCTTGACTTTTCTGGTTTGGGTGTCAGTCAGTTGAGGCTGTCCGGTTGTCGGGTGAAGGCGGGTGATGAGCCGTTCAGCATCGTTCAGGAGAACGGCGTATTCATTCTCTCGAGCGGCGTCAAAAATTGCTCTAAGTCTCCGATCCTCTGCTGCTGAATTAGCTTTGCTGACGAAAACGGACGCTTCCCCCTTCAAATCTCGTATCTGCTGACACAGCCATTGGAAATCTTCCAATCGCTCCTTGCTGTAAGGTAGTACGTAGACAGAGTTCCGATACAGGATGGCGCCGACTTTCTTTGTCAGTCGCCAGACGGCTACACGCTCACGAGAGTTTGGAGTTTGGACTTGATGGACAAGGAATAACCATTTCACCATGCAACAATGTAATAAACATTGCATTATAGTGCAAATGTTACATCGTGATCCACGATCAGTTGCCAATATCGGGAGAACTAACGGCGGGAGTAAATATCAGGATAACAAGCAGGGTGAAGGAAGCGAGTCTCCTGTCTCAGCAGGTTGCACATTGGCGTTTAACGAAAGGCGGCTACACGATACCGCGCCGCGCCAATGGATTCAATGGTTGTACATAGCTCAAAACCATCACGCATCTCAAGCCCGCAGTGCGCCGAAGCGCGGTATGCGAACGCGCCAGCGTTCGCTATCTATCATCTATCAAAGAACCCACGCTTCCGCTGGCGCGGGAGCGGACGTGTAAGCCGCTTGATAGGCGATGTGCGCTTGACAATATCATATAAATGATATAATTTAGCCATAAACAAAGGAGCGAAAATGCCAATCATAAAACCTATCTCAGATCTCAGGAATAATTTTAATGAGATATCTAGTCTCGTGCACCGTGAAAAAAAGCCCGTGTTCATCACCAAAAACGGTGAAGGGGATATGGTAGTCATGTCTATTGAGAATTATGACCTTATTCAAAAAAAATTAGAACTCTTCAGCAAGTTGTCCGTTTCGCTGGCTCAGCGAGCAGCCGGCGAGCGAGGGCGCCCATTGAACCAAGTTATGAAAGATATCCGTAAGAGAATTAAGAATGTCAAATGAATATACTATCCATCTCTTACGGATTGCCGAAGAAGATTTTAAGGAAATCATAGAATATATAGCCCAGGACAGCCCATCGGCCGCCGAGCGTGTGGCCTCAAAAATCGAACTGGGGCTAATGGATTTGGCCAAATATCCGCTATTAGGCAGAGTTCCAAATGAGCCCGAGCTCGCCGGAGCCGGTTTCAGGTTTATCATCATTGATAATTACCTCGTATTTTATTCAATCGAAGAGTCCACAGTTTTTGTACATCGCATCATTCACGGTGCACGAGACTACCGTCGACTCCTTTGATATTTCCCTGCAAAGCGCATATCGCATAACGTCACGCGACTATCTGCGGTGCTGTGGCGCAGGGTATCTGAAAACTATTTCTATTAGTTCCCTGCGCCACAGTATCGGCATGCTGCGAGTAACATTTATCTATCAAAAATCTATTCATTCCTTATAAAAACCCTACTTTCAATATTTCACGAGCAGCATGCGAACAGATGAGTCGCGTGGTATGGGCAGATGACCGGCGCTTCTATTTTTTCGGGAATAAGTCATCCGCCGAAACAAAGCGTCTGGCTTTCTTAGAGCTTTCTTTGATGTACTTATCAACGAACTTCAAATCTTGAACATCTTCATACATCTCATAGAGTGACTTCTTGAACAAAGTTGATTTGTCTTCGTGAAGATAGTCCGACAAGTGGTTCAAAATCTTCTCTTCTTCTTGATTTAAACGTACAGATATTACAGCCATTTCTTATACACCTCATCTCGTTTTGATATTGCTATTACATAGAAGTTTTGATCTTTGATAAAAAAGATCGCTCTATATTTGCCTTTCCTTAGCCTGAAATAATCAACACCCTCATGTGTCTTCAATTTCTTTATGTCAAACAGGTTCAAGTTCTTGGTCAAATCAAGCGCTTGAAAAGCATGGTTAAACAGCTCAGCAATTTCCTTCGGCGGACGACCTT
Source organism: uncultured Bacteroidota bacterium (assembly GCA_964544475.1). GTDB lineage: Bacteria > CLD3 > CLD3 > SB21 > SB21 > CAZJBS01. Next base: position 20 of record CAZJBS010000034.1, on the reverse strand, counting down.
TCCGCAGCCTCTTTTCGACA
>CAZJBS010000033.1:25415-32093 GCA_964544475.1 uncultured Bacteroidota bacterium | reverse complement strand
CTCTTGCCAATGAGCAGTTCTACTGAAATACTCAATTTTTCAACAGCCTGCTAATGTCGTAACGCCGACACAAAGAAAGCATACAAACGTCCTCTTGAGAGGCTAAATGAACAAATTCATTACGCAGAGACATGAGGTTTACTTCTTTCCATGGCATGATTTATTACTCCTTACTTCATAACTAATCATACCAATTTAGGTGTTACCTATGTCTCCGAACAACCATTACCCATGTCCCAAGTCTGTACACTCCCCTTCGAGGGGAGGGCCAGGGTGGGGTCCGCGAAATGTAGAACAACGATGACCTTTTGGCGCTGGCCTGAATCGTATGAGCGGCAAGGCGCCATGAGGGGTATCGCATCACAAAATCGAATAAACCGTTTTCAAAAACGATCCCCCTCCTTGCACCAGAAAAATCCTGCACTCTAACGGCACGCTGAGGTGTAAGGAGGGGGCACGGGGGTGGTTCCCCCGACCCACATCCCGTCTAGAAAAACGCCCGGAACTCCGCTCCTCCAAGATGAATCATCTCCTGCCCGGGCTCTTTCCGTCCCTGATAATTCAGCGACGCGGACACATGCTCCCCGATCCGGTAATCGACGACCAGCAGCCAGCGCAGGTTCCACCCCGGCACATTGCCATCCGTCAGTTCGAACGGAATGCCCGTGGCCGATGAGCGGGCGACCACGCGAGTGAACTCGGCCGACAGGTTGGCGCGGCCTTTCTGCCGGAAGGCATAGATGAATTCGGGATTCAGCGACAGGAGACGGGTCCTGAGATCGCTCCGTCGGTCGCGCGCATACTGGAGCGATACGCGGGTATTCCACTCAAGCGCGGCGATCGGTTTGAAAAGAATCGCCGGCAGAGCCTTGATCCGGTACAAATCAAAATCACGGCTGAGACCCGCGATCGCGATGGTCGACGTTTTCACATTGGTCTCGTATTCCGCCTCCGCCTCGGCCGCCAGCCGTGACGAAATTTGTTTCCGCACGCGGATGTTTTCGAGTTCCCGCTTCCTTCGTTCGCTGCCGTCCAGCAGGACGTTACTCAGGTTCTTCTGCAGTTCGTATCTCAGCCGCACGGCCAGTCCTCCGCCTGCGTCCGCCGAATACACATCCTGCCGGAAGAAAATGGACCCCCGCAATGTGTTGGACTGGTCCTGGTATTGTTTAAGATTCAGGTAATAAAACGACGTCGCCGGATTTTTCTGATTTTCCTCGATGCGGGCCGTGGTTTCCGTGGTCAGCGTTCTCAGGAATTCATCGAACCAGCCGAGCGTATCCGGCCGGCCTTCCCGGGACGGATAGAATTTCACGATCTCCACGCGCAGGCGCACGCCGAATTTCAATTCCACGATCGGCGTGAAATCCCCGCTGCGGACGCTGCCCTGGATCCAGTCGCCCTGGCCCTGCGGCACCTGTTTGAAGCTGTCTTCATTCACGCGGACAAAATTGCCGGTATTGGGCGTCACCGGAATGAAAATGATTTTCCGGTCCTGCACGCGTTCTTCGGAGACCTGGTAGTTGACATTGACGGCCACGGCCCGCCGCCACGGATAATAATCGACAGTCGAACTCACTAGATTGGTGGTCTTGTCGAGATTCTGTGACGTCCGGAACGCGCCAAGATAGGATTTCCTGCGGCGGATGAACTCGACGGACGAGGAGAGATCTTTCCAGGACGAGACGTTCCAGTAATACCGTTGCGTCGTGGAGAGCGACAGTCGGCCGTCCAGCGAATCCACCTTCGTATTGCGGAGGTGATCGACGCGCGCCTCCAGCATGGCTCCGAATTGCGTTTTTTCGAATCCCGTCACGTCCAGGCGCGGCCGGTAGGTCTCGTAGGCGCTGCCGAATCCGGAATCTTCAAGGGCCGCGACGTTGGAACGAATGTTTTCCGATTCGAAATCAAATCCCGGCCGGACTTTCCAAACCGCATACGAACCCGCGAACATATGCCGCGTGACGTCGCCCTCCGAAAGGCCGCGCGATCTCGAGGCGATATTCTCAAATGTGTAGAACACGTTGGGATATCCGGGCCGCGCGGTTTGAAATCCGGCCCCGCGCCGCGTGGATTCAAACCCGGTGCCATGTTCCAGCCGGCCGTACAGCGTGCTCAATTGCACGTCACGCACCGGACGATATCGGAAGTTCAGATCCAGCAGGTCTTCACGACGATTCGCCGGCGTCGCCGCCCCGCCGGGCACATTCCACGACCGGTTGAATTCGGCATGGTCGATGCGGTCGATCTGCCGGAACGTGCTGTCCTTGTGCCGGTAGCGTCCGTCGATGTCGAATTCACCGAGCCGCGCCTCCCCCCATCGGATTTTCTGACCAATCACGGAACCGGCCATTTTGTAGGCCTGGCCATTCTCGCCCCCCGGTGAAAACGAATTCTTGTCGAATGCGCTCCACGCGACTTCCCCGCCGAATTTCATATTGGCGGCCGGTCTGATGTCAAGAAATACGGAACCCAGCGTCGCGCTCTTGGGCAGCGATAATGGTACGAGCGGCAGGTAATGGCCCTGACCTTTGCCGGCAAATACGAATTCACCGAGGACGTCGCCGCGCTCGTAATCACCACTGGACGCGCCCACGTCGGTGAAGCGCACGTTGTAGTCGCCGGAACTGTCCGAACCGACGTACACCAATATGGTGTCGCCGGATCCCGGATCGAATGCACGGCGGTACGCGCCGCGTCCTATCCCAACGTAGGTGGCGCCGTCGATGAAGATCACCGTGCCGCTTTCCGAAAGGCTGTCGTCGTCGATGCGCGACAGCGAGTCGATGATCGCCTGGGACAAGGACAGGTTGACCGGGTTGTTCTTGTCGTCCGATTCCCGCACCAGCACCCCGCCGGCGGTCAGACGGTTGTTCCACCAACTCGTCCGCAGGGCAGTGGAAAGACTGTTGCGGCGGAAAACGTCGTCGGTGTATTCGAAATCCACGACCACGCGCGATTCGGACGTGATCAGGCGTTTGCGCGTAAAGGTCAGCTGCCCGGCTCCGTAGTCGATGACGTAGTCGTTGTCCTCGCCGCGCGTCAACCGGACGCCGTTGAGCCACACCTTTTCCGTGCCGGCTACAACAAGGATATTGCTCTCCCCGCTTTCGCCGGTCAATTCGTACGGCCCCTGCACGCCTTCCTGAATCGTAACCGTGTTGGAGGCGTACTTGCCTTTGGTCGAGGCCAGCGCGACATCGAGCGACACGCGGTCCTTATGAATGGCGCCGCGCACACCCTGCAGTTTGCGATCGTAGTTGCCGAATTCCGTCCCGGTCACACTGACATTAAAATCCCCGAACGTCGCCACATACTCGTCGGCTTTCTTGATCTCGATGAAGACTTTGTCGATTTCCTGGAGGTTTTCCGTGTTGCCTTCCGGCTGAATGGGCGTGTTCTCGTCGGTGAGCGACGCCTCGAGCGTCACGTCGTCGGTGATGTGGCCGGCCAGCTGGATATTCAGGCCGCTATTGAGCGTGAAATCCTGGTTGGAACCGATCGTGAATCCCCGGGAGATGCTCCCGCTTCCGGCAATATCGGAAGATTCGAAAAGACCGGCCGAGCCGTAACGTTTGACGACGACCTCCTTGCGCACAGCCTGTTTCAAGGTGTCGTCATACGCGACCGTGGTGATCATCTGGCGGTGAAAGTATTCCGGCTTCAATTGGAACGGCAGAACCAGGTAGACCACACGCACGGTGACGTCAGGACCGATCTGGTAACGAAACCGGATTTCGCCGAACCGGTACCGGATCGTGTAATCACGATCTCTCTGCAGACGCGCGGCGCCAATGAAAACCTGTTCACTGCCGGGAATAACAAGTTCGTCCGGAAGGCGATACACGGTATCCATGCCGGCGCCCATGAATTCATGAGACCGGTGCATCAGGCTGGTTGCTTTGGGATTTTTCAGGAATTCGAACGCACCGGAGTCCGGTGTCACGATCACGACATCCGGTGGCGTGTCCGTCTGGCTGTAGAGCAGGCCCGGCCAAAGGGCCATGGCGAATACCCACCATCGTCGAAACCGCATTTACTCCGCACTTTCGACAAGATTGAAAACCGCGACGGTCCCGCGCCCGGCGTCCAGCACGTACAGCGAGCCGCGATGAATTCCCACGGCGCGTGGTTCGGTCCATTCGTACCCCGCCACGACCGGTATCACGCCGCCTTCCCGGTTGAATACGACGATCGTGCGGCGGCCCGTGTCCGCCACGTACAGCCGTTCCTGGTCGTCCACCGCCACGTCGGCCGCGGATTGCAGAATGCCCGAGCCCACTTCGGAAATGAAATTGCCATAATAATCATAGACCACAATGCGGGATTCATCCACCACATAGACAAACCGGCGGGTCACTTTGACGCGCGTCGGATGGATCAGTTTGCCCCGGCCTTCCGAAAATCCTCCGAAAGTGGATTCGACGGATCCAAACCGGTTGATTTTGCGAATGACGTTGCGTTCGCCGTCGGTGCAGAAGAGATCGCCCTGGGATGACACCGCCACGCCGGCCGGGTAACCCAGATCGAAGGCCTTTTTGTTCTGGTCGCTGGACAAGGCCGTTTCCCTGGAACTGCCGAGCGACGAAATGTATTCCAGGTTTTTATCGTAACGTTGGATGCGCTGGTTGTTGCGATCGGCGACGTAGACATTGAGCGCGTCCGGGCAGGCGACGTCGACCGGCATGTCGAATTGGCCGGACTTCCATCCGAATCCGCCGACGTGCGTGACGTAGTCGCCTTTGGCGTTGAGTTTGACGAGGCGGTTGTGGCCCGTGTCGGCAATGTAGAGATCGCCGGTGAGACTGATGGCGAAGGATTCGGGTTTCTTCAACAAGGAAAGTTCGGAAGGTGATTCGTTGAAGACGGCCGTCAATTCGAGCTGTACAGGGCCCTGTCCCCGGGCCGCCGGCAGGCACCAGACCACGGCGAGGAACCATGAAAATATTTTGTATTTCAGCATGGGGACGTCTATATTGGGCGGATTTCAGAAACCAATTCCAACTTAGCAAAGGAGGCATCCTTGTTCAAGTCCAATCTCTCGGGCCTGGCGGCCGTTCTCTTGACGGCCACGATCACCGTCACCGCCTGTTCGCAGGAAACCAAAAACGAAACCAAGAAAGAGACCGCCAAAGTCATGGTACCCAAGAAAAAAGTCATGAAAGACGTTGCCGTGATCGAGACCGACATGGGCCATATTACGATCAAGTTCTATGATGACGATGCGCCCGCTCACGCCGCCAATTTCAAGAAGCTGGCGAAAGAGGGTTTTTACGATGGCACAACTTTCCACCGCGTGATCAAGAATTTCATGATCCAGGGCGGCGATCCCAATTCCAAGGACAACGATCCGACCAATGACGGCATCGGCGGTCCCGGCTACACCATTCCGCAGGAAATCAAACGCATTCACAAACGCGGCGCACTGGCGGCGGCCCGTCAGGGTGACCAGGTCAATCCCAAGAAAGCCTCCAGTGGCAGCCAGTTTTACATTGTACAAAACGGCGTCACCCCGTTGGCCCAGCTCCGCAACATCGAGAACCAGATGCGCCAGATGGGCAAACCCGGGTTTTTCTTTACGGAAGAACAGATCGAAACATACACCACTGTCGGTGGCACCCCGCACCTGGACGGCGAATACACGGTGTATGGGGAAGTCGTCTCCGGGCTGGACGTGATGGACAAGATCGCCGACGTGGCCGTCGGTCCGAATGCCCGGCCGATCGAGAATGTCGTGATGAAGAAGGTCTATCTGACTACGATGGAGATTGAGGAATAGCTCGCTCAGGAGAATTTATCAGGAAAGCCGGGTGATTGCCCGGCTTTTTTTTTGGATGTCACCGCACTTGTGAACCCGGCCGGAGAACCTGCGCGTCCTTCAGATACGTCCATGGCCAGGAATTCCAGGCGCTCACCAAGCCTGCTTTGACGGGGTTGTTTGCAATGTATCGAACGACACGTCCCAATTCCAAATCGTCCCGAATGACGTGGTCGTAACTTTCATGCAGCCAGAAGGCGCCGGAGCGCCCGATGAGTTTGTTTGCTTTTACCGCGGTGAAGGACTTCAGCCTCTGCAAGACGCTATAGAGTGCGGCTCCTTCACGCATCGTGCCCGGTTCATCTGAGATCGAAGAGAGATGTTGTCTTTTGATACCTGTTGAGCCTCGGGCCTGATAGTCACCCGCCGTTTGCATGACCACATCCGATATCAGCATGTGGACGTGATTGGGCATGATACAATAGGCCAGAAGTGTATATTCCTTGTTGTCCCGGTATCGCAGAGCTTCGGCCACGAGATCCGCCACGCGCGCATCGGCCAGCCAGCGGTTCCCCTTCACCGTACCGTCCAGCAGCGCATCGAATTTGCCAAAATACAACGCGCGGCTCTGGCGAAGTTTTTCCTTCACTTCATTCGGTCCATACTTTCCGGACAAAGTCTGTTCAAAAGCTGCGCGATCTTGTTTCAGTTTCGCAATAGCCTTGGCAGGCAGTGAACCCTCCAGACGAAACGTCACAAAGAAAGTGCCATGGGCGGGTTGATAATGAGGTAATCTTCGACGATAGTAAGTCTTCATTCAATCATCCTCCGTGTGCCGCGTGCCATGTTCCGCGAAGCGCCGCTTCGCGGAACATACTCATATAGCTGCCGGATTTTATACTGGAAACTGATACAATTTC
>CAZJBS010000033.1:20129-25315 GCA_964544475.1 uncultured Bacteroidota bacterium | reverse complement strand
AAGTCCGCAAAAACCCATGACCACCCAGACTGTGTGCCGTGCGCCGCTTCGCGGATCACGCTCACGTAGATGCCGGATTTTATACTGGAAACTGATACAATTTCAAGTCCGCAAAAACCCATGACCACCCAGACTGTGTGCCGTGCGCCGCTTCGCGGAACATACTCACATAGCTGCCGGATTTCATACTGGAATCTGATACAATTCAAGTCCACAAAAACCCATAACCACCCAGACTGTGTGCCATGTGCCGCTTCGCGGAACACGCTCACGTAGATGCCGGAACAACCCAATCCTCCACACCCAATGATAAATATCATTTACTCTTAACTCCCAATTGTCTATCTTCAGGCCACGTTGACGCAACAGGTTACACTTGTAACTGTTTGAAGATACGAGTCTTACTAATAAAAAACTTAAGAGGCTTTTATGTCTGAATATGTGAAGAACCTGATTGGTCAGGTAAAGGCCAAGAATCCTTCGGAGCCGGAATTTCATCAAGCTGTGCAAGAAGTGGTTGAATCACTCGAACTCGTCCTTGAAAGACATCCCGAGTATCGCTCGGCCAAAATCCTCGAGCGTATGGTCGAACCGGAACGCGTCGTGATGTTTCGCGTGCCGTGGATGGACGACCAGGGCGAAGTCCAGGTCAATCGTGGATTCCGGATACAGATGAATAGCGCCATCGGGCCGTATAAAGGCGGCCTGCGGTTCCACCCTTCCGTCAATCTGGGCATTCTCAAGTTCCTCGCCTTCGAACAGGTTTTCAAAAACAGCCTCACGACCCTGCCCATGGGCGGCGGCAAGGGCGGATCGGATTTCGATCCCAAAGGCAAGAGCGACAGCGAAGTGATGCGATTCTGCCAGAGTTTCATGACCGAATTGTACCGGCACGTCGGAGCGGACACGGATGTCCCGGCCGGCGACATTGGCGTGGGCGGCCGCGAAATCGGATTCCTTTTCGGGCAATACAAGCGTCTGACGCGTGAATTTTCCGGCGTGCTGACCGGCAAAGGCCTGAATTGGGGCGGCTCATTGATCCGTCCCGAGGCGACCGGCTATGGCGCCACGTATTTCGCCGATGAAATGCTCAAGACCAAAGGCCAGTCGTTTGACGGCAAGATCGTCGCGATCTCCGGCTTCGGCAACGTCGCCTGGGGAGCCGCCATCAAGGTGACGGAACTGGGCGGCAAAGTCGTCACACTGTCGGGTCCCGACGGTTTCATCTACGACAAAGACGGCATCAAGGGCGAGAAAATCACCTACATGCTGCAGATGCGCGCCAGCGCCAACGACCGCGTCAAAGACTACGCCGACAAATTCAAAGTCGAATTCCATGCCGGCCAACGTCCCTGGTCCGTCAAAGTTGATGTGGCCATGCCCTGCGCAACGCAAAATGAACTCGATGAAAACGATGCAAAACAACTGATCCAGAACGGCTGTTTCTGCGTCTGCGAAGGCGCCAACATGCCGACGACCATCGAAGCCTACAAGCTCTTCACGCAAAAGGGCATCCTGTATGCGCCGGGCAAGGCGTCCAACGCAGGCGGCGTCGCAACCTCCGGCCTGGAGATGTCGCAAAACAGCATGCGCCTGCCATGGCCGGCCACGGAAGTCGACCAGCGCCTGCACCAGATCATGCAGAAAATTCACCAGACCTGCCTGGAAACCGCCGACAAATTCGGCACGCCGGGCAATTACGTCAATGGCGCCAACATCGCCGGTTTCCTGAAAGTCGCCGACGCCATGCTGGATCAGGGTTTGGTCTGACCCGGACGTCCGCGGCGTGACATAACGCCGAACCCAATCGGATGGGTTGCCTGCCGGATAATTTGTTGGCTCAAACAAATTATTGAAGTACAGAAACAAAAGCTGTACGTTGGCAGACAACCCATTTCTTTTCCGCCATTCCGATGTACAAGAACGAAAAAACGGACCTCAAGCACTTTGACAATTTCTGGCTCGGCGAAGGCTACAGCACCCGCATCCAGAATTTTCAAAAGCTCATGCGCTTCCGGATACGGGACATCCTGCTCGTCTCCAGCCTGTACGACTCCTACCTTTTCGAAGAGGACGGCCGGCTGTATGAACTGATCCAGAAGGAATACCAGGGACTCCACCTGAGTCACGCGCCCGACATCACCCACGTGGCCAGCGGCGACGAGGCCCTGTCCGTCCTGCAGGAAGACAACCGGTACGACCTGATCATCACGTCCCTGCATATCGAAGACATGCACGTGGTGGATTTTGCCAACAAAGTCCGCCAATCCGGCATCCGCGTTCCAATTATTCTGCTGGCCTACGACAACCGCGAACGAAAAGAACTCGTCTCCAGGTACGACGCCACCGTTTTCGACAAAATCTTCATCTGGCAGGGTGATTTTCGTCTGTTGATCGGGATCATCAAATACATTGAAGACCGGCTCAATGTCGAAAACGACACGCGCCTTGTCGGGGTGCAGTCCATCATCCTGGTGGAAGATAATGTCAAATTCTATTCGTCCTACCTCCCGCTGATCTACAAGGAAATTCTGAAACAATCGCAGCACCTCATTTCCGAGGGCGTGAATTTATCCCACAAGTTCCTGCGCATGCGCGCCAGGCCGAAAATCATACTTTGCACGACATACGAAGAAGCGTGGAGTTATTTCGAAAAATACGAGGAATACATTCTGGGCATTATTTCCGATATCAATTTCATGCGCAACGGCGTCAAGGATCCCGAAGCCGGCATCACGTTCGTCAAGAACGTCCGGCTACGCCAGCCCGACATCCCCATCCTGCTCCAGTCGAGCAATACCGAATGGGCCGTGAGAGCGCATGAACTCGGCGCGTCGTTTCTCCAGAAGGGTTCTCCCCGCCTTCTCCACGAATTGCATAAATTCATGGTCAACCACTTCGGCTTCGGCGATTTCATTTTCAAAATGCCGGACGGCACGGAAGTCGGTCGCGCTGCCAACCTGCGAAGCCTCGCGGAGGAACTCGAGAAAGTGCCCGATGAGAGTATCGAATACCACGGCAAGAGCAATCATTTTTCCAACTGGCTCAAAGCCCGTACGGAATTCTGGCTGGCCAGTAAAATCAAGCCGCGGAAAGTCTCCGATTTTTCTTCGATCAACGACCTTCGTCTGGAACTCATACGTTCACTTCGGCTCTACCAGGACCTGATCAAACGCGGCATCATCACCGATTTCTCGAGGGACAATTTCGATTCGCACAACAGTTTTGCCCGCATCGGGGGCGGCTCGCTCGGCGGCAAGGCGCGCGGTCTGGGTTTTGTCAACATCCTGATCAACAATTACAATGTCCGTGACCGCTTCGAAGGGGTACAGATTTCGGTGCCGTCCGCCATCGTCATCGGCACGGATGTGTTCGACCAGTTTATGGAAGAGAACCATCTCGAAAACCTCGCCATGCAACCCACAAGCGACGAGGAACTGACCAAGCGGTTTGTGGAAGCCGACAAATTCCCGAAGGACATCATTACGAAACTTTCCGATTTTCTGGAACTCATCCAGGAGCCGCTCGCCGTCCGGTCCTCGAGTCTCCTGGAGGATTCGCAATACCAGCCTTTCGCCGGCGTCTATCAGACGTACATGATCCCCAATAACAATCCCAACCGGCAGGTGCGGCTCAAGGAATTGCTGGACAGCATCAAACGCGTTTACGCTTCCACGTTTTACCAGGGGCCCAGGGACTACATGAAAGCCACGTCGTACCGTCTGGAAGAGGAAAAAATGGCCGTCATCGTGCAGCGCATGGTGGGCTCCCATCGCAACGGACGCTTCTATCCCGATTTTGCCGGCGTGGCCAAGTCGTACAATTTTTATCCCGTGCCGCCGCAAAAGGCCTCGGACGGCATTGTGTCGCTGGCCCTGGGCCTCGGCAAAACCGTGGTCGAAGGCGGCAACACGGTGCGGTTCTGCCCGAAGTATCCCCGCCATCTGATGCAGTTTTTTTCGACGACCGACACGATCAAAAACGCTCAACAGGATTTTTTTGCGCTCAACATGAACTATCATCTCGAGCAGGATATCATCGAAACGCACGATCTGCTCGTCCAAAAGTTTGACCTGACCGAATCGGAAAAGGACGGCTCGTTGCATTGGGCCGGTTCGACGTATTCAGCCGAAAACGAAACGGTGTACGACGGGATTTCGCGCAGCGGCACGCGGGTCGTGACGTTTGCGCCCATTCTGAAACACAAGATTTTTCCCCTCCCTGAAATTCTCGACCTATTGCTCGAACTCGGCAGTTGGGGCGTCGGAACGCCCGTGGAGATCGAATTTGCGGTCAACATGAATCAGCCCGCCGGCGCGCCAAAGGAATTCTGCGTCCTGCAGATGCGCCCGCTTGTGCTGAGCCGCGAATCCGAAGAACTGAATGTGGCCGTGACCGACACCAGCCGCCTATTGTGCTACAGCGAACAGGCGCTCGGCAATGGCGTCATCGAGGATATTCATGACGTCGTCTTCATCGACATCAACCGGTTCGACCGGGCCAAAAGCAAGGAAACCGCCATCGAAGTCGGAAAGCTCAATTCGAAAATGCTCGAACTCAAACGCCCTTACGTGCTCATCGGCGTCGGCCGCTGGGGTTCGCTCGACCAGTGGCTGGGTATTCCTGTCGCCTGGGATCAAATTTCCGGCGCCGGCGCGATCGTGGAATCCGGGTTCAAGGATTTCGAAGTGACCCCGTCCCAGGGTTCCCACTTTTTCCAGAATATCACGTCGTTTCGTGTGGGTTACTTCACCGTCAATTCCTTCATCCATCAGGGATTCATCGATTGGGACTGGCTGGCCCGGCAACCCGCTGTCGAAGAATTGCAGTACACAAAGCACCTCCATTTCGACAAACCTGTGCTCGTCAAGATCAACGGTCATCAGAACAAGGGCATCATTCTAAAACCCGAATAGCTTCGAGCCTTCCACGAGGGAATCACAGCCGCGGCCGCCGCGACACCGGCATGCCCGGGACGGTGTTTCGAACGCCGTCAGGAACCTGTGCCGTCGGCATGAGGTGACAAGGCGATTCTGAGCAATCAATGTGAACAAACAATAGATATTGCATATAGATATTGCATTTAGATAATAATAAAAATATCTTTTTATGGATTCCTAAGTTGGATCACTCTAACCGGGCTCCCAATGGATCTTCCCGAGATTCATACGGCATCCAGCGCCCTG
>CAZJBS010000033.1:2350-20029 GCA_964544475.1 uncultured Bacteroidota bacterium | reverse complement strand
TCTAACCGGGCTCCCAATGGATCTTCCCGAGATTCATACGGCATCCAGCGCCCTGCACATCAGCCAGGCGGCCTTTGTGCTTTCCGGTATCTTTTCATGTGAACTCATGTGTTGGTGGATTCGTTCGTTTCGTGCAGGACGAGCGGCCCATCGGCGCGTCGTATTCCGCGCACACAACCACCGGCAACCATTCGTTGCCGGTCCATGTTCCTTGAACTGACTGAATCTCAACCGACAAAGGAGGCTGACTATGTCGCAGTATGTGAAGGACCTCTTGGCCGAGGTCAAGGCCAAGAACCCCGCCGAGCCGGAGTTTCACCAGGCCGTTGAAGAAGTCGCGGAATCGCTTTCCCTGGTCCTTGACAAGCACCCGGAATATCGCTCCGCCAAAGTACTCGAACGTATCATTGAACCCGAACGCGTCATCATGTTTCGTGTGCCATGGATCGACGAACAGGGCGTCGTTCACATCAACAAGGGCTACCGCATCGAAATGAACAGCGCAATCGGGCCGTACAAGGGCGGGCTGCGTTTTCACCCGTCGGTCACGCTGGGCATTCTGAAATTCCTGGCTTTCGAGCAGGTTTTCAAGAACAGCCTCACCACGCTGCCCATGGGCGGAGGCAAAGGCGGATCGGACTTTGATCCGAAAGGCAAGAGCGATCTCAAAGTGATGCGTTTCTGCCAGGCTTTCATGAGTGAGCTCTTCCGCCACATCGGACCCAACACCGACGTGCCCGCCGGGGACATCGGCGTCGGCGGACGTGAAATCGGATACATGTTCGGACAGTACAAGAAACTGAGAAATGAATTCACGGGCGTGCTGACCGGCAAAGGTCTCAACTGGGGCGGCTCATTGATCCGGCCCGAGGCGACCGGTTATGGCGCCGTGTATTTCGCCGCAGAAATGCTCGGCACGCGCGGACAAACGCTCGAAGGCAAGATCTGCCTCGTGTCCGGCAGCGGCAACGTGGCCCAATACACGGTTGAGAAAATCAACCAGCTGGGCGGCAAGGCCGTTACACTCTCCGATTCCAACGGCTACATCTACGACGAAAAAGGCATCGACGCGGAGAAACTCGCGTACGTGATGGACCTGAAGAACGTGCGCCGCGGGAGAATTCAGGAATACACTGAAAAGTACAAGAGCGCGGTCTATACGACGATCGATGCGTCCGCGGATCACAATCCCCTGTGGAACCACAAAGCGCAGTGCGCATTCCCGAGCGCCACGCAAAACGAAATCAACGGCAAGGACGCCCAGAACCTCGTCAAGAACGGCGTCTACGCGATTTCCGAAGGCGCCAACATGCCCACCACGATCGACGGCGTGAAGGTATTCCTCGACGCCAAAGTGCTCTACGGGCCGGGCAAAGCGGCCAATGCGGGCGGCGTGTCTGTCTCCGGCCTGGAAATGACGCAGAACAGCATGCGTTTGCCGTGGACCAAACAGGAGGTCGACGACCGCCTCCGATTGATCATGAAAAGCATTCACCAGACGTGCGTGGACATGGCCACTCGTTTCGGCACGCCCGGCAATTACGTCAACGGCGCCAATATCGGCGGCTTTTTGAAAGTGGCCGACGCCATGATCGACCAGGGTATCGTCTGAACGGAAGTGAAAAACCCGTTCCGTCTTCCATTTGTTGGATGCGGAATGTGGGTTTGGTCTCGCACCAAAATGGAAAATCACCTGAGTGTGAGATCAACCATGCGGGCACGCTTTGCACCGCTCCTGCGAGGATGAAGGGCGTGCCCCTCTTGTGTTACCGTACTTCACAAGCTGATGTATGACCATAGCGCCTGAACAAATAGAATCGGTCTGGATCGAACATGGGTACGGCACGCGGTTCCAGGGTTTCCAGAATCTCATGCGCATCCGGATCCGGGACATTCTCATCGTGTCCAGTCTTTACGATCTGTACCTTTTCGAGGAAGACGGCCGCCTCTACGAACTCATCCGAAACGAATACCAGGGCCTGAACCTCAGCCACTCGCCCGAACTGACGCGCGTGTCCAGCGGCTACGAAGCCGTCGCCCTCGCCCGCAAAGAACATCGTTTCGACCTCATCATCACGACCCTGCACATCGAGGACATGAATGCCGTCACGTTCTGCAAACTGGTGAGGGAATCCGGCCTGGACATTCCGGTCGTGCTGCTTTCCTTCGACAACCGGGAATTGCAGCACCTTGTCCTGCACGAGGACGTGACCATGTTCGAAAACATCTTTGTTTGGCAGGGCGATTTTCGCATCATTATCGCGATGGTGAAGTGTCTCGAAGACAAAATCAACGTCGCCAACGACACCAGCATTTCCGGCGTGCAGGTCATCATTGTCGTCGAGGATAACATCCGGTACTATTCGTCCCTGCTGCCGCTGATCTACACCGAAATGCTGAAACAGTCCCAGCGGCTCATCTCCGAAGGGATCAACCTGTCCCATAAATTCCTCCGCATGCGCGCCCGCCCGAAGATACTGCTGTGTTCCACCTATGAGCAGGCCTGGGCGTATTACGAGAAGTATGAGGAATTCATCCTGGGCATCATTTCGGACGTGGACTTTCCAAAGGACGGGGCGCCCAATGCCCGCGCGGGATTGGAACTGGCCGCCGAAATCAAGAACGCTCATTCCGATATTCCGATCCTCCTGCAATCCAACCTGCCGGAAAACGAAGACGAGGCCCGCCGCATTGGCGTGTCGTTCATTCTCAAGGAATCCCCCACGCTCCTGAACGACCTCCGCCAGTTCATGGTTCAGTATTTCAGTTTTGGCGATTTCGTTTTCCGGACACAGGAAGGCGTCGAAGTCGGACGCGCGGCCGATCTGAAGTCCCTGGCCGAGCAACTCAAGATTGTGCCGGATGACAGCATCCGGTACCACGCGGAAAGAAATCATTTCTCCAACTGGCTCAAAGCGCGAACCGAATTCTGGCTCGCCCACCAGCTCCGTCCCCGCAAAGTGGCCGATTTTCCTTCCATTCACGATCTTCGGCTGGACCTCATCCGGTCGATCAATGAATACGTCATGACCCGCCAGCGGGGCCTCATTACGGACTTCCGCAAAGACGCCTTCGATTCGGACAACAGTTTCGCACGCATCGGCGGCGGCTCGCTCGGCGGAAAGGCGCGCGGGCTCGGTTTTGTGAACACCCTGATCAACAACTACAACGTGAGCCACCGCTACACCGACATCCTGATCTATGTGCCCTCGGCGGTCGTGCTCGGCACGGACGTGTTCGACCAGTTCCTCGACGAAAATAACCTCCGACATTTTGCGCTGAACGCCACGGACGATGTCGAAATCACCCGGCGTTTCATCGAAGCCGAAAAATTTCCGGAAGGCATTCTGGCCGAATTGGCCGGGTTCCTGGATACGATCCACTCCCCGCTCGCCGTCCGTTCGTCGAGTCTCCTGGAGGATTCCCAATACCATCCGTTTGCCGGCGTGTATGAAACCTACATGATTCCCAACAATCACCACAACAAACTCGTGCGCCTCAACGATCTGATCGAGAGCATCAAACGGGTGTACGCCTCGACGTTTTATCAGAGCGCCAAGGCCTATATTCGCGTGACATCCTACCGTCTCGAAGAGGAAAAAATGGCGGTCATCATCCAGAAGATCGTCGGCGCCAATCATGGCAACCGGTTTTATCCGGACTTCTCGGGCGTTGCGAAGTCCCATAATTTTTATCCCATCGCTCCGCAGAAATCCGCCGACGGCATCGTGTCCGTCGCCCTCGGGCTCGGCAAAACCGTAGTGGACGGCGGCAATACGATCCGCTTTTGCCCGCGCTATCCGACCGACGTGATCCAGTTTTCGATCGACGACATGCTCGAAAACAGCCAGCGGCAATTCTATGCCCTGCGGCTGGACGAACACGCCGTTTCGACATTTGAGACGCACGACATGAAGATCGAATCCTTCGATCTCAAGACCGCCGAAGACGACGGGACCCTCGCGTCCATGGGCTCCACCTACAGCGCCGACAACCATGTGCTCTACGATGGCATTTCACGCGTCGGCACGCGCGTCGTCACCTTTGCGCCCATCCTCAACAACAAAATCTTTCCGCTCGCGAACATTCTCGAACTCCTCCTCGACATGGGCCAATGGGGCATGGGCACGCCGGTGGAGATCGAATTTGCGGTCAACCTCTCTGTACCCGACGGCCGGCTGAAGGAATTCGGACTGCTCCAGATGCGGCCGCTTGTTCTGAACCGCGAAGTGGAAGAACTGAACATCGGCGATATCAACCCGGCCAGTATTGTGTGTCAAAGTCAGAAAGTGCTCGGCAATGGCGTGATCGACAACGTTTACGATGTGGTGATGGTGAACTACCACACGTATGACCGCTCGCAAAGTCTTCATGTCGCCCGCGAGATCAGCCTGTACAACGCCCAGTTGATTTCCGAACACCGGCCATACATCCTGGTTGGCGTCGGACGTTGGGGTTCCCTCGATCCGTGGCTCGGCATTCCGGTGACGTGGGACCAGATCGCCGGCGCCAAAGCGATTGTTGAAACCAGCTTCAAGGACATGGCTGTCACGCCGTCCCAGGGTTCCCATTTTTTCCAGAACCTGACGTCGTTCATGGTCGGTTACTTCTCGGTGAACCAGCAAAGCAGCGACGGTTTCGTGGACTGGGACTGGCTGCTCAGCCAGCCGGCCATGGACGAAAAATCAACCACGCGGCTGCTCCGTTTCGGGAAACCGCTGACGATAAAGATGAACGGCCATAAGAACACGGGTGTGATATTGAAACCGGAGTGAAACGATTTGGACCCGACAAAAAAAACAACCCATGAGACGTGCCCGCACTGCGGCCGCCCGCTGAGCCCCTGGGAACAGGTCCTGCTCAACGTGGACCGCGCGCTGATGTGCAAAAGCTGCTGGTACCGGATCAACCTGGACCCGGCGGAAGAAGAACCCAAAGACGAACCGATACCTTCGAAGGAAAAACGCTGATGGAATCCTACAACTCGTTTGAGGTCACCCAGCAACAGGTGCGCGAAGCCGCCCGCCTTCTCAATCTTGACGCCGCCACCTACGAGCTGCTGATCTGGCCGCAACGCGAATACAGCGTCACCCTGCCCGTGCGGATGGACGATGGAAGGATCAGATTATTCCACGCGTACCGCATTCAGCACAATTACGCGCGCGGCCCGGCGAAAGGCGGCATCCGGTTCCATCCCAACGAAACCGTGGACACCATTCGCGCGCTAGCCTCCTGGATGACCTGGAAAACCGCAGTGGTCGATCTGCCGCTGGGCGGCGCCAAAGGCGGCGTACGTTGCGATCCGAAATCCATGTCCGTCCGCGAACTCGAAAATCTGTCGCGCGCGTATGTGCGCGCCGTCGCTCATGAAATCGGCATTGACAAGGATGTGCCCGCGCCGGACGTCTACACCAATCCGCAGACGATGGCATGGATGATGGATGAATACGAGACGATCACGCACCGGCATCATCCCGGCGTACTCACCGACAAGCCTCTTCAAATCGGCGGCACCGAAGGACGTCGCGACGCCACCGCCCGTGGTGGCGTGACCACCGTACGCGAAGCCTGCCGACTCCAGCGTGTCGATCCGTCGAAGGCTTTCGCCATACAGGGCTTCGGCAACGCCGGCCAACGCGCGGCGTTGCTGCACCAGGAAATTCTCGGCGGAGGCACGCTCGTCGCCGTGAGCGATTCCCGTGGCGCCATTTACAATGCGCACGGATTCAATACCAGGGAACTCGTCTCTCACAAACTCAAGACGGGATCGGTCGTCGGATTCCCGGGCTCCTCACCCATGCCGCACGAAGATCTGCTGGAACTGGACGTCGCCATACTCTACCCGGCGGCTTTGGAAAACTGCATCACCGAGGACAACGCACCCCGCATCAAGGCGAAAATCGTCTGCGAACTGGCCAACGGCCCGACCACGCCGCGCGCGGATATCATCCTGCATCAAAAAGGCGTTCACGTCATCCCCGACATTCTCGCCAGCGCGGGCGGCGTCACCGTTTCGTATTTCGAAATGGTGCAGGACAGCTATTCCTTTTTCTGGGATGAGAATACCGTGCACCAGCGCCTCGATGCCAAACTCACGAAAGCGTACCATACCGTGCAGGAATCCATTCGCGAGAACAAGGTTCATCCGAGACTCGCCGCCATGGTCGTCGGCGTCGCCCGCGTGGCGGAGGCGTGCAAACTCAGGGGATGGGTGTGATCTGGGCACGCGATCGGGGCAGGCCCTCTCCCGGCCGATAAAAAAAGGGGGATTGGAATCCAATCCCCCTCGTTCCGAAGAAACGCAGACAATTATTTTACAAGCAACATCTTCCTGGTTTTGATGAAAGAGCCCGCCTGCATGCGGTACAGGTAAATCCCGCTGGAGACCTGGACGCCGGCATCGTTCTTCCCATCCCATCCGATTCGGTAATAACCCGCGTCTTTCATTTCCTGATCCACCAAAGTCCGCACTTCCTGCCCGAGAATGTTATAAACCGTCAGGGACACTTCGGTTCGGTTGGCCACTGAATAGGCGATCGTCGTGACCGGATTGAACGGATTCGGATAATTTTGTGAAAGGGCGAATTGTCTTGGCACGCCGTTCACATCGCTAATGCCAATTGGCGGATTGTGAAGCAGGCCGGTCAGGATGATGGACCAACGGTTCAGTGTACCCGTATTGGAGGAAACGTTGTCCGCGACTTTCAAGGACCAACTGCCGAACCCTTCGGTGATCCGGTATTGTTTGAGGCCGGGGTTGGACTGTTCGGGACGGAATTTGCCGGTATACGGTGGCGCGCCTCCGGTGATGGCAACAGTGGCCTCATCATCAAAAATCGTCCCGATGAAATTGTCGCCGCTGCCGCCATTGCCGCTGCTCAGATCAAGATTGACCGAACCGCTGCGGGCCAAAAGAGTGAACGAAAGATTGCCGTCAAACGGATGCATCACCGTATCTATCCGCACGTTGACGTCATACACTTCGATGCTGTCCGGCACGTCGATGGTCGATGTCACACCGGTGGCATTGTTGTCGGGAATGGCCAGATTAACCGACCCGCTTGAATACGTGTAGGTGATCAGGCCTTCGGGATAGACCATCATGGAGGCCATCGCGCTGTCGTTGGCGGGATTCATGTCATCGGGCAGATAGGTTTTGGCTTTGAGCGATCGTTGGCCGCTGGTCGATGGCGTCCAATCGAACATCGCCGTATCAAGCCCTCCCAGAACGAGCGCCACCGTGTCGACATCCACTTCCACGCTGTTCTCAAAAAGCCGGACGATCACGCCGGGTTGGGGTTTACCGTTGTTGGCGATGCGCGCCTTAATCACGCGCGGCTGGCCGATCGTGATGGTGTCCACAAGACCCACAAATCCGGTGACCGCAACGTCTCCGTCGATGATATTGACTGTCGTTCTTACGCTGTCGTTACCAAAGGTCGTATCGCCGGGAGCAAACGACTGTGCCTTCAGTATGCGCGCGCCGCCGGCCGTCGGTGTCCAGACAAATCGCGCCGTATCCTGACCATCCAGTGTAAGATCAACCGAATCCACCCCGACCTGCACGCCGTTGTCAAACAGGAGGACCGGAACATGAACCTGAGGATTGCCGTTGTTCTTGACGCGCGCGCTCACCGGGATCGGTACGCCCACGATGCCGTTGGTTGGCGGGCTGATGAAACCAAGCAACTGCACTTCCGAGTCCGCCACGTGCACCGTCGTCCGTACGCTGTCGTTGCCGGGCACGGTATCGTTGGCCAGAAACGACTGGATTTCCAGCGCAAAATCCCCTGCCGTTGCCGGGGTCCAATCGAAGGCCACGTTGGCGTACGCCGAACTCGCGAGCGAAAGAAGAGTGTCATTCCCCACCTGCGAACCGTTCACAAAAAACCGGACCGGCACATCGGTCTGGGCTGCCGTCCCGAGGTTGAAGACCCGCGCGCGTATGGCATACGTGCTGTCGGCCAGATAACGACTGGGCAGACTCAAAAACTGACCCACGCTGTAGTTGTTGGTTCCCGTGATCGTGATGGGAGTCACGGTAATGGGTATCGTCCGGCGGTGCACGGGCGTGCCGTTGGGGCCCTTGCCAATAACCGTCACCGTGTAGTTGCCTCCCGCCACGCCATACGCCGAGATCCTCATATCCAGGGAATCCGGGTAGGCCGTCAACGAATCACCGTCAGGAAATGTGAATGAAAAATTGGCGGCTGGAGATACCGTGGCTGAAAACCGGACCGATTGGTCGTACAGTTTCACAGCCGGAACCGTCAGTTTGACGACCGCACTGTCGGTCGAGTAGAACGAGCCGGTGATCGCCCCCGTCTTCATGGCAAAATCGGGAAAATACGCCACGTAACTTCCAAAATTGCCGTTGCGAAAATCCATCCACGAGGCCAAACCGGTGTATTCGTTGGATGTGATGGCATCGTAGTCGCCCTGGTATCGGGGTGTGCCGCCGCCGCCGCACGTCGTGCAATTGATCTTGAACATCCGGTTTGTGATGCGCTGGTTGGGAGCCCACGTCACGCCTCCGTCATCCGAAAAGGACGCATAGACGTCCGTGCTGTCGTCATTGACGACGCAGTTCCGTGTGTCCCACCATTTGCAGTAGAATCTCCCCGTTTGTTTGTCCACCCAGATCGCCGGCATCCATTGATGATTGTCTTCCGGGCTTTCATCGTCGTTGATGCGGATCGCCTCCGACCACGTGACGCCCTGGTTGGTCGAATACCGCAGCCAGATGTCGGGCTTGAATCCGTCGCCGGCCGGATAATTGGAAGAATACACCAGGTAAAGGCGCCCGCGGTAGGGCCCATAACTATTGTCCGCCGCAATAAACGGGTACGGCCGTGTGCGCATGTTCTCCACGGAATTTCGGCCACTCACGTTGGTGCCGACATAATTTGAAAAATTTTGCGACGACATCTGGGAGAATGTCAACCCGCCGTCGGTCGAACGGTAAAACGTATAGGTGGAGGCAAAGGCCGATCCCGAATTGGTCACGACATACACACAACCGCCTGGTATGTTATTTGAACCCGACACATCCGGACCGACCGCCACCATCATGCCCGGCAGCGTCTGCGTCGGAAACGTATTGGTCGTCTGCCAGGTTGCGCCGAAATCGGTACTGCGCGCAAAATTGCCGCCGGTTGCCGTCATCGTTGTGTACACATAATTGGCAAAGGGCCCGCTGGTCTGATCGCACGCGATCCAGTTCTTGTCCACACCGGCAATGGCCGTCGTGACCGAAACCCACGATTGACCGTTGTTGGTGGAACGCGCCACCTTGCAGCCCAGGATGGACGCGCCCGTGCCATACATGTTTTCAAAATACAGATTGCCGATGCTGTCATACGCCGCGACCGGATCGCCCCACATGGTGGCGCCCCACGTCGGATTGACGGTGGCCCAGTCGAGACCGTTGATGGAATAATGTGGAATCGACCCGAGACTTGAGCTGGTCGAATTGAACGCGTTAAAATACCACAACGGGTTGGAGGGGTGTGAGGCCATCGAAACCTCCGCAAAATCCACTCCGATGTCGAAATTGTCAAATCCATCCGGCGTGGTCACCACCAAGGGTTCCATATACCGGACGCCCGGCGGTCTTTGCAGCCCCATCGTGTTGTCATATTCCGTGTTTTGAGCAAGCAACACGTCCAACCCCGGCAAGCAGACGAGCATCGCGCAGAATGTAACTCCGTAAATCACTCTCATGGCAGACCCTTTCATTAATTGGAACGGACGATGTTAGGAATTTGGAAAAATCGAAGTGATCAGACTTTCATACTGATAGTTCGGAATGAAGTTTCAGGTGTTGCGACGGAGCCATGGCTTTCTCCGATCCTCCCGGTCATCCGCCATTCGGCAACGCGCCAAGGGGGGGCGGGCGCTTAGTGTATGAAATCCGGCACATCGTAGCAATCTTTTATTTCGTGCGGGCCCAGGTGAGACTCATGTAGAAGCAAAGCTACTTCGGCAACGACTGGCCCGGGAGGCTGAACCAGGGGTGAATCTCATACACGAGACCGCCCAATCTGATCCACGGATCTTCTTGAAGCCACGATTCGACTTCTTTGACGTCGGACGAATTGAAAATGGCAATGCCCCGCAGGTCCGTCTGGTCCGCTAGCGGCCCGAATACCGAGAGCCTCCCGGCATCCCTTAGCGAAAAAAGATGAATCAGGTGATCCCGCTGCGTGTTAACCGCGGTCGCGCTGTCGATGGCCTGGTTCGGGCCACTCTTGAGCAGAACCAGCGTATACGCGCGGCCGCCCATGAGTTCATTCTGAATCTTTCCCCACTGCTCGTCTTTGGCTTTGTTCTGCGCGCTCACCATCGACGCGCCGGCCATGACCAGAAACAACAACCGAAAACCTGTCATAATGCATCCTCGATTCGTAGAAGTTGACGACCCGCCTTCGATCCGGTCACCGCCTTGCGGCAACTTTGGCCGGGTCATTGCTTTGACAACAAGATATATGTCCATGACCAACGGAGCAAGGCTCAAAACGGTGAATGGTTTGATTTTTCACAACGAACGCCATGCATAAGAACAATCTCGCCAACACGGAGAATTCGCCAGTTTCTATGTAAATGACGGCGCCCTGGAAATGGAATCGCCTTTCGCGGCCCGGCGAACCTATCTTCAACCGTTCCCTTTTCATATTGCATACGCGTGTGGCGTACCGTACACTCCGCCATCAATCAATTTCTGAAAAGCCGCCGATGAAGTTCGTCCATCTCCATGTCCGTTCGTATTATTCCTATGGGACCGGTGCGTCGTCGATTCGTGAACTGGTTTCCACGGCCAAACAACTCGGTTATGACACGCTGGCGCTGACCGATGACAATACCGTCGCAGGGACGGTCGAATTCTACCAGGCCTGCCGCGAAGCGGGTCTCTTTGCCATTATCGGGTGTCGTGTCGACGACCGAAAAGGCCGGGAGGCCGTCCTGTTGTGCAGGAATATCACCGGCTACCATCGCCTCAACGAGATCGTCACCGAACGCTATCTGAACGCCACCTTTGATCTCGCCGGATCCCTGGCTGAGGAAAACCGCGGGCTGTTCATTTTGACGCCCTCCACAGATCTGCTCAGGGAACTTCACGGCCGTTCGACGCATGTGTATGGAGAAATCGTGCCCGTTGACCGCCATCGTCGCCGCAACAGGGCCGTTCAGCAATGGTGTGAACGCGCCGGCCTCCCGATGGTACTCACCAACGACGTTTGTTTCACCGTTCCAGGCGATTTTGAACGCCACCGCGTGCTGTCCGCGATCAAACACTTGCAGACCATTCAGGACGAGACCCTGCCATTGTGCGATCCGCAGCAGTACCTTCGTTCTCCGGACGACATGACGCGCCTCGCGGAGTTCATGCCGGATGCCCTCGCCAACACCGCGTTCATTGCGGCCCGCTGCCAATTTGAATTTGTGATCGGCCAATACCATTGCGCCCGTTTTCCCCTGCCCAAACCGTTTAAGTCGGCGGCCGGTTACCTGCGCCACCTTGCCCTCGAAGGCCTTGAACGACGGTACCCGCCCAGAAAACGACTGGCCCTGGTGTCCGAGACGGCGCTGGGCACACCGTCGCACAAACCGGTCCGGACGCGAACGGAACTGTTCCGTCGTCTCGAATACGAACTTGAGGTGATTCACAATCTCGATTTCTCGGACTATTTTCTCATTTGCTGGGACCTGGTCACATGGGCTCATGGCCGTGGTTTGTGGCATGTCGGTCGGGGCTCGGCCGCCAACAGCCTCGTCAGTTACTGCCTGGGGCTCACCGAAGTCGACCCGATTCGCTACCATCTCTATTTCGAGCGGTTTCTCAATTATGCCCGCGGATCGCCGCCTGACATCGATCTCGATTTTTCATGGCGGCACCGCGACACGGTATTGAAATACATCTACGACCGTTACGGCGATGCCTATGTGGCCATGATGGCGTCAATTCATACGTATCACGCGCGCGGCGCGCTGAGGGAAGTTGCCAAAGCGCATGGCATCAGCGAGCGCGAACTTTCCGCCTTCCGGCGGCAAATTCCCCACACCTCCGCCGCCAACCTCCCGGATCTGGCGGAACGGTATCCCGAAGCGCGGGCATTGCGATTCGGCGACGATCTTTTCCGGAAAGTCATCCCGATGGCCTCGGCGCTGGATGGCTTCCCAAATTACAGTGGGATTCATGCCAGCGGCGTCGTGATCACGGAAAAGCCCGTCACATACTTCAGCGCCCTCGAGCGCAGCGCCAATGGCTTTGTCAAGACCCAGTTTGACATGCATTCCGGCGAGGACATCGGTCTCATTAAGATTGACATACTCGCGGTGCGGGGTCTCGGTACCATCGAAGACGCCGTCCGGAACATAGAAGCCGAATCGGGTCAAAGCGTGGACATTTTCAATTGGGAAAAGCTGTTTTCGGACGACGTGACCAAAGCCCTGCTCCGTTCGGGCCGCTCCATCGGCGTTGTGCATGCCGAGAGCCCCTTCATCCGCAATGCTCTGCGCATCACCAAAGCGGACACTTTTGAATTGGTCTATATTGTATCCGGCATGGTACGAACCGGCTGTGTCGAGTCCGGCATGATGTACATGTTCATCGAGCGCCTCCTGGACCCGGCCAGGCGCCGTGACGCGCATCCGGCTTTGCTGGACGTTCTGCCGGAAACCTTCGGCGTCATGATCTTTGAAGAGGATGTGATTAAAGTGCTTCATTTTGTCGGAGGGCTGACGCTGGAGGAAGCGGACACCGTGCGCCGGTTTTTGGCCGGCAAGCGGATCAGTGCCTCACGCGTGATGGAGCTGCGACGGAAGTTTGTCAGAACCTGTCAGCGCAGGCTGAAGGACAGGACCTCTGTCGACACGCTGTGGCGGCAGATCGAGAGTTTCAGCGGTTTTTCCTTCTGCAAGGCCCACAGCGCCAGTTACGCACTGATGTCCATTCAGGGCGCGTATCTCAAGGCCCACTTCCCTGCGCATTATATGGCGGCGGTGCTCTCCAACGAAGGCGGTTTCTATTCGCCCGCCGCCTACGTTTCCGAATGCCGTCGTCTCGGTCTTGCCGTGCTCCCACCGGATATCAATCGCAGCGGGCGCGAATACCGCGCCGAAGGGCCTGAAGCCATCCGCGTAGGATTGCGCTTCATCGCAGGGCTGTCCGTTGAAACGGTCGACCGGATTCTCCGGGAACGTGCGCATGGTGAATTCACGTCCCTGCCGGATTTCCACGCCCGAGTCCCCCTGACGCCCGACGAACTGACGCTTCTGATCAAAATCGGATGCTTCGATTTTACAGGCAAACGGCGCACGGTTTTGGTCAACCTGCTCGATATGCTGCTGGCTTCAAAAAAGAAGCGCCGAAGTGGCGGACTCTTTGACATGGACCTCGCACGCTTTGAGGCCTCTCTCAAGGATATTGACGATTTGTCCGCCGAGGAAAAACGGGCCATTGAGGCCTCCCTCCTGGGCTATGATGTCGGCAAGCACCCATTGGAATATTTCCCCAGACAGGTCAACCACAGGGATATCGTGAAGTCGGCGGATCTTCCAAAACATAAGGGGAAAAAAGTGAAGATGATCGGATGGCTCGTTTCGTCCAAGCGCATTCGCACAAGAGACCGGCGCGGCGACGACGGACAGATCGTACAGGAAGGCCGCTTTATGAAATTCATGACCCTCGAAGATCTGACCGGCGTCTACGATGTCGTGATATTTCCGGATGTGTATGAAAAGGCGGCCTTGCACACGCTGTCGACCGGACCGTTTTGTCTGGAAGGCATCGTGGATGCCCGCTACCAGACCGTCAACGTTACACGGATCGAACTCGTCACCACGCCGCGCTCCGCCGCCCCACTCAGAATGTTAATCGAAAAGACGGAAACGTATGCCCGCCAGAAGTCCGCCGAGGACGTGTACGTCGATCCCGATTTGATTTCGGACAAAAGCGCCTCGTTGCAAATCGCCGCCATGGCCTCGTGAAACCTTTATCAAAAATATCATTGGAGAATGTGCTCATCATTTCATAATGTGTTTTCCAGAACGTAGAATTTCATCATAGAGGATCCATTATGTTTCGCCAACTTATCCTGATGATCCTGACCTGCGTTTGCGTGGGCAGTCTTTTCGCCCAATCCCGACCATTCGACATGCGTATTGTCCTCGCCCGGCCATTCCCGTTGGGATCTCTCAAATCAAATGAATATGGCGATACAAATCCAGGATTTGGCGCCGGCTTGCTCGTTGGTTACGCGATCACCTCGCATGTCCGAATTGGGGCGGAAGTGTCCGTTTACCAGATGAACGACCCAAGGCAGCCTGAAGACTGGGGTGTGGTCCTTGTTCCCACGTTGGCCAACCTGCGCATCGGGCTGTCGGAAATGGGCCGCATCCGGCTCTATGGCTCGTTGGCTGGCGGCATTCTTCACGAAGCCGTCACCTTGCCAGGACTGGTGGATCCACGCTATGGAAGTTTTGCCGTACCGATCATGAGCGTTGGCGGCGGATTTCAATATCCGCTGGCGGATCATGCCAGTGTGGACATCGCGGTGAATTATTATCACGCCAGATCGGATGGGAAAAATGTCGAAATAGAAGGCGATAGGACCAGAATCTCGTACGCCACGAATTACGTCAACATCACGGTCGGTCTCGATTTTGCGTTGTAAACAAAGGCCAAAGCAAGGTCTCGGCGGCAACGGGCCGCGTCACGCTATTTTATGAGCAGCAGTTTTTGAGTCCTCGACACTCCCTTGCCCTTCAATCGACAGATATACACGCCGGCGCCCATCCCTGATGCATCCCACGTCGCATGGTGATAACCGCGCGGAACGAAACCTGCCAATAGGGTAGCCACCTTTTGTCCCAGCGAATTGTAAATGACCATCTCAAGATGGGCATCTATAGCATTGGAAAACATGATCGTCGTGTGCGGGTTGAAGGGATTCGGAAAATTTGAATACAAGAGGAGCCATGATAATCCCTTCGTTGACGGTGATTCCACGGAAACAACACCGGGACCGAACACTTTGAAAATACCTTCATGAGAGGCGGCGATCATCGTATCCGTGCCAGGAACTTTGTAGAGTTCGTGTATGGGCGAAATCGAGAAAGAGTTGTTGTAAGGTTGCCAATAGACCCCGCCATCGGTGCTTCGCAAGAGATCGCCTTCCGATGTCCCCGCCCACACTTCATCAGGATTGGATGGATCGACGGCGAGGGAACGGCAGTCTTCTGTCAGAGTAGCCTGCCAGGTCTGTCCTCCGTCGCTTGATCGAAAAACACCTTCATCGCCTTCGACCCACATGATATCCGGGTCTGTCGGATGCAAGACCAGATCGTTCGCGTGCGTACCAACAACAAATCCCTCCCAAAAATTTCCGCCATCGGCAGTCTTGTAGATCTTGTAGAGCTGTGCGTACTGATCCCACCCGCCCACCAGGATTGTATTGGAGTCAAATGGACTTGGAACCAGTATGTTAAGGAACGGTACCCATTCGGCCGGATCCGGCGAGGAGACCGGATTCATCGAGTGGCCCCCGTCTGTAGAAACATAAAGACTCTCGCGCCACACATAATAGAGCTTGTTCGGATTGAATGGCGAGACGGCAAGCTTGGATTCCATGCCATTGCCCATGAAATCGTCAAGCGTGATCACCTCGCCGCTGTTAAAAACCGATCCGGTCGAATCACGAAACACATGAGTGATCCCTTCGACTATGCACCCGCCCCTTTCGTAAACTGAAAACATCGTACCATTGGAGGACCGAGCTATATGCTGAAGCCAATGTTCGGCATATTCCAGAGGCATGCCGCACCACCAGCTGTAATACGCGCGAATCGTATCCAGATGGTACTGATGGTCAAGGCGATAACCCTTTTGAAGGCTCCAGAAATAAAGATCATAGCCTTGCCCCGATGGCAAGACCTGCGCATGGGATGGATTCATGCCGGCAGGGGAAACCTTGATGAAGTTTTGCGCGTCGGATACGGCGAACGGCATGGCGATAAGGAATACTACGATCATTCTCATTGGTCACCTCTTTTCTTAAAGCGGATAGAAATCGCTCTGCTCTAATGTACTCCGCCATTAATCAAATGGCAACTGATTATTGCCGGCCACGTGGCGGTTTTTCCCTACTTGATGCCTTCGCAGAATCTTTTCAATCCCGATTTGAATTTTCCTCCCTTCATATTCTCCGGCCAGTACGGCCATGTGGCACATTGGGTCGGACGGGCTTCATAAATTGTGCAGCGTGGTTCTGCGTAAAAAATGCACGCCTTTTTCCTGAATCTCAGCGTCCGTCCCCAATCGGTTTTGCGCGTGAATTCCCGCTTGAAGGCGGCAAAGGTGAGACCCAGAAACACGGCCATTTTTTTTATGTCTTTAATAGTCACGAAGACATAGCTGTACTGGCCATGCTGTGTGCAGCATTTGCCACATTCGGTGCATTCAAAAAGGGACGGATCCAGAGTGAGGATGGGAATTTGTGACATGTCTGAAGTGATCGTAAACGAGAATGGATAACTTCTGGTGGAAATTCCGGACATGATTGAAAATGGCGCAACGGACCAGCATTGACCGTTTTGGACAAAGAAAAATCCCAAGGCCCTGGAGCCCTGGGATTTGGAAGGTCATGATTGAGAGAATGTTCTTACCAGCGGGAACCACCCGACCGGCCGCCGCCGCCAAAGGATTTCTTTTCCTGCGGTCTGGCTTCGTTAACCGTGAGGTTACGATCCAGGAATGAATAATTGTTGAACATCTCAGTCGCCTTGACGGCTTCCTCGGTGGTCGCCATTTCGACGAAGCCAAAACCCTTGGAACGTCCGGTCGCACGATCCGTGATGATCTTGGCGGACGTTACCGTGCCGGCCTGCGAAAACAATTCTGACAGCCCATCTTCAGTCGTTTGATAGGACAGGTTGCCGACATACAGTTTGCTTGAACTCATTGCGAGTTTCTCCTTTTACGTCATGGGAAAATAAAAAAAGTCTCAAAGCGCCCATTCACTTTGAGACTTGTAACTAAGACTATTATCTAAGTAACAGACAAGATCAGACTCAAAACTTAGCGACCGTGCTTTGGCACAACGTCATCATAAGTGTATTTAATGACGTTGTCAAGAAAAATGTCAATTATTTTTTTAACCAGGTGTATGGTCCCGGCTCCTTCCCCCGAATAGACCGCTTTTAATATCCAGACTCTTTTCCCGTAGAAGGGGCGAACTCCCGGTGCAGCTTCACAACCGTACGTGCGCCTGCGGCGCATGCCTTAAGCCACGCCTTTTCGAGAATAGTGAGGAAATTGGTTGTCCAACCATTCCCGACCACGGCCTGATTTCAGGTATTTCTCCCTGGCCTGAGCTTCTGATCTGTTCTGAAAAGTCTCCTGACGTATCAAAATCCATGGCCTCCCCCCTCGAGTGGAAGCATTGCCTCCTGAATTGTGTTGCGAAAATCGATGCTCCAAATGCCCCGTCACTCCAACGTATCGTTTTCTCAACCTGGCACTCCAAAGCACGTATACGACAAACATCACCGCTCTCCAAAATAAGAAAGCTCAGAATCGATTCTGAGCTTGTTTCGCAAAACGTAGAAGATCTTGGGTTCAGCCTACAACCGTACGTGCGCCTGCGGCGCATGCCTTAAGCCACGCCTTTTCGAGAATAG
>CAZJBS010000033.1:1978-2250 GCA_964544475.1 uncultured Bacteroidota bacterium | reverse complement strand
AGATCTTGGGTTCAGCCTACAACCGTACGTGCGCCTGCGGCGCATGCCTTAAGCCTCCCCTTTCCAAAAATCATGGACGCGTTTCGCGGAGAAGGGGAGATTCTCCGCCTGCGGCGGATGCGCCTGTGGCGCAGAACTCACTGTTCAGCCTACAACCGTACGTGCGCCTGCGGCGCATGCCTAAAGCCTCCCCTTTCCAAGAATCCTGGCCTTGTTACGCGGAGAAGGGGAGATTCTCCGCCTGCGGCGGATGCGCCTGTGGCGCAGAACTC
>CAZJBS010000033.1:0-1878 GCA_964544475.1 uncultured Bacteroidota bacterium | reverse complement strand
TAAAGCCTCCCCTTTCCAAGAATCCTGGCCTTGTTACGCGGAGAAGGGGAGATTCGAACTCCCGGTACAGCTTTACAACCGTACGGCGGTTTAGCAAACCGCTGCCTTAAGCCACTCGGCCACCTCTCCAATCCATCATACCGTCTTGATTACTGGCGGAGGATGAGGGACTCGAACCCCCAAGTCCTTTCGGACGGCAGTTTTCAAGACTGCTGACTTACCAATTAGCCTAATCCTCCGGAGAATCCTGGTAATTGGGGGCTTAATATATACGATGGGCCCAATTCAGTCAATATCTAAATGACCTTCAACTTCGTGTTGGCGAAGAACATTTTCTGTCCGAGCATTTTGGCTTTGTCTTCTTCGCTTCCGAGATGAATAACACTGATCATGCTGGCCAGATTCCTCGCAATATCCGTAAAGGCTTTGGCATTGACCGAATCGGGTTTCGACACAACAATCGGACGGCCTTCATCACCGGCTATGCGGGTTTCAATATCCAGCGGCACTTCGCCCAAGAATGGGACTTCATACTCTTCGGCGGTCTTTTTTGCGCCGCCGGTGGAAAAAATATCCGCCCTGTGTTGGCAATGCGGGCAGACGTAATAACTCATGTTTTCGATGATGCCGAGGATCGGAACATTGACTTTTTGGAACATTCCTACTCCGCGTCTCGCATCCATCAGGGCCACATCCTGGGGCGTGGTGACGATGACGGCGCCGACCAGACGAACGGCCTGAGACATGGTCAGTTGGGCGTCGCCTGTGCCCGGCGGCATGTCTACAATCAGATAGTCCAATTCACCCCAGTTGACGTCGCGCATTAGCTGGGTTATCGCCTGAGCCACCATCGGACCCCGCCAGACCAGCGCCTCTTTGTCCGGCAAAAGAAATCCGATCGACATCATTTTGATGCCATGATTTTCCATCGGAATCAACTTGTTGTCCTCGTCCATGTAGGGTTTGTCCGTCACGCCCATCATGAGAGGAACGCTCGGACCATAAATATCGGCGTCCAGCAAGCCAACCTGCGCGCCAAGTTTTCCCAGTGCGAGCGCCAGGTTGGTCGCGACCGTGGACTTCCCCACTCCGCCTTTCCCGCTCGCCACGGCGATGATATTTCTGACGCCGGGCAAAAGGCTCATCTCCGTTCCTCCGGCGCCTTTGTTGAAAGGCGTTTTGGCGGTCATCTCGACCACCACGGATTGAACTCCGTCGAGGCCGGCCACGACGTCCTCGCATTGCTTCTTCAGCAAGTCCTTGACCGGACAAGCCGGCGTCGTCAAAACGACCTTGAATTGTACCCGTCCATTATCTATACGGAGGTCCTGGACGAATCCAAGACTCACGATATCTTTATGAAGATCCGGGTCGTGCACCTGCCGAAGAGCCGACAGTATGGTCTCATTCGTTACCATGGTTTTCCTTTCGTGATGAGTCCCGATGTAATCAAACGGCATCCAAGATAGACTATTTCCTGAACAAAATCACGGTTCTTCTTTCACTTGTCCCGTCAGAAGAGCCGGAAGCCGCCGGGAAAGCGGCCATGGAGAGAAATTCCGCTTGAAAATCAAAAGGCTATTCCCTATCTTGGCGGGCGAAAAATATGGTGGCTGTAGCTCAGTTGGTTAGAGCGTCAGGTTGTGGCCCTGAAGGCCGGGGGTTCGAGACCCCTCAGTCACCCGAAGTAAAAGTCACCTGATGAAACCGTCGGTGACTTTTTTGTTTTCCAGAAGGCCAGGAAAGCCGCAGATTATTCTTGCAAAACGATTCGGGTTCGTATATATTGGCGCGCAATTTTTGTAACGTCCCCATCGTCTAGGGGCCTAGGACATCGCCCTTTCACGGCGGTAACCGGGGTTCGAATCCCCGTGGGGA
>CAZJBS010000032.1:0-32438 GCA_964544475.1 uncultured Bacteroidota bacterium | reverse complement strand
CTTTCGCGGGTGTGACATCACAAAGGCATCGCCGACCGAGCGAAGCTTCCATTCTCCGCCTTGATTTACACGTCACATTCCGCTACATTGGGCCAGCGAATTCTTGATTTCTCCATCCAGGATTGGAATGACGGTACAGGACGTTTTCAGGCCCATCGAAAACGAAATCGAAGTCTTCAAGGGCAAGTTCAAAGAACAGCTCACGTCGAACATCAGGATTGTCGATACGATTGCGCGGTATGTCGTGTCCTCCCGCGGCAAAAACCTCCGCCCGATGCTCGTCCTTCTGTGCAGCAAAGTCTGCGGCGGGGAGGTCACCGAACGCAGTTATCGGGCGGCGATCACGATCGAGTTGATCCATACCGCCACGCTGGTGCACGACGACGTCGTCGACGAGGCGGACATGCGGCGCAGCCTGCCGTCCATCAATGCCATCTTCAAAAACAAAATGGCCGTCCTGATGGGCGACTACCTGCTCGCCAATGCGCTGATCAGCATCGTTGACATCCGGAGCTTCGACGCGATGATGCTGCTGTCCATGGCGACCAAACGCGCGAGCCAGGGCGAATTACTGCAACTGGACAAAAGCCGCCGGCTCGATATCGACGAGGAAACGTATTTCAAAGTGGTCTCCGACAAAACGGGCGCGCTGATCGCGGCGGCCTGCGAACTCGGCGGCATCACCACGACGGAAAACGAGGACGACCGGCGGGCGCTGCGTGAATTCGGCGAAGCGATCGGGATCGCCTTCCAGATCAAAGACGACCTCTTCGATTTCGAAGGCGAACAAACCATCATCGGCAAAACCAAAGGCCGCGACCTGAAAGAACAGAAAATAACCCTGCCGTTGATTCATGCGCTGAGCCGGGCCACGCGCGGCGAGGCGAAACATATTCTGAAGCTGATCAAGAACGGCGCCTCGCGGCCGGATGTCAGGGAAATCATCGCCTTCACCGACCGGTATGGCGGACTCGACTACGCGAAAAAACGGCTGAAAGATTTTTCGGATGAAGCAATCAACAGCCTGGAACGCTTCAAGGATTCCCCGTCGAAGGACGGGTTGATGGGTTTTGTGCAGTATAACGCGGAGAGATCAAAATAGGGCGGCCAGACCGCTCCGGAAAACGTGGTTTTGAAATCACTTGGACCTGATCAGGAGAAACGTATGAGTCACATTCACCAGATTTACGGACGTGAAGTCCTGGATTCGCGTGGAAATCCCACGATCGAAGTGGAAGTCACGCTGGACAGCGGCGCCACCGGGCGGGCCATCGTGCCGAGCGGCGCGTCGACCGGCGAACATGAGGCGGTCGAATTGCGCGACGGCGACAAAACCCGTTACATGGGCAAAGGCGTGTTGACCGCGGTCAAGAACGTCAATACCATCATGGCGAAAAAACTGGCCCACATGAACGCGGACAACCAGTATGAAGTGGACCAGACGCTGATCGCCCTCGACGGCACTCCGAACAAAGCCAAACTCGGCGCCAACGCCATTCTTGGCGTGAGTCTCGCCACGGCGCGCGCGATGGCCATGGAAGTCGGCGTTCCCGTATTTCAATACCTCGGCGGTGTACAGGCCAATACCATTCCTGTGCCGATGATGAATATCCTCAACGGCGGCGCCCATGCGGACAATAATGTGGATTTCCAGGAATTCATGGTCATGCCGGCCGGTGCGAAAAGTTTTTCGGAAGGTCTTCGCATGGGCGTGGAAGTGTTCCATCATCTCAAGGCGGTTTTGAAAAGCAGGAAATACAACACGGCCGTCGGCGACGAAGGCGGTTTTGCGCCGAATCTGAAATCCAATGACGAGGCCATCGAAGTCATTCTGGAGGCCATTCAGAAGGCCGGTTACAAGGCCGGCAAAGACGTAATGATCGCCCTGGATCCGGCGTCCAGCGAGTATTTCCAGGAAGGGAAGTACGTGTTCAAGAAATCGGACAAACGCAAGCTGTCGCCGGACCAGATGGTCAAGTTCTTCGAGAACTGGGTGCGGCAGTATCCGATTGTCTCCATCGAAGACGGCATGGCGGAAAACGACTGGGAGGGATGGAAAACCATGACGGACGCCCTGGGCGGCAAAATCCAACTTGTCGGCGACGATATCTTTGTGACGAATCCGAAGTTCCTGTCGAAAGGCATCGAAAAAGGCGTGGCGAATTCCATCCTGGTCAAGGTGAATCAGATCGGCACGTTGTCGGAGACGATCGACGCGGTGCAAATGGCCCATCGTGCCGGATACACGACGGTGATCAGCCACCGCTCCGGCGAGACGGAGGACACGACAATCGCCGACATTGCGGTCGCGCTGAATTGCGGACAGATCAAGACGGGTTCCGCGTCGCGCACCGATCGTATTGCAAAATACAATCAATTATTGCGTATCGAAGAGATGCTGGGAGATCGGGCGGTGTATCTGGGGAAGAAGGCGTTTCGGGCAGGCTGAAAATAAATGAAGAATGGAAAATGGATACTTGGCGGCCATTGAAATGGAAAATCTGACTCCGGACATTGAACAGCCTGTCAATAGGGACGTCGTCAAAAGAAAACGCCGCCGCATCGTGATTTGGTCGGTGATTGGTATCGCTGTGCTGACGCTGATCACCGGCAATTATGGCTTCTATCAGATTTACAAGATCAACCGGGAAAAGCGCGAACTTGAACAGGAGATCGCACGGTTGAAACTCGAACAGGAAGAACTGATTCGCGACCGGGAACGGCTGAAAAACGACCTGATCTATATCGAAAAAGTGGCCCGCGAGAAATACAGCATGGTCCGCGAAGGTGAGCAGGTGTACCAGGTCATTCCAAAAAAGGAAGAAAAGAAGGAATAGCCTGAGCCGCAGAAACACAAAGTCGCAGGAAAACAAAAACGGCGACAATGATGACGTAAGAAACCAAATCGTATCACCAACCCAAAGGCACCATGTTCAAAAAAGGCCCCATTGAAGGCGTGGTCGTCAAGGACCTGAAGAAATTTGTCGACGATCGGGGATGGTTGACCGAAACCTTCCGGCATGATGAGTTGACACAGGAGTATTTTCCGGTCATGACCTATATCTCCATGTCCAATCCGGACGTGGCGCGCGGACCTCACGAACACAAGGAACAGGCGGATTTGTTTGCGTTCATCGGTCCGTCGAATTTCAAGGTTTACCTTTGGGACAACCGCAAGGATTCGCCGACCTTCATGAACCGTATGGTCCTGTTTGCCGGCGAGGATCATCCGAAATCCGTTCTGATACCTCCCGGTGTGGCGCACGCCTACCGCAACGTCGGCGCGAGGCACGGTATGGTTGTCAATTCCCCCAATCGTCTGTTTGCCGGAAAGGGCAAGAAGGAACCGGTCGACGAAATTCGTCATGAAGACGATCCGAATTCCATCTTCAAGCTGGATTGAGTCGAAGGGTGTTGTGAACAAGGGCCAGCCGTGATCACCGCGTTGCATCTTCTTTTTCGAATGACGGCTTTCGGAACGGCGCTTGGTGCGTTCCTGGCCTTTTCCGCCGTTGCCGCCCAGAACAGGCCTTCCGGCGCGGATTCGGTCCGCCGCCGGCTTGAGGATGTGTTTTCCAACAAACTTCTGAAGACGTCCGGTTTTTGCGCCAGCGTCGCTGCCACGAGCGCGCCGGTCTGGGAGAGGAACGCCGACAGGCTTTTCTCTACGGCGTCCTGCATGAAACTGCTCACCACGGCGGCCGCGCTCCATCGATGGGGCAACAACCACTATTTCAAAACCGTGCTGCTGACGGATTCCGTCATGTCCGGCGGCATCGTGAACGGCCATCTGTACGTCAAGGGTTATGGCGATCCGTTTCTGGTGACGGAAATCCTGACCAATGCCGCTTACCACCTGCGCGCGCTGGGTCTCAGGCAATTTACCGGCGATCTCATCCTGGATGACTCATACCTGAAAGACACGCCGAATACCGAAACGAACGACCGGGCCTATTCCGCCAAAGGCGGCGCCTTGAGTTACAATTTCAATTGTGTGACGGTGTTTGTACGACCCGGGCGAAGGGCCGGCGATTCGGCGGTCGTTTTTGTCGAGCCGGATCTGGACGGCATCACCGTGACCAACCGGGTTGTGACCGGCGACAGCGGCAGCGGCGTGAGTGTGGATCACCAGTCATCGTATGCCACGTATGCCGGCGACCACATGAATGTTTTTGTCAGCGGCGCCATCGGTCTTGATGAAGAGGAAATGTCGCTCTCCAAGCGCGTGGACGATCCAACCCTATTCACGGGGCTGGCCATCCGGCAGGCGCTGGAACTCATGGGCATTGCGATCAAAGGAAAGACGGTCAAAGGCGCGACGCCTCCGACGGCCGTGAAGTGCCACGAAATTAATTCCTACAAATTATCCACCATCATCGACGGCGTCAACAAGTGGAGCAATAACTTCGTGGCCACGCAACTGGTCATGATCATGGGGGCGGAGGAATTCGGTGAACCCGGAACGGATGAGAAGGGCGTACGGGTGTTGCGGCGGTTCATCGATACGCTGGGCCTGTCGCAGAAAGACTTTGTGATCACCGACGGATCGGGACTGGATGCCGCCAACCAGATGACGCCGCGGGCCCTGGTGCGCCTTCTTGAACACATGTACGGGGACTTCCGGATCGGACCCGAATTCTTGTCGTCCATGAGCATCGGCGGCATCGACGGTTCGGAACGGAAGCGTTTCAAAAAACATGGCGGCCCCGTCGGTCAGAGCCGGCTCAAAATCGGCTATTTGTGGGGCATCAGCGGTCTGTGCGGGTACATTGAGAGCCGGCAACACGGCGTGATCGCGTTCGCCATTCTCACGAATGACTTTCCAAAAGATTATTACGAAACCGTCAAACAACTGGAAGACCGCGTGTGCAGGATCCTATGGGAATACTGAGATTCCACGGGCGGAGTGAATTCCGATGAGCGACAAAAAACCGAAAACCATCGGCGATCTTGGAGAAAAAGCCGCGGTGGAATTTCTCGAGGGCAAAGGTTTCCGGATCGTCGGGCGCAAGTACAAATACCGGAACGGAGAACTGGACATCGTGGCCCGGTCCGGGGCGTTCCTGGTTTTTGTCGAGGTCAAAACGGTCGATCTGACGTACACGCCGGTGTCGGCGTTTGGCGAACCGGAAACGTGGCTGACGCCGAGGAAACAGAAATTCATGAAGCAATGCGCCCATCATTATTTGTGGAAAGAGGGTATCAAGGACGTGGATTGCCGTTTTGATCTGATCACGGTGCGTCTTTACGAAGGCCACACCGAAATCCAGCATATTGAGAATGCGTTCTGGTGACATTTACGTCGGCCCGGCGCCGGGTATGAAAATATCATTGAATGAGCGATTGAATAGTGGTAGTATCCCGTCAACCTAACGGAGGATTCGTATGAAGAAGTTTTGGTTTGTAACAGGCTTGATGATGATGGCAAGCCTGGCGTTTGCGCAGGAAGGAGAATCCGGCAGCGGTTTTGAATTTCAAGGAGCGCAGGATGGCGCCGGTTTCAGCCAGTTCACCATGCCCTTCGGCTATACGCGCATCGGTGATCAGAATTTCATCAGCCTGCGCTTTCAGCCTGAGCTGGCGTTCGGCAAGTTCGGCGTCGGGCTGGATGTGCCGTTGCTTTTCAACACGTCCGACGGAAAGATCCGGACGGAGGAATTCAAAGGCGGCGTCGGTCCCATGCGTATGATCCGTTACGTCCGGTATGGCGTCAAACACCAGGATCCGGTCTACGTACGGGTTGGCGACATCACCGGCACGTACCTTGGGTATGGCCTCACGATGAACAACTACACCAACGCGGTGAGCTTCGAAAAACGCAAGGTCGGTCTCAACTTCGACCTGAATTACGACAAGTTCATCGGCATGGAAGGCGTCTACAGCGATTTCAACGGGTTTAATATCCTCGGCGTGCGTCCGTATGCGAGGCCCCTGAAGCAGTCGGACATCCCGATCATCAAAACGACAGAGGTCGGCGTCACGTACATCACGGATGGCGACAAGAACAACCGGTTTGAAGGTGTGACGGAAATGGGAGCGGATATCGGCGTGACCGTGCTCGAAACGAAGATGCTGCAGATCGTGCCGTATATCGAATTTGCGCGGCTGCTGGAAAACAGCGACATCAAGGACTTCGCGAAGGATTCTCTGGATGCTTCCTACAAAGGAGGTCAGGGGCTCGCGATCGGAACGAATTTCCGTTTCAATTTCATCGCCGACGTTTTCAACATGGGCGTCAAGATCGAGCGCCGTTTTTACAGCGATCACTTTGTGCCGCAATATTTCGACGCGGTGTATGAAATGGGCAAAGACGCCAAGGCGCTCAGCCTGATCACGGCGCAAGGTGTGCAGGGCACGTATGGCGAGATTCTCGGTAATGTCATCAACAAGATCCAGATCGTCGGGAGCATCAACCTGCCGGACAAACTGAAGAAAAGCGGCGGCGCCTTCATCCACATCGGAGCGTCGGCGCCCGATCTGATCCCAAGGGTCGTGATCACCGGGGCCTATGACAAAGGCTATCTGACCGACCTGGGCGACGCCTTCAAGTTGGATCAACGTTCGCTGGCTCACGTGCTGGTGGCTTACAAATTGTATCCGTTCCTGCTCACCGGCGTGGATTATAAATGGACCTTCGCCAAAAAGAAAAACGGTGACATCAAGGCGACCAAGTACGTGACGCCGTTCGTCGGCCTGCAGTTCAACCTGCCGTTTGGCGATCAGAAGAAGGGCGGATAAGTTGCCAGAAGGGGTTCGAAAAAGTGTACATGGAATACAAACCCCACCCCGGCCCTCCCCTTGAAGGGGAGGGGAAGGGGTGGGGTGCCAGGCGGGCCATTGGTATTCTTGCCTTGCAGGGTGATTTTCATGCGCACGGCCTCATGTTGGACCGACTGGGTGTGTCGCACAAAGAGGTGCGCACAGCCGGCGATCTGGACGGCCTGGATGGCCTGATCATTCCGGGCGGCGAGAGCACGACGTTGATCAAGTTGATTCAGGCCTTTGGTCTGGAGACACCGCTGAGGGCGTTCGCGGAATCCGGCAAAGGTCTTTTCGGTACGTGCGCCGGTTCCATCCTGATGGCCACGCACATCGAGCGGAGCCGTCAATTTCGTTTTGGGTTCATGGACATCACGATTCGCCGCAACGGGTATGGACGGCAGGTGGACAGTTTTGAAAAAGCCATCGACGTGCCGGCCCTCGGTCATGATCCGTTGCATGCCGTTTTTATTCGGGCCCCGAAAATAATAGAATGCGGAAACGGGGTGGAAGTCATCGGCCGGATGGAAGAGACGGTTGTGGCGGCGCGGCAGGGTCATTTTCTGGCGGCCACCTTTCATCCGGAATTGACCGACGACGTCCGTTTGCACCGGTATTTTGTTGAACAGGTGTTGGATTGAATTCCAGGTTAATAGGTTCAGAAGATAAAGGGCCAGGTGCCAGTCGGTCATCGGGGCCCTTTCTTTTGTACGGAGTGGCATGCGAACGTTCATAATCCGGCTTTTCGACAGTTATCGGGTTCCCGCAGAAGCGCGGGACACGTTTCGCTATGATCTGCGTTATGGATTGTCCAAGGGATTGGTGCTGGCCGGATCGGCCAGTGTCGCCGGTGTGATCCTGAAAAAGACATTTGCGTCGTCCGATTTCGAAGTGGCGCTGTTGCACGCGTCGGTCAGTCTCGGCCTTCTTTTCAGCATCGGTCTGGCCGTTCATGCGGAAAAGCCGGACAAGATGAACTATGCGTATTATCCGGACATGGCGGCGCGATGGCTGTTCATCCTGATCGCACCGGTGGTGGCTCTCACGGGCAGTTCCATGGCGTTTACGCTCACGTTGTGCGCGGCGTATGCGCTGAATGCGATCAACACGCCGGTGATCACCAGCATCTATCGCAGCAATTATCCCGACCACGCGCGG
This sequence comes from uncultured Bacteroidota bacterium, assembly GCA_964544475.1. Lineage (GTDB taxonomy): Bacteria > CLD3 > CLD3 > SB21 > SB21 > CAZJBS01. The sequence goes on along the minus strand of CAZJBS010000032.1, from coordinate 24,521 downwards.
GCGAAAATCATGGCCATTGTCCGCACGCTATTCAACCTGGCTTTTGTGGCGTCGTCGTACGTTTTCGGATTGATGCTGGACGTGGACGGCCACAACTATATTTACGTGTACCCGATCATCGGCATCGCCGGCATCTGGGGATGCCGGTCATTCAGAAAGATACGCGTCATCGCCGCCGCCGAAAACGGCAACCGGCCGCCGAAACATCCGCTGCAGGAATTCCGCCGCGTGATGAGCCAGGACAAACCGTTTGCGTTCTTCATGGCTTACTGGGCGCTGTTCGGATTCGCCGCGCTGATGGTCGATCCGGTCAAGACCATTTATGTGACGGACCCGCGCTTTGACATCAACGCCAGTTACGAGGAAGCCGTGCTGGCGGTCACGGTGATCCCCCAGGCGGTCATGATGCTGACGTTTGCGTTTTGGGGAAGGCAGATCGACAAATACGGCGTCATCCGGATCCGGTTTCTGTTGAATATCCTGCCGACGATCAACTTGTTGCTTTTCTATTTTGCGACCGATCTGAAACTGATCTACCTGGCCAGCGTGCTCCAGGGCATTTCCATGAGCGGTCAGCAATTGAGCTGGCAATTGTGTGTGATGGAATTTGCGCCGAAAAATCAGGTGGGCATTTACATGGGTATCCATACCATGTTGACCGGCGCCCGCGGGATCGTGGCGCCATTCGTGGGGGCCGCGTTGATCGGCGGCATCGGTATCGGGCCGACCTTCCTGGTCGGATTCGGACTGATGGCTTTCAGCACCATCATGTTGCTGAGGTTTTCGCAGCACCGGGACCGTCACGACCTGGAGAGCGGTATCACGCGCGAATACGTACCCAAGGCGTTGGCGGAGTGATCACGATACGATCGCGTCTTTTTTCAACTTCCATATTCGATTTGATTAATAAGGGCAGGAGGCCTATTTTTGCCTGTAAACCTGCGCGACCTTCAACCACAGGTCCGGGTCGGTTGAAAACGGCCTGCCTATCGTCCGATTGGGACGGTGTTCAGGGCACAGGCAATGTTGGAATAACACGTCCCTCCCCGGGACGGAAAGGAATGTCATGAACATCAATACCGGAATTCCCAAGCAGGATCGCAAAGTCATCGCCGAAGGTTTAACAAGGTTCTTGGCCGATTCGTACACCCTGTATCTGAAGACGCACAACTTTCACTGGAATGTCACCGGCCCGATGTTCCAGACGCTTCACGTGATGTTTGAGCAGCACTACACGGAACTGGCGCTGGCGGTGGACCTCATCGCCGAGCGCATCCGGGCGCTGGATCATTACGCGCCGGGGAGTTATCGTGAATACACCAAATTGACGAAGATCAAGGACGCGGTGGGCGTTCCCAAGGCGGAAGAGATGGTGAAGCAACTCGTGGAAGCCCACGAAACGGTGATTCGCACCGCGCGCGAGGTTTTCCCCTCGGCGGAAAAAGGCAAGGACCAGGTGACGATGGACTTGCTGACCCAGCGCATGGACATTCACGAGAAGACGGCCTGGATGCTGAGGAGCCTGGTGTCCTGACGACACTCTGACGATCAAAAAAAAAGGACGCGGCAGGGCGTCCTTTTTTTGAATGTTGCTATTTTGCGAAAGGCCGTGTTTTCAATCAGCGTTTGGACCCGTAACCTCGGGGCTTTTCGAGAATACGAAGCTGGGCATCCACATGGCCTTTGCGTCGAGCGACGTCGTACAGCGAATTCTCTTCAACGTCTTCGTTACCCCACTGACTCCAACCCGGACGCCGAAATCGGGCAAACAATTCCAAATAAGGGCCCGGCGAACACGATTCGATCACATCGTATATCTCGTCTGGCTTTCGCGAATGCTCGCGTTTCTGAGTTGAAACAAGATTGACTTGCGTTCGGCCGGGAGGCAATGTTCGCATACTCCCACGGACTCCAAAAAGAATCAACTCTGTAACATTCCGAAAGTAGAATCCGACACCGCGTCCATCTGGACCGCCATCTTTACGTATCTTGAACCAGATAAGGTTGGTCTTGTACGTAAATCCCCAAGATCTCATCGTTTCAAGACCTTCTTTCAACAAAGCATTGGGAACCCACAAATATAGATGAGACTGTGCAGCGGCTAATTTGGCAACGGGAAGCTGTTGGATTTCGTCAAAATCCATCGTGGGATACCGAAGCAGGCGCTTGTGTTCGGGGGCCATTTTGCCCGTGCGATTCTGAAATTGCCACGGCGGATCAGCAAGAATTGTCGCGAATCTTCCGGAAACCCTTTCCAAGAGGTCTTCTTCGGCCGGTGGCCTGACCATGCTAACTATTTTCGTCATAAAGGCTCTTTGTAATTCCAAAAACCAGAATGGGGCATCCGGCGCCCCCTCCACCACGAATACGAGGGAGAAGTTTGCTCATGTGAGTTGTGGAAGCGCCGAAGGAATCCCCGCGGCCCAGGTCATCAAAAATGTCCTGCAACGCATCTGCCCTTGTGATAATAACGCCAACGGATATGGCGCGCAAATCAAACAGAAGACGAAAGTTATTCAAGTCCCGATCAAAAAATGGATCCTTGTTATTCCATTCGATTTCAAGAGCGACTCTGTTCTTAAAACAGTCCACTGAATGAGTCGGGGACTCCAATTGTGATTCGTCGATCGAAATCTTGATGTCGAAATACTTCTCTATCCATCCCCGGTCATAGAATTGTCCGTCAATCCAGTTGGCAACGGGGGATTTTCTTCCGCCGCCGACTGCAATGTGACTTTTTCTCAATCGAAAAGCTGTCAGCACATCGATCAGGTCGGCGCATTCGCCTGCAAAGTCATTCTGGAGAATGGCAGAGGCATGTCTCCATTCATGTATCTCATAGTTGTCCTGAATGAACGGCGGAAATGCGTGAATGGACATTCTATTATTTTCAGCGGTTCGATGAACAATAGACTCATCACAAGATATGCAAACACGTGCAAAAAAAAAGCATTTTTTGGGCGCATCCCTATTCCATAAACAACAACGCCACACCGCCCACCGCCGCCAGCGCGCCTACGATGGCTTTCCATGTCAGTTTTTCCTTGTGGAAGATGACCACCAACGGCAGCATGACCACCGGCACGGTTGCCATGATAGTGGAGGCAATGCCGATCGGCGTGTAGCGGATCGCCACCAGGCTCAACGTGATGCCAAGGTACGGTCCGAGAAACGTCCCCAGCCCGGTCAATGCCGAAGCGCGCCGGTCCCGTACCAATGATCGAAAAAGGCCGGCGAGTTTTCCGGTCAACCCAAAGAATATGGTCATTATGACGGCCGACGACGCGATACGAATAAGCACGGCGAATACGCTGTCGATGGTCCCCAGATCAAAAGCCATGCCCGCACACACCAATCCCACGGCCTGTCCGATCGAACCCAGCAAGGCGTAAAGTACGCCCCGGGCGCCGGGTCGTGAATGGTTGTCATCATGGCTCTGAAAAACGACCAGGGCGATCCCGGCCGTCGTCACGACCATCCCGGCCACCGCGGCCCATGACAACGTCTGGCCCAAAGCGACAAACGCAATCAAAGCCGCCAAAGCGGGCGACGAGGACATGATCAACATGCTGAGGCGGGCGCCGATGAACTGAAAGGCCCTGAACAAATACGTGTCGCCAAAGACCAATCCCGTAAGCCCGCTGAGTGTCAGCCATAACCACTGACTTCCCGTGGCTTGCACGGGGCTTGAAAGAACGACAACCGTGGTCAGGAGCAGCAGGGCCGCCAGCAGCAAACGGACATAGTTGACCGGTCCCGATCCGACTCGCCGCGTGGCGGCGGTGAAGACCATGGAGGAAAACGACCAAATAATCGCCGTGGCCAGGGCTGCCCATTCACCGATATGCGACATGACTTCTCCGTTTGTTAATCACAATCCGCTGGGAGCATACGGACGTTTTTTGCAAGTTGCACTTTGAAAATGACCTGAAAACACTTGCCCCATCCTTCTATTTTACTTATTTTCGCGCCGTTGCTCATTCAATCTTGAAAGGAGATTCATGAACAAATTGCTCGGTCTTATGATCATAACAGCCGCGCTCACAGCCGGTTGTAAATCCGATGAGAAGAAAACGGACGGTCAAAACATGACGGCCGTGTCTTCAGGTCTTCCTGCCGGTGACGTCAGTTATGTGGCGCCCAAAGAGTGGATTCCGGAGCCGCCGCAGAATCCCATGCGAAAAGCCCAATTCAAAATGCCAGGTGTCGATGGCCAGGACGCCGGCGAAATGGCCGTGTTCTTTTTCCCCGGAACGGGTGGTTCGGTGGATGCGAATCTAGACCGATGGTATGGGCAATTCCTGCAGCCGGACGGCGCCAACACGAAAGACAAAGTCCAGTCGAACAAGTTGGAGGCGAACGGTCTGCCGGTCACCGTCGTTTATGTGACCGGGACTTACAAAAAGCCCAAGAATCCGATGATGATGGGCGGGCCGGTCGACGAAGTGCCCGGGTACGCCATGAAGGCGGCTATCGTGGAAACCGCCAATGGACCATGGTTTTTCAAGGCCGTCGGACCCCAGAAAACCATGGAACACTGGAATACTTCATTCGATGAATTTGTGAAGACGTTCAAAGTAGGGCAGTAGCCTCGAAAATCTTCATCATCGCATCAAAGAAAAAAAATCGTTTCCGGCATTGCTCGGAAACGATTTCTTTTTTGTTCCAACGCCGGGTGTGACTACGTCACTTTGAAAACCAACAGGGTTCGGTCGTCGGCCAGCGGTGCATCTTGCGTGTGCGTTCGCACCGCCTCTTTGATGTGACGAACGATGTCGGCGGCGGGGGCCATGCGATTGTCGCGCGCCGCCGCGGCGATACGCTCCTCCCCAAATTCCTCTTCGCGTCCGTTGAGCGCCTCCGAGAAACCGTCCGTGTAGAAAATCAACACGTCGCCGAGTTGAAGCCGGACGGTGTCGGTTTGAAAAACAGACTGCTCGACAAGGCCCACAGCGGCGCCGTTTGGAGATAGCCAGGACAATGAACCGCCGTCCGGTCCCTTCCTCCAAAGCGCCGGAGGATTGTGGCCGGCATTGCTGTAATTCAGCACGCGGTTGGTCGCATCATACTTTCCAAGAAAAAGCGTCACAAACTTGGTCAACCGGACGTTGTGACAAAAAATCGCGTTGAGCCGGTCCAACGTTTCGTGCGGCGTGTCGTGGTCCTTGACCAGGATTCGCAGCGACGCCTGCAGATTGGCCATCAGGAGGCTGGCCGGCATGCCCTTGCCCATCACATCGCCGACTGTGAATCCAAAATGGCCGTTCCGGAACTCAAAGAAATCGAAATAATCTCCGCCGACGATCTGGGCCGGTTGGCTGTAGACCGCCAGATCCAATCCGGCTATGGGCGGGATGGCTTGCGGCAGCAGGGCTTTCTGGACCTTCTGTGAAAGTTCCAACTCCGCCTCGAGCCTGGCCTTCTGATCCCCCGTCATGTGCTCAAGGCACACGCACGCTGTGTAGTCCATTTCAAGGCGCGTCGCCTCGACATAATCGTGACAAACGGTACACAATCCCAGAGTCTTGTCGTCCGTCTTCTGCAACGCGGTGTCCAGTGTCTGGAGGTGGTTTTTCAGGGCGGCCTCATCGTAGGGACCGAGGCGCGTTTGTTTTGTTTTGGTGGCGGCGGTCGTCAACCATTCGACCAGGTTACGGCGCTGTTCCAACAAGTTGCCGCGCAACCGATCGATGAAGTTCGTCGAGCTCATGTCATATCCTTTCCTGCGCAGGATACGTTATTTCCGCCATTCGGTTTCGACAAAGTCGTCGTTGGATCGATGGACCAGCGTGATTTGGTTCAAAATGGACGCGCCGGATTCACCTGGACCTGTCGGCCCCGCCGCTGTCCATGGAAATCGGCACCGGCTTGACGTGCCAGATGTCTTTGACATACTCCTGAATCGTACGATCGGATGAAAACTTGCCCATGTGCGCAACGTTGAGAATAGAGCGTCGCACCCATGCTTCGCGGTCCAGATAGACCCGGTCGACCCGATCCTGGCAGGCGATGTAGTCGGCGTAGTCGGCAAGGAGCATGTAATGATCGTTCTCAAGCAGTTCGCGCACCAGCGGTTTGAACAAATCCGGCTCGAAAGGGGAAAAATACCCGCCGCCGATCATGTCGAGAGCCTGGCGGAGTTCTTCATTGCCATGGTAGAAATCCGCGGGCCGGTAGCCGCGCCGCTTGTAGGCGGCAACCTCATCGGTTTTCAGTCCGAAAATAAAAATATTGTCGTCACCGACTTCTTCCTTGATCTCAATATTGGCGCCATCCAGCGTGCCGATCGTCAGGGCGCCATTGAGGGCGAATTTCATGTTGCTGGTGCCCGACGCTTCCGTACCCGCCGTCGAAATCTGTTCCGAAAGATCGGCTGCCGGTATGATGAGTTCCGCGAGGGTGACCGAATAATTGGGCAGGAAGACGACGCTCAGCTTCTGCCGGACGTCGCGATCGCGATGAATCGTGTCCGCGACCGCGTTGATCAATTTGATGATGAGCTTGGCCGTGTGATACCCCGGCGCGGCTTTGCCGGCAAACAGGATCGTGCGGGGAACCGCCACCGCCGCCGGGTCCTTCAACAAACGGTTGTAACGGGTCACCACATGCAGGACATTCAGCAGTTGGCGTTTGTATTCGTGGAGCCGTTTGACCTGGCAATCGAAGAGCGAATCCGGATCGACATCCCTTTCGCAGTGCGTGCGAATGTACGCGGCCAGCCGTTCTTTGTTGGATCGTTTGATGGCATGCCATTCCGCCCGAAACGCCGCCTGGTCCGCCTTGGGCGCCAGCTTCTTCAGGGCGAACAGATCGGTCAGCCATTTTTCACCAATGGATCGGGTGATCAGTTCCGAAAGTTTCGGATTGCAGAGTTTGAGCCAACGCCGTTGTGTGATGCCGTTGGTTTTGTTCTGAAAGCGGTCCGGGAAGAGTTCGTAAAAATCGCGAAACAGCGTGTCTTTCAGAATTTGGGAATGCAGGGCGGCCACTCCATTGACGGCGTGGCTTCCGACGATGGCCAGATGGGCCATCCGCACTCTCTTTTCCGGTCCTTCCTCGATTATCGACAGGCGGCGCAACCGGCCGAGATCGCCGGGATACTTTTGATTGACGTCATCGAGGAAACGGCGGTTGATCTCGTAAATGATCTGCACGTGACGCGGTAACACGCGTTCCAGCAGAGACACCGGCCATTTTTCCAGGGCCTCCGGCAATACGGTGTGGTTCGTGTAACCGAACGTGCGTGTAGTTATCGACCACGATCGGTCCCAACCCAGGTTTTCATGATCGACCAGGATGCGCATCAATTCCGCAATGGCAATGGCCGGGTGCGTGTCGTTGAGTTGGATGGCCACTTTGTCGTGGAAAGAGTCCCAGCCGTCCTGGCGGTTCTTTTTGAATCGGCGAATAATGTCCTGGATGGTGGCCGACACGAAAAAAAATTCCTGTCTGAGTCTGAGTTCTTTGCCTTCAATAATATTATCGTTGGGGTAGAGCACTTTGGAAATCGTTTCGGACTGGGCCTTGTTGGCCACGGCCTGTTCGTAGTTGCCGTGATTGAAATACTCGAAATCGAATTCGCGAGTGGATTTGGCGGCCCAAAGGCGCATGTTGTTGACGGTGTTATTGCGGCAGCCGGGTACCGGCGAGTCGTACGCCATGGCCATCACGTCGCGCGTGTCGAGCCATTCATGACGCAGTACACCCCGGTCATCGGTGTATTGATGCACACGACCGTAAAACTGGACCGGATACAGATACTCGGGACGTTCGATCTCCCACGGATTGCCGTACCGAAGCCAGCTGTCCGGCGTTTCGTATTGATAGCCGTCCTTGATGCGTTGCTGGAAAATACCGTATTCGTATCGGATGCCGTATCCATAAGCCGGCAGTTCGAGCGTGGCCATGGAATCCAGGAAACACGCGGCGAGCCGGCCGAGGCCGCCGTTGCCAAGACCGGCGTCCCATTCGATATCGACCAACGCTTCGAGGGTATAGCCCAGATCCTTCAGGGCGCCTTCGATGGGAGCGTCCAGATTGAGGTTGATAAGCGCATTGCCCAATGTGCGGCCGATGAGAAATTCCAGGGACAGGTAGTAGATGCGTTTGGCATCCTGGCGATAATACGTCTGCTGGGTTTCGATCCACCGCTCGATCATGCGGTCTCGTACCGTCAGGGCAAGGCTCTTGAAGGCATCCCGCGCCGTGGCGGAATAATCATCTTTGGCGAGTGAATATTCCAGGTGGTCGACAAACGAGAGTTTCAGCGCCTCCGCGTCATGGCCCCGAAGCGGGTTGTTCGACGGGGAGAGCCTTTTTTTTCGCATGGGTGACGTCATGGCACACCTCCTCAGATGGGTACAATTTCGCCGATATCCGGCGTGACCAGCTGTCCATTGATGCTGCCTTCGTCGCGTTGTTGACGGAGCCATCGCAAGGGTTCACCTATCGGTTCGTCGGAAAGATTGAACGTTCCATAGTGCATCGGTATCAGCGTTTTGCCGCCGAGATCGTTGAAGGCCTGGACTGCCTCCGCCGGATTGGCATGATTCGATTGCATGATGAATGGCGGCTTGTAAGCACCGATCGGCATCACCACGACATCCATCGGACTGAAAAGCTCCGCGATGGTTTTGAAATGAGCGCCGTAGGCGGTGTCGCCGGCGAAAAATATTCGTTTCTTGTCTGTTTCGATCAGAAAACCGCCCCAAAGCACTTTGTTGCGGTCCCACGGGACACGCAGATACCAATGCCGGGCAGGCAGAAAATAGATACGAAATGGCGCATTCAATGGATATTCCTGGAACCAGCCAGCCTCGATCGTCGACAGGTGGCGGTTCATGGACGTAATCAATGGCGTCATTTTCAGAGGCACCAGCGCCGTGGCATGCCGGCAGGGCAATTCGGAAATCGAATCCGAATCGAGGTGGTCGTAATGGCCGTGGGATATCAGGATGTAATCCACGACGGACAGTTGATCGAAGGTTACGGGAAGTCCGGCGAGCCGGCTCCGGAAGGGGAGACTCGTGAGACACGGGTCGGTCAGGATCCACTTTCCTTCAAGACGAATAAGAAATGCCGCGTGCCCGAGCCAGATCATGACGTCGTCCCTGATCGCCGACAGGTCTTTGATCCGTTGCACGGTGGGACGCCAGAGATCGTTTTTCTTTTCCTCTTTTTGCGGATTTTCCGACATCCACCACTTGAAGACGCTGCCGAACGATTTGTCGGAGGAAAATAGGCCGTCATTTAGAAAACGTCCGTCGGCGACCGGGTTTCCAGCATATCCGGGGAGGATAGTGCGCAGCGTTTCGTTCCGCACGTAGTCGACCGCGCCGTCTTTCGTCAGGTGGGAAGCTCTGACGGCGCGGCCGGTCATCAGGCCGAGCCCGCCGAGGCCGAGCGTGTGGAGAAATTTTCTGCGGGTCGGAGACATGGCAACCTTCTACCGTCGGCATATGGCGCCGCAACCAGGTTACGGCGCCCGCGGGCCGTACGGACTATTTTTTCACTTCATGGCCGCCGAATTGATTGCGCATCATCGCCAGCATTTTGGCGGCGAAACTTTCAGGCTGACGCGAATGGAAGCGTTCGAAAAGCGATGCCGTGATGACCGGAGCCGGCACATCCCGTTCGATCGCTTCGAGGATGGTCCAGCGCCCTTCACCGGAGTCGGCGACCCAGCCCTTGATGCCATCCAGCGTGGGATTCTTCTTCAGGCCCTCCGCGGTCAATTCCAGAAGCCACGAACGGACGACCGACGCATGCATCCACAGGTCGGCGATTTTGGCCAAATCGAGATTGAACGGCGATGCCTTCATGATTTCGAAGCCTTCGGCATAAGCCTGCATCATGCCATACTCGATGCCGTTGTGCACCATCTTGACCATGTGTCCCGAACCGTGCGCGCCCATATAGGCGTAGCCATCCACCGGGCCCAGGGTCTTGAGAATGGGATCCAGATAATCGACGACGTCTTTTTCGCCGCCGATCATCATGCAATATCCGTTCTGCAAACCCCAGACGCCGCCGCTCGTGCCGACGTCCACATAGTGAAGCCCTTTCGCTTTGAGTTCACCGGCGCGCCGGATATCGTCCTTGTAGTACGTATTGCCGCCGTCGATGATGATGTCGCCTTTGGACAACATCGCGGCGACCTTGGCGATGGTGTCCTCGGTCGGTTTGCCGGCGGGGACCATGACCCATACCGCTTTGCGACCCTTCAGTTTGGACACCATGTCCTCCATGGAAGAAGACGCCGTCATGCCTTTGGCGGCGATCGCTTTGACGACGTCCGCGCTAAGGTCAAAACCGACGACGTCATGTTTGTCCTTCAACAGGCGTTGAACCATGTAGCCGCCCATTTTGCCGAGGCCGATGAAACCGAGTTGCATAGTATCCTCCTTGGAGTTGATGATATGGAACCGTTCGTCGTTTTCAGTGTCAGAAGAAGCGTATCGTCAATATAGGTACGCCGTTCCGGGCCAATTCTGGTTCAGGCGTCGGCGTCGTGGTCTTCCCGCAGGAGTACGAGAATGGCGGCCTGAGGTACGATCAGGTATGTTTTGCCGTCGTATTCGATTTCGACGGCCGCCTTGCGAAGAAAGATGGCGTAGTCACCTTCGCGCGCCTGAGTCGGCAGATATCGGGGTTCCACCTGGCGGTCGTTCATCCAGGGTTCGTCGCCGGCGCTGTTGGCGTCGGGCAATGGATAGCCCGGGCCGGTACGGACGACGGTACCGGCCTGCACTTTTTCTTTTTCTTCAACCCCCTGGGGCAGATACAAACCGTGATGGGTCTGTTCCTTTCGCGCATCGGGCAGTATCAAAACCCGGTCACCGACCACGACAAGATTTCGATGGCGCGTCATGATCCGGCCTCTTCGTAGGCTTCCATGGGAGGACAGGTGCAAACGACATTACGATCACCATACGCATCGTTGACCCGGCTGACGGACGGCCAGAACTTGTGGTGGCGCAGACCGGCCAGCGGAAAGGCCGCCTGTTCACGTGAATACGCATGCGGCCATGCGTCGTTCACCACAGATTCCGCCGTGTGCGGCGCGTTTTTGAGTACGTTGTCGTTTTTGTCGGCCAGGCCCTTTTCGATGGCGTCGATTTCCCTGCGAATGGCGATCATGGCGTCGCAGAAACGGTCGAGTTCGTATTTTGATTCGCTCTCGGTGGGCTCGACCATCAGTGTGCCCGGGACGGGAAAAGACACCGTCGGGGCGTGAAACCCGTAATCCATGAGTCGTTTGGCGATGTCGATCACGTCGACGCCCGCGCTGGATTTGAAATGCCGCGTATCGAGAATCATCTCGTGCCCGACGCGGCCGTGGGCGCCGGCATAAAGGGCCTGGTAATGGCCCTTCAGGCGTTCCTTGATGTAGTTGGCGTTGAGAATGGCGTAACGCGTCGCGTCCGCGAGACCGGCCGCACCCATCAGGCGGATGTACACGTATGAAATCCACAGGATCGAAGCGCTGCCCCACGGGGCCGCGGCGACCGGCGTAATGCCCTTGTCACCGCCGGTCCTGACCATCGGATGGGTGGGCAGGAATGGAGCGAGATGTTTCGCAACACAGATCGGACCCACGCCGGGTCCGCCACCGCCATGCGGAATGCAAAACGTCTTGTGCAGGTTGAGATGGCACACGTCCGCGCCGATCATCGCCGGGCTCGTCAATCCAACTTGCGCGTTCATGTTGGCGCCGTCCATGTAAACCTGTCCGCCGTGGTCATGCACGATGCGGCAGATATCGCGAATGCTTTCCTCGAAAACGCCATGTGTCGACGGATACGTGACCATCAATGCGGCAAGCGTTTCCTTGTATTGAGCCGCTTTGTCGCGAAGGTCGGCCACGTCGATATTGCCGTGGTCGTCGCACTTTACGACAACCACCTGGAGACCTGCCATGACGGCGCTGGCCGGATTGGTGCCGTGCGCCGAGGAGGGAATCAAGGCCACGTTGCGGTGGGGGGCGCCCTGGTTCCTGAAATATTCACGGATCACCATCAACCCGGTGTATTCACCCTGCGCACCGGCGTTGGGCTGCAGGGATGTCGCGGCAAACCCGGTGATCTCATTCAGGAACCCTTCAAGTTCCGAGAAAAGTCGTGCGTACCCTCGCGCTTGCTCCAGCGGCGCAAACGGGTGCAGGTTGCCGAATTCACTCCACGTGACTGGAAACATTTCGGCGGTGGCGTTGAGCTTCATGGTGCACGATCCCAGGGGAATCATGCCGTTGGCCAGCGAAAAATCCTTCAGTTCGAGCGATTTGATATAACGCAACATATCCGTTTCAGAATGATACCGGTTGAACACCGGATGCTGGAGGAACGAACTTGTCCGGACCAGCGTAGGCGGCAGTCGATCGGTTTTCACGTCCAGAATGGACGTGACCGGCGACCCCTTGGCCGTAGCGAATAGTTCCACCATATCCTGGATGTCTTTTGGCCCGGTCGTTTCATCGATGGAAATGCCAAGCGTTTTCGAGTCCATCCGGCGGAAGTTGATGCCGCGTTTCAACCCGCCTTCCACGCATTTCGCGATGACGGCTTCGCCGGCCTCGACCCGCAACGTGTCAAAAAACGTGGTGTTTAAGAGACGGAACCCGGTGTTTTCCAGGGCGGCGGAGAGCCCGGCCGCCAGGCGATGAATCCTTCGCGCAATGGCCTTCAGGCCTTCCGGCCCGTGGTAAACGGCATACATGCCGGCCATGTTCGCCAACAGTACCTGTGACGTGCAGATGTTGCTTGTGGCTTTTTCGCGGCGGATGTGTTGCTCGCGTGTTTGCAGCGCCATGCGCAAAGCGCGTTGCTCGCGGGCATCGATGGTGACGCCGATCAATCGGCCGGGAAGCTTGCGTTTGAAATCGTCACGCGTGGACAGATAGGCCGCGTGCGGCCCGCCGTAACCCATCGGAATGCCGAACCGCTGCGTGGAACCCACGGCCGCATCGGCCCCCCATTCGCCGGGCGGTTTGAGCAGAACCAGACTCAGGATGTCCGCCGCCGCCACAAGAAAGGCCCCCGCCTCATGAACACGGCCCGCGAAATCGCCGTAGTCATGGATGAGTCCGTCGCAGGTCGGGTACTGGACCAGTGCACCGAAGAAGGACCGGTCCAATGGGACGGTCGACCAGTCTCCGACGATCAGTCGGATACCCAGCGGCGCCGAACGCGTGCGCAGAACCTCAATGGTCTGCGGCAGGCATTCGTGCGAAACAAAAAACGAGTCACCCTGTCCATCCGGTTTTGAGGCAAAAAACATGTGCATCGCTTCCGCGGCCGCCGTGCCCTCATCCAATAACGACGCATTGGCAATCATTAATCCGGTCAGGTCCGTGACCATGGTCTGGAAATTCAACAGAGCCTCAAGGCGTCCCTGCGCGATCTCGGCCTGATACGGCGTGTAGGATGTGTACCACGCCGGGTTTTCAAGAATGTTGCGCTGAATAACGCCGGGAGTGATACAGTTGTGATAACCCATTCCGATATAGGATCGGAAAACCTGGTTTTCATCGGCAATCTCGCGCAACGTGTTCAGCAATTCATGTTCGCCCAGTGGCTCCGGCAGGTTCATCGGCTTTTTCAACCGAATATCCGCCGGTATGGTCTGTTCGATCAAAGTCTCAAGAGACGATGCGCCGATGGTCCGAAGCATCGCATCGGTGTCTTCAGGTCCGGGTCCGATGTGCCGTTTCTGGAAGGAGGTGTTCATGGATGATGAGGAGTTAAGTGAATGATGCGTTAGTATGGGTCCAGCCGTCACAGTCGTTGGCCGACCACCAACTGGCCGGCGCCGTTCCGTTTTGCTTCCGAGAGAGCCTGTTCCAGCGAATCGACAACGGAGGCTTCGCCGGTGATCCACGGATGCGCCAGTGACAACACGGCCACGCTGGCCGTGATGGGTGGTGGTTCAGGATTCGTATCGTCAAAAATGGAAAAACGGTATAACGAGAGGAATTCCTGGATCATGCGGCATTTCCCCATCGCGTTGGATTCAGACGTGTGGGTGAAAAGCACGACGAAACGCGCACCGTCGAATCGGATGACAATGTCGCTTTGACGCAGCGCCTTGATGAGCAGGCCGGCGCACTCTTTGAGTACCACGTCCGCCTGCGTTGCACCGAATCGCTCATTGAGCAAACCGAAACGGTCAAGATCAAAAAGAGCCACGGCCGTTTCGTGGCCGTAACGGCGCACCGCGCTGAGCTCTTTTTGAAGACGTTGCACAAAATATTTTCTGTTGTACAATGACGTCAGTTGGTCCGTCATGGAGATGGAGTCCAGATACCGGTTCTTTTCATCCAACGTGATGTTGAGATCACGCAACGTCTCGTTGGAGGCGGCCAACCGGCTTTTCAGGCTCTCCAATCGCCCGATTTCGAGCAGCAATTCGTCGTACAGCAATTTGTTGCGCAACAAGGCTTTGACCTTTACGGCCATTTCCCGCGGTTCGTACGGCTGAATCACGTAATCGTCGGCGCCCTTCTCAAATCCGAGCATCTGGTTGGAAAAGTCTTTGACATTGGCCGTGACGAACATGACCGGCACATGCGGCGAGATCTGACGGATTTTATCGCAGATTTCGAAACCATCCACGCCGGGCAGCCGCACGTCAAGCAGGACGAGATCGGGGTTTTCCCGCGAAAAAGCCACGAGGGCGGTCGTGTCGTCGTGGGCTTCCAGAAACCGGTAATCGTCGTGCTGAAGCGTCTTTCGCAGGGAATACCGGTTGTCCGCGTTGTCATCCACGATCAGAATCGTATATCGGGCCGACATCAGCTAACCATTCGTTTTCGGGGGCAACTCTTCAAGCACACGATGAATGTTTTCCAGTAATTTTTCGCGTGAGAACATGCTCTTTTGAAAAATATGACAATTGCCCATGGACAATTTCTGCTGGTCGTCCTGCGTCAGAACCTTGCCGGTCAGAACCAGGACCGGCGTGTTCCTGGCCAGGTCATTGGACTGAATGCTTTGGAGCACTTCAAAACCGTCGATATGGGGCATCAGGAGATCGAGAATAACCAGGTCGAAATTCTTGCGACGCAGCAATTGAATGGCCATTTCCCCGTTGGTCGCCACCTCGGAAATGAAATCGTCGCTCTCCAGGATTTCTTCGACGAGCTCGGCCTGGGAAAGGTCGTCGTCCACAATGAGAATCTTCTTAAGGCTGTGCTCTTCGCTCAGTTTTGTCAGGTGCTTGACGAGCGTCTCCTTCACAATGGGTTTGACCATGTAGTCGGCGGCGCCGAGACTGTATCCCAGCTTGCGGCTGTCGAGCATGGAGATGACCACGACGGGAATATTGCGGGTGGACGCGTCGCGCTTGAGTTCCTGCAAAACCTCCCAGCCGTCTTTTTTCGGCATCATGATGTCGAGCGTGATGATGTCCGGCTGGAGTTCCCGCGCCTTCTGAATGGCCGTCATGCCGTCGCGGGCGTTGATCATTTGAAAAGCGCCGTCGCTAAGATACTTTTTCATGATGTAGAGCGACTCTTCATCGTCGTCCACGACCAGAATTTTTCGGCGGTCGGGGTCAAGCGCGACGGCCTCCTCGTCAGGCACCACGACCGACGTCGGATGACGAGACTCAGCCACCATGGTATCGATTTCCTGTTCGCTTAGAACCTGCGTCGACTGGCCGCGCCGCTTGGCGGGAAGAATGAAACAAAATTTCGAACCCCGGTTGACTTCACTCTCAACCCAGATGCGGCCGCCGAGCAATTCAATGACCTTCTTGGTCAACGCAAGGCCGAGTCCGGTTCCGCCGTACTTGCGGGTCGCAGATCCGTCGATCTGACGAAAAGGATCGAAGATGCTCTCAAAATGCGTTTGCTCGATGCCGATGCCCGTGTCAATCACGGCATACTCGAGCACGTCGTTGAATTTCGTATTCCGGACCTGCAACGTCACTTTGCCGGACGGGGTGAACTTGATGGCATTGGAGAGCAGGTTGAGAAGCGCCTGTTTCAGTTTGTTCTCGTCCGTGGAATGGACGTCGATACCGGGATCGATCGTCACGTCAAATTCGAGATTCGATTCCCGAAGAAGGGGATTGATCGTACTGCGGATCATGTCCAGGAATTCCGGCACCGCATATTCCGTGAAAATGAGGTCCATGCGTCCCGCCTCGATCTTCGACAAATCCAGGATGTCATTGATCAAAGCCAGCAGGCTCTTGCCGCTTTTCTCGATGATGCGAATTTGCTTGTCCTGTTCTTCCGTGAGTTCACCATCCATCCGGGCGAGCAGGATGCTGGAAAGGGCCAGAATGGAATTGAGCGGCGTGCGGAGTTCATGGCTCATGTTGGACAGGAATTCCGACTTGAGCCGGTTTGCCTCGAGCACCGAATGTTTCACTTCTTCGAGTTCGCGGTGGGCCTGTTCGATCTGCTGATTGCGTTTTTCGAATTCGAACTTGCGGTTTTCGAGATCGCGGTACGCTTCGGCCACGGCGCGCTCGCGCTGGATGAAATCGGTTTTGTCGCGGACGAAGATCACACGGACACGGTGATCCGCCAGCGGTGTGATAAAAAGATCGGTATGACGAATGCTCCCGTGCGTGGTCTCGACATTTTCAATCCGGACCGCCTCGGAGGGGGCCCACGCCACCGTTCGCTTGAAGGCGCTGCGAAGCTTTTCCTCGACTTCCGACGCGGAGGGCATCGTGATACTGTCCAGCGCAAGAAATGTACGAACCCAGGGACTCACATAAAGACAAGAAATTTCTGAGAGCACCACAAAACCTGCGGCAGGATCCAACGTCAGCGCGGGTATCATGGCATCCCAGCGTATGTCCATGACCGGCGTGACGCGTCGGGTGGTCCTGGACGGTTTTTTTCGCCGTGCATCTTCGGATGAACGGCCGGCCGGCGCCTTGCGCGACGTTTTCTTTTTGGAAGATTTCATCGAACGACTTTCGTATCCGAAAAGTGCTTAATGGCCAATGGACGCCTGGTATTTGGATGCGGAAAAAAGCTTGTCTTTCGGGCCCGGATCGGAAACCTTGATCCTGACAATCCATCCGGCGCCGTACGGATCGCTGTTGATGACTTCGGGTGTGTCGTCGAGTTTGTCGTTCACCGCCGTCACTTCGCCGGAAAACGGGGCATAGATATCGCTGACCGTCTTCACCGCTTCGATGGAACCCATGGGTTCGCCGGCGGTGACTTTCTTTCCAACCTCAGGGGCTTCCACAAAGATGATGTCACCCAATTCCGACTGGGCATAATCGGTGATACCGACGGTGGCCACGTCGCCTTCAAGGAGCGTCCATTCGTGACTGGAAGTGTATAACAGATTCTCGGGGAGGTTCATGACAGGTTCTCCTTCGTGATGGATAGAGTGGGAATGGTGTGTGGAGCGGCGGCAATCATCCGACCATTTGCGTGCTCCACACATACAACCGTTTGAGTTCCAGTATTTTTCGATCGATCTTGGCATCGGTCGGGTTGTTGAGTTTCAACATGCGGCAAACCTTGAAAGCGGCGCCAAATTGTCCGCGGGCCGCATATTGTTCGACGAGTTCCATGGAGGCATCCGCCGGATTGATGTCCTCTTCTTCTTCGATGTATTCCACCGCCTCTTCTTCTTCCACGACCGCCGTTTCGGCCACCGCCGTCGGTTCGGCGCGAACCTGTTCGGGTTCCGGATGTTTCAGAACCTCCATGACGGGCGCGGCCACTTCCGGCATGACCGTATCGGCCGTCGCGTAGGTCTCGGCGGCAACGGCCTCGGGCGCGACAGCGGTCACGGCGAAGGTGGCTTCCGCGCGGGTCTCGTTCGCGAGGGGTTCGGCAAGATAATCCCGGTACGAAAGCACGCGTTCTTCTCCCGGCTCGAATGAACGCCAGAGTTCTCCATCGTGACCGGTCACCAGCGCATACGTGGCCAAATCGATGGCTTCATCGCTGTCGTCAAGATAACGCGCGTAGGCGTCCAGACTCATCACAGCGTCCTCTTCCAGCGAGGCTTCGGCGACAAGGTCCTCGTCGTCCAGCGTGGACAGGTACGCGTCGTAACTCATCAGCGCATCGTCGGCGTCGGCCAACGTGCGGGGCTGAATCCCCGTAATCTCGGCGACAATGGGGCTGGTTTCTTCCTCGTGTGCGACCGGCTGTTCATCCGGGAAAATGGCTTCAAGCAGTTCTTCCTCGTCCGTGATCAGGTCGAGGTAATCCCGATATGAAACTTCGACTTCCGAAAGGATGACCTCCTGTTCTTCCTTGGTCAGCGGCTCATCGGATGCTTCGGATGACCATTGTTCCTCCGCCGGCGCCTCGACCATCGGCGGCTTGGGCGTTGGTTTACGGATCTCGCCGACTTCAAACGCGTCATCAAAATCCAGGATCGGCTTACGCGAAGGGGTTTCGATTTTTTCTTCGAAATCGATCGCCGGCGTTTTGTCGGCCGGTGGAATGACTTTGCCGGAGGATTGCGCGATGAGTTGATCCAGTTCGGCCCGTGCCATCACGACAGCGCGGCCCTGTTTGACCAGGTCGTTCCGCGTCTTGAAATGGGCAAAGGACAGCTCTTCATCCGCATAGAAATACAACATGCCGCGCGCGTCGGTAAAGGCGGGTGTAAGCCCGGCCGTATCCGGGATGGGCGTGGTTTCCGCCGTTGGAGACGTCTCAACTCGGGATGCCTCCGGCGGCTTGATGACCGGCTTGACCTCTTCAACGGTGGGTTTCGTCATGGTTTCACCGGCGGTCTTGACCGGGGGTTTTTCGGCAGGCTCGTCGCCCATAAGCGAAGCGACAATCGAATCTTCCACCTGCTCGATCTCTTCCGTCAGATCTCTCTTGGACGTTGCCGTCTTGATGTCCTTGGCCGCAGGCCGCGTTTCGGCGGGCGCTACGGTCCGGCTGAGCGGCGCTTTCTCCCGCGGACGGATGACATCGTCTTCTTCGTCCTCGGAGGCGGCGCCTTCCTTGATTCTCTGGTATTGATCCTTGAGATCCACCAAGGCCTGAATAATGTCGCGATTGATCGGATCCAGACGCAAGGCCACACGGTAGTGGCCGACCGCCGCTTTCACGTCGTCATTTTCGAGCGCGATATCCCCGAGCATTTTTCGGGCGGCGATATGGGACGGACGGACATGCAGGAAATCCTCGAGAATCTGACGCGCTTTGTTCTTGTTGCCGCTGTAGTAATAACCCTTGGCCTGCACGAGGGCCGCCGTGACATAATGCGGATAGTTTTTCAACCCTTCTTCACAGATTTGGATGCCGTCATCGTATTGACCCATGTTGATGTACGCGTCCGCCAATTGGGCGAATCGCATGCTCCGGGGTTGCACCGCCAGCCTGGTCTCGATCTGGTGGATCTGCGAAATCAGGTTGACTTCGGCGAGAATGTCCTTGTTGCTGACGGCGACGGCCTGGTTCTTAACAGGTTGTGCCATGGATGGCCTCTCAAAAAAAGGTGACGCGGTCACGCCTCACGGCGCGACTCCAAAATGTGCTTGAGGGACATAAGCACGATCATCGAAAAACCGATCAGAGTCCAGATATTGAAAAAAATCATGCCGATGAAATTGGCCTTATGATTGACGTAGTTTTGAATGCCCACCGCGGAAGTCCATATGACGTATGCGATCATCCCGATCTCGAGCATGACGGTCTTGTCAATCGCAATCTTGTGTCGCCGCGCGGGACGGTGACCGCCCAGGAGACCCCATTTGGGGGTCCGTATGAAGGCGGATTTGATATTGAAAAATCCTTCAAGGACCGCCTTGGAATTGCTGATGGACAACCCAATACTACCCATCATGAAAACCGGGAACAGCAACATACGCCGCTTCCAGTTGGGATTGATGGTTTTTTCAGAATACAGATAAAATACAAACAAACCAAGCAGCGTCAGAACAAAAAACGTCATGGTGTCCAGTATGATGTCAAACCGGCCGTTCTCGTTGTGATAAAACAGGACGGTCGAATTAAGCACACAGGAGGCCAGGACGAACACATATGAAAAATTGCTCGTGAGATGAAAAAGCGCCTGGATTTTGGGCCACAGCGGCAATTCCGATCTCAAAATTTTTGGCACCAGTTTTTTCGCGGTTTCGATGGAACCCTTGGTCCATCGAAATTGCTGGGATTTCAACGCGTTGATCTCGACCGGCAACTCCCCGGGAGAAACAACGTCATTGAGATAGACAAATTTCCAGCCCTTCAATTGGGCGCGGTAGCTCAGATCCAGGTCCTCGGTCAGCGTGTCGTCATGCCAGTTGCCGGCGTCGAGAATGCAATCCTTCTTCCATATGCCGCCCGTGCCGTTGAAATTCATGAAAAACCCTGCGCGGCTGCGGGCCAGTTGCTGGATGACAAAATGACCGTTCAAACCTATGGCCTGGGCTTTGGTGAGCAGCGAATAATCTTCGTTAAGGTGACCCCATCGCGTCTGGACCATGCCGATATGGCGGTCAACAAAATACGGCAGAGTGTGATTGAGAAAATCACGATCGGGAATAAAATCCGCGTCGAAAATGGCCACGTATGTGCCCGCCGCTTCCGGCAGGGCCTCGCGAAGTGCGCCGGCTTTGTAGCCCTTCCGTTCCGTACGGTGATACCAGCGGATTCGGAAACCGCGTGCGGCCAGACGCTCGACGGCCCCCCGGGTCAAATCCGCCGTTTCATCGGTCGAATCATCAAGGACCTGAATCTCCAGACGTTCTTTCGGCCAGTCCAAACGAGACGTCGCTTCAATCAGACGTTCCGCCACGACGGATTCATTGAAAATCGGCAACTGCACCGTCACCATCGGCCGCTCGTGGGCCCACGTTTCGCTCACGTCGATGGTCTGTATATCTTTTTCCCGTCGATGTTTCAGAAAGTAGTATATCATGACAAAATTGTGCATGCTGAATACGAACAGCACAAACATGCATGCAAAATAGGCGTAAATAAAGAGCGAACCGGCATCAAGATTCATAAAGCTTCAACTCTCTCCTCCTCCGGACCTGGTTACCAATTGGAAACCATCTTGTTCAATATGTTCTGGGTGATCATCTTCACGGCATCGTCAATGCCATCGGCACGTCGCCGGTCTCCCGAGAGAGCATATCGGCCCCACCCGGAGACATTTTCTTCCCAGATGATTTTCTTTTCTTTGATATTTTCAAACTTGATGGTCGTTTGGACGGTGATCTTGTAATCCCGTGTGGCATACGTCGTGCCGCTGCCTTCAAAGGAGAAAGGCACGTCGTCGATGCGCGTGATCCGTCCTGACAGCACGGCGTCCGCCTGCCGGCGATCGGTCACTTTGAGATTGTTGTCTTCAATGACAGCCCTCGTCAATTCGCTGGTGATCTTCTCCCGTATGCCCGGTTCCGATGTTTCGTTCGAAAAGACCGGAATCGTCACCGACTTCAGCCCGCCGAGATTGCCGCCCGTGAACGAATACGAACAGGCGGCAAGCAGGGCCGTCGTCAACACAGAGGCGATGGGGAGCAAAAACGTTTTCATAAGTCAAGTTGGTACTGCCGGATCTTCCGGTAGAGCGTCCGCTCGGACAAACCCAGCGATTTGGCGGCAAGGGCGCGCCTGCCTTCAAAACGTCGCAGGGCCTTGATGATAAGGTCCTTCTCCGCTTCGTTCAACGTCATGGTATCTTTGTCGCCGGAGACGTCGTCGACATTGTACACTTCCGTCTCGACCACCTTGGCGTCCCGTCCGTTCGGATCAAACACTTCGCGGGAACCAAGATCGGCAGGCGCCTTGGAAATGCCGAATTTTGACGCCAGAAAGTGTTTGATCTCCGTGATGTCCTGTTTCAAGGAGAGCAGGGTTCGATACAACAACTCACGCTCCGCCTGTTCGGGCGTGACATGGGTCGGCACCGGAAGATGCAATGTCGGCTCCGGTTCTATGAAATCATCCACATCTTTGAAATTCCGGATGTTGTTCATGACATCGTCCGCCGTCACTCGGTCCCCGCGCTTGAGGGTCAGGACACTCTCTACAAAATTGCGCAATTCCCGCACGTTGCCCGGCCACCGGTACTGAATGACCGCGTCCATGGCTTCCGGCGTGAATCCCCGAAATGTACCATGCGTGTGCTGTGTAAATTCTTCCACGAAACGCTCGACAAGCAGCGGAATATCTTCCGTTCGGGATCGCAGCGTCGGCAGCCTCAACGTGATGGCCTTCAGTCTGTAATACAGGTCTTTCCGAAACTCGCCGCGGCGGACCATGTGTTCGAGATGGCGGTTCGTGGCGGCAATGACACGCACGTCCGTGCTCTTGGTGGCTGAACCTCCGACCCGCAAAAATTCACCGGTTTCCAGGACTCTGAGCAGTTTCACCTGCGTGGACAGAGGCATGTCGCCGATTTCATCCAAAAACAGCGTTCCTCCGTTCGCGGTTTCGAAATAGCCTTTGCGTTCGGAGACGGCCCCGGTGAAGGCGCCGCGCTCGTGGCCGAACAATTCGCTCTCAAGAATGCCTTCCGCTATCGCGCCGCTGTTAACGATCATCAAAGGCCGAAGGCGGCGCGTACTCAACTGATGAATGGCCTTGGCCGCCACGTCCTTGCCGGTGCCGCTTTCGCCCGTGATCAGGACCGCCACGTCGGTGGGAGCCACCCGGCACAGGTCGCGAATCACCGTTCGCATCGCCTCGGAACGTCCGATCAATCCCAGCGATTGGCCGATGGCGTCCAGGTTCTTTTCGATTTCGCCCTGGTTATTGGCGAGTATGAAACTCCGGACCGTGTCCGAAGTGATCAATGAAACCGTCATGATTCACTTGCGCATGATATCGAGTATTTCGCCGGCGGCGCGCGTGACCATATCGTTGACGACGACGTGATCAAATCGATCGGCTTTGCCAAGTTCGTCTTCGACGCGCGCAAGCCGTATCTTGAGGCTGTCCGTGGTCTCCGTGCCTCGGGATTCCAGCCGCTTGCGGAGTTCTTCCATGGATGGCGGTTTGATGAAGATCAGAACCGCCTGATCACCATAGGTTTTCTTTACATTGAGAGCGCCCACCACGTCCACATCCAGAATAACATTGCTGCCCAACTGCAGATCCGGATCCACAGCCATTTTCAGCGTGCCATAATAGTTGCCGAAATGATGATCGTATTCGATAAAATCTCCGTTGTCAATATGGGCTTTGAACTCACTTTCGCTGATGAAGTAGTAGTCTTTTCCGTCCCGTTCATCTTCACGCTTCGGTCGCGTGGTCGCCGAAACGGAGAATACCAACGTAGGATCTTGATTGAGCAGTTCATTCTTGATGGCGGTTTTACCCGTACCTGAAGGAGCACTCAAAACAATCAATTTTCCGCGCTTTGACTTCAGATTGCTCATAGCCCCTTGGTTCTTAAGTACAGAATTAACTTAAAGTAAAAGATAGAACAAATACAGTTCTACTTCAAGCGTTTTTTCGTCCTTCCTGACAATTCGTCAGCTTATTTGCCATAAGCTGGATCACGGGAGCGTAATCTGCTGATAGTCCGCCACTAACAGTCACGGCCTATCTTTTTTGCATGCCAGGCGGAGTGGTTCCAACATAGGAGCGTCGTGATTCCCGAACTTCAATATCAACCTCGGATTATCCTGCAGGGAAACCTGGCGGAGACGTCCGTCGTTTCCGTGCTCCAACTTGTCAAACTGTCCGGCAAGAATGGTGTCTTGCATTTTTCAGAGGGTTCAAGGCGTGGGCGTATTACAATACAAAAAAACATGATCCTGTCGGCCTCCTCACCGGAGGACCTGACATTTGGCGAATTTCTCATTTCGCACAACCTCGTTGAGATGGATCATCTGACGCGGGCATTGGAACTCCAGAAACACATGCCTGCCATGGTTGGGGAAATTCTGCAGGGTATGGGCGTTCTCGAAAATCGACAGGAATCCATGTCCCGTTTGCTGAATCGTTTTCTGCGCGAAGTTGTTTTTCGTCTCATGAGGTGGACTCAGGGCCGCTTCGAGTTCGAGGACTGGACGGCCGATGATGTGGCAGGCCGCTTCGATGCGTCCGTTGGACTTGAAATGGATTTCCTCCTGCTCGAAAATGCCCAGCGCGTCGACGAGTGGAGAGCCATGGCGGCCAATATCAGTTCCATCCGATCGGTACTGAAGATCAATCGGTCGGCCGCTTCGGAAGGTGATCGACTGACTCTGGACCATGATCAGTGGCTGGTCCTCTCCTATGTTAACGGACGACGCACCATTTTGCGAATTCTGGAAAAGATCGGTCACGATGAGACCGCGTACCTGGGTGTCATCAACAGAATGGTTCGGGACCGGCTCGTGATCGAAAAGAGGGTGGAGGCCATGCGTCTTGTCGTGCCGGCCCGGATTACCGTTGATAACGGCTCACGGGAGAGGCACTTCCCCGGTCGCTTGTCCGCCAATCTGCTCTATAAGGAGATCGACGGCCGCCGCCACCTGGTCGACCTCGCCGAATCCCTTGGGATTGAACTGTCCGAGACTTGGGAAAACCTCGTGCTGCTGGTTCGCAGTGAATTGGTCGAGATCAGACATGGACGCCGGGA
>CAZJBS010000031.1:0-32800 GCA_964544475.1 uncultured Bacteroidota bacterium | reverse complement strand
GAGTTTGATCATGTCGCTTAACTCACAACTGTCAGATGATGTCTTGGCAAGTACATATTATACGGCGTTGCGCGTACTTAATGTTTTAGTAGCTTGAGAATTGGCTCTAGCGGTTTTATTACAGCGTCAAGAACACTCTCAAGCTGCTTCACACTGTCACTTTTCTTCTGCTCAATTTCAAATATCTTATCAGTCGGGGAATCAAAAACCTTTCCAACTGAATCTATCATGAAATCAATAAACTTTTGACGCTCCTCAATCGGTTGATCTACGATCATTTTTTCAATCAATTCCTTGTATGGATTAAGAGATATCGAAATATTTGATTTGAATGCGTACTCTTCTTCGAGTCGTCTTTCTCTGCTATACTGCAAAGTGCAAAATGTAAGTAGGTAGATTATAGGAAGAGTAAGTGACAATTTAAGATAGAAGGCATAATCAAAGGAAACTGTAGACCCAATTATGTAAGCAGTTAAGCTCATGGAAATTAGCACCAGAATGAAAATAGTAATAGTCCACTGATTCTTTGACTTTGCTAACTTTTCTTGACGTTTTTGAAAAGAATGGAACAATGTAAATCCAGTGGCTTTTTCAATTTGAACTTTGATTGAAGACTCAAGCGACTGGAGGTTAGTTATCAATTTTTCTGTCTCACCTTTATTCTCATCAATCACCACTTGAGCCAAGGAAGCAGAGTCTTCAATCTTTTTTCGATAGGAATCTACCTGCTTATAAAACTCCTTAATTTGCCCTTCAATAGCTTTGACCTCTGCGTTACCAGTCTTTGTTGTCGCCAACAGCTGATTGCTCTGCTGTTCACTTTGCTGTATCGTTGTAAGGAGAGCTGAAGCATTTTGGCTATATGTTTCCGAGACCTTCTTATCTTCCAGAACTTGATCCTTTGCAGTCTCAGATTCGGCAACGTGACTTTTAAGAGTTTCTACATTTGCTTGAGCATCCGTTAGTAGCACCAGTAATTCATTCTTCTTACTCAGCGCCTCGTTAAGGCTCTTCCTTAATTCTAAGATTTCCAATTCCATATTTTTTAGCTGATTCATTTTTGTAGCATAACCTAAGACTTCTTCAGATAGGTTATGAAGTCCATAACGCCAGATGTGGACGTTAAGTTTTTCAATTCCATCCACAATATTCTCTACTTCATCGGTTGCGCTAACCAGATTTGAGAATGACTTTGACAAATCTTCAAGAATCACAAGAATGTCTTTTTGGACTGTAATTGGGAGTTGAATCAGCTTTTTCTTATCAATTGCGTCAAGCAATATGTTTCGTGCATAGATCAGGTTTACAAATGACTCTTCAAGTGAAACGACACCTCTCTTCGTGTCAAAACCATACTCGGCACATTTTTCAAGAATGACCTTTTGAGATTCCTCCGTGAAAGTCGTCAGCAGCTTCCAAATTTGATCAAGCATATCAGCCTCATTTTAATGGAAAAAAAGTGCAATGCCGTATGACGTCACCCGTGCACACGCTACGGCGTGCAAGCGGCATCCGTGGATTATTTTCAATTCGCTCCGCGCTGTGCGCCGTAGTGAGTCCCGACGTACCAAAGATAGGCCTGGCATCGGCCCATCGGTTATCGAAGCAAAGAACAACAAAATAGGCGACTACGTCGCCACGGGAGAGCTTTTTCTATTGACTTCGAACTTTTTTAAGGTGTTAGGCGACGTCCGCTTTTATGTATGTGCTGTGTAATGATTATTTTGATGACTTTTTATGGAAATAAAATTTACTTATTTTTGTTGATTTAGAATCATTATTCTTTTTCACTTTATCATCATCACACCTTTCGTCATCCAAATCTTCAGAATCGAAATTTGACTTTTTATATTCATATGTATCATCATCTTCAGTGTAAATATAAAGGCGATCATTTGTTATCTCAAATTCAACATCACCACATTCCCATTCTTCATCATCATCGTCCCAAAAACATAATTCATCACCATCAATTTTATATTTAGTACTATAATACCAGTAGCACTCATCATAATCATCATACTCCCAAAATTTAATTCTGTCAGAGGTAAATTGTACATATTGAATATCAACGTCATCGTCATTGTTGATTTCATCTAATTTCCATTTTGTTCCTTCTAATTTGTTTTTATCATCATCGCTGCAACTGAAAATTGCTGTTATAGATATTAGAACAGCAAACACCAAAAACAAAATACCCTTTTTCATGGTTTTTCTCCTTAAATCTTAAGTTTTAAACACAGCGCATACATTTATAAATAAAAGCGGATGTCGCATAACGGTTGCGCGGACACGCGGTAGCGCGACGAGCGCAATCTAAAAATTTTACAAGTAATTTTTAGCTCGGCGCGCTATTGGTGAGACAGCCGCCACAATTCTTCTATCGTAATAAGCAACGCGGCTGTCGAACAAATGTTGTCCGCGCGTGTTATCCGAGGCTCGACCGCTTCACTACTCCTTTAAGAAATAATATATCGTTTAGCATACCAAAATGGCCTGCTTGACGAAGGTCTATGGCGTAATTACGCATCGTGTCTGCCTGGTTCGTTTGTCCAGGACGGGATGCCTGACGTGCATACACGTTTCCCGCGGCGCTTGCCATCGCTTCGTTCGTTGGTCTGGAGTGAAATCCCGTTCTTCCACTACGCATAGATGCCTCGTTTGGACATCTCAAGCTACGGCACCGCGCGGAAGATGTCAAATGATATTTCGGAATTGGGGCGCGTTTGGCCGGAGTGAGCAGGGCTTTCAAGCCGGTTTCGGGAGTACGGATGGACATGACGTCGAGATATTCGATGGCGGGCATGGTCATTGTCCATCTGCGAGAAGCGACAGTACATCCCTGGCGACACGGTCGAAGGCCGCCGGGTAGTCAAATGCTATGTCCGGCCTCAATAAGGCTGTCGTGTCGCCAGTGAAATTCGGATGCCGGAGTTTCGCTTCCAGGTTATGGATGAACTGAGTCCTCGTCGGGATGGCATGGCCTGCGCGCCGCATGTATTCTGTAAATGAGTTTACGATTTCCGGAACATTCAGGTCATTTCTTTGCAAGCCGGCCTAGTAGAGGTCGAAAAGATCGCGTCCCTTGCGCCGTTGATACAGGGCTCTCAGTTTGGTCGCGAGGAGTTCCTCGACCGTGTAGGTCGTTATGTCACATGCGCCGGTGCCGTAATCGGAGTCCAGGTGAAATGGGTGCCTGTGCCAGCCCCGGACGGCGAAGTGTTCCCGGCCGTTGATTTCAATCTTGAGACGCAACCGCACCACCGGAGGTATTTCAGAATCCATACGATACGTGAGCGTGGCGACGTTTTCGGCCGTATCCGATCTCGCCTCGCCCAGAAAACTTAAACAAGAACGTAGCCTGTTCAGCGTGGGTCCGATGGGCTCCGCCGTGACCTGGACGAGATCAATATCTTCGGAGTACCTTGCCGCAGGAACGAGATGCAACTTGTATAAGGCAGTACCCCCGCGAAACGCAAGCTTTTCACGCAATTCCGGTTGGCCAAAAATTTCGAGAAGCGCACGGGATATTAGCAAATCCTGTTCAACCTGTTCGTTATTGGACCATGGAGCATGAGCGCGCCAGGCTGTGATGTAAGCTTGCGGGATCATTCTGGAATTCTCACCCGCCAGCGATTGCCGGCGGCATTGGCTGAGGTTATTTCTATCGGCCAGTTCAGAGCAAAGAGCTTACGGTTCCCGGCCATTTTCCAGAGTTTGTCGGCCAGTACGGGTGCAGGTCGGACATACTCCCAGAAGAAACCAAGGCGTTGCAGCGTCACCTGCTTGACATGCGCGCAGAACGGCTTGGTGATCATGTCCGGCGCAATACTTTCTGTAAGTTCATCGGCCACTTCGAGGACTCTTTCCCATCCGCCAGCTCTGTGGGGAAATTCCAATAAGTCCGACAGGGTAAGCAGTGGATTGGAGACTTTGACAAAACCCGCCGGCGTTTTCATTTCGATGACGAGCGTCTCCGGGATCGCGCGCGTGACGACGAAGTCCAACGACAGGCCGGGAAGCCGTTTGGCACGGAGCGGAGGCGCCTCGATAGACACAAAGAATTTCTGCGGCTGTTGATGGGCCGCACCGTGCAAAGCGGCCGCGCTCAACAACGACACGTAGTACCGCCGGTTGAGAAATTTCATCAGGTCCGGGATAACATACACCGGCGGTAAGATGCCTTTGGATCGGAATTCGGATGAAACAATGACATAAAAACGTTGGTGCACCCGTACGGCTTTTTTTTTCGCAACCATTCGAGACAGCGCCAACTTTATTGCTGCCTCGCTCCTGTTGGGAAATGCGGCCTTCAGATCATCTATTGCAAAGGTATATCGGCCCTTGGAAAGTCTTTGTTCAATAAAATCAATCATATAAAGGCATTCTTGAAAACGGATTGTAAGTAAATGTATGCAATTAGTATCAAAAATCGACATTAATCGCAAATATTCAATTTACCCTAATCGCGATCATTTTGTTGATATCAACGAAATGATCTACCATGGCGGCTCCGGATCGTTCGCAGGTCGTCCTGGCTTGGCGATGACATGAGGTGTCACACACACGTTTCCCGCGGCGTCTGCCGTCGCTTCGGTCGTTGGACTGGAGTGAAATCCCGTTCTTCCACTACGCATAGATACCTCGTTTTGACATACGAAAGCTACGGCACCGCTTGGAAGATGTCAAATGCTATTTCGGAATTGGCGCACGGGATGGGTGAGGGTGGACAGGGACGGGTACAAAAAAGAAAAAGGCTGGTCGCGGGACCAGCCTTTTTTCGATCGGACTTTGGGAGTGACGACTAGTACATGTCGCCCATACCGCCGCCGCCCGGCATCGGGGGCATGGCTTTCTTGTCTTCCTTCTTCTCATACACGACGGCTTCCGTCGTGAGCAGAAGCCCCGCGACCGACGCGGCATTCTCGAGCGCCGTGCGGGTGACTTTGGTCGGATCGATGACGCCGGCCTTGAGAAGATTCTCATACTCTTCGGTCAGCGCGTTGAAGCCGAAATCCTCCGCGCCTTCCTTGACTTTCTGGACGACAATGCTGGCCTCGATGCCACAATTGCCGACAATCTGGCGAATGGGTTCCTCGAGGGCGCGCCGCACAATCGAAACGCCAAGCCCCATATCGCCGAGGAGGAATTTGTCATTGATGCCGCCCTTGCCTTTTTCGATGGATTTCTGGGCGCGCAGAAGGGCGACGCCGCCGCCGGCGACAATGCCTTCTTCCACCGCGGCGCGCGTGGCATGAAGCGCGTCTTCGACACGGGCCTTCTTCTCCTTCATTTCCACTTCGCTGGCCGCGCCGATGCGAATCACCGCCACCCCACCGGCCAGCTTCGCGAGACGTTCCTGGAGTTTTTCCTTGTCGTAGTCGCTGGTCGTATTGTCGATCTGGGTCTTGATCTGGGCGATGCGGCCTTTGATGTTTTCCTTCTTGCCGGCGCCTTCGACGATCGTGGTGTTGTCCTTGTCAATGATCACCTTCTTCGCCGAGCCCAGGTAGTCCACCTTGGCATTCTCGAGTTTGAATCCGGCTTCCTCGCTGATCACGACGCCGCCGGTCAGAATGGCGATGTCTTCGAGCATGGCCTTGCGACGATCGCCAAAGCCGGGGGCCTTGACGGCCGCCACGCGCAGGGTGCCGCGGAGCTTATTGACGACGAGCGTCGCCAACGCCTCGTTCTCGACGTCTTCGGCAATGATCAGGAGGGACTTGCCCATCTGAACGACTTTTTCAAGAACCGGGAGGAGATCCTTCATGACGGAGATCTTCTTGTCGTAGATCAGAATTTTCGGATCTTCCAGGACCGCTTCCTGCGTGTCCGCGTCGGTGATGAAATACGGCGACAGGAATCCGCGGTCAAACTGCATGCCTTCGACGGTCTCGAGGGTGGTCTCATAGCCTTTGGCTTCCTCGACAGTGATCACGCCGTCTTTGCCGACTTTCTCCATGGCGTCGGCCAGGAGTTTGCCGATTTCCATGTCGTTGTTGGCGGAAATGGAACCGACCTGGGCGATCTGGGACTTGCCTTCGACCTTCTTGGTCATTTTCTTCAGTTCTTCGACGACGACCTTGACGGACTCATCGATGCCTTTTTTCAATTCCATCGGATTGGCGCCGGCGGTCACGTTCTTGAGGCCTTCGCGGTAGATGGCCTGGGCCAGCACGGTGGCGGTGGTGGTGCCGTCGCCCGCGATGTCGCTGGTCTTG
Source organism: uncultured Bacteroidota bacterium (assembly GCA_964544475.1). Lineage (GTDB taxonomy): Bacteria > CLD3 > CLD3 > SB21 > SB21 > CAZJBS01. The sequence goes on along the minus strand of CAZJBS010000031.1, from coordinate 26,579 downwards.
GAGGCCACTTCGCGCACCATCTGGGCGCCCATGTTTTCGATCGGGTCTTCGACTTCAATTTCCTTCGCCACGGTCACGCCGTCTTTGGTGACGGTCGGCGCGCCGAATTTTTTGTCGATCAGCACGTTGCGGCCTTTGGGGCCGAGAGTGACTTTGACGGCGTTGGCCAGGGTATTGATACCCTTCATGAGTTTGGAACGCGCATCCACGTCAAAAACTATTTCTTTAGCCATGTTCGATTCTCCTGAATATTTTAATGATGATCAATTGGTCTTAGCCCTGAATGGCCAGGATGTCCGACTCGTGCATGATGAGGTACTTGTCGTTTTCGTACGAAATCTCGGTGCCCGAATATTTGCCGTACAGCACGATGTCACCGACTTTGACGGTCATCGGTTCGTCTTTTTTGCCGGGTCCGGCCGCCATGATTTTGCCGACCTGGGGTTTTTCCTTCGCCGTGTCCGGAATGATCAGTCCGCTGGCTGTTTTTTCCTCGGCTTCCATGCTCTTCACGATCACACGATCATGCAAGGGTTTCAGTTTCATGACTTGTCCTCCTGTTTATGGATTTCTGGTAATTGGGTGTATGAATGAAATGATGTTTCTGAAACGTATCTCAAAATGTTGTTTCGAATGCCGGACAATGGCGGCGGAGTCGGCATTACAATACTTGTGCCACGTCACATGACATTGAAAAAAAGACACTTACGCTCCACAAGCTCATGGCGTATTGGCACTTCTTTGCGATGAGTGCTAATTGTGACACATTATTACGTCTTGTTGTCATGACATTATGACGTATTTGTATGGTTCCGATGGTGGCGTGGGGGAGATTCCGTCACTCCAAATACCTATGTATATTGCAGATATTGGCTTGCTTATGATTTTGTGTTTAAATATATTGAGCCGTCTCCATTCCCACGACTTGACGGCAATTTCTCATGAAAATCACGACGAGCAATACGAATGTTATCCGGATTGTTGGCATGCCGCTGGACCTTGGCGCCGGGCGGCGGGGAACCGACATGGGGCCTTCGGCGTTGCGGAATGCCGGCCTGGCCGACCGCCTGCACGAACTGGGTTATGAAGTGCGGGACTCCGGGGATATTCCCACGAAGACGCCGGAAGTTCTGCGGGTGGGAGACGACAAACTCAAGTATCTGTCCGAGATTACGCGGGGCGTCGGCACGCTGGCGGGTGTGGTTGAAAAGACGCTGGACGACCAGGAATTTCCGGTGGTGATCGGCGGCGATCATTCGATCGCCATCGGCACGATCGCCGGCGTGGCCGGCCATTTCCGCAAACATCACAAGAAAGTCGGCGTGATCTGGGTCGACGCGCACGGCGACATGAATACGCCCGACACGTCGCCCTCCGGCAACATTCACGGCATGCCGCTCGCGGTGTCCCTGGGCGTCGGTCATGCCAGACTGACCTCCATTGGCGGGGAATTTGCCAAAGTGGATCCGGCTCATGCGGTGCTTCTGGCCGTCCGGACGCTGGACACGGGCGAGATCAATCAGATTCGCAAAATGGGCGTGACGGTTTTCACGATGCGCAATATCGACGACAAGGGGATTCATGATGTGATCGACGAGAGCATACGGATCGCGTCGCGAGGCACGGCGGGCATTCATGTGAGTTTTGACGCCGACAGCCTGGATCCATCCGTGGCGCCGGGCGTCGGCACGCCGGTTCACGGCGGTCTGACGTACCGGGAAGCCCATTACATCATGGAATCGCTCCACGATTGCCAGAAAGTGATTGCGATGGAACTGGTCGAAACCAATCCTATTCTTGACGTACAAAACCAAACCGCCAAAATCGGCGTTGAACTCGTATGCAGTCTATTCGGCAAAAAAATCATCTAGACCCGGCCGCCCCGGTCAGGGCCTTGTTCCTAACCGGCGTGGTCTTCCTGTGGGCCGCGGTGACGGCCATGGCCCAGGACCCGATCCGATTCTATGGCGAGACCAACGGATACGACGAGCAGGTCCTTCCCAATTATCTGATGTTGTCCGATCAGCGTCTTCTGATCGATCTGGCCGGCGACTGGCAGGTCATAATCGACGGTAAGACGCGTACGGCCAAAGTGCCGAGCAATTACGACTACCGGGGCCGCGTGATCTACCGAAGGACGTTCACGGCCGGTCCGGAATTCCGTGGACGGCATTTCCAGTTGGTAGCCATGGGGATCAACTACAAAGCCGACATCCGCATCAACGGCGTATTTATCGGAAATCAAAACGGGGGTTACCTGCCATTCCGTTATGATCTCAACGAAGACCTGATCAAGATCGACGAACCCAACACCATCGAGATCATCGTGGACAGCGAATTGGATGTGAAGACGACCATTCCGAAACGGTCGAGCATCCTGCAACCGGCATTCTATGGAGGAATTTTCCGGGAAATTTTCCTGGTGGCCGTTCCCGTCGTGGCTGTGGAAAATTATCGCCTGGATTACACCGTGTCGCCGGACCTGAAGCGCTGCGAATTCAAGGTCAATTTGCACATCCGCAATTACGGATTTGGGTACCAGCGCCGGGACACGACCAATTCAGGAGCCGTCGAAAGCCGGAAAACCCGGTTGCGTTATGTCGTGGAAGTTTTCAACGAAGAGGATCCTGAGCCGGTCTATTCCAACCGGTTCAAGAAATACAGGTTCAGCTGGGAGGCGCCCAAGATCCGGGAATTCAACGATGAAAACGTCGTCGAGTTTGATCATTACACCAGCGCCGAGGCGGAGTTCACGCTCGAGAAGCCGACGTACTGGTACCTGGATACGCCGTATCGTTACCGGGTCGTTATTTCGTTGTATGAGGGCACGGAGTTGATCGACCAGGTCCGGACGTTGATCGGCTTGTGCCGCGTCGAAGTCAGCGACCAGTATATCCTGGTCAATAACCGTCCACTGCCGGTGAAGGGCGTCATTTATTACGAAGACTATCCGGGCGCCGGTAACACCCTGCCGATGGCCGTCATGGAAGACGACGTCTTGCGCATGAAGAAGCTGGGCATCAACGTGGTGTATTTCAAACATCATCCGCCGCATCCTTATTTCCTGGAATTGTGCAATCGGTATGGCCTGATGACGTTTTGCGAGGTGCCGATTTCCATCATTACGCCGGGGACCATCGGCGATCAGGCGTATATGGAGGATTTCAAGATCTACGGCCGCTCGTTTGTGGAGCGATACCGGCACAACGTGTGTATCCTGGCGTGGGGTCTGGGCGCGGGACTGGATCAGGGCGTCAGGGAGGCGGAACGGTTTGTCGACCAGGTGGTGGACGCCATTCGAAGTGCGGACGGAAGGCCGGTTTTCTGCAATTTGTTGTTTGCGGGCGCGGGCATGCGTCTTGACAACGTGGACATCATCAATCTGGACCTTCGCACCAACGATCTCATCACCGCGGGCCGGCTGGTCCTGAGAGTCACGAACCAATACCCCCACAAACCCATTCTCGCCCTGTACGGCGCGCAGATATTCTCGAACAATCAGAACGGCTATGCCGATCCGATGTCGACGAAATTTCAAACCAAGTTTATCACGGACGTCTACAAAAAGATTCCGGAGTGGAAACTGACCGGCGGGCTGATCCGGTCGTTCAACGACTTCCGGACCAACCGGTCTCACATCTACGCCAACCCCAATGGCGACCCGACCGTACTGACGACCGGACTGGTGACGCATGACCGCAAGGAGCGTCTGGCCTACGACGTCGTCAAGGCGCTGTACACGGACGACCGGACGGACGTCGTGGTGATGGGCACCTATGAGAACACGTATCCCAAGACGTACCCGGTCGTGGGTCTGATTCTGGTCGTGTTGTTTGTGAGTTTCTACCGGCAGAGCGACAAGTTCAAAAGCAGCGTATTTCGTTCCATCACCAAGATCTACAATTTCTATTCGGATATTCGCGACAACCGGGTTATCGCCTTGTGGGCCGCCCTGGTGGTCGGGGTGGTATCGTCCCTGGCGCTTGCCATGCTGGTTTCCATGGTGCTGTTTGAACTGAGACGCAACCAGGTGTTCGATGAGTTTCTGGCGAATGTGATCGCATCGAATGCGACCAAGGCCTGGGTGGACCACATGGCGTGGCGGCCGGAAACCGCGGTGATTTTGTTCGCGTGCCTGTTTGTGCTGGCGCACATCGTCATCGCCGCCATGATCAAGTTGTTTTCGTATGCTTTTCAATCCCATGTTTCGATTCAGCAGTCCATTATCGGCGCATTCTGGAGCGGCTCTCATTATTTGTTTCTGGTTCCGCTCGTGATTCTCTTTCATCGTCTGCTCCGTTATGATTTTCTTCTGTCCGCGACCATGATTGTCACGGTCTTCATGATCCTGTGGCACTTCGTCCGCTGGTTCCGGATTGTGCGTATCATGTATGATACGAGTTGGTGGAAGGTGGCGGGGATTGTAGGCGGGTTGACGGTGGTGGTGATTTTCAGCATGAGTCTGTACTATTCCTACTATTTTGATTTTTATGGCACGCTGGAGCTGATCCGGCGCATGTACGCCAGCCAGAATTACAGTTTCCAATAAATTCCATGGCCCTGAAAACCGACGAAGTTCTGGATCTCTTCAAACGCAGCGGCGCGCTGCTGGAGGGCCATTTTGTCCTGACGTCCGGCGCGCACAGCCCGAATTATTTTCAATGCGCCCGGGTGTTGCAGCATCCGAATTGGGCCCAGTTGCTTTGCTGCGAAATCGGATTGTTTTTCAATGAATACCGGATTCATGCGGTGGCGGCCCCGGCGGTCGGCGGAATCATCGTCGGCCATGAAGTGGCCCGGACGCTGAACGCGCGGTGTGTGTTTGCCGAGCGCGAGGATGGCGTCATGACGTTCCGGCGCGGTTTCGAAATTCATCCGGATGAAAACGTCCTGGTGGTCGAGGACGTGGTGACGACCGGCGGATCTCTGAAAGAGGTCGTTCAGCTTTGCCGGCACTCCCAGGCCAACGTGATCGGCGTGGGATTTCTGGTCGACCGCAGCGGCGGTTCCGTTCATTTTGATGTACCTCATTTTTCCCTGATGTCGGTGGATGTTCGTACGTATGATCCCGCGGATTGCCCATTGTGTCGCGAAGGCCGGCTGCCGGCGGTGAAACCGGGAAGCCGTTCGCTTTCCGCCAACCGTTCGTAGACCGCCGCGGCAATCACCGACGATGGGACCGGATACGACTTTTCGTCTGTGCGTGCTGGCGAGCGGCAGCCGTGGCAACAGCATTTATTTGCGCGCCGGGGACATGGAATGTCTGATCGATGCGGGGCTTTCCGGCGAGGCCATTGAGTCGCGCTTGGAGTCGATCGGCACATCCGCCGGCCGCATCCGTCATGTTTTTATCACGCACGAGCATTCGGATCACATCAGCGCCCTGCGCGGGCTGGCGCGCAAATACACATTCACGGTCCACACCAATGCCAACACGTATCTGCAGATTGCTTCGCTGGTGCGCAAACGGGCCGACATCCGTATCTTCGACGGCCCCTTTGCTCTGGATGGCGTCGACGTCCGTCCTTTTCCCGTTTCCCACGATGCTGTTGACCCGGTGGGCTTTTCTTTTATATTTAGGGGTAGAAAGGTCAGTCTGGTCACGGATCTCGGCCAGACGACCCGGGCGGTTGCTGAAGGCATTCGCGAGAGCGAAATCATCGTTCTGGAAACCAATCACGATCCCGGCATGCTGATGCGCGGTTCGTACCCGTGGATTCTGAAGCGGCGGATTGCCGGTCCGACGGGACATCTTTCCAATCAGCAAGCCTGCGAACTCCTCAGTCATGTCTGGTCGGATCGGCTCCGGCACGTATGTCTCGCCCACCTGAGCCAGGAGAATAACACACCGGAAACGGCGCGACAGACGATCGACCGCCACCTGGACACTTTGTTAGGCCCCGGCCCGCGGCCCACCGTTCATCTGACCTACCAGGACAGGCCGGCCGAAGTTATTTCAATGTTCTAACGAAAGCAGGTCATGGAAGAAGGATTTCTCGACAATCTGAACCTGGAAAAGGCTTCCGCGGTCAAGTCGCTGATCGAATCGGACATCAAAGCGGCCCGCACGGAGAGCGGCTTTCTGTCCGGGATTATTCAAAAATACTATCGCCAGAATCTCCCCTTCGATCCCGACGTTTTCAGGAACATCGATCAACAGCCGGTCGCTACGCGTATGGCCATCAAGAACGATCCCACGTGGAGCCGTATCGGGCGGTTTGTGAACGTGACCGATTTCAGCGAGAAGGAACGGCAGAAGTTTGCATCGGATCAGGAAGTCGAGAAACTGGCGATTTTTCTGTTGTTTGAAAAGGATCTCGACGTGCTGGACAAGGTTTTCAACAATCCCAGCCTGCCGACCAAAGTGCTGATGGACTATATCAATGTCATCAAAGAACGCGACATTGACCGCGAGGATGACAAAATATTGCGTCTGGCCCAGCGTATTCTCAAACGGCGAAGCCGGCGCATCGTGAAGGCCCGGGACATTCTTTCGTTGATCAAAACCGATCTTGGGTGCGATGCGTTTCTTTTGCTGACCGCCTATCTGGCCGACGAGGATCCGCAGATTCAGAGCGCCGCCCTGAACGCCATTTCGGCGGCCACGCCGGACCTGGTGGCCGAGGCGCTGGCCATGGACGAATGCCTTATGAAAATCCGTGAAAGCAACATGGAATTGTCCGGTATCCAGGTCATGGAAGTCCTTCGCAAGTCGGCCATTCATGTCCTCCGCATCCAGGACACCCGGCACTTGATGGAGGATGACGGCCACGCCTCCGCCGGACCCGCTTCCGCCCCGCTTCTTGAAAAGCTGGACGATTTGAAAATGAAGGCCCTGGACGACTGCGCGGAAAATCCGACGGATTTTTTCAATCTGGGCGTCCTGGCGTACTGTCACATGGATGAAAAAGAGGCCGTGCGGCAAAAGGCCATCGGCATACTTTCGGTGGACGACATTCTCGAATTGACCGGCGACGAATCCACGCCGCGGAACATTTCGAACGAAATTCTGAAATATCTCGAGAAACATCCGGACGGCAAAATCGAAATGCTGGTGCAGGAGATTCGCCTGAAAGAAGCCGACCGGCTCAACAAGCGCATGAAAGAACTCGAAGTCAGCGTCAATGCCTACTTTGACGTGGTGTTTCAGTCCCTGGGCTACGCCCGCATCAACGATCAGAAAGAGGCGGTCCAGGTTCTCAAGACGTCGATGAATTTTCTGCAACAATACGCCCATGTGTCCGAGTCGCCGGATACGGCCACGGCGGCGACGGTGGAGGCGTATCTGAGGAAAGCCGTCGGCTTTTTTGAGAATTCCATCAACACGCTGTACAAGGACACCAAAAAGGAGATGTTCACCGAACTGGAGGAAATCCAGGGCATCGTGCGTCACATTCTCGACTTGAAGACGTTCAAGTTCGAGGAGGAGAGTTCGGCGGCCAGCCAGGTTGTGGACGAGGCGACTCTCTCGAAGGCCGTGATGATCTGGCGCTCCAGCATCAGCCAGTATCTGGGCCGCATCAAAGATCTCGAAGAAATGTTGAGGATCAAGTGGACGCGACTGGTGGCCGATCACGAACCGGCCAAAAAAGCGGAAGCCGTGGAGAGCGAGTTGTACGAGGCGTTTGCCGAGATTGAGGGCCATCACAAGGAAGACGTCGAATGCAAACTGAAGATTCCGTGCCGCGACTGCAAACGGCGCGGCTGCGCTTCCGAGCGTTTTCTGATCCAGATCGATTTCCTCATCAGCGAAACCACCGAGAATTTCCATAACTGATTCCAACCCTCCATGCCATCCGTCCCGCCCCTGGTTTTCGACGGTCTGAACCTGGACCGCCGGCTGCCGCGTTCCTTTTACCGCCGAGGCGTGCTCGACGTTGCGCCCGACCTGATCGGCAAGATACTGGTTCGGCGAAAAGGCGCGACACTGACGGCCGGGCGTATCGTCGAAGTCGAAGCCTATGGGGCCGGCGACGACCCGGCATCGCATGCGTTTGGCGGCCCTCGTGAGCGAAACCGAATGATGTTCGGTGAACCCGGCTTCGCGTATGTGTATTTTATTTACGGCATGTACTACTGCGTCAATGTGGTTTGCGAAGAGCGTGGCGTCGCCGGGGCGTGTCTGATCAGAGCCCTGGAACCGATTCTTGGCATGGAGGTGATGAAGAAACGGCGCGGCCTGAAAGACCCGGTGCGACTGACGTCGGGTCCCGGCAAACTGTGCATCGCGATGGGCATAGACCGCGCTCTCAACGGGGCGGATTTCCTCGGGCAAACCATGTGGATTGCCAATGGCGGCGCGAGCGGTCCGGTCATACGCGCCCGTCGTGTCGGCATTCGGAAGGCGACGGACAGGTTGTGGCGCTTTTTCGAAAAGGACAGCAGGTATGTGTCGAAATGACCCGCGCACGTTTGGCATGCCGCGCCGGTGACGCGACATTGTAATTGAGTATGAAAACCCCTATAATCGGCATCATTTGTTCAAAGGTCATGGAGTTGTAATGAGTTTCGATCATCTGCCGAAATCCTACGATCCCCGTCTGGTTGAAGACCATTGGTATGCCTACTGGCTCTCCCGCAAACTGTTTCATGCCGGCATCAACGAGAAACGGCCGCCCTTTACAATCGTCATACCGCCGCCGAATGTGACCGGGGCGCTGCACATCGGGCATGCCTACAATAACACCGTGCAGGACATCTACGTTCGTTTCAAACGCATGCAGGGATACGAAACCCTCTGGTCTCCGGGGACGGACCATGCCGGAATTGCGACGCAGACCGTGGTGGAAAAACAACTCAAGAAGGAAGGCCGTGACCGCCGCGACATGGGCCGTGACGCGTTTGTCGCGGACGTGTGGGAACACAAGGCCAAATACCGCTCCCGCATCGTCAGCCAATTGCAAAAAATGGGATGTTCGTGCGACTGGGACCGCGAGTGGTTCACCATGGACGAGCATCTGTCGAAGGCCGTTCTCGACGTGTTTGTGCATCTGTATGACAAAGGATGGATCTACAAGGGGAATTACATTGTCAATTGGTGCCCGTTTTCGCAATCGGCCATTTCCGACGAAGAAGTCGAATACAAGGAAGTGAACGGCCAATTGTGGCATTTCCGTTATCCGGTCAAAGACTCAACGGAGTCTGTCGTCGTGGCCACCACGCGACCGGAGACGATGCTGGGCGACACGGCGGTGGCCGTCAATCCGGAAGACGAGCGATATACGCACCTGGTGGGCAAGACCGTGATGTTACCGTTGGTGGGCCGGGAGATTCCAATCATCGCGGACGCGTATGTCGACAAAGAGTTCGGTACGGGCGCGGTCAAAGTCACTCCGTCGCACGATCCCAACGATTTCCAGATGGGCAAGCGTCACGACCTGGCCTTCATCAACATCATGAATCCCAATGCGTCGTTGAATGACCAGGTGCCGGAAATGTTCCGTCAGCTCGATCGTTTTGCCGCCCGCAAGAAAGTGGTCGAGGAAATGGAAAAACAGGGTTTTCTTGTCAAGATTGACGACCACGTGAACCGCGTCGGCTATTCCCAACGCGGCAACGTGCCCATCGAGCCCCTGGTTTCCGAGCAATGGTTTCTGAAAATGGAAGAACTCGCCAAACCCGCGCTGCAGGCCGTTCTGGATGGTCGGATAAAGATTCATCCGGAAAAATGGATCAAGACGTACGAATACTGGATGACGAATATCCGGGATTGGTGCATTTCGCGGCAACTGTGGTGGGGGCACCGGATTCCCGCTTATTACGCTCCGGACGGGCGGATGGTCGTTGCCAAATCAAAGGAAACGGCGTACGAGAAACTGCGACAAGAAGACAAGACGCTGAAGATGGAGGATGTGCATCAGGATGAAGACGTCCTGGATACATGGTTTTCGTCATGGCTTGTTCCATTTTCTTCGATGGGCTGGCCGGAAAAGACCCCTGAGTTTGGATACTTCTATCCGACCAATCTGCTCGTGACGGGCCCGGACATTATTTTCTTCTGGGTGGCCCGCATGATCATGGCGGGACTTGAATTCACCGGAGAAGTTCCTTTCCATACGGTGTATTTCAACGGGATAGTACGGGATGAGCAAGGCCGCAAGATGAGCAAATCGCTCGGCAACGGCATCGATCCGATGGACATCATCGAAAAATATTCCGCCGACGCGTTGCGGTTCACGCTCGTGGATCTCAGCGCCGAAGGCCAGGACATCAACCTGGCGGAACGTCATTTTGAAATCGGCCGCAACTTCTCCAACAAAGTCTGGAACGCCTTCCGTTTCCTGGCGATGAACATGGATCAGATTCCCGACGCCAGACCGGTATTGCCCGCGTCGTCTGAGCTGACGGAACTGGCCGATGTGTGGATACTCAGCCGTTGGAACCAGGCCGTGGAAGGCATTACGGATGGCCTGGAGAAATTCAAATTGCACGATGCCATGAATTCCGTTTACCGTTTTTTCTGGACGGACTTCTGCGATTGGTATCTGGAACTCATCAAAGACCGGCTTTACAACGGCGATGCGGCCACGAAAACGAAAACGCTGTCCCTCGCGCTGACCATCATGGACGGCGTCATCAAGGTCATGCATCCGATCGTGCCATTCATCACGGAAGAAATCTGGCAGAAGATGACGCCGAGGGCGGACGGCGAGAGCCTGATGGTGCAGTCGTGGCCCGGGACGCAGCCGTCGTGGATTCGTGAAGATATTGACCGTCAGATGGAGGTCGTTCAGTTGGTGATCGTGGCGATCAGGAATATCCGTTCGGAAATGAATATTTCTCCGGCCAAAAAGACCGACGTCGTTTTGAAGACGCCCAACGCCGGCGTGAACCACCTGCTGACCGCGAGTGTGGCTTACATTCGAAACCTGGCGAGGGCGGAGATGGTGACGGTTGGCATGGACGCGGTCAAACCGCCGATGTCGGCGAGCGCCGTCGTATCCGGTGTCGAGATATACATGCCGCTGGCCGGCATCATCGACGTCAATGTCGAACGAGCCCGTTTGCAGAAGGAAGTGGACCGCCTGAGGGGACAGATCGAAGCCATTGACAAGAAGCTCGGCAATCAGGACTTCGTGGCCAAGGCGCCGCCGCAGGTCATTGAAAAAGAAAACGCCAAGCGCGAGAATTTCCGTCAGACGATTGAGAAGCTGAGCGCGAGTCTGAAGCAGTTGGGGTAGGGCCGAGGGTCTGCTTTGAGTCCGTATTCCGGGTGTTGAGAGATTCAGGAGCATTCGTAGAACCACCCCCGTACCCCCTCCTTTCGCCCGATGGATTTTCCGTGATGAGCAATTTTCCGGCGAAAGGAGGGGGAAATCGCAAAGCCTATCCTTACCTCGCTACGGAACGCCTGTTGCTCGCCATGCGGCTTCTTCGAGGCGAAGAGGAATCCTGTATAGAAGTTACCTCCTCTCTCACCCGATGGATTCCCGTGATGAGCGATTTTCCGGCGAAAGGAGGGGGAACTCGCAAAGCCTGTCCTTACCTCGCTACGGAACGCCTGTTGCTCGCCATGCGGCTTCTTCGAGGCGAAGAGGAATCCTGTATAGAAGTTACCTCCTCTCTCACCCGATGGATTCCCGTGATGAGCGATTTTCCGGCGAAAGGAGGGGGAACTCGAAAAGCCTATCCTTTCGCTACGGAACGCCTGTTGCTCGCCATGCGGCTTCTTCGAGGCGAAGAGGAATCCTGTATAGAAGTTACCTCCTCTCTCACCCGATGGATTCCCGTGATGAGCGATTTTCCGGCGAAAGGAGGGGGAACTCGAAAAGCCTATCCTTTCGCTACGGAACGCCTGTTGCTCGCCATGCGGCTTCTTCGAGGCGAAGAGGAATCCTGTATAGAAGTTACCTCCTCTCTCACCCGATGGATTCCCGTGATGAGCGATTTTCCGGCGAAAGGAGGGGGAAATCGCAAAGCCTATCCTTACCTCGCTACGGAACGCCTGTTGCTCGCCATGCGGCTTCTTCGAGGCGAGGAGGAACCCTGTATAGAAGTTACCTCCTCTCTCACCCGATGGATTTCCCGTGATGAGCGATTTTCCGGCGAAAGGAGGGGGAATTAGCAATGACTATCCTTTCCTCGCTAAGGAACGCCTGTTGGAATTGCAACATTTTTGTAGACACAAAGTTAAGCGACTTGTTTGAGTTCACGTTCTTTTTCCACGGGAGTTTTGTAAGAAAGTGTGGAATGAATACGTTGCCGGTTATACCAGATTTCAATGGATTCGAATATCAGAGAATGGAGTTGTTCCCGACTGAGACGTGAATAGCCTTCCGGTCATTCGGCTTTAAACGATTTGAAAAAGGATTCGGCCACCGCGTTGTCCCAGCAGTTACCTTTGCGACTCATGCCTTGACGGATAGTCAAATCGTTCAAGCGTTCGCGAAACTCTTCGCACGCGTATTGGCTTCCACGGTCGGCGTGAATAATCATGTCCTTTTGAGGCGGCCGGTTCCCGGTTGCCATCTTGAAGGCCGCCATCACGGTGGAAGCGGCTGATAAATCCGCGGATAAAGCCCATCCTATGATCTGTCGATCCGCCAAGTCCATCACTATGGTCAGATAAACCCACGCGGAAAGATGAATCACATACGTTATGTCACTGACCCAAACCTGGGAAAGCTCCGTGGCATAAAACCTCTGAGCAAGCAGATTTTCCGCAATCGGAAGGTGATGTTTGCTATTGGTAGTTACCCGGGACTTCGACCAATAGGTGCATCGAATGTTCATCGCTTTCATACGTCTCTCTGCGCATTGTCGTGATGGCCTTCTGTCGTTGGTCTCCGTTACGGCAGGTTAAATTCGATGATCGGCCGAACAAGTTTCTTCCGTCGGTTGGATAGGATGAGTTCCTTGATCTTCCCGGTCGTTCGGCTCGAGCGTCTTATGAATTGGATGGTGCGGGTGAGCAGGACAGCCAGCATAAGGAACAGGATACTTCCAATACCGATCAGCAGGATGCGGACGACGAGCAACTGAGTCATGGGCGCCTCCTTGGGCCTTCGCCGTGGAGAGGTTGGATTATCCGGCCCGCCTAAAGATGAAGAGAAGGTTTCGTTTTTCAAATTCCGGAAGCATACTGGAATGTACGTCGCAGAAAACTGTCAGGCAAACGGTCATGTGTTGGAATGGTAGTCGCTCCAGGCGGGCCATGGGGTCGATCCAGTCATTGGACGGCATCCGCATTGGCCGGATCAATGAAATGGCCTGAATGAAAGAAGGTGTTGGAGGTCGTATTACAAAGATTCCATAAACCACGAATGATTTATGATCGCTCGTGCCCCATGGTGCACTCAGCTCTTCCGCTTTTTCAACGCATCCGCCGGAGCCGGTATCCAATGACCGATGCCGCCGGCCAATGCGTCGTTGAACGTGGTGGGCGCGTGGCCCGCCGCCACGCGATCGTGCCAGGTCTCCACGCGCGTGCCATCGTCCTTTCGCACCATCGTAATGCAACCCTCCACCGGGCACACCAGCGAGCACAGGTTGCAACCCACACAGTTCTCTTCGATGATGTACGGAATGCGCGAATCGGATTTCACGCCGATGGCCTGGTGGGCGCCGTCCTCGCAGGCGATATGGCAAAGCTGGCACTGTATGCATTTGGCATTCTCGATGTGCGCGATCACCTTGTAACTCAGATTAAGATTCTCCCACGTTTTCACATGAGGCAAGGCTTTCCCGCTCATATCCTGAATGGTCCGGAACCCCTTTTCCTCCATATAGCGCTCCAGGCCCGGGATCATTTCACGAATGATGCCGAAACCGTAGTGCATCACCGCCGTGCACACCTGCACCGTCGTGGCGCCCAATAGAATAAATTCCACCGCGTCCCGCCAATTCTCGACGCCACCAATGCCGGAAATGGGGAGGTCAAACCCGGGCTCCATCGCGCAGTTCTTCACCATGTTCAGGGCAATGGGTTTCACCGCCGGCCCGCAATAGCCGCCGTTGGTGCTCTGTCCGTCGACCACCGGATACGGCACGAGACGGTCGATGTCAACGCCAACCAGACTTTGAATGGTGTTGATCAGGGAAATGGCGTCGCCACCGCCTTGTTTGGCCGCCATGGCCGGCTCGGTGATGTCGGTGATATTCGGGGTCAGCTTGACTATCACCGGAACTCTGGCGACCTCCTTCACCCAGCCAACAATGGTCTTGAGCACCGAGGGTTCCTGACCCACGGCCGAACCCATGCCGCGTTCACACATACCGTGCGGGCATCCAAAATTCAATTCGACCCCGTCGGCTCCGGCATTCTGCACGTCCTTCGTGATCTGGTGCCATTCCTCCCGGCTCTGCACCATAAGCGACGCAATGACGGCATGATCGGGAAAATGTTTCTTCACTTCCTCAATCTCACGCAAATTGTCCTTCAATGGCCGGTCCGTGATCAATTCGATGTTATTCAAACCCATGAGCCGTGTGTCACGGTAATTTATGCCGCCATACCGGCTCGACACGTTGACAATGGGGACGCCCAGCGTCTTCCACACGGCGCCGCCCCATCCGGCGTCAAAGGCCTTCATGATTTGATAGCCTGAATTCGTTGGAGGCGCCGAAGCCAGCCAAAATGGATTGGGTGAACGAATGCCCGCAAAATTAACCGACAAATCCGGCATGATAAACTCCTTGGGTGTTGGCTAGGTTCGACGCGAAGTCAAATACTCATGGATGCCCCGGGCGGCGGCTTTGCCTTCCGCGGCCGCGTTCACAACTTCCTTGCCGCCATTGACAATGTCGCCGGCGATAAAATACCTGGGATTGGCGGATTGATGGCCGGCATCGACAATAATTTTTCCATGGGCGTCCCACGTAAGACCGTGGATGGATTTTAGAAATTCAAGATGCCTGGACTGCCCGGTGGCCTTGATGACCATGTCGCAGCGTTCCGTGAATTCCGTTCCGGGCATCGTCTCCAGGTGGCCGTGGACGGACCGGGTCTGCACGAACCGGACGCCCTCCACCGCCCGGCTGCCGATGATCTCAATGGGGGACACGTTGAACAGGCTCTTCACGCCGGCCATGTGGGCAAGATCGAACTCAAAACCGTACGCGCGCATTTCTTCCCTCGATCGCCGGTACGCCAGCAGAACCATTTCGGCTCCCATACGGGCCGATTCGGAAGCGGCGTCCATCGCGGTGTTGCCGCCGCCAAGGACCACGACTCTTTTTCCGACGGGTGTATGATGATGGCGCTGGCGCAATTGCTCCACAAATTCCACGGCGCCGACACAGCCGTCGAGGTCTTCCCCGGGAATGGATAACTTGGTCGTCGCGCCAAGGCCAATGGCAATCAAAATGGCGTCGTAAGATTGATCGAACTTCACGAGATCGTCCTTCGAGACCGGTTTCTTGTAGTGGATTTTGAAACCAAACTGTCTCTCCAGGTACGCGATTTCGGCCAGAACCGCTTCATTCGTGATTTTGTAAGGGGCGACGCCGTGGACGGTCAGGCCGGATGGCTTGTCCTTGGCTTCATACAAATCGACCTCGTAACCGTGGACGCGAAGTTCGCACGCGCACGAAATGCCCGACGGTCCGGCGCCGATGACCGCCACTTTTTTTCCATTGGGAGGTCCGGGGCGGTACAGGGATTGGCCCGACCGAATGACCTGCGCCGTCGCAAAACTCTGCAGGCGGCCGATCTCGATGGGTTTGATGTGCTGGTGGTTGTAGACGCACGCGCCTTCGCACAACACTTCCGTCGGGCACACCTGGCCGCATGCGTGACCGAAGTAGTTCGAATCGAAGATGGTCTTCGCGGCGCCGATGACATTGCCGGTATGAATCTGCCGGATGAAAAGAGGAATGTCGATGCGGGTCGGGCACGCGTTCATGCAGGGCGCGTCGTAACAGAAGAGGCACCGGGCGCTCTCATAGTGGGCCTGCGTGTCGTTGAGCGGCGGTTTGATGGACGCAAAATTCCGTCCGAATTCATCCTCGGTCGATGGTTTCTGATAGTTGGCCATGGGGATCTCCGCTGACAGTCGTTACGCCGGATCGTCGGGCGAAAGGTTTCTAAAGCTCAACCAGTTTTCCGTACGTCTCCGGCCGGCGGTCCCGGAAGAACTGCCACGTCGCGCGCACGTCATCGATCATATCCAGGTCAAATTCCGCAATCAACAACTCATCCTTGTCTTCCGAAGCCTGGGCGAAAATCTGTCCGCGGGGATCCACAAAATACGAAGAGCCGTAGAATTGGCCGAGGTTCCATGGTTTTTCCGTTCCGACTCGGTTGATGCACCCCATGAAATAGCCATTGGCGACGGCGTGAGCCGGCTGCTCCAGTTTCCAGAGGTATTGCGACAATCCCGCCACGGTCGCCGAGGGATTGTAGACGATTTCAGCGCCGTTCAGCCCGAGGATTCGGGCGCCGTCCGGAAAGTGGCGGTCGTAGCAAATGTAAACGCCCACCCGGGCATAACGGGTTTCGAACACGGGGTAGCCCAGGTTTCCCGGTTTGAAAAAGAATTTTTCCCAGAAGCCGGACGTGTGAGGGATGTGGTTCTTCCGGTACTTGCCGAGATACGAGCCGTCGGCGTCGATGACCGCGGCGGTATTGTACAAAACGCCGGCCTGTTCTTTTTCATACACCGGCACAATGATCACCATGTTGTATTTCTTGGCATACGCCTGCATCCGTTCCACCGTCGGCCCCGGAACGCTCTCCGCCGAGGCATACCATTGTTTGTCCTGCCCGGGACAAAAGTACGGCGTATTGAAAATCTCCTGGAGGCACAATATTTGGACGCCCTTTTTTCCGGCCTCTTCGATGTATGGAATATGTTTTTGCACCATCGCTTCCACGATTTCCGCGATGGTACCATCGCCTTCGGATTTCGGAAGACTCATCTGGATCAGGCCGGATTTGATTTTTCGAGGCATGATGCTCCTTGTGAAATGGGCCATGAAGACCGCGTCGTGTCCGCGTTGGCGGATGCGCCGTCTTCGCGGCGTGACCTAAATGACCAGGGACGATTGACCGCGTTTGATGAATTGCCCGTAACCTTTGTCCACCAGGGCCTTGCCCTGCTCGATCGCCACCTTGCCGCGCAGGATGACCGTCTTGCACTTTCCGGTGACTTCCCAGCCCTCGTAGGCGGAATAGTCGCAATGGTGATGATGGGTCGCGGCCGACAGCGTGTGTTTTTCGTTGGGATCGAGAATGACGATATCCGCGTCGGATCCAATACCCAACGAACCTTTCCGGGGATACATGCCGAATATCTTCGCGGCATTGGTGGACGTCACTTCGACATATTTGTTCAGACTGATCCGGCCTTTTTTCACGCCTTCGGAAAAGAGCAGTTCCATACGGTGTTCGATGGCCGGATGCCCGTTGGGAATTTTTGAAAAATCGTTCTCGCCCATCTTTTTCTGGTCCCAGTTGAACGGACAGTGATCCGTTCCCACGACCTGAACCGATCCCTGGTTGATGCCCGCCCAGAGGGCCTCCTGGTCCTTTTTCTGGCGCAGCGGCGGGCTCATGACCCACTTGGCCGACTCGAATCCCCTGTCGTACAGGCCGGCGTCCAGCAGAAGATATTGAATGCAGGTTTCCACAAATACCTTTTGATTTCGCCGCGCCGCGTCGCGGACCTGATTGAGCGCGCCTTCGCAGGTCAGATGGACGATGTACGGCGTCACACCGGTGTGATAGGCCATGTCCACGAAACGTCCGGCGGCTTCGGCTTCCGTGATTTCCGGCTGAGAGAGATAATGATAGAGTGGCGACCACTTGCCTTCGGAGCGATGCGTGGCGACAAGAAAATCAATCATGTCGCCGTTGGTGGCGTGCACGGTGACCATGCCGCCGTGTTTCCGGACTTCGTTCATCAATCCCACCATCTGGCGGTCATCGATCATGAGCGCGCCTTTGTATGCCATGAACGTCTTGAAGGAAGTAATGCCCTCTTTTTCAACAAAATCCCGGACCTCGGCCCTGGTTTTTTCATTGAAATCGGTGACCGCCATGTGGAAGGAATAATCGCCGACGGCGTTGCCATCGGACCGGCTGCGCCAGTCGTCCAGCGCCGCGTGAAGGGATTTGCCCTGGGTCTGGAGAATAAAATCGATCACCATGGTCGTGCCGCCGAACAGCGCCGCGCGCGTGCCCGTCTCGTAGGTGTCGCTCGAAAACGTTCCCATAAAAGGCATGTCCAGGTGCACATGCGGGTCAATGCCGCCCGGAAATACGAAGTGACCCGAGGCGTCAATCGTCCGATCGGCTTTGGCGGCCAGGTTTCGGCCCATCGCCGAAACGGTCTCTCCTTCGATCAGAATATCGCCGACAAAATCATCGGCCACGGTGACCACCCGGCCGTTTTTGATGAGAATGGACATGCGTTCTCCTGACTAGGCGGTTTTTGGTTTCATCAAGATATAATAGATGCCTGCCGACACGGCCACGCCCGTGAACCAGGACAGGTGATACAGAAAGCTCAGCGCCGGCACCCAATAGCCGACGAGCGCGAGAACGACGCCCGCGGCGAGCGCCGTCATCGAAGCCGGGTTGATGTGGGAGCCTCCATAACCGTACTCGCCATCTGTCTTGTACAGCGCGGCGAGATTCAGCGTCTTCTTCCGGATCACATAATAGTCGCACAGCAGAATACCGAGCACCGGGCCGAGCAATCCGCTGACGAAAATCAGGATGCCGCTGATTTCGCTGAGCAGCCACCACGGACATATGACGATGCCGATGACGCCCGTCACCAGACCGCCGCCGCGAAAACTCAACCGCCGGGGGAACAGGTTTGAAAAGGCATTGGCCGGCGCGATGACATTGGCCGCAATGTTGGTGGTAAGCGTCGCCACAATCATGAAAACCTGCGAGAGTATCACCACCCACGGATTGTCAAATCGCGCCAGCAGAGATACTGGGTCCCAGGGCGCGTCCTCCGGTACGAGCACGTCGGGAAAATGCATCGCGGCGCCGCAGGTGACAAAAATGCCGACGAAGGAATACAGAATCATCGTGCCGGGCAGTCCGAGAAACTGACCTCGAACCTGGTCTTTCTGGCTGGCGGCGTACCGCGTAATATCCGAAATACTGAGGGACATCGTCGCCCAGAACCCGACCATCGCGGTCAACCACAACACATAGCCCCACCATTTGGCGCTCTCGTCCGCCGGCCGTCCGATCGAAGCCTTCACCGGACTTGAAACAAAACCGCCCTTCCGAAATGTCACTTCAACGGATTTCGTTCCCTCCAGCACGGCCGCTTTGTCGTAACCGGATTCATCCGGGATGACCAGGCTCTCTTCCATCGAATTCCAGCCCAGCGGTTTCGACGTGCCGTCCGGCATGGGGACCGAGAGTTGAAATTCGGCAACTTTGGGTTGCCCGCCCGCATCACGCAAAGGATTCAGATAGACCACCGGCGTGCCCGACACGTCGCGCAGTTCGACGGCCGCGCGTTGCAACTGCTCGCCGCCGTCAAGTACGGCGCCAAAACTTCCCGCCTTGCCCGCGCTCCAGGCAATCAGGGCCACACCGATCAGAATCAAAATCGGCGCCGACAGGTTCTCGAGCCACTTAATGCTTTCCGTGCCTTTCCAGATGAAATAAATATTCAGCAGCCAGAAGAGGCCGAAACAAACAAATTCGCCAGGGTTCAATCCGGGCTCGTCCGTTTGACCGGTGGCGGCATTCCAAATGGAATAGAACGCAAGCCCGCCGATCCATGTTTGCACGCCAAACCATCCGCAGGCGACAATGGCCCGCACGAGCGCGGGAATGTGAATGCCCCGGCTTCCGAAAGCGGCGCGGCCCAGAACCGGAAAAGGCACGCCGTACTTGACGCCGGCATGGCCGTTCAAAATCATCGGTATCGTGATACCGGCATTGGCCACGCCGATGATCAGCAAGGCCATCGGCCAGCTTACGCCGGCCCTGATCATGTACGAAGCCAGCAGATACGTCGGAATACACACCGCCATGCCCACCCACAAGGCGGCCAGGTTCCACATATTCCACGTGCGCCGGGCCACCGGAACCGGCGCCAGGTCCGCGCTGTACAGCGGCGAACCGGTCAGATCTTCTTTCAATTCCACAATGTCCATGGGCGTATTCACTTTCAAAACCGGCGATCGCGCATCAGTTCACGTACTCATCCGCGATGGCGATGGCCTGGGAGATGATATCGAGTCCTTCGTCGATCTGTTCGGTGGTCACGCACAAGGGCGGCGCGGTGAATATCCAATTCCAGCGCACGAACGTGAACATGCCCAGCTCGGCAATTTTGGCCGCCACTTTATTCATGATGTCCATCTCCCCGGGCTTGGCGTTCCAGGGCGCCATGGGCTCTTTGGTGCCGCGGTTCTTGACAAGTTCGATACAGCCGAGCAGGCCGGTATTGCGAAAGTCGCCGATGGAGGGATGCTTCTTCTTCAGTTCTTCGACGCGGCTCTCGAGGTAGGCACCCATGCTTGCCGCATTTTGGACGAGATGTTCCTCCTCATATATATCGAGCACGGCCACGGCCGCGGCGCAGGCGACCGCGTGGGCGGAATACGTCAAACCGAGCGGAAGAGGTTTGTCATCAAAATGGCGCGCGATATTTTCCCTGACCAAGATGCCGCCGAGCGGAATATACCCGCACGTCAGCCCCTTCGCCATGCACAGGATGTCGGGTTCCACGCCGTGATGCTCGATGGCAAACATCTTTCCGGTCCGGCCAAATCCGCTCATCACTTCGTCGTCGATCCACAGGATGCCGTGACGGTCGGCGATGGCTTTCAGTTTCTTCAGGTAACCGGGAGGATATTTGATGCATCCCGACGAACCCGATTCGCCTTCGAAAAGCAGCGCGGCGATATTTTGAGGGCCTTCGTAGTTGATCACGCGCTCCACGTGGGCGGCGGCGCGTTCCGAACACTCCTCCCAGGTCTTGCTTTTCCACGGGCAGCGGTAGAAATACGGGTTCTCGACATGCACGAAATTGGGCGCCGCCTGGCTGTCCACGGCCAGCCGTCGCGGATCGCCGCCCGCCGAAAACGCCCCGTAGCTCGCCCCGTGAAAGGACTGGTATTGCGCGATGATTTTGTGCCGTCCGGTGTAAATCCGCGCCAGCTTGACGGCGTTCTCCACGGCCTCGGCCCCGCCCAGCGTAAAAAACGTCTTCGTGAGCCCGCCGGGACTGATCTCACTCAATTTTTTTCCCAATTCGCCACGAGCCTTGGTGATCATCCCCGGATAGACATAACTCACTTCCTGCATCTGTCTGACGACGGCCTCCATCACTTTCGGGTGGCCGTGGCCGATGTTGACATTCATCAACTGGGAAGAAAAATCGATGTACCGTTTGCCGTTCCGGTCGTACAGATACACGCCTTTGGCTTTTTCAATGCTGATCGGGTTGAGGCCGGCCTGTTTGGACCAGGAAAATAGCGTGTGCAACAGGTTGTTCTGGAGAATTTGTGCGTTGTCAGCCATGGCAGTGTCCGTCAATCGGTTGGGTTCGTCAGATTGGTTTTCATACATTCAAATCGGCGCGGCGCCCGCATCCTAACTCATCCAGTTCGTTCGCGCTTCGGGATTCCATTTGGTCGACGTCTTTTTCAGCTTGGTCCAGAATTCGATGGAACTCTTCCCCGTGATATCGCAGGTACCGAATTTCGATTCGTTCCATCCGCCGAAAGAGAAGGGTTCCCGCGGCACGGGCACGCCGATATTCACGCCGATCATGCCGGCGCTGGCTTTTTCCATCACCTGCCGGGCCAGACCGCCGCTTTGCGTAAAGACCGCCGCGGCATTGCCGTAGGGAGAACCGTTTTCGATCGCCAGGGCCTCGTCCAGGGAAGGCGTACGGATAATGGCCAGCACCGGGCCGAAGACTTCTTCCTGTGCAATCGCCATGTCCGGCGTGACGTGATCGATCACCGTCGGCCCGACATAGAAGCCGCCTTCCAAACCGTCCACTCTGGCGTGGCGGCCGTCCACCAGCACTTTGGCGCCCGCCTTCTCGGCTTCGGTGATGTAGCGTTCGATGCGTTCGCGGGCTTCTTTCGTGATGACGGAACCCAGGTTTTTTCCCGGGATGATCTTCCGGGCCTCGTCGCATATTTTGGCCACAATGTGATCGACGGGGCCGACGCCTACCATCGCGGACGCCGCCATGCAACGCTGTCCCGCGCAACCGGTCATCGACGCGGCGACGTTGGACGCCGTCATGTCCGCGTGGGCGTCCGGCAGGACGATGAGGTGATTTTTGGCGCCGCCCAGCGCGAGGCAACGTTTGAGGCTGGAACAGGCGCGCTGATAAACAAGTTTGGCCACTTTGGTGGACCCGACAAACGAGACGGCCTCGATGCCGGGATGATCGCAAATGGCCTCGACGATTTCCCGGTCCCCGTTCACAATATTGAATACGCCGTCGGGCAGACCGGCTTCCTTCAGCATCTCGGCCATTCGGTTGGCGCTGATCGGCACCTGTTCCGACGGCTTTAATATCATACAATTGCCGAGCACGATGGCGTTGGGCACCGTCCAATGCGGGACCATGTGGGGAAAATTGAACGGCACGATCGAAGCCACCACGCCGAGCGGCCGGTGTTCAACGCGGCACTCCACGCCAAGACTGACCTCCATCGCCTCCCCGGCGATCAATTGCGGTATGGAACATGCAAACTCGGTCAGTTCGATGCTCTTCGCCACTTCGGCGATGGATTCGTCCATCGTTTTGCCATTCTCCTCATGCACGATCACCGCCAGCTCTTTCAGGTGTTGTTCCATCAGCGTTTTGTAACGATAGAACACCTGCACGCGTTCTTTCACCGGCATGGCCGACCACGCGGGAAAAGCCGTGGCTGCCGACCGCACGGCGTCATCCAACTCCGTCTTTCCGGACAGGGGCACCTTGGACAAAACGGTGCCATCAAGCGGACACAGCACGTCCATGGTGCGGTGTCCGTTGGGGGAAAAGACTCCCCCATGAAAGTTCCTCACTTCGGGATACTTCATGCCGCGTCCCTTTCGGGATGAATTTGAAAAACAATGTTAAGAACTTACAATCGCGATTGACCGGCCCAGTTCAGAGCGCACAGAATGGAAATAAGACAGAAGGAAGAATTGTGACTCCAAAATAGCTATTTTGGAATTGTATTACAATAAAATAACCGCCGGATGTTTCGGAAGTCAGGGCATACGGGACGGGAAACACGTGACGTTGTGTTTTCTATTGTTTCCTGATCACCATGGTCGTTCCGATCACTTTGTTTTCGAGAACGTCATTTTCGATCTCCTGCTGCCGGATGTAATCAAGAAACAAGCTCCGTTTTTCGGGAAATTTTTCCATCAACTCATGGCCTCTGGTTTTCAATTTGTCAAAAATAGTATCGTCCGATGTTTTGATGTCATCTCTGGCCATGATGTCATCTTCCACCAGCCGCATGCCTGCTTTTTCTATTTGTTGAAGCAGGTCGGATTTCTTGTACATGGAAGGATGGAAAAAATCGCTGTCGTCACTGATGTAGCCGTCATCAATGATGAAGAGGCCATTGTCATGGATACACGCCGACAAGGTTGAAAGCGTTGAAAAATAGTCGCCGAATACCGGGCCAATGGCTCCGAGTATCACGACATCATACGCCGACAGCTCTTTCACTTTTTTCCTGATATCTCCCGTCTCAAACCTACACAGGTGATCGACTTCAAATTCATGAGCCTTTTGCCTGGCATATTCGACAAACTCAGGAATGGCGTCTATGCCATGGCAATAACATCCGCATTCCTGCGACACCCTGACGGAAACCGCGCCTTTCCCGCAACCCAGATCGAGCGCTCTTAATCCGGCTGTATGGCTGACAAACTTTCTTATCAGTTTGATGATGGTTTGCGGGTCGGCTCCAATTTCCCAGACGTCCTGCAGTAGGTATGGCAAGAATGGAAAAAGTTCCTTGTCGGAACCATCCATGGCCATCACCACGCATTCTTCGGTGGTTTTCATCTGCTATCTTTCCGCAATGACCAGCATTTCAAAGTCATCTGTTGTCAGTTTATCCTTATGAGAAAAAGCTCCGAGCTTCGCCCCGTTTATTTCTATTTTTGAAAAGCCGAGTGTTTTCAGCAACCACGTTATCTCACAGGGCACATAGTACCTTTCATGGCATTCAAGCTCTTTTTCAACGCCGTCGTCATCCACGATTCTGGTGATGTTGTAATCCCGGAATGTCATCAAATCAAAACGCCTGCTGTCGTAGGTGGCATTGCCTTCAATGGTTCTCTCTGAGTGAAATTCGTTGATTGAGTGAAACAAAGGGAATAGTCCATTCAATGTTGTGAATATGAATTTTGATTTTTCCTTCAAAGCCTTTGATACGTTTTTGAGGATTTCGTAATTCATTTCATCGGTTTCCATCAGAGGGAAAGCGCCTTCGCACATCATGATCGCCACATCAAACTGCCTTTCAAACGGCAAATGACGGGCGTCGTGTCTTGAAAAATCCACGTGGACCCCGTTTTGCCTTGCCTTTTCTCGCGCTCTTTCAAGCAGCGACTCAGACAGATCGATCCCGGTCATGGAGTATCCTCTTCTTGACAATTCTATGGAATGACGACCAGTACCGCACCCGATGTCGATGATCTTTAGGGTTCTATCATGGTTGATTTCTTTCTCAATAAAATCACATTCGCCCGATGTTCCCTGGGTGAAACTTTCATTGTCGTATTTTTCGCCGTAGTTTTCGAATAAGGCTTCGTACCATGGTTTTTTGTTCATCATTTTCCCCGTGATCCAGGTTGTTTCAGGCAGACCGTCTTATTTGTGTGATGCATGACGATTCGGAACCATGAAAATCAGATTTTTCGTCGCGTGCAGCACAGGCTCACGTCGGAGCCAGTTTTGAATACACCGCCGTATCGAGGAATTGGCCATTCCAGAAATAGTCTTCACGGAAATAGGCCTCCCGGACGAATCCGTTGCGTTCCAGCAGTTTGACGGAATCCGCATTGGCGGGATTGACGATGGCATCGATGGAGTGGAGGTGCATGATATGGAATCCATACTGCAAAACCGCGGTCATGGTTTCCTGCATGTATCCCCGGCGGTGGTAGGATGGGTGGAGGAGATAGCCGATTTCCGCGCGGAAGTGTTGTTTGCGAAAGTGCCACAGGCAGATGGTGCCGATAAGACGGGAGGCGTCTTTGGGGACGAGACACCATGTGACATTTTCGCCGGCCGTTTCGTCCGCATGGACTTTGCGAATGTGTTCCAGGACTTCGCCGGTCGAGGTCATCGGCGCCCGGTCGAGATACCGGATCATGACCGGATCGGACCGCAGGAAGAGGATTTCCGGAGCGTCGGATTCCTCGAGTCGCCGCAGCCTCAGGCGCGCGGTTTCAAGCGTGGGGAATGGCGTGAAGGAGGGGGTTAGCATATCGTGAGAGGAATCCTATTATTCAAGGAATGCTGTGAGAAAAAGACATCGGCCCATGTTAGTTGCCGTTGTTTTGCGGTTTGAATTGCGGACGAAACTTCGAATTAGAAGAAGCGAGGAAAATATCAGAGGAAAGAGGTGTGGTTAGACCTCAAATGATTTGTCTGAATTTGTTCGCTTCTCGAATCAGGTCAGGCTGTGGCCATTGTCTGTTATCGGCTGGGAGATGAATTCGCTTGTCAAGGTAAGCTCTGAAATCACGTATCCCGCCGTCAAGTCCAAGTCTGGTCAGTTCTCGCTCCTGAGCTGGGTTAATCCGCATCTTCAAGTTCTCATCCAAGTAGATCAAAGAACGATCGAAAGCTCGGTGGTAAGTCGGTGAAAGACAGATACCGTTATGCACTTCATCGCTGCTTCCTTTGGAGCCAACGGGCAATATGTGTGCAGCGTCTATGAGACGAAGTTGCATTCTCGTGACCGCACAACGTCGATCGTACGCAATCGCAACCTTGCGCCGAAAATCCGAGTCGCGAGAGAGTCGGGAAACGGTTGCAACAACTCGCTGTCGGTCCTTGGCAACCTTCTGAAGGTCAACAGGTTTGATTGACTCAAGCGCCGCTGCTCTCGTCAGCAAGTCCACGGTCCTTGCCTCTGCCCCATATGTGTGAAGGATCTCAGCGTTGAGGGAGTATGCCAAGAACTGGTCGGGACGGAACCCGATTGCAACCTCGTTGTTGCCTTTGGTTGCAAATGAAAAGCCATGCTGCAATGCCGTGTGCAGGATGTCGATTGGAATTTGAATAGAAGGGGAATTCACTGAGAAACGTTTGTGTCTGCTCAAGTCGAAACCTGCAAAGCATTTCAGGTTTGGTTCGTAGCCAATAAGAATCGTCGGGCCCGTTGCGTTCAGTTCCAAGGGCGGGGTCACGCCCGTTAGTTGAATTCTGAACTCATTCTTTGGTCTTGCCGCACCGCCGCCATGCGTTAGCGTCCAAAGGTAGACCCAAAGCTCTAAAAAATTCTGGCCAGATTGGACTGCAAGCCGCCGAGGGTTTTTTGTAGGAGGTGAAATGAGTACAACGGATGCGTTGGACTCTTCGAGAGCATCGATGAGAGATTGGTTCAGTAACGGAGTTGGGAGTCTAGTGCCGTTCCCATTAAGTTTTCTTGTTTTTTGAATTTCGTTTGTTGCGATA
>CAZJBS010000030.1:0-34499 GCA_964544475.1 uncultured Bacteroidota bacterium | reverse complement strand
AGGGGAGGGTCGGGGTGGGGTTGACCGGGTTTCGGCGCGGAAGCAAACCGCCCCTGATTATGTCACACCCGCCGAAGGCGGGTGTCTCAGTCCTGCGTGGTGGTAGCTCACGGAGAGCTTCATGGTTGCGCTTTCTTTTGTTGCGCCAAAAGAAAGCGCACAAAGAAAAGGCGCCAAGACGCGCCGAAACATCTATTCCTATGGTGCTGTGCACCGCGCATTGTTGTAATGACCTTCTTTCGTTGGTCTCCACTTCGCGGACCCCACCCTTGCCCTCCCCTCCAAGGGGAGGGTCAGGGTGGGGTTACCGGGTTTCGGCGCGGAGGCACGCCACTTCCCCCGGCCAATGTTTGAGTAGCCTGGCCACTGGTTCGGCAGGATGGCATCGGGCGTCTGCCGCCCGCAGCGTGCGCGCTCATCGCACGATTACAGAACCATAGTACTTTTTAACTTTCCTTTCATGAGTCGATTCTCTATTTTGCGGCATGAGGAACCCAACCAATGACCAATCAAAAAGCATCATCGATCAAAAACATGAGTGAAAGGAAATCAAAAATGAAACGATGGCTACTAATATTGCCGATTGTGATAATTGCGTTTACGGCGGAGGCCCAGGCGCAGTTGTTATTGGTGGAAGACTTTGACTATCCGGCAGGCGCCGGCGATTCACTCGTAGTCCATGGATGGACGCCTCACAGTGGGCGTAACCTGAATCCCCTGATGGTTGTCACACCCGGTCTTACCTACACTGGATATGCAGGCAGCGGCGTGGGCAACAACACAGTCGCGACCGGCGGGAGTGGGTCCAGGGAAGATGCCAACCGGACTTTCGTCGCCCAATCCAGCGGCACAGTATATACGGCATTTCTCGCAAACGTCGGGTCGGCCACAAGCGGCGACTATTTCTTTCACATGGGCCCACAAGTGATTGGCACGAATTTCAGTGGCCGGGTCTATGTCAAAACAGCCGCGAATGGTTCACTTTCTTTCGGCTTGATCCGAAGATCAGGATGGCCGACGGCATGGACGGATTCCATTTACACGGCGGGAATCACATATCTGATCGTATTAAAATACGAATTTGGCGTTTCGACTTCTCTGTTTATCAATCCTGTTATTGGGTCCCCGGAGCCGAATGCTCTTCTTTCCGCTGGTGATGGCAGCGAGATCTCAGATGTCGGATGTATCGCAATCCGGCAGGGCAGTGTGTCGCAAAGCGTGAGCATCGATGGATTTCGTGTAGCCACCGATTGGGCAACAGCAGTGGCCAGTGGCGGGTCCACAACCAACACACCGCCAAATATCTCCTCTCTCACCCGTTCCCCGTGGATTCCGACCGCGCTGGGCGATGCGGACTTGTCCGCGCATGTGACGGACGATCATACGGTGACCGCGGTGAAGGTGATCTATTCATCGGGTTCCTTCACCGACAGCGTGGACATGGATCCCGTGGGCGGCAATGACTACCAGGCGGTTTTGCCCGGCACGTTGTATCCGACCGACGGCACCGTGGTGTCCTACTATTTCAAAGCGACGGACGACAGCGGCGCGGTCACGCAAACCGGTTCGTACAATTTCCTCGCCGGCACCACGCCCATCGAGATCCTGCGCAACAACGACGGCAATGGTGTCAGCATATACCATGGCTGGCCCGTGCGCGTCCGCGGTATAGTGACCGCCGGGGATTCGGTGTTCTCAGCGACCAATATCGACATTTTTGTCCAGGACGCCACGAGCGGCGTCAATATTTTCCGTTCAGGCAATCATGTCAATTATGGCGAAGGTACCGATTTGACGGTCGAAGGAACGGTGACGCACTTCAACGGCAAATTGGAAGTTTCCACGCCCAATATCGTATTTGTCGTGAATTCCACCGGAAACCCGGTACCCGATCCGGTTATTATCACGCCCGATCAGCTGGATTCCGAAACGTACGAAGGCATGCTCGTGATTGTCACGAATGTGGACTTCGATCTCAGCGGCGTGTTTACGATCACCGGCAGCGGCGTCAATTATTTCTTCAATAACGATACCGACCTCGTCGTACGCATCGACATCGACACCGACGACATCAATGGCACGCCGATTCCGGAAGGCGCCGTGAACGTGCGCGGTATCGTGGCGCAGTTTGATCAGACCTCGGCGTATCTGGACAGTTTCCAGTTGATGCCGCGCCGCCTGGCCGACATCAATGTGGTCGTTGCCATCGGCGACGGGCCGGCGCCACGTGAATTCAGGCTTTCGCAGAATTTTCCAAACCCATTCAATCCCACGACGACGATCGCCTATGAACTTGCGAATTCCGCTCACGTGACGCTGAAAGTTTACAATCTGCTGGGCCAGGAAGTGCGGTCGCTATTCGAAGGCCGCCGTGAAGCGGGGGCCTACACGTCGGTGTGGGACGGCCGCGACGAAGCCGGCCGTACCATGGCGAGCGGCATCTATTTCTACCGTCTGAGCACGTCGGGGTTTGTCCAGACGCGAAAGATGATTCTTGTGAAATAGCCTGAGTCGATTTCGTTAAATCAGTGGGTGCGCGGCAACGCATCCCAACCGAAAACGGGTCAAAAAAAAAGGCTGCCTCCATGTGGAGACAGCCTTTTGTTTTTCGGTGGCGTCAGGACTATTCCGGTTTCCAGTCCGGCAAACGTCCCGGCGTCCAGGGGGCGTCGAGTTTTTCGAGATCGGCCTCGAGGCTCCTGATATCGGTTTCGATCACGGTCTTCAGTCTGGCGAGCGCGGGCGCAAAATCGGCCGAAGCCAGTCTGTACGCGTCCAGTTGCGTCGCGGTCGGATCGGAGGTCACCTCAAAGATCCCATACAGAATGTACAACAGGCGATCGTTGACGGACGGCGGCTGGTTCTCGTTCCGCTTATCCTTCGTCTTGTCGCCATTCACGGTCCGCCGGATGTCGGCCAGATTCTGATGGATCGTCCTGATCTTTTCGATCATTGCGTAACTCGCGCCCGGCGTGCTGAAAACGGCTTTTTCGATCAGCTTCATCCGGTTCGACGCCTCGTCCATCAGGCTCGTCGCGCCGGTCACCGCCTGTTGCAGGCGGGCGACTTTGCGCTGGAATTCAACCAACGCCTTGCGGTCTTTCGCCGGCAGGGTCGTATTGTTGAGCGGTTTGACGTTGAATGACACGGGACCGGCCAGTTGGGTGATCACGCCATTGACGGATTTGGCCATCGTGACTTTGTAGAGACCCGGCAATACCGGCATGCCGGCGTTCTTGTTCGTTTCCGTTTTTTCCGTAATGGGGGAGGCGTCCGGGTAGCGAAGGTCCCAGGTGATCCGGTTCATGCCCGCCTTGGCGGGCGCGTTGAGTTTGCGGATCACGTTGCCGGCCTCGTCGGTGACGGTAAAAATCAAATACGGAGCCAGTTCTTCATCTTCCGCGCGGAGTTCGTCCATGCTTGGATACGGCGCGGTTTTCTTGTTCTTTTCCGCCTCGGCTTCGGCTTCCTTGCGAAGGTCTCTCTTCGTCTTGATGTCCTGTTTCAAATAATAGGTGAAGGCCGCGCCGAAATCCGGGTTCTTGGCCCGCCAGAACATCTCGCCCTGGTCGTATTTTTCGCGCGAATAATCGGGCATGTACATCAGCGCATCCTTAACGGAGAATAGCGCCGATTCGTTGTACAGCATGTCCGGGTTGAGTTCGCGCAACGGCGCGTAATTATCCAGGACATAGAAGCCGCGGCCGAAAGTGCCCAGCACGACGTCATTCTCGCGCCGTTGAATATTGATATCGCGCACGGCGATGATGGGCAGGTCGCCTTTAAGCTGGATCCATTTCTTGCCGCCGTCGATGGTGAAATACGCGCCGAATTCCGTACCGGCAAAAAGCAGGTTCGGATTGACGTGATCTTCATTGATCGTA
Source organism: uncultured Bacteroidota bacterium (assembly GCA_964544475.1). Taxonomy (GTDB): domain Bacteria; phylum CLD3; class CLD3; order SB21; family SB21; genus CAZJBS01. Next base: position 30,615 of record CAZJBS010000030.1, on the reverse strand, counting down.
TAGACCGCGCCGTTGTCCGGCAGGTTGCCGCGGATGGACGTCCAGGATTTGCCCTTGTCGGTGCTCTTCAGGAGGTACGGCTTGAAATCGTTGTTCTTGTGATTGTCAAAGGAGGCGTAGATGACATTTTCATTGTGCAAGGATGCGAAGACGTCGCTGACGTAGGTGGTGTCGGGGACGCCGGGGAATTTGTCCAGGCGCCGCCAGGTTTTGCCGCCATCTTCGGTCACCTGGATGAGGCCGTCGTCGGTGCCTACGACCAGCATGTTTTCATTTTTCGGAGACTCCGTCAGGGCGACGATATTGCCAAAGAAGGAGGTGGAGGCATTTTTCGCCACGGCGTCGGCATGCATGATTTTGCCGAAAACCGGCAGTTTGTTGCGTTCGATCTGCCGCGTGAGATCCGGGCTGATGGTGGTCCAGGTGTGGCCGCGATCGTCCGTACGGAAGAGTTTGTTGGCGGCGGCATACACGCGCGTGTGTTTGTGCGCGCTGATCACAATCGGCGTGTCCCAGTTCCAGCGGTGTTCCTCGCCTTTTTCGGGCTGGGGCTGGATGAAAAGGACTTCACCGCTTTTGCGGTCCATTCGTACGAGGCCGCCGTATTGGTATTCGCCGTACACGATATTGGGATCGGTCGGATCGACCTGGGCCTGATAGCCGTCGCCTCCGACGACGAGGAACCAGTCCTCATTGGTGATGCCGCCGGTGGAGATGGTGCGGGACGGGCCGCCCCAGGTGTTGTTATCCTGTGTGCCGCCATAGACATAATAGAACGGTTCGGAATTGTCGGTGGTCACGCGGTAGAACTGAGTGATCGGGAGGTTCTGGAAAAAACGGAAATTGGCGCCGCGGTCAAAGGTCTCATACAAGCCGCCGTCGCCGCCGATGAGGAGATGGTTGGTATTGTCCGGATCGATCCAGATGGCATGGTCATCGACATGGCGGTGGTTATTACTCATGCGGGTCCAGGTCTTTCCGCCGTCCTCGGTGACCTGCAGATACGTATCCATGCTGTACAGACGGTCCACATTTTTCGGGTCGCAGAAAATTTCCTGATAATACTGCGCGCTGGTGGATTTGTATTCGTAGCGTTTTTCCCAGGTGGCGCCGCGGTCCATGGACCGGAAAAAACCACCGCCTTCCGACGCTTCGATCAGGGCAAACACGACATCCGGGTTGACGGGGGAGATGGCCAGCCCGATGCGGCCGACGTCGCCGGACGGCAGGCCTTCGGTGAGTTTGAACCAGTTTTTGCCGGCGTCGGTCGATTTGTACAACGCGCCTTCGGGGCCGCCGTTGATCAGCGTCCACACGTGGCGGCGACGCTGGTAGCTGGAGGCGTAGAGCACGTTATGGTCGCGCGGATCCATGACGATGTCCGACACGCCGGTGTTTTCGCTGATTTTCAAAACGGCTTCCCAGGATTCACCGCCGTCGGTCGTTTTGTACAATCCGCGGTCGCCGCCCGGGCCCCACAGCGGCCCTTGCGCAGCCACATAAACGATCTGCGAGTTTTTCGGATCGACGACGATCTTGCCGATATGTTCGGATTTCTTGAGGCCCATGTTCTTCCAGTTCTTGCCGCCGTCCATCGACCGGTAAATACCGTCGCCGTAGGAAACGCTGCGCTGGCTGTTGTTTTCGCCGGAACCCACCCACACGGTATTCGGATTGGAGGGATCAAACGTGACGCAGCCGATCGAGAAGGAGCCCTGTTTGTCAAAGACCGGCTGGAAGGTCACGCCGGCGTTGGACGTTTTCCACACGCCGCCGCAGGCCACGGCGACGAACCACGTGTTGTGGTCGGTTGGGTGAACGGCGATATCGATGATGCGTCCCGACGTGACGGCCGGGCCGAGCAACCTCATTTTGAGGCCGGAGAACGTCCTGGAGGATAAATAGTCGGTGGTGTCTTTGTCCGATTTTTTGGCTTGCGCCATCAATCCGGACGTTAACATCATGACTGCCAGCAGCAGGAGAACGTATGGTCGTTTCATGAAAATACCTGTGACGTTGGTGAAAGAGAGGTTTGTTAGGTGGTAAGCCCGCCTATGATACGGACATTTGGGTCAAAGTTTCAATTGTTTTGGATTCCTTTTTTTGTCTGGCCATCTCCTTCATGAAAATGTCGTCATATGGTCAAAAACTGACAAAAGTCATTTGACGAATCGGCCATGCATGTTATTATGGCCACAATACTTGTTGTGTGTGATTTTGAATCGGGAGAAAGATGTCCGGAAAGATTCTAACAGCAACAGGCGTTGACCTGACGGACCGGCGCTTCGGGCCGGCCGCCGGGGCTAACAAGGCTATTCCGGTATTCAAGAAATAGATCGTTCAATGAGCACAACCACGATGACACAGCCCGCCGGGACGGCGCGGAAGGGCGAGCCTACAACCCAACCGACCGCCTGCTACCACTGCGGCGAAAAATGCCCGGACGATTCGATCCGGATCGACGACCGGTTTTTCTGCTGCCAGGGTTGCCGATGGGTGTATCAACTCCTGCTCGACAACGACATGAGCACGTACTACTCGTTTTTGGAAGGCGAGCGCATCACGCCCAAAGCCGTCGAAAACAAACGCCTGGAATTCCTCGACCATCCGACGTTTCTGAATCGTTTTATCCAGTTTTCGCAAAACGGCATCAGCCGCGTGACGCTGTTTTTGCCGCAAATCCATTGCAGCGCCTGCATCTGGCTTCTCGAGAATCTCCAGCGCCTGGATCCGGGTGTGCTGGTGGTCCGTGTCAATTTTCTGCGCAAGGAAGCGGCGATTGATTTTGATGAACGCCGGACATCGTTGCGCCGCATCGCCGAACTGCTCGCCGGTATCGGCTATGAGCCGGATTTTTCGGAGAAAGGCCAGGACAAACCCGCGGCGGCGGCCGTGTCGCGCTCGCTGTACATCAAATTGGGCATCGCCGGTTTTGCGTTCGGCAATACCATGCTGATTGCCCTGCCGGAATACCTGTCCGGCGGAAACCTCGACGCGCAGTTCCGGACGTTTTTCGGTTACGTCAGCGTTCTGTTGTCCCTTCCGGTGCTCTACAGCCTGACCGATTATTTCAAGTCAGCGTGGCTGAGTATCCGGCAGAGGGTCATCAACATGGATGTTCCGATTTCCATCGGTATTCTGACCCTGACCTCGAAAAGCCTGTATGACATCGCCACAGGCGCCGGCCCGGGCTATTTCGACACGTTGGCCGGCCTGGCATTTTTTCTGTTACTCGGAAAAGTATTCCAGAAAAAAACATTTTACGCGCTTTCCTTCAACCGCGATTACAAGGCGTATTTTCCCCTCGCCGTGAAACGCAGGGAAGGCGGAACCGAAAAAAGCGTCCCTATCGAGGAAGTCGCCGTCGGGGATCGGCTGATTATCCGGCACGGCGAACTGATTCCCGCCGACAGCGTCCTGAGAAGTTCACGCGCGTCGATCGACTACGCGTTTGTGACCGGTGAATCCGATCCGGTGGATGTGGAGGAAGCCGGGAAGATATACGCCGGCGGCCGAGTGGCGGGCGGATTGATCGAAGTGGAAGTCATCAGGGAAGTTTCGCAAAGTTACCTGACCCAATTGTGGAACCAGGACGTTTTCACGCGCCACCCGTCTTCGCGCATGATGACGATTTCGGAACACGTCGCGAAATACTTCACGGCGGCTATTTTGTTGATCGCCGTGTCCACGGCGGCTTACTGGTGGATCGTGGGCGGCGTGTCCGTGGTGTCGGCCTTCACGTCCATCCTCATCGTGGCCTGCGGGTGCGGCCTGCCGCTGTCGGTGCCGTTCACGCTCGGTACGGCGCTGCGGGTGATGGAAAAACGCGATTTGTTCCTTCGCAACGATCAGGTGGTCGAGCGCCTCGCAACGGTTGACGCCATTGTTCTTGATAAAACCGGTACGCTGACGACAGGCCACGGCGGCCGTTGGTCGTATGTCGGTGACCCGATAAACGAGGCGGAGGAACGTCGCGTGAAGAGCCTTGTGCGGCATTCGACGCATCCGATGAGCCGTCAGATGTTTGACTGGATCGCCGGGGAGGGGGATTGGCCGGTTGACGATTTTGAGGAGACCGCGGGGCGGGGTATCGCCGGCATCGTCGACGGTCACCGATTGAAAGTCGGCTCGCGCTCATGGGTTGGGATGGAAGAGGACGGGGGCGGGGAGACGTTCCGCGCCGTGGCCGGGGAGGTTTGGATAGCTGTCGATGGCGCCATCCGAGGCCGCTACGAGACTGTCGCCAGCTACCGTGACGGCGTGTCGGCGATGGCGGACGCGTTGGCGGCGAAATATCCGGTCACGATACTATCGGGCGATCACGACCGGGAAAAGGACGCTTTGCAGCGCCTTTTCGGGCCGGACACGGTGCTGCGATTCCGACAGTTGCCAATCGACAAACTGAACTTTGTCAAAGCGGAGCAGGACCGCGGCCGCCGTGTCCTGATGATCGGTGACGGTCTCAATGACGCGGGCGCGCTGAAGCAAAGCGACGTCGGCATGGCGATTACGGAAAACACGGCGGCGTTCACGCCGGGCAGCGATGCCATTCTCGATGTGAAAAGCCTGCCCCTTCTGCCGGCATTCATCCGGCTGGCCCAACAGAGCCGGAAAATTGTCTACGCCGCGTTCGGCCTGATCTTTCTCTACAATATCGTCGCCATGACGTTGGCGGTGCAGGCGCGACTGACGCCGGTTGCGGCGGCGATCATCATGCCGATCAGCGCCACATCGGTGGTTGCTTTCACGTATACGGCGGTCCGGCTCTATGCCCGTCGGCTGGGATTAGGATGACCCATGTCGGTGATCATCGTGCTCATCGTAGTCAGCCTGACCGTGGCCAGCGGTTTTCTGGCGGCATTTTTATGGGCGGTTCGCAAGGGACAGTTTGAAGACACGTATGCGCCGTCGGTCCGCATTCTGATGGACGACCCGAAAATAACAAATAATACTTCCAACCAACCATCAACGGGAGAGGTAGCGAATGGACAATGAACAAGGGGTTCGGGATCACAGAGTCCCGGGCCAGGCGGAAACGATCCACTATGACAACGGTATCGTACGGATGTTCGCCGTCATCACGATGATCTGGGGTCTGGTCGGCATGCTGGTGGGCTTGATCATCGCCCTGCAAATCTACATACCGGAACTGAATTTCGGCATTCCGTTCCTGACATTCAGCCGACTGCGGCCGCTGCACACCAATGCCGTGATTTTTGCGTTCGTCGGCAACGGCATCTTTATGGGTGTGTATTATTCGCTGCAACGGCTTTGCAAGACCCGGATGTTCAGCGACCTGCTGAGCAAACTTCATTTCTGGGGCTGGCAATTGATCATCGTTTGCGCCGCCGTCACGCTGCCTCTGGGCATCACGACCAGCAAGGAGTATGCGGAACTCGAATGGCCGATCGATCTTCTGATTGCCGTCGTCTGGATCCTCTTCGGTCTTAATCTTTTTGGAACGATTATCAAGCGCCGTGAAAAACACATGTACGTCGCGATCTGGTTTTACATCGCGACGTGGGTGACCGTGACCGTGCTGCATGTGGTGAATTCGCTGGCCATCCCGGTGACGTTTCTCAAGAGTTATTCCGTGTTTGCGGGCGTTCAAGACGCCCTCACGCAATGGTGGTATGGCCACAATGCCGTGGCGTTTTTCCTGACGACACCGTATTTGGGCCTCATGTATTATTTCATGCCCAAAGCCGCCAACCGCCCCGTGTATTCGTACAAATTGTCGATCATTCACTTCTGGGCGCTGATCTTCCTGTATATCTGGGCCGGGCCGCATCATTTGCTGTACTCGGCTTTGCCGGACTGGGCGCAAACGCTCGGATCGGTATTTTCCGTGATGCTCATTGCGCCGTCCTGGGGCGGCATGCTGAACGGTCTTCTGACCCTGCGCGGCGTATGGGACAAGGTGCGCGAGGAACCCGTGCTCAAATTCATGGTCGTCGCGGTCACCGCCTACGGCATGTCCACGTTTGAAGGCCCGATGATGTCGATCAAGAGCGTGAATGCGCTATCGCACTTCACCGACTGGACCATTGGTCATGTTCACATCGGCGCGCTGGGATGGAATGGTTTTCTGACATTTGGAATTCTGTATTGGTTGATACCGAGGATGTACAAGACGCCGTTGTATTCCGTGAAGCTGGCGAATGCGCATTTCTGGATCGGCTTTCTCGGCATCATTTTCTATGCCATTCCGATGTATTGGGCCGGCATTACCCAGGGCCTGATGTGGAAGCAGTTCACACCGGACGGAATCCTGCAGTACAGCAATTTTCTGGAAACGGTCACGCAAATCATACCGATGTATGTCATCCGGTCGTTTGGCGGCCTGCTGTATTTGTCCGGCATATTCGTACTGATGTACAATATCTTCAAAACGATGAAAGCCGGTCAATTTTCGGCCAATGAAGAGGCTCAGGTCGTCTCCACCATGAGCGCACCGGTGCACGCGACCGATCAGACCCGTCACCGCTGGCTGGAAAGAAAACCGATACCGTTCATTGTCGCCACGCTGATTGCCATTCTGATCGGCGGCATTCTCGAACTCGTTCCTACTTTTGTTATTGAGTCCAATGTGCCGACCATTGCGAGCGTGAAACCTTATACGCCGCTGGAACTGGAAGGACGGGACATCTACATCCGTGAGGGATGTTATGTGTGCCATTCGCAGATGATCCGTCCGTTCCGATCGGAGGTGGAACGTTACGGCGAGTATTCCAAAGCCGGTGAATTTGTTTACGATCATCCGTTCCAGTGGGGATCGAAACGAACCGGTCCGGATTTGCACCGGGTGGGTCTGAAATATCCCAACGCGTGGCACTTCCATCATATGAACGATCCGCGCATCGTTTCGCCGGGTTCCATCATGCCTCCGTATCCGTGGCTGCTTACGGACGACCTCAACACGGCCAACACGGCCGCCAAAGTGGCCGCGATGCAAACGCTGGGCGTGCCGTATCCGGAGGGTTATGAGGCGCAAGCCGAGGCCGACCTGGCCACACAGGCCGATCAAATCGCCGCCAACCTCAAGGAGTCCGGTATTGAAGTATCAGCCAACAAGGAGATCATCGCACTGATTGCGTATCTTCAGAGGCTGGGCACCGACATTCGTGTCCAAAAATAGAAAGGACCCGGCATGTTCCGCTATATTTTTCAAGGCAGCGACGATCTGACCATTTACCCGGTGATCGCGCTGGTCATTTTTTTCACCTTCTTTGTCGCGCTGATCTGGTGGCTGGCCCGTCTGGACCGACGGCAGGTCCGCTACATGGAAGAACTACCATTGGATAACCCGACGATTTTGAATCATGGAGGACCACAACATGGCTGACACGAAGGATCGCGTTTTCGACCACGACTACGATGGCATCCGAGAGTATGACAACCCACTGCCGCCGTGGTGGGTGAATCTGTTCTACATCACGATCATCTACGCCGTCGTCTACGTGTTCTATTTTCACGTTTTTGAAGTGGGTGATCGCTCCGTCGACGAATTCATGCGCGAGTACGACCCGATGTGGACGAAGGAAAAAGATCCGGACTACCGGCCGTCGTCGCTGTTTGCGTTCGGGTACACGGCGCCGTATCAGGATCCGTCTCGGGACGTGACTCCGAAACAACTCGCCGGCCGACTTGGCATCATGCCGGCCGTGGTTGAAGCGAAAGAGGAGGTTGTCAACTTCGAAGCCTTGACCGACAAAGCGGCTCTGGAACTCGGCAAGCAGGTGTATGTGAAAAACTGCGTACCGTGCCACGGTCTGGGAGGCGAAGGCGGCATTGGTCCCAATCTGACCGACCAATATTGGATTCATGGCAAGGGCCACATCAACGACGTGATGAAAACCATCATCAAAGGCGTACCGGAGAAAGGCATGCTGGCGTGGAGCAAGGTTCTCAAGCAGGACGAACTGCTTCCGGTCGGCAGTTATGTGTTGACATTGGTCGGCACGAACCCACCGAACGGCAAGGCGCCGCAGGGCACACTGGTCGAGAATAAGTAATATCAGGACGCATCTCGGGCTGTCCGGAGAGGCCGGCCCGCGTTGCCTTTTCAGGAAAAAGAAGGCGGTTATGACAGAAGATAGAGAATCGACGGTCGGCCTGCAAATGTCGGTACCCACGGATACGTTTCGAGACCGCGTTTCATCCATTGACAAGGAGACGGGAAAACGGATCTGGATTTTTCCGAAAAAGCCGGGAGGACAATTTCACCGGGCACGGGCTGTGGTGGCGGCGCTTCTGATTGCTTTTCTGGTCGGCGTCCCGTTCATCAAGGTCGATGGGCATCCGCTTTTTCTTTTCAATATCATCGAGCGGAAATTCATCGTGCTCGGATATGCCTTCTGGCCGCAGGATTTCCACATTTTTGCTTTGGCCTTCCTCGGGCTCATCGTATTCATCGTTCTTTTCACGGCCGTGTTCGGAAGGGTCTGGTGCGGGTGGACGTGTCCGCAGACGGTTTTTATGGAAATGGTATTCCGCAAGATCGAATACCTCATCGAAGGGGACGCCGGTCAGCAGAAAGCGTTGCGGGATCGTCCCACCGATGCGGGAAAACTATTCAAGAAAACGCTCAAACACGGCATCTTTTTCGGGCTTTCCTTTGTCATCGGCAATGTCCTGCTGGCGTGGATTATCGGCGTGGATGAGCTCGGACGGATCATCACCGATCCTCCGCAGGAACATGTCGTCGGATTGCTTTTCATGATCGCCTTCAGTCTGTTGTTTTACGGTATTTTTGCGCGCTTTCGCGAAAACGCCTGCATCTACGTGTGTCCGTACGGAAGGCTGCAATCGGTCCTGCTGGACAGGAATTCCATAGTCGTGATGTACGATTTCAAGCGCGGCGAACCGCGTGGCGCACTCAAAAAGACGAACGGCTCGGAGCATCGCGGGGATTGCGTGGACTGTCACCTGTGCGTGCAGGTCTGCCCGACGGGCATCGACATCCGCAACGGTACGCAGCTGGAATGCGTCAACTGCACGGCGTGCATCGACGCCTGCGATTCGGTGATGGCAAAGATCAAGCGACCGCGCAAACTGATCCGCTACGCGTCGCAGAATCTCATCATGCAGGGCAAAAAATTTGGCGTGACGCCGCGTTTGGCGCTCTATAGCGGCGTCCTGATACTGCTCATCGGGGTCGTGACGGTTCTAATGGTGACGCGGAAGGACATCGAGGCGACCGTACTTCGCGCAAAGGGTTCGTTGTATCAGGTGACGCCAGCCGGCAACGTCGCCAATCTGTACACGGCCAATATCGTCAACAAGACGTTTCATGAACTGCCGCTGGACCTTCGCGTGGAGGACCTTCCTGGTACGGTGCAACTGGCCGGCGCGGATCGCCTCGTGCTGCGTCCGGACGGCTTGGTTGAGAGCACGTTCATCATTGAGATTCCGGCCTCGGCTGTCAGGGCCGCCCAGATGACGATCCGGATTGGGTTGTACAGCGGTGATCGCAAACTGGAAGTGGTTCAAACATCCTTCGTCGCACCGACGGCAGGATTGAAGAAATAAAGGATTCCGCATGAAGATCAAAGGCAACTGGGCCCTGGGCATGGTACTTCTGTATGGCGGTTTTGCCGCTTTTGTGTTGGGGTTTCTGTTTTATTCGAGTTTTCAGAAGGTGGAACTGGTGACGCCCAATTATTATGAACAGGAGATCAGGTATCAGGACCAGATTGAAAAAATAAGACGAACGAAAGCTCTTTCCGAAAGCCTGACGTGGAGTCTTTCCGGACGCATGTTGACGATCCGTTTTCCGGAGGCTCTCAAGGACAAAGTCATCAGCGGCACGGTCACCTTCTACCGTCCGTCGGACTCATCGATGGATCGCAAGGTGCCATTGGCGGTTGGGGCCTCGTTGTTGCAGGACTTTCCTCTCGTTTCGCTGGCGGCGGGATGGTGGAGGATGAAGGTGGAATGGACGGCCGGGACGGAGTCGTATTACCATGAAGAAGAATTCAACTTGTAGGTTGGTATGATCGAATGGTGGACCGCTCTTGCGCTGGGATTGCTCGGAAGTTTTCATTGCGCCGGCATGTGCGGGCCTTTGGTGCTGGCATTGCCGCCGGGCGGACATTCACGATGGGTGCAGGCAGGTCAGGGCCTGCTGTACCACGCGGGAAAATCCCTTGCGTATGGCCTTATGGGATTGGTGGCCGGCATCCTTGGCGCAGGGGTTGCGTTGGCCGGCTATCAGCAAGTTCTGTCGGTTGTTGTTGGCGGGTTGATGCTGGTGGCTGTGGCGTTGCCGAGACGGTGGACGTCCTTTCTCTTTTCGACGCCGGTTGGCGGCAGATTCTACACGGTTTTTAGCCGCGTTTTCAAATCACTGGTCCATTCCAAATCAGCCCTGGCCTTCGGAACGCTGGGTTTCATCAATGGATTTCTTCCCTGCGGTTTGGTGTACATGGCATTGGGCGCATCCATGGTGAGCGGTCACGCGTGGAGCAGCGCGATATTCATGTTCATTTTCGGAGCCGGTACCATGCCCATGCTCCTGGGCATATTTCTCGCCCGCAATCTGCTGACGATCTCGTGGAAACAGAAGCTGACCAAAGTCGTTCCATACGGCCTTGCTCTCGTGTCCGTCCTTTTGATTCTCAGGGGCCTGTCGCTTGGTATTCCCTACGTCAGCCCGAGACCGCCGGCGGCCGCCGTTTCATCCGAACACGACTGTTGTCATTGATCTACCAACCAAAGGTAAGCCATGATAGACCCAAAATGCGTCTCGTGTCCTGTATTTCCTAAATCCCTGTTTCGGCATTGCAATCCCGCCGAACTGGATGTGTGTTTTGAATCCCGGAAATATCTGGAATTGGCCAAAGGACAGACACTATTCAACGAAGGAGAGGAACCCCAGGCTATTTTTTGTACTCTCTCCGGCCATGCCAAGATCACCAAAAAAGACGGGCATGGTGAGCAGCACATCATCCGTTTCACACGACCCGGCGAAATCATCGGCATTCACGCCCTCATCGGCCGGCATGTGTATTATCGATCGGCCGTTGCCATCACCGACATGAGCATGTGTTACGTGCCCAAGGGACACTTTTATCGGTTTGTGGAAAAAACCCCCGCCTTCTTTTTCGAGGTGATGCAATTCCTGTGTACTGAAGTTGAGGAAGCGGAAACGAAGATGGAGAGCCTCAAACACAAGTCCGCCCGACAGCGCCTGGCCACCGGCCTGCTGCGTCTGCGCCAGAGCCACGGCCTCAGAAGAGACCGTTCGCTTAATCTCGCCGTTTCGATGGACGACATGGCCAACTTTCTGAATACCAACCGGAGTTCACTGTACCGGCTGCTCAACGAATTCAAAACCGAGAAAGTGGTCGCTTTGAACGATGAACATATTCAAATACTGGACGAAACGAAGCTCCGGAGAATAGCCAAGTGAGACGATTGCTGGCGTACGGCACGTGAGCTATGAGTTTTAGAAGACTTACCGATCAATTCAACTGGTACGAAGTCCGGTCGCGCATCGAATCCCAGACAGGGGACGATGTACGGCGGGCGCTGAGAAAAACCGGGCCCCGCGATTGGTACGATTTCATCGCCCTCGTCTCCCCGGCGGCGCATCCGTTTCTTGAGGAGTTGCTATCGTTAAGCCGGGCGCTGACCGAATCGCATTTCGGAAAACGGATGCGTCTGTACGTGCCGTTGTATCTCTCCAACTACTGCCACAACAGTTGCGTTTACTGCGGATACCGCATCGGTAATACCATGCCCAGGACTCTGCTGTCTCCCCGGGAAATCAAGGACGAAGTCGAGGCGGTCAAAGCGCATGGATTTGACCATGTTCTGCTGGTCACGGGCGATTATCCGAAGTTAGCCGGCGTGGATTATCTTGAAGCCGCGGTGGCGCTCGTTCGTCCTTATTTCAGTACCATTTCGATCGAGGTGCAGCCGCTCAGCGAAGCGGAGTACGTCCGGTTGGTGAAAGCCGGCGTGTCGGGTGTCTTTGTATATCAGGAAACCTATAATACCGGCCGATATCGGGACTATCATCCAAAAGGAATGAAATCCCATTTCCACCACCGGTTGGAAACCGCCGAGAGAGTGGCCGCGGCCGGCGCAAGCCGGGTCGGATTGGGCGTCCTGCTTGGACTCGAAGATTGGCGGACGGATTCGGCTTTTGTGGCGCTTCATGCCCGATTTCTACTGGAAACCTTCCCCGGGCTTTCTTGTTCCGTCAGCTTCCCGAGACTCCGGCCGGCGGAAGGCAGCATGGAGCCCAATGTCACTCTTACCGACGACGAGATGTTGCAGCTGATCGGCGCCTACCGATTGACCCATCCGTCGCTGGACATGGCGATGTCCACACGGGAATCCGGCGCTTTTCGTGACCGGGCCGTGCCGTATGGCGTGACGCTGATGAGCGCCGGTTCGCGGACCAATCCCGGCGGTTATGCGACTCACCGGGACACCTTGGAGCAATTTGAAATATCGGATGATCGCACGCCCGAGGAAGTGGCCGACATGCTGACGGCCCTTGGTTACGATGCCGTCTGGCATGAACGAGCCAATCTCTCGCAGACACCATTAACCCAATCCAATTGAAAGGCGTCCCATGACCGTTCAACCACAGACCCTCAGAGCCACGGGCGTCTTCGGCGTCCTCGCGATCGTGAGTTACCTGACGGCAATTTTTGTTCCGATGAGTTGGTCTGGGTCGTTCGCCGTCGGCATGGCTTTTCCGTTGTGTGGCATCATCTACGTGTACGGATTGTTCGCATTTATCGGCACCGAAAATGACGGCCTCGCGAATCGGGCGGGTTTGATATTTTCGATCGGAGGCTTTGTGCTGCTGGCTGCGATGATGGCCGTGCAGCTGGCGGTTCGTGCGGGTTTTGAGGAATATCAGGGCATGCTGGGCGGTATTCCGGAAGACATGTGGCCGTCGTTGCGGAGAATATTGCGCCTCGTGGATTGGGGCCTGGATGTGGCGTGGGATTTCTTCATCGGTTCGGGTCTGATCGCTTCCGGCCTGGCCATGACCGGCCATTCGAGGTTTCGTTGGGTATGGGGAGGCCCGATGATGGCTTTTGGCGCGGCCTTGATGATCCTCAATGCGTGGACATTTCCGTGGCCGCCGGATTCAAGGGATTTGTTCGACGTCGGTCCGGCCATCGGGCTTTTCATGCTCGCGTTGAGCGTGCGGATGATCGTGGAATCCCGGCGATCGGTGTCGTAGGCTACATGGACTGAATCAATTCGACCAACTTTCCAAGTCCGCCCATACCGGATTTGGCAAACGTGGCGTCGGCGCCGGCGGCCTCCGCCTTGGCTTTGTATTCTTCAAGGGATCCCGTGTGAAATATGATTTTGGGACGGCCCGGATTGGCGTTCTTGAGTTCCTGGCAAACTTCAATGCCGTTCTTGCCTGGCATGTTGGTGTCCAAAATCACGATGTCGGGATCGAAACTCCTGGCCTTGTCAATGGCTTGTAGTCCATCCTCGGCGAAATCCAGTTCAAAACCGACCTTCGTGAGGTAGATCTTCAACAGACTACGGACGGTGTTTTCATCGTCGACGACGAGAATTCGTTTTCCCATGAGTTCCTTGGTTACGCGCGGATGAAGTGTTTTCCCGACAACTGTTTGACGGCGCCGAGCAGTTCCAACTGAAGCAGGTGGGACAAGGTCTCCGATACGCTCAGGCGCGTCGTTTTGGAAATCACGTCGATATGCTTGGGTTCGGTACTGACGGCATCATAAATGGCCTGTTCAAGTCCGTTGAAAGACCAGGTGAGGGAGGCCGGCGGCGTCACCGGTGAGGCGGAGAGGCGGCCTTCAAGTTCGGACAGGATATCATCCACGGATTCAACCAGTTTGGCGCCCTGTTTGATGAGGCGGTTGGGACCGATCGATTGGGGACTGTTTACAGGACCCGGCACGGCGAAAAGTTCACGGTTTTGTTCCAGGGCAAAATCCGCGGTGATAAGCGCGCCGCTTCGTTCGCCGGCTTCGATGATGACCGTCCCCAGCGACAGGCCGCTGATGATGCGGTTGCGTCCCGGAAAATTGACCGAGTCCGGCGCCGTGCGCATCGGGTAATCGGAGACAAGCGCCCCGTTTTCGATGATCCGCATCGCCAGTTTGAAATTTTCACTCGGGTAGACGCGGTCCACGCCGCACCCCAGAATGGCAAGTGTGCGCCCGCCACATCGCACGGCCGTTTCGTGAGCGACCGTGTCCACGCCGCGTGCCAGACCGCTGACAATGGTCACGCCGCGTTGGGCCAGTTCGCGGGTCAGCGTTTCTGCCATGGCACGGCCATAGGCCGTGACGTCCCGCGTTCCGACGATGGCGATGCTCTGCGCGTCGTCTTTGACAAATCCGCCGCGCACAAACAGAAAGGCCGGAGGATCGGCTATCTGCAAAAGCGGCGCCGGATACTCGTCGTCCCAGCACGTGACCATCCGCGCGCCATAGTCCGACATCCATTTGAGTTGTTCTTCGACAAAATCGGTCTTACGGTTGGCGGGATCTACAATCCGCCTGGCGTTCTTCTGATCAATACCTCCGGTCTGCAACAACGGAAAATAACCGGCCTCGAGAACCTTCCCGGGTGTTCCAAATTTACCCACGAGCGTTCGAAGGCGGTTGTGGCCGATGCCCGGAATGGCGCTCAGCAACAACAGATTATGAATAAAAGTCTGGTCCATGGTTTTTTTTGAGTGGCGTCAAGATACGCCGGGCCTCTCCGATTTGCAAGATTTTCTTTCCGGACAATTCCGCCCTGGCGAAAGCAGGACGCGCTTGACTCATGGCAGTTGCAGGGCGGCCTTGAGCGATGAATATAGCATCTTCGATTGTGTTTATGTCCCAAAATGGCTATTTTGACGGGTCATTGCCTGTAATGCAGAATTGGAAACACACACGGGAAACAATCATGATGATGCGTACGTGCCTCTTGGTCGGGTTAATGGTTTTGCCGGCGGGCGTCGCCAAAGCCCAGTGGCAAAAATGGGACCCCCGAACTTCCGAAGATAATTCTGTCACGATCACCGCCCTCGACTTCCAGGATACGGTCGTATGGGCGGGCACCGAGGACGCGGGCGTTTTGAAGTTTGATGGAAAAACATTCTCGTTCGTCAATACGGCCAGCGGTTTGATATCCGACGAGGTACGCGATGTGATGGTAGACCATGCTGGCGACGTGTGGATCGCCACACCGGACGGTTTGGACCGTTGGGATGGTCGTACGATCAGCCACTACAAGAAGGACGGCATGACCCTCATGACCAATGACATCACGGCCTTGCACCAGGACATGAACGGCACCATGTGGATCGGAACGGATAAGGGTCTGGTGCGGCGCACCGCCAATGACCGGTGGTCTCTTTTTGATGAAAAGGGCACGGCGAAGGGACTGCCATCCAACACCATCCGCGCCGTCCATTCCAGTTGGGACGGCATCGTGTGGGTCGCCACCGACCGGGGTCTGTCAAGTTTCGACGGAAAAACCTGGCAGGCTTACGATAAGAAGAAAAACCTCCTGCCTTCGGACGACGTGCGGGATGTGTTCGCCGTGCCGGACGGGTACGTGTGGATCGCCACCGACAAGGGTGTTGGCAAATACAACGGCAAGACCTGCGTGTACTACCTCAAAGACAAGCCGATCGAGTCCGTGACGGCGGATGAACTTGGCAACGCCTGGGCCATTACGAAAGACAAAGGCATTTACAAAATTGAAGGAGGGAATGAGAAGCTCTTTTCCATCGGCGATGGTCTGGCCTCCGAAGGCGGAAAGGCCGTCGGGTTTGACATCTACGGTTTTGTCTGGGCCGGGCAAAAGCCGGGTCTGAGCCGCTATGCCGACAGGGCCAATGCGGCGAAGATCGCCCAGGTCTTTTTCAGAAAGACCGAGGAGCAACGACTGCTCGGCCATTCCGAAATGGCGCTGTACCGCTACGGGCTCTTCCAGACACGGGAACCCCTCGTCGGATCCGCGGAAGGGGCGATGGCCGAATACCGGATCGCGGGAATGGCCGCCGCACGTGGTGAGACCGACAAAGCCATCGTCCTGTTCAAACAATTCCTTCTCCGTTTTCCGCAGCACGAACTGGTGGGCCCGGTGATTCTGCAATTGGCCGATCTGCTCGCCGCGCAAAAGAAATACAGTGAAGCCCAGCTGTATTACCAACAGTACACGGACAATTATCCCAACGATCCGAAAAATGCCGATATCCTGTGGAAAATGGCCCAGCTCCTTGAAACGGACGGTGACACGTTTGGCGCATCCCGTCTGTACCAAAAACTGAACAACAAATACCCGGCCAATCCGCGGTTCGATGAAATCCGCTGGAAAATCGCCAACATGGATGAAAAGCAAAAAGGGGCCGAGGCGGCCGCCGCCGTGTACGCCGATCTTGCCAAAACGTCCACGGATTGGGAAATCCTGCACCGACTGCGCGATGTCTACGACGCCCAGCATCGCCGCGATATTTTGCAGGACGTCAAAGGCGGGGTCGAATGGAAAACATTTGAAATGGGATCCGGCGTCAATTTCATGCTGCTGGACGGCAATAACCTGTGGGTCGGTACCCAGGCCAATGGCGTCGTGAAATGGGATATCGGGCTCAACGCATCCACGGTGTATGCCGACGGGTTGACGTCGCAAAATGTCAAACAGGTGTACATCGATGCGGACGGCGATCTCTGGTCGGTCGTCGGCGGCGTGTCGAAGAATACGCTGTGCAACATGAATTACAGCCGCAAGAAAACAAAATGGATTCCGATGGGCAAACCATTCAACACGAAAGTGGTCAATGCCATCCTGTACAATAAAGACACGAAAGCAACCATCGCCGCCACCGAACAAGGTTTGATGATCGTCGGTCGCGGCGGCAAAGTGTACACGACCAAAAACGGCCTGCCATCGGACAAGGTGAAATTCGCCCTGCAGGACAGCCGGGGCGTCTACTGGCTGATCGCCGACAAATATCTGGTACAACTGGATGCCGAACCGAAGATGATTGTCAATACCGGCGAGGTGGATTTCACGGACGTCCGCGGATTCTACATCGACGCCAACGACACCAAGTGGCTGGCCACCAACAAAGGCGTGGTGACCTACGACGGCACCTGGAAGCAGTACACCGTCAAGGAAGGCTTGATTTCCGATAACGTGCAATGCGTCGTCGGATCGCGCTCCGGCAAGATTCTCGTGGGCACGAAGGAAGGCCTGAGTTTTTACAACAAGACGTTCTGGATGAACTACACGACCGAGGACGGCCTTCCCTCAAATGACGTGCGGGCCGTGCTTTTCACCGAGGACGAAAGCATCTGGATCGGAACGGAAAAAGGCGTGCATTTCCGCAAATCGAGCGGCGATGGTGACAAGAAACTCATGGTCCAGAACGTGCTGGCGCAGGAAAAAATCTATTGGGACAAAAGGCAATTCGGCAACGCCCGAACCCTCTATGATGTGCTGTCCGTGTTTGGTGATCTTGCCGAATGGCGCGCCTTCAAGAAAGCGCTGACCTATGAGAAGGAGGGGCAGTTGGATCAGGCCCTGCAGGGATATCGCGCCATTCGCACTTCGAATGCCAAAACCAAATGGGTGGGCGACCTGAATATGTACCGTTTGCTGAGGAAGTTTGAAGAAAACGGACAACCGGACGCCGCCTTGACGTTGATCGCCGAACTGGCCCCACGCGTCCAGACGGACGCGAAGAATGCGTTTCGCCTGGAAGAAGCCATGTGGCGGATCGCGAAAACTTTCAAGAACAAAGGAGATCAGAACCGGGCCACTTCGGCTTTGCGCGATATCAAGAAATTCCTGCCCACGACCGCCAACATGACCGACCTGGCCTCGGAACAGATGAGTTTGGTTCGGGCGGCATACGGCGCCGGTGACTGGGCGAAAGCCATATCGACCGGTGAGGAATTCGTCAGGGAATTTCCAACCTCCGACCGGATCGCAGAGGTGCGCCTGGCGCTGGCTCTTGCGTATGAAAAGGCCTCCAAACCCATGGAGAGCACACGGGTGCTTCTGGAATTGATCAACAGTACATCGGATTCATTCATGAAGGCGGCGGCAAAGTTCAAACTCAGTCAGATTGAGCGATCGTCAAGGAGTAATTAATTCTCATTTACCCTTCATCGCATGGATGTATAGATGGTGTTTCTTACAGTAGGGCAATTCTTTTCAAAACCATTACGGGGGCCATTTATGACACGTTTATTTGTTCTTTCGGGTTTGTTGATTTTCACCTTCAGCGCTTTATCCTACGCTCAGGACGTCGAAGGGAAACTTGACACCGTCATCACGAATCAAAAGAAAATGATGAGCCAGCAGGAAGAGATTCTCTCCAACGTCAAGCCAACGGAACCTCTGGCGAACAAGCGGATGGGGCTTGAGTTCAATCCCGCCATGGCCCTGTTGGGCAGTAAGGACGGAGTCATCCTTTCAGGCGGTCTTTCGTTTTTTGCGGTGGACCGGAACGCCGAAATCTCGATTCCTGTTTATTACGCCAAAAGTGACAAGGATGACTATTCGAATTTCATCCTGGATGTCCACTATCGCCGATTCATTGGCGGTCATCAAAAGGGATTTTTCGTGAGCGCCGGCGGGCGTTATCAGAGACTGCATGATGAATTGGGTAATGCCATTGATTTTGATGACAATGGAAAAATGGGCACGGCCCACAAGTTGGGACTCATGTTTGGAATTGGATACCGGTTCTTTACGAAGAGCGGATTCTATTGGGGCACCAGCCTGTCTGTGGGCCGGTACTTCACCGACACCGACAAGAAGTTCGAAAGCCATTCCTTCTGGATCAGTGAAAAGACGTTATGGGACATGGAATTACTCAAAATTGGTTACGCCTTCTAAATCGGATATCCGGCGGACGGTTTGAAAACGCCCCATCGGGGCGTTTTTTTTTGTGTCACCTGACCATGTTAGTGGCACTTTCTGTTTGACCAGAAAAGAGCAAGGGCTATAGAATGGGCGGGGAAAGCCGATTTTTGCAAGGGCCGGCAAAATGTCTGTCGTTCCCTCGTAAGCGGGAACCTCCAATAAGGCATATAGAAACCTGCTCGCGTCAAGTCACGCAAGTGACAATGGAAGGGGGATCACTTCGGTATGGTGGTCGACAGGGTCGTTTTTTATGCCTTTTTTCTTGTCGCAAAAACTCTATATTGGCGTCCAAACCAAGGAGCATCCACGTTCTCATGGCAGACCAAAAGATCATTTTTTCAATGGTGGGCGTGGGCAAGATCCACAAACCCAACAAACAAGTCCTCAAAGACATTTATCTTTCATTTTTTTACGGCGCCAAGATCGGCGTGTTGGGCCTGAACGGCGCCGGCAAGAGCACCCTGCTTCGTATCATCGCCGGTGAGGAGAAACAATACATCGGTGAAATCACCGCTCAAAAAGGCATCACGTTCGGATACCTGCCCCAGGAACCCCAACTCGACGCCACAAAAACCGTCAAGCAGATTGTGGAAGAAGGCGCTCACGAGGTCGTGAGCCTGGTGAGGGAATACGAGGCCGTCGCCGCGCAGATGGCCGAGCCGGACGCCGACTTTGACGCGTTATTGGAAAAACAAGGCCACCTGCAGGAAAAAATAGAACACCTCGACGCCTGGGACATCGACAGCAAACTCGAACAGGCCATGGACGCTTTGCGGTGCCCGGATGGAGAGACCTCCGTCAGTGTGTTGTCCGGCGGCGAACGCCGTCGCGTCGCGTTATGCCGGCTCCTCCTGCAGGAACCCGACGTGCTTCTGCTCGATGAACCCACAAACCACCTGGATGCCGAATCCGTCGGCTGGCTCGAACAACATCTGGCCCAATACAAGGGCACGGTCATCGCCGTGACGCATGACCGCTATTTTCTCGACAATGTGGCGGGATGGATTCTCGAGTTGGACCGCGGCGAGGGCATCCCCTTCGAAGGCAACTATACGTCGTGGCTCGAACAGAAGAAGAAACGACTCGAGGTTGAGGAAAAGCAGGAATCCAAACGCCAGAAGGCTCTGGCGGAAGAGTTGGAATGGGTACGAATGAATCCCAAAGGCCGCCACGCCAAAAGCAAAGCCCGTATTGCGTCATACGAAAAAATGGTTTCGGAACAGCAGGACAAACGGCAGGAAGAAATGGAAATTTTCATTCCGCCGGGGCCGCGGCTCGGCCACCTCGTCATCGAATCGCAAAACGTTTCCAAGGCTTACGGCGAACGCCTGCTGGTCGAGAACATGGAATTTTCACTGCCGCCGGGAGGCATCATCGGCGTCATTGGGCCCAATGGCGCCGGCAAGACCACACTCTTCAGGATGATCACCGGGATTGAAAAACCGGACCAGGGCTCTATTCGGGTCGGGGAAACCGTCAAGTTGGGTTATGTCGACCAAAATCGTCCGCTCGATCCTGAAAAGTCCATTTGGGAGGAAATTTCCGGCGGCGAGGAAGTGATCATGTTGGGAAATCGTGAAGTCAATTCACGAGCCTACGTGGCACGGTTCAACTTCAGCGGCCAGGATCAGCAGAAGAAAGTCGGCATGATTTCCGGCGGTGAACGCAACCGTGTGCACCTGGCGAAAATGCTCAAGGAGGGCGCCAACGTCCTCTTGCTCGACGAGCCGACCAACGATTTGGATGTGAATACCCTCCGGGCGCTGGAAGAAGCGTTGTTGGAATTTGCCGGCTGCGCCGTTGTTATTTCCCACGATCGCTGGTTCCTGGATCGTGTGGCGACGCACATTCTGGCGTTTGAAGGGGAGAGCCGGACCTATTGGTTCGACGGCAATTTCACTCAATACCATGAGAACTACCGTGAGCGGACGGGCATCGAAGCGGACAAACCACACCGGATCAAATACAAACGGCTGATGCGCACTTAGAGGCGCCTCCGGCCGCGCCGCGCGTGACCCGATCCGGAAGTCCATAGACCTTCTTTTCGTCGGAGCTGCATCATGAGCCTGATTCAAAACTCCCGTGTCCTGATCACCGGCGGCGCGAGCGGCATCGGCCGTTTGATGGCCCTTCGTTTGGCCGCCAGAGGCGCGCACGTGATCCTGTGGGACATCCACGAAACCAACCTGCTCAACGTCGAACGGGAAATCCGGTCGGCGGGCGGCCGCGTGTCCACCTACGTCTGCAATCTGGCCGACAAGGACGCGATTCAACGCACAGCGGGCCTCGTGCGGAAGGACGCCGGGGGCGTGGACATTCTCATCAATAACGCCGGCGTGGTGTCCGGCAAAAACTTCCTGGAGTGCACGGACGCGCAGATCGACCTCACCGTCAGGGTCAACATCCTGGCGGTGATGTGGACGACCAAAGCCTTTCTGCCGGACATGATCGCGAACAACAGAGGCCATGTGGTCACGATTTCATCGGCGGGCGGCCTGTTGGGCGTCTCCAGACTGGCGGACTACAGCGCCAGCAAATTTGCCGTGTTCGGTTTCGACGAGTCCCTCCGAATGGAATTGCGGCGGCTGAGATCCAAAGTCCGCACAACGATTGTTTGTCCGTTTTATATCCGCACCGGCATGTTTGACGGCGTCAAAACCCGCGTGCCGTGGTTATTGCCGATACTCAAACCCGAGTACGCCGCCCGTCGCATTGTCGACGCCATCGAGCGAGACAAACCCCGCCTGATCATGCCGCGCCTCGTGTATACCGTCGGACCCTTGCGCATCCTCCCCGTGCGTGTGTTTGACGCGATCGCCTCGATTCTCGGCGTGAATCATTCAATGGACGATTTCAGGGGAAGGGAGAAATGACCATGGAACTGCTCGACAGGCCCGTTTCGGCGGATGCGTATTCGGAGTGTCGCAATCCCGCCACAGGTGAAATACTCGGCTATATCCGCCGTCACACATGGGATGATCTGAAATCCGCCATCGACCGCGCGCGAAAAGCCCAACCGCTCTGGCAGGCCCTGCCGGTGAAAGAACGGATTCGCCGTTTGAAACCGGTGCGGGGCTATGTGATGAATCATGCCGACGAGATCGCTGAGATCATAGCGGCCAATAATGGCAAGACCCGGGTGGACGCCCTGGCCACGGAAGTGCTGCCGGCGCTGATGGGCCATGCCTATTACAGCCGTCATGCCCGGCGCTTTCTCAAGACGCGCCGCATCCGCGGTGGCAATATCATGCTGATCAACAAGCGCAGCCGTCTCGCGCGTATCCCGTACGGCGTGATCGGCATCCTTTCGCCGTGGAACTATCCGTTCGCGATTCCATTTTCTGAAATTCTCATGGCGCTGCTGGCGGGGAATTCCGTCGTCGCGAGACCGGCGGACGAGACGGCGCTGGTGACAAAAGCGCTGGACGATTGTTTCCGCGCGGCGGACCTGCCGGACGGCATTTTGACCATTCTCAACATGCGCGGCCCGGGTTTCGGCGAAAAAAT
Source organism: uncultured Bacteroidota bacterium (assembly GCA_964544475.1). GTDB lineage: Bacteria > CLD3 > CLD3 > SB21 > SB21 > CAZJBS01. The sequence continues at coordinate 8,223 of CAZJBS010000030.1, read as the reverse complement.
GCTCGAATACGGAGTGGACAAATTATTTTTCACAGGTTCGGTGGCGGTCGGCAAGAAATTGATGGAAAAAGCGGCGGGCACGCTGACGCCGGTCGTTCTGGAGCTGGGCGGCAACGATGCGATGATGGTGTGCGCGGATGCCGATCTCGAACGGGCCGCGAACGGCGCCGTGTGGGCAGGTCTCCAAAACGCCGGCCAATCCTGCGGCGGCGTCGAACGCATCTATGTTCATGAGAGCGTCCACGGGCCTTTTCTTGACATCCTGAAAGAACGCGTGGAGGCCCTTCGGATCGGACCCGACCGCCAATACGATGTGGACGTGGGTTCCATGACGACCGAACGATCCCTGAACACCGTCAAAGAGCACGTCCGGGAAGCGCTGGAACTCGGAGCGAAGGTTTTTGCTCAATCGGCGCAAATCGATGCCGGCTTGTGCCATCCGGCGATGGTGATCACGGACGTGGATCATTCGATGAAGATCATGCGGGAGGAGACGTTTGGACCGGTCGTGGGCGTGATGAAATACCGCACAGACCACGAAGCCGTCCAACTGGCGAATGATTCGAAGCTGGGATTGACCGCCTCCGTCTGGTCCCGCGATACAAAGCGCGCGTTAGCGCTGGCCGGTCGTATCAAGGCGGGTGTCGTGACGATCAACGATCACCTCATGAGCCATGGTTTGGCCGAAACGCCGTGGGGTGGGTTCAAAGAATCCGGCATCGGGCGCACGCACGGCCGGCTTGGTTTTGACGAAATGACCCAGGCCCAGACGCTGGTCACGGATATCCTGCCATTCGTGAAAAAGGATTTGTGGTGGCATCCGTTTGACAAGAAAGTCTACGATGGCATCCGTGGCGTCGCCCTGGCGCTGTACGGCAACTTTCGTGAAAGACTCGCCGGCGTTCTCGCGGTCGTGCGTATTGTGCGACGGATCTTTCGATCCTGATTCAGTCAGGCCGGGTTCAGTCTACTTCTTCTGCCGGCTGCTCTTGTAGGCCGGAGACGGGTTGTTGAACGGACTCTTGGTGAGAATAGCCCGGGCCAGATTGGTCACGGCCTGCGACCATGTACCGGCGGTCATTGCCATGAAAAATGGAGTTCTCTGCTCGAGCCGTCCATAGGCTACCACAGCGCCTTTCCGATTGTCCCACACCACATAGTCGGTATGAAATTCCAGGGCCGCGGATTCACCGCCGGACATCATCATCTGGCCGCCAGCTCCCATCATCATGGTGCCGGAGGAACCGCCAAATCTCGAAACGTCGAGGAAGCCGATGATCAGGCTGAAATCCGCCTGCGCCGAATCCATGATCAAGGCCTCGCCGGGGTTCGGAAGATCCATCGTCAAGGCCGTCTGGTCGTTCATCTTCAGCGTCGCGGGTTTCAGCACGGTGGATGCCGTCATGGTATCAAACCAGACGGTCCTGAACGTCCCGAGGCGGGACAACTCAGCCATCATTTCATTTTCAAAAAACTGTCGAAATGTCACCTCCGAGGCGCCGCCGAGATCATCCGCCACATCGTCCAGGTTGGCGATGCGCAGGCGGGGGGCGCCAATCCGGGCCACGGACAGTGTGGCGCGAGGTATCGGTTTTCCTTCGTATTCGGGCGTCACAAACCGAAGATCGGGAACGCATGATGAAACCAGCACTGCGGCCAGCACGAAACCAGCCCGGCACGCGAACGATCGAAGAACCATGGTGATGAACTCCTCATGTCAGTTTAGAAACGGCAACGACGGCGGCGTGCGAAAGCCGCGACTACGGATACGCCGGAAATATCCGGATTGGAGGATTGGGAATCAAGAACAGAAATACAGTCAAGCGGGCAACGTCCCCTTAGGGAAAATTTCACTCGTTTCTTTCAAAAAATGCCCTACCTTCCTGCAGAGATGATCGATCCGGCATCACGATGAACAGGCAAACCACCGGAACCGTCACCCGCCGGACGAAAGCCAAAACAACAAACCACGGAGCAGGAAATGATTTGGAGTGTGCTTACGGAACACTGGTGGCTGCCGCTCGTGTGCGCCTGCGTGAGCGGGCATGCCACGATTTCGGTGATGAGCTTGTATCTGCATCGCGATCAGACGCACGGCGGATTGACCATCCGGGCTCCGGTCAGTCATATCATGCGCTTTTGGCTGTGGCTGACCACGGGGCTCAACACCCGCGAATGGGTGGCCTGCCATCGCAAGCATCACGCGTTCACCGATGAACCCGAGGATCCGCACAGTCCGGTCAATCACGGGTTGATGGGCATCATGCTGCTCGGCGTCGTGTACTATCGCCGCACGACCAAGAATCTCGCCGTGCTCGAAAAATACGGCAAGGGCGTGGTCAACGACTGGCTCGAAAAATATTTCTTCACGAAACTTCAGTATGTCGGCGTGCTGGCCATGCTGGCCATCGATATTGTGTTGTTCGACATTTGGTTCGGGCTGCTGGTGTGGGCCATTCAGATGGCCTGGACGCCGTTTTGGGCGGCAGGTGTTGTGAATGGGGTCGGGCATTTCCTCGGCTATCGCAATTACAACGTGCGCGACAAGAGCCGCAACATAGTTCCTTTCGGCATTCTGCTGGGCGGCGAGGAATTGCACAACAATCATCACAAGTATCCCGCGTCCAGCAAGTTCTCCACGAAGTGGTTCGAATTCGACATGGGATGGATCTACATCCGCTTACTGGTCCTTTGCCGCATGGCCAAGGTCAAGTGGTCGGACATGAACGCGGAATCCGTCACGGGAAAGTCCCTGCCGGCGGGCAAACCGATGTCGGAAATCTGAAGCATTTTCTTTTGCGATGAGACGTGGATTTTCGTGGAGAGGGTTGGCGCTCGGCGCCGGCGTCCTGTGTCTGATGGGATTGTCCGCCGCGGGAGGCTGGTGGCACGCTTTTGAAACCCGCGCCATACCGTGGTCGGACCGGGCGATCCGGACCGAAGTGGATCTGCTCATGGCGAGGGACAGCCTCCGGTCGTATGAAAAAACAAACCGCGCGCTGACCGAGGAACACGAATGGTACCGCCTCATGATACCGCCGGGCAGCGGCATCTATCATCCCGCCGAAATCACGCATCAATATTACATCCATGGCCGCCAGAAGGGCCGTTACCTCGAGATGGCGTACAGCGCCAACAAGTATTTCGCGCACCGCCGCCGGTTGCAGGAAGTCGGCATGCAGCGGTTTATGGATGCGTCCACGCCGCATGAATCGTTTCTCTATGAAATTCTGGACAGCCTCGGCGTCGTGCCCAATGACACCGCGCGATTTGACGACAACGCCCAAAAAATCGTCTATTTCGTCAACAGCATTCCGTATCACGACAAGAAGGACGCCTACGTGAAAATGCCCATCGAGACGCTGGTGGAGGGCCGCGGCAATTGCGCCGATCTGTCCATCTTGATGCATTCGCTCATGATCACGGCGGGACTGGACGCGATGATCGTCTTTCCGACTGAAGGCGACAGCCTCGATCATGCGATGGTCGGTGTACACGGCGATTTCAACGAAGACCGGACCCGAACCTACTTCATGTATCCGGACGAGCACGGAACCAGGTATTACCTGTGCCAGCCGACCGGGACCGACGACATGCGCTACCCGGTCATGCACAAAGTGGGCTATTCCAAACGGTATCCCTACACCGTGATCGTGCGGGATTCCGTAACGGTCGTTGAAAACAAGAAAGAATGGCTCAAGCGGAGGAGAAGGTAGGCGTCGACCAAACCTTCCAGGCTACCCAAACCTTCCAGGTTTCCCATTCTTGGTTCTAAACCTTCCAGGTTTTGGAAACCTGGAAGGTTTAATAGAATGGAAGGTTTGATGACGAATCGGAAACATGTCGCCGACGGTCAAATTCTCGCGGTCGTAGAAACCAGGCGCACGAGCCGCGACGCGCGCGTGGGGCAGGAACAGGTCAAAGATCACGTCAGGCAGATAATGCAATATCTCTCAACCAGATGAAAACGAAAATGAAGACAATTCACCAGATCAAGCCTTAGTTTGTTGGTTGCATTGCTACTACTGGTAGGCTGTTGGTCACTGATCACTCATCGTGGATCAATAAGAAACTGTCATTACTTTCGACTGATACAACCCGACAAAAGTCAGGTAATTTGGTTCATAGATTCGCCAACAGTGGCGGACCGGAGAGATCTTCAGGCGGACAGATCGTTTCTTTTTCTCCTTGCGCTTCTGATGGAGGATGCCGTAACTTAGTGGCACTAATCTTATTCTATGGCTTGAGGGCTTATTCCACGTGGCAGCCCGCAATATTACTGAACGGGAAACCCGTTATTCCCTGATCGATCCCGACCTCCGGAAAGCCGGATGGAATTTGTCCGACCGTACGCAGGTGGGATTCGAAATTCCGATTTCGACCAAACCTTCCATTACTAAACCTTCCAGGTTTCCCAAACCTGGAAGGTTTAACGAATCGGAAACATCACCAGAGGGCATCACCGATTACTGCCTTTACCGCGCCAATGGGGAAGTCTTGGCCGTCGTGGAAGCCAAGCGCACGAGCCGCGACGCGCGGGTGGGGCAGGAACAAGTCAAAGATTACGTTACCAGGATCGGGCAGCAGCAGAGTTTCGTTCCATTCGCTTTTATGGCCAATGGACAGGACGTCTTTTTCTGGGATGTCGGGGAATCCGCCCGGCGGCACGTGGCAGGATTCTTTTCCCGTGATAATTTAGAACGCCTGCTTTTTCTGAAACAAAATCATCAGCCGCTCCATTCCGTTCCGATCAAGCCGTCCATCGTCAATCGCGCCTACCAGGCCGAAGCCATCCGCCGCATATCCGAAGCCATCGAAAAAAAGAAGAAGCGTAAAGCCTTGCTCGTCATGGCGACAGGCACAGGCAAGACGCGCACAACCATGGCGCTCATCGACGTATTTCTCCAGGCCAAATGGGCGCAGAAGATCCTTTTCCTCGCCGACAGGGATGCTTTGGTTAAGCAGGCCATGGACGACGGGTTTAAGGTACATATCCCCAACGAATCCCGCATCCGCATCCGCTCGTACGAGATCGAAAGGAACGCCCGCGTCTATGTCTCCACGCTTCAGACGCTGGAGACGTGTTACGAGCAGTTCACTCCCGCGGACTTCGACCTGATCATCGCGGATGAGTGCCACCGCTCGATCTATAACAAATTCACCGATGTGCTGGCATATTTCGATGCCATTCAGATCGGGCTTACCGCCACGCCTGCGGAATTTGTGGACCGCGACACCTTCCGCTTCTTTGAATGCGACAACTCCACGCCGACATTCCTATACACTTTCGACAAGGCCGTCGAAGAGAAATATCTCGTGCCGTACAATGTCTATTCCGCCCAAACCCGCTTCCAAAGGCAGGGCATCAAAGGCATCGATCTGTCGGAGGAGGAACAGGCGTCGCTGCGGCAACAGGGCATCGACCCGGAACATATCAATTTCGAAGGGACGGAACTTGAAAAGAAAGTGACCAACCGCGACACGCTCCGGCATCAGTGGGAAGAATTCATGGACATCTGCCTCAAAGATTCTACCGGCCAATTTCCCGGCAAGTCCATTGTCTTTGCGATCACGCACGAGCACGCCATCCGCCTGGAAGAAACGTTCAATGAAATGTATCCCGAACACAAAGGTTCCCTCGCCCGCGTGATCGATTCCAAAACGGAACGCGCCAGGGACCTTCTGGATCAATTCAAAAAGCAGGACCTGCCGCGCATCGCCATATCCGTCGATATGCTCGATACCGGCGTCGATATGCCGGAAGTGGTCAACCTGGCCTTCATGAAGCCCGTCGGCTCGTATATCAAATTCTGGCAGATGATCGGACGCGGCACGCGCAATCACGAAACCTGCCGCCGGTATCACCTTCTGCCCGGCGGGATCAAAGAATATTTCCTCATCGTGGACTTCTTGCAGAATTTCGAGCACTTCAACGAAAAGATACAAAGCGGCGACGCTCCGGCGCAGATTCCGATTCTCGTATCCATATTCAATACGCGCCTTGCCAAACTCGAAAACCTGCTCGGCGATCAGGCTTCGGAAGATTTCAAACGTATCGTCAAAGACCTTCGGCACAGCATCGCTCAGATCCCGCGCGACTCCTTTACCGTCAAAAAGAATTTCCGCGAAGTGCAGGACGCCTGGGAGAACGAATTCTGGACGTACCTCACAACCCAGAAGATCGAATTCCTCCGTATGCGGGTGGGCCCGCTTCTGCGCTATGCCACCGGCGGGAGCCCGGCGGAACTTTTCTTTACCAGCAAAATGGAACGCCTCGGCCTTGCCGCGCTTCAGCATAAGGACGTAAGCCTTCAGATGGAATCCATTCGTGAAGACGTGTCGGCTCTGCCCACGAATATGGATGAAGTGAAAACAGCCCAAGAGCACATTCATCAACTTCTCTCAGGCGAATTTCCCGCCACGCTGCCTGAGATCGATAAGGCCAAAGAAGCCCTGGCGCCTCTGATGCGGTATAAGATCGAAAGGGTGCCGGGGATCATCCGGCTCGATCTCGACGACATCATCGAGTCGGGTAAATGGGTGATCATCAATAAGACCAACGAGCGCGTCTATGTCGCGGAATACAAAAAGCGCGTCGAGGCGCGGATCGAGGAACTCGCCCGAACGCATCCCACGATCCAAAAGCTCACTTCGGGCGCCGCGCCCGGTCTTGCCGATCTGGAATTGCTTGAGGCGACGCTGGAGTCGGCCTTCACCGATCTTTCGCTTGACGAAGAGAATATGCTCAAAGCCTTCGGTGTGCGGCCCGGTAACCTGATCGATTTCCTGAAACACGTGCTTCATCTCGAAGCCCTGCCTTCCTACGAAACCATCGTGCGCAAGGCTTTCGACGCCTTTATTCTGGAGCACAATTACAACGCCGACCAGTCGCGCTTCCTTCGCACGGTGCAGTCGGTTTTCCTGCAAAGGCGAAAACTGGATCAGGCCGATCTGTATGAAGAGCCGTTCACGAACTTGGGCGTGAATGCCGTCGAAAAACTGTTCGACAAAGCGGAAGTCGAAGAACTGATTGAGTTAACACGTAGGTTAGTTGCATGAAATAAATAGGCCCTCGCGCAGCGGGGCGGTGGAAAAACTATTTAGTGAGGGTGAGATAGAGGATCTTATGAAACTGACGCGGAAGTTGGTGGCGTAAACAGAAGCAATGTGCAGAAAATGCACATTGGAAACGAACTGTTGCATTTTTTGCAGTGGTTCCTGAGCAAGAAACCTATGAAGAAAAGTAGCGAGATTCTGATCTACAAAGATCCCAAAGGAAGTGCAAACATCGAAGTCCGGCTGCAGCAGGAGACTCTCTGGTTGACCCAAGACCAGATGGCCGCCGTGTTCCAGAGGGACCGATCCGTAATCAGCAAACACATAAACAAGATTTTCTCGGATGGTGAATTACCGAAGAAAAGCAATGTGCAAAAAATGCACATTGCAAAGTCAGACAAACCGGTTGCGTTGTACGGTTTGGATGTAATAATATCAATAGGTTACAAAGTTAATTCCAAACGTGGAACGGAGTTCCGTATCTGGGCGACCAGGGTACTCAAAGACTATCTCATCAGGGGATACGTCGTCAATGAAAAGAAACTGCGCGAAACAACCGCGGAATTGACCGATTTGCGAAAGGTCGTCAAACTGATGACCCACGTTATTGATCACCGCGAGTTGGACAGCAAAGAAGCGAAGGGACTTCTCCAGGTTATAAGGGACTATACGTACGCATTGGACGTGCTGGACCGGTACGACCACCAGACACTGGAAATCGAAAACACACGGCACAACGAAGTATTCAAGATCACGTACGACGAAGCGCTCGGAGCCATCGCAACATTGGGTGAAAAAAGTCTGGTGCCGGGCGGCCGCGACCGGCTGTTCGGGAAGCAGAAAGACGAATCGTTCCAAGGATCCCTGAATGCCATCTATCAGACTTTTGACGGGAAAGACCTGTACCACAGTCTTGAGGAAAAAGCCGCACATCTGTTGTATTTTATCATCAAGAATCATTCATTCATAGACGGAAACAAGCGTATCGCCGCCTTTGTATTTGCATGGTTCCTTGATCGTAACCATCATCTGTACGCTGCTTCGGGAGAGAAACGCATCGCGGACAACGCACTGGTCGCTCTCTGCCTCATGATTGCCGCCAGTGACCCGGCAGAAAAGGACATCATGATCAAAGTCATTGTGAATCTGATAAATAAAAGTAATTGA
>CAZJBS010000029.1:0-36135 GCA_964544475.1 uncultured Bacteroidota bacterium | reverse complement strand
TGGTGCTCGCAAACCATGATGAAATAAGGGTTGCCCGTGATTCGCTCATGGCGAATCAACCTGTTCTTTGTCAAATGTCCGGCAGTGGATCAAGCGTGTTTGCGCTGTTCGAAAACGACGAAAGTGTCATGCCCGGTTCCTTTACCGGAATGGACGTTTTTCGGACGCATTTTGTGAACGATGAAGAGATGCGCAGGCAGCTTGAATGAAAGCCTCTTGAGAGGGTCGTCCTGACCGACAGGAAACGACAGTGGATTTCTTGATGGGGTGTCGCCAAGTGGTAAGGCAGCGGGTTTTGGTCCCGCCATTCCGAGGTTCGAATCCTTGCACCCCAGCACCGATTACGTTTCGCGAAGGGCCGCTTCGCGAAACAACCGACAGATAAATTCAGAATTGTATGCTAGACAAGAATGAAATAATGATGGTCACCGGTCGCGTGAACCCCACGTTTGCGTGGGGCATTGCGAACAAATTGAATATCCGGCTTGGCAAAGTCGAGATCGTCAATTTTAGTGACGGTGAGATTTTTGCGAAGTACGACGAAAACGTGCGTGGCAAAGACCTCTTCATTGTACAACCGACGATTCCGCCGGCCGACAACCTGATGGAACTCCTGGTGCTTATTGACGCCGCCAAGCGGGCGTCGGCTTACCGCATCACCGCTGTCATTCCTTATTTCGGGTATGCACGCCAGGACCGCAAAGACCAGCCGCGCGTGCCGATCACAGCCAAGCTGGTCGCCAACCTGATCACGACGGCGGGCGTGGATCGCGTTTTGACGATGGATCTTCACTCGGCCCAGATTCAGGGTTTCTTTGACATCCCGCTGGACCACCTTTACTCCTCCGTCGTATTGACGGAGTATTGGCGCAGTCTTCTTTCGCCCGAGAATTCCGTCGTGGTGTCGCCGGACATGGGAGGCGTCAAAATCGCGCGAGCCTATGCCAAACGGCTCGGCATGGACTTCGCCGTGATTGACAAAAGACGGCCCAAGGCCAACGACGTGGAGATCATGAATATCATCGGCGACGTGAAAGGCCGCGATGTCCTGATGATCGACGACATGATTGATACGGCCGGCACCCTGACCATGGCGGCCGCCACCCTCAAAGAGTACGGCGCCAGGGATATTTATGCCGCCTGTTCCCATCCGATCCTCTCCGGACAGGCCATCGAAAAAATCATGAATTCACCCATAAAGAAAATCACCGTTTCGGACACGATTCCCTTGCGCAAACCCTGTGAAAAAATCGAAATCCTGACGGTCACGCATGTTTTTGCTGAAGCGATTGCGCGCATTCATAAGGCCGAATCGATCAGCGTTTTGTTTCACTGAACCGAACAAGAAACACATCATCACCATAACAGGACACCCAACATGGAACACCTATCCCTTACCGCGGAGCGCCGCGAACCTGGAAAAAACAGCGCCCAGCGCGCCCGTCGCAACGGGAAAGTGCCCGGCGTTTACTACGGTTTCGGCAAAGAAAATGTCACCGTTCAGTTTGATGCGTTGACCCTCGTCAAGCTGATGCAATCCGAGCACTCGTTGCTGGATTTTCAGCTGGACGGCCAACACGACAAAGTGTTGATCCGTGATTTTGACAAGGATCCCATTACCGGAAAACTGACTCATATTGACGTGATGAGCGTACGGATGGACCGTCCGGTGGATGTCAGGGTACCCATTGTTTTTGTCGGTACGCCGATCGGAGTGAAGACCAAGGGCGGCATAACGCAACACGACATGACCGAACTCCATATCAAGTGCCTTCCCAGCGACATTCCTGGCCATCTCGAAATCAACGTTGAGAACCTGGACCTCGGACAGGGTATTCACGTGCGCGATTTGAGCTTCGACAAGATCACATTGCTCAATCCGGGCAACGAATCCGTGGTGACCGTCGTGGCGCCGAAGGCCGTGGAAGCGGTTCTGGCTGAAGCGACCGCCGCCGTTCCGACCGAGCCTGAGCTGGTTGGTGAGAAGGGTAAGGAGAAGAGTGAGGAAGAAGGCGCAGCGGAAAAGGACAAGGAGAAGGAAAAGAAATAGACTGGCCATGAACCGGCCCGGCACGGATCATGAAACTCATTGTTGGGCTGGGTAACCCCGGATCCCGCTACGACACGACGCGTCACAACGTCGGGTTCATGGTTCTCGACCGTCTGGCGGCCAGGTTGCAGGTGTCATGGCGTGCGGGCAAAGGCGACTACGAATGGGCCGATACGTCCCACCAGAGCGAGCGGCTGTTGCTGGTCAAACCCATGACGTACATGAATAACAGCGGACTTGCAGTCCGTGATGTCGTTCATTTTTACAAAATCGCCCTGGCGGACCTACTGATTATTTGTGATGACGCCGCCATTCCGTTCGGCACTTTGCGTTTGCGGGCTCAGGGAAGCGACGGCGGACAAAACGGCCTGCGGTCGGTCATTTTTCAGTTGAATTCCGATGCGTTTGCACGGTTGCGCATCGGTATCGCCAATGATCGTGTCGGACGGATGGATCTGGCGGATTTTGTGCTGTCCCGGTTCGAAACCGCCGAAACCGAATCCCTGCACGGCCTGCTGGACAAGTCGGCGGATGCGGCCTTGACCTGGATTTGGAAGGGTATTCACCACACCATGAATATCTACAACACGACAACGACAAAAAAACAGATGGAAAAAGACGATATGCCAACCACAAAAAAGGAGTCACCCGACGCATGAAACGAATCCTCCAAATTCTCAAGGGCAGCCTGATTCCGGTTCTGGCGGCCTTCTTGTTTTCGTTGTCGCCAGTGATGTCGGCGGCAGCCGGCGAAGGTGGCGGTGAAGCCAATCTCAAGCTGCCGGACCTTTCCCAGGTGTCGTTTGTCGGCACGGACGGTCATACGTTGCTTCTGCTCGGTCTCGTGATCTGTTTTCTCGGATTGATGTTTGGTCTCATGATGTATATGAACCTGAAGAACCTGCCCGTGCATAAGGTCATGCTTGAGGTTTCCGATCTCATTTATGAAACCTGCAAAACGTATCTGGTCACTCAGGGCCGTTTCATTCTGGTTCTGTGGGTGTTCATCGCGGCCATTATTGCCGGTTATTACGGATGGCTGTCCCCCATTCCCGACAAGCCCATTCCCCTCACCCTGACCATTATTCTGCTGTTTTCGCTCGTTGGTATTGCGGGCAGCTACGGCGTGGCGTGGTTTGGCATCCGGGTCAATACGTTTGCCAATTCGCGAACGGCGTTTGCCAGTTTGCGCGGCAAGCCACATCCGATCTACGCGATCCCCCTGCGCGCCGGCATGAGCATCGGCATGCTGCTCATCAGCGTCGAGCTTTTAATCATGTTGTGCATTCTTTTGTTTGTTCCGGGCGACTATGCCGGACCCTGTTTCATCGGATTTGCGATTGGTGAATCGCTGGGCGCGGCGGCCCTGCGTATCGCCGGCGGCATTTTCACCAAGATCGCTGACATTGGCGCCGATCTTATGAAAATTGTTTTCAAGATCAAGGAAGATGATGCGCGCAACCCCGGCGTGATTGCCGATTGCACCGGTGACAACGCGGGCGACTCCGTTGGGCCCAGCGCCGATGGTTTTGAAACGTACGGCGTCACGGGAGTGGCCCTGATCACGTTCATCCTTCTTGCGATTTCCGATCCCATCATCCAGGTGCAGCTTCTGGTCTGGATATTCATCATGCGTGTGATGATGGTCATCGCCAGCGCCGGCGCCTATTTCTTCAATGAAGCCATTGCCAAAGCCCGCTATGGCGACTCGGATGAGATGAATTTCGAAGCCCCGTTGACCTCGTTGGTGTGGATCACGTCTCTGACGTCCGTCTTATTGACATATTTGACTTCGTATCTGATCATTCCCAATCTGGGCGGTGATCCGACCCTGTGGTGGAAATTGTCCACGATCATTTCGTGCGGCACATTGGCGGGGGCCATCATTCCCGAGTTGGTCAAAGTTTTCACATCCACCGAATCCACGCACGTGAAAGAAGTCGTGTCTTCTTCCAAGGAAGGCGGCGCGTCGCTGACCATCCTTTCGGGATTTGTAGCCGGCAATTTTTCCGCGTATTGGCTTGGCATCAGCATCATGCTGTTGATGTCCATTTCCTACTATTTCAGCACGCAGGGGTTGGGCGCCAATCTGCCGGGCACGGATGTACCGCTCATGCTGGCCCCCGGTGTGTTCGCCTTTGGTCTCGTGGCGTTTGGATTCCTCGGCATGGGCCCCGTCACGATCGCGGTGGACTCCTACGGTCCCGTAACCGACAATGCACAGTCGGTGTATGAATTATCCCTAATCGAACAAGTGCCGAATGTGACGGCCGATCTCAAGAAGGAACATCAGATCGACGTCAACTTTGAACGGGCCAAGCACCTGCTGGAAGCCAACGACGGCGCGGGCAACACGTTCAAAGCCACCGCCAAACCCGTACTGATCGGCACGGCGGTCGTCGGCGCCACCACGATGATCTTCTCGATCATCATGGCGCTCACCGGCGGCCTCAACCACGATGTTCAGAATCTCTCGCTGCTTCACGCCCCGTTCTTCCTCGGTTTGGTCACCGGCGGCGCGATGATCTACTGGTTCACCGGCGCCTCCACGCAGGCCGTGACAACGGGCGCTTATCGTGCGGTGGAATTCATCAAAGCGAACATCAAATTGGAAGGCGTGATCAAGGCCTCCGTGGAAGACAGCAAGAAAGTCGTGCAGATATGCACGAAGTATGCGCAGAAAGGCATGTTCAATATCTTTCTGGCGGTATTTTTTGGAACACTGGCTTTCGCGTTCACGGAGCCCTTCTTCTTCATCGGTTATCTTATTTCGATCGCGATCTTCGGATTGTATCAGGCTATTTTCATGGCCAATGCCGGCGGCGCCTGGGACAATGCCAAGAAGATTGTGGAAGTGGAATTGAAACAAAAAGGCACCGACCTGCATGCCGCGACCGTGGTCGGTGATACCGTGGGCGATCCGTTCAAAGACACGTCGTCCGTGGCCATGAATCCCGTCATCAAATTCACGACGTTGTTCGGCCTTCTGGCCGTCGAGTTGGCGGTTTCGCTGACGCATGACGCCGGGACGACCATCACGGACATACTGGCCGCCGGATTCTTTGCCGTGTCGATTTTCTTTGTGTGGCGATCGTTCTACGGTATGCGCATCGGCACGGACAGTGCAAAATAGTCATTCTATAAACCCTGCGTCAGAATTGAGGAAAAATAGTTGATGTTCCCAAACGCTGACGCCGCAAACAGACCATAGGGAAAGGAATCCATTCATGTCCAAACGAACCCGAAAAGGCCTTGTGGGTGAATCGCGGCTTTACGAGACCGTGATTGTGATCGACCCGCAGATTGGCGATGAGACGATCAAGCAGATCGTCGAAAAGACGAAAGAGGTCATTACCGCCGGCGGAGGCCGGATCACCAACGTCGAAGAATGGGGCAAACGCAAACTGGCCTATGTCATTCATAAGAAAACATACGGCTATTACGTGTGCTTTGAATTTGAAAGCACCGGGGAAGCGGTCAAACATCTGACGGACTACTTCCACATCACCGAGAACATCCTGCGCAACCTGACGATGCTCGTGGACAGCCGGCTGCGCGGCGAGCGGGCCCGTGAAATGGCCAAGCTGAAGGAAGCGGCCGTTGACGAACCCGTCGTGGCGGAATAATCAACCACCCATTCAAGACCAAAGGAATCATATTATGGCCATGCGCGAAAAGAAACCCCGGCGTCGTGAAAACCGTTCGCTGATGGGCAAACAAAAAACCTGCTCCTTTTGCGAAGAAAAGTCACTTTATGTCGATTACCGCGACACCAAACGCCTGGGCAAGTTTGTGTCCGAACAGGGCAAAATCCTGAACCGCCGAACGTCCGGCGTATGTTCCCTGCACCAGCGTCAACTGGTCCGTGCCGTCAAATATGCGCGACACCTGGCGCTGATGCCGTTTGTCGCCGACATGACCCGTTAACCGAAACCTGTCGTAACAACGACACCACTATCGGAGATTTGTATGAAAGTCATCTTGCGTGAAAATGTCGACAACCTGGGTCATGCCGGCGAGATCGTCAATGTCAAACCCGGTTATGCCCGGAATTTTCTCGTCCCAAAGGGACTGGCTCTCGTGGCCACCAAAGCCAATGAGGCCGTTCTGGAAAATGAGCGCCGTATGATCGCGGCCCGCCTGAACCGGGAAAAAATGAGCGCCGAGGAACTGGCCAAACGTCTTGAGGAACTGTCCATTACGATTGCGGTGTCCGTGGGCGAGGAAGATAAACTCTTCGGCTCCGTCACATCGATGGATATTGCCGATGCCGTTGTGGCTCAGGGTATTGAATTGGACAAACGGAAAATCCTGCTGGATGAACCCATCAAGGCGCTGGGCTTGTACACCGTGGACGTCAAACTTCAGACCGATGTGATCGGAAAAATAAAAGTCTGGGTCGTCAAGAAGTAGAACCCTTTTCAATGGCACGTGAGGCTGTCCGGCTGTTTCGGGCAGCCTCTTGCCTTGTACCGCCGTGTTTTTTGTTTTATTTTAGACGAACGCTGACTATATTCCCTCCGAGTTATCCGCCACCAACGAGGAATCGCCGACATGTCGTATCAATTTCTCCAGTCTGAAATTGCCGACAAGATTGCCATCCTGTCCCTCAACAACCCACCCGGCAACAGCCTGAAAATGCCGCTGTTGCAGGAACTCGACCGGATGTTGGATGAGATGTTTTCGAACCGCGATGTACGCGTCATCGTGGTGACCGGCGCAGGCAAGATGTTTGCCAGCGGCGCAGATATTGAGGAAATTTCCCGTCTCACGGATGCCGGTCAGGCCAAAGACATGTCGTCGTTTGGGCAGCGGGTTTTCCTGAAACTGGAGAATGGTCCAAAGCCTGTGATCGCCGCGATCAATGGCTTCTGCCTGGGTGGCGGCCTCGAACTCGCCATGAGCTGCCATATGCGTATCGCGTCCGACCGTGCGTTGATGGGTCTGCCGGAAATCACGCTGGGCATCATACCGGGTTTTGGCGGCACCCAACGTCTGCCGCGTATCGTCGGCATGAGCAAGGCGACCGAAATGATCCTTAACGGCGAACCGATCCGATCGGAAGAAGCGCTCGCCATCGGCCTCGTGAACAAAGTGGTTCCAAAGGATTCGCTGATTGACGACGCACGAAAGACGGCCGCCAAAATGACCGGCAAGAGCGCCAACGGTGTTATGATGGCGTTGCGGGCCATAGCCCTGGGAAGCCGTGTTGATATCGAGCGGGCCATGGATGTCGAGTCGGCGTGTTTTGGAGAACTCTATGGCACGCCGGACATGAAGGAGGGACTCGCCGCTTTCCTTCAGAAAAGGAAACCAAACTTTCAGGATTGACCATGCCGTTTTCGGAACCACGGTACATCCTCAATTGGAGAAACAACTTCGTTTCGGACCATATTCTGGCAGACCAGCCCGTGAACTGGTCCGGTGTTTTCGGCAATACGCATCCTCTCGACGTCGAGATTGGAATCGGCAACGGCAGTTTCCTGGCGCCCTTTGCCGAAGCGCATCCGGATCGTAATATCGTCGGCATGGAGATTGAAAGCCTTTATCTCCGCAAAGCGGATCGCAAACTCATCCGGGCTGGACTCACCAATGGACGTCTGCTCCTGGGCGATGCCAAGCTGTATATTTGGAAGTTGTTCGCCGCCGGCGGGATCGGCGATATCTATATCAACTACCCGGATCCGTGGTTCAAGAAACGGCACAAGAAACGCCGCCTGATCAATACGGAAACTTTGAAGATGTTCACGGTCAAAATGTCCGGCACATTGACCATCGCCACGGACGATCCGGAATATCGGGACTTCGTGTTGCAGAGCGTCGAAGAGGCCGGCTGCCTTCGGTCCCGGTTCCCCAACGGTCACACCGACACGCTCGCTGGTTATTTTGAAACCAAGTACGAGCGCAAATGGAAGGCCCTCGGAAAGCCGGTGTTCTATTTGCAATTTTCGAAAACAGCAACGCCGGTTATCGACATCGGTGAGTATATCCTAACTCAGAATCTTCGATTCTCTCTGGGCCGTATTCTCGAAAAGAGCAATCGGTCTCTGGAGGTGGCTTAACATCAGGCATCGGAAGGAGAGACGAAATGCGCGTGTTGCTTTTGGGAGCGCCGGGGGTGGGCAAGGGAACCCAATCCAAATTGTTGCAGGAGACGTTCACGATTCCGCAGATTTCCACGGGCGATATGTTGCGGGAGGCTTTGCGCCAGAATACACCGCTGGGCGTTCAGGCCAAGACATTTATGGATCGCGGCTCTCTCGTGCCGGATGATCTCATCACCGATCTGGTTCGTGAGAGGCTCGGCCGCGATGATACCAAACGGGGATTTATCCTCGACGGATTTCCGCGCACGATTCATCAGGCCGAGTCGCTGGATCGTCTGCTCTCCGAATTTCATATCGGACTGGACCTGGTGCTTGACATCAGCGTGCCGGTTGACGATATGATTGAGCGATTGGCCAACCGGTTGACGTGCCGTTCCTGCGGTGCGCTCTACAACCGCATCTCGCTCAGGCCGAAAGTCGAGAATGTATGTGACAAATGCGGCGGCGAGATCTATCAGCGTTCGGATGACACGCGGGAAGCGATCGCCCACCGGTTGAAAGTGTATGAAAAGGAAACGGCTCCGCTCCGGGGCTACTACGCCCAATGCGGCAAACTTCACCACCTCAACGGCAATCAGACGGTGGAAACCGTTCACCGGGACATCCTTCGCCTCATCGAAAAAACCGTACACTAGCGCCGGCCTTGTACCGCCGGACGGAGTGTTCATGAACCAAGAGTCCGAATACCATGAGGATCCGCGACCCATTGGCGCCGAACCTCCGATTCCTTTCATTCGTGAAGTCCAGAGAAAAGTCTTTCATTTCGCGACGCTGGTTATTCCTGTTGGGTATTATGTCACCGATCGCTCCACGGCGCTCATCACGATTGGGATCTTGCTCGCCGCCGCCATCGCCGCCGAATACGCCCGTCTGAACCATGAGACGTTCGCTCGTTTTTTCGGACGATGGTTCGGCGGCATGTTACGAAAACACGAATCATCGGGTCTCTCCGCGGCGACCTTTCTCCTGATTTCTTCGTTCCTGGTGATCATGGCCTTTCATCGCGATATTGCCGTTCTGACGTTGTTGTATCTCATCGTGGGGGATGGCCTGGCCGCCATCGTCGGTCG
The DNA here is from genome assembly GCA_964544475.1 of uncultured Bacteroidota bacterium. Lineage (GTDB taxonomy): Bacteria > CLD3 > CLD3 > SB21 > SB21 > CAZJBS01. Next base: position 26,908 of record CAZJBS010000029.1, on the reverse strand, counting down.
TCGATATGGTCGCCGCCCCATATTGGGTAAGACCATCGAGGGCAGCCTGGCTTTCGCCGTCTCGGGTGTCTTTGTGGCGCTTTTGTTCCCTCTTATCCCATGGTGGATACGTCTGGCCGGTGTTTTCACGGCCACGATTTCCGAATTGCTTCCCATGCGGGCCTCGGACAATCTGCGTGTACCCATTATCAGCGGCAGCGTCATGGAACTTCTTTTCCTGGCTCATCTGCGAAGTCAACCGGCCATGCCATCCGGCGAACATCTCTTCGTTTTCCTGCCGTCCCTTTTCCCACGGTGCTGGTTATGAAGATTCCCCAATCCAAGATCGACGAAATCAAGCAGGCGGCCGATATTGTCGAGTTAATATCGGGCTACGTGAACCTCAAACTCCGCGGACGAAATCACGTCGGACTCTGCCCCTTTCATAATGAAAAAACACCGTCGTTTACGGTGAGCGCGGACAAACAGATTTTCTACTGCTTCGGATGTGGAGTGGGCGGCGATGCCATTACTTTCATCAAGAACTACGAAAAAGTCACCTACCCTGAAGCGATCCGGTCTTTGGCCGAAAAATACAACATCGAATTACCCCGGGAAGGCCGCGACGAAGCCGAGGACAACCGATCGGAGATGGAGGGCCTGTATTATCTCCACAAGGCCGCCGCACGTTTCTATTTTGATCAGCTGCAATCGCCGGCCGGGCAGGAAGCACGGGACTACCTGCAACGAAGGGGCTTTTCCGAAAAAACCCTGCGCGCGTTTGGGGTGGGATACGCACCCGACCGCTGGGACGCTCTGGGCGAGTTTGCCAAGTCGCAATCCATCGATATGGCCCTGGTGGAGAAAGCCGGGCTGGTCATCCGCCGCAAGGAAGGCGGCCATTATGATCGGTTCCGCCACCGGATCATGTTCCCCATTTTCAATGCCAGCGGGCGAATCATGGCGTTCGGCGGTCGCCAACTGCGGGACGAGCCCAACGCCCCGAAATATCTGAATTCACCAGAGAATCCGATCTATCAAAAAGGGCGCACGCTGTACGGTATTTCTCACGCCAAGGACGCGATCCGGAAGGAGGACGGGATACTCATTGTCGAGGGTTATGCGGACTGCATCACGCTGCATCAATACGGATTCACGAATGCGACCGCATCCAGTGGCACGGCCTTCACATTCGATCAGGCCAACCTCATCCGGCGTTTCACGGCGAATGTCACGCTGATTTATGACGGAGACGAAGCGGGGTTGCGTGCCGCCGAGCGGGGCGGGGCGATTATGCTCCAGGCCGGCCTTGGCGTCCGCATAGTGGCTTTGCCGCCGTCCCATGATCCGGATTCCTATGTACGAAACGAAGGCGCGGATGCGTTTCGCCGTATCCTGCACGAGGCATGGCAGTACATCGATTTCAGGATTCAACAATGGCAAAGAAATCGAAAACTTGAAACCGTTAACCAGCGCGCATCCGCCGCCAGGGAATTGATAGCCGTGGTCCGTCAAATCCGGGATCCGATCAAGTCCAGCGCGTATGCGACCGAAATTGCCGAAAAACTCCACCTGGACGAAAACGTGCTCCGGTTGGAATTGCAGAAGACCTCACGCGAAACGCCTCCCGACACGGCCCCACGGGCCGTCGCGCCCGTGACCTCTCCGTCATCAAAACCGAAACCCGAATTGCCGCCCAAGGTCGTCGAAGCGGAACGGGGTGTGCTGCGCGCATTGCTCGAAGCCGAACCGGCCCAGACACAGTACATCTTCGTTCATCTGAGACCTGAGGACTTCCAGCATGACGTCATGCACCGGATCGTTGCGTTCGTTTTTGATCAATTCCGACTGCAAGAGCCCTTATCCGCCGACAGCATATCCCGGGCGTTTGAAGAGGATATTCGCCGTGCCATCGCCCGCCTGATGATCGAAGACCGCTACCTGTACGATCTCGACGACTGCATCGCCGTCATTCAGTCCCGCCAACTGGAATTGCGGTTGGAGTCCCTGCGGGAAATGATTTTGCACAGCCAGCGTCAGGGGGAGGATACCACACCATGGGATGAAACGGCGGCACAAATCATGAAGCAACTTCACGGCGTGCGTTCCAGAAAGCAACTCCTCAAAGCGGGCGATCGATCCGGAAAGGACGTCGTATGACCGGCACGGAATCCTTCGATGTGATTGTCGTTGGCGCCGGGCCCACCGGCCTGAGTTGCGCGATCGAATGCACGCGGCACAACCTCACGGTCGTCGTTATTGAAAAAGGATGCCTCGCCAATTCCATCTATCATTTTCCGTCCAACATGACATTCTTTACGACGTCCGATCTGCTGGAGATTGGCGACATTCCCTTCACATCCGCGAATGCCAAGCCGACCCGTGAAGAAGGGCTGAATTATTACAAACGCGTCGTTCAGTCGTGCGGGCTGGCCGTCCGCACCAATGAGCGCGTGATGGCCATTCGAAGAGACAGCAAAGGATTCACCCTGTCAACCCGCACAACCAACAACCATCGCGAGTATGCTTCACGTTTTGTCATATTGGCCACCGGATATTACGACAACCCCAACCGGCTGGGCATTCCCGGAGAGGATCTTCCAAAAGTATCCCACTACTACACGGACCCGCATCCCTATTTTGACAAAAACGTGCTGATCATAGGGGGCAAGAACTCGGCTTGTATTGCCGCGCTGGAACTCCACAGGTATGGAGCGAGGGTCACGGTTGTTCACCGACGGACCGAAATCCGGGAGAGCGTGAAGTACTGGATCCTGCCTGATTTTCAAAACCGCGTAAAGGAAGGCCGTATCTCTCTGCACCTCCAAGCCGTGGTCGAAGAGATCACACCGAACGACGTAACCATTCGCCGTTTGTCGACCGGTGAAGACATCCGAATCGCCAACGATTTTGTTCTGGCGTTGACCGGGTATCGTCCGGATTCGGAATTCCTGAGTCAATCCGGTGTGCGGATCGATCCCGTCTCCCTCATACCAGAGCACGATCCGGCATCGTTTGAAACCAACGTACCGGGTTTGTACGTGGCCGGTTCGGTCAGTGCCGGAATCCAGACGAACAAACTCTTCATTGAAAACGGGCGATTCCACGGACGTTCCATAGTTGGTCACATGATGGAGAAACGGTGACGGGGTCCGCCGGCAAATGGTCGCGCCCCGTCGTGGGCTTCTGGGCGGGTTTGTTGGTTTTCGCCGCATTCCTTTTCGCTCCGGCGCCGGAGAACATGACGCTGCCGGCTCACCGAACCGCCGCCGTGACATTGCTGATGGTAACGTGGTGGATATCGGAAGCGCTTCCGATTGCGGTGACGGCCTTGCTGCCTCTGGCGTTATTCCCGTTGCTTGGCGTTCAGAGTGCGGCCCAAACGGCCGCGCCGTACGCCGATCATAATATCTTTCTCTTCTTCGGCGGTTTCTGTATCGCGCTGGCCATGGAGAAATGCAATCTCCATCGTCGGATCGCCCTTCACGTGATCGCGTTCGTGGGTTATCGTCCGCGGCAGTTGATACTCGGGTTTATGGTGGCCACCGCGGCCATTTCGATGTGGGTCTCCAACAGCGCCACAGCCATGATGATGATGCCCATCGGACTGGCGGTGGTCCAGCACCTCACCCACAGCAAAGAGGCCTCACCCTTTGGCGGAGCTCTCATGCTGGCCGTGGCGTACGGCGCCAGCATCGGCGGTATGGGAACGCTTATCGGAACACCGCCCAATCTGGTTTTTGCCGGTCAAATTGGAATGTTATTCCCAGATGCTCCGGCGTTTGGGTTCATGCGGTGGATGATGATGGCTTTGCCATTGGTGCTGGTCTTCCTGCCGCTCGCCTGGCTGTACCTGGCCTTTGTCATTTACAAACCCATGCCAATGACTTCAGAATCACGCGATGTTATTCGTCAAGGCATTTCGGAAATGGGGCCCCTCTCGCCGGAGGAACGGCTCACGCTCATGGTGTTTGTCGCCACCTGCCTGGCATGGATAACCCGGCAGGACATCCCCATCGGCCGCATCGTTCTCCCGGGTTGGACTTCTTTGCTCGAATCGCCAGCTTATGTCCAGGATTCCACGATCGCCATGACCGCCGCCTTGATGTTGTTCCTGCTTCCGGTCGATTTCAAAAAAAGACGTTTTGTTCTGGACTGGCCGTCCTTATCCGGAATGCCATGGGGTATTCTTCTGCTTTTTGGGGGTGGATTTTCGCTCGCGGAGGCGTTTGTCGGCAGTGGCCTTGCCTCCTGGATCGGCGGTCTGTTTCTTCAATTCAACGGCGTATCAACGATGGGACTGATGCTCGGAACGTGTCTGCTGACAATGGCCATTACCGAAATGACGTCCAACACGGCCACCGCCACGATGATACTGCCCGTCGTCGCCAGTGCGGCAATTTCAATGGGCTTGCATCCCTTTACTCTCATGATTCCGGCGGCCCTGTCGGCCAGCTGCGCTTTCATGTTGCCGGTCTCCACGCCACCCAACGCCATTGTTTTCGGCTCCGGACAGCTTTCCATTCCCCAAATGGCCAAATCGGGTCTGACGCTCAACCTCATCGCAGCCCTACTCATCGTCGGGTTGATGTACGTCGTCGTCGCCCCCGGCCTTTCCATCGACCTGAATGCCGTGCCATCCTGGGCGGTCAAGCCTCCAGCAGGGCCCTGATCTTCGTCATCAAGACATCGACACCCACCTTGTTTTCAACGCCGTGCGGAATGATGATATCCGCATAACGCTTGGACGGCTCAACAAATTGTAGATGCATGGGGCGAACGAACCGTTCATACTGTTGCAGTACCGATTCCATCGTACGCGCCCGTTCCACAATATCCCGTCGCACGCGCCGGATCAATCGCACATCCGCATCCGTTTCGATGAACACTTTGATATCCATGAGGTCGCGCAGGGCTTCATTCTCCAATATCAGAATACCCTCCAACAAAATCACTTTGTGAGGTTCGAGAGTCAGTGTTTGTGGCTGACGCGTATGGGTTTTGTGATCATAGGTTGGAATCTCGACGGGCTTTCCGGCCAGGGCCAGACGGAGATGTTCGACGAGCAGATCATTGTCAAAGGCGTCCGGATGGTCAAAATTGAATTCCATGCGCCTGGCCGGTTCCCAATGGGCCAGGTCTTTGTAGTAGGAATCCTGCGCAATGATGACCACCCGCTTTGGGCCGCCCAGCGTATCCAGAATGACGCGGGAAACGGAAGTCTTGCCGGAAGCGGTTCCGCCGGCAATACCAATGAGAATCGTGCTTTTCGACATGATGGACCCGTTCGCAGTAGTGTTCGTTGGATCGTTAGATGATCGTCGTCAGCCGGTGGCCGGCCAAATGCGATCGGCTAATATTATACTGAATCAAGTTCTGAACACAAAGCATTTTGTAAGTTGAAATAATTCTTGATGCAATTTACAAACATAGAACCTATCTTTGGGATAGGTGGATTCGAGTCTCTCATTTCGCAGTTCCAAAAACCGACCTTATCACCAGAAAGCGGGGACGTATGCGCAAATTACGCATCGGCATCATTGATCTGGTAACCAAAGGCCCCACAAACACATGGTACGCACGGCTGATGCACGCCAATCTGGCGAGCATCATGCCACAGGTGGTGGGGGTGTGGTGCGAGGAAGAGGGCCATAACGTGCATCATGTATGTTACACGGGTCGCGAGAATCTTGTGGAAGAACTGCCCGCCGACATGGATCTCGTTTTTATCGGGGCTTTCACCCAGGCGGCACAGTTTTCGTATGCGCTCAGTCATCTGTTTCGTTCCCGGGGCGCCGTTACCGTCCTCGGCGGGCCCCACGCTCGTTGCTATCCGGAGGATGCCGTTCGGCACTTTGACTATGTAGTCGGGTTCACAGATCGTCCGTTGATCCGGACCATTCTGCAGGACTGTGCGCCGCACAGGCCGGAAGGTCTCGCCCTTTCCGCGCGCCAGCAGCCGCTGGAACTGCCCGGCATCCGTGCCCGATGGAAATTCATTGAATCCACCTTGACGAAGTCGCCGGTTTTCAAGATCGTCGGAATGATTGGAAGCCTGGGTTGTCCCTACACGTGCTCGTTTTGCATTGACGCGACAATTCCCTATCAGCCGTTGGATTTCGATGAAATGAAAGCCGATCTGCGCTTTCTCCTGACCAAATTCAAACGGCCCCACGTCGGCTGGCACGACCCCAATTTCGGCATCCGGTTCAATGACTACATGAACGCCATTGAAGAAGCCGTTCCGGAAGATCGTATCGATTTTGTGGCCGAAAGCAGCCTGTCCTTGTTGTCAGAACCTCATGTTCGACGACTTCGCCGGAATGGTTTCAAGGCAGTCCTGCCGGGTATCGAGTCGTGGTACGACCTCGGCGGCAAATCGAAGACCGGCCAGAGCCATGGCATGGACAAAGTGCGCCGTGTCTCAGAGCAGATCAACATGATTCTCCGCTACATCCCCTATGTGCAAACCAATTTCGTTCTGGGACTGGACAGCGACGAGGGGCCGGAACCGTTTGAATTGACGAAACGATTCCTCGATATTACGCCGGGCGCCTTCCCGGCTTATTCACTGCTGTCGGCTTTCGGACGAGCGGCAAGATTGAATCTGGATTACCAAAAGGAAGGCCGCTTGATTGCCTTTCCATTCCACTTCCTCAACAACAATCACGCGATGAATGTAAAACCCAAGGGGTATACCTGGCCTGAGTTCTACGATCACGTGATCAGTCTGAGCCGCCATTCATTCTCCTGGCCGCGCATCATTGATCGCTTTCACGCCACCAACGCCGCCATACCACGGCTCCTGAATTTTGTCCGTGCCGTGTCTTCCGAGGGTTTCGGACGGATAAAATACCATACGGAAGTGCGGAAACGATTGGACGAGGACCTCGAATTCCGGAGATACATGGAAAAGGAATCGACCGAGTTACCGGCCTTCTACACCGACCGAATGAAACGGGATCTCGGACATCTGTGGGAGTGGCTGCCGAAGGACGCTATTCTGCACGACGCATACGCGTATCTGAAAACCCAGGACAACGTTTTCGCTCAGGCTTGAGGTCCGCCTCACCATTTCTTGAATACGAAGAACACCGCCGCAATCATCAGGGCGAAACCCACGAGGTAATTCCACCTCAGTTCTTCTTTCAAGTACGTCACCGAAAATACACAAAACGTAACGAGGGTGATCACTTCCTGCATGGTCTTGAGTTGGGCCGCGTTGAACTCGGCGTGGCCATATCGGTTGGCCGGCACCTGAAAGCAATATTCCACGAAGGCGATGCCCCAACTCGCCAGAATAACCAGCCAAATCGGAGAGTCCTTATACTTCAGATGACCGTACCACGCGAACGTCATGAATACATTCGAAATGGCCAGCAAAACGATGGTTTGCATGGAACCTCTGGACAAATTAATTATCGGTGAATGGATTATCGCCCAGGGCAGGATGCAACGGTCCGGAATGGACTTATCACATATTCCTTCTATACTGTCCGCCGACCTGATACAGCGTTGAACTGATCTGTCCGAGCGAACAAAACTTGACGGTCTCCATCAGTTCTTCGAATAAATTTCCGTTTTGCAGCGCGATGCGGCGGAGATGCTCCATTCGGCCCGCCGCCTCCGATTCATGACGTTTCCAGAACGTACGAAGGGACGTTATCTGGGCTTCCTTTTCCTCCGACGTGGATCGGATGAGTTCCGTGGGTTTCGCTTCTCCGAAGCCGGCCGGATTCAGAAACGTGTTTACGCCCACGATCGGGAGCGCCCCGCTGTGTTTCAGGTTTTCGTATAGCAGCGACTCCTCCTGGATCTTGTTGCGTTGATACATCGTCTCCATCGCGCCAAGCACACCACCCCTTTCCGACAAGCGATCGAATTCCGACAATATCGCTTCCTCCACCAGGTCGGTCAGTTCTTCGATGATGAAAGAACCCTGCAGTGTATTTTCGTTCTTCGCCAGTCCCAGTTCTTTGTTGATGATCAGTTGTATCGCCATGGCGCGACGTACGGATTCCTCGGTCGGCGTGGTGATCGCCTCGTCGTAGGCGTTGGTGTGGAGGGAGTTGCAATTATCGTAAATCGCCATCAACGCCTGCAGCGTGGTCCGAATGTCGTTGAAACTGATTTCCATCGCGTGCAGGCTGCGGCCCGACGTCTGGATATGATATTTCAATTTCTGCGAACGGTCATTGCCCTTGTACTTGTATTTCAGGGCAATGGACCAGATCCGGCGCGCCACCCGTCCAATCACGGCGTACTCAGGATCAAGGCCGTTCGAAAAAAAGAACGACAGATTCGCCGCAAAGTCGTCGACGTTCATGCCTCTGGACAGGTAGTATTCCAGGAATGTGAACCCATTGGCCAGTGTGAACGCCGTCTGCGAAATGGGATTGGCGCCGGCCTCGGCAATGTGATATCCGGAGATGCTGACCGAATAATGGTTGCGTATCTTCTTCGTGACGTAGTATTCCTGCATGTCCCCCATCATCTTTAGCGCAAATTCGGTCGAGAAAATGCACGTGTTCTGCGCCTGATCTTCCTTGAGAATATCGGCCTGAACAGTGCCCCGCACCGTCGACAATGTCATCGCTTTGATGCGATCGTACGTTGCCGCGTCCACAAGCTTGTCACCGGTTGTGCCCAACGTGCCGTATCCGAAAAGGACGCCGTCATACTTGACCGCTTTGGCATAGTGCGGATGGGAATGATCAACCGCGTGACGCATCAGAAGGTCCGACTTGCCGTGTTCGCGCAAATATTTCTCAACCTGTTGATCGATGGCGGTATTGAAAAACATGGCCAATATCATCGGCGCCGGGCCATTGATGGTCATGGACACGGATGTATTGGGATCGCACAAATCAAACCCGGCATAGAGCTTTTTCATGTCGTCCAACGTGCAGATTGCCACGCCCGAGTTGCCGATTTTGCCGTAGATGTCTGGCCTGTAATCCGGATCTTCGCCATACAGTGTCACCGAATCAAAAGCCGTCGAAAGCCTGGCATACGGCTGATCCTTGGAGAGATAATGAAAGCGCCGGTTGGTCCGTTCCGGCGTTCCCTCTCCCGCGAACATCCGTGTCGGATCCTCCGACGTCCGTTTGAATGGAAACACGCCGGCCGTGTAGGGAAATTCTCCCGGTACATTCTCCTTCATGACCCACTTGAGCAAGTCTCCCCAGTCCTTGTACGCTGGCAGGGCCACCTTCGGTATGCGCGTTCCTGACAGCGACTGCGATGAAAGTTCGTTTGTGATTTGCCGGTCACGGACACGGGTGACCATTTTGTCCAATCCGTACAGTCTCCTGAATTCGTCCCACTCTTCGAGACGCTTCTTGAATTCAGGGCGCAATCGTATCTGCCACTGATCGATCAAATGGTCGAGAGCCCGGATCACTTCGTCGGTATTCTGGGGATGACCAAAACTGATTTCGGACGTGCTTTCTCCGGCATCCGACCCGATCTCAAAAGACTTCAATTGACCGGACGCCATCGGCGGCGAGGACAAAATCATATCCCTCACGCCCCTGAGTTGATACAACTTGCGGGCCACTTCCGACTGTTCGCCAACAAACCGATGATACCCGCGTACCGTATCGGTGATCTCGCTAAGATAGCGCGTACGATCGGGTGGAATGATAAACGTCTTCTTGCTCATCTCGTCGGTCATCGCCATCGATGACTTCCAACTCACTCCCGTCCGTTCGATCAGCGTCTGAATCAGTTTCGTGTAGAGCACATTCACGCCGGGGTCATTGAACTGGCTGGCGATCGTCCCGAAAATCGGCAGGGAATCGTCATCCGCTTCGAACATCTTCCGGCTTCGTTTATACTGTTTTCTCACATCCCGGAGGGCATCCAGCGAGCCCCGCTTGTCGAATTTGTTGAGCACGACCAGGTCGGCAAAGTCGATCATGTCGATTTTTTCCAGTTGAGTCGCCGCTCCAAAATCGGACGTCATCACGTACATCGACACATCCACGAGGTCGACGATTTCGGAATCGGATTGGCCAATGCCTGCCGTCTCCACCATCACCAGGTCAAATCCTGCCGCCTTCACAATTTCGATGGCCTCGCGGATCGCCCGGCTCAACGCCAGGTTTGACTGCCGCGTGGCCAGGCTGCGCATGTAAACCCGCGGATTGACGATCGAATTCATGCGAATTCGATCGCCGAGAAGGGCGCCGCCCGTTTTGCGTTTGGAGGGATCGACGGATACGATGGCCACCGTTTTGTCGGAAAAATCGTTGATGAAGCGGCGTACGAGCTCGTCCGTGAGGGAACTCTTACCCGCTCCTCCCGTACCCGTGATGCCCAGCACAGGAATGGTCTTCTTGACCTGGATGGTCTGGAGTTTCTTCCGAAGTTCATCCAGAGTCCGGGTGTCGTCGACTTCCACCATATTCTCAGCCAGGGTAATCAGCTGGGCCACGGCGCCCGGATTGTCCGCGGACAATTTCTCAACATGGCCATTCAAACGGTCAATCGTCGAGAAATCGGTGCGACGGATCATATCATTGATCATGCCCTGTAGGCCCATGGCGCGCCCGTCGTCCGGAGAATATATACGTTCGATCCCATAAGCCTGCAGTTCTTCGATTTCCTCCGATACAATCACGCCGCCGCCGCCGCCAAAGATCCGTATGTGCGACGCGCCCTTCTGATTCAGCAGATCGCGCATGTACTTGAAATACTCGAGGTGGCCGCCTTGATAGGAACTTACGGCAATGGCCTGAGCATCCTCCTGGATCGCCGTGTTCACCACGTCTTCCGCGGAACGGTTATGCCCAAGGTGGATCACTTCGATCCCGGAAGCCTGCAGAATACGCCGCATGACATTAATACTGGCGTCGTGCCCGTCAAAAAGACTCGCGGCCGTCACAAACCGTATTTTGTGTTTGGCTTTGTAGATTTCCGTTTCCATGACAACCTTCGTGATGTGGTTGAACCTTCTAATTCATGACGCCGGGCGTTGTGAATCTCTCTTCAAACAGATGTTCGATCGACGGGCGGCCGGGAAAAGTACGACCGATGAACAGCAGGAGCGCCATGGCCGAAGCCGCATTGATCCAATAGACTGGCGCGGCATGGAGGACTCCCCGGAACGTTGCGAGCAGACAGATAACCAACCCGAACAAGGCGGGGGCCTCAAAAATCGCCAACCGCGTAATCATCGCATTCCGAATGACGTAGATGCACTTCGATGGACCATCCGTCACTTCGCCTCCCCGCGCATCCCGGAAGGCACGATGCACCGCTTCAGCCAGACTCTTGTCGGAAAACGCGGCATTGAATATCAATCCGCCGCCGTAGTAGGCCCCTCCAAGCAGGGCCAGGTGGACCAGGGTCATGATTTGAATGAGCGTTTCATCACCCGTGACATCTGTCTCTAATGGAACCGAATTCATGAAGTGCATGTAGACCACGATAACGAGAAACATGAACACACCAAAGCCAATGGCGCCTTGCAGAATTTGCAACATCCGCACTTGCCCGTCATCCAGCGCTTTCTGGAATTCCGAAAGTTTCACATCACGCAACGAATTCATGGGGTCTTCTCACTTGACTTTTGCTTTCGTTGACGGCAAGATAAAGATTTGAGGATGAAAAATCAAAAAGTATGTGCCACAATGAGGAAAGCCCCGCCGGCGTGGCGGGGCTTCGAAAAGCGGAGGTTAGAGGCTCTAGTTATGATAGAGGAGGTCGTCGGTGAGAGTAAAACTTGTCAAAGCGCGGGTATAATTGGCCCGCTCAAAGGCGGCCGGGTTGTCATAGGATTTCTGGCTCATACTGCCCTTCATCTGGGACACCGATTCGTATTCATGCACTTCCATCCAGCGGCGCATGTCGTTGAGCATTTCCGTGATCCGGACCGGACCGAATTTTAGCAGGGCGGAGCAAACCATCGTGACATCAGCACCCGCCATCAGCATCTTGATGGCATCTTCGCCGGTGTGGATCCCGGTCGTGGCGGCCAGACTTGCCCGGATACGGCCATACAGGATGGCGATCCACCGGAGCGGCAACCGCATTTCGCTCGAGTGACTCAAGACGACATTGGGTGTGACTTCCAGAGTGTCCAGGTTGATATCCGGCTGGTAAAAACGATTGAAGAGGACCAGGGCATTCGAACCGGCCTCATCCAGCTGTTTGGCGAAGTGTCCCAGCGAGCTGAAAAATGGGCTCAGTTTGACGGCAACCGGGAGCTTTAGATTCTTGACAGTGCGGACCACTTCAAGGTACCGTTTCTCAACCATGTCACCGGACTCCGAGGAGTCCGCCGCGACGTTGTACATGTTCAGTTCAAGTCCGTCCACGCCGGTTTCTTCAATGCGACGGGCATACTGCACCCACCCGTTGGTTGAGGAGCCGTTGAGACTGGCAATGACTGGAATACTCAGGGATTCCTTCGCCCTGGTGAGTTGTCGGAGATAGTCTTCCGGACCATGGTTATAATGGTACATCTCCGGAAAGTACGACTTGGCCTCGGTCGAACTTTCCGAGCCATGCGTCGTGTGGTAGTAGAGTTCCAATGCCTCCCAGTGAATTTGCTCCTCGAAAAGCGAGTACATGACGACCGCCGAGGCGCCCGCATCCTCCAATTTTTTCAGGCTGTCCAAATCGCGCGACAGCGGTGATGCCGAAGGCACAATCGGATTCTTAAGCTTGAGCCCCATGTAGGTCGTTGACAAATCCATTTCACTCACCTTTGGTCTGATGTACGTTGGTTTGTTTATTCATGGGCCATATGATTCTTCGTTTTGCCATTCGCGCCATAATGCAGTGTCGCGAGCTGCTCGTAATAGTGCCAGCGTTTGTTGATGTCATCCTGGGCCTGCCTGGCCAGCATGTCGGCCACGTCAGGATCGCTCTTGGTCAGCATTTTGTAACGCGTTTCATTGTAAGCGTATTCTTTGAACGAAACCGTGGGCGCCTTCGAATCCAGAATCAGCGGATTTTTGCCTTCCAATTCCAGATTGGGGTTATACCGGTAAAGCGGCCAGTGTCCGCAGTCCACGGCCAGTTTCTGCTGCCGCATCCCCTGACCCATGTTGATACCATGCGCAATACAATGGCTGTAGGCGATGATCAAAGAAGGACCGTCGTACGCTTCCGCTTCCAGAAACGCTTTGATCGTTTGTTGATCGCTCGCACCCATGGCGACCTGGGCGACGTAGACATGGCCGGAGTTCATGGCCAGCATGCCGAGATCTTTCTTGGCCATACGTTTGCCCGCCGCCGCAAACTTGGCCACGGCGCCGCGATTGGTGGATTTGGACGCCTGGCCGCCGGTGTTCGAGTACACTTCAGTGTCCAACACCAGAATATTCACATTGCGGCCGGTGTTCAGCACGTGGTCCAGGCCTCCGAAACCGATGTCATAGGCCCAGCCGTCGCCACCGACAATCCAGACACTCTTGCGAACGAGCATATCGGCCATCGCCAGCAACCGCCTGGCCTCGGCCGAATGGATTTTGGACAACCTCTCCTTGAGCCGGCTCACGCGTTGCCGTTGCTCTTCGATATCCGATTCGGTCTGTTGCGCCGCATGGAGCAGTCCATCGGTCAGTTCCGCGCCGATTTCCTCACGTTGAGCCGTGAGCAATTCCCTGGCATACTCTGTTTGTTTGTCGGCGGACAGACGGAAACCCAGGCCGAATTCGCCGTTGTCTTCAAACAGAGAATTGGACCAGGCCGGTCCGCGGCCGTCTTTGTTGATTGCCCACGGTGTCGTCGGCAGGTTGCCGCCATAAATGGAGGAACATCCGGTTGCGTTGGCCACGATGGCCCGATCACCGAACAGTTGTGTAATCAATTTCAGATACGGTGTTTCCCCGCAGCCGGAACACGCTCCGGAAAATTCAAACAGCGGCTGCAGAAATTGCGACCCTTTGACCGTGTTGATGGCCACGTGCTTTCGATCCGCCTCCGGCAGGCTGAGGAAAAAATCCCAGTTTTCACGTTCCTGCGCTCTCAACGGCGCCTGCGGCTGCATGTTGATGGCCCGCAAACGGGTTTCGGATTTATTTTTGGCCGGACAGACGTCCACGCACATACCGCAACCCGTACAATCTTCGGGAGCGACCTGGATGCTGTATTGCTGTCCCGGATATTCCTTGCCTTTGTAAGGCGTGTGCTTGAACGTGGCCGGCATGTTGGTCAGACGGCCACCGTCATACACCTTGACACGGATCGCTGCATGGGGACAAACCAGCGCGCATTTGTTGCATTGAATACAGGTCGTCATGTCCCAGACGGGAATTTCGAGGGCGATATTTCTCTTCTCCCACCGTGCGGTATCCGACGGGAAAGTTCCGTCCACCGGCATGGCGCTCACGGGCAGGTCGTCGCCAAGACCGGCAATGATTTTGGCGGTGACATCACGGATGAAGGCGGGAGCTTCCGCCGACACGGCCGGCGCCATCTCCAATCGGCTTGTGGCCTCCTTTGGAATTTTCACTTCGAAAAGACTGTCCAGGGTTTGATCGACGGCGTTGAAATTCATCCGGACGATCTCGTCGCCTTTTTTGCCGTACGTTTTCTTGATGGAATTCTTGATCGACTCGATCGCCTTGTCCCTGGGAAGCACTCCCGAGATGGCAAAAAAACACGTTTGCATGATCGTATTGAAACGTCCGCCCATGCCGGTTTCCTTGGCGACGCGGTAACCGTCAATCACAAACAATTTCAGTTTCTTCCGGATGATCTGTTCCTGCATCGTTTTCGGAAGCGTATCCCATACGTCGTCGGGCCCATATGGCGTATTCAGCAGAAAGGTGGCCCCTTCCACGGCCGGCTTGAGCATGTCATATTTCTCAAGGAAACTCAGCTGATGGCAAGCGACAAAATTGGCCGAGGTGACGAGGTACGGCGACTCAATCTGGCGCGGGCCGAAACGCAGATGCGAGATGGTGACCGAACCTGATTTTTTCGAATCGTAAACAAAATAACCCTGGGCGAAATTGTCCGTGTCTTCGCCAATGATCTTGATGGAATTCTTGTTTGCGCCTACCGTACCGTCCGCGCCAAGTCCGTAGAACAACGCGCGCACAACATCCCGTTCCTCCGTCGAGAAAGCCGGATCGTAGTCAATCGAGGCATGGGAAACGTCATCGTGAATGCCAACCGTGAAGTGATTCTTCGGACGATCCTTGGCCAATTCGTCGAAAACACCTTTGGCCATGGCGGGCGTAAATTCCTTGGAAGACAGGCCGTAGCGTCCGCCGACCACCTTCGGAAGCGACGGCATGGGAAGAATACCTTCCGACAAACCTTCGCTCAAAGCGGTCACGACATCCATGTACAGAGGCTCGCCACCGGCGCCGGGTTCCTTGCAGCGATCAAGGACGGCAATCTTCCTGACCGACTTTGGCAGGGCCTTGAGAAAATATTCCATGGCGAAGGGTCTGTAGAGACGGACTTTCAGGAGGCCGACGCGTTCGCCTTTGGGAAGCAAATGGTTGACCGTTTCCTGAATGGTCATCGCCCCGGACCCCATCACCACGATGACCCGGTCGGCTTCCGGATGTCCGACGTAGTCGAAGAGGTGGTATGGTCGGCCGACAATCGATGCGAATTTGTCCATGGCCTTTTGCATGATCGCCGGGCAGGCCGCGTAGTACGGGTTGACCGTTTCACGCGCCTGAAAGAATACATCGGGATTCTGGGCCGAACCGCGCATGAAAGGCCGGTCAGGCGACAGGCCTCGGAGTCGATGAGCCTGTATCAAGGCGTCATCCATCATGGCGCGCAGATCATCCTCGGTCAATTGTTCGATCTTCATCACTTCATGCGACGTGCGAAATCCGTCGAAAAAGTGGATGAAGGGCACACGCGCTTCGAGCGTGGCCGCCTGTGCAATCAAGGCCATGTCCATGACTTCCTGGACCGAATGCGAAGACAGCTGGCCCCAACCGGTTGAACGGACCGCCATCACGTCGGAGTGATCACCGTAGATCGACAGCGCATGGGTGGCGACCGAACGCGCGGCCACATGAAACACGGTGGACGTCAATTCGCCGGCAATCTTGAACATGTTCGGGATCATCAGCAGAAGCCCCTGCGACGATGTGAAAGTTGTGGTCAGCGCGCCCGATTGCAGAGCCCCGTGAACCGCACCGGCCGCCCCGCCTTCGCTTTGCATTTCAATCACCGACGGTACCGTCCCCCACAGGTTCTTCCGTCCAAATGACGACCATTCGTCGGACCATTCCCCCATAGCCGAGGAAGGCGTGATCGGATAAATCGCAATGACTTCATTGGTCTTGTGGGCCACATACGCCGCCGCCTCATTCCCATCAACTGTGACCATTTCACGCTTCATGATGCCTCCTTCGGACTCGACATGCTCTTTCGCCACAACTTAGTAATGTCATGTTTTATATGTTGTTAATATTGACTTTGTTGACCTTACACGGCAATATACCGACGTGTCCGATTTCCTACAATGACACTCGTCATGTTTGAAATGCGCCTGAAACAGGAAAGACGGTTCGGTCCGAACAAATGAGACTGGCATGATTCGGCTTGCGTAGATTCGACGTCCGGTTGGACAGCATCGCCGTGACACTTCATTTCTCGGACTTGTGTTCTGGGAAAGTTCTGACGCTGAAGCTTGGCGGTAACGGTCAATTGTCGGGGCGTTACGAGTTCAAATGCATCAACCGCGAACGGGAATCGCTCCCCGTTGAAGCGTCACGGATGCGTGCAGGGAACCCCTGAAAAAGAAAAAGCTCCCTGAATGGACAAGGAGCTTCGCATTTCAAATGTACCGGCGAATCAGAGCTGTTTCTGAACGTTGGCGACGACTTTGTTGATGATCGCTTTCAGGGTGTCAAACACACCGTTGCCCTTGATGGCCACCGCCTCGTAGAAAGGCACGTTGAAATAGTTCAGCCGTTTCTGAAGATTTTCGATGGTCTCGATATCTGGAAGGTCGCGTTTGTTGTACTGAACGACCCACGGAAACGAATCAAGGCTGTGCCCATCTTCGCGCAGGTTGTTTTCCAGGTCCAGCAACGTTTCGATATTGCCGTCCATGCGATGTTTTTGCGAGTCGGCCACAAACACAATGCCGTCCACGCCATTCAGAATCACTTTCCGGCTTGACGCATAGTACACCTGACCGGGCACGGTGTACAGATTGAACTTGGGCTTTTTGCCTTTGATCCGGCCGACTTCCAGCTGCAAAAAGTCGAAGAAGATCGTTCGGTCTTCTTTGGTTTTCAGCGATACCAGTTCTCCTGCCAGTGACGGATCCATTTTCGAATGGATGTACTCCAGATTGGTCGTCTTACCGCTCATGCCCGGGCCGTAGTAGACAATTTTCAGGTTAATCTCTTGCAACGCCCAATTTATAAACATCAGGAGCCTCTTTAAGTATTAGTTTTTGGTAAGCAAGCTGCGGTTATTTGAAGGACTCGTCCAGGGCGTCACCGAGCAGGGAGCCAAATTCGGAGTCGATAAGGTCCTTCGCACTGTCGTCGGTCTGATTAGCCTGATCCTCGAAAATTTCAAGGAGGTTTTGAATGGCTTTTTTCGTGTAGATTCGGATCAACCCGAGTGTCACGCTGGTATCGAAAACAACGACCAGGAAGAAATTGTCGCCGACATTGGACAGGTACACGTTTCGTTTTTCGCCTTCATGAAACAACAGTTTGAATTTGGCATCTTCGCCGACAAGTTTGGCCATTTCGGCCGTGGCGGCGAAATCGCTGGCCGCCAACGCCGACAGCACGGTCGTATTCATCTTGTCCGTATTACCCCGTTGACTGATCAACTGTCCGCTCATGTCGGCAAACAGAATGGCAGACGCCTTGGTCTTGGAAGCAAGTTCGGATAGCACTTTCGTCACCCCTTCAAACTGCTTGCCATTAAGGATGATCTGCTTGCTTCCGTCTTTCAGTTTTTTCGTCTGCAACATAATGGTTTCCCTTTTTTATGTTAACGAATATTCAAAATTTGCTCAGCGAAGCCTGTTCGAGGCAGTATGGGAGCGATCGTGTCAGCTGGTGGATTTTTTCGGAATAATCTTTGTAAGTGTATATAATTTTTGGTCGAGTGTCAATGTTTTTTTTGCCCGCTCATGTGATCTTCTTGCGTTTCAGGCGTTCGATGGCCGCTTTGAGGCTCTCCCTGAGGCGTTCGATCGCCTGGGCCAGGTCGCCAATCTCGTCCCTGGCTTCCACCCGGACGATACTTTCAAGATCGCCCATGCTGATCTTGTCCGCCGCCGTCGTCAGGTAGAGCAACTGGCCTGTCACCCGGTTGGAAAGGTAAAGCGCAACCAACATGCCCAAAATGGATGCCAAAGCAAGGACACCTCCCACGAGAAGGGCTGTACTGCGAATAATATCGTCCATGTACTTGCGGGACATCCCGACATGGGCGTATCCCAGAACCCCTTCGCCGATGGGCGTCGATATTTCATAATTCTCGACGTCGGCGGTTTCACCGGCTTCATTGACGTTCTGGACCAGGGTAAGATCGATTTTGTAGTTCTCCTTGGCCGAGGTGATGACCTCCTCTTCCAGGACGCGCCGCTGATTGTACGATCCGATCTTGAATTTCTGAGCCGGTATTTTCTGATTCTTGTCGGAAATGTAAACGTAACTCACGGCCGTGAATTGCGACGAAATATCGACCAGATTCTGGATGTCCACTTCGTCATCGCCAACAAGGGGCCGTTCCACCTGTTTGGACAACGTGGTGGCAATGGCTTTGCCGCGCTCCGTGAGTTCGGTCTTAAGCGAGTCGGATACGAGATTGATAACCAGCAGGGTGAGGCCGACGCCAATGATGAGGGCGCCGCTCACAATCACAATGGGTACTTTCCATCTGAGGCTCAGTCCTTTTGCCATGTCACATCTCCGGAAAGGAACCCGCTACGGCGGGTATCTAGAGTGATTTGATCTGTTTCAGCATGAACTGCTGAAACGTCAGTTGTTTGGCCGGATCATAAATTTCGCCGGTCACGGATTCGACGAATGAGGCGACTTTGTCTTTCGGGAAGCCGCTTCGCGATTCGCCCATGGCTTCGACCACATCGTCAATGATGATGGAGGCCACCGGACCGATTAGTTGGATCAATTCGTTTTCAACCTGCTTGAAGAACCGGTCATTGACTGCCTCCTTCTTGACGGCTTTCGCGGCGCTCCCCACTTCCAGGAGACCGGCTTCGATCAGGTCGTACATGGTGGTCGCGACGTCGATTTCGCGCTGGCCGGCTTTCGTTGCCACGTCCGAAACCGACATCTCCTGATCCGCAAAAACGTCCAGAATCTCCCAGTCTTTGGCTTTGAGCTTGACATCGTGCGCCGGTTCGCGATCCGTCTTCCGGAATCGCACTTTGAAGGTGGGTATCAGGGTACTCACGCGGCGCCATGATTCGGACAACTGGGAGCCTTCCGATATCAACTGGGCGGTGTCTTTGTCGACACTGCGCTGCGGGGCCCGCGTATCCGGCTCAAAAGCGAATTTTCCTGTATTCCAAATCAGGATATCACGAAAGGCGTGTTCACCGGTGAACGTGGACGTGGCCGCATGAACCACGCGCCCGTCTTCGACATACAGTTCGCCGGATTCGTCTTCGCGCTGGAGTATCAATTTGCCGGTCCGGTGGTCCGACACGAGCAGTTTTACAATGTTGATGACTTCCAAAAACGCGAGATTGCCCGTCAGTACACTCGACATGACCGCCTCTCCTTCAGTTGACCACTTCCACCAACGACCAGCTTTCGACGTCCATGTTGCTTCGGATCAGGAAACTGCGCCGGGTGGATTCGATTTTGTTAATGCGCTTTTGAAATTTCTTGTCGGCCTCCAGGTCCGCCACCGCCACATTGACCGTCAATCGCAGCATGGACAGGCTCACACCGGGATCGCAAAGAATGATCAGGTTGTAATGATTGAGCACCCAGGACGCGAGGCGGCCGTTGTCGTACTTGATTTCGAACTCGTGATTGGACGGCGAAAGACGGTCGCATATGGCGCCCATCTGGATCACGTCCCGCGCAATCTCCAGGCAGGCATCTTCGTCGAAACCCTTCGGCAAAGCATGATAAACCAGTTCCCCGTCATTGAAAAACAGGAAAGCGCCGCGAACGCCGGAAATGGAACAAATTTCTTCGAGTTTTTCCTTCATCCTGCCGATTCCTGTTCACCGGTTTCACCGGTTTTCTTCTCCGGAAAAGTCACTTTGTCCAGAGCCTGTTCCACGGCCTCCAGCATCATCTTGCTCTCCACGCTCAACTCGATCACGTCGTCCTGCCAGCGGAACAGGACTTTCTTGTCGGTCTTGCCGGCCACCATGGCAATCCGGATGGTTCCGGATTTGGAGGCACGGCCGATTTTGTCAAACTTGCGCATCAGGAAGGCCATCGCGGCGGAGGTCCGCTTGCCACTGGCGATGCCCTCTTCCGCCAGGATTTCACCAAATCCGCTCGTGATCAGTACTCCGTGGACGCCGTTGATGCTTTTCAATTCTTTGGTCAGCTTCGCCAGCGCCTCGCTTTTCGCCTCGCGCGCCTCGTCAATCATGCGAAGCCCTTCGAGAATCAGGTTGCTCCACGGACCGGTGATGGTGCGCTTTGGAGGCGGCACATGGCTCTCGACTTTGAACGACCCTTCCTTGATCTGGAGAATGCGGTACACGGCATCCTCGCCTTCCAGCGTGCCATACGTCGCATGCACGATGTTTCCGTCGGCAAAATAAATCCGCCCCACCGTCTTGAAATGCTCGACGCTGAACATGGCCTCATTCTTCTCCATGCAGTTCAACTGCACGATATTGGTAAGCTTGAGGTCTTTGAGGTTGCCGACTAACGCCATAATCGCCGATGGTTACTGATGGAGTGCTTCTGCAATGATGCTCTTCATCGTTTTGATCTCAAAAGGCTTTTCAATATACCGGAATGCGCCCGACGCCAGGGCTTCTTCTTTCTTTTCGTCCGATCCATACGCCGTCATCATGATCACGTGCGTCTGCGGATGTTCATGCTTAATGCGTTTCAGCAATTCGATGCCCGTGATCCCCGGCATGGTAATGTCGGTGATGACCACGTCGAAAGGATTTTCAACGTATTTCTCCCAAGCCTCATTTCCGGATGACGCCGTCACGACTTCATAGTTTTCTTTGGAAATGATAAAACTCTGGTACAGACTGAAGGTCAATGTCTCTTCATCGTCTACGATCAGAATTCTTTTGAATTCGTGGGCCATTAAACTCTGGATCCTTGGGTAATGCCTGGGAAATTTCAAGACTCAGCCATCCCCGAAGGAATCACGGCGAGTCTTGGCAAGCATTATGGAATTGGTGCATCTCCTGCCATGCCGCAAGAGACCAAACTTTCATGATAACTCAATTAAAAAAATATACTTAATTAAGAAATTCTTGTCAACAGCTTTGTAAGTAAACTGTGACAAATCACACGATTACAAAAAAGCGAACTTCGATGTCCTGTTTCACGACTTAAGCGCAATGAATACAAGAAGTCTTGCAATTTCACCGCCAGTTTTGTAAAGTGAATCCTATGAAAAAACTTGACGTGCTGTTTTTTGGAGCCCACCCGGACGATGTTGAGTTGACATCGGGCGGGACGGTCGTCGTATTGACTCGCCTTGGATACGCGGTTGGCATTTGTGATCTGACGCGAGGGGAGGCCGGCACACGCGGCAGCGCGGATCTCCGCGATGCCGAAGCGGCGGAATCCTCGAAGATACTCGGCATAACCGTGAGAGAAAATCTCGCGTTGCCGGATACGTTATTTGAGAATAACCGGGCCAATCAGTTGAAGGTCATCGAGACGTTGCGCGCCCACCGCCCCGACTTCGTTTTCGCACCGTACTGGGACGACCGGCACCCCGATCATGTCCATGCCAGTGATCTGGTCAAGGAGTCTTTTTTCTATTCGGGTCTGTCCAAAATAGCAACCATGAGAAACGGACAGACCCAGGAGGCGTACCGCCCACAGCGCCTGCTGTTCTGTCCTGCACGGTATGAATTCTCCAAAATATCCGGCACGATGTTCATCGTCGACATATCCGACACGTTTGAAGAAAAGATGAAGGCCATGGAGGCTTTTGCTTCCCAATTTTACCATCCGGCCTACCAGAGCGACGAACCGGCCACGCACATCAGTACGCCGGCGTTCCGGGCGGGCATCGAAGCCCGGGCGCGTTATTACGGCGCCCTGATCAATGTCCGATACGGCGAGCCTTTTCTGAGCAAGGAATACATCGGTGTGCAAGATCCTTTGCGCATCTTGCGCGACAGCGGAACCGACATCACCAAACACGGTTGAACGATGCCCAAGCCGACTGCCATTTGTGTTTTCGAAGACGACGACGTCGCCGATCTGTTTCCTTTGACGCACCTTCGGCCATTGTACGACTTGCGATGCGGCGCCCTGTCCCTGGTGGACCGTATACGCCGCCGCTTTCCTGAGGCGGCTTTTTATCGGCGATGCCGTGAATATGTGGCCCCTTTGAATAACAATCCCGACGGCCTGATTAATCAAAACCCGCCGGACGGATGCCTGTACATCAACGGGCGCGTGGTCATCGATGACCAGATGGCCGATCTTTTTGAGCATGACAACCAAACGACATTCACGGCCGAAGGCCAGGCCGTGGCGTTCTGGAATAACACGCTGTCGACGCGCCGGACCGAAATCACCGGTCGTGTCATACGGTATCCGTGGGATCTCGTCCGGTTTAACGGCGACATGCTGCTCGACGATTTCAAGTTCTACGGATCGGTCATCCGCGGCGCCGTTCATCCGGGCGCTCATGTGCTGGGACCTGAACGCGTGTTTGTGGGCGATGGCGCGAACGTCCAGCCGGGCGTGGTGCTCGACGCGCAAAATGGTCCGGTGATTATCGATCAGGACGCCGTCATCATGCCGAATGCCGTTCTGGAAGGTCCGGTTTACGTGGGCCGCCAATCGCGGATCCGGATCGGCGCCAAAATATACGGCAACACATCCATCGGCGCCGTTTGCAAGATCGGCGGCGAAGTCGAAGGCTCGGTGATACACGGTTACAGCAACAAACAGCACGACGGTTTTCTGGGCCATTCCTATATCGCCGAATGGTGCAACCTGGGCGCCGACACCAATACGAGCGACCTGAAAAACAGCTACGGTCCGGTCAAGGTCACCCTGAACGGGCGCGAGATCGATACGGGCATGCTGTTTGTCGGTCTGACCATGGGCGATCACTCCAAATGCGGCATCAATACGATGTTCAATACCGGCACCGTGGTCGGTGTGTCCTGCAATATCTTCGGAGGCGGATTCCCGCCCAAAGTCATCCCTGGTTTTTCATGGATGGACGTGCCTTCGTTGGAAGATTATCAGATCGACAAAGCCATCGAGGTGGCCCGTCAGGTGATGGCCCGGCGCCATATCATTTTAAGCGACGAGTACGCCAATGCCTTGAAACATGTCTTTCATCTCACGGCGGCCGAGCGGGAACGCGCACGTTCGGTTTGAACGTCTGTCGGCGGTCGCTCCGCGGAACCCTGAGCAATCATGATCATGTCCAAACCACGGCTTCTCAAAATTCTGGTTGTTGCGACCCTGGGACTCGTGGTGTTTCATCTGTGGGTTTCCCTCAACCGCCTGCGCCCGGACCCTTCAAGCGAATCGCGGGTACCGAAAAACGCCGCGGTCGTCTCCGGATTCCCGGAACATGCCATTCTGGGTACCGATGAAGAATCGTTGATCGAGTTTGCATCCATCGATTCACTGATCGATTCACTCCTGATTCACACATACGGCTTGCGGGCCTTGTGGGTGAAAACCGACCGCGTGGAAACCGAACGCGCGCTGTACGAACGTAAAGTCGTGCAGATCCCGAGAAATTTCACCGTCACGTTATTCAACCTCGATCTGAAAGCCCTGCTTGAGCCGTTGGGTTGGGAACTGCTGGCGGTTCGTGAACGTATGTCCAAGTATCCGGGCGCCCTGGATGTATTCATCGACGTGGGGCGTGACCGGACCGTGTACGCGCAGTTGCATTTGCTCGTCAATCGCAACCTTGCGCCGCGCGGAAGGGAGGTGGCCATTTTGATCAGCGGATTTGGCCTGAGTTACGACGACCTGACCAAAGCCTTCCTCGAACTGCCGGAGAACATCACGCTGATTGTGCCGAAGGGGCAGCAACATTCCAAGATCATTGCGCACGAAGCCCGGCGTTCCGGCAAAAGCGTCGTAACGCGCATGCCGAGATCCGACAATGTGCAATTTCTCGATGACCGGCCCGATGAGGGCGTGATGCGGGAGCAGCTATATCAGATTCTCGCCCGAAGTCACGACAGCGCCATTATCATAGCTTATGAAAAAATCCACACGCTGAATGTTCTTCGAACGGAATTGCCCCTTCTTCCGAAAAAAGGTTACCGCCTGGTGTCGTATGGCGAAAGATGAGGGTGGCGCTGGATAAGGCGGCGTCGGGCGGGAATGAAATTTCCAGTCGCAGGTCGCTTCAATTGGAACGGAACCGATCCATGGCCGTGCGGCCAATGGCGGTTTTGGGCGTCGAGGCTTTGCGGGCGCGTTTGTCAGCCCAGGCGCGGAGGGCATTGATCTGTTCGGCCATCACGCGGGACAAGGGGACGGTCTGGCGGATGGTATTTGAAACGTCGGTCGTGGCCAGTTCGCGATTTTCCTCGAAGGCATCGTACAGCGCATCAATAATGGATTGTTCGATCTCCGCGCCGCTGAAACCATCCGTCGCCGCGGCCAGTTGGCGGGTGTCAAAACGGGCCGGATCGCGCCGGCGTTTGGACAGGTGAATTCCGAAGATGGCCTCCCGTTCGGCCAGGTCGGGCAGGTCCACAAAGAAAATCTCGTCGAAGCGCCCTTTGCGCAGGATTTCCGGCGGCAGCGCCGTAATGTCGTTGGAGGTCGCGATGACGAATACCGGCTTCTTTTTTTCCTGCAGCCAGGTTGTAAATGTGGCGAACACGCGCGCCGCCGTGCCGCCGTCGCTGAAATTGGAACTGCTGATCCCGGAAAAACCTTTTTCGATTTCGTCAATCCACATGATGCACGGGCTGATGGACTCGGCCACTTTGATGGCGTTTCGCACGTTCGCTTCCGAAGACCCGACGATCCCGGCAAACACGCGTCCCACGTCCAATTTGAGCAGGGGCAGGTTCCAATGCGCCGCGACGGCCTTGGCCGTGAGACTCTTGCCGCAGCCCTGCGTGCCGACCAACAACAAACCTTTGGGGGACGGCAATCCGAATGAGGCCGCCCGGTCCGTGAACGCGGCCGCCCGCTTGGTCAGCCAGGTTTTCAAATGATCCAGACCGCCGACCTGGTCGAAGTCTTCCTCGGGTGAAAAATACTCCAGCGTGCCCGATTTGCGGATCACCTGCTTCTTTTCTTCGAGCACGTCACCGATCGTTTTGCCGTCAATCGCCTTCCGCTGTACGACCGACTTGGCCAGCACATTTTCGAATTCGACCAACGTGAGTCCCTGCGCGGCTTTCAGGAGCTTCTCGGTCAGGTCGGGCGTCATGGCCACGTTCACATCGCGGCGCCTGGCGAGGACCCGTGTGGCCTCGTTGTACGTACGGGATAATTCGTCGGTTCCGGGGAGTTCGAAATCCACGACGGCGATGTCTTTCGACAGTTCGATGGGAATATTCATCGTCGGAGCCACGATCAGTATCGTTTTGTTGCTTTTGCGAAGGTCATGAGCCAGGTCGCGAAGCTGCCGGCGAATCCGCACGTTGTCGACGAACGCGTGAAAATCGAACAGTACAAAAAGGGCGTTTTCCGGGCTGGCCGCGATATGATTAAGAACCGCCTCCGGGTCGCTCAACGCCGTGTCTTTTTGATCGGGCAGGACGTAATTGTAGAGTCCCTGTGTGTGGGTCCATGCCCACAACATCTTTCGAAGGTCAACCGCCACGCGATCCAGCGTCTTGAGAACGCGCTCTTCTTCCCAGGAAATAAGATAGATCAGCGGGTAGCGGGACTGAATGTAGGTTTCGAGTTCCTGATGCACGAGCGCAAAATAGCACATTCAGGATGGATATGCAACAAAGAGGAAATGCCGAAATCGACCATGGTTGACGACCGTCCTTCCGCGAAGCGGCGCTTCGTGGAACATCCGAGAGACTCGCCATTCCGACGTCCTGCGTGAGGTGGCGCTTCGCGGAACATCCGAGAGACTCGCCGTTCGGACGTCCTGCGTGAGGTGGCGCTTCGCGGAACACTTACTTCATTAGCGTCATCTTCCGCGACACCGAGACTCCGGAGACTTCCAGTCTGCAGATGTATACGCCGCTCGCAGCAGGTTCGCCATGGTCCGTAAGCCCGTCCCACCATGGCGTGTACAGACCCCGGTCTCGCGATTGACCGGAAATCAATGTCCGCACCGGCTGCCCGAGGGTATTGTATATTCTAAGAACAACCGTGGATCGTTCATCCAGTTCAAATCGTATGGTGGTGCCCGGGTTGAACGGATTGGGGTAATTGGAATGTAGAGAAACCATACGAGGCGACGTTTCGTGTGTGCGGATTCCGGTCAGAGTGCCGTTTTCCATCAGTAACATGCCGCAGGACACACGGGTCATTTCGGCGGCATATCCCAGATTGCTGTATTGCAAACGGTCGTTGATGGTGTGGTAGTATGGCGTGAACTCGTATTCCTGGAGGAAGATCGTCTTATAACCTTCGGAATAGAACGACCAACTGTCCGAATAGGCGATGTCGTCGTTTCTCAAAGTCACCGGCAACGAGGTGTACGTCGTGGCGACGGTCGTGGCAAGACTGGTCACGGTCTGGCTGTTGGGGTAGTGTTGGAGCGTGATTCTCCAGTTATTGTCCGAACTGCAATAACTGATCATATCGCTATTGATCATCATCTTTATGATCATGTTTTGGGCATGAGCCTGCGTCGCCCAGGC
>CAZJBS010000028.1:19813-39248 GCA_964544475.1 uncultured Bacteroidota bacterium | reverse complement strand
ATGAGGCTTTTGCCATCCAGGTTCTCGCCTGTGTGAGGGAATTATCGATCGACGAATCGCGGCTCAACGTCAATGGCGGAGCCATTGCCATCGGTCACCCGCTGGGCTGCTCCGGCGCGCGGATCGTGGGCACACTGATCCATGAAATGAGAAGGCGGCAGTCGCGCTTCGGATTGGCCACGATGTGCGTCGGACTCGGTCAGGGCATGGCCACGGTGTGGGAACGCGTGATCCTGTAACAGATGCCGCTGTTGGTGAGACGTTGGCGCGTTGCCAAAAGAAAGCAGATCTATTCGCATTCATGGTTTACAGAACGATGGTTTGAGCAAGCTCGGGAAATGTTGGGAGTGTGACAATCCCGAAGGATGCCGATGACCGCTCACCTCGATACGGTTCGCCTTCGAGCGAACGACTCAGAGAGCAGTGGATTTACCCTGCGCCGAAACCCGATCTTCAGGTCTTCGCGAAACGGAGAGAACGACAGATGATGGGATCGCTGATGCGCGTTGCCAAAAGAAAGCAGATCTATTCGCATTCATGGTGTACGGCACGATGATCCGGAGGTGACAACCCACAACGGATGCCTTCTTGAAAATCGTTTGCGAATGGTTTGTCACAGTGGTATTGTACCCCAGGTCAAATTCCAAGTAACCACATCGTCATGGCAACCTATCCGTCAGAAAAATCGTTGATTTACAGTTTCATTCGAGCGCTGGGCCGCATCGTCATGGCCATCTTTTTCAAGAAGATCGAATTGAGACACGGCGAAAACATACCGGATGAGGGTCCGGTCGTATTTGTCGCGAATCACCCCAACTCGATCATGGATGCCTTGGTCATCGGCGCGGCGATCCAGCGCAAAGTGAACTATATCGGCCATTCCGGTCTTTTTCGGCACCCGCTGGCGCAGAAATTTCTCGCCAGTTGCGGCGTCATCCCCATTGTCCGAAAGACGGATCATCCGGACAAAATGCAGGATAACACCCAGTCATTCGAGGCGTGTTACAAGGCCCTTGAAAACGGGCAGACGATCGGCATTTTTCCGGAAGGCACCAGCGACATGCTTCGCCAGGTCAAGAAGGTGAAAACGGGGGCGGCGCGGATTGTGCTGGAAACCGAATCCCGCAACCATTACAAATTGGGTCTCAAAGTCATACCGATCGGCCTTCATTTTTTTTCACGAAGCCGGTTTCGCAGCCGCGTGTTGTTGAACATTGGGGAACCGATCGAGCTTCGGCGGTTTTTCGAACGCAATGCGACAGACCATACAGCCGCCGTACGAGAACTGACCGACGAGATCCAGTCCCATCTTGAAAAATTGACCGTCAATATCGAAAACCTAGAGTGGGACGACCTCGTACGAGACGTGGAACACATTTATCGGGATGAACTGCTCAGCCAGGATGACCCGAACAAGCGCAGCGTGGAGGAATTCATCATCACTCAGCGCATTGCCGATTGCGTGGAATACTACTTCAAACGCGAGCCGGATCGCGTGCGGGCGATGGGAGATCGTATCACGGCCTATAAAAGGAAACTGGCGCGGCTGCATCTTCGGGACGCGATGCTCCAGGAAAATGTGGTCTTTTCAAAGATTCTGATTCGCAGTGCCCGGAAATTTGGTTTGGCGCTCATGGGGTTGCCGCTGGCGGTTTATGGAATATTTCATAATTTCATACCGCATGCGGTGGCCATCCATTTCGCAAGAAAATATCTGCACGAACGCACGAAGATCCTTACGGCGCTGCTATTCGCCGGCGGCCTGGCTTTTCTGATCGTGTATTTTGCACTGGTCGGGTCGGTGTGGTACCTGACCACGTGGTATTGGGCCGTGTTGTACGGACTGAGCCTGCCGATGTCCGGCTTGTTTGCGTTGGCCTATGTGCACGACTTGCGTGACGAACAGGAAATGATCAGTTTTTCCTTTGTGCTGTTCACGAACCGCCGTCTGATCAACCGGATGCGGCGCGAACGCCGGATGCTGATCGGCGAAATGGATGCGGTCAAGAATGAGTACCTTGCCGTCACCGCCGGGGGCCCGGCGCGATGACGTTTCCCGAGGAGATGGAACGCTGGTATGTCGGTGGATGGATCCAGTCGGTCCTGAGCGATCTGAGCCACATGGTGGCCATCGAGCGGCTCGGAAAAAGACTCATTACGCGGGTCTCCTGGAATGGTCCCGCCTTTCCCCGGCGTGTGGCCCTTACTTTTGACGACGGACCGCATCCGGAATTCACACCCCAGTTGCTTTCCATTCTCCACGCGCATGACGTGAAAGCCTCTTTCTTTTTGGTGGGACGGCACGTCGAAAGGAACGCCCGCCTTGTCGAGGCGATTGCCGGGGCCGGCCATGATCTTTGTAACCACACGTATTCACATCCTCTGATGATGACGCGCACCACCGCCCATTTGCGAGAGGAGATCGGCAGGACGGAAGAGCTTATTCGTCGGTATTCCGGACGGCAGCCGGTGTACTTTCGGCCGCCCATGGGTTTGTTTTCCAGGCGAATTCTCGATATCGTCGAATCGATGGGCTACCGGACGGTCATCGGTGACGTCTATCCACGGGACCCCCACTTGCCCGGCGCCGATCGCATCGTGCGACGCGTGTTGAGCCGTGTGCGACCCGGTTCCATTATCATCCTGCACGATGGCGGCAATATCCGACATGTGGATCGCAGTCAGACCATCAGGGCCGTCCGGGAGATCATTCCCGCGTTGAAAGCCCGCGGATTGGAATGCGTGACGTTGTCGACGTTGTTTGCTTAGAGCATCGGTTTTTAATGGAATCCTGTCGCCATCCGAACGTGTCCGGATTGAGCATGTGTCGTCTGTCCACAGCCTCGTCGTTGTTTTTCACACCTTCATTGCCATAATATCGTAATAACAACCCTTCGCCACCATTTTATGGGTGGCACGCGATTTGCCAGAATCCAGGCATCAAAATGATGGAGGATTTATGAATCGCATTGTGCCGGCTTTGTTATTGTTGATTGGATGCACTCCGGCGGCCGTGTATCACCTGGACTCCAGCGAACCCGACATCCGTTGGTTTCATGGGCAACAACTGATTCGTCGCGAATCCGGTGGGATCTCTCTCGTCGTTTCCTTTCATCGTTGCTGGAGTTCATACCTGGTTTTCGATGTGGAGATCATCAATCGTTCAGATTCGGCTATCCTGGTCGAGCCTGAGAAATTCTACTATCTGTTATCGGTGAAATACGGCGACCTGGAAGCCGGTCTTCAGCAGAAGTTCATGGCCATCAACCCCGAAACACAGTTGCACATGCTGGACAAACAAGTTTCTTCTGAAGATGCGCGCCATCAGACGTTCGCCACATTGGATGCCATTTCAGGTGTCGCCGATCTGGTGGTCGACATCGCCGAAGCTGGGGAGCGCACGGCCGAAGAGGAAGACCGGGATGCGCGCCGCGATTTCGAGCGGGCCGCCGATCGCCACACGGAAAACGTGGAGTACGAAAGAGCGATCACGAATTTGGGAACGCTGCGGGCCTACTGGGCCTTCCAGGTTCTCCGCAAAACTCATCTGGGTCCCCGCCAATCGGTCAGCGGAAAAATAGCAATGACCACATTTCCGGTAGACGCTTTCTTGAAAGGGACCTTCAATAACCATGCAACTCTGAGGATCCGAACAAACAAGATCAGGCCGGTGTATACGTTGACGATGCGTTGTCCGGTGGCCGACTCGACGTTTGCCGTGGACTTTGTGATCAAGAAACTCTAGATGTGCCAGCACAAGAGAGGCCCGGCTCAATCCGGGCCTCCTATCCGTCGATCATCGGCTTCTCTTCAGCCACACGTCATTCCAATCGATACGGCCGGTGATCTGCATTAGAACGAACAACGTCGCGATCGCGCCGATCGTAATGGTCAATCCCGTATACCCTTCGAAGAAAAAAGAATAGGAAAAAAGAACGAGATAGATCACCTGCGCCGGGGCCACGTATCGAAGGGTGAATGACCAGTCCGTCACGAGTCTCATGTAAGTAGCCACCAGAAAAACGGATGTGAAACTGGCAGCGAGAAACGACCATTCCAACGTCAGATGATCCACCAGATAGGCGAAAAACAGATGGAAGGCGAAAAACGCCGCCGCCAGAAAAAAATAATTCATCGGGTGGATACGTCGTGATTGAATGGCCGAGAGGATGATGAGAATCGTGAAGAAGAACAGCAGCGACACCGGGGCAAAAAAACTGATGCGTTCGGCCACCGGCCCGGGATTGAGTTTTCGCGGCATGTCGATCCCTATCCGAACGTTCGAAATCACATCGGAATATGTCCAGGACAACTTCCAGCCCTTGTCCGTCGCTTCCTTATGGACGGCAGACAGGCAGGACTCGGGAATGTCGTAGTCTCTGAAAGCCGTTACGGCGGTGAGCGCAAAGTTTTTCACGCGGCGTGTGGCCTCGCCGAACGTGTACTGCCAGTTTCCGGTGCCCTGCGAACGGTAACGGATGTTGATCGACTTTTCGTCATTGGGGGCCGCCGGAATGCGCACGACCATGGAGTTCGGAGTATTCCATGACGATCCTTCCGCCGGCGACTGGTAGGTGATGTCCGATTCATCCACCGTTTGTCCGTTCACGGTGAAGGCAAAATCATCGAATAGCGCGTTTCGTGATGGAAAGTCGAATTGAACATACAAGTCCGTGGCATATGACAGGGGGTTCTTTATGGCATAGGTCGCGTTGAAGTCGACCTTGAACACGCTGTACCAAAGCAACCCTTTCGGCCGGTATTCCACATCCAGCGCGGTCTGAATTTCTGATCTCGATGCATCAAAATACTTTTGCGCTTTTCGGCGTACCGTCTTCGACAATTGCGTGGACTGGCCCTGGGAGTTGGTCATGGTCTCTGTGAGCGTATCCTGAACCGATTCCCAATGATAGAGTTTCGGATGGAGTTGCGTGTGCGCACCGCCCCAGCTGTCTTCGACGCGCGCGCCCAAGACGGTTGATTTTTCCGACGTGCGGAAGTTGATGCTGCCACCAAGTATAAACCATGCCACGGTGGTCGCAAAGAAGATGGCGATAAGCGCCAGCAAACGAATGGGTGTCATGATATGCCCTTATTTCTAAATGGTTGCGGAGTTCTATTCGTCAAGGATGCGTCTTAGCAAGTCGACATAGCGGTGGAGCGCCTCTTTCCCTTTTTTTGTGATGGTTACGGTCGTCCTGGGTTTCCGGCTGACAAACGTCTTGTCGACCCGAATGTAGTGTCGCTTCTCCAATTGCGAGAGGTGGGAGCTGAGATTGCCGTCGGTCAAACCCAGTTGATCGCGCAATGCCCCGAAATCCGCGCTTTCACGGCCCGCGAGGATGGTCATCAGGCCAAGGCGCACCTTCTGGTGAATCACCTCGTCCAGTTGTTCAATCGATTCTTTCACGAATCCGACGGAGCCCGGACGGCCGTCTTTCGGACGACCAAACCCAGCATGACGTGACCCAGTCCGAAGGAAAGCATCATCAGCCAAAAATTGAATGGCGGGAAGAATCCGGCCAGAGCGCCGCACGCGATGAACCAGAAACCTAGATGGCGGAATATCCTCAGTGAGAAGGCACCTCCGGTGACCAGGCCGGCGCCGTAGCACATCATCCATGCGGACGGAATGAGGTAAAGAAGTTCGTATCGCATACACAGGCCCGTCTGGATGCCGCCCAGCAGGGCCGCCATGCCGAAGTTGATCAGGCCTTGTCGCAGAGGATCCGTCCATAGGCGCTCATTTTGCCGGCGCGCTTTGGAAATGGAAAATCCGGCCGCCAATGCCACGGCCGTCACCAGGCATCCACTCCAAAGGATGATCAATGTCGGAAGGTGGTTCCCATATTGATCTGGCGATGCGGCAAATCGTTGCGACCATGCTGCCGCTCCCAATCCTGTGAGACCGACGCTGAACGCAGCCCACGGCGAAACGTTCGTGTATCGGGTTGATAATTCGAGCATGCCGTGAATCTCATCGATTTTTCGCCTGGCTTCCGACTTCGTCAGCATGGTTCCATCCTATTTACTTTGTATTGCAAAGTACTTTGCAATATAGTGGCAACAGAGCCTGTCGTCAAGCACGAATATTAATTTTTGATTGTCGATATTAAACGGTAATAGTATCTTAATATACCGTATATCAATCCTGGAGGAGATAGCATGAAGAAAGTTTTCATCCTGATGATCCTGATCGGAATCGGCACGAGCGGCGCTCCGGCTCAAAATCCTGATCCGATCATCCAATCCATTCTGTCCGACATCAACCCGGATTCAATCGGCAGTGTCATGCAAAGTCTGCAAGACTTTGGAACCCGCTATGCGCTGGCGAACAACCATCGAAACGTGGCGGTGTGGATTCAGAACAAGTATTTATCCTATGGGTTGTCTTCCGTGACGCTGGATTCTTTTTACACAAGCGTGACGGGGTGGCAATACAATGTCGTCGCCACGATGACCGGCACGGCGCATCCGGATACCGTCTACATTGTGGGAGGTCATTATGATTCTTACGCCGGCGGCACCAACTATTCCAACGCTCCTGGCGCCGATGACAATGCCAGCGGAACCGCCGCGGCCATGGAGATTGCCCGGGTCCTGCAAACACGCGGATATCAGCCACGGTGCACGGTCAAATTCATGGCCTTCGCCGCCGAGGAATTGGGACTCTATTAACATTTTCATCAGTAATTAAGAATATAGAGCATTTTTAGCGCGATAATTGAGAATCGGTAATAGCTAAGATCAATATTTACGATAGCAGGATATTTACGGGATTATGAGGTCAGGGGACAAATGAGCAACGCTGATATTGAAGTTAAGCAAGCTCGTAGGGGACAACATTTTTACGCATCATTCGCAAATAGCGCGCAAAACCTTGCTTGCCCTTATTCGCTCTTGCTCAGATCAGAAATACCGCCTGCAAGCGCATCATAGATGTCGGTCTGTTTTTCTGAATCAATATTCAACATGTTGCCAAGTTCCTCCGATTCCTCAAATGATAACCTGTCACATTTGTATAGAGCCTGGATATAACCATACCACGCGAATCTAATATCGTCAGGCATGATCTTCTCGTCGGCAGCGAGGATTTCTTTTATCATGTCATATTGCTCTTTGCTCATATACAATCCTCCATCTCACAAATCCCACATTCGAATAATAGCTTTGTCGTCCATCAAAAGAATGAATTCCTTGGTTGGGTGCTTTCTTGTCCATTTCTTAAAATCATGTATCAGCCCATCAGTCAAAGAGAACTCGCCCATATCAATAACAAACAGATTCGATTGGCTCCTGTTCTTCTGTGCGCCAATTGTGTTATAAATCGTCGAATCTTGCTGTTTCTCAGGCGTCTTTATTTCGGCAGGCATCGTCTTACCATCTAGCATTATTACAACGTCAGTAGGTCCTTCATGCAAATTGAGCACCGTAGGATCAAGCGTCGTTCGCATGCCGAGTCTACTAAGGACCTCAGCAACACGCTTCTCATCTCTCAGTTTTGGTCCTTTCGTCTTGTGGTTCTTAAAACGTCGGTATTCCTTCTCCCATTCCTCCGTCACGACCGGTGGTTCATAAAACACCGTCGCAGTGCGGTCGCCCGCTCCGATTGAAATCTGCGTCTTTTCGATGTCGCGCGCAACTTTTTCTTTCAGCTTTGGATCCCAGTCGGGATCGACCCATGTCCAGTGATGCCGACAATTGTAACCGCCACCATATATGATGACAGGCTCAAGCATACCATTGCTCATCTTCGCAATCGTCTCACGTGTGTAGATGCGATCCAGATGATACGCACAAAAAGACCTTGTCCGACTCGTGAGTGTCCCAGAATACCAGCCGTGGTCAAGACCCGCGTTGCGGGCTGAGAGGTCATTATACGCGCTGGAAACGCCAGCCAGTGAGGTGTTAGCAAGGGTGGCGGCGTATTGCTTCAACTGGCCGCCCGCCTCCTCGAACGCACCTGTCAGGGCCTTCATATCGTGCCCAGACGCGATTTGT
Source organism: uncultured Bacteroidota bacterium (assembly GCA_964544475.1). GTDB lineage: Bacteria > CLD3 > CLD3 > SB21 > SB21 > CAZJBS01. Next base: position 31,247 of record CAZJBS010000028.1, on the reverse strand, counting down.
TTGCGTATTTCGGATCGCAGTATGTCGCGCTGCTTGAAACTCAAAGACTGAAATTCCTCGCCCATGTTGTCGAGAAAGCTCTTGAACACTGTAGCTTTTTCAGTGGCGCTGACTGAGCCGCCTGCTCCTAGATCAGAGAAGTATTCATCCTGAATCTTTGCAATTTGTTCAAACTCTGCGACGATCGGCCTTACTAGTTCGACGGCGACGTCGTCGACATGGTTTTTTACGAATCGATCCAACTCGGCGAGGTCCTCTTTGTCCGCGACTATCAGGAACAACTCACGGTATTGAGCGACGAACTTCTCGATGTCCATATTTGCGCTTGAAATAAGGCTGTCTATGGCTTTCGTACGATCTTTTTCGAGCGCGATCAGGTCTTTGATAGATATCTTCACAACAAGCGCTCCTGCCTCATCATTACTTCACGCCTGCGCCTTCTTCCTTCACGCCTCTCATTGACATCGTGGCAGTTATGGCATTTCTGGCACAATGCCGCCAGATTCAAAAGGTTCGCTATTTCTGGCCGATGGTCAAAAACGTGCGCGCATGTCAGTACTACCCGGCTACCAGTTACAGGGTGTGGTTGTCCATTTTCTGCACCGCACCATTCACAGAGGTTCTTCGCGCGGTAGACACGAACGAAAAGGCTTCGCAGTTTCCAGTCTGCGGGATAACGCGACTTATTTTCCGGTCTGATTGGCATCACTTCCCCTGAGGCATATCGAAATCACCCTCGCCCATGCTTAGATACTGAATGCTGATCGGGTCTGGCTTGTAGCCGGTTTCCCGAATGGCGCGCCTTATCCGGTCGCGATACAGTTCATAACGCAGCTGGTACCGGTGGGCATCGAGGAAGTCCAACCGCAATTGCTGACATTCGTCATACGTCTCAATCGGCTGATCTTCGTCGCCTGAGAATAGTTCCTGAGCTTTTAAGAATACCTGCGCAAACATATAAAGCGTGAATCCGAGCAGAAAAGCAAGCAGAAGAAAATCAGAAAACCGACCAGCTCTCATAGTAATCTCCTCGTGTCAAATAGATCGATGTTGTAGTTGTTATTCTCATTGCTGCCGTCGCGCGTCTCGACCGTCTCTATGAGCGACATCTCAGGCAGGACAAGTCGCCACCGGCGGTTGTAATCAACCGGGAACTTAATGACTTTGATTACCAGGGTCCTTGTGCCGTCCTTGAGGTGTCGGCCAAACTCTTCCGTGGTTTTCCAGACCGCGCCGCATACTTTGCATTTGCACGTCCTGCGGATGTGAGCCGGGTACGTCTCAGTCCAGGTGACGGCATAGTTTCTGTGTCGTTTTGGACAAGTCATTCGTTCAAATACTTCAAGACCGTTGTACGCGATAATCCAAGCGTATCGGCAATCTTGGTGTTGTTCGAGCCGATGGCTTTCATTTCCTTACATTTCCTAACTAACTCATCTCTTGAAGACGACGACTGAGGTTTCTCGGACTCCCGTATACGGTGGGCCTGCGCTCCGGCTATCGTCGTGTCCGCTCCGGCATTGACGATGCCGAGGAACACTATCCCAAGCGGCGATACGCCGCCGACCAGGAAGCTCAATATCTGTGATATGAGCGCTCCGATTTCGTCCGAAGAATTGTGCAGCATGTAGTAGATGTTGAGAAAGCCCGATATGACAACGATGACCAGGAACACAAACCACCCGAAGAATCTCTGCACACGTGAGGTATGCTGGAACATCTGGAGCGTGAAGAACAGCATGAAATCAAGCCAAAGCACTATGCCGACGGTCGAGAGTTTCCCTGTCGTCGAATTTGTGAAATAACTGAGAATGGTGTAGCAGTGCTCGAACGTCACGGCAAGGATCATGACCATCAGGAACTTGATCTTATTTTTTGTCGAAAAGCTGAGTTTTTCCTTCACATTCGTCGAGGTCATGGATTTGAGATTCATTGGCGTTCCAGTTTGGTTTGTATACCGTTCTTCTTGCAGTCGGGACATGCATAGGTAAGATTGTCGTCTATCTTTGTAGCGTCGAATGACATCAGTTTTCTGCACTCAGGGCAGTAGTAAATGGCCTCGCGCCGCTTCGCTGTCGGCGGTTTCGGAGGATTCTTCCGCGCCTCGGCAAGCTGTATCGCTGCCACACGTCGCCGGAAGAGATATTCAAGATGTCTGCGATAATTTCGCTTCCTCGGCGCGTCGGGATTTATGTAGTATCGCTTCACGTCATCCATCATCCGGCCGAACTCGGTCAGAGCGCCATATCGTCGCATGCTCTCTATGAACCCCTGGTCGATCGGCGGCTTCGATCGGCTCAGGTCATCATGTCGTAAGCAGAATGCCAGTATCATCTTGACCTGGTCATCGGGAGTGGCGACGCGGAATGCGTCCGACGTCGTGAACCACTCGCCGACCGCATACGCCGGATCGGATGCTATACCGCGTAGGACGGCATCGACGGATTTGATGTCGCCGGTGATCTCTCCGAAGAAGTCGACTATGGGCCGAGGGCCTTTCATCCGCGTTTGTTTTCAGTTTGAATGATGATGATCTTGAAATTACTGCCAGCCACCGTCATTATTGCATCCGACACGACATCGATGATGTCGGATGGGTCGCTCTTCTTGCTGAAAACCAGCGTCTTTTTCACAGCCTCATTCCTTTCGACTCGGCGATCTTCTTGAGAGATATCACCAGCTTGCCGAGTTCATCCGTATTCAGCCTGTAAAGGGATTGCTTCTTGTAATACTTCTGGATATAGCCATTCAGACTCGTCATGTCGATCTCGCACCGGCCTTCGATCATTACGGTCCAGTTCAACATGTGACAACACAGACCGATGACCGGCATATATCGCCTGAACACTTGTCCGCGCTCGGCGATCAGATCCCGTATCGCGGCGGCCATTTCTTCGTATTCCATTTCGGACGAACTACTCACGCGGCCGCCTGTGTGTTTTGAAACCAGCGCCTGCTTTTCATCGGCCGTCAGCATGACCAGGCCGATCATCATATGAAACCGCTTGTTTTGCTCCAATGTTCGCCTCATGATTGTTTCTTCTTGATAATCTGTATACGAACGCGGGGAAGGTACACAAGCTCCTTCTCGACTTGTTTGAGCATCCTAATTATGGCGGCGCTTTGCCTGAGCGACGCATGTCTTGCTTCCGCCTTGTACGTATGCTCCAGATCCTTTTGAATCTGGATGTGCCACATGAGTATCCTGATCACGTCAGATCTGGCAACAAAATCACGACCCTTCTGGTTCATTCGGCATCTTTCGAATCGACTTTGACCAGGAGAATCAACGCCAGCTTCTGCGTGGCCCAGTCGATGTTCTTGTTCTTATACATGGTCTTGATCAACTTCTGAGTCTCTGCGGCGCAATAGCCCGTATCGAGGTAGGCGATGAATTCATTCACGCGGTCCAGCGTGATCACCCTCACATCCTTGATCTCATGTGCACCATAGTCTTTGTCCTTGCCTCGGACAAAAAGCACGCGGCCCGATCGGTGGTTTTCCGGGTCGAAGAGCCGCAGTGTCGTGAACGCCCTGCAGTCCAGCTTGTTATTCCAGTTATGTGAAAAGTTGATGCAGTCCATGTCAGTAGAGATTGATCCCGGATAGAATGTGCAGTGCTTGATCACGGTCGCGGCCATGTAAGCCCCTGAATATCTGATCGAACGCGAATGAAGCGACTTCCGAATAATGATATATTGGACGCAAATCGCACCTCGGCGGAAGCTTATGTGCTTCGGCGGGGAGTCTCACACTGGCTGCCTGCGCGAGATCCTCAATCGATTTCATGCCATGCAGGTAATTTCGCTTGAAACCCCGGGCGTACATCTGATCGATAATTCGATTCACGACCTCGTTGATCTTACTGGCATTTGCCGCATTCACAGGCGGGCTCCTTTCGTGCATCGATGGCTCGAAGTATGTCCATCGCCTTCTTTTCGATGTTACGCCCGGCTTCATCGCTGCGGAATATCTTCACCGTCAGGTGGGACAGCGTGGCCGTTGATACCAGAACGATCACGCATTCACGATATCGGCCGTAGCGCATGTAGGCCTGACATTGCGTATACTTCGACGGCTGCACGCGGCGATTCTGGACCGTGCGGAAGAGTTCCTCCTCTGAGATCGACTTGATCTCCAGCAGGGCGCCATCTATCGTCTCGCCGTCTGTGTGACCCCGAAAACGCGTGTCGAAGTCGGCGACGAGTTCGCATTCCTCCGTCGCCGGGCGTATGATGCCGCACTCGACAAGCCATTGTTTGATCTCGGCCTCAAACATATATCCGCGCTTTGCGTTGTAATGGGACCGGTCGGTCGGCTGCGTGCCGTAGAGGAATTCACGATATAGCCGTCTCGCGCACATCGAGATCTGACTCATCCCAAGGTACTGACGATGCGGCTCATATCCTGACGTTTCCGCAATGTACTGACGAATCATATCGTCATATTGTGTCATGATGTGCATGGTGACCTCACTGTAATTTGATTCGTTTGATCTTGGATCCGCGAGGGGCGCGTTCGTGCAGGAAATCCCGCGCACGCTTCGCGTTCCAAGTCTGAAGCAGGATTTTCGTCACTCTGCCGTCGCACGTAGGAAGAATCACCTGGTATTTGACCAGCGGCTGGCGTTCCTCGACGAAGTCGGCGGTGCGATCTCTGGCGGTGCGACCTCTTTTGAGACCTAGACGTTTGGCACGGGTGCGGACACTTGGTTCCGACCGTCCCATGTCTGTAGCGATATCACTGACTGACACCCTCAGATCATGCCAACGCTCACGCAAAGTGTCGTCATCGTCCTCTGTCCAATATTTGAAACTCATGCCAGCTCCTTAAAAATAAAAGCATCCCCGCCGCTTCATGCCGTCGTCCTGTCGGCGCGGCGGGGAGTGGAAGGAGAAGCGGAAAAATCACGCGTTGGGTTTGAAACTGACCGCTTCGGAGACGTTGAGTTTCGTCACACCCCGGAGCGCGATGCCCAGCTGGCTGTCGCCGTCGCTGAGAAGTTCTTTGATCTTGCGCGTCTCGGGCTTGATGACGATCTCCTCCCGGAAAAGTTCAGCGAATCGGTTTCCGCACACGGCACGCGCGGCCTCGAAGCTGTCGCCAAAGCCGACGGCCTCATCGCGTTTGTATTTGCACACGCCGTCCTCGACGGCAAACTCTGAGCTTTGCTTGTCTCCGGCGAGTTCGCGCATGTGAGGCATGCACTTCTCTTTGATGGATTTCAGTTTCTCGGTGAGGCGGTTGATCTTGGACTGCACCAGCACGCCTTCGTCGACGAGCAGCTGGAGAGCAGATTGCTTTTTCGGTTTGGTCTTGGGGGCTGCAACGGACACTCACTTACCTTCTTGGGCCGCCCGGCATCGTGTCCGGGCGGCGGGGATGAAATCGTTCAGTTATTTATCAGGCGCGATTGGACGCATTGGCGATAGACGGCCTTTCGATGCTTTCGGCTGCGCCGCGCCGAAGGTTTTTCGAATACCGTCGAGCGCAGATGCTGCTCGATGGTACGCGTGCGCCACATCGCATCTTTGAAGCGCCGCATGGCTTTCTGGAAGTCCCCATGCCGGACGGCGATCGTGATCATAGTCCGAGCTTCCTTTGGCAGAAAGCGATCTGTGCACGGGTCTCGATCAGACTTTCCCTGAGCGCTCGAATCGACTTGTTGCGATCCTTTCTCTCTGTTTCCAGAGCGTTGAGTTTGTAGATCTTCTTTGACAGATCGCGCTTGAGCGCTTCCATGTCTTCTGACAACTCCGCGGCCATCTCTTTTGAAATTGTTCTGGCCCGCTGAGTCTGCGACATGTTCAGTTTGACTGCGGCTGATGATTCAGACATTTGTAACCTCTCCTTTGGTTTGATGGTGGTTAGTTTTGGATCAGGCGATCCAGATACGGATTCTTCTTTACGACTTCGCCGGTCTCTTTGTTGAGCCATTCGCCGGAGCCTTCGAGTTGTTCCCACTCGATCTCGACGTTGGACATATTCTGCCTGAGATCGTCGATCTCGACGAATACTTCCTCATCCCGGTCGCGATTCTCGGCGAACCGGTGCGCGTCCGGATGGAACACGATGATATTGCCGCCGCTCTCTTTATTCGCGGCCGTTTTGTCCTGCAGGGCGAATTCGAGACGGTCCTTGAGCACGTCCACTGTCGCGAAGCGGCGGTTGAATTCACGCAGTATCTGATTGATCTTCCGCTTGTGCTTGTTGTACTGATCGGCCGTTTCCTTCGAATAGCCCCGAAGCACGTCACAATAGACCGTCGTGATGTAGGCCTTCGACCGCGCGTCGAAAATGAACATCTTCGAGAGCGTGTACTCGGATGTCGGGTCGTAGCGGACTTCGACCTGGTTGCCGAAGTGCGGCAGCAATTTGTCCCAATTCGTCGCTGCCGGCATATAGAGAAACCGCTCGCCGAACCACGTCTTGTGCACGCCCGCGCGAGAAACTGTGAGCTTCTCCGGAAGGCCAAAGGTCATCGTGAGGAAATTCTCGTCATACGTGCGCCGCTGGTAATGCCGCATGAGGCAATTGAAGATATCGAGGCGTCGCGCTTTGTAGACGCTCTTCCCGATGTGACGCACACCCTGGCCTTCCGCGGCAAGTTCGGCGGCCTTGACTTCACAATAGTCGAGATCGACCTCGATCACCTCGTGGTTGTAAGCATCGAAGATTTGCTCGAAAATCTTGTAGAGCTCGTCAATCGTGTGACAGGCAGGCACCGGCTTGGTCGACAATGTCGTCTTTGCCGACGAGACGCGATCGCCGCCGTAGTAGCCTGGTGAATCCTTGAGGTAGGCGACGAACTGGCGCCAGATCGATTCGATGCGCTTCTGCCAGCCGCGATACGGCAGTGCATTCTCGATGCGTAAAGGATCGTCGTTCAGTTCCGAGACGGTGTAGAGCATACGGACAGCATTCTCGACGCGCTCGTTCATGTACTCCTTACCGTTGTCGAATCGGTAGCGATCCGGACGGCCGTGCTCGCGCACGAGCTTCATCATGCTGAGTGAGACTTTGTCGGAGTTGATCGAGTTGATATGCATGTCCCAATTGAGCATGACGCCGGTTTTCGCCTCCGCCCAGCCGATCAGGTGTACCATGCGCTCGACCACCTGACCGTCGTCGTCCACGATTGCGATCTTCACATTTTCGTGCGACTTGTGGCAGTCCGATTCAATGCATTCCATGAATTGCCGCATCTTCCATGAATTGTAGCGGTGCATCGGAAGAGTTTTGGTGTAGTGGGACGGCTTGTCGAGACGATAGGTTCTTGCGGCGACAATCAACCGGCTTCGTTTCGCAAAACTGTAGAAATAACCGTAGGGAGGAACTTCGTACCCGAGCAACTTTGACGCGTCCTGGCAGAGCTCCGTCAGGTCTTTCCAGTCCTGCAGTGCGTGTCCGGCTTCTTTGCAGACGGCGCGGACGGCCAGCTTGTAGGCCAGTGACAAATTCGCATTGCCATTGTTGTTGTCCGATCCCTTGCCCTGGCTGTTCCAATATTTCATGAACCAATTTTCGAACTCGGCGATGTTTTTGTAATAATTGCGAGCCTTGACCTGGCCCATGTCGGATCGCATCTTCCGGGACGCGGCTGCGTCTGCTCCGACCAGGCGGGCAGTCATGAGACGCCGGTAGATGGTCTTGTAGTTGAGGCCGCGGCAGTGTGGGAATTCCTCCTGCTGCGCTACGCAAATTTGTCGCTTCTCATCTTCCGTCGTCGCCTCCTGGCAGAGCCGGATCGTAACGGCTTTGATATCGACCTCGGTCATGACCTTTGTCGCGTCTTTGGTCGAGACGTGCGTCTTGTCCTGGCCGTGGCGCTTGTGGTAGCGGAAAATCCCTTTCTCGGCCACGCGCAGACTGAAAAGCTCGCGCACGTCGGGATACACATCCAGCAGGGACGCGACAAGAATATCGACCTGTCCGTCGTCCTGCGTGCGCGTCTTGAGAGTCCCGCGCTGGTGCGCCTTCTTCAGTGTCTCATAGCTGAGACCGCTGAGCTCGGCGGCAAGATCGATTGTGATGTACTTCATCGTGTGTGACCTTTAGAGACTGGATTGTGCGGGCGTATGCACCACGACGGAATCATACCAGTAATGGACCATCCAATTCTTGAGCGTATGGGATACCCGGGAAATGTCGCCGTCGTCGCGGACGGTGATCTCCAGAATATTGCTGTCCGGACGCTTGACGGAGCCGAGGACATTGAAGCCGCTTTGGCGGAGGCTTAGAAATATGCCATCCGGAGAAAACAACCCGGAAGCGTCCGGGGCGGGACTACTCTCGATGAGCAGGGTTTTCATGAGACTCTCCTTTTGTGGTTTTTTGCGGTCCCGATTGGACGGGCGGGACCAGTGGACGAACGCCGATCGCAAGACCGGCCGATGACTCGATAAAACGGGCGATATAGAACGTGATACGTCCGCACGAGCGGCAGCGCACTTTGAGCTTCCACTCCGGGCCGCTCGAATGCAGGACTTGAGCGAGATCATGCGCGATCCAATTGATGATCGGCGTATCGCAACAAGAACATTTGAATTGGTAGCGGAGCATCATCATAGCGGCTGACGCTTGATGGATTCTTTTTGACGTTTACGCAGAAGCCGGAGGAGACCGGTAATCAGTGAGGAGCGCTTGAGATTCGCCTTTTCATAATCGATTGCTCGACGAATACACTCGTCGGAGCTATTTCGCGCCGACGACAGGCCATCGTCGATAGAGGTGTGGACGATAGAGCCAATACAAAGCGCAGGCGGTTGATTACAACAGCGACAGCGCGGCATCTCTTGACCGGACATAAATCCTCCTTTCTTTAGAATTCACGACGTAAAAGTGAAAGACCACTACAGACGTTTTTCTTTCGAGGTTTGAAGCGACGACAATGGGACGCCCGCCGTGCTTTCACTTCGATACAGTATTTCTCAAATGCATCGTATGAAACGGAAAACCCCTCACATGCACGCTCGATATCGTCCTCAAGGGGTTGCAGTCTTTCTACTTTAAACGGGTGATTCGCTACCACAAATCTCTGATAGGCCTCGACAGCCTTAAAAAATTCAGTCGGGCAAACATGAATCAGGACGCGATAGCGATTCAAAAAAAATGCGAGTGTCGCTGAGCTCATAAGAGCATTGCCGCAATTATTCCACCCCTTGACGATGTGGAGCACATCGCGGTTGATCAACCGGGTCATGCCGCTCCTTTCTTTGATTTGATCTTTGGTAATGCTGACTCGATTCTCCGGACTTGATTGTCTGAGATATCCTGCCTACCCCTCATGACGTTTGATACATAGGTCCACGTCCAGCCAAACCAATTAACGAGATCAACCGGCTTCACATCGTAATCGAGCATCTTCTTCTTTAACCCAATAATCTTTCCGTCCACCGACTGACCTTTCAGCTTGCTTTCCGTTCATCGAGAGCTTACATTACAATTGCATTATTACAATTTAATATAAGTTCAAACCTTACTAATGTCAAGAGGAAAAGTAAGGTTAAATCTTATATACTTAACACAACAAGGATTATGGAGCACCACCAGGAGCCGAGCCTGGGGGCGAGGATTCGACAGATCAGGATCGAACTCCATCTGTCGCAAGAAGAATTGGCATTAGAAATGGGGCTGAAGAGCAAAGTCAGCATAAGCGACTGGGAGCTCAACAAAACAAAACCGGATTTGAATCAGATTCGATACCTTGTCGATAGAGGCGGCAAAACGCTCGATTGGATCGTGTATGGGCGGGAGCGCGCCTCATCAGTTGTTCCCGAACCTATCACGATAAGGTCAACGATAAAATCAAGACATAAGCGTGTGTCCAAAGTGCAGGTTGTGAATTTTGTATCGGCCGGTGGCGGTGGATTTGATGATGTACCAGTTGACGAAGAATTTGAGTTGCCTTTGGATTTATCAGATAAAGTCATAGCTTTGCGCGTCAGCGGAAATAGTATGGACCCAGAATACCGAGACAAGGACTACATATTTGTTGAGGAGGTCCCGGTGCATGCGATACGTAACAATAGAGACTATGCATTGATACTCGAAGAAGATACTACGGTCAAGCGCGTCAGGAAGCACCTACAAGGCTATGAGCTGATTCCGCTGAATCTTGATGCAGACAAATCGAGAGTTGTTCAGTATATCAGACGTGCATTCATTGTGCGCGGTGTGTTCCGTTATTTCTAACCCCCAGGGCCATTGGCCCGCTGAAAGGTAATGTGATGAAATGGATGCTGTTCATATGTTTGCTGCTGGGCTTGTCGCTCAGCGCCGTCCATGGGCAATCGTATGGTGTCCTGATGGGTTGTTATCGTTCCAATTCTGAAGTCGTGACTTCGTTCTTTCATACGCAGTCACAACCGAGTTTCTATTTTGGTATGTCCAACGCGGTCACTACGGACCGGCGACAGGTACGATATCGGGCGTCCGCCGAGTCGGGGTGCCAGGTTTACGGCGTGCTCCTGTCCGGAGGCGTGATGACCGACCGGTCGCTGATACCATTCGCGTCGATAGGATACATTCTCCATCGATCCGGACTCCCGAGCGTGAGGGTGCGGCTGATCACGTATAACGATGTCTATGTCGTCGAGACCGGTATCGGATTCACAATCGAAAGGTAATTCTGTGTTACGTTACATCTTTGGAGTTTCCATGCTATTCGCGGCCTCCTGCGACCGCGCAGGAGACGAGACCGGCGATGAATTATTTATCAAGAATACGTTTCTAGATATCCGCAAAGTCGAAGAAAATGGACAGTCTCGGATCGATGCTCTGATCCTTGTCAAAAACATCAATGACGATATCGCTATTCGACAGATCAGGCACATTATTTTTGCGATGGACTCCGCAACCAATAGCATCGCTGGGACAGACACCGTGAGAATCGATACGCTCTGGCCAGGCGATACCATCACCGTCTTTCATTCAGTAGACATTCCGGATACTGCCAGACACTACGGATTCGCGTTTCAATACTGGTTTATCAGATCGGACTGGTTCCCCTTCAATCATCCGTGATCACATTTTGACCAATCACGGCCCGTGGAAATGACACCAAAAGCCCCGCCTCATGACGGGGCTTTTTTACGCTTTGGAAAATCTTGTCAAAGAACCCTGGACGCCCGGACTGGCCGGACTTTACGGACGTAGTTTATTGAATATCTGAGTACGCTCCTGGTCGGTCAGACCGACGAAGGTGCGCTTGACTTTTCTTTTTCCCGCCCCCTCGACGTTGTGCCAGCGCGCCTTGTCGATAGCGCCGCCAGGAGACTTGTCTGACTTGCCTTCGATATAGCCGACTTCCATTTCGAATAGTGCACTGTCAAGATTTCGAGTGACGTTGACCTTCATGTCTCTCAGCATCGCGCCGGTTGCGGTCAGATCGACGCGTCCCGAGTACGCGCCATCCCTGATCTTCTGGCGTTGA
>CAZJBS010000028.1:0-19713 GCA_964544475.1 uncultured Bacteroidota bacterium | reverse complement strand
TGCGGTCAGATCGACGCGTCCCGAGTACGCGCCATCCCTGATCTTCTGGCGTTGATACGCGAGCGTGTACGCCTGAAAAGGATTTCTCGACAGATCCACGCCGGACTGCACGCGGAGTTTGATCAGCGCGATGGCATGATTGCCGGCCGCCTCCAGCATGCGCACGGAGTAGACTTTGTCGAGGAACTGCCGGAGTTTGTCGGATACGTCGTTCATTTAGAAGGCTCCCGCTTGCGCGGGAGCGACACCTTCTTTTTCTGTCACACCCGCGAAAGCGGGTGTCTTGAATTCTTTTTGAGGCTCCCGCTTTCCCTTCGACCACGCTCAGGGCAAGCGCGGGAGCGACACCCTTCTTTTTCTGTCACACCCGCGAAAGCGGGTGTCTTGAATTCTTTTTGAGGCTCCCGCTTGCGCGGGAGCGACATAACTATTGTCCCAGGAGAGCCGACAGGCCGGAGCCTGCGGGTTTGATGAGTTTGTCGGCGTCGTCGGCCGGTACGCGCCAGCCGTATTTTGCGCGCATCTGCGATTTGCTGAGTTCCATGCCCATCTCGTACGCCTCGCGATCCACAAGGATTTCGCTGGCAAGGTTCTGCGATGCCTTGACAGGGATGTCGACGGCGATGGAGTAGTCCGGCTTCGCAAAGTTGTAGGCAAGCAAAGGATCTATGATCTGGCGCTTGATGACGCGCTTGATGTAATGCGCATCGCTGACAACTTTCTCCAGGCGCACGCCGTTGTGCACCATACCAAGCGCGTAGCTGCCCGTACCCCCACTGTCAGCTGTCAGCGTCTCGCCCAGGATCGCCCGCGTCTTTTTCTTCGCGGCTTTCTCGTCGAGTTTGTCATATGTCTCGACGCTGGAGGTGCGGTTGACTTCTGGAAACACGATCTTGATCGCATCGGAGAGAACAGCGTAAGCGTCTGTCGCGAGGCTCTTCACGGCTTCTTCAGCTTTGGTGATTTCATCCTGCACCTGGTGTCCGGATGGATATTGCGCGACGCGGAGCGGCTGCCCGAAGATCTCGTTGAATGCGCCCCAGTCGAGCAGGTTGTAATGCTGCAGGATCGACGCATACATACACAGCGCGCCAAGCCCCATCTCGGTGAAGTTGATCGGCAGATGCTTGTAGGACACGTCTGAAAAATCTGCGATAACGAGCTTGCCGGTCGGGAACTCCGACAGACGGATAAGGTTCTGATCAGTGTTCCTATAATACAAGACGTCTGCGATAGAGCGGATATGTGAGGACGCCGGATTGCCCTGACCTGTTTTCGTGTCTGCCGGCACGGCAGATAGCAGATACTTTGCGTTGATCGTGTCGAAGTGCGTCGGCAGGATTTTGCCGTCCAACTTCTCCCATTCGAGATCGAGCACGCGGATACCGAAGTACACTCCATCCGCGAGCGCACTGGCGAGCGATTGATAATCAAGTCGCGTGATCACGTCTTTGACGAATTCAACCTGCGCCTCATCCTCGCCCATCACCCGATAATCGAATGACAAGAGAGCGAGACGGCGCGTCTCCAGATCGCCACGCAGATCTCCATCGAGGGTGCGGATGTGATCGAGTATTTCGAAATACCGCTCGGGTTTTCCAAGCTCGGCGTTCTTGCGCGCCTGGGTGATGTCGCCCGGGGTGATCGTGAACGCATTGAAGAGCAGCCGGGTGCGGCGTGGTTTGATCTCACTGGTCGTGATGTCTGGCATGGTCAGTGTCTCCACCTGTGCAATCGTTTGGCGAGTGATTTGTAAACGGGTTCGGACGCCGCGCGCACGGAGCGCAACATCAGTTGATAGAGCATTGCGGTTGCGTCGGGTCCGTCCTTCGGGCCGCGCGGGTAGCTCGTAAATTGTTCTATGAGCCGCTTCATGTCCTGCGACATCTGTCCGTGCTGCGTCGCGAAGCGAAGGACGCCGGTCTCGATCGGCATCGAGAGCGACTCGATCCTTATGTCCTTGTTTGTCGTATCGACATGATCGCCAAGCGGCATCTTCTCGCCGCGCTCTTTCGAGACAGCGAAGTAATCCGCTTTAAGCAGGACATTGCTGAGTGTCGTTTCCCATCTGCATACGGTGATGTTCCATCCGTTCCACTTTGCATACAGATCAAATCCCGCATGGAACATGGCCAGAACGCTCGCCTGACGCACCCAGCAGTCGATGATGTCGAAATACTTGCCGTCGGTGGACATCACGATCCACGCCTTGTAGCAAGCGGCGTCGGACGTACCATACGACGGATCGAGGAACATCCCGACGCGCCGGGACGTTTTCGACTTCTCGATCTCTGACAGTTCGACCGTCGTCATCCACTCGGGCTTGAACTTTTCGCCAGGCCGAACCGGGTTCTGCTGCATTTCCGCCTCGAAAGCGGCGAATCCCACCGTCTCCCGCAACAGATGGAGTTCCTCGACGGTCCACGCTTCAGGCCAGAGCGCACGGAATGATGCGCCGTCCGCCTCTGTCGACAGCGCTTTGTAGACGTGACAGTGCAGCTTTGGACGCGGAGTCTCTTTTAGGATTTCTTTGTATTGGTTCGCGGCGGAGTCGAGGGAAAGATTGTTCGATAGCCAGGCAATGTTGCTGTCCTTCGAACACGCGAGATAGAGCTCGTTGATCAGCCATTCGAGTTTCTTGCGGCCGCGATCGGGATTCGCCGCACTCTCCTGGTCTTCGAAGTCATCGATCTCGACCCAGTCCGGACGCGGCAGGATACCGCGCGCTTTCACGTTGACCGACCCGGCCTGCAATGTCACGCAGTTATTTAGCCGGATGAACTTCGTCGACCACTTATCGGATGAGACGTCGCCAAAGTCGTGCAGGATACGCGGATTCAACTCAAATTCGACCATTGTAGCCTCAATCTCAGCTTGGGCGTCCTCAAGGCGCTCCCCAACGCGCAAGCCCGACCGGAAGCTCCTGAAGAGCATGTGATGGATTCGCACGGCGCGCAGCAGCGCCGACTTGCCATGGAAGCGAGGACCCTGGATGTTGTGCAACTCGTGCTCGCGTCTGTTGAAGATACAGAGCCACTCACGATGCACCGCACCGAAGTTTTTGTCGAATATATCGGGCATGTATTCACGCGCAAAGAACAGCTCATCCGCACGTGCCTTCCCTAGCCGTTCATTTTTGTCGATAATTGAGAATGACGCGGCCGGATCGAAGCGTTCCTTTTGAGCTTCCAGCTGCCGGCGTCTCGCGTCGATGTCGGCAATCAGGTGGGACAGAGACTCGCTCATTTGCCCATTCTCCGGCGTTCGAATTCGAGTATCTCAATGACCCGGTCTTCGGTCACGTCCGGATCGAAGGTCTTGGCCAGCGACACGGCCAGTTTCAGGTCGACTTTGTTGATCGTCACACGCCGGCGATTGCTGTCCTGGATTTTGTTGATGCGGTCGACGATCTTGAGCAGGTCATCTGTCTTGCCATCCTTGCGCGCATCCCGGGCGTCCTCAAGGAGGTCGGCCTTCAGGTCGAACAATTGCCTGTCAAATTCAGCTTCCGGATCCGGACTGTCCACGATGCGTGTAAAGAGGGGCTCCTGACCCTCCTCCGCCCGGCAACGGTTGATACCCCTGCGCAGGAATTTGAATATCTCCCCCATGTCAAAACTGTCCAGTCTGCACAGCACATGAGAGGACTCTTTTACACCGTCGCTGTCTACCGTGACCGGCATTTTCAGGCGTATGGATTTTACACCTTGCCAGGCGTTCTGGAAGACAGACCTGAGTGTTAACTCAAGCATTTCTTGGTTGTTAAGCCCGTCTTTAGCGGCCGGAACGGTATTCGAAGTAGTCTCCATGTCGATTACATCCTACCTGTATTGACTGGTGTTCACTGGACAGATGCTGAACAGTTTGCATGAACACCCATTTGAACACCCAGCTTGAACAGTCGTGAACAACCATTTGAACAGTAGGTGAACAGCAGTCTTCTGAACATCTGCTGGACAGTTATCTGGACAGCTTTGTTGAACACCAAGCTGAACAGCCGTGAACAGTCGTTTGAACAGTCCTTTGAACACCCGCTGGACAGAGTCATCTGGACAGCTTGTTGAACACCCAGTTGAACACCCGATACGCTAGAACGTCCGATCATACGCTTCCCGTTTTGGTGTAACTCCACACCTACAATTTACGCACGAGGGACGCCATATCCGCACGCTTCCGCCCCATTAGTACTAATGGGTAAAGATAGTTATGATTGCGGCCCTTTGTGTCGTAGATTTTCTGCAGGCAAAAAGGAGCAAAATGGCGTACTGCGTTGCACGGACATTGGACGGAACCCCAAGCATCGAAAGCGTGCTCAAAACACGCGTGACGGCGAACCTGTCTGGCGACGGCACCGGTCAGGTGATCGATGTGGATGTGGTCAACCCCGTGATTACACGCGCTCAGACTGTGGTTGACGGATACTGTTCGAAGCTGTATACCGTGCCGTTCACGGCTGCCCCAAACCTGGTCAAGGAGCTCACACGTGATCTGGCGATATACTACCTCTACGAAGGAAGGGAAGCGATCCCGGACGCCATCCAGAAACGATATGACAACGCCATGAGTATTCTGAAAGACATCTCAGCTGACAAGATCCGCCTCCCCGTCGATCCTGTGATGGCTGATCCCATCGCCGCGCCTACGGCCGCGTTTGCCGCCAAGGCACGCATTTTCGGACGCGAATCATGACCTCACAGATGCAACAAGACCTGGTCGATTTTCTGCGTGACAGCGTGCCGGATACACACGCAATCCAGACATTCGAGCACTACTCCGGACAGCTCGCGGTTGAAGATGTCCGCCGTGTCGCACTGAATATGCCCGCCGTGCTCGTATTCTATCAAGCGACAGAGTACACGACGGAGTTGCAGGAACGCAAGCTCAACAACGCCCAGGCGGCTTTCGAGATCCTTGTCTGCTCGAATAACATCGCATCGCGCGAATCCGGAACGGACGAAATCCTTACGCTGAAGGATGCCGTGATCGATGCGCTCAAAGGAACAAATCTCAAGATCGACAACCGCTCTTTCACCATCGCGATCATACGTGACCGGATGCTGATACGCGAGCAAGGTCTCGCAGTGTGTGGCATCGTGATCGTGCTCAAAGGATTGACCTAAGATCAAAAAGGAGGAATCGTTATGACCGTTCGCGCGAAGTTCCAATGCATCGAAGTGACCAAGCGGAAAAGTTGGTCCGATACTAAGTTACTCTATGCGGCCAAGTTTTCGCCCGTCATTCAGGGCAGTGAAGAGAACAAGCAATTCTACGATGCGACGCCGTCCGGTCACATCGAGCTGGCGACCTACAAGGAGGATCTCTTCGTAGTCGGCGCGGAGTATTATGTCGATTTCATCAAGGCGGAGGCCGAAGCATGAACTGGAGAATCCTAAGCGACGGCGTGACCGCCGAGATCGGCATCATGGACTTTATCGGCGTCGATGGCAATAGCGCCAACGACCTGATGATGACGCTCAACCAGGCACAGACCGCGGGAGCGAAGCTCTACATCGTTGTGATCAATTCGCTCGGCGGGGACGTCTTCGAAGCGATCGCGATGTATAACATGCTCGTGTCGCGGAATGTCAATGTGCGCATCGAAGCAATTGCCGCGTCTGCTGCGTCGGTGATCGCGATGTCCGGCAAACGTATCCTCATGTATGACAACGCGATGATGATGATTCACAATCCGCAGTGGGGTGCATGGGGCGACGAGAGCTACCTGAAGCGTGTGCAGGACAGTCTCAAGATGATCAAGGACTCGCTGCTCAGGGCCTATTCGCGAACCGGCTTGAAGGAAGACGAACTCGCAAAGCTCATGGACGCGGAGACCTGGATGAACGCCGAGCAGGCGGTCGAGAAGAAGTTTGCCGACGAGATCGTTGTATCCGGTCAGGCTCCGCAAAACATACTTACCGCACGGATGCAATATTTCAATGCAATTTTTTCAGATAACCACAGAAAGGTGAAGTCCATGTTCAAAATCCAGAATGCCCTCGGCCTCCCGGGCGCCAGTGAGGACGAATTGGTGCAGTCGATCAACGCGATCAAGACTGCGAGGAATGGTCTCGATGAGCAGATGAAGAAGATCAACGAGGAGGTCACGAAGCTCAAGTCTGAGTCATCCGACAAGGACAGGAAGATCTCCGAACTGGAGACGAAGCTCAAAGCCGAAGAGGACGCGAAAAAGAAGGCTGCCGAAGAAGCCGAGGAGAAGGAACTTGTCGAGGTCCTCAACCAGGCTGTCAAAGACGGCAAACTTGCCCCGGCCGAGATCGACGTCACGAACGATGCCGGCAAAAAAGGCCGCGAGAAGTGGCTGACGATCCTGCGGATCGACAAGGCTCATTTCGCCGCTGCGTCGGTGAAGACCCCGGTCGGTGCGCCGCCTGCGGGTACGCCGCCTCCGAAAAACAAGGTGTGGGAAAAAGACGACCTCGCCGGTGCGATCGAGCGCCGTCAGGCGAAAGTTGCGGGCGCGCAGTAAAGCGCGGTCCCGGGAAAAGCAGATCATCATAATTTTTCTTTGAAAGGTATCAAAAATGGCAGTCACTCTTGCCGAAGCGGCCCAACTCAATCCAAACGAGTTGAGCCAACAGGTCTTCAGAAGCCTGGTCATGATCTCCGATCTCCTGGAGATCCTGCCCATTGCCAGTAAGAAAGGACAGGGTTACACGGTCTATCGCGACAACGCAACCCTGCCGACCATCGCAAGCCGCGCGGTCAACGCGAATTACGCCGAGAACGCCGGTGGCGATTCCGTGCCGAAATCTTTCCCGTTCGCCATCCTTGGCGGGCACATCGACGTCGACCAGGCGTTGATTCAGCGTGAAGGCGGCGTAGGGCAAATCGTGTCTCTGCGCGCATTCAAACTACGGCAGAAACTTGACGCGATGAAGTATTATGTCCACAACACGATCGTGAATGGCGACATCGGCACCGTCGCGACGGACTTCAACGGCTTCAAAGCGTTGATCGCGGACGGCAACGGCAACGAGACCGCGCTCGGGACCAACGGCGTGAACATTCTCGCGTCAGAGACCGCCATGCTTGACTTCATGCAGACGCTGGACGAAATCATTTCGCGCGTGCCGAATGCCAACGCGATCATGTGCAACGCCAACATGAAAGCCATCATGGCCCGACTGGCCAGAAAGTTCGGCTTCTTCAACACGCTGATCAACGATTTCGGCAAGACCGTCGAAATGTACGGCCGATGCCGTCTGATCGATGTCGGTACGACCGCCGCCGGGGCCGAGATCATCACCAACACCGAAACCCAGGGATCGAGTTCCCTCGCGACCAGTCTCTACATCTGCGCGTTCAACGAGACGACGGGGATCACGGGCGCCAGTCCTCAGGACGTGGCGGCAGATGACATGGTCATTGACCACGGGCTGGTGTCCGGAGGTGTGGCATACCGTCACACGATCGATCTGCAGCTCACACTTGCCGTGCAGGAGAAATACTCGCTGCACCGCGTGAAAGGCATCCTGAAGGCGTAACCCTCCTTCCAGAGAACCAGACACCAATCAGGGGCGGAGCCTGACATCCGCCCCCTGGTGTTTGAAAACCGAACGATCAACAAGAAAGAGGCCATTATGTTTGTCATCAAAACAAAAAACCCGAACTTCAACGAGGAACGCCTCGGGCTGAAATTCAAGGACGGCATTGCCAGGACCAAGGACAAGGCGTTGGCCATACGCTTCAAGACCGACTTCGTCTATGACGTCATGTCGGAAGGGGAATTCGAGTCGGAGAAGACGAAACAGGAGCCCGAAAAGTCTGAAGGCGACGACGTCCTGAAAGCGATGGCCGATGAAGCGATCAGAGCCACCGGTGCCACCTCGCAGAAAGACCTCGGCAAAGTGATGAAACTTCTCGCGCCGCAGGTGCAAGCGACGGGCTTTGACTTGGAGAAGGTAAAAGAAATGGTCACGGCGCTGCTGGGCGGCGGCCAGTGAAAGACGTTCTGACCGGTTTCGTCATTGGAGTTCTGACGACGTGTTTCGTCGTCTGGATGTGGCTCCAGGAGGATATCACCCGTAACGCGGAAAGCGCACGCAATGTCATACAGATCGTTCGTTCTCAAAACTATGAGGCAGTCAATCGGTATCTCGATTCTGCTCGCGTCGACAGTATGTCCGATCGCGAGTTGCTCGACTTCACGCGCCGCAGCGCCAACCGTTACCGCGCAAGATTCGACTCGGTATCTGCCCGCTGACGTGCGTCAGCTGCTGATCGATTGCAATCATGCTTTCGCCTACGCAGAACGCATCGATGCGCAATACGACTCCGTGATCACGCTCACCCACGACATGCCGCGCAAGCTGGACCGTGAACGCAATCGCGGCCGCATCGAAGGTGTAGGCGGGACATTGCTTTTCATTCTTATCATCAAAACACTTCTCTCGCTCTGAAAGGAACGCATCATGAAAGACATCGCAAGACACATTCTGCAGCTCACGGGGGTCTTTATCCTGGCCGTTGTGGTGATCGTGTTCTTCTACCCGGACGAATTCTACCAAGCGCTGGGCGATCTGGCCCAGAAGTTCCTGTTCTTCAGCTTCAAGATCATCCTGGCGTCGGTTGGATCCCTGCTGCTTTTCCGCTACCTGAAATTTTCGTCGATAATTGCGAAGGCGGAGATCGAGAACCCGGGGTCCGCCGCGATCGCGACCGCGCTCTTCTGGGTCGGATGGGCGCTGATTATTTTCGGATTCTGATATTCCACCTTCTAACCAAGAAAGGTAAGTCCCATGAGACGAATCACATGTTTGCTCTCCTTGCTCGCCGTACTTCTGTTGTATTCGCCGCCTGCGCAGTCGACGTCGAAGTATGACATACTGATCAGACAGGCGACGCTGAAATATCAGGCGGCCCAATATCCGTATCATGTCGCCTGGCATAAGGCGCGGATCAAGTGCGAGAGTGATTTCAATACTCTCGCGGTGTCGCCTGTCGGCGCGAAAGGTCTATGCCAATTCATGCCAGCGACCGAGGCCGAAATGGGCATCAATGCTTTCATTCCGGCACAATCGATCCCGGCCATGGTACGATATACGAATGCAATCGCGTCATACCTTCAGGTCTCATTCAAAAGCAGGCCTAATGGAGTGCGAGAGCAATGCTATGTCGACGCGGCTTACAATACAGGTATGGGACGGGTGCGGCGCCTCATGAGAGCGTACTCGAATAATTGGTCGATCATCTACTACAATCTACCGATGGAGACACGCAATTACGTTGACCGTATTCAGAGATGGAAGACGAATTACGAGCGATCTGTCTAGTAACCCCATGCGTCGTTCGCCAGGCTGGTGCGAACGACTGGTGCTTGCGGGGTAGTTCAGCGGCGTAGAACGTCGGACTCATAATCCGAAGGTCGCAGGTTCGAGTCCTGTCCCCGCTACTATGAAATCAACAAGGGATCGATGCGATTACGATGACACAGCTTGAAGTATCACTGATCAGCGCGCTCGCGATGTTCGCGAATGGCGTGCTACTTTATCTGCTGACGAGGGCGTTCAAGCGCAGCGCACGGGCGCATGAGCTCGCTGAAAACGCCCGCCGCCTGCTAGCGATGAAAGCTGACGCCATCCTGTATGCTCTTGAGAGGGTCAATCCGGATGCGCATGATCACTTCATGGAGCGCTTCGATCAACTAAAAACAGAGCATCTTATCAAGACAGAAAGGATCGAGTCATGAATTCACGTGTACCGATCATCGTTGTCACGACCGCGTTCGTATTAACGGCCGCCCAGATCGCCATCGCAGCGGTCTACATTATCCAGCACATGGCGCCATGAAACAGATAACCATCGTCGAAGAAAAAGCTAATGGTCGTGTTGTCTGCTTCACAAACGACTATGAGCCGGTTTGTTCGTTTGCGTCGCGAGCTGAATTCGCGTCGGAGTTCACGTTTCTGAAGCAGCAATCTGAACCGCTGTCTCAGGAGGAATTGGACGAGATGGTCTCATGCAGGGACAGACTTGCGCAACTTGAGAAGAAAGACCGTGCCTACGTGGCATTTGTACGAGACGGTCTTGCCGATAAACTTGAACAGTACGAATTCATTGCATCAAAATTGAGCTGATATGCCAGCGAATGCACGCCTAATTACTATTGCAGACGGCAACCGCAACGACGCGGCGATCTGGCGTATTGCCAATAACAACACGACCTCGATTCTGCACGCAACGACGAACTACGCCGTCACGACGGCCACGACGCGGTATAGCGACTACTTCACCCCAAACAATGCTGCCGATCAATCCGTAGGTGTTCTGATTATGCCCATCGACGGCTTGACACTATCCCAAACCGTGACGGTCGAGTTGATGGAAGGCACCAATGTTCGGGCATCCAAGACGATCAACCCGAGCGCTGATGGGCTCAAACGATACAAATGGTTTTTCGTCGCCTGGACGGTGCCATACGTTTACGGCAACACAACCGGATCGACCTGGCGAATCCGGATTAGCGGAACGGATGCCGGTGGTACGTTTCTACTTCGAGCCGGTGCGACAACATCGACCTACGGAGTGCGCGTTGTGAATAGCAATCCATCAGCTGTGTGTCCAACATCCGCCAATGGCGATTATGAAATTATTGTATGCCACACGGTGCAGGAAACAGCAGATAGCAATTTGGACTTTGGCGATACAGGCACCGCGACAACGAAAGTATGTATGATCGTGGACTCCGGCGCGTACATTTTGAAAGGTTCAGTCCTCACAGCAAGTCGATCAGTCACACTACGCGGAGAAATATATCAAAGCGGCTTTGTGCCACAGATCAGTTGGGGTATGCGGTGCATGGTTCAATACCGTCGGTATTGGATGTGGGTCGCATCGACGGTGAACGCCGGACAAAACACACTGACGCTGCTATCGCAGATGTATGATGGATGGGTTCGGAAATTATCGCCGGACTACTACACTCCACAAGCGGGCGACCAAATCTTCGTGCGCGGCGACAATGAGTATGAGCACGAATACATGACCGTGCAGTCGTACAATCCCGCCACGCTGGAAATCACGTTCACGACCAATTTCGTCTATACGCACACGGTCAGTCCTATCACGGTTGATTCGTTCGCGATGACACATACACGTAACGCCACAAGCGGTACGAACCACGACGGCTATCGATCGCCAAACATTATCATTGCAGACAAATCGAATTTGGGCATCGGCTATGTGCTTGGGAATCGTCTCGAACGACATGGCAATCCTTGGCGGTGCACAGACCAGTCAAACTGGAGAAACCACTATTGCTTGCTCGCATCAGATGCCAACGCCGGCCAAGCACAAGTCGTACTTGCTAAGGACATGAATGTCAAGGCCGGCGACGTGCTCACGTTAACAACAACGCAATCAGGAACGGGGACGTGGGAACAGGAAATCATAACCGTGCAATCGTACAATCCGTCGACCAAGACCGTGACGTTAAACGGAAATTTGACGTATACGCATCTGCAGCAACCAGCTGGATCCCCGCCCCGACAAACGATGGCAATCTTCCACAGTCGCAACTTCACAGTCAATGGAGCGGATACAAACAATCGCGCGTGGCAGACTGCGTGCGGTGGCGCCGCGGTATGGGCCGATGGTCCTTACGCCGGCAATTGGCTCATGATCGCATCGAATGACTCTTGCGTTGAATTCAAATCACTGATCGGATCCGGAACAACGAACAGCACGTCGGCATGGGTCGTCTCGCTGGGCAATGTAGGACTATTTGAAGGATGTTCTTTCGACCACAGCGGGCGTTTGTGGCACAACGGCGACGCGAATGCATCGATCATGGGATTCATAAATTGCACAAGCCCATCGAGCAAAGTCTTTTGGACCTGGTCCGCCGGAGCGCCATTCACGTGCGGTTTTTACGATAACTGCTGTGCGCAGACGTTCACAGCGCCGTGGGCCTCGCACATCATGCGTTCTTGTAAAGCATACGGATTTAATGTTGCCGGCACATCGCAGAGTGGCATTATCGTCGGATACGACTATTGCGAGCTTTACGACTGTGATGCGTGGGGCAACAAAGGCTTTTCGACATACTCAAATAATTTTGCGGTAGCGGGTAAAGGCACGTGGGTTGAAGGCTGCAGGGCTGGATTCTACAATCAGCAGATGGCACTTGTGCGGAGCTTTGGCCTATCTTCCACGCTCTCAAACTACCAGACCGAGGCGTCATTCATTGATTGCTACGCATATGACCCAACGTTGATCGGTAACTTGTTCGGGCCGCTCACGGTGTATAAATTTCAGCGTCTGAACGGATCGAATCAAAATCAGGTTTTCAGCTCGAACGATCAGATGCAGTCCTTGTATGCCTGGTCGTCCGAACTGTGCGGCGTCGGATACTCCGATACCCAGACGATCGCAGGTAAAAACGCCCGCAAGATCAGGTTCAATTTCGCGTACGGTGAAGATCGCACCTGGCAGATTGCCGCTGTGGCTGGCGAATCTTTCGGACTGACTTTCCGCGTGCTTCGCACCGCCTCGATGAGCGGCGGCCGGCTATATGGGAAATTGATTGGTGCAGGACTTAATGGCGACGTCGACAGCGTGACCCGGGTTCTCATTCCGGATGTATTAACGGAGCAATCCGTTTCATTGATTGCTGTGCCTCCGAAGAATGGCACAGTGACTTTGTCACTCGAGTGGCGCGGCAATTCGATAGCGAATTCATATCATGATCTTTACGTCGGCGATCTACAAATACGCCAGCGCGGCCTCCGCACAGGCGATCTGACAATATGGGATCGAGGATTACCTGTTCCATTGCTTGTCAATTCAGAAACAACAGCAAAAGACATATGGGACTTCACACGAGATCTTATCGCGACTGACGCCAACAGCATGGGACAAATATTTCTCCGTGCGCTTGGTCTGCTGGGAGAAAACGTGATATGGGACAATCCAGTCTATAACAGTGACGGCAATGTGACTTCTATTCGCATGCGTATCTATGATACGAAAGCCAACGCGCTGGCCGCCGGAGCAACAGGACAAATTGCTGAATATACGATCACGGACACCTATGCATCCCTGCTTCGTCAGACTCAAACAATGGTGCGTGAATGAGCTGGGCGCTTGGAACACACGGCGTTGTCCAGGACAACCCGTCTATTCAATACGAACGCATCAACATTACAGGTGATCTTATTGCAGAAATAGATTCAAACGAGATCGCGGTTGATCTCGCGAATGACAACATCGAAGTCGAAATCGAGGTCTCGTAATGATATACAAGAACGATACATTCTCACTTACCGTCAAAATATTCAAGAACAAGAAGACCGGCGAGATGATGGACCTGACCGGCACGTCGATCTACGCGATCGTAAATGGTGATTTCACGAAGAAGATCGACGGCACGGTGGATCCCAACCAAACGGAAGGCAGCCCGACGCGCGGGCTCGCCTACATACCGGTCACCGGGGATCAATACGGGATCGCCGACGCTGAAGGCAAGATCAAACTCGAAATAGTGTGGAACGGAAGGACGGTCTTCCGCAACGCTGAATTTGTCATCAACCCAAGCGACAAGTCATAGAAGAAAGGTAACAGAATGGCAATCACAAAATCACTCACCGAAGTCATCGCTCAAGGCGCGATCGTCGAAATCGCCGAGGATGTCGTAACGCCGACGTACGAGACCGTAGGATACGTCATGAACGGCTCCAAGATCGCGGCTGAGCCTCTAATGTCCGAGCCGTTAGAAGACGGCTCACCAAAACATCTCGGTTTCAAGTGGAAGATCGAAGTCAACCTCGCACAGTTCGCGGCCAACACGTTCACGACGCTCGAAGGCTTCCGAAACAAGAAGGTGATCGTGCGATTTACCGGAGAAAAAACGCTGGCCTACAAAGGCATGACGCTCAGCCATGGCCTTGCCGCCGAGATGGATGAGGAAAAGCTCATCAAAATCCCGTGCGTATTCGAACGCAAGAGCAATACGATCGCGGAAGTGCAGACGATATCATAGCATATGCCGACCATCGCTGTCACACACCGCAAACGCTACGAAGACATCATCAATGGGCCGTTTTCCCTGTATGTAAGGGAGACGGCCGTTGGTGGTACGCTCGTTGATCTCGGTCACACCGGCAAGGACATCCAGGTGACGCTGACGCCCGTGTCCGAGCGCATCGACAAGCTTCAGGTTTTGCCGTACCGCACCAAGGTCCAGATCAAGGCGCGCATCATGCAAAGCGCGTCGACGGATGTGATCGCGACGCTCGAGTCTCTGCGCGGCAAACTTGCGGATGTGCTGTTTTCAGAAGCAGAATTGTCTCCAAAGAATTTTTATTTCAGAAACATGAATGTGGCAGTGGATGGAGACGCCATACAATCGTTCGATAATGCGTCGCCGATACCGATTGTGATCACCGGTTACATCAAGAGCTACAATGACCTCTACAAGCGGTCGTTGCAAGAATTCAGCATCAATCTCCTGACTCAGTATCAGCCGGATCAGACGCTTGTCATCGCAACGTCATTCCCAAATGAATTCACGACCGGCGATCTCGACGATGCCTGGGCTGGATTCGATAATTCCTTGCCGCATATCAGATTGAATAACGAGTTCACCATCTACGACCCTGTTTCCGGCGTCGCACCGCAGGGTTTTGCAGCCTACGCCAATGCGTTCGATCTGAAATTCAAGAAGGTCTTCCGGAACAACGAAGCCAATGCCGGGGGAAGGATCGGCATCCATATCACGTCTCGAAATGCAGGCGATCCTTCCGGATCGGTGTCATATGTACTCAGTTTCTTCTGCGATAGCACACCGGTCAATCTAAAAACTCGACTTTATGTCGAAATTGTTGATCGGGAAACTGAAGAATTCAATACGATCTCAAACGATCTACTTCCTGCGCTTACGCTTGGCGCGACTATGTATGAGTTTCGCCTGTCGCTTCGAAGCGATGTGCTGTGTTTCTACATGAATGACGAACTTCTGCTGTCCCAAGCCGTACAACATGATGATGACGGTTATCACTTTGGACTCTTCAGAAAAGACGAGGGCGGATCCGCGCCGACGCTGCTCAATTACATCTACGATGTCAGGTATGCGACAGAAATCATATAAACGAGAGGAATGTATGACTGCACGAAAAAAGCAAACTGAAGACCACGACGTGACCGCACTGATTCAAGACCGCATCTACACGATCAATGGCAAGCGCGTCCTGCAGAGACCGATGTCGCCCCTGCAGGTCATCCGGGTGACGACGATACTCGCGAAGATACAGGATGTTTGCGCCGTACATGTAAAATCGAAACTCGAAGCGTCCGGCGATACGCTCGATCTGAGCGTCGTGATCGAGTATGTAAATTACCTGGATTTTGAACGTCGCGACCTGGTCGAAGCTCTGATCAATGCGATACTCATCGATCCGGACACGTATGAAACATGCGACTATCGAGGCCGCCAGATGCTGACCTATGACGACTTCAAGACGATCGCGCCGAAGCTGCTCCTGGAGATGATCGCGGATTTTTTTTCTTTAAACGACGTCTTGAATGTCTTTGCCGTCTTATCGACGATGAAGCAGGCGTTCGAAACGATGAAATCGATAAATACGCCAGGGCCATCCGCGAAATGAGCAAACCGTCCAAACCGGATTGGGAGGCTTTCATACTCGCCAATGCCGACTATGACGTCACACGCTACCAGGCCGTCGCCAAAACGCCGATGCACATTCTTCTCAAACGCATCCACCTTCTGAAGAAGTCGAGAGACAAATGAGCGAACAGATAAAATTCAAGCTGGTCCTTGACGGGAAGGAATTCATCACGACGGCCGATCTGTCTGATGAAGCCATCGATCGTCTCAATGCCAGCATGAACCGTCTCAATACGACGAAAAAGACGACGATATCAACGACGGACACTCTCGTCACGTCACTTGGTCGTATGGCGTTGGGCTACTTTGCACTTGAACGCGTCATCAGCGGCGTATCGCAGGCGATCAGTCACGGTATCGAGGAGGCGGTCGAATACGACAGAGCGTTGGCGTCGGCCTCCGCCGCGGCCGAGCGGTACGGAATTTCCCAAGCAACCCTTCTGAGTGCGGTTACAGATCTGACACAGGACGGACTTCTCGATCAGGCCGAGGCATTGCAGTCACTCAGAAATCTATTGCAGGCCGGTTTTGGGCTGTCGGAGTCTGTGACATTACTTAAGCAGTTTCGCGATCTCGCACTCGTAAACGGCAAGGGCGCACGCGATCTCGGAGATTCGCTAAATCTCGCAACTGAGGCGATCAAAAACGGAAATGCACGTCAGCTCACCGCCATCGGCCTTGGGGCCAAGATCACGCAGGTACTCAAAGAGCAAGGGGTCGAGGAGATGGATCTGGCGAGCGTGCGCAACAACGCGGCCCTCCGTCTAGCCGTGATGAATGGGGTTGCGGAAGAACACCTGATTATTGCCGACAAAGCCGTGGAACGCATGAATGATTGGGACGTTCAGACAGGAAAACTTTCCACTGCCTATGATGGACTTACCGAGGCTATTGGTAAACTGTTTACTCATTCAGAAGACGGCGTCTCGGCTCTGAAAACGCTCACGGATAACCTCGATAAGCTGGCCGTCGTCGTCGAAAAGATCGGTAGTATCGAAATTCCTGAGTGGATCAAATTCGCATACAAATACTTCACGCCCGCCGGTTGGTACGTTATGGCGTTTCAATCCTCACTCGATTCATTGTCCGAGACGGAGAAAGATCAAGAGACAAGGATGCAGATCGGCACGCGTCTCGCGCAGGATTACTACGAGGCGCATACAAAAGGAACTCCTGTCATCATTGACACAACCGAGAAGACGAAGGATCAGTCCAAAGCGCTGCAGGAGTATCTCCTAAAACTCCGAGAAGTCATCGAAGGTGAGAAGCTCCGGCGTGTACCAAAAGCTGGACTGCCTCCTGTTCCGATAGACCCGGATGTTGAGAGAGAGAAGAATGCGGCTGACGCCAAGCTTGAAATATTCAAGGCCGAGAAAGAGGCTGAGCAGCGTGTAGAAGAAGCCGCCCATAATCAGAGCATTCAGCGAGGCCAGACTTCGCTCGAAGAAGAGAAGCGAATGTCCGATGCGTTTGGGAATTATACTGCGAATACGATTGAGAGCGCATTTTTGCAGGCGACCGAGCGCGGAAGGATGAATTGGCGTGGATTTATTAACGATCTCATACGCATGCTTGCTGCTTCTGGTCTAAAACAGATGATACTTGCACTTTTCAATATCTCGACCGGAGGCGGGGCCCTTGGGTTCATTGGGAAACTATTCGGATCAGCCAAAGGCACTGTCGTAAACGACCCGATGATCACGTTGGTCGGAGAGGACGGCCCCGAGATCATCGCACCGGTTCCGGATTTCAATACGTTCGTCAAGGACATAGTGTCCGCGGTGCGCGGCGGGCCCCTTGTGCCCATGCCCTCGACAAGCGTGATCAATCAGATATCTCAAGCCACAGTGGACACGGACAGAATCGAGAGGGCCGTGAAGGTCATGTCTCTCGATATCAGAAACGCGATCGAGAACAACCGTCCGGTGTTTGCTGGGGACTTGAATGATAAGGCGGTGTTTGAGAGACAGGAGATCGAAAGTAACAGGCGAAGGAGAATATCGCTCTAAAGAATGTCGAACCGTATCAAAATCCCATTCAAGGTATTCGATCGGGTGAATGGCACGCTCGATCAATGGGAAATACACTTCATCGATGAGGTCGGCTCACAGCAATATACTGATCTTGCATGCTGTGCGAGTTTGGTGAAGCTGGGTGAAATCACGTATGAGTTCAACGACTCGTCGTGGGAATTCTCCATCCCGACAATGTCGATCACCCTGCTCGACGTCGTCAAAGATACGGCCAACGTTCTTCTACTACACCAAATGTCTCTTGGCGTGGGTGGGGGGCTGTCGTATGCGTACATCTACAAAGGCACGACTCTGATGTATCCGATGTCGATAGACAAAGACGGTGTAAAATGGACAAGCTCTGACGGGTTGCTTGTTGTGCCCCTGCGATTGGACGTTTATCCTGGCAGTCTATTCGCATTTCGGGACTCGACTGGACCGCTGAATCCGCTGGGCATTGATGAAACACAGGGAGGTAACCCGGATGGTGATTGGACGTTCGTCGCGCTCTGCGAGAAGGTATTTCAAATACTCAAGACTGCCAATGGCACCGGAGCGGCTGACGCCATTGATCATGGAACAGATACCCTTACAGGTCTCGCTGTGCGTGGCCAAGGCCAAACGAATTTCAAGTACTTCGAAGATCTCTACGTATCAGATCAACTTAGAGATTGCCTGTTTGGAATGGAAGATTCACATGACATACATCTGACAGTCAAGACTGTAGCAGACTTCATCAAACAATCTATGAGCGCATTCCGGTTCATGTACGGCTTCAACGAAAAGAGAGAATCATTTGTATGCCCAAGCACGCGATTTTATCCGTCGCCTACCACGATAGCAGACGCAGAGGTGCTGAAGGTGGAGATTGAGAAAGATACTCTTCCAAAGGCGATCTACATGCCGCGACTTGAGACTGTCGATGATCGCGGCTATGCAGACAAGCACGGAAAGAGCGTTGGTGGTAGTATTTATCTAACTGTTGGATCAGACGGTCAACTGCTCAACGCCGCATTTGTCGAACAAATTCAACCGCACATCTGGTATATGGGTCGTAAGGATACTAACGCTAAAGCAGACTTCCGTGTTCGTAACGATTCAGACACGTTCTATGTGTTTATCAATTTGGCAAAATGTCAGACTGAGGGTGGCTTATGGGTAGAATTCAACAACAACGACGGAGCCCCGTATGACGCACAAGGAGAATACATAACATGGATCGAATGGTATCGTATTCTCACTATGTTCTACATATCAAACGTGCGACTGCGAGGTATCGGTTACAACATGTGGACGGTCTATCAGTTTAATATGAAACTCGCTGTTGGGTCGATTCCATTGCGCCTGTATCCACGCCGCATATCTATTGACATTGAAAAGCAGGAAACGACAATTCGCGGGTGGACCAGCCAAGTAGGGACTATATAAAATGCTCTACGGCAAAGGCAAACCAAAGCTTCAGCTTCGCAGTAATTCTGGCTCGAGTCTTCTTGAGCGGACGTTTGAGTATCCGGTCGTATGTGAGCCGGAGTTCACGCCTGATGACTTTATTCAGACAGCAATTGATGGCTCTAGGTATCGTTATGTGAGAGGGTGGTGGGTGAAGGTAGCGTTAGATTTCGATTGCTTAAGTGATACCGAGTACGCTGATTTGATGACCATGATGCGCGATCAGTCAGATTTTGAATCCAGCTACGGGAAAACGAAGTTTATACGTCTTTATCCTCACGTCGATAATACGAACGAATTTTGGGACGGACAGATCGTATCACCGATCAAGCACCTGAATGAATATTTCCAGCTCACGCACGGTGCAAAGATCGTATTCGAAGGCAACAAACGACTGGCAAAGACCGAGATATGTAGGACAGGATCCGAGTTCTGATATTCGCAAATAGCGCGCAAAATTTCCTGAAAGGCGGGGGTGCTGCCCTGCCGATAAAACCTCGCCTAAATTCGCAAATAGCGTCAAAAGCCATTCGCACTTATAGGCAAAAGTGTTACTATGGCAGCGAAGCCTGGGCGACGCAGGCTCATGCCCAAAACATGATCATAAAG
>CAZJBS010000027.1:0-41273 GCA_964544475.1 uncultured Bacteroidota bacterium | reverse complement strand
TCGCCGTCAAGATAGTCGCTGACCAATTCGCCGAAATCCTTGAACGTGACGTCGCGTTGGTTGTCATCGATGGAAAAGATGTTGACGTACGTGATCGTCGCTGAACCCGACTGGGTCATTCCGGCCTTTGCAGCACCGCCCTTGCGATGGTCAATCGGCTGATCAAGTCTGAATACATAGACTTTTTTTTGAACACCAAGGCAGCCGGTGAAGAGCATGCCAAGAAAAATCCAAGCGAACGGT
Source organism: uncultured Bacteroidota bacterium (assembly GCA_964544475.1). Classification (GTDB taxonomy): domain Bacteria; phylum CLD3; class CLD3; order SB21; family SB21; genus CAZJBS01. The sequence goes on along the minus strand of CAZJBS010000027.1, from coordinate 41,030 downwards.
TTCATGTTTGACCTCATCGTTGAAATGAACGAATCGTGTCCACCAGGAATCGGACATGGTCGGCCGGGATGTCCGGCAATACGCCATGGCCCAGGTTGAAAATAAAGCCGGTTTCGAAGCGCATGCTTTCCAGAATAGCCAGAGCCCGCGTACGGATGACATCCGTCGGCGCATACAACACATATGGATCGAGATTGCCCTGCACGGCGCAGGATGGACCAACCATGTGTTTGGCTCGGAGAAGGTCGATGGTCCAATCGATGCTCACCACATCGGCTCTGGATTGCCGGATTATGTCCAAATAGGGAGCGCCACCCTTTACAAAGGCGATGATCGGCACCCCACGCCGGTCAATCCGATCGATGACATAGGCCATCCATCGAAAGGCAAATTCCTGGTAGTCCCGCTCTGACAGCAGTCCGGCCCAGGTGTCAAAGAGTTGGAAAGCCTGGGCGCCGGCGCGGATTTGCGCATTGGCGTAATCCACCACCGTATCGGCAATCTTCTGAAGCAGGGCGTGCGCCACCCCCGGATCGGCCATCAGCAGACGCTTCGTTGACTTGAGTTCGCTGGCCTTGCCGCCGTCCACCGCGTACGACATAAGCGTAAATGGCGATCCGGAGAATCCAATGGTAGGCACCCGGTGCTCAAGGTGCCCACGGACCTGTCGGATGATCTGCATGACAAAAGGGGTCTTCTCTTCAGCGGCTGGGATCACAAGCCGGTTGACATCATCCATGGAGCGCACCGGATTGCCGATGACCGGTCCGGCCTCCGTGAAATCAACCTGCAATCCCATGGCCTCCAAGGGAATCAGGATATCAGAAAAAATGATGGCCGCATCGACGCCGATCAAATCAACCGGCTGGATGGTCACTTCGGTTGCCAGATCGGGATTCTTGCAGAGACCCAGAAACGTCGTTTTGGCACGCACGTCACGGTACTCTTTCAGGTACCGTCCCGCCTGTCGCATGAGCCACACCGGCGGACGATCGGTGGGACGTCCGAAAGCTGCCTCGGTAAGCAAATAGGATCGTTGAGGAGATGACAATAGAATAACCTCCCTGCTATGGTTTCGGGTTGGTAAATTTGTAGCCAACGCCGCGAATGGAATGGATGAATACCGGTTCTTTCGGATCCGGTTCAAAATAGCCGCGCAATCGCACGATGAAATTATCAATGGTCCTGGTCGATGGCAGCGTGTCATAACCCCAGACTTTACTGAGAATATCCTCGCGCGTGACCACCTGCCCTTCCTGTTCGATCAGCAGCTTCATCAACAGACACTCTTTCTTGGTCAGTGGAATCGTCCGGTCGCCGGTTTGTGCTTCGTAATTCTTGAAGTCAATGCGGTTGTCGCCAAAGGCGTACGTGTCGTCCAACTTGCCCGCCGGAGCGGCTTGGCCGGTACGCCGGAGTAGGGCCCTGACCCGCAGAAGAAATTCATCCAAACTGAAGGGCTTGCCAAGATAGTCGTCTGCACCCAACTTGAGACCTTCGATTCGGTCCTGGGCCTGATTTTTGGCCGTCAGGAAAAGGATCGGCGTCCGCGTGTCCTTTTTGCGAATGGTCTCGCACACGTCATAACCGCTGAGTTTCGGCAACATGACGTCCAGAATGATCAGATCGTACGGAGTTGTACTCCAGAGTCGCAGGGCGTCCTCCCCGGTGGATGCCCAATCCACGGCGTAGTCGCCCTCAAGATTAAATACGAGCGATTCCGCGATGTTCTTTTCATCTTCCACGAGTAAGAGGCGATGCATGGTTTATCCCTTGCGGTTGTAGAATAACGGAAAACGCACGGTGAAGCTGGCGCCTTGTTCGAGGCCGCTGCTGTGGGCGGAGACCTGGCCGCCATGTTTCCGGACAACCTGCGCGACAATCCAGAGCCCGATGCCTGTGCCCTTGGCCGTCCGAGTCATCTCATTGCCCGACCGGTAAAACCGGTCAAACAGGTGGGGTAAATCCCCGGCGGCAATGCCCGCCCCGTTGTCGGCGATCTCGAAAACAGCGTCGGTTTTGTCGATCACAAGGCTGACACGGATCTGTTTTGGCGCCGTGGAATATTTGACGGCATTTTCGATCAGGTTGTCGAAAACCGAAATAAGCGCATGCTCATCACCCCGGACGGTAATCCCCTCGGTGATATTCGTCTGCACATCCACTTCCTCCTCGTCTTGATATTGGGCGACGCGCAAAAGGCATCGGCGGACCGTACCGGTCAGATCGACGTCGGTCATCGTGTAATGATATTCATTGCGGTCCATACGGGCCGCCTCGAGCACGTTCTCAACCAGTCGTTCCAGCCGTTCAACGTCCTGCATGGAGTGACGGAGAAATTGTTGGCTTTTTTCAGCCGGCACATTCTTTTGGAGCAACGTTTGAAGATAGAGTTTGATGGCCGCCAAAGGCGACTTGAGTTCGTGAGTTATACTCAGGATGAAATTCTTCTGCTGGGATTCGAGGAGCAAGTCTTTTCTCAAGGTGATGTACATAAGATAAACGCCGGCCAGCACCATCAGAGTGAAGAACGCGCCCTCCGACGTGAACATGATCGTCTTCCGATCCGTTCGTTCGATCATGGCTTCGATGAGTTCGGTTCTTGGACGCACAAGGATGGGGAGACGCAAGACCCGGGCCGGACCGTATTGATAGGGTTCGTTCCGTGTTTGTGGAAGGGATTCCACAACCAGGTCTGGAAACCTCTCAGCGAGCCAGTGGCGAAGCCGCTTCCAGTCCACAACGGACGAAATGACGATACCGGTCGGATCCTTGTAGTACGTCGTGTCCCCGAAACAATAGAACGTACTGAAATTTTCCTGGCGCAGGGGTGGCGGAATGGCATCGCCTTTAAGACCATGCCGGTAATCCGCATGAAGTCGATTGGATTCGGTAAAGGCAATAAGGCGGGACTCGGACTCGCGATTGATTTCGTCCACGACGTGCCGGACACGGATGACCAGCGCACTCTGGTGAAGTTGATAGACAGCCTTGTTTTGGCTGATCTGGTAATAGATCCACCAAACGATCTGCGCCATCAATACCGTCACGATGATCGAAAAAATGATAAACGACCGTTTGACCGGCCTGGACCGGCGATCGGCAGCGCCTGTATCCGGCGTCGTCAAAAAATATCCTTCCACACCCTGGCCATCAGGGCCACCGTGGTATCCAGGTGTTCGTGGGTGTGGGCATCGGATAGAAATCCAACCTCATAGCCCGACGGCGCCAGGTAAACACCGTTTTCCAGCATGAATCGGTGCATGGTCTTGTAATGCGTCATCGTGGTCGGATCGATGTCGGAAGCCCGACGAACGGCTTTGCGGTCAAAACACAACCAGAAAATGGAGCAGAACCGCGAAAGCGTGATCGGGTAATTGTGCTTCCGGACGATGGCCGATAGGGCTTCCTCCAAGTGGCGACCCTTCTCCTCCAGACTCCGGTACACCGAGCCATCCTTGAGCATGTCAAGCTGGGCAATGCCGGCGGCCATGGCCAGAGGATTTCCGGACAGCGTGCCGGCCTGATACATTTTGCCGACCGGCGCTACCATCTTCATAAGGTCTCTACGTCCGGCATAAGCGCCGACCGGCAGCCCGCCGCCGATGATTTTGCCATACGTGACCAGGTCAGGGAAAATACCATAATAACCGGCCGCGCCATCAAACTGCACTCGGAATCCTGAAATGACTTCGTCAAAAATAAGGACCGTGCCAAACCGGTCGCACAATGACCGGAGTGTCTTAAGGAACTCCAATCGCTGTATAAGCAGTCCGTTGTTGGCCGGGATCGGTTCGATGGCAATGGCGGCAATGTCCTTGCCATGCTTCTCCATGAATTGCGTCACGGTAGTTTCGTCATCGAGCGGCAACACGGCTGTATTGCGCGCCGTTTCCGACGGTACGCCCAGCGATGAGGATATGCCAAACGTGGCCAGACCCGAACCGGCGTTCACCAGCATCATATCCGAGTGGCCGTGATAACAACCTTCGAATTTCACGATTTTGTCACGCCCGGTGAAGGCCCTTGCCAGTCGCAACGCGGACATGACCGCTTCCGTGCCGGAATTGACAAAACGGATCATGTCAATGTGTTTGACACGCGTAACGATCAGGCGGGCGAGTTCCACTTCGTACTGACACGGCGTTCCGAAACTGGTGCCGTTTTCTGCCGCCTCGCGAATCGCCTTCAGAATCGCAGGGTGGGCATGCCCGAATATCAAGGGGCCCCATGAATTGCAGAAATCGACATACCGGTTGCCATCCTCGTCGGTGATGATGGCTCCTTCACCCTTCTTGATGAACGGAGGTGTTCCGCCTACGGACAAGAAGGCCCGTACCGGTGAATTAACACCGCCAGGCATGAGTTGTTTGGCTTCCGCAAAGAGTTTTTCGGATTTCGTAAGGTTCAGCATGATTCCATTTCCAACAAATTTTGGCTGAAAATACAAAACCGGTTCATCCGAATCAAGGTGAAATGGCCGCCGGTGTGGCGCCACCTGATGTGGCGTGCACTCAACCTTGGTTACGCAGGTTGGTCTGACCGCTGAAGGCCGCAGAGAACGTTCTGAAATCCTGTTGACTTTACTGAGGCCCTTTTCTACATTCATCGCGTTTTTGGCATCATCACGTGGAACACGGAGTCGGATTGTGAGCATTTTGGCGGTCGGTTCAGTGGCGTTGGACTCGGTGGAAACGCCGTTTGGTAAAGTCGAGGAAGAAATCGGAGGATCGGCCACTTATTTCAGCGCATCGGCCAGCTACTTTTCACCGGTTAACCTCGTGGCAGTTGTGGGTAACGATTATCCGATGGATCGGATCGAGTTTCTGAAGAATCGACACGTCGATTTCAGCGGCCTGCAAGTTGTGCCGGGAGAAACATTCCGGTGGGCCGGTCGATACAACTATGATCTCAATCAGAGGGATACGATCTACACTCACCTCAACGTTTTCCAGGATTTCAAGCCCATCATTCCGGCGGCCTGTCGGGATGCCCGTTATGTCTTTCTGGGCAATATCGCGCCCGAACTTCAGTTCGACGTCCTGGAGCAGGTACGCCAACCCAAACTGGTTGTTTTGGATACGATGAATTACTGGATTGAAGGCAGTCAGAAAGCCCTGCGCAGGACATTGGAACGTGTGGACATTTGTGTGCTGAATGATTCCGAAGCACGCCAGTTGGCCAATCAGCCGAATCTGGTCAAAGCGGCAAAGGCCATACACCAGATGGGACCCAAGGCGATTGTAATCAAAAAAGGCGAATATGGAGCGACGTTGGTGGCGGATGGCTTGCACTTTTCTGTGCCGGCCTATCCATTGGAGAATGTCTACGATCCAACCGGCGCCGGGGATACTTTCGCGGGCGGCTTTGTAGGATACCTGGCAAAGACCGACGATACGAGCGCCGAAAACATGCGAAGGGCCGTGGTCTACGGCAGTGCCATGGCGTCATTTTGTGTACAGGACTTCAGTGTCCGCGCGCTCGAAAATCTGAAATACGATGATATTTATGGCCGGGTTCTGGCGTTCAGGGAAATGTGTCAATTTACGGCGTAGGAGCTACCATGAGACTCGGAGATGTTTTGGCGGAAAATCTGGTTCGTATTCCATTGGTGGGAACGACCAAGAGAGACATCATCACCGAATTGATTGATCTGTTGGACGTTCACGGCAAGATCGCCGACAAGGCCAAAATCATGCAGGCGGTTCTCGAGCGGGAGCAAATGATGAGCACCGGCATCGGAAACAGTGTTGCCATTCCCCATGGCAAGTCGGCCGGTGTGATCGACATCGCGGTGGCCCTTGGTATCACGCCTCAGGATGTCAATTTTGAAGCGTTGGACGGGAAGCCGGTTCGAATTGTCTTTATGCTCGTGGGTCCTGAGAAATCGTCCAGCGCCCATATCAAGATGTTGTCGCGGATTTCTCGTCTGCTGAATCAAGCCGCCTTTCGCAGGAAGCTGATAGAGTCGAAAGATGCCAGCGAAGCCATGACGATCATTCAAACAGAAGAAAAGAGTCTTGAGGGTTAGTCGGGCAATTCGATGATCGGCTTTTGATGGTCCCTTTTGAAGAATAATATCGTGTTTCCAAGAATCTGAACAATACTCGCACCTGTGGCCTCCGCAATCGCTTCCGCAACATCGTTTTTGTCAATCGGACATCCGTCCTGAATCTTGACCTTGATCAATTCGCGGGTGTTGAAGGCTTCGTTGGCCGATGAGATGGTGTTGGCTGTGAGACCGCTTTTGCCGACCATCGTCGACGATTTGATGGAATGGCCCAATCCCCGAAGAAATCGTTTCTGCTTGCCGGTGAGGCTCATCATGGCTGGTTTCCCTATCAGGTTTTACATGGCCAGCAATATAAGCCACGCTAAGGCATAGTCAAGTCTATTTCTTTCGTTGATGCCACAGCGCCACAGCGATCATGACAAGACCGGCCGCCACAAAACTAAGCGGCCAATACGACAGGAGTGCCTGGGCGACATGGTGGGGGAGCAGAAAAAGCGTTCTGGACAAGTAGACGGCGCCAAATCCCGCACCCAACATACCACACAACAGGGAGAACCAGCGGCGAGGGTCCGCGGCGAAGTGTATGAAAAAAGCCAGTCCGGTCAAAATGACGTAGACGGGCCATATTTCACGAATTCGAAAATCGGTGTACGATATCAAGATGTGAAAAAGACCGATCAGTATAAACCATGACCCCAACAGGAGCCGGTATCGGCGGCTGGCGATCGTCTGAAAAAGGAAGACCGCGCCGACGATCACGAATCCGTACGACTCCATCCATGGCCAGTGTATGGTTCTGAAATTCCACAGGAGCCAAAGCAGCCCCAGCGTGATCAACCACAATCCGCCCGAAAGCTGTTTCGTGGATCTGCGGAAAGGGGTGGATGCCGGCTGTGTGCTCCCGGTAGGCGCCAGATCGGAGGTCAGAGCATTCATGGGATTACATCGACTTGGAGGTAACCGAATGACCGAATACCCGTCGACCTTGTTCATCACCGGTCAATACGCCGATCACAAGGTACAAAAAGATTCCGACTGGAAATGACGCAAAAGTCAGAACCACCCAAACTACCCGGATCGCATTGACATCAATGCCCGTCTTGTCTGCCATGCCGCCGCACACTCCCCATATCTTCTTGCCGGCTGACCTCCTGCGAAACCCCGAAAGATCTGCCATTTTCCCTAACCCGTCTCCGATGACGTCGTGACGAAATACTCCAAAGATCAACACCAAACCGGTCAGTACGAGAACAGCCGGCCACAGTAGATCCCCAGGCCAGTGATGCCATACGTGACGAAACCGGGTGATGTCCATTTGATCAAGGAACAACACGGAGCCAAAAATAACCAAAAGAACGCCCCAAAACATGCTTTGATTGGCGCCGGAGCGTGACGTATGGACCGTTGAAAAAGGCCCGGTCAACGTGGCCTCCGGGCCCTTTGGTACCAGAATCATCGCGGCAACGTAAGCCACGACGCCGACGCCACTCACAAATACAAAACAGACCCACAAAAGCCGAACAAGCGTAGAGGATGCTCCAGCATAATCGGCCAATCCTCCGCAGACGCCGGCGAGCATCCTGTCCTGTTGGGATCGTTGCCAGGTCCGGGCGACCGTTTCCTCCGTCATGTTATCCACTCCATTTTTCAAAGTTGTGAAAGCTGTGATGGAATCATACGGATGGTCCCCCAAAAGGTTGCGATGACCGATCGGGAGGGATACCTTGACAAACGGGGAGATTTTTGCTATGTTTTCGCCGGCATGAAAGATCGATAGAGGCCCGCGGCCATTGATTTCGAAGGCTCTGTGGGATTGGAATATGAATCAAGAAGAACGCGAAAAACTTGTCCTGAAGTACGTGGTGCGTCACCACATTCATAGCGGTGCGCCTGTCGGCTCCCGTTTGCTCTCAAAACAGCTGCCCTTCGAATCCAGCCCGGCCACAATCCGAAACATCATGGCCGACCTGGAGGAAAAAGGATATCTTGGACATCCGCATAAGTCCGCTGGCAGGATACCGACGGATCTGGGATATCGGGCGTACGTCGACGCGATGCTGGATCCTGAAACGCTAAGCGCGGAGGAGGAAGCGGCCATACAAGCGGCGGTCAGTCAGGTTCGCGAACGTATCACAGGTATAGCGGATGGCGTGGAAGAGATTTTGTTTTACACATCGCGTGCATTGGCCAGGATTTCAAATGAACTCGGCATCATATTGTCGCCTCGGTTCAATCTTGGTGTGTTGGAAAAGCTCGATTTGTTGGACATTTCCGGCGGGCGCATCCTGATCGAGTTGACGTTGAAAACCGGCGTGCTCAAGACCGTCGTCCTCGAGGCCCAGGCACGGCTGTCGAGGGAATACCTGTTGGACATTCGGGGTGTCCTCAACGAACGTTTGAGCGGACTGACCGTGGCGGAAATCCGCCGCACGATTGACGCACGTCTCAAGGATCTGCCCCATCGTTTTGAAGACAACCAAAGAGGATTTGTCAGGCTTTTGCTCAATGCATCGGATCTATTGTTCAATTTCGACGGGCGACACGCGCTGAATTATGCCGGTGCGGGCAACATTCTGGCAAAGCCGGATTTTGCCGGCCAAAACGAAGCCATGCGGATTATTCAAATGCTGGAAGACAGCGACCGCCTTGTGGACCACCTCACCGGCCGGGCCGTTAATCCGGGCGTTGGTGTGACCATCGGAACCGAGAATGGAACCGATATCCCCGGTGTCAGCATTGTCACTGCCCACTATGGTGTCGGCGGTGTGTACGGCGTCGTGGGTGTCGTGGGTCCGCGGCGGATGCCCTATGGCAAGATCATTCCTTTGGTGGATCGCACGGCTCAATTACTCGGAAAAGCTCTGAACCCGGCATAGGCAGGACGATGGAAGAACAGAACACAAATCACGTGGAAGACATGCCAGAAACAATCGAGCCACTGGAGGCCGGCGCGGTCCAGGAACCCGTCGTATCCGAGGAGGCACCCGAAGGCAAGGGACAGACCGAATTGGAAGCACTCCGCCAGCAAGTGGGTATCCTGAATGACCAATTGCTGAGAACCCTGGCTGAATTTGACAATTATCGCAAGCGGAGCCAGCGTGAAATCACCCAGATTACCCAAAACGCAGGCGAGAAGATGATCACGGAGTTGCTGCCGGTCATTGACGATATGGAACGAGGCATAAAAGCGGCACGCGAATGGCAGACCGAGGACAAGCATATCGAACAGTTTATTCAGGGACTGGAGATCATCAGTGGCAAGTTGATGAAGGTGCTTCAGTCAAAGGGTCTGCAGGCCATGGAGTCCGTCGGCAAATTGTTGGATCCGAATCTTCACGACGCGCTGATGCAAATCGTCCGGACGGACGTCGAACCGAACACGGTGATCGACGAACATGAGAAGGGCTATTTCCTGAACGACAAAGTCATCCGTCACGCAAAAGTCATCGTAAGCAAGCTTCCGGATTCCTAAAATCTGCCGCAACGGTCAGTCTTCCGTTTCCCCCTCGAGACGTTTCATGTAGGTCGGAGCAGACACTCCCAGTAATTGAAGTCCGTTCGCCAGCGTCAGTCTGGTGGCCCTGCACAACGCCAGGCGCGCATAGGTCAGACCTTCATCAGGCGTGATCACGCGCAGGCGGTCATCTTTCTTTCCGGCCGTCTGGTAATGATGATACAGTCCGGCCAGTTCCTCCAGGTACGTCGTAAGAGGGTGGGCCTCCAGCGTTCGCGCCAATCGCTCGGTGAGATCAGGGAATTCCATCAATTTGCTGATGATATCATGCTCCGGTCGGGCATTCAATCGGCCAAGATCGGCTTGGTCTATATTAGCCAAGTTCAGTCCTTTGGAAATTGCTTTGGCTTCGATAGAACAAATGCGGGCATGAGCATTCTGCACATAGTAGGCCGGATTGTCCATGGTCTGCTTCTGGGCAAGCTCCAGATCAAAATTCAGGTGGGAATGGTGGCTTCGCATGATGAGAAAATATCGAAGGACATCCGCGCCCAGGAGGTCCAACATTTCGTCGATGGTAACATAATTCGCCAGACGCTTCGACATCTTCAATACTTCCCCTTCCTTCATCAGGGTCACAAACTGGTGAATGAGCACACGAATCTTTGACGTATCATAACCCAGCGCCTGGAGTCCGGCCAAAACGTCGGGGTATTCGGCAATGTGATCGGCGCCGAAAATATCGACAATCTGGTCGAAACCCCGCTCGAATTTGGTGATATGATAAGCCATATCCGGCAAACGATACGTAGGCTCGCCGGTGGCCTTGACGATCACTTTGTCATTCTCTGGCGGCGAACCAAAATCATACTGAATCTGAGATGTCTTCAGCCACAACGCGCCTTCCTGTTCATAGGTGAGCCTTCTTTCTTTGAAGGCCTGCACAATCCGCTCAATCCGACCCTCCTTATAAAGGGTGTCCTCGTTATAGTAAACATCAAAATCGAGTCCCAGTCTGTGCAAAACAGTCTTGATCTGGGCGAAGAGAACGGATTCCGCCGTATCCTTGAACGGCACGTAATCAAAGTGGCGCCAGGATTCGCCATGGGCAGCCATGATGGACCGTGCGATTTCGATGAGGTACTCGCCTTCATAATGTTTGTCCGGAAATGCGATCTTTTCTCCCAGAAGCTCAAGGTACCTCAGGCGAACGCTCTCACCGAGTCGTTTCATCTGGGCTCCGGCATTGTTGAAATAGTACTCGCGGGTGACCTGGCATCCCGCATTGGACAGGATGCGGCAAATGACGTCGCCGAGCACGGCCTGACGCCCATGGCCGATGGATAAAGGGCCCGTCGGATTGGCGCTCACAAATTCGACATTCACGCGGCGGGGCGCGGGGAGCATGTGCTTGCCGTGCCCTTCGGCGGATTGAAGTATGGCTCGGAGTTGATCGTTCAGGTAATGGCCGTGGTAAAAGAAATTAATGAATCCTCCGCCGGCCACTTCGGCTTTGATGATCTTATCGGGGTCCAGTTCGAGACTCTCGATGATTTGCAAGGCCAATTCACGCGGATGGGCTTTCAACGATTTGGCCAGCGTCATGGCGACATTCGTAGATACGTCGCCAAATTGTTTATCCCTGGTCTTTGTGAATACGATGTCGTCGGGGGGAGCGATGTTGATTTTGCCAAAAGCCTGGCGCAGCTGGGCCGTAAGATACGCTTTCATCTAATGCGGTCTTCCTGTGGTTTGAAATCGGAGGGCATGGCGAGAAAAATAGTCGTCAAACGGTCTTGGAATAGCGCAAGGGTTCCTGCTTTTTCTCTTTTTCTCTCAGGAAGCGGTCAAACGTCATGGCGATGTTGCGGATGAATAGCATGCCGATCTCTGTGGCAGAAATGGTCTCTTCGGAAATCGTGATGAACCCGTCTTCTACAAACGGCATCAGGTCCGGCAACTCTGAGCGGAAGTACTCTGGAAACGAATCTCCGAAGCGCCGCTGGAACTCCACGAGCGAGACTTCAAAGTTGCACATGAGCGACATGATGACAAACTGACGCCGCAAATCATCGTTGTTCAGTTTGTATCCCTTTACGACCGGGAGTTGCCCCTGATCGATGAGCCGGAAGTACTTGCGGATGACTTTTTCATTCTGTGCAAATGCTTCGGAGACGTATCCAATAGACGTCATACCCAATCCAATCAGATTGTCGGCCGGTTTGAGTGTATAACCCATGAAATTGCGATGCAGCTTTTTTTGCTCCAGGGCCCTGGTCATCGCATCGTTGGGTTTGGCAAAATGGTCCATGCCGATGTGTCGATAGCCACTTCGCGCAAAGGCATTCCGGGCTTCCAGGAAAATTTCGAATTTTTGCCGCGCGTCCGGCATATGTTCCGACGGCATCAGGTTTTGGTGCGGAACGATCCACGGCACGTGCGCGAAACTGAAGAGGGCCACACGATCCGGGGAAATCTGGAGAATGCGCCGTATGGTTTCTGAGAACGTCTCGACCGTTTGATAGGGCAATCCGTATATCAAATCGAGGTTGATGCTGCCAATGCCGATCTTGCGACAGTGGTCGACCATGTTGGCCGTAAGGTCTTCGGCTTGTACCCGTCGAACGGCGTTTTGTGTGTCTTCGTTGAAATCCTGCACACCCATGCTGACGCGGTTGAACCCTAAACTTTTGAGGAGTTCCAGTTGTTCATTGGATGTCACACAAGGGTCGATTTCGATGGCCACTTCGCTATCGGGCAGGATTTCAAAATGACGTTGCAGGGTCGTGTAAATGCGTTTGATCTGCTCGACCGACAAAAACGTCGGCGTACCTCCGCCCCAATGCAGTTGAATAATTTTGTTCTGCCGGCCCACCTGCCGGCGAACCATTTCGATCTCGCGGATAAGATATTGCACATACGGTTCTGCGTCACGATGGTCTTCGCGGACGATGACGTTACACGCGCAGAAAAGACAGCGTTGAGAACAGAACGGGATGTGCACGTAGATGGAAATCGGCCTGTCCTCATCGGCTTCGGCCAATAACCGGAGAGCATCGTTGTATTCAGCTACACCAAAAAGGCCTTTCCAATCGGGGGCCGTAGGGTAGCTTGTGTAACGGGGGCCCGCCACATTGTACTTCATCAGCGTATCTATGGATATGGGAATCATATTGGGTCTTTGTGATACTGAATGAATCAGGCGCTCTTGCTTTTCAACACAGCTTCAATGAACGTGTCAATATCACCCTCCATGACAGCCTGAACATTGCTCGTTTCGACGTCGGTACGATGGTCTTTGACGAGATTGTAAGGGTGAAACACGTACGATCGAATCTGGTTGCCCCAGGCAATGTCCGTTTTGCTGGCTTCGATCTTGTCCAACTTCTCACGTTCGGCTTTCTTCTGCAATTGATACAACTTGGAAATGAGCAAGCGCATAGCAATTTCACGATTCTTGTGTTGCGACCGCTCGCTTTGACAGGCGACGACGATGCCCGTTGGCAGGTGTGTCAGGCGCACAGCCGTTTCCACCTTGTTGACATTCTGTCCTCCCTTGCCACCGGATCGGTAGGTGTCCAATTTGAGATCGGAAGGATTGATGTCGATGTGTGCCTCCGTTTCGTCCATTTCCGGCATGGCAAACACGCTGGCAAACGATGTGTGACGGCGGGCGTTGGAATCGAACGGCGAAATCCGCACCAGTCGGTGCACCCCGCTCTCGCACTTGAGAAATCCATAGGCAAATTCTCCGGTGATTTCCATAGTCACACTTTTGATACCGGCGCCTTCCCCGTCAAGCAAATCGAGTACTTCCAGTCCAAATCCGTGTTTGGACGCCCAGCGCTGATACAAGCGCATCAGCATCTCGGCCCAGTCCTGGGATTCCGTGCCGCCGGCGCCGGGGTGAATGGTCAGGATCGCGTTCTTGACGTCTTCGGGGTTGGTGAAGAAAGCCCGCAGTTCCAGTTGGGAGAGGGCGTGGTCGAGTTCTTGAAGTTCCTGGTGGATGGACGCCAGGGATTCTTCATCGCTTTCTTCTTCGGCAATTTCCAATAACATGTTCAGATCTTCGCATTGCGCATCCATCTTGCGCCATCCATCGACCCACCCTCGTTGGGAAGAAATTTCCTGCATGATTTGCTGGGCCCGCTGATTGTCGCTCCAGAAATCCGTCGCTGTACTCAGGTGCTCAAGCTCAGCAATGCGCGTCTCTCGTCGTTCGATGTCAAAGATACCCCCGCATCTCGGATATTTTCTTGCGAATCCTGTCCAGTTGGTTTTCGATGTCGGAAATCTCAATCATGGCTTTCCTTATGGATCACAGGCTGAAAAATTTAGCAATAGTATCGAAAATTGACTGAAAAGTCAAAAAAAAAGCCGGAATGAGAAATCCATTCCGGCTAAAGATCTGCTCGAAATGCTATCAAATGTCATAATACAGGGCAAATTCGTATGGATGAGGTCGCAGACGCAACGCATTGACCTCATGGTCGCGCTTGTATTGTATCCACGTCTGAACCACATCCTCTGAAAAGACGTCGCCCTTGAGCAAAAACTCGTAATCGTTTTCCAAGGCCTTTAGTGCCTCGTCCAATGACGCACAGGTGCTCGGAACTTTGGCCAGTTCTTCAGGTTCCAGATCGTAGATGTTCTTATCCAGCGGGTTGCCGGGATGGATTTTGTTCACAATGCCGTCGACGCCGGCCATCACAATCGCTGAAAAAGCAAGGTAAGGATTGCAGGAAGGATCGGGACACCGGTATTCGATGCGTTTGGATTTTGGACTGGTGGAATACATGGGTATCCGGACGGCCGCGCTTCGATTGCTCTGAGAGTAAGCAAGGTTGACCGGCGCTTCAAAACCCGGCGTCAGGCGTTTGTACGAATTCGTTGTCGGGTTGGCCAGGGCATTCAGCGCTTTGGTGTGCTTGAGAATTCCGCCTATGAAATACAGGGCCATTTCGCTCAAACCCGCGTATTGATTGCCGGCGAAGAGCGGCTGGCCGGCTTTCCACAAACTGACATGCACATGCATACCACTGCCATTGTCGCCAAAAATCGGCTTGGGCATAAATGTGGCGGTTTTTCCGTGTTTCGCGGCCACATTCTTTATGATGTATTTGAAAAGCATCATATCATCACCGCAGCGCTTCAGGGCGTTGAATCGGTAGTCAATTTCGGCCTGACCCGCCGTGGCCACCTCATGGTGATGCCGTTCCACCTTGAGGCCGCATTCCTCCATGATCATGATCATCTCGTTGCGCATGTTCTGGAACTGGTCGGCCGGCGGTACGGGAAAATAGCCCTCCTTGTTCCGGATTTTGTAACCCTGGTTTGGGTGTTCTTCCCTGCCCCGATTCCACACACCTTCTATGGAATCGATGTAGTAATAACCAGCGTTTTGGGTCTGGTCAAATCGTACGTCATCGAAGATGAAGAATTCCGCCTCCGGCCCCAGATAGGCCGTATCGGCCAGCCCGGTCGACTTGAGATAGTTCTCAGCATTCGCCGCGATACCTCGGGGGCACCGGCGGAAACGCTCTTTGGTCAGTGGTTCGTGAATATCGCAAACAAGGCTGAGCGTGGTTGGGAATTGGAACGGATCAACAAGAGCGGTCGCTGGATCCGGAATTACGAGCATGTCGCTTTCGTTGATGGCCTTCCATCCCCGGATACTGGATCCGTCGAAACCTAGTCCATTTTCAAAAACGTCATCCGTCAACTCGCCGACCGGCACTGAAAAGTGCTGCCAGACGCCGACAAGGTCCACGAATTTGAAGTCGACGACTTTGACGTCTTTCTTTTTTGCCATATCCAGAACACCCTTGGCAAGATCGCTGCTCATATTCATTGGCTCCTTACGTTATGATATTAATATGTGGTGCGCTAATGATGACAACAAAAAACCCCTTTCCAATTTGGAAAGGGGCTAAAATCCCTAGGAAGCTCCCGCAAAGGAGAGTCGCCTGACCCGCAAACGAACTTTGCGGATTGGCGTTCCAAAATCAGATCGCCTCTTCACCCGATTCTCCGGTTCGTATGCGTATGACATCTTCCAGATTACTCACGAATATCTTTCCATCTCCGATCTGATTGGTTTTTCCGGCATCGAGAATCGCGTCCAACACATTATCCAGGATGGCGTCCTCAACGACGATTTCGATCTTTATTTTTGGAAGGAAATCGATCCGGTATTCATTCCCGCGATAGAGCTCGGTGTGTCCTTTTTGCCGACCGAACCCGCGCACTTCCGATATCGTCATCCCCTTAACGCCGGTCTGAAGCAACGCCTCCTTGACATCATCAAGCTTGAAGGGGCGAATAATGGCTTCGACCTTTTTCATCCGCCTGGATTACTGGTTGCCTTCTAACTCCAGTCGGATTTTCTCAAGTTCTTTTTCCGCGTTGATACGGATGCTCTTTAATTTGTCCAGCTGGCTGGAGGCCTTCTGGGCGCCTTTTTCTTCTTCCAGAAGTTTGTCCAGCAGTTTCTTTCGCTTCTGCTCGGTCGGACCCGAAGAGAAGTTGGCCGGAAGGATGTTGAAACCCAATCCGACACCCAGGCGCCATGGTGCGTAATTCTTAGTCTTGCCAGTACCCGGGCTCATTACCCCAATGGCCTGGGATTCTCCCGTCTTGTTTTTCGTTCCTGAAAGCAGGATGTCGGTATAGACCCCCACATTGACCCAAGGTCTGACGCTGTATCGAAACCCTGGAGTCACATACATGAAAGACTCGCGGCTGTAAGCATATTTCGCAGGTTCCTGCAAGAAAGCCACACCATACATGTCCAGCATGATCTGGAACTTACTGACGGGAAGAATTATGCCCAAACCATACTGTAAGTGCATGGCATTGACTTCACTGAAGGCTGAATCGGCCGACTTGGGGACCTTAATGGGAGCCACTCTTCTACCGTTGTCCAAGTGGTTCCACCAACCCAGATTGGCATTCACAACAATCGCCTGTTCCTTGTAGTACGCGTTGCCATAGTAGGACGCCATGGACATCAGACCAAATTCAACGCCGTCGCTCTTGTAGACTTCAAACGGAATGTTGTTTTGCCCTCCGGTTGGAACGCGAAGCGTCAGGGCTCCACCCAAGCCAAAGGATCCATCTGAAAAATCGAAAGAGCCTCCACGCAACGCGACATACATATCACCCGGTGTTGTCGCCTGTTTGTCTTTGGCATTTGCCAGGGATCGTATGTTGAGATCCTGGTAGGTTCCAATGGATGCGAGGATGTCAAAATGAGACGTGATTCCATAGGCAACCGTGATGCTGTTGGAAGCCTGCCACAAATTGACATTTCGGCTACCACTGAGACCGGCGGAAGCAAATACTCGACCCTGATTGTACACGATGAGGTGTCCGGGATCCAAGGCATAGGCCGAGTAGGTGTTGAAGCTGCCGTACTTGCCTGTTGCCAGACCTGTTCCTATCTGGGCCATACCGGTCTGCGTCATGCCCAACAAGGCCAGCGCGACGACGGCCACAACGACAACAGTTCTATTCCTTGCGAACGGCATATGTCCTCCTAAATTTGCCACACGAAAATGGAGAAGTCAGAATTCAATGTAAACGTATATAATTGAAAGAATAATAAGCAATCACTCTTGCTTTGTCAAGGTGTTTTTGCTTGTTAAACAATGAATTACGTCACGTATTCTTGTGCACCAATTATACAAGAAGGGACAGCATTCGGTCAAAGACCGGCTCACTCAAGCATGTCAATGCAAAGCACTCAAATGGCGCAGAATCCCCCGTGCGATACCTGAACCTATGTTCTGATGAAGTTGAAGGTCACCGGCTTTTTCTTTGAATGTCTCGTCAAAACCTAATTCAACAATACATGAGACCGCCTTGCTTTTGCTCATCGACGCCAACCCGGGGTGTTGCTGGGATTTTTCATTGAACACCCCATGATAGTACATGTCAACGTGGTCATGGAGGGCCTTCGTTACCGTGATCGCCAAGGCCTTGCAACGTTCGGAATTTGATAAATGAGTGCTGCGATAATATCCCCGCAATCCGACTCCGGCAGAATCACGGTAGAAATTGAAGTGGACGGATATCAATAGATCGCCGGCACTGATTCCGGCAGGTGCGGTCTCGGTCAACGGTATGACGCGGATCGATTTGTCGGAGACCTCCGTGTGTCGGTTCAGTTCTTCACAACAGGCTCGAATGGTGGGGGATGTTTCTGCAGAACCGACGATTTCACGGCCATACACATCATGTCCGCCATTGAATCCAGATCCTGCCTCCAGATAAATATTCATTATTCGAATGCTCCTTGCCTGAATAGTGACGAAAAGTATACTGCACTTCTCAAATATTCAAGAGGATTGTTCGTTGGAAGGGAGCGGTCAGGCCAATAGGTCCTTTCCGGCTGCATAATTGCTTGCGAAATGAATTCATTATTTCTATATTAATTTTCACTTTAGTTAAGGAAAAAAAGTCAAAAATTATGAGAATGCTTTGATGTTGATAAGAAGGGCAGTAGCAGTCAAGCAGAACGGCTATGATGACAACTAAAATCGGGATCATTGGTGCGGGGAGCTTCGGGACGGCTATGGCCGTTCACTTGGCACGTAAGGGATATCCGGTAACCATATGGGCTTATGAAGCCTCCGTGGTTGAGCAGATCACCACAAGCCGGGAAAACGCGACATACCTTCCGGGTTTCGAATTACCACCGAAAGTGAACGCCACAACGTCTTTGGAGGAATGCCTGACGGGTCGTTCGGTCGTTCTGCAGGTCAATCCCAGCCATGCGACGCGGGCCGTCATGACCAGCGCGCTTTCGTATCTCCACGACGCCGCCGTCATTGTTAATTGCACCAAAGGGCTGGAGAATGAAACCCTGCTGACTATGTCCCAGTTGTTGGAAGACATTTTGCCGGCGTCCAACCATCACAAGCTGGCTTACCTTTCCGGGCCAAGTTTTGCCAGAGAAGTGGCAGCCGGCAATCCAACCGCGGTGACCATCGCATCCAAAAACGAGGATACAGCCCGGTATTGCCAGGATATTTTTGCCTCGGATCGATTCCGCGTTTATACCACTACCGACATTGTCGGATCGGAATTGGCCAGCGCCCTCAAGAACGTTATCGCCATCGCCGCCGGCATCAGCGACGGCCTGGGTTTCGGTCACAATACACGCGCCGCATTGATTACGAGAGGCGTAGCCGAAATCCTCCGGTTAGGAAAGAAGATGGGCGCCAACGAAATGACATTCCTTGGCTTGTCAGGTATGGGCGATCTGGTCTTGACGTGTACCGGCGACTTGAGCCGCAACCGTCAGGTGGGCATTCAACTCGGGCAGGGCAAGAAACTGAACGACATCCTTTCACACATGAAAATGGTGGCGGAAGGTGTCAAGACCGCCAGGGCCGCATGGGCGTTATGCCAGAAGTATGGCGTGGACATGCCCATCACGGAACAGGTCTACCGTGTCATTTTCGAGGACAAGGATCCCCGGACCGCGGTTTATGATCTGATGACCCGACAATCCAAATCGGAAATGACTTAGTTTATGCTTGGATCCGTATTCCATTTATCATTGGCCGGCACACACAGGCTACCAGAGGAGCACATATGTCCACGACAACGTTGAGCCGCGAATTCAAAGTGCAGCTCATTAAGGCGGTCTTCAGTAAGTCCGATTTTGACCGCATGATTGAAAGAGCATCTCCGTACGAACTTTCAGACATCCAGGAGTTTCTATGGGAGGCGATCCTGTACGTTGGGAAAGACGAACAGGGCCATGCCTTGAGCCGCGATGCCGTCATAGCCCGCATGACATCGACTGTGGACTACTGGCGTAGTCAATTGTGCGGTGAACCGCTCGACACATGCCGCGGCCGTTCGTGTTTTGTGTCTCACCCTGTGTGCGCCGGCAACAAACTCAAAGGCCAGATCGAAGTGATCCGGCAAATGTTTGACCGTCGCAAGCAACGGGCCGAACAGACCGACGACGCCCTGATGATGCTGCTGATGTACCACATCAACGATAACAACTATGCCGCCTCGGGCATCTATCACAGCAACCGGCGTCCCAAGCTCACGGTGGGATCCCGCGTTTTGGACGGGGATACCTTGCGCAATGTGATCCAGGCCATGAATGTGGCCATCGCCCAAACGCCATGGAGCGAGCCTTTCTCCAAGAGCATTATTGTCGGTGAAGGCCTGTTGAAGGTGCATGCCCGAAAGTACGTTTGGGAAAGAACCGACGGGCAGGAATTTTACGTGGCCCTGACGGCGCCAGATACGGCCGACCTTGAAAACCTGGAAAAGGTCTTCAAAAAATTGCATAGCGGCATCAACCGAATCTCCGCCAATTTGTCGGGGCAGGAAGCTTAGACGGTAGGAATGGTCACGGATACGCTCTCGATCACCCGACTCGTTCGCATCGATCCGACACTCCGATATTGTGAACATGACTTCGCCTGTGTGCGACGCCACACGCGAGTCGTCCGCGTGGGTGACGTCGGTATTGGAGGCACCAATCCTATCCGGATCCAGTCCATGACGACAACCAATACGATGGACACGGATGGCAGTATCCGACAGATCCGAGAATTGGTCGATGCCGGATGCGAAATAGTCCGACTGACGGCGCCCTCGCTTCGAGAAGCGGAAAATCTCAAGGCCATTCGCGACGGAATTCGCCGTCTTGGAGTTAAGGTTCCTCTCGTGGCCGATATTCATTTCACGCCCAACGCGGCGTTGAAGGCTGTCGAACATGTCGAAAAGGTACGCATCAATCCCGGGAACTACGCGGACAAGAAAAAATTTGTTGTGATGGACTACTCCGACGCGGATTATGAAAGAGAATTGGAGCGCGTGGAGGCTCTTTTCAAGCCGCTGATATTGAAATGCAAGACCTATGGCGTGGCCCTGCGTATAGGAACGAATCATGGCTCCTTGTCCGACCGAATCATGAACCGCTTTGGTGACACGCCCGCCGGCATGGTGGAATCCGCGCTTGAGTTTGTACGGATGTGCGAGCGATACGACTTCCATGACATAGTCCTTTCCATGAAATCGTCCAACCCACAGGTGATGGTGGCGGCGTACCGGTTATTGGCCGCGCGCATGCTGGAAGCCGGAATGGATTATCCTTTTCACCTTGGAGTTACAGAAGCCGGCGATGGCGAAGACGCCCGCATAAAGTCTGCGATCGGAATCGGCGCCCTGCTTGAGGATGGGATCGGCGACACCATACGCGTGTCGTTAACCGAAGATTCGGTACATGAGATTCCTGCGGCGCGTCAGATTACCCACGCGTATGATCGGTCATCCCATTCCAAATTCTCACCCGCGGCGCCGTGGACCAGCCAAAGGCAGAATGCCAGAAATCCCTATGCGTACGGGCGCCGTTGGAGCCAGACTGTCGAAATGAAACCCTTCAACATCGGAGGTGTTCATGCGGTACGAGTGGAGTGGACGGTTGATCAGGTCCGTTTTGATGATGGGTCCATGGCATCTGCGCTGGTCCATCTTGCCTCAGCCGGCACGTGTCCGGAAATAGTGTCGTGCCAGGTTTCGTCTCCGGAAGATCTGAGAATTTTTCGGGAGGCGGCCTCAGAAGCCCGGACCGGTGGATCGGCGGCCGCCTTTTGTGCCATGATCGACGGGCCGTGGATGCCGGAAATCCTGAACGATGCCGACATGATTTCATGGATGCCTCTCCCGGGTCAGGAAGAAAGGGGTTGGCGTGAAGACGTTGAACGCCTGATAAACGAGACGGCACGGCATGAAAAGAAGGCGTTGCGTTTTGACCTCCGCATGGGTGTGGTACCGGATTTTGTTGAGCCGTCCGATTCTGAACTGTCCAGGCTCGCCACGTTGGGGGTCCTCCTGTCGGATATGTGCCGGCAGATTGGATTTGCGAACTTCGTGTTATGTGTGCATCATCCCCACGTTATCGCAGCAAACCGATGGCTTGACGCCAGGCTTCACGAAGCGGGGCAGAATCCTCCCATCCTGCTGGCGTATGATCAATCCGCCTGCAAGGATTGCTCCGTGCTGTTCCAGTCGTCCGTGGCCGCGGGATCTCTGCTCCTTGACGGTATCGGCGATGCGATCGGCATTCGGGATAATTCGGCAACACCGGACGCTCTCATGCGTCTGCATTACAATATTCTCCAGGCTACCCGTTTGCGCATTTCCAAAACGGAATTCATATCCTGCCCGTCCTGTGGACGGACGCTCTTTGATCTGCAGGAGGTCACGTCGCGCATCAAGGCCAGGACGGGCCATCTGAAAGGCGTCAAGATTGCCATTATGGGCTGCATCGTCAACGGGCCCGGCGAAATGGCCGACGCCGATTTCGGGTACGTGGGGTCCGGTGCCGGCAAAATCAACCTGTATGTTGGAAAGGAACTTGTCGAACGAAATATTGACATGGCCGTGGCGGATGACCGTCTGATCGATCTTATTCGCCGCAAAGGCATGTGGACAGACCCCAATGCACCAACCAATCCAGGGAGATCGTTTTGACCGAACAGTTGTGGGCGCCATGGCGCATGAAGTACATCAAGGCCGAAAACAAGAGTGAAGGGGAGGGCTGCATTTTTTGTTTCAAACCCCAAGCCGACCATGACAAAGAAAACCTGATCCTCTTCCGGTCCAGTCATTCCTTTGTTATCATGAATCTCTACCCTTACAACAACGGCCATCTCATGGTCGTTCCCTACCAGCATGCCGGTGATCTTAACACTCTGCCGCCGGAAACCCTGCTGGATTTCATGCAAACCACGCAAAAAAGCATCACGGCTCTGCGCGAATCCATGCGGCCTGACGGTTTCAATCTGGGTGTGAATCTCGGGAGGGTGGCCGGGGCAGGAATCGACGATCACGTGCACCTCCACATCGTGCCGCGTTGGAATGGCGACACGAATTTCATGCCGATCATTGGCGACATCAAAGTCATGCCGGAGTACATTTCAGATACGTATGGCCGGCTGCATGCGGAATTTGCAAAGTTTAAAGGACAATCCTAACATGGCCGAGAATAACGACTGGACCAAGAAGTACCTCGACGATCTCAACCGAAAGCTGACAGAGGCCAAAAAGAACCCACCCAAAACCGACGGCGGCACCCGTCAGGATAAGCCGGAGTCCCGTCCTCAGAACGTTCATAAAGAAAAACAAAAACAAGCCGAAAAACGTCCCGAAAAGAAACCGGAACCACGGCCTGGGAGAAATCCGTTTCAAAACAAGCACCGCCATAAGGACCAGCGTGGTACTAAAGACCAGGAACGCAAGTCGGGTAAGGATGTGCGCGACCAAAGAAAGCCCGAGCGCCGGGAATCCGTCAAATTGCCGGCACGTGCCAAGAGCATTTCCGGGACGCTGGCCGTGGTCGATCACGGTCGTTACACGGTTTTTGTCGATCAACAGGATATGACCTGTACCGTGCGTGAAGGCCTCCAACCTCAGGGTCCGTTGTATGTCGGCGATCAGGTCAAAGTCATGGTTTTCCCGGATGGAAAAGCGGTGATCGACCGGTACGACCCCCGTCAAAATACCGTCATCACACCATTCATGAAGGAACAACGAAACGAAACGGTCCAGGCGTGCAACGTGAATCAAATCCTTCTTGTGGTGTCCGTCAAAGAGCCGGTTTTGAGAACCGACTGGCTGGATCGTCATTTGGTCGTCTGCGAAAAGAAAGGATTCAAGCCGGTCCTATGCTGCACCAAGATCGACCTGGCGGATGATAACAGCTTCATGGATCAGTTGGATGTGTACCGACGCATGGGATATCGGATACTCCATTATTCGTCAGTTCTCCCGACATACATCAATGATCTAAAGTCCATTCTGAAGGGCAAGGTGACTGTGGTCACCGGCCACATGGGATGCGGCAAAACGGAATTGATCCGATCCATCACAGCCCGTGCGCTGTCCATCGAAATGCCGGACGGTGATGAGATGGTCGCCGAAGACGAGAATGTCGTCATCGATGAATATGTGGAGACTCGGGCGGTCCGCGCCATCCGGCTGGAAGGCGGGGGCATGGTGATCGATACGCCGGGGATCCGTGAGTACGAACTGTATGGCATCCTCAAACGAGATCTGAAAAAATATTTCCGGGAATTTCGATTGATCAATAACCAATGCGCGTCACCGCACTGCAACCATGCGGAAGAGCCCGGCTGCAAAGTTCGGGACGCCGTGGCTCAGAATGAACTGAGCGATGAGCGTTATCAAAACTATCTGAAAATCCTGGAGAACCTCGCCTGACGGTATTCTCCCGCCGCCTGGCGGCGGAGGATGTCAATAGTATTGGTTCTTGACGGCGAGTTCGTAGAGCACCTGCTGGGACCGGATCTTCTTTTTTTCGTTTTTCACCCGCACACAACTGCCATCAGGCATGATGCGCCGAGCTTTGACATTGTCGGTCCATTGGGTCTGAAGTATGTTCCACAGCATTTGCTGGTATTTTGGTTCCTTGATCGGGAAGAGCACCTCGATGCGCTGATCAAGGTTGCGCGGCATCCAATCGGAGCTGGCCATGAAATACTCGGGTTGGCCGTCGTTTTGAAAATAGAAAATGCGGGCATGTTCCAGGAACCGGTCGACAATGCTGACCACCTCGATATTTTCACTCAGGCCTTTGACACCGGGTTTCAAACAGCATATGCCGCGGATGATGAATTTGATCTGCACGCCGGCCTGACTTGCGCGGTAGAGTTCCAGGATGATCTGGCGGTCGACCAGGGAATTCATTTTGGCGATGATGAGGCCCGATTTGCCATCCCGGACATGGGATATTTCGCGACGGATTCGCGAAATAAAAACGTCACGCAATTCGGTTGGTGCGATCTTGATGCGGTGAAAACGGGGCGGGGCTGCGTATCCGGTGAGGACATTGAAGAGGTTGCTCAGGTCTTCGCCAAATCGTGGGTGGCTGGTGAACAGCCCGAGATCGCCGTACGTTTGGGAAGTCCTGTCGTTGTAGTTGCCCGTGCCGAGGTGGCAATAGCGGCGGATTTTGGCGCCTTCCTGCCGGACGATCAGGCACACTTTGCAATGGGTTTTGAGGCCGGCCATGCCATAGATGACGTGGGCGCCGGCGTCCTCCAGTTTTTTGGCCCATTGAATATTGGATTCCTCGTCAAACCGCGCCTTGAGTTCGACCAGGACGGCCACCTGCTTTCCCCTTTCCGCGGCCAACTGCAGGGCGTTGGCGATCGACGAGTTGGCCGTAATCCGGTACAAGGTCATTTTGATTGCCAGCACATTGGGATCTTCGGCCGCTTCCTGGATGAAGCGGGTGACGTAGCTGAAGCTTTGATACGGATGATGCAGCATGACGTCGCCGCCGCGTATAACCGTGAAGAGATCGGTGCCCGTTTCAAATTCAGCCACCGGTTGGGGTGGGAATGCCGGATCCTTCAGGTGCGGCATATCAAGTTGCCCGTAGAGATTCCAAAGATCCGAAAACGCTATGAAACCGCGGGATGGGTAGAGGTCTTCCGGAGCCAGATCCAGTTCATTAACCAGTTGCTTCAGCAAGGCCGCGGAGAGGTCCTTCTCATACTGGATACGGATGGCCGCACCTTTGCGCCGGTTTCGTAACGATTCCGTGATGGTTTTCAGAAGATCTTCAGAAGGATCCTCATCATACTGGAGGTCGGAATCGCGGGTCACCCGAATCGTATAACAATTCTTGATCTCATAGCCTTTGAAGAGTTCCTCGATGAAGAGTCGGATCAGATCTTCCAGGAGAATAAAATGGTACGTGCCATCCGGCGACGGCAACCGGATGAACCTTGGAATCGCCGAAACCGACATCGGGATGATGGCCAAATTGGTTGTCGGCAGACGGCCTTCGGCGACCGGTCGCATTTCGACCATGAGGCAAATGACGCGGTTGGCGAGGTGCGGGAAAGGATGGCTGGGATCGATGGCCAGAGGGGTCAGAATCGTCATCACCGTCTGCCGGAAATAGTCATTGGCATAGGCCACCTGATCAGCCGACAATTGACCCGGCTTCAGAATAAAGACGCCTTCCCGGTTGAGCTGTGGCAACAGCATGTCAAGAAAATAATCATGCTGAAGGGCTGTGAGATCGTGGATACGCCGGTTCATGGCGTCCATGACTTCCAAGGGGCGCATGCCGTCGGGACCCTTGCTCATGACATTGGCGTCGATCTGACGTCGGACACCGGCGACGCGCACCATGAAAAACTCATCCAGATTTGTCGAGAAAATGGCCAGGAACTTGATACGTTCCACGAGGGGGACGTTGGGGTCCTGCGCTTCTTCCAAAACGCGATTGTTGAATTCCAGCCAACTCAGTTCCCGATTTAGAAAATGGTCGGGTTTGTCAAAACTCTTGAGGGTAAGCGTACTGGTATCTTTGCTTTCCAGTTCGCCCTTCTCAATCATCTGGTCGGCTGACGCGGTCTCCGACGCCTTGGCAAGGGTAGTTCTCAGTGCTTCCGCCATAGGGCTCCTGTGTGAAGTAGGTTTGGAATCACGCGTCAGGTATTGGCAATCACCCGTGAAGATACGAATATGAACGGATCAATTCAAGGCGCTTTCCGACTGAGGGTGACGGCTGAAAACGCTTGTATTTGAGTTGTCAACCGTCTAATATCCATTCAAAGAAGCGGGTTCTCATGTTTCGTTTCATCAAGCGCATCGTGATTTTGTGTCTGTTGCTGGGTACCGCAGCGCTGTTGGCCGCCGTGTTCCTGCCCAATACGTGTCGTATCGAATCGACGGTGATTATCGCCGCGGCCAAGGTGGATGTTTTTGAACGCGCCAAGGATATCCAGGACTGGCATCTTATCGCCATGTATGGTGATTTTCCCACCAATCCGGACCTCACCAGGGGAACCGATCCTTGGATAGACAGCATGGTGTCGAAGGCCCGCCGCGGGGCGGAGAACCTGAAGGTCCGTTATCGTGTAGTACGTTTGGAAGCGCCCGACCTTATCATATATGAGGTGGACGGCGGACCGATACATGGTTTGGCGGGAGAGATTGTCATGGTGAAAGAAAACGAGTATTCCACCAAGGCCATCCTCAAAGAAGAACTCCGTTTTTCCGGTTTCTTCGGGTCTCTGAAGGCCGTTGCCGCAAGGCTGGGTGGGTCCCACCTGCAAAACCAAAGTCTGGAAAACCTGAAGAGAATCTGCGAAAAAACAACGTCGTGAAACACGTTTTGAGTGCCGTCACACATTAAAACCCACACCATTGGAGCAAGGCATGGCTGACGAGAAGAAAATCCAGGAAATCCAGATCAACTTTCCACCGGACAAGGTCGGAGGTGTTTACGCCAACAACATGGTCGTCGCCCACTCGAAAGAGGAATTCATCCTGGATTTCATGCTGGTGACGCCGCCCTCCGGTACGGTGACATCCAGGGTCATCATGAGCCCGGGGCATATGAAACGGGTTATCGCCGCTTTGGCACAGAACATGCGCCATTATGAAGAGCAGTTTGGCCGGATCGAGGAGGCCAGCGAACCCAAGAATACGTTTGGTTTTCAGGCCTGATGAAAAGGGGATTTGCTATCGCGGGTTGGGCGCTGCGTGTTGTGGTTCTTGTGTTGGGAGCCTGGACCAATCCGGCCGCAGCCCAATCGGGTGCGTTTTCTTTTGAGAGATTTTCCATTGAACAAGGCCTGTCGCATGGCGCCGTGCGCGCCATTCTTCAGGACCATGACGGGTATATGTGGATCGGTACCGAGGATGGTCTCAACCGGTACGACGGATTGTCTTTCGCCTGGTTTCGAACCCGTCCTGGTGACAGTACATCCCTGTCTTCCAATTTTGTCCAGGCTTTGATGGAAGATCGTGAGGGTCGGCTGTGGGTGGGCACGGGGCGAGGACTCAACCTCTTCGATTCCCGGCGCCTCACGTTCAGGCGCTTCCTTCATGAACCCGGGAATCCTTCCTCTATTTCCGACCATCAAGTGGAGTCCATCTGCGAAACGGCGGATGGCGACATCTGGGTGGGCACACACGATGGTCTGAACCGGTTCGATGCCGGTCAGGGTGTTTTTGTGCGCGACCATGCCGGAGAGATCATCTACAGTCTGGTTACCGACGGTGGAAACGGATTGTGGTACTTGGGAAGTATGCCCGTGGCCGGCCAGGCGGACAAAATTTCGAGAACGTTGTACCATCGAATTCCCGGCCAACCCGCCGTTGTACTGAGAAGAGACACGAGTTCGATTCCATTCTATTTTGGGAAGCAATTGGCCTTGCACCGCGATTCGATTTGGATCATCGGGCCTGACGGAGGTGTCATCCAGTGGGATTGGCGGTCCGGCAAAGCCGGCGTGACCATGTTGTCACGGGCTCTCAGCCCCGTCACAGGCCATGCCGTCACGATCTTTCATATTTCATTGTTGCAGGACAGCCTGCTGTGGATTGGCTCTGACGACGGGGTTTTTCAGATCAACATGTTGACGCATTCGGAACGACATATCGTTTCCAACGGGAAAGACCCCAAGAGCCTGGCCGGCAATGTGGTCTTCACCGTGGCCGAGGATCGTTCCGGCGTTCTGTGGTTTGGTGATGCGTCGTTTGGGTTGAGTAAGTTTGCGAAATTTCGAACCAAGTTTGGACTGCTTCGCCACGACCAATGGGAAGCCAACACGCTCAGCAATAGTTTCATTCGGGGCATCTGGGTCGACAAGTCGGGGATCCTGTGGGTTGGCACGCAATACGGCGGGCTGAATCGCGTCGACCGCGCGACTCGTTCGGTTCGGCGATTCCAATATTCGCCGGCCACTGGCGGCTCAATCATGAGCAACAAAGTGTGGGCTCTCTTTCAGGACTCCAAAGGCGTGTTGTGGATCGGATGTAAAGAGAGCGATCATCTGTATTTTGTGGAAAATACGGCGAAACCGGTTTTTAGGGAATTCCGTCACGACAGCCTCCTCAGCGGCGTGCAGGCGGTGATGGAAGACCGCACGGGCCGGCTTTGGCTCGGGACGGAAGGCCACGGCGTGGCCATCATTTCGGCCGATCGAAAACTCGTGACACGATACTATGAAACGACCATTTCAGCCGACCGTCGGGACGTCCAGTCGATTTTTCAGGATTCCAAAGGTCGGGTCTGGATGGGGACGGGCACGCAGTTGCTGATGGCGGAAGATGACCGCGAGACGCCGCTTCGTGAGTATGAATTCCGTGACACCGATCCACGGAGCGTGGGTTTTGGTCTGGTGGCGTGTGTCATGCAGTCGCGCGACGGGAGCATTTGGGTGGCCACCAAAGGCGGAGGCCTCTCCCGGTATGATGAAAAGGAAGGGAAGTTCGACCGATTCACCGAGGCGGACGGTCTGGCCCACGACAACTGTTATGGCATCGTCGAAGACGCCGAAGGGATCCTGTGGATCAGCACGGACAATGGCCTCAGCCGGTTTGACCGCCAAAAGCGGCAATTCCGAAATTACGGCGTCGCGGACGGCCTGCAGGGACGGGAATACAACCGATCCGCCTACCACCGGTCCCAGCATGGCGAGATCTTCTTTGGAGGTACGAACGGCTTGAATTTCTTTAATCCAAACGAGGTCCTCGATAATCCGGTTTGGCCTCAGGTTCACCTCACCACGGTGCAGACGACGGATTCCATCTTTCGGGGTTGGCCGGACCGGGGCCTCACGCTGTCGTACTCGCAGAATTACCTCCGTTTTGAGTTCGTCGGTCTGGAATACACGGCGCCGGAACAAAACAGCTTTTCGTGGACGCTCAAAGGATTTGATTCCTCGTGGACGCCGGCATCAACCCGGCGTGAAGCCACGTACACCAATCTCGATCCCGGTGAGTATGTTTTCATGGTCAGAGGATCCAATTCCGACGGAGTCTGGAGTCCACAAGTGGCCACCGTGGCCTTGCGCATCGATCCGGCGTTTTGGAATCGCTGGTGGTTTCGGCTCGTCGTTCTGGTCGCGATCATCGGCTTGGCGGTTGGATTGGTTCGCCAGAGATTGACATCCCTTGAACGTCAAAAACAGGATCTTGAGCGGAAAGTGGAGGCCCGCACGGAGGAGTTACGATCGACCATGGATGAACTCAAGCGCGCCCAGGTCCAACTGGTCCAATCGGCCAAACTGGATTCCCTCGCCAATATGGTGGCCGGACTGGCCCATGAGATCAACAACCCTCTGACCTTTGTCCATTCCAACCTCCAACTTTTGCATGAACGCATACAGCATCTTTTCCTGTTCTTGAAGTATCTTCATGAACGCTATGTGCCGCAGGTCGACGACTCCGCTGAAAGGGCCCGCGTTGAAAAATTCAAACGTATGGTCGACTATGATTCTGTCGAAAAAGATGTCGAAGACATGTTTCGGAGCGCCACCGAGGGCAGCACCCGGATTCTGAATATCGTCAAGCGGCTGCGTCTTTTCAGCAGCGCGGAGTTCCAGGGTCTCCGCGAAACGGATCTCAACATGAATCTTTCCATCGTGATCGAATTGCTCATGCGCAAGCAGACGCACGTTCCCATCGAAACGGAGTTTGGGGCATTGCCAAAGATGGTCTGCCACGTGGCGGAACTGAACCAGGCTTTCATCAATATCCTGGAGAATGCCGTGGACGCCGTGATGACGGCTGAAAAAGGCGGACTGCTGAAATACGGGGATGGCCGTGTCGTGATTCGCACGGAATACCTGGAGGATCAGAAGGCGCTTCGGGTCACCATTTCCGACAATGGCGTCGGCATGACCGCGGCAGTTCGAGCCAGGATTTTTGATCCGTTCTTCACCACCAAGCGGGTTGGTGAAGGCGCCGGCCTCGGTCTGGCCGAAACATTCGGGATCATTCAAAAACACCATGGTACGATTGATGTTCGAAGCCGCGAAAAGGAGGGCAGTGAATTTTCCATTCGGCTTCCCATCACCACAAGTTTTCCCGTCCGCGGCATGTCTCAAACCGCCGCCAGGGCAGCGAGTTGACCGATCATGACGCCTCCCGGGATTATCGACATTCACATTCATATTCAGCCGTGGTGGCAATTGAAGCCGGCCATTCTCAATCGTATGAGTCAAGGCAAGTACAACTTTGATGCCCTGATGCGTCTGATGAAGGACCCATCCGCTTTGATTGGCCTGATGGATGAAGGCGGAATTACCCGCGTCGGTTTGATCAACTATGTGAGTCCTGACCTCATGGGGTTCGACGCGTCGTCCAATGATTTCTCAGCGGAATACCAAAGCCATGCGCCGGACCGGTTTATTGCGTTTGGGTCGGTACACCCGAGATTCGTCGAAGATGCGGATGCGGAGATGCATCGGTTGATCCACGATCTCGGTATACGGGCCATCAAGATCCATCCGCCCCATCAGCTTTTCTATCCTAACGACTATCTGAATGGGATGAAGAACCTGGAAATCGTGTACCGGCGATGTGAAGAGTGGGGTATTCCCGTCATGGTGCACACGGGTACGTCATTTTTTTCCGGGGCGCGCATCAAGTATGGAGATCCCATATACCTGGACGACATGGCGGTGGATTTTCCAAAATTGAAGATCATCATGGCTCATGGGGGCCGTCCATTGTGGATGGATACGGCCTTCTATCTGTTGCGCCGGCATCCCAATCTGCTGATGGATATTTCCTCCATCCCGCCAAAGAAATTATTGACCGACTATTTTCCGAGACTGGAGGAAGTGAAAGACAAAGTCCTGTTTGGTACGGACTGGCCCGGGCCGCTGGTGGAGGATATCCGAAAGAACGCCGACGAATTTCTGGCACTGCCGCTGGGCGACGATGCAAAACAGAAAATCGTTTATGACAATGCGATGAGGCTTTTCCCTCTATGACGGTTGGTGTTCCGGGCGCAGGAGATCGTTGATCGTTTTGACGGGATTGAAGGTGATTTGGGGAACCTCCACAAAGACCGTGTTCCAATGGGCCATGGAACCATTCCATAGCCCGGGCAACTCCAACGCCCTGATCGGACGTCCGTGGTACGACTTGGACGCCACAAAGCCGCTGGCCGGATCGACAAAAAGGGACAGATCGAATGGGCGCCCACGGTAGTCCCGCATCGCGCACACGAGGTCGACAGGATTGAAGTGTGTGGAAGACTCGAACCGCCGCCGTTGCTCGGGATCGGCCATATCCACCTGTGATTTTTCGACAATCTGCAGGGTCACCCCTCCGCCTGGCGATATGACCCAAAAGGGCCCGCCGCCGGGTTCACCCTGGTTTTTGACCATGCCGCAAACCCGCAAAGGCCGATCGAGTAACCGCTTCAACGCATCCTTGCGGCTCGCCGCCGTCTGGGCTTGGTGTGGGACCGCTCCCAGTTCTTTCCGGCAAAACGCCTCGATCTGGGCCACCAACGACTCATCCGCGCCCTCGTCCAGCGAATGGATGTATGCAAAAACACGTTCCTGCAATGCCACCAATAAACCTCCCAAGGCCTTCTTGTAACGAATCGTCTCCCCCTTCAACCGATCATGGACGACATTGTCGATGTTCTTGATGAAGACAATATCGCCGGCGATATCATTGAGGTTTGCCAGAAGAGCGCCATGACCTGCAGGCCGCAAAACCAATCGGCCCCCGTCGTCACGGACCGGTTCCAGGTTGTCAAATACGGCGGGTGTGTCGGTCGACGTCTTTTGCGTTGACAGAGATATATCGAGATGAATGCCTTTCGTACGATAATCCAGGTTCATTCGGGATATGATTTCCAGAAAGGCCGGAACGTGTTCCTCCGAGGACGTGATGTGCAACCGACATACGCCGTGCCGGTCGACAGCGATGTCGGCGGCTTCCGCGACATGTTCTTCGAGGGCCGTGCGGCTGTGGTCTTCGTAGCGGTGAAACGGAATCAGGGCTTTTGGGCGGGATACCAGTCCCAGCCCTTTCCGGGTTAACAGTCGTTCAAGCAGAGGCGCCACGTCGTCGGTCCGGTAGTAGTCTTGCCATGACAACCCATCCGCTGCCAAGTTGGCCTGCAAGGCTTCATAGACCGCGAGTTGTTCGATTCGATTCACCAATTGCGCGGTGGCGACGGCGTCGTCGGTTGATTCTGCCAGGACGCGAGCTGTGATGCGGGCATGTTGGTTCAGGAGAGCGAGTACATGTTGAAACATGCGGGTCGCCGCTCCGCTGGCGGGGACGAACCGGCTCACGCGCCCGGCCGACGCCGCCCGATCAAAAATGGCCCCATAGTGAACCAATTGACTCTCATCCAGGCGGCGAATGCCGTCGTTGATGGTGCAGGAACGATCGAGAGACTGCGACGGGAATCCCACGCTGAGCGCATGAAGGTCCGATCGGAATTTCTCTTCAGAAATGCCAAGCGATTGCAGTTGTCGGATATCTTCGGGATGGAGTTCCTTCATGCCGAGAAATTGCTTGATAAATTAGTAACTTGTAAGCATTTTTTGCCCAGGAACTCGTTTGGCATATGAGAAAGTGGCCGTCAAGATAAACCGGTCTCTCCATAAATGCAAACGATTTACCTGCGCTGGCTTTCGTTCATTCATCAGCATTCTGAATAACCGCATCAAGGTTGCTAAAATTATGTTCAACAGGAAATGGTTTATCGGGCCCGCTCTCGTTGTTTGCATTCATGCGTCATTGATGGCCCAGGCCACCGGTCCGGTTGTCGCCGTTCTGAATTTCAATAACTCTTCCGGCAAATTCTACCTGGACGAATTTTCCAGGTCCTTTCCGGTCCTGCTCAAGACGGAATTGGCCCAAAAGAAATCGATGACCGTCGTCGAAAGACAACGGATCGAGGACATCATCAAAGAGCAGGATTTTGTTCTGAGCGATCTGGCGGATGACAAGGACAAACAGGCCAAAGTCGGCGATTTGCTGGGAGCCGACTACGTGATCACCGGGGATGTAACGGAAGTCGGCGATCAGATAAGGGTTGACGTATCGGTGATGCAGGTGTCGTCAGGAAAAGTCCTGGCCGAGAAGGCGATCCTGCCGTCGGCCAAGAACGGTACGGAGGCGGCCCGCCTTCTGGCCACCAACATTGGATTCGGTTTGACGGGTGGAGGCCACCGTCTATCCAGGATAGCGTTGAAAGGCGCCCCTGTGATGCCTTTTTTTGTTTCAACGGTGTCACTTGGCCTACTCACCGGCGTGGCCTTCAATCAGGCCAAGAAAACAAAAGACGAATATCAATCGTCGCGCGATCTCAACAAGATCAATTCGCTTTACAAGAAGGCCGATGGCTGGAAGAAGGGCAGTGTTTTCGTCGCTTCCCTGACGGCCGTTTCGTTGGCCGCGTATGTGACCTGTTTACTCAAGAACCGGGCTTCAAAACTCGAAGTGATCGCGGATGATGGGACGGTTTCCATTCTGCCAACCATGACGTGGCAAGGGTCATCCGTGCAAGGCGGCATCCAAATGAACTTCAGATTTTAGGAATGGCTATGGTGCGGACAATTCTGCTTCTGACTGCCATCGCGCTTGCGGGCTGCGGTGATCTGGTCCACGACAACGCGTATGACCCCAAAAACCCAAGAGCCGAAGCGACACAAATTGCCGTGGCCGAGAATTTCGTCGTGCGATATACGAATCTGAATACAACGCCTTCCGTGGTTTGGAATTCGCAGAGCGCCTTGTACGATCTAAAAGCCGAATACGAGGACCGGCTGATCATACTCGAATACCACATGGCGCCATGGCACGAGACCAACCGGGACTCGCTGGCAAGGGCCGACGACACGCTTCGGTACAACAACGAGTACAAGCCCGCTTCCGTCAGTCGAGGTTTTCCTCATGTCTTCTTCAATGGCAAGCACCTTTGGATCCAGGGGGCTTCATCCAAGGAAGTGGCCCGGTCCCGTTACAAGACGATACTGGACACGCTCACCTTGAAGAAAGTGAAGTTGTACTGCCAGCCGGACGTGGTTCGTAGCGGCAACACGCTGCAAATGGATGCCAGGATAGTCCGGTTTGGCGACAGTGACATCTCTAATCTGGAAGTGGAGTACATGATTGTCCAGTCTCTGGGAGACTCCCTCCGGTATACGGTTCGCCGTCATCTTACGAAAGAAACGGTCACCACAATCCTGGCCGGAGAAATTTACGAGATGCCCCAGAAGACGTGGGACATACCGGCCGGTATGAATGTGGGCGACCTTAGTGTTATTATTTTGATCAAAGAGGGCGCTTCCAAGCGCATACTGCAGGCAGCCATTTCTGAACTGTGAAAGAGGCATGATATGAACGCACGATTTGTCACCCTATGGATCAGCCTTGTGCTGGCCCTCGGCGTTTCCTGCAAACTGGGTCCCGACAAGGACAACGACGCGGAGAGACCCATCATTGATCGCGTCACGGCCAATCCATCCAGTGTACCGGTGAACGAAACAACCACCATCACCGGCGAAGCGAGGGACCCCCAGGGTGAGGATTTGACGTATGTCTGGACCAAGGAAGCCGGGAATTTTATGGACGCCGACCTGACCGGCCCAGTTGTACACTGGGAGGCCCCGTCGACCCCCGGCACTTATGATGTCACATTGAGGGTTACGAATGAATCCGGAAAGAGTGCGACGAAAAGCGTGGCCATCTCCGTGACCCAGACGGCGAATCCTGTCATTACATTCGTGAGCCCATCTAATGGCGCCTACATTGCCTCAACCAGCGGACCGGTTACGATTAGCGGCACGGCGACTCCGGCCGATAGTATTCATCTCTTGATTGAAAATTCACTTATGAATCGGTGGATCGGCGCTACAACGTTCAATTGGTCATGGCCGATCAGCCAGGAAAATGGCCTGCGCACCATTACCATTCGGGCGTGGCGCAAGCTGGGCGTCATCAATTATTCTTCGGAATCGACCATCTCTGTTTCGATTGAGGGCACCATTCAAAAATCCAAGTAACCCCGGGCAAACTCGATTGCAACGTCTTGACCGTAGGGTCAGGAGGATTTCTCCTGGATGGCCTTTGAAAAATACACAACCAGAATGCGGGCATCAAGAACGGGGTTCAGTGTGAATTCAGCCGAGAGCCTTTGGTTGACATTGGTTGTCAGGCGACGGGCGGCTTGGCGGACGGATTCAGGAAGCTTGATGTCGGCGGCGGTCGAACGCAGTCGCTCGATGGCGGTTGAGCCCCTCAGTTCTCTTTCCGGATAAGTCACGTTATACTGCGCAATAACGACACCGGCGGCTCTTCTGGCGCATGCGCGGGCTTTGCCGTCGTTGCCTTCCTCCAGGGCTTTTTCCGCCAGCGCCAGTTCCTGCGCCATCCTCATTTCCCATGTCATCGCCGGGCCACGGTGAATCGCACGATACCCTTACATTCATCGGACACGATACGCAAACCCGATTTTGCAAAATGATCGTGCCAATGAGTTTTCGACAAAAACCGCAGGCCGGTAACGTGATGGACGAGGTCCTGTACCAACCCGATCAGTCCCGGTCCCCGCTGCAGAAACATGCCGACAAACGCGCCGCGATGGTTCAACAGGCGTGTGACTTCCTGAAGAACCACATCCGGCCGACCGTATTCATTGAGTCCGCCGCCACACGTAATCCGGTCGACCCCCGCCGGCTTCAGGGGATTCTTTTGCACGTCGGCCGAGACCCAGAGGATTCGGTCCGCCAATCCCATTTCTTGCGCCCGTTGAGTGGCCTGTTTTAACATGGGCAGTGAAAAATCAAAGGCAATGACCAATCCCCGTTTGTTCATTTGACGAAGATGTCCGGCAATGGTTGTGGCATAGAATCCGTGGCTGGTGCCGAGATCGACAAAGACGGGGTCTTCCGGCAGCGAATCCCAATCAATGAGACGTATGAGTTTCTCCGATTCGTCCGCGTTGGGAAATCGATGAGCCATGAAAAGCGACAAACACCACGAACGCCATAAGGACTGGTAATAGGTGAACACCGGCCAGACAAAATTCGACCGCTGGGCCACCGTGAGAAAAGCCGGACGTTCGGGATGAAGAATTAGTATGCCTTGCTCGTAATTGAAGCATTTTTTGCAGTTTTCACAAACCACGACGGCGTGAGAAACCACGTGCAGATCCAGGGATTCATCCCGGTACAGGGTCAACTGCCCGCCACCGCATTCCGGACAGGTGAATAAGGCAAGCCCGGCCTGAAGAAGTGGCGCGGATGTCCGTGGTTGGAGTTCGAATGCGATATCAGCGATCATGCCAGATCCTTTTTGAGCGCGGTCAAAGTAGAAATTAGTGTAGTTAATATCCATTCTTTTTTCTAA
Source organism: uncultured Bacteroidota bacterium (assembly GCA_964544475.1). Taxonomy (GTDB): domain Bacteria; phylum CLD3; class CLD3; order SB21; family SB21; genus CAZJBS01. The sequence goes on along the minus strand of CAZJBS010000027.1, from coordinate 4,368 downwards.
CTTTGCTTCGCTGTTCGGACATTTCCCATTCACCAAATCGGGAGCATTATCATGGAAGCGCTAGTTTGTTTTGCCATTGCCGGTTTCCTCGTATTCCTGTTTCTTCTGTCGGCTTTTTTTGTCATCAAGCAGCAAACCATTGGTGTGATTGAACGCTTTGGAAAATTCAGAAGATTGGTTCCGCCGGGCTTGCATGTCCGGGTGCCCATCATGGACAAGCTCGTGACTCGTATGAATATGCGGGTCCAGCAATTGGACGTGGTCGTCGAAACCAAAACATCGGACGACGTTTTCGTTCATCTGAAAGTATCCGTTCAGATGTTTGTGGTGGCAGAAAAGGTGTATGACGCCTATTACCGGCTCACCAACGTACAACAGCAGGTCACATCGTATATTTTTGATCTCGTACGCGCCCGCGTGCCCAAGATGAAATTGGATGACGTGTTTGAGAAGAAAGATGAAATAGCCGATGCCGTGAAGTCGGAACTGCACACCACCATGGGAGCCTTCGGGTATGACATTCTCAATGCGCTGGTCACGGATATCGATCCGGACGACAAAGTCAAGGAAGCCATGAACGAAATCAACGCTGCGACACGCATGCGCATGGCCGCGACCGAAAAGGGCGAAGCGGAACGTATTCTCAAGGTCAAGGCGGCGGAGGCAGAAGCGCAGAGCAAAGCGCTGCAGGGCAAAGGCATTGCGGACCAGCGCAAAGCCATCATCGAGGGCTTGCGCGATTCGGTTGAACAATTCCAGCAGGCCGTTGAAGGTTCGACGGCCAAGGATGTGATGACGCTCGTGCTGATGACGCAGTATTTTGACACGCTGCAGTCGTTGGGAGAAAATTCCACAACCAACACGATCCTTATTCCGCATTCTCCGGGCGGGCTCTCGGCCGTGGCCGATCAGATTCGCGATGCGATGATTGTGTCCGGTGAAGTCAATGAAAAGCAAAAGGGTTCTTCGCAGTCCTGATCTGTCACGGCGAGATCGGGGCGAATTGGCGTCGCAAATACGGATTGGTGTACGTATTGTTCGACGACGCTATGATTTAGACAGGTTTCATGATGATTGGCAGGATTCATAGGTGCATGTTGATGATGCTTCTGGGATGGCCATATGTGGCGGCTCAGAGCCCATCCGGTATCGTACCATCGAAAGCACGACTGGAGCACGACGTGACCGTATTGACCGGTATCGTGCCGCACCGGAATTACCTGAATCCCGCCTCCATGGACAGCGCGGCCCGGTTTATCGAGAATACGTTCCGGCAACTGGATTGCGACGTCAGTCGCCAGTCTTTTTCTGTCCAAGGCCACGATTACCACAATATTATGGCCGAATTCGGTCCGCCCGGTGCGCCGCGAATTGTCGTTGGGGCTCACTATGACGTATGCGGTGACCAACCCGGCGCGGATGACAACGCGAGTGGCGTGGCGGGGTTGTTGGAACTAGCCACGCTGCTCAATGAACACAAACCCGGCTTATCGCATCGCGTGGAATTGGTGGCCTACGCTCTTGAAGAGCCACCCTTTTTTCGAACGGAATCCATGGGCAGTTTTATGCACGCTCAGCGTCTCGCGGATTCAAACGCCGACGTGGCCCTGATGATGAGCGTCGAGATGATCGGTTTCTTTTCGGATGAATCCGAATCCCAATCGTATCCGATATTCTTCCTCGATTGGTTTTACCCGGCCACGGGGAATTTCATTGCCGTGGTCGGGAAATTCGGGCAGGGGCGTACGGTGGGACGAGTCCGTGACTTCATGGAAATGGCAGGTTCCCTGCCCGTATCATCCATCAGCGCACCCGGTTTTATCAAAGGCGTGGATTTTTCAGATCATTTGAATTACTGGAAATTCGGCTATCAGGCTGTCATGATTACAGATACGGCATTCATGAGAAACCCCCACTACCATGAACCGACTGATACGAAAGAGACATTGGACTATAATCGCATGGCCGGAGTGGTTCTCGGCCTATACCACGTCGTCGTGAACTGGTAGCGCCATCGCTAATCCCACACTGACTTCACCAACTGTTTTTGTCGGAGCAATTCCGTTGCCGCATTGATGTCGACGGACGTCACGCGGTCTACTTCGAGCGGAGGCACGTCCCGCCGAAGCGCATCATACGCGCGGCGGGTACGATGGGCCAGCGCGACCGGCAATCTGAAATCCGCGGCCTGTGCGGCACACAGCCATTCGATGGCCAGAATAGTCTCGACGTTTTCGATCACTTTGAGACACTGGCGGGCGCCGATCGTGCCCATACTGACGTGGTCTTCTTTATTCGCGGACGTCGGAATGGAATCCACACTGGCCGGATGGCAAAGCGATTTGTTTTCCGAAACCAGCGCGGCGGCCGTGTATTGGGCAATCATGTAGCCGGAATTCAAACCGCCGTCTTTCGCCAGGAACGCAGGCAATCCGTCGTTCAAATGGCCATCCATCATCCACGCGATACGACGTTCTGAAATATTGCCGATCTCAGCCATGGCAATGGCCAGGAAATCCATCACGAGCGCCACCGGCTGACCGTGAAAATTGCCTCCGGACACCACATCGCCACGGTCGGCGAATACCAGCGGGTTGTCCGTGGCCGCATTGATCTCCCGCTCGACGATCTGTCGGACGTACTGCACCGTATCCCGGCTGGCGCCGTGCACCTGCGGCATGCAACGGACGGAATACGCATCCTGGACCTTACCGCAGTCCACGTGACTCTTGATCATTGGACTGCCTTCCAGAAGCGTACGGAGATTCTCTGCGCTGACCTTCTGACCTTCCTGCCGGCGGACTTCATGAATCCGTGCGTCGAAGGCCGCATCGGTGCACAGCAGTACTTCCGTAGACATGGCGCCGATAATGTCGGCGCATTCGATGAGATTGAGGGCACGGATCACATTGATGCAGGCCACGGCGGTCATGGTCTGGGTTCCATTGAGAATGGCAAGGCCTTCCTTGGATTTGAGTTGCAACGGTGTGAGGCCGGCCTCCCGCATGGCCTGCTCTCCCGGAAGACGGCGGTCATGGTGCCAGGCTTCACCGCGCCCGATCATGACCAGCGCCAGATGGGCCAACGGTGCCAGATCGCCGCTGGAGCCCACGGAGCCTTTTTCAGGTATGACCGGGATCACCCTGTTGTTGTACATATCCAACAGAGTTTGTACGACTTCCAGCCGTGCGCCAGAGTAACCCTTGGCCAGTCCATTGGCCTTCAGCATAAGCATCACGGAAGTTATGGGCGGCGCGAATGGCTCTCCGACACCCGTTGCATGGGAAACGACGAGATTTTCCTGCAGCCGGTCGATGTGATCATCCGAAATGGTGACATCCGAGAATTTGCCAAACCCCGTATTGACACCATAGACCAAGTTGCCGCTCCTGACGATATGCTCAATCACCGCCCTGGAATTCCTGATCGTCTCGGCGGCCGCCGTCGTCAGACGCAATTCCGCACCGCTCTCCAAAGCATCTTCGATTTTCTCCAAATCGAGACTGTTGCCGTCAATAAGTACTGGATTCATCGGGTATCCTTGGAAGGTGGTTGGTCGCCGGGATGTAATGTCGTATGATACATCAGCGCGCCGGCCGTCACGCAGACGGGTATTATGATCAAATTAATGAAAGGAACAATTCCAAACAAGACGCAGGCGGATCCAAACCCGAATGAGATGGCCTTTCTCGAAAGGATCAGCCGGCATCGCTCCCGCAGGCTCCGTTGATGGCGTTCCATGGTATAATCGAGAAAATGAAAAGTCATGGCGAAGGCCGAATAAACAAAGGTCAGCGGAATTGCGATCACCTGGCCGAGAACCGGGATCATACTGAATAACAAAAAGGGCAGATACCCGACGAACATCAGGAGCCACTTCTTGAATTCCATCCAGATGGCTCCGCCCGCCGATTTGAAAAATCCGTCCTTCCTGGTTTCGCCCTGGACGGCCAACGTTTCTTCGATCTTTTCTGACAACATGGCGTTGAAAGGCGACGCGATGACGCTGCCGACGAAAGTGAACACATAGAATGCCGCAATCACAAATATGACAAGCATGAGAAATCCTACCAGATAGTACAGGACAGAGGACCAGACCTCATCTCGGCCGACATAACGGTCCATGATGGACTGTAGCTTCCATAGAAAAACCAGGAAGCCGCAACCAAAAATGACACCATTGATGATCAGCGGGAGGATGATGTATTTCCACAACAACGGTGTACCGGCGATGAAGGAGAATCCTCTGAAGATGTATCTGAATCCGGTCAGGAAATCTGAAATCATGGAGAGAGCCTTTTGGAAAAAAAAGAGGCTGTCCGGACTTGGCGGGCAGCCTCTGGCAACAAACCGAAACCGCTGGACTAG
>CAZJBS010000026.1:0-45465 GCA_964544475.1 uncultured Bacteroidota bacterium | reverse complement strand
TTTTTTTCCGATTAGGCGCTTCCGCCCGCACGTCCATCCTTCCCGCTTTTCCATGTGATTCTGGGAATGTGCTTCCTGCCGCGCTGACGCTACGGTTCTATCTGCGTATGCAGTCCGATTTCTTCCAGGACACCGCTGACCCGCAGGCAATCCCCCAACGCCCCCTCAAAACAGACCGCCTTGCCTTTGGTGTGCACTTCCCACGCGAGCGCCTCCGCTCTGGCGGACGAACAGCCCGTCGCCTTGATCAGCTGGCCGATCACCTCGTCAAACGTGTGAATCTCGTCATTGAAAAGAATAACCCGACAGGGCGTATCCAGCGTGGTGACTTCTGAATAGTCCTTGTCGGGTTTGATTTGTTCGGATCCGGAGATCCGTCGACTGGCCATACGACTACAGATTAAAATCCGGCCGGAAGTCCTCGATCTTGGCCTGCTTCTTCAGCGCGTCCACCCACTCGCGGTAGGAACGCTGCTGCCGAGTGCTCAGAAGTTGCTTCTTGAGATCGGCGCGGCGGCTTTGATACGTCTTCTCATCGAAGTCGTCGCGGGAGGCCACCTGGATGATGTAGGAGCCGCGCGAACCGCGAATAACATCGGAAACCGTTCCGACGGGCACGCGGAATGCCATGCCGTTCAGTTTGGCGTCCCGTCCAACTGCGGGAATGCTGGAACTCATCGTGAAGTCCTTCAAATCGCGGATGACGATGGATGAATCGACCGTTTTGGCGTCCGCCAGGGCCGAACCCATCCTGGATTTGAATTCTTGCGCCTTCTTGTAAGCCAGCTCGCGGCGCTTTTCTTCCACGACGCTGCTGCGAATGCGATCCTTCACTTCATCGAATGGCTTCACCCTCGCATCCGTTCGTTCGATGGCGCGGAATACGGTATAACCGTAGGTGGTCTTGAAAGGTTTGGAAGTGGCGCCGATGGATTCGGAGAAAGCAAAACGCACGACATTGCGCAACCGGTCCGGGAACCCGCCGACCATGCCCTGGTCATTGTTCAGGATTTCCGCCGTCGTATCAATGCGAAGACCGTATTTGGACTCGTATTTGGCCATGGCGGTTGCCCAGTCGCCGTCTTTGGCGGCCTCGGTGAACCCGTTTGCGTTCTCACGCGCCATTTCGATCGTCTGCTGGCTGGCGGCCATTTTCACCAGCACATGGCTGGCCTTCACGCTGTCCTGCAGTTCCTTGCCGTCTTTGCTTTTTTTCTTCCTGGCGCGCTCGTCGAAAAATCTGGTCTCTTCGATCTTGATGATATGATAACCGAACTGGGTCTTCACCGGACCAATGATCTGTCCCGGTTTGCCGTTGAAGCAGGCTTCCTCGAATTCCTTGACCATGGCGCCGCGCGTGAACCAGCCCAGCGAGCCGCCGCTTTGATTGGCCGCTTTGTCCTCGGAATACGCGTTGGCCAGTTCCGCAAAATCACGTCCCTCCACGGCCTCTTTGCGGATGCCTTCCACTTTTTCCAGAATGGCCGCGGAATCATCGGCGGTGGGATGATCGTTGAAGCTGACGAAAACAAGCCGCGCCTTTTCTTTTTCTTTAAAGTCGTCCTGGTGTTCCTTGTAGTAGGCCATAAGATCGTCATCGGAAACCGAAACGTCTTCCGGCTTGAATTCGGCCGGACTGAAATAAATGAACTGTCCGTTCAGCTTGAGATTTCGACGCATAAACTCCATTCGAATCTCACTCTCCGAGACCGACACGGCCGTGTTGACCATTGTCTGCACCTTGTTGAACGGCAATTGAGCGCGGAGAAAAGCCTCAATCTGGGTCCATTCCTTGGCAAAGGCAGGATTATTCAACGCCTGCTGATACTTGGTGAAATCGAAATTACCGTCCGTCTGGAAAGACGGCGACTGGCGAAGGAAATCGGGCGGATTCATGCGCAGGTTGAAGGCGATTTCGGAATCGCTGACCGCCACGTCGTTCTTGCGGATGAATTCGCGCAGCAGCATTTCTTCGACGACCTGGTTCCAGATCTGCTCGCTGATATTTTCCATTTCAGTTTCTGACAATGCTTCGCCGCCCCGTTGTTCCTGGGTCTGCTTGATCTGATTGTAGTAGGCGGTCTGAAAATCCATGTACCGGATATCGTTGCCGTCGATTTTGCCCACAATGCCACGCTTCGTTCGGGCGATATCGGAATAATTGGCGCCCCATTCAATCACGATCAACGCGATAAAGCAAATGATCAAAAACCAAAGGAAGTAATGGGACAGTGCGCGAATCCTCGTCATCATGATGGAATAGTCTCCTGCATTCTATGCGTAAAAGGGTCTAAAATATCGGTTCTTCCAAATAAGGGCTGGAAAATAGGACAAAGAGCAGTAAAACGCAAATATAATAATGTGTTACAGCTCAAAAAAAGCCGTCGATAGTATGCCCTCGACGACCCCCTCCGGTGTGCGGTCGTCCGTGTCGATTACAAAATCAGCCTGTTCAAATCCCGGCTTTCTTGCCGCCATCAGCGATTCAAGGTTGCCGTCTCTTAGCAAAGGACGGTCGGATACTCCCTTCAACCGGCTTTTGATGACGGGCAGCGATGTTCTCAGATAGATGAGAAAACCGGATTTTCGGACCAGGGCCAGATGGTCAGGGTTCATCAGGATCCCTCCTCCCAGCGCCACGACCAGGGACTTCTGGCCCGACAACGATTGAAGCGCCTCCGTTTCGAGTGCCCGGAAACGGGCTTCGCCTTGCGTGCCGAAAATGGCGGCAATGGTGGCGCCCTCGCGACGTTCGACATCGGCGTCCGTATCGGCAAAATGATAATTCAGGCGCGTCGCCAGTATGGGGCCGACGGTGGACTTGCCGCTGCCCATGAATCCGCACAAATACAGGCGCGACGGTATCACGCGGCGTGCTCCATTTTCTTTTTTTCGAAAAGGGTATTCAGCAGAATGGCCGTCAAGACCAGGGCGCCGCCGCCAATCGCATAGACGCCGGGTTTTTCACCGGTGCCAAGAAATGTCCAGAACGGATTGCTGATGGGTTCGATCAGAGTGTAGATCGATATTTCCACGCTGGAAATCAATTTGGCGCCGCGGGCAAAAAAGAGATAGCCCAAGCCCAATTGAAAGACGCCGAGGATCAGGAGTCCGGCGACGTCCCGAAGCGTCATGTGGAGGTTGGCGCCGGAGACGGATGTCAGGGGTTGCCAATCGGCGACGACTGAAAAGCCCACCAGAACGGCCAGTACGCCCACGGTGAAGGCATTTCCGAACGCGAGATTGAACGTGGAACGGACTGCGTGGGAAGCCGGGTCACCCTCCGCTTCCGTGGTTTCGTTCTTTCGAATCGTGACTTGCAGTATCGCGAACGCCACGCCCGACAGAATGCCGATGCCATTGCCCAGAATGGAGGCGGACGTGTCTTCCTCAAGAAAGAACAGGACCATGCCGCCAAGGCAGACGACCACGACCAGAATCTCGGCCAGTTCCACACGTTCCTTCAGAAAAAAATAGGAGATCACGATGACATAGACCGGCGACGTGTACTGGAGAAACACCGCATTGGCGGAGGTCGTCAGTTTGTTGGCGGTCACAAACAGCGTGACGGTGAGCATATAGAATACGGCGGTCAACCACGTATGACGGGTGATTTTGAAAAGGCCGGCGTGCCGGGTTTGGCGGGACAGCCAGGCCACGTAGCCCAGAAGAAATACGCCCGCCACGAGAGAGCGGTAAAGGGCGATCTGAAGCGGGGGAAGCTGAATCAGCTTGATCAGGAGGCCGGCGCTGCTCCAGCACAGGGCGGCGATCACAATCAATGCCACGCCGCGCAGGTAGGAAGTTTTGCTCATGCCATGGGCCGGCTATTTCAGAATAGCCGTGAAATCCCGTATGGCCTGGTCGTATCCGAAAAACAAAGCGCGGTTGAGGATGGAGTCGCCGACATTGATTTCTTCGATTTCACCGATATCCAGGATCGGACGTACATTGTTGTAATCCAGATCGCCGGATACGCTGACGCCGAGTTTCAGTTTGGCGGCGGCCAAAGCCATTGCCCTGAGATTTTCGAGTTCCTGCTCCATCAGCGTCATGCTGTCGGCGTGCACGTACCGGTTGACGAAAAAATCCACGTAATCGCAACCGAACCGTGTGGCGGCTTTGATCTGGTGCGCGTCGGGTTCGATCAGGATGTTGACCACGGCGCCGGCGGCCCGCAATGTCCGAACATAACCGGCGAGGGTCTGTTCATGGGCCTCGACGCGGACGCCCGTGGCGCGGCCGTTTTCAAATCCGACCAACGTGACCATCTCGGCGCGCGCCTCGACGGCCTTCTGCACCGCCGCCGCCTCCGGACCGATTCGCAAATTGAAATGGGAATGGATGATGTCTTTCAGGAGTCTCAGATCCCGGTCGACCTGAGGCGACGGGTGTTCCGGCAGGGTGTACACGACACTGTCCACCCCGGCCAATTCCATCATGGCGATGGCGCTCAACGGATCGGGTGTGCGCGTGCCGCCCCATTCGCGAAGCGCCACAATCGGATCAATGGTAATGCCAAGACGTTTCACAGACACCTCCCGGAAAAATTACATCTCACGGTTACGAAAAAACGCATCGAACACTTCGGATTGTTTTTCCGCGTGGTACGAGCTGCGCACCAACGGGCCGGATTCGATGAACCGGAATCCCATGTTGAGTCCATGGGTTTTGAACATGGCAAAATCGTCGGGGTGGACGTACCGGTCGACCGGGAGATGTTCTTTCGTCGGCCGGAGATATTGACCGATGGTCAGGATATCGACATCCACCGCGCGAAGGTCGCGCATGACGCCAAGCACTTCGTCGTTGGTCTCGCCAAGCCCCACCATCAACCCCGTCTTGGTGATCATGCCGTGGGATTTGGCCCGGCGCAGCACGTCGAGGGATTGGCGGTAGTCGGCCTGCGGACGCACGACCAGATACAGCCGCGGCACGGTTTCAATATTATGATTCAGGATTTCCGGTTTCGCCGCGGTCACCGTCTTCAGCGCCTCGTCGCTGCCTTTGAAATCCGGGATCAGCACTTCGACACGGCACGTCGGCAGGGCCTCGCGAATGGCGAGAATGGTCGCGGCAAACATCCGCGCGCCGCCGTCCGGGAGCTCATCCCGGTTGACGGACGTCACGACTGCGTGCCGCAGTTTCATCTGACGCACGGAATCCGCAACCCGGTTCGGTTCGTTTTCGTCAAACCACGTCGGCTTGCCGGTCTTGACGGCGCAAAACCCGCAGCTTCGCGTGCACACGTCGCCGAGTATCATAAACGTCGCCGTGCCGTGGTTCCAGCATTCCGAAATATTCGGACATCGCGCCTCTTCGCACACCGTGTGCAACTTCTTGTCCGACACCAGGTTCTTGATGTCCGAGAAACCCTCGCCGAGTGGAATTTTGACCTTGAGCCAGCTTGGGCGTTTTTCAACGGTGGTCTGTTCGGTCTTCTTTTTTTCGATGTATTCGACCTGCGTGGAGGTCATCGGGTATTGCCGGCTCATCGGTATTGGGGGAACCTTTCGATGGGGTGGGCCGTTGGCGCCGTTACGATGCGGGGCATCTACGCCGGGCTCCAGCCGAGCGGCTTGCCGCCGATGAGATGGAAATGAATATGAAACACGTGTTGTCCGGCGGACTTGCCATTGTTGACGACGAGGCGGAAACCGTCGCCCAGGCCTTCCAATGCCGCAATTTTGACGGCGGCCATGACCAGTTCTCCGGCGAGCGCCGCGTCATCCGGTTTGAGGTCAGACAATTTTTCGACGTGCCGGCGGGGAATCACGAGAATGTGCGTCGGGGCCTTGGGATCAATGTCGCGGAACGCCAGAATGTTGGCATCTTCATACACCATTTTCGCAGGAATTTCTTTTGCGATGATTTTGCAGAAGAGGCAATCCGACATGGCGGCTCCTAATTTTGGAACGGACTTGGTCCGGATCCCGGCGTCGTCAGGTTTGGCATCTCGAAAGACGCCCGGTCCAGTGTCGGCATTTCATAATACGCCATCAGCCGGTTGTAGGACCGCAACAGAAATCCCGGCAGCACGGTTTTGTATGTCCGGACAAGTTTGTTGGGGTTTTCCAGTGATTTGAGCAACTCATCGTATTTGTCCCGTCCCAACAGGGCGATGATGTGCTCCATTTCTTCCGGGTGCGTAAATCGAAGCAGGATGCCGTTTTTTTCGGCCTCCGGGTGGAATTGCACCGATTCCATTTCGTCCGAATAGCGGATGCCGGTGATGCCGGAACCCATGACGTCATCCGTGCCGTCGTAGCAGAGCAGTTCGAAACGGCCATCGCGGATCCGCCGGGTGTCGGGATCGGTGACCTGCCAGTCGCGGTTGTCGAAGGCGTAAAACTTCTCGTTCAGGCCCTCGAAAATCGGATCGTGTTTACCTTCGGACGTTTTAAAAATCGGTACGATGCCGAGGTGGCGTTTTTCGCGTCGGCTGATCCGGGCAATGTCGAATTTCTTCACCATCAACTGGAAAGAATGGCAGATACCGAAGAAGAACTTTTTGTTGTCGTGGCCCGTATTGTGGTTGAGCAGATCGTCGAGCAGATTGAAAAAACGGGTCTCCCATTCCGAGTCCGAATCGTCCAACGGGCTGCCCGGTCCGCCGCTGCCGATATAAATATCGTAGGATGTGTTTGGGATTTCATTCTTGTCGCGGACGTGGTAATGGTCCACGACAAATTCGATCTGGGAATTGTAGAGCTTTACGAGATAGCTGAAGTTGTTGATGATCCGTTTGATATTGCGAATGCCGATGTTGCGGGCGCCGTTATTCATGTCCAGGATGGCGATGCGGAGGGAAATCTCCGGCAGCCAGTTGAGGGGTTCTTCCTGGTTGAGACTGCGGGGCAGGCTGACCGACGCCGGATAACTCACGGGTTTAAGATGCAGCAGATCCATTCGTTTTTCCTGTCAGACGTGCGCGGATGGCCGCGCTTTTTTTCAATGCAAAATAAAGAATAAGACACGAAAACACAACCCATAATAACGACCAGAAAATGGCCGGCAGCCAGAAGAGCGCCGCCACGGCGTCGGCGTCGGAATGCGCCAGGCTGTAGGCGCTTTTTGGAGCGCCCATCGACAATCGGATCAGCGTCATGGTATCCTGGATGGAGTTGAGGGCGCTCTGGATGGCGAGAAAATTGACGGAATAGAACGCCACCACGGGCGAACCTTTGAAACCAACCCATGCGAGCACGAGAGCAAAGAAACCGCAAACAAGCAGCGTGAAAACATCCCGGACATACAGCACGATGGCCGCGGCCACGGCGAGACCCAGCGCGACCAGCAGAATACGGGCCATGTTTTTGTAGGCGCCGAGCACGATCAGCGTCCCGCCAAACAACGCCGCCCCGGGGTATCCCGCGCTGGCCACAAAACCCTGCGCGAGCCGTCCGCCGGAAACGGCCGTCATGGTGTAACCGCTGGTGTCGGGGTTCAGGACGATCCGGCCGACCTCGCCGCCGATGATCAGCGCCGCCAATGCGTGCGCGCCTTCGTGGACCAGCGTCGTGAAAAATTCAAACGGCAGCAGGACGTAATGAACAAACGGCAGAACGCCGAGGACCAGCGACAACACGGCGAGTCCGATCAGCACGGCATTGGCACGCCAGACGGACGGCGGTTTGGGCGCGATGTCCATGGCTACAACTCCTTCAGGTCGGCCAATGGCGGCAGGCGCTTCTCCAACAGCGTCCGGGCCACCGCCAGATCCGCCTCTTCGGGCGAGTGAATTCCGGTGGTCAGGATATCCAGGATTTCCTCCTGGATCTGTCCCCGTCGGCGGGCCACCGCATACGGCATCCGGTGAAACGTGACCATCGAATACTTGGGCAGGAAATAATCGGGATATTTTTCTTCGAGGATGTGTTCGATCTTTTTCTTCAGCTGAAATCGCAGATCGGTGACCAGGTCGCGCATTTCATAAAAATTCTCGACGGCGAGGTCGGCGATGGCGTCCGCGTTTGTCTTTCGAAGGGATTCGTATTCGGCAAAGACATCCTCCCAATTGCCGTCGTGTTTTTCGATGCACCGGTTAAGGTCCGTGCAGTCTTCGAAGGCGCAATTCATGCCCTGCCCGAAAAAAGGCACGATGGCGTGGGCCGCGTCTCCCAACAACGCGGCTTTGCCGCCGACATGCCACGGTGTGCATTTGACGGTGACGAGGTTGCCGGTTGGATTGGCGAAAAAATCATCCGTCAACGTCGGCATGTGCGGTATCGCGTCGGGGAAGTGCTCACGGAAAAAGGCCAGCACTTTGCCGGGCGTGTCGAGTGTCTCGAAACTGTGAGGGCCGGACAACGGGTAAAACAGCGTACATGTAAAACTGCCGTCAAGATTGGGCAGGGCAATCAGCATGTACGTCTTTCGCGGCCATATGTGCAGGGCGTGTTTTTCGAGACGGAAAGCGCCCCGGTCGCCGGGAGGAATCGTGAGTTCTTTGTAGGCGTGTTCCAGAAAACTCTGCGAATAATTGAAGCGGCCGTGACGCTGCATGTCGAGCCGGATGGCGGATGCCGAGCCGTCGGTGCCGATCATGGTCTGTCCGGACACACGGGACGTGAGGCCGGTTTGTTCATCGACGAGCAGCGCATCGCCGGTCGTGAGGTCCATGCCCGTGCATCGCTGATTGAAGAATAGGTTGACGCCCTTGTGCGCTTCGGCCAGATCCATCAGGCGCATGTTGAGTTCTCCCCGGGACACGGCGTTGATGACTTCGGAATCGTCCTTGCCGTACCGCTGAAACACGGTTGCGCCGTCGACGGGATGAATCATCCTGCCCTTCATGGGAATGGCGATCTTCATGATTTCATCATACAAACCCACTTCTTTGAGAGCAAAAATACCGCGTGCCGACAGCGCGAGGTTGATGGAGCGGCCCGCGCTGATTTTGGTTTTGCGCATATCCGGACGGCGTTCGTAGACGTTCACTTTGAAGCCGCGTTTGGCCAGGTACACTGCGAGCAGCGACCCGGCCAGGCCGGCGCCGATCAGGATAATGGGTTGCCGGGTATTGGGCATGATGGTCTTCTTGTTGAATGTTGAGTCATGTTGGTTCACGGCGTGGCGGTTGACATGATGCCCGCCAGGGTATTGACAAAGCGATGGACATCCATAAAACTGTTATATAGCGGCACCGGGGCGACGCGGATGACGTCGGGTTCACGCCAATCGCACACCACGCCGGCCGCGGTCAGTCTGGCGTGAACCGCCTTGCCGCCGGCCACCCGAAGCGACAATTGGCATCCCCGCGTCGCCGGATCTCGCGGCGTGAGTATCTCCACTTTGCCGGCCAGCCGGCGATCGAGCAGGAATTCCATATAGGCGGTCAGGCGTTCACTCTTGGCGCGAAGTCGTGGCATGCCCGCTTCATCAAAAATATCCAACGACGCGCGCAAAGCGGCAAGCTGGAAAATCGGGGGATTGCTGAGTTGCCAGCCTTCGGCGCTTTCGATGGGCGCGAATTCCGGCCCCATCAGGAACCGCGTCTTTTTGTCGTGACCCCACCAGCCGGCGAACCGCGGCAACGTTGCGTCGCGGTGATGGCGTTCATGAATGTAACAACCGGCAATACCGCCTGGTCCGGCGTTGAGATATTTGTACGAACACCATGCGGCGAAATCGACGTTCCAGTCGTGCAATTGCAAAAGCAGATTGCCTGCCGCGTGGGCGAGGTCAAATCCCACGATACAGCCTTTCGCATGACCTGCTTTGGTGATGCGCGCCATGTCGAACGCCTGGCCGGAATAATAATTCACACCGCCAATCAGGATGAGCGCGATCGAGTGACCTTCAGCGTCGATGAGGCGTTCGATGGCTTCGGTCATAACGACGGCCGTCCCGGCGTTGGGTACAACCAGAGCCGTTTTAGGAGCGTAGCCGTGAAACCGGATCTGGGAGGCGACGGCGTACTGGTCGGATGGGAAGGCCTGATCTTCCATGAGAATCTTATGGCGATTTCCGGTCGGTCGATAAAAGGTCGCCATCAGCAGGTGGAGATTGACGGTCAATGAATTCATGTTGATGACTTCGGCCGGCCGGGCGCCGACCAGACGCGCCGTTTTGTCGGTCAGAAACTCGTGATATGGCATCCATGGGTTCTTCGCGTGGAAATGGCCCTCGACCGCGAGCGTCTCCCAGTCTTTGAGTTCCTGCCCGATGTAGTCACGCGTCGATTTTGGCTGGAGTCCCAGCGAATTTCCACAAAGGTAGATTGAGTCGGTGCCGTCCGTGTGCGGCGGAATATGAAAGCGGCTCCGGAAGGCGGCGAGGTCGTCCGACGCATCAAGGGCCCGGGCGGTGGATTCGTCAGGAGTGAATTTCATGAACGGCGGAGAGTTGCTCCATGTATCGGGTGCGTGCACGGTTGAAGAACGGCAAAATCCTCGGGTCGCGAACGTCGGCAAAAGTCCATGGGGTTGGTTCGAATGTGTGCCGCCGGAACATCAATTGGAGGTCGGCATACATGTTCCGTCCGATGTAGACACGGTGCGCCAGGTTTTTTGTGGTGATCATCACCAATTTGGCGTCGGCCAGATAACCCGGGTCGATATTGACGGTGCGTTTTTCGCCGGCCAGGAGGGAGTCCTCCATGGCGTTGGAGCGGTGTTTGATGGCCGGCAGGTCGTCCGGATCGACGAGGCGCTCGAAAGCGACGTATTGTTTTTTCAGAGTCACGCCGAATTCGTCTTCATAATATCGTGTATGGTCGAAATCGAAAACGTCCGATGCGAGATCAATGGGGCCCCATTCGTTTTCCACCAGCGCGTGGTCGACGGTGCCGGTGGATGGCCACATCACGCCGCAGATGAGTTTGACTCTGGGATGGGGAACAATGGCACCCATGATGCACCCATGTTGGTCGTTGGTTCGCTGCCTGATTTTTCGGTTTTCCAAGAACGGCTGTCACGCCGTGGTTCTGATGCCGAAGTGCGGCTGGCCCTGAAAGATAAGAGGGTGGTGGTTTGAAAACCACCAAATAAAAATGCGTCCATCCCCTTCGTGGAAGCAGGACGACGCATCAAAAAACTGGCGTAAGAGAACTCAGGCTGCTTTGGAAACGCGGCCGCTCTTGATGCACTGGGTGCACACTTTGATCCGCTTGACGCCGCCGTTCACTTTGGCGCGGACTTCCTGCAGATTCGGCAACCAGCGGCGATTCGTCTTATTATTCGCGTGGCTGACGCTGTGTCCGTAAAGCGGGCTTTTGCCGCAGATTTCACAACGTTTCATTTTCCGGTTAACTCCTTGACGGTCAACAAATTACAATTTCAATGCTCTCCAAAAGTGGGCCATTGTATCAAAAGAGCGCCGGAAATGCAAGAAAAATCTGGATGCGGACCGGCATCCGGGTACGGACCCCGCCGATGTGGAAGGAAAGCGGATCAACTTAAAGTCGCGGCAAGCGGGCGGGTTCGGGAGATGGAAACAAGGTTACGATCGTTGTCTTGCGAGTGACAGCCACGGTCGTCCATACGCCTGACGAACGGGCGGTAGCATTGAAATTGAACTTCGGCTTTGTAAGACAATCCTTGATTGATACCTGGCCACTGGCAGCTGATGCGCGTGTGGTCATTCCACGTTGGCGAGCCGAGTCTGCGGAAACTGAAAAACCGGTGGAATGATTTCCTCGATGGTAGCCTTGTGCCTCAGGACGACGGTCGTCATCAGGCCGGCGTGATCTGAAATCGGATGGTTGGCGTCATTAAGCACAATATCGGAAGATTTGATCTTGACAGAACAACGGTTCCGTTTCGAAATCAGAGTGAACACATAATCAAGCCGTTCGTCACGATCATGCGTCGAGCGTTCTTTCACGTAGGATCGCTCCATGAAAAAGGTATGCCCTTTCTCGTCCGGATGAATATGCCGGAACGTGTCGAGCCCCTTTTCATCCCAATTTGAATTCATCCAGGACCGAAGGTAACTGTATTCGGGTGAATCTTCATTGAAGTTGAAATCGCCTGCCAGGAAAATCGGAAAATGACGGGAAAGACCATTCGCCTCAGTGAGCATTTCTTCCAGCTGTTTCATACGTCGGCAGGTGTCGGAAGGATTTCGTCCCGCTCCCATATGAGTATTCAGGAGATAAAAAATACCACCCGGCGTTTCGATCTGTGTCAGGAGAAATCCCTTGTTGGCGAAAAATTCATCCGGTCGCGTGAAACATGAAAAGGCGGCCCCTTTCTCTTCCAATATGGGAAATTTTGAAAGGACGAGCAACCCGTTGCCCAGACGACCTTTTAATTTCTTCCTCTGGGGGCGGTAACTGAAGTAGGGATAGCGCATCGATGTGACAAGAAATCGCGCTATGGTATCGCACCACACTTCCTGAAAGGCCACAACATCCGGCTGAAGATCATGAACATCCCGGCTGATGCGGCGGATACGGTCGTTCACATTGCGAGCAATTGACCAGGGCCCGATTTTCAGGCCCCACACATTCAGGGTCAGGATTGAAAGAATGGTCTTGGACATGGCTATCGGTTCAGTGGTTCTGACATCTGGTCACAAGTTACGAAATCAGTGTTACGCAAAGATAATCTGAATGTTACCATTGAACCGACTCAGATTGACGGTTGCGTTTCCACAGTTACGAGGACGTCGTCGACGCTTTTTGGCGGACGGCAATGCTGTGTCAGGTTGAACAAGCCGTGAACGTAAGACGCACCGATGGCGGGCCACGAGAAATTCCGGACGACATAATTCCGAACTTCTTCTTTGGCATAACCGCCGGCGAGAATTGTTTCGACGGCCTTGCCAAAGGCCATTTCGGAGGAATGTGGTACGCAAAGACCATTGACGCCGTGGCGGATCACATCCGTAATTCCTTCGAGTTCGGATGCCACGACGGGCAGTCCATGGGCATTGGCTTCTAGCATGACAAGACCGAAACCCTCCATATCCCCTTTGACGGGAATATTGGGCATGACAAAGACATCGGCCGCCGAATAGGCTTCTTGCAGCGCGGCATCCGGTTGCGTGCCCGCAACGGTCACCCGTGACTCCAATCCAAGAATTCTGATCGCCTTCAGTATGGTTTCCTTTTCCGGTCCGTCACCAATGATCAGGTACTGGATATCCGGTCGCAGGGCAGGCAGCACGTTGCGAATGAACCACGCATGACCCTTCCTCGGCACAAGACGGCCCACCGAAAGGAGCAACGGCCTGGTTCCAAAAGACCGATGAAAACGACGTTCCAAATTGTCACGGCTCCTGCTCATGGCGGAGCGGACGTTCGACGGCACGTGTACGCCATTGGAGATGGTCCATGCCAGTTCTGCTTTTAAGCCGCGCTCGAGGCAGGCCTGTCGCGTGGCCCGAGAAACGCCAATCACGGCATCAAGATTTTTGAACAGGGTGGGGAGGATTTGTTGAAAGGGCCACCACGGCCATGTCACGTCCTTTCCGTGGACTATGGTGGCCATGGGAACTCCGACGAATGGCCGGATCGCCGTTGCCACGGACGCCGTCACCATGGAAGAAAAAAGTACGACATCGATCCGTTTGTTTCTTACAACGATCGGGATCATCAAGAGTATGCGAAACCAGAACACAACGGTTTTCCATCCTATCCCCCGCCATGATGTCTGCTGCAATATTGAAAAAACCCTTACCCTGCGATGTCTTTTCAACTCTTCGAGCAGATCCGTACTCACGCGTTGCATGCCGCCGATGTTGGACATGTCGGGCGTCCGTGGAGCGTGCAGATGGGAAACATACAGTATGTTGATCACGCCACACTCCTTTCGTGCGCCGCGTCTGCAATGGCTTCGTCATAATAGCCAAGTAATTGCATGAGGACGTCCTCCCAACGACGGATCGTGGCGGTTTCCCGCGCCGTCTGTCCCATGCGTCGTCGCAAGTCGGCCTGATCGGCCAGTTGAATAATATGGCGAACAAAGGTTGGTATTTGCCTGGCAGGACTGAAGAAACCGTTCATTCCATGTTCTATTAACGAGCTTGAACCTGGGGCACGGGCGGCCACGACAGGGAGTCCGCTCGCCATGGCCTCCAATGTCACGTTGCCAAACGTTTCCGTTTCGGAGGGAAAGAAGAACAAATCACTACTGGCATACGCCGCCGCGAGAGCCTCTCCGGTTTGAAATCCTATGAACGTTGCCTGCGGCATAAGGCGTTCCAGGTCCTGCCGTGCCGGGCCGTCGCCTACAATCAGAAACTTCACTTGAGAATGTGAAGCCGATACAACGCGGGCGGTTTCCGCAAGGGTGGCCAGGTCTTTTTCCCAAACAAGACGAGAGACAAATGTCACCACGCAATCCGTCTCGGCAAAGCCGTGTTGCCGGCGCCAGGCAGGACTCCGCCTGGATGGAGTGAACAGGTCACAGTCGACGCCCCGACTCCATATCCTCAAACCATTTGTGATACCGTGTCTGGTGAGTTCTTCCATCATGGATGATGTGGGGACGTAGGTATGCCGGCATTGACTGTAGAACCAATTCAAATAGCTCCAGCCAAGCCCTTGAAACATATCGAGATTAAAGTACTTCAGGTAGCCAGTGAAGTGCGTATGATATGAGCCGACACACACCAGATTATTTTGTTGCGCGTAGGCCAGCGCGCGCAGTCCAAGCAGGTCCGGTGTGGCAAGATGTAAAAGGGTGGGTCGAAAAACCCGGAGTTTTTCCAAGGCATCAGTCGGTAGTCCGAGTGCGAGACGATATTCTGGCCTGCCAGGTATCCCGATCGCTGGTACGCCGACATAGGTTCCGACGGGCTCCAGAACGGGTTTGTCACAGGCAGGTCCGAACACCATGGACGCAATATTGCGATCCCGCAAAAACGTGACGAGACGATGGAGAGTCAACGCAACGCCATCCCGCACCGAATGGTAATTGCCGGTGAACAAAGCGACGCGCATATGTGAAAACTCAGACACAGCGGAAGAAGGCTCGGTCAGGAATTTCATGGCGATCCGGAGGTTAAGGGCTGTTTTAGTATTTTGGCACTGTATTTGGATAACAAGAAGCGTGCCTCGGCGTCGTAATATTACTGGATTGTTTTGCATACATGATGAGGAAAGAAAAGAGCGCATATTTCAGAGGAGGTTGACGCGCATGTTCTCCAGATGTTATGGCGACGTTGTTGGCTTGTCCGGATATTCACAATGAGTGCAAGTAAAAGACTGCGGATGCCTATTTTTTCTTTCAGCGAGGCAGAAGGATTGATGTGAACGAAGGTTACGTGTATTGCTCTTACGGCGATCTGCGATATCTAAAACACGTCATGGCGTCGATCGCTACCCTGCGGCGCTTTGACAAGAAAAGGCCCGTCGCATTGGTGTGCTCACCAGAGCATCATGATGAGATCTGCCGGCATGGCCTCGATTCTTGGTTTGCGACCATCCGCCATCTGCCGGAAGCCCATCGGTCTATCACAGGATTCAAGCACCATGTGGATCTCTACCAATGTTTCGAGCGAACCCTGTTTCTCGACAGCGACATGGTATGGTGTCGCAGTCCGGACCGTTTGTGGCGTATGCTTCAGGGTTACGGTTATACCGTCACAGGAGTGTGGTCTGCCGACCATTATTTCGGTGCTTCGAAAAGTGTTGGAATCATTTTCGATATCCTGTGGCAGAGGCGGCGGCGTACGTTGCGTCATTTCGGCTTGTCCTATCTCCCGCGTATTCAGTCGGGAATGATCTACGCTTCCGACCGGACCGTCACAGAAGACGTCTGCCAAATGGCCCGGAAGTGTCTGGCCCAAAGGAGCCAGACGCATTTTCAAACCCGCCTAAGGGAGAGAGGCCGAAGTCTGGAGTCCTGCGAATGGAGTCTGGCCGTGGCGATGGCCAAACTCTCAATAGCAGTATTCCCATGGATGAACGGAACGGAGAGTCCCCAACTCGACTATATCGCGGGGTGGACGCGTCATGATCGTGATTTTCATCGGGTTGAATGTCGGTATTATTGCCGGCCGGCCGCCTACAGCCTGCGTGGAATGCCGTTTCGTCCTTTGCGTTCGGGCATCATGTTGTTGATGTCGTTATGGCCGGGAGCGGACGACTGGGTGCCGGTAACGCCATACACGATTCACTTCGGGTGGTTGCACGAGAAAAAACCGTTCCTCGAATTTTCTGAGAGGGTATGGCGGCGATTGACGGTGCAAAACCGTGCGTAGGGTCGTGATGATCGCGCCGTATTTTCCTCCGAGACCGCGCGTCGGGAGCCGGCGGCCATTTCACTTTGCCAAATACCTGCCTCATTTTGGTTGGGAACCAACCATCATGACCTTGACGCGGTTTCCAAGGTCCGGAGCGGCGCCGTCCGCGCCCGGGACGATCAAGGTTCTTCCCATTGTCACACCATGGGACGCCACGACTTCCCGAAACAACGCCTTCGCATCCGGGCGAAACAGCCTGTTCAGCCTGGGAGAGCGTCTATTTCCCGTCGACACCTGGCTTCCCGTCATGAGTCTCAACCTTTTCCGTCTCATCCGGGAAGCGGCCCGCGTTCAACCTGACGTTGTTTGGAGTACGGCCGATCCATGGTCGAGTCATGTCCTCGCGTACGGTGTGGCCAGTGCCTTACAAATCCCATGGGTGGCCGACTACCGCGATCCATGGACGATGTGTCAGATTCGGAACAGAAAACGATTCAAAATCGTCCAGACGTTGGACCGCACGATAGAATGTCAATTGGTGAGGAGGGCCGCTGCGCTTGTCTTTACGGCCCGAACAACCGAAGCCCGGTATCGACAGATATTCGGTGAGAACCTGCCTGCGCATACGATTTACAACAGTTTTGACGATGTCTTTTCCGGACTTTCGCCTCGTAGCGCGCCCGAAACACAAACCCTTGAGGTTGCGTTTCTGGGGCGATTCAGGCCTTTGTCGCCCGCCACACGGATCATCCGTGTGTTGGTCGAAGCCAAGAAAACGTCCCCGAAGGAGGCCGGGCGTATCCGTGTACATTCCTTCGGTCGCCTGACGTCCGACGATCAGGCCGCAGTGATGCGTAACGGACTCGCCGACCAGTTTGTGATTCATGATCCAGTCACGCCAGAAGAGACAGCCGTCCTCTTGAATGCCTTCGACGTGTTCCTTGTCAGTGTGGATCCGGAACGCAATGATATCATTCCGGCCAAATTGTGGGATTATTTGCCGTTCGCTCAACCAATCCTGTCTCTCAGTGACAACAATGAAATTCATAATATCCTCTTTCGGACCGGCCGGGGCGTACAATTCGGGATTCGCGCATCACAAAACGCGGCGCAATGGCTTCTGGCGCTTCTGTCCATGTCGCGCCATCAGCGCATCATGCCATCCGTGAGTTCCCAGGTACAATCCTATCATGCCATCGAGGCCACGGCCAAACTGGCTCATCTTTTCGACCAGGTGGTGACGGATGCCCTCTCTTGCTGATCGCGCGGCCATCGTCGTGTTTTCACGGATACTCACAACGGCCATCGATTTGGTCATTATGGTAGCCATAGTGCGTCTGTTGTCAAAATCTGAATTTGCTGTCATGTCTTACCTATTGATGGTCTATCAATCGGCCCGCTACATAGCTGCTCTTGGTTTTCCCGATAGCGTCTTCTATTTCTTTGAACGCATCTCAGGGAAAACCTGGCGAGCTTTTGCCTTTCAGACACTTGGTTTGATGGCGATCTTTGGATTGGCAGCTGGTCTCATCCTTCTTCTCCTGCCTATGTTTGTAACGTCGATCCTGAGTTCAGATTGGACCCAGGCACAGGTGGACTCCGTCCGTCGGTTGATGCCTTATCTGGCCATTGTGGGCGTCTGCGAGATTCCGACGTGGTGCGTCCCTAACATCATGCTGTCCATGGACCGGCAAAAGAGCGCCGCCTGGTATTCGTTGATCATGAGCCTGCTCACTTTTCTAGCTCTGATTCTGCCCCTCACCTTTGGTTATCCGGTCGAAACGGCATTCGTCCTATTGGCCTGGTATTCTGTCGTGCGGCTTGGAGTGTCCGTGTGGTGGATTCGCCATGTACTTCCGCCATCAACAGAAACACTTCCGAAATCCCTACGGCAAGATCAGATCGCATTTTCGATACACGTTGGCCTGTCTTCCCTGGCAGGCCGGTTGAACAAATACATCGACAAGTTCGTCGTCGCCGCGCTGCTTCCTGCAAGTGCGTTGTCCGACTATTCCGTTGGCGCTCAGGAAATCCCCCTCCTTGCCGTCGTTCCGTTTGCTGTGGGTTCTGTGCTGATAAGCCGATACGTCAGGTTTGTGCTTCACGAGGAGCGGGAGAAACTGCTCCGCTTGTGGCACGATTCCGTTTCCAAGGTGACTTTGCTTGTCGTCCCTGTCGGGGTTTTCTTCATCTTCTTTGCAGAGGATTTCATTTTCACCCTTTTTGGGTCTGAGTATGCCAATGCCATCCTGCCGTTTCGGATATTTACCATGATCACCCTCCACCGTGTCACGTCGTATGGAAGCCTCCTTCAGTCGTTCGGCATGACACGCGCGATCCTGTATTTGTCTGTGGGTCTTGTTTTGGCCAACACTCTTCTCAGCATCATGCTGACCATGTGGTTGGGCATTCCAGGCACTGCTCTGGCTGCTTTCCTGGCCAACATGGGCGCATGGTACGCGGCGCTGAGAATCATTGGCCGCCGGATGGACATTCCGTTCTACAAGGTGTTGCCTTTTCCATTTTACGGCAAGACGCTCGCCGTTTCGATAGTGGCTGGTGGCCTGTCCTTGGCGATCAGAACTTGGCCACTGCCTTTTGAGCCCGGAGTGGGAGGTCTTTTCGCCGCCGCCTTCGTGTACCTTGCGGCATTTACCACAATGGCGGGAGTATTCGGTCTGCTCCGGCCATCCGACTGGATGGTCTTGCGACGCTGGTTACTACTGGGAATGGACAAGACGAAGGATACCGCATCATGAAATTTCTGCAAAACGACACCAACTGTCGTAACCAGACATCATCGAGTCGTCTCATCCACCTCACACAGCCCTTGATCCCATGACCACCATTCTATCTGATTGATTGGTCACTTGAGAGTTTGCCGACCAGGACCTGTCTGTGATGTCTCTTCATGAACCGGGGCAACATCAGCTGGGCTGCCGGGAAAGAGCGATTGGCGGAGGTTTGGCCAACGTCAATGGTCGGAAGCGAGAATCCGATCGTAAACCGCCATGTGTTTAGCGGCAACGGTGGTCCGGTCACGGCCCTCCAGAAATCGATCAATCGCCAGAGACCAACGTTCGAATCTTCTTTCATAGGCCTGACGAAGGGCCTGTTCAAGTGGGACGGTATCGCCGAACGATACCCCGCAACCAGCATCGAGGCATTCGTGGAAAGCGGCGGAATGAGGGGCAATGATTGGCCGGCTAAAGCTGAGAGCCAGCATGGCCGCTCCCGATGTTGTGGCCCGGGTATACGGCAAAACGCAGAAGTCTGCTGAATTGAAATAGATCTGTAACGCATCGTCGGCGACGTATTGGTTGTTCCAAACGATGCCGGAATGAGGCCGGATCAAGGCGTCCAGCTTCTTTCCAAATTCCGTTGACAAAACCCTGCCGGCCAGAATGAGGCGGCCGGCCGGCAGGCGGCTGCTGGTGAAGGAGGTGATGAGGTTTTCAATACCCTTGTAAGGCCGGATGAAGCCCAGAAGTAAGACCACAAAATCCTCCGGCGAAAATCCAAAATGGGACCGCGCTTCCTCGCATGACACACGGTTGGGATAAACGCTCCGATAGTCAGGGTGGGGAATAATATGAATGTGCCGTCTGGCTTCTGCCTTTGCCAGGAGTTGGGCGGTCATTCTGTCATGAGCATGGATGGCATCCGCTGTTTTAAGAAGCCAAGCATTGAGCCGCTTTGCTATTTCCGGATGGGACGTGTCGTGAGGACTCATATTATGAACGGTGAAGACAAGTTTTGTTCCCCGGAGTATGGCCAGAGCCATCAACAGTTTGAAAACGACATACCGTGCGCCGGCCAGCCAACGACTGCGGTGCTCATATTGATGCTCCGGCCAATGGATATGAAGGATGTCCGGGCGTCCTATCCAAAGGTCGAACACGCCAAGGCGGGTTTGCTCATGGCAAGCAAACCCGCCGGCCAGACTCTCCACGGCATGAGCCAGCATACCGACATACGGATTGAGCCTTATGCGGGAGAGATAGACCACGTGCCATGTCTTGGGTTTATTGGGCCAATAACCGGAAGTCATCGTAGTCCCCTTTGGCCCATGTTTTCGTATTGTCCGCATCGCTGAGAATCAAAAGCGCAACAGGATGTGCCGAGGGTTCCCCGCCAAAATTGTCACGGTAATCATCCAACAAGTTCCTTTGCACGGTTTGCCAAGCACCCAATCTTGTACGCCCGGACGCCAACACGATGATCTTCTGATTGTTGCCTGAACCCGAAATCACAGTCCCCTCCGGCAAAGAGGAACTCCATGTGTACCGAATGGTTGTCGGGATCCGAAAGATGCCTTTGACGTCGAACACGACATAAACGCTCAGAACCGCGTCGTTTTTTAACTCATGGGCCTCATTGGCGCCTTCCGGCAATACCCATGCCCGCCATCGCCAGGTTACGATGGGGGTCTTTGACAGGTTGACCTTCCTGACAGTGCCGATCGGAAGGTTAAGATGTTTGGCTTGCCAGCCGGCATAACGAAGGAACCGGTTTCCCTGCTCTTCCAGTACTTCGTAGGAGTATTTCCTGCGGTCCTCGTCCGGATACGTAAACGGGCGGTGGCGGCCATCCCTGTTGAACCACTGCCGCGGCAGGTGGTGAACCTCGTCGGATTCAAAATCCTCCAACACTATCGTGTCGTCCTGTGCGGACGGCACGGCCTTGCTCAATGCCATGTCATGCTCATGATGCGGCGCTACGCAAAGGAACAACCAACAGAGGATGACAGCCAGCACGCGGAGCATCACCGCAAACTCGTCCGCAAAATTCGATGACCGAAACGCGTCATTTCCGGACGGTTGAACCACTGGTCCCAAGGGAGGCCCATGACCAAGAGCTGGAGTATGAAGGAATAGAAGTAGATATTCATCGTCACCATGATTCCGATATGCAGTCCGATGAGGGCCAGTGTGATGCCGAGCCGCGCCTTTCGAAACCACAATAGAGGACCGGCCAATTCAGTCAGAATTCCGACCGACAGGACAATGGTGCCCAGGGTTCGATTTCCAAGGATCAAGCTTTGAAACCAGTTCGGTTCGTATTGACCTGAGCGTGAAAGCCCGTCCACGCTTTTTTCGTGGATCCACAACCAGAGATGTCTTCCTTCCGACCAGTCTATGCCGGTCCCAATCAGCTTGCAGACGGCCGCCGAAAAATATCCGAGTCCAATGAAGAAAAATACCATGCCCGATACGAATCGTCTTTGGTCCCGTTCCTCGCGAAAAAAGAAGAAACCGAGAGCCAAGGCCACAAGACTGATTCCGACGAAATGGGAACTGTGACCGATTTCGCCCAGCACATCCCGGCAAACATACTGCCAATGGAACAGTAAAGCGGCCACGGGATAACCTATTCTGGCGTATCGCCGCATGAACGCAAAGGTCAAAGCAACGGTAATCAATCCCGCGTTTACGAATGAGAAGGCCGACCCGTGCATGAATGCCGGGTCGACGTAAATCGCCAGGCCAAGCGGATGAACGACTTCCCGGAAGTGATGCATGGCTGAGGCAAAGTCCCACGATGTCTTGATCACGTACCATACGACAAACAACTCAAGCAACCGGAAATGCCACTTTTCACCAATGGAATCTTCCTTTTCAAACTCAAACAGTGTCGAAAAAAAACCAGTCATCGGATCAATGGGGCAGCGTGGGATGGTGGGTGATCGAGTCGCCTGCCAGTCGGATATACGGTACTGAGTGTAACATGATCCCGGATTCAATCAGGCGGCCGGTCACGCGATAGATGATCCAAACGCGACCGCTGCCGGGGTAAGCTCCGAAAAGGGCCCGCAAACCCGATAGTCTTTGCGGGGTCCAGATCGTGGTCTTGTTTATGTAGTCGGCCAGGTCAATGGTCTCTACGCCTGTTGGATCGAGAGCCACGGCCTCGCCGGGCAAGTCACGGAGATCACACGTTTTCCACTGAGCCGAAGCCTCGACATGTGTGACATCCCGCACAAGGGCTCGCGACCATGGGCGACCGGCGCCGGAAAACATAGGGTATATGGAAAAGGGGAAGAATTCGCCTTCGTGACAGGCAAGCAATATCCATGATATCACAAGTGTCAATATGAGAAGGGCGGCGGCCGTACGGGTGTTCTTCATGCCATAATATCCGATGCGCGAAGCGGTTTTCAAAATTATCTAATGTTAAGCGTGTGCTATCGTTGTGTATCGGAGGATATTTCCCGCACGCCATACGATTTCCTAACATGCCGCTAAATTCCTTCTAACATTCCAATATTACTTTCCAAACGAGCCTCTCGGGTCTTGATCGGCTTGTAAGGAAACCAGCGTCATGTACAGTTTTCGAAAAAAGATACTTTTCATTGGCGGCTCGCTCAACCAAACGAGCATGCTCCATGCCATTGCGGTCCACTTGCCCGATCACGACTGTTTCTTCACGCCGTATTATTGCGACGGGCCCTTCCTCAAGGCCCTCGAACAACGCGGGCTGCTGGATTTCACCCCCATCGGCGGTCAGCACAAAGCACGAACAGAGGAGTTTCTAAGACGCCATGAACTTCCCGTTGACCCGGGCGGAACCATGCATGACTACGACCTTGTGGTCACGAGTTCAGATCTGCTCATACAGAAGAACATACGCAGGAAGAATGTCATTCTCGTACAAGAAGGCATGACCGATCCGGAGAATCTTATGTACTATCTCGTCAAACATCTCCGCCTGCCGCGATTTCTGGCGAGCACATCGACAACCGGACTTTCCAACGCCTATGTCCGGTTCTGTGTGGCATCGGAAGGTTACAGGGAGTTATTTGTCCGGCGTGGCGTGCGCCGGGATAAGGTCGTCGTCACGGGGATTCCAAATTTTGACCACCTCGACCAATTTCGGCGCAATACGTTTCCCCACCGACATTACGTGCTGGTCGCTACGTCGGACGCACGAGAAACCTACAAAATCGACAATCGGCGCCGATTCATCCGGGAGTGTTTTGACATAGCCCGCGGACGTCCGCTCATTTTCAAGCTCCATCCGAACGAAAGAGCCGACCGGGCACGCCGTGAAATCGAAAGGTACGCGCCGGGCGCCCTGGTATTCGAGTCAGGTCCAACCAACGAAATGGTTGCCAATTGTGATGTCCTTATCACGCAGTATTCAACCGTCGTCTACGTCGGCCTGGCCCTTGGCAAGGAATGCCATTCCTACTTTGACGTCGACATGTTGAGACGGTTGACGCCGATTCAAAATGGCGGAACGTCCGCTGCCGGAGTTGCCGACGTGTGCCGGCCGTACCTCGCCGCCGGGCGTTCGGCGGTGGCGGTTACAGCCCCGTTGCGCCGCCCAGTGATTCATCAAATTATTCGAAGTCTGAACGGGCGATTTTCTCTATGAAGATAGTGACGGTCATCCAGGCACGCTCAGGTTCCACCCGGCTGCCCAACAAAGTCCTGATGTCGGTGGCCGGAAAACCATTGCTCCTTCACATGGTTGAGAGGGTCCGCCGCGCCCGCATGGCGGGCCACGTGGTCGTAGCCACAACAACCCAAACAACCGACGATCACCTGGCAGAGCTTTGCAGACGTGGCCGGATTGACTTTTACCGCGGACATCCGACGGACTTGTTGGACCGCCATTACATGACCGGGCGTCTGAACAAAGCTGACGTGATCGTGAAGATACCGTCCGATTGTCCGTTGATTGATCCAGCAGTCATTGACCGCGTCATCTCTTTCTACCTCAACCACGCGACGGAATATGACTTTGTCAGCAATCTTCACCCCCCCAGCTATCCGGATGGCCAAGATGTGGAGGTCATCCCCGTGAAGGTCTTAAAAGAAGCCTGGAAGGAAGCCCGGAAGTCTTTCGAAAGGGAACACACGACGCCGTTTATCTGGGATAGACCTGACCGGTATCGGATCGGCAACGTCGCGTGGGAAGCCGGCGTTGATTATTCAATGACCCATCGATGGACGATAGATTACAAGGAGGACTTCGATTTTGTCAGAGCGGTCTATGAGGAACTTTTCCCGAGGAAACCCGACTTTTCACTATCCGACGTCCTCCTGCTTCTTGACCGGCGACCTGAGCTGGCGGCCATCAACGCCAGACATGCCGGTGTAAATTGGTACCGGCATCATCTGAATGAACTGAATACAGTACGCGCAGGCCAGACGCGACCCACCAACGCCTGAGGGCCCACCTATGACCATCGACGACATCCAACACCTGCAATCAAAGGCATTGAACGTGCGCCGTGCCATTATTCGCATGAGTGCGGATGGGGGTTGCTTCATCGGCGCTTCCCTCTCGTGCGCCGATCTGCTCGTTTATTTGTATTCCAATTTTTTGAACATCTCTCCTGAAACGGTACGGGATCCGCGTCGCGATTATTTGTTTTTGTCCAAGGGTCATGATGTGCCGGCCCTGTATGGCACGCTGGCGGAATTGGGATACATGCATGCCGATCGCTTGAAGCGGCATCTCAAGACAACGGATTCCATCTATTGGCATCCCAACACGGATGTGCCCGGCGTCGAATTTCACTCGGGATCACTGGGTCATCTGCTGCCTGTCGCCATTGGTGCAGCTTTGGACATCAAACTCTCCGGCGGGCCAAATCTGGTCGTCGTGATTACGGGAGACGGAGAACTCAACGAAGGATCCAACTGGGAAGCCTTGATGGTGGCCCACGCCCACAAACTTGACAACCTGATCATCGTGGTCGACCGAAATGGGTTTCAGGCCAATGTCCCGACTGAAGAACTCATTCCCCTGGAACCCCTCGAATACAAGTTCCTCGCTTTCGGATGTGCGGTGGAAACTTTTGATGGACACCGGTTTGAGGACATGGATGAAGCGTTTCAAGCCGCACGACAGCGAAATGGCCGTCCCCATGCCCTTATTGCAGAGACCAAAAGAGGGAAGGGATTGCCCAGTCTCGAATCGCGAGCGGACCGGTGGTTCTGCAATTTCACCCATGCGGAAGTTGAATCGCTTCTGTTGGAATTGGAGTCCCGCTCAATGGCCATTCTCGAAAGCGGCCCTCTGATGGTTCGGTGACATCATACGATGGTAACATAAGCGACGAATATCTAATGCGGGCGCAATAATCGTCTTACAAAATGGACTTATCTTGAACTACCATGAGCTACGAGACTCTTCTACAAACACTTGCCCGGCACGATGAGAGACTCATTGTCATGACGGCCGAGAATCGGGCAGCCATCCGAGGGCTCCCGAAGCTGCTGGGTGATCGGTTTGTCGATGTCGGCATTGCCGAACAGACCCTCATTGGAACCGCCGTGGGTTTGGCCTTGCGGGGAAGAATTCCCGTTGTTCACGCTCTGGCCGCTTTTCTTACGATGCGTGCGTTTGAATTCATAAGGACAGACGTCGGCGTGGGAGGCCTGCCCGTCAAGATGGTTGGTGCCGTGCCCGGATTCTTGAGCGAAGCCAATGGACCTACCCATCAGGCCATCGAAGATGTCTCCATCATGCGCGGAATTCCGTCCGTAAACGTGTTTTGTCCGGCTGACGAGGAGGACTTGCTGATCGGCCTTCCTCATATCCTGGAAAGTCCGCATCCGTTCTATATCCGTTACACTAACATGGCGCCGGTTTACTCCCACGACCGCCGTTTCGAAATCGGTGTGGCCGAACTGGTCAAAAAAGGAACCGACATTACGATTCTGACGTACGGCACGTTGTTCGGACAGGTTTTGCTGGCCGCCGAAAAGCTCGAATCCGAAGGCCTTTCTGTGCGTCTGCTCAATATGCGAACGCTCAAACCGATTGATGAGGGGGCAGTTATCGACGCCGCGTTGGAAACGTCCATGATTGTAACGGTTGAGGACCACTTCGTCACCGGCGGTCTCTTTTCCATCGTCGCGGAGCTATTCGGCCGCCGTCGTATGCGCCCTCATACCATCCTCCCCCTGGCCCTCGAGAACAGATGGTTCAAGCCGGCCTTGTTCAAGGATGTGCTCCAGTACGAGGGATTTACCGGTGACCGCATCGCCGAAAAGATCATTGACGTCTACCAAGGCCAACAGGTTCATGTTTTGCTGAAAAAGACAGCAACCAGGTGACTATGCCAAATTCGATCAGATTCAATGACACTTTTCCGGATATCCGCAAGTCCGATGCATTGTTCCAGAGGTCTTTGGGACTTATCCCGTCGTCAACCCAGACGTTGGCCAAAGGTCCCGGGCAGTACGTGCGCGGTGTGGCGCCCAAATACCTGGTACGCGGCCGCGGATGTCACGTCTGGGATGCCGACGGCAATGAATTCATCGACCTCAACATGGCGATCGGTCCGGTCTCCCTGGGTTACGCCTACGAGCCGGTCGATCAGGCCATTCGCGAACAGCTGGCGCATGGCATTACTTTTTCAATGATGCATCCGCTGGAAGTCGAAGTGGCCGAACTGATCCGTGCGATCATCCCCATGGCGGAATCCGTGCGTTTCAGCAAAACCGGCGCCGACGTCACGAGCGCAGCGGTCCGTCTTGCAAGGGCCCATACAGGACGGCACAAAGTCCTGTGTTGTGGCTACCACGGATGGCACGACTGGTATATCAGTGTGACGGACCGCAACAAGGGTATTCCGGTATCGACAAGTGACCTGACCTACACTTTTAATTACAATGACATTCGCGGCGTTGAAGAGGCCATGGACGACGACACCGCTTGTGTGATCCTTGAACCGATGGTCTTTGAATTTCCGAAAGACGGATTCCTGCAGGACTTGCGCAGGCTCTGCAAAACACGCGGCGTCATCCTGATCTTTGACGAAATGTGGACCGGATTCCGCTGGGACGTTGGAGGCGCGCAGGCTTATTACGGAGTCGACGCCGACCTGGTCTGTTATAGCAAGGCCATCGCCAACGGGATGCCACTTTCGGTGCTGGCCGGACGTAAGGACATCATGAAGCTGCTGGAGAAGGACGTCTTCTTCTATACGACGTTTGGAGGGGAAGTTCTGTCCCTGGCCGCCGCCAAAGTTGCCATACAACACACGCACGAATTGGAGGTTCCGCGGTTCCTCGCCACCCAGGGTCAAAAACTCCGCGACGGTTACAACATGCTTGCCGCCGAACTGGGCATGGACTACACGGGATGCGTTGGTATGGACGTCCGCACGATGGTCACATTTGACGCCAAAGCGGGCAACGTGCTTGAGATGAAATCGCTGTTGCAACAGGAAATGATAAAGCGCGGCGTACTTTGGAGCGGGTTTCACAACATCTCCTACAGTCACTCCAACGCCGACATCAGTCATGTCTTGTCAGCCTACGCCGATTCATTGACGGTTTTGCGAAAAGCGGTGGCGGAAGACAGCATCCGGCATTATCTGAAAGGGGAGCCCGTCGAGCCCGTTTTCCGCAAAACGTCCCATTTCAACAGCAAACCGCGCCCATGAACGGACTTCAGGTTTCTTACCCACGGATGTTTTCCATGGAAGGCAAGATCGCCGTAGTGACCGGAGCGTGCGGGCTTCTGGGGCGCCATCATTGTGAAGCTCTGGCCGAGGCGGGGGCACGCGTGGTCGTAGCGGACATGGATATCGAGGCCGGGGAAGACATCGCCAGCGGGCTGGAAACCGAATCCATCGCTCTGGTCATTGACGTGACCAGGCCCGAATCCGTCCGGTCGTTTCACGAAAGAGTCACCGAACAATTCGGTTCCGTCGATGTCCTGATCAACAATGCGGCTATCAATGACAAGTTCGAGTCTCCAGACTCCGCACTGGAGGAATCACAATTTGAGAATTATGCCCTTGAAAGCTGGCAACGCATGATGCAGGTGAATGTCACGGGGACGTTCCTGTGTTGCCAGATCATGGGCGCCGACATGGTCAGACGTCGACGAGGTTCCATCATCAATATCGCATCCACCTATGGCCTAGTGGCACCCGACCAGTCTCTGTATGTGGATCATGAGGGTCGGCAGCGCTTTTACAAGTCGGCTGCCTATCCGACCACAAAGGGAGCAGTCGTTGCGTTCACGCGTTTCCTGGCTGCCTATTGGGGTTCGAGTGGCGTGAGGGTCAACTGCCTGTCACCCGGCGGCGTCGAAAACCGGCAGGACGAGTTCTTTGTGCAAAAATATTCCGCCAGAACACCGCTGGGTCGTATGGCATCGCCTGGAGACTATCGCGGGGCGGTGGTTTTTCTTGCCAGCGATGCCTCCGCGTATATGACCGGAGCCAACCTTGTTGTAGATGGCGGATGGACCGTATGGTAGTGACCATTCCCGAAATAGCGGCCCGCCAGAAAGCCGCCCGCATCCGGCTGGTTGTAACCGACGTGGACGGTGTGCTGACCGACACCGGCGTGTTCTATTCGGACAAAGCCGAGGAATTCAAGCGGTTCTCCGTCCGGGATGGCATGGGGGTCCAAAGGCTCCGAGAGTTGGCCGGTATTCCAACGGCCATCGTGACCGGCGAGTATTCACTGGCCGTCAAGCGACGCGCAGAAAAATTGAATATCGATGAGGTGTTCTTGCGTGTTCTTGACAAGGAAGATGTCCTCAATCGGTTGGCGGTCAAACTTGGACTTTCCCTTGATGAAATAGCCTATATCGGAGACGACGTCAATGATCTCACAGCCATCCAAGCCGTGGGTGTGAGCGCTTGCCCTGCGGATGCCATGGATCAGGTGCGGGCCGTCGTCACCATGATCTGCGGCACGCGCGGAGGCTATGGCGCCTTTCGTGAGTTCGCCGATTGGATACTGGCTTCCCGGAATGCCTTGTGATTTCATAAACCACCGTAAACAATGTCAACCAAATCCGGAGACGAACCATGGCCAGCCATGTCAGGATAGGCGATCGGCTCATTGGACCAGACCAGCCGGTCTATGTGATCGCCGAGATTGGCATCAACCACAACGGGTCCCTCACGCTCGCCAAGAAACTGATCGACGGCGCCGTATTTGCCGGCTGTGATGCCGTCAAATTCCAGAAAAGAACGCCGGAGAAATGCGTGCCTCCGGAGCAATGGGGTATCGAACGCGACACACCCTGGGGACGCATGACCTATCTCGAATACCGCCACCGGATCGAATTTGACGAAGAGGCCTTTGACGAAATTGACCGTTATTGTTTTGAAAAGGGCATTGACTGGTTTGCATCATGCTGGGATGAGGATTCCGTTGATTTCATCGAGTCGTTTGGACCGGCGCTTTACAAGGCTTCGTCGGCTTGCCTGACCGACATCTCCCTGCTGAAAAAGATGAAAGCAACCGGCCGGCCTCTTATGGTCTCGACCGGCATGTCCACGATGGAAGAAATTGAACACGCCATTTCTGAGATCGGCACGGACCAATTGCTGATCGCCCATTCCACATCCGCCTATCCGTGCAAGCCGGATGATCTTAACCTTCGCATGATTCCGACTTTGCGGGCCAAGTATCCCGATGTGCCGATTGGTTATTCCGGTCATGAAGTCGGCCTGTCGCCCTCCTGGGCCGCGGTGGCACTCGGTGCCTGCTTCGTAGAACGGCACGTGACATTGGACCGTGCCATGTGGGGGACTGATCAGGCGGCGTCGGTCGAAGTATTCGGCATGCACCATCTGGTCCGGGACATTCGGGATATCGAAAAAGCCCTCGGTGATGGGATCAAGAAAGTGTACATAAGTGAATCGGCGGCCCTTCAAAAACTGCGCCGCGTTCGAACAGAATCGCTTGGGACCGGCAGCTAGACGCATGAGCCACATTTCGATCGCCGCCGTGGCCGTCACCGCTGCCAGCGTTGTACTCTTCGTCGTTCTCGAACGACTGGCGCCGTATGCGCGCGGCCAGAAATTGTTGAGAGAAGGCTTGTTCACCGACATCGTATGGTACACCGGCCTTCAGAATCTGGCACTGGGTCTGGTGATTGCCTTCATAACCGATGAATTGCAGGCCGGTGTTGCTGGCCGGCTTCTGTGGGTTTCCTCCTGGCCGTTCGTGTGGCAACTGTTGTTCTTCTTGGTGCTGCATGATTTCTATATTTACTGGTTTCATCGTTGGCAACACCATTCAAAATGGCTATGGAGATTGCATGAGGCCCACCACTCGACAAAAGATGTGGACTGGATGTCCGGCACGCGATCCCATGCGCTGGAAATACTCATCAACCAGACAGTGGAATTTGCACCCATGGTCATTCTGGGAGCGGCGCCCTCGGTGGTTATTATGAAGGGCGTGATGGACGCCGTCTGGGGTATGTACATTCATTCAAATATCAACATCCGGTCAGGCCGCCTGCAGTACTTCATCAACGGACCTGAAATGCATCGCTGGCATCATGCCGATGGCAGCCGGTCCGCTCACAACAGGAATTTTTCCACCAAGCTGGCCCTGTGGGACTGGATATTCGGCACGGCGTACCTGCCCGCCGACGAAAAGCCGCAACGCTACGGACTCGATGCCGTTCCATTTCCAAAACACTATCTCGCACAGCAGTGGTTTGCTTTCCGCCCCTTCGGCAGGCACGATGTCCACACCACCCTGACTCGATAACAACGGTCACCAACCATGCACTGGATTTACTTGATCCTCGCGGGCATTCTTGAAGTGGGATGGATCTACAGCTTGAAACATACGGAGGGATTCACCAAATGGGTACCCATGGTGGCTTACGCCTGCTTTGGACTTGGCGCCGCCCTTTGCCTCAGCCAGGCGCTGAAAAATCTTCCGGTAAGTACTGCTTACGCCACGTGGATGGGCATAGCTGTCATCGGCTCGACGATAGCGGGTATCATCGTGTACAAGGAACCTTCAACGGCACCCCGGATAATGTTTATCCTGCTCATCGTTGCCGGCATTGTCGGTCTGAAAATAACCGGCGGCGATACCCAACCCTGAGCATCAAACCACGTCGGGACATTCGCCATCAATGCGCGTGAAAGAATAACGACGTGGCGAGAAACAGTCCCACGCCGAGAAAAACAATCAGGGGCATCCAACGGTGTTCGGAATCGCTGATGCGTGGAATCAGGTCCGTCGTCGACACATGAATAAAGGTGCCGGCCGACATGGCCAGGGCAATTTGTTTGACCGGAAAATGCTCCATTTCGACCAGGTACACGGCCCCGGTTCCAACCAATGCGGACACGGCCAGCAGGAGCGTCGCCACCATCCCGCTGCGTTTGCGATGATGCGAGGCGAACATGATGGACGATATGGTGAACCCTTCCGGTAATTTGTGCAGTACGGTTCCGATAAAAATGGTCCAGCCGATTTCGATGCCGCTCAGCATGCCCGAACCGATCGCCACGCCACTGAAAAAATTGTGCACCATCAGACCGATCAGTGCGCTCGTGCTGACGAAACTCGACACGAGATGTTCGTGCGTCTCTTCGCCGAAATGGAAATGCGGCGTGAAGACGTGTTCGAAGAGGTGAACCACCAGGTATCCGGCGATGACGAAGAGCATCGTGGTGTACAAGGAGTCGCCCGCTTCCGGGATCATGTCCAGCAGGGCCACCGCCAGAATATATCCCGCACCGAGGGCAATGAAAAAATCGAGGTATTTCTCTTCCCACGTTTTCCGGAAAGTGAAAAGCCATCCGCCGAGCATGATCAGCAGGCCGGAAACAAGACTGAGCAACAACGCGAGGGAGAAATTCATGGGAATGGGATCAATCGCCGAACAGCTTGACGTTCATCTTTACGCCCTTGTCCCGGATGACCCGGACCAGCGAATCCAATTCCGTCGCCGTGACGTCCAGCTTCATGTACAGGCGGTCATCATAGATCAACTTGCCCAGATTGCCTTCCCCGCTTTGTACGTGATCGATGATGGAGTCGAGCGACGCGGTTACATTGGTAATATGGCGGGTGAGGATGGTGACGTTGGTGAACGCCGTATCCAGTTTGGTGTCCGTTTTGTCCATCAGCATCCGGAAACTCCGGGTCGCCTGGGACAACCGGTTGAGCAGGCTGTCAATGCGGATGTCGCTTTTGGTGACAATGGATTTGACGCGCAAGGTGGTTGAATCGAGGTTGTAAATGGCCGCTTTCAGCGACGCGGTGACCGAACGGTCATTGACAAATCCATTGAGGCCCACGAGCACGCTGTCGACTTTCTGCAACGTGCCCTTGACATCAAACGCAATGTCCCGCATCTGGCTCGTTAATTCGGTGATATCCGGTTCCCGGGAACCACGCAGTCGCTTCTTGATCTGATAATCCACTGAATCCCGTCCCGGCGTGACTTCGACTTTTTTTCCTCCGAAAAAATCCGTGCTCGAAATAACCGCCGAGGCATCGGACTTCAACCGGATCACGTTCGATACGCTCACATAAACAACAACCGAGTCCTGCTCAAGCAGAATATCCGTCACTTTGCCGACGCGCATGCCGCTGACCATCACCGGATCGCCAACCTGCAATCCTGCGGTATTGGGAAACAGGATGGAGATCTCAAACGTATTCGGTTTGAAGGTGATGCCTTTAAGCCAGACAATACCCATGACCAGCATGGTCACCGCGGTCAGAATCGTAATGCCCACTTTGATTTCAAGTATTTTCGTTTCGTTCAAACGCTCACCTCGTGTCTTCCTGGCATCCTATTCGAAATCCCTTTCCAGGAACGGGTTGTATTTCCGAGCCCGGTTGTTTTTGTTGGCAATCTCTTCCATCAGCTTCTGCGAGAATTCCTTGGCGGCGTCGTAGCCGTAGATTTTCAGGAGCAAATTTAGCGCAATCGCTTCGGCGATGACCGTGATATTCTTTCCCGGATAGACCGGCAAACGGACCAGGGGAATCGGCACGCCGAGTACATCGTTGAAACTCTCGTCGAGACCGAGGCGTTCGTACTGCTCTTTGCCGTCCCAGAGTTCCAGATTGACCTGCACCTCCAGTCGTTTGTGCAGCCGCACGGCGCGGATGCCGAACATTTCACGGACATCAAGAATACCGACGCCACGGATTTCCATGAAATGTTTCAGTGTATCGTGACCCCGTGCCATCAGGATGTTTTCCGACATGCGGCGAATCCGGACCGTATCGTCGGCCACGAGCCGGTGACCGCGTTCGACAAGGTCCAGGGCAATTTCGCTCTTGCCGATGCCGCTTTTGCCTACAAACATCATGCCGATGCCGTAGACGTCCACCATCGATCCGTGCACGGCAACTTCCGGCGCAAACAGGTCGTCGAGATAGCCCGATATGAGATGAATGGCGTCGGTTGTCGAGAGCCGGGTCAGAAAGAGGGGAACGTTCTTCGCGAGGCAGAATTCCGGCACTTCCGGAAATACTTTGTTGTTGTTGGTGACAATGATGCACGGCATGTCGAAATCGAACAGCCTGGCGATGGCCGAGCGGCGCTCATCGTCGGAGAGGTCAAGCAAATAGTAATTTTCCGTATTGCCGAGAATCTGGATTTTTTCGTGGGTGAACAGCTTGACAAACCCGGCCAGAGCCAGCCCGGGGCGGTGCAGGTCGCGCTGGTTGAATGTCCGCGTTTCCAATCCCGCATCCACCAGACATTCGAGGTGCATGCGCTCGCGCAACTCTTCGAAGAGTCTCTTGACGCTCATGCGCTCAAGGTACTTGATGTTGCCTTGTTCTATTCGATAAACAAAATCATCCATGAGCAAGCCCGGATCGTGAAATTCGGTGCAATGTAGAGAAAATCCGTTTGTGTATCAATCTTTAATTCCGAAGCGCCGGTCGTGCTGCATGGTCACACCATCACCGCCCGAACGGTGAAAAATCGTTCGGCGAGAGCGCGGTCCCCCGTCACCCGAATCGCATGGCGGGCTTCCTGATGGCTGAGACTGTTCATGAATAGCATCCAGGCCTGCCCCGGCGGGACAATAATGTCGCAACGTACAGGGTCGGGTCGTGGCGGCGAAAGCCGCCATTGCCGGCCGTCATGGATCAGATCCCACGTGGACACACCTGTCACGTTGATCCGAAGAGCGTCATTGGCGGCCGCCGGCACGTCGCGATAATGATGCGGCAACGCCTGCATGCAGGTGTCAAGAAACGGTTGGTACAACTCCGTTTCCAGAAGCGGCGCGTCCTGACCGACCGCATGGCGTATTTGTTGTTGATGGTGCCAGCGTTCGGTGTATTCCCGGGCAATGTGGAACCAATTCGGGGAACGCTCCTGGCCTGCCCACGCGACGGGAAATATCGCCGGCGCGTCCATATCGAGCGTAGCCAAGTAGTCGGTTGAGGCGACCGAGGCCGTCTCCATAAGTTCAACCAGAACCCTAGGGCTGACGCGCCGCATCGCCCGGACCCAATCGGCATTCAGCCGGTTCAGATAGTCCACGAGCTCGTTGTACGAACGTATGGAACCCGGCATCTCCCCCGCGTAACGGTCCCTCGCATACGATAACGTCCGCAAGAATCCGTCGAGTAAATGGGCCGCGATGTCCCTGACCAGCCACGACCCGGCCAGCGTGGGCAATTCCCATTCCCGGCCGGAGAGACCTTTCAAAAGCGAAATCAGCGTGTCATCAAGCTTTGGAAACAGGTGAATGGTTTCGATCCGCGAAATCATGACGGCTTCCTCCCGGGTGGACGCGAAAGCTCCTGCTTCAGAAACTGGCCCGTATACGATGTTCTAACGCGCGCCAGAGTCTCGGGCGTCCCTTCCGCGACAACCCGGCCGCCGCCGGAACCGCCTTCCGGGCCGAGGTCAATAACCCAATCGGCGCACTTGATCACATCCATATTGTGCTCGATGACAATCACCGTGTTGCCCAGATCGACCAACCGCCCCAACACGTCCATCAGCATCTTGATGTCTTCAAAATGCAGGCCGGTCGTGGGTTCATCGAGTATGTACAAAGTCCGGCCCGTGCTGGTTCTGGATAATTCCTCTGCGAGCTTGACCCGTTGCGCCTCGCCGCCGGACAACGTTGTCGCCTGTTGACCCAGATGAATGTAATCCAGGCCCACATCATGCAGCGTTTGAATCTTCCGTTTGATTTTCGGAATGGCATCGAAGAAATCCACTGCCTCTGCCACGGTCATTTCGAGCACGTCGGAAATGCTGCGGCCTTTGTACAAAATCTCCAGCGTTTCGCGGTTGTATCGTTTGCCGTTGCACGTCTCGCAAAGGACGTACACATCGGGCAGGAAGTTCATCTCGATTTTCTTCAGGCCCGCGCCTTCGCAATCCTCGCAGCGGCCGCCTTTGACATTAAAACTGAACCGGCCGACTTTGTAACCGCGGATCTTGGATTCCGGCAGGCTGGCATACAAGTCACGAATCAGGCTGAAAAGGTTGGTGTACGTCGCCGGATTGCTGCGTGGCGTGCGCCCGATCGGTGACTGGTCAATATTGATCACCTTGTCGATGTCATCGATGCCCGACACGTCCCGGTGCGGCAATGGAATCATCTTCGCCTGGTAAAAATGCCGCGCCAGCACCGGATACAGCGTTTCATTGATCAACGAGCTCTTTCCCGATCCGCTCACGCCCGTCACGCAGACGAGGCGCCCGAGGGGAATATCGAGATCGACGGACCGCAGGTTGTTGCCGGACGCGCCTCTGAGTTTGAGAAGACGACCGGAGCCGTCGCGTCGCAGAGCCGGGATGGCGATACGTTTGTCTCCGCGCAGATACTGGCCGGTGAGCGAGTGGGCGTCGAAGACCGCTTTCGGCGGGCCTTTGGCGACAATTTCGCCGCCCAACCGTCCCGCCCCGGGGCCGAGGTCGATCAAATAGTCGGCGTGTTCCATCGTGTCGCGGTCGTGTTCCACTACAATGACCGTATTGCCGATATCCCGCAATTCCGTCAGAGCCTGGATCAGCCGTTGGTTGTCTCTTTGATGGAGTCCGATGCTCGGCTCATCAAGAATGTAAAGCACTCCCACAAGCTGGGATCCGATCTGTGTCGCCAGGCGGATGCGCTGCGATTCGCCCCCCGACAAGGACCGCGCGGAACGATCCAGAGTCAGATAGTCGAGACCCACGCGCACGAGAAATCCCAGCCGTTCCCGCACCTCCTTCAGAATCGGATCGCCGATCGTTTGTTGACGCTCCGCCGGACGCACCTTCGAAAACAAATCGAGGGCCTCCCGTACGGACATGCTCACGGCCTTGTGAATATTGACGCCCTCAATGGTGTACGACAACGCCTCCTTCTTCAACCGGCCGCCGCCGCATCCGGTGCACGTCTTCTCCGCCATGAATTCCTCCGCCCAATCCCGGATTTGCTCGGATGTCGTCGTGTCATAGTAATGGCGGATCATGCCGGCCACGCCTTTGTACGTGCCTTTGTAATTTTTTTTACGGTTGCCGGAATAGTAATAGAAGGCATGTTTCTCTTTGCCGGTTCCAGACATCAGCGCCTGGTATGCTTTTTTTGGAAGCTTGCGGATGGGCGTGTCAAAATCGCCGCCGTACGATTTGAGAATGATTTCCATCTGGCAGTAAAACCAGGTCTGCGTTTTCGGCGACGCGTAGGCAGCGATACCGCCCTCGTTGATCGACCGGTTTGGGTCGGGTACGATCAGCGCTTCCTCCATTTCGCGAATGACGCCGAGCCCCTCGCACAACGGACACGCCCCGTGCGGGCTGTTAAAGGAGAACAGCTTCGGGAACGGTTCCTCGTAACTGAGGCCGCAATCGAGGCACGCCAGGTGCTGGCTGACGGTCAGATCGCTCCGTCCGCTCTTCTTGGTGCTGTCCACCGGGGCGGCGATCAATACGCCTTCGCCCATCTCGAGCGCCTGCTCGACGGAATCGATCAGGCGCTGGGTCACGTCGTCACCCAGGTCGATCCGGTCGACGACGACCTCGATATTGTGCAGTTTGTACCGCGAGACCTTGTCGACCTTTTCGAGTTCATGAATTTCGCCGTCGATGCGAACGCGTACAAATCCGCTCTTGCGCAGTTTGTCGAAGAGATCCTGGTAGTGCCCTTTGCGTTCCCGCACGACCGGGGCGAGAAGCATGACTTTGGAGTTCCGGTACCTCTTGAGCAGGGTCTCCATAATCTGGTCGCGCGTCTGTTTGCGCACCGGCTTTCCGCAGTTGTAGCAATGGGGGACGCCGATCTTCGAATACAGGAGGCGCAGGTAGTCGTAGATTTCCGTCACGGTGCCGACGGTGGAACGCGGGTTTCGGCTCGATGTTTTCTGTTCGATACTGATCGCCGGACTCAGCCCGTCGACGAGATCGACGTCCGGCTTTTCCATCATGTTGAGAAATTGGCGCGCGTAGGCCGACAGCGACTCGACGTACCGGCGCTGGCCTTCGGCATAAATCGTGTCAAAGGCGAGGGAAGACTTGCCGGAACCGGACAAGCCGGTGATCACCGTGAGTTGGTTGCGCGGAATTTCGAGGTCGACATTCTTGAGGTTGTGCACCCGTGCGCCTCGGATGACGATACGGTCCTTGAAGGCGTCCGTCCAGGCTTCCGTCCCGGCAAAATCCATTTCTATCGTGCTGTGATCCGTTGGCATGGTGTTGGGTGTGGGCATATCTTATTACAAATGAGGGAAGAATGCAAGCCGGGCCTGCGGTCGCACGGTTTCGAATTCAATTGAATCTGTAACGCAATTTGCGCAACCTGTGCCGTCCGCATTGGCCGTGGATCGTTTTGGCGGGTCGGTTTGGACGGAAAGGAAAACGCATGGATCGTCTTTCATCCTCTGTGACATGGATCAACGAACTGCCGGATTCGGACCCGATGCCGGTTTTGTTTGTCGGTCACGGCAATCCCATGAACGCCATTGAAGACAATCCATTCAGCCGCGCATGGCAAGACATCGGAAAGTCGATTCCGAGACCAAAGGCCATCCTCTGCGTTTCGGCTCATTGGCAGACGCGCGGTACGTGGGTCACCGCGATGGAAAAACCGAAAACCATTCACGATTTCTATGGGTTTCCGGAGGCGTTGTTTCGGCAGTCGTATCCGGCGCCGGGCGCCCCCGCCTACGCGGAAGCCACACGGGGGATCGTGACCACGATGGATATTCAACCGGACAACTCATGGGGTCTCGACCACGGCACGTGGTCGGTGCTGATCCGGATGTTCCCGGAGGCCGACATTCCGACGTATCAACTCAGCCTCGACGTGGCGATGAGCCCTCGTCAGCATTATGAGGTGGCATCCGAACTGGCTTTGCTCCGCCGCAAAGGCGTCCTCATCATGGGAAGCGGCAATATCGTTCACAACCTGGGTTTGATCCAATGGCACCAGGATGGCGGCAGCGATTGGGCCGTTGAGTTTGACGAAATGGTCAGGAAATTCATTGTCGAGAAGCAGCACAAGCCGCTGATCGAATATCCATCGCTGGGGCGCGCCGCCTCGCTCTCCATTCCGACCAACGAGCATTACCTGCCTCTGTTGTACGCCCTCGCCCTGCAATCGGGTCACGACGAAACGGCCTTCTTCAATGACCGGACCGTGATGGGTTCCATCTCCATGACGTCCATCGTATTTCATAAACCGGCCTAGAGGCATGCCGATTTTTCCGTATTGTCCGTCATCTTCAAAATCCGTAAGTTGACTGCAGGTTGAATCGGATCCCGATGGGCCGCATTGGCGGCTGTCGGATCCAGGAATAACGCATTGGATTTCGTATGAAGTGGTCTTGGAAAATCGGTGAGTTTGCGGGTATTTCCGTCAACATCCATGTGACGTTTCTTTTGATTATCCTGTGGGTGATTACGATGGCGTGGGGCCCGACGATGACATGGGCCGGCGTGTTAAACCAGGTCATGTTTGTCCTGGCGGTTTTCGGATGCGTGCTGATGCATGAATTTGGTCACGCCCTGGCGGCTCGACGGTTTGGCATCCGCACGCGCGATATCACGTTGTATCCGATCGGCGGCGTGGCCCATCTCGAACGCATGCCGGAAAAGCCGCTGCAGGAGCTATGGGTGGCCATCGCCGGCCCGCTGGTCAATGTGATCCTGTCGGGTCTGCTTTTCGGCTGGCTTCTATTCTCAGCCACATTCGTCAGTTTTGACCACGTTGGTCTGGGCGAAGGCACCATGGCGGAGCGGCTGCTCACGATCAACGTTTTTCTTGTGCTTTTTAATTTGCTTCCGGCGTTCCCCATGGATGGCGGCCGCGTCCTGCGGGCCCTGCTGGCCACACGCCTGTCGTACGTTCGTGCCACGCGCATCGCATCGGTAGTCGGCCAGGGCATGGCTCTGTTGCTCGGATTTGTCGGTCTCTACAGCAATCCGTTTCTCATTTTTGTCGCCCTGTTTGTCTGGATCGGTGCGGCGCAGGAATCCAATGCCGTGCAGGTCAAATATGCCCTTCGTGGGATACCGGTTCGGGAAGCCATGCTGAGCCGTTTCCACGTTTTGTCGCCGCACGACAATCTCGCGCGCGCGGTTCAATTGACCCTCGAAGGATCCCAGCAGGAATTTCCCGTCGTTGACGATGACCGGGTGGTCGGCATTCTGACACGCGGCAACCTCCTGGCCGGTCTCGAAAAAGGCGGCAAAACGAGTTTCGTTCAGAATGTCATGACGACCGATTTCCAGTCGGTCACCACGCTGGAATTGCTGGATTCCGCGTTCAGCAAACTCCAGCGGTGCGCGTGCCATACGATGCCGGTCCTGCAGGATGGAAGGCTGGTCGGCCTTCTCACGACGGAAAATGTCGGAGAATATATCATGATTCAACAAGCGTTGAAAACATCACGATAAACATCAAACTTGCTTCGGAGAAAACCATGATTCGGATGTTAGGTCTTCTGCTTCCCATGGTCAGCCTGCTTGCCCAGACAAAACCAACGATCGCCGTTTTTCCATTCGAAAACAAATCGGCGAGCGTCCAGGAGGCGTGGATGATATACGGT
Source organism: uncultured Bacteroidota bacterium (assembly GCA_964544475.1). Classification (GTDB taxonomy): domain Bacteria; phylum CLD3; class CLD3; order SB21; family SB21; genus CAZJBS01. The sequence goes on along the minus strand of CAZJBS010000026.1, from coordinate 5,569 downwards.
CTATCCAACCTGATCAGCGAGAGCATGCAGGCGACGGGCGCCCTTTCGTCCATCGCCATGGATAACGTCCACCAGGCGCACATCGACGGCGATATTCATCCCCAGTCGTTGTTCGACGGCAAAATTACGCCGACCTTCATCAAATATCATCTGGACTGGAATGCCGGATATTCGCTGCTGGGCACGTATGAATTCGCCGGCGATTCCATACGCGTTTCCTTCCGTTTTTGCATTCTTCACCGCAAGGCCTTCACGCCGGTCGAGACCATCTCGGGTCGCTACGCCGAATTTACCGATTTCTACAAGACGTTCAACCGGTTGATGGAAACGGTTTACACACATATGATCCTCCAAACGGATTTGGCGATCGCCCGACCCGCCATTGAGTTGAGTCACGCGAGGTCCCGCGAACGGATCGCCGATCTGGACGGCCTCAGGAGTTATGTGAAGTCCTGGATGACGTGGCATTACTATGAGGACGGTCAGGCCGCGCTGACGGCGGGCCGCCTGGACGAAGCGATTCGTTATTTCCAGACGGCGGAAGCGACCGATGAATCGCACACATTGAATATCCGGGCCGGTCTTGCCAATGCGTTTGTCCGCCGCGGCAACGTTCAATTTGACAAGAGAGAATGGGAAGGGGCCGCGCGGGATTATGAAAATGCGCTGAACGCCGACCCAAGGAGCGGGGCGGCGTATTACAATCTCGGTAACGTGCACAAGGAACAAGGCGCTTACGAAAAGGCGCTTGAGTTGTATCGGAAAGCCGTCGACGTGGATGCGGGTAATTTCGAAGCCTGGATCAACACCGGTTATGCGTGCACCGCCCTCGGCAGGCATGGCGAAGCGCTCACCGCTTACCGGAACGCCCTGTCGATCAACGATTCCTGTGCGTTGGCGCACTATTACGCCGGTGTGGCGTATGATTTCAGCAACGACTCCGCGGGAGCGAAAAAAGAATACGAACGCGCACTGGTTCTCGATCCATCCATGGCGTCCGCCCATCTCAATCTTGGCATTATTCTAAGAAGACAGAACGATCTCGCCGGCGCACGACTGCGGTACATGTCGGCCATCACGTACGATGCCAATAATGCCCTCGCCCATCGTAATCTCGGTATTCTGCTGATGAAAGACAAAAAGGAAGCCGCCCAGGCCTTGTGGCATCTTCAACGTACGATCGAGTTGGAGCCGGGCCAACCGGATGCCGACGCGATCCGAAAGAATATCGAAACCCTGAAAAAGAAGACGAAAAAGAAATAGCCCTGGAGTGACCATGCGTATTCTTCGGTTCGTTCTCCCGGTGGTTCTGAGCACGTTGGGGCTCGGAATACTGTCGTGCACCGGCAAGGACGCCTTTCGGAAATCGGATTTCTCGCGTCTGGTGAATTCCGGGACCGGCGCGGGGCCGTGGTGTTTATTCAAGGTCAAGGCCGCGCTGCTGGAAGCGCCGCCGGTCGAGTTGCCCGAACAGACCATATGGGTACCGGTGCCGGGCCAGTCCCCCAACATCTACCGCAGTGACAGCCAACCAAAATCGTGGTCCGAAAATCTCGTTTTTAGAATTACGCACAGCGCCGATCAACTGGTGACGGTGCGCGTGGCATCCAGGTATCTGCAGGTTGGCAAGGATATTGATCTGACCGGCGTTCGCAAGGATCTGTGCCAGGTGATGGTACCGGCGGGCCAGTACCTGCTGGTGCTCGGGGATGCCGGATTATACCAGGGCGTCTACACGGTCGAATGCAGCAGCGGATCCACGACCGTGTCCAAAGACATCATTCTGATTCGGGGTGATTTGCCGTGATAGTTCAGATCATTTCACGGAATGGATGACCTTTAAAGGAACTTCCACTTCCAGTTCCAGAAGGGCTTGTGCCAGGGTTTTTCCCTGCGGATCAACCAGCAGCGATTTGGTGCCGCCGCCGCCCGCCAACGGCCTTGCTTCAGTCGTCAGCGAAACCTATATTGAGTTCAACAATCTCCTTTAATTACAATCGTACGGCCCCAGATGCCAAACCACCAGGACTTAGCCGGTTTTATCTGGCAAATCGCCGATCTCTTGCGCGGACCCTACAGGCCGCCGCAATATGAACGCGTCATGCTCCCGATGACGGTTTTACGTCGTTTCGACTGTGTCCTACTGCCGACAAAAGAAAAAGCCCTGAACGAATACAACAAACGTAAGGGCGGCAAGCTGGATGCAGACGCGCTCGACAGATATTTGAACAAGCAGTCCGGACAGCGTTTTCACAATCATTCCCCGATGACATTCGAAAAACTCAAGGGCGACCCGGATAATATCGAAAAACATCTCGTCTCGTATATCAAAGGATTTTCCAAAAATGTCCGCACCATATTCGAGTATTTCGAATTCGAGACTGAGATCGAAAAAATGCGCGAAGCCAACATTCTTTATCTGGTTGTATCCAAATTCTGTGATGTCGATCTCCATCCGGATAAAGTTGATAACATCCAGATGGGACTGGTCTTCGAAGACCTCATCCGCAGGTTTAATGAAGCCGCCAACGAAACCGCCGGCGATCACTTCACACCCCGCGAAGTTATTCGGCTGATGGTGGCCATACTCTTTGACAAAGACGATGACTTGCTGTCGAAACCAGGTACCGCGCGAACGATGCTCGACCCGGCGTGCGGAACGGGAGGCATGCTGGCCGAGGCTCAAAACTTCATGCGCGACCATCACTCGGAGGCAAAACTCTATGTGTACGGTCAGGATTACAATAAGCGCGCTTTCGCCACCGCAGCTTCGGACATGCTGATCAAACAGGTCGATCACAACGGCACGGGCGACAATATCCGGTTCGGAGATTCGTTTACCGACGACAAATTTGATGGAGAAAAATTTGATTACTTTCTGACCAATCCGCCTTTCGGGGTCGACTGGAAAAAGCAGCAGAAAGAAATCGAAAACGAACACAAAAAACAGGGCTTCAGCGGACGATTCGGCCCGGGCTTGCCGAGAGTCAACGACGGTTCCCTGCTCTTTCTGATGCACATGATCGATAAGTTCGAACCGGTTCAGATCGACAAACAAAAATACGGCTCCCGCCTCGCGATTGTGTTCAATGGCTCTCCCCTGTTCACCGGCGGCGCGGGCTCGGGTGAGAGCAACATCCGCAAATGGATTATCGAAAATGATTGGCTGGAAGCGATCATTGCCCTGCCGGAGCAGATGTTTTACAATACCGGCATCGGTACGTACGTCTGGATTGTCACGAACCGGAAAGAAAAAAGACGGAAGGGCAAAATCCAACTTATCGACGCGCGAGAAACGTACGTTCCCATGAGGCGCAGTCTGGGGAACAAAAGGCGCAAAATCGGTGAAGGAAAAGAAGGCGAGCCTGATCAAGTGGGCGATATCGTAAAGATTTACGGCCATTTTGCGGACGGCGAAAAGTCGAAAATCTTCGATAATGCCGAATTCGGCTATACGCGCGTGACTGTCGAACGGCCATTGCGGCTCATGTATCAAATGACGTCGGAACGTAAATCCCGCTTCCTCGATGTTGTGCCTCACCTGCTCGATGATGTACAGGCTTTAGACGTGGCGCTCGGGCGCGAACCGTTGCCGGATTGGGACGACGTGTGGGACAAGATATCGAACGTGCTCAAATCCAAATGGAAGGCATCAGAACAAAAGCTTTTCCGTGAGGTTTTCGCGGAAAAGAATCCTGAAGCACGACCGGTCAAAGCGAAAGACAAAAGCTACGAATCCGATACGGATTTACGTGACTTCGAAAATATTCCTTTGACGGAAGACATCGATGAGTACTTCAAACGCGAAGTCCTGCCGCATGTCCCTGATGCCTGGATGGACCGGACAAAGGACAAGATCGGTCATGAAATCAACTTCAACCGGTATTTCTACAAGTACGAACCGCCGCGCTCGCTCGAAGAAATCGATGCGGATTTGAAGAAGGCGGAGGAGGAGATTATGCGCCTGCTTCAACAAGTTACCATATGACCTACGCTTATGAAAAACGTCGCTTGAAGTATGTCGCGACCATTAATGACGAAGCGTTGAGCGAAGACACCGATCCAGACTTTGAGTTGCGGTACATTGACATAGGCAACGTCGATTCGGAGGGTCGAATTGACCAAGTGTCTTCATATCGCTTCCAGGATGCTCCGAGCCGGGCAAGGAGAAAAGTAAGACACGGCGACGTCATCGTATCAACAGTCCGGACATATTTGCAAGCCATCACGTCAATAGAGAATCCAGAAGATAACCTGATTGTGTCAACGGGATTTGCTGTTGTAAGACCACGTCGTGGTTTTCTTGATTCGGCGTACGGGAAATATGCGTTGAGGGATCCGTCCTTTCTGCATCAGGTGATCACACGTTCTGTCGGGGTCAGTTATCCGGCAATTAACGCCTCCGATCTTGGCGATATTGCAATTAACTTGTATCCTCTTGAGGTACAAAAACGCATCGCCAGCTTCCTCGACCGTGAGACATCGCGGATCGACGCATTGATTGCGGCCAAAGAGCGGCTTTTGGAATTGCTGGCCGAGAAGCGGCGGGCGCTCATCACCCATGCAGTGACCAAGGGGCTCGATCCCGCTGCACCCATGCGCGATTCGGGGATTCCGTGGCTTGGGATGGTGCCGAAACATTGGGGGATCGTAAAACTCAAACACATTGCGCATATCTCTTACGGCGTTGGTGAAGAACTGGACAGAGGATTAACGGATGGTACGCCTTTAATTTCTCTGCCGAACGTTGATATTAATGGTAATCTGCACCTCAACAACCATGGGTGGGCAATTCTTGACATTAGGGACAAGGAAAAACTACTGCTGAGAAAAGGCGATCTGTTATTTAATTGGAGAAACGGTAGTTCAGAGCATGTGGGCAAAACAGCTGAATTCAACACGGACGGAGAATACACACACGTTGGATTCTTGCTAAGAATACGTTTTGACTCACAACACCACAACCCAAAGTATTATCGCGCCCTGCTAAATTCACTTAGAGCAACTGGCTTTTTCTACTACACGAGAGCCATGGTCAACAATACTTTCAATCAAACCGAACTTGAAAATCTTCACGTGATTGCTCCACCTTTGGAGGAACAACTTCTGATAACAGAGATGATAGATCGAGCCTCGTCAAATATTGATCAACTTCATAGAGAAACAAGTAACACGATCACTTTGTTAAAGGAGCGTCGTTCGGCATTGATTGCTTCGGCGGTGACAGGCAAGATTCAATAGAAAAGCTATATGAAATGAATTATCAACAAGGTTCTGAATGGAGAAAGTGGGACCTCCATGTGCATACACCTGCCTCACTCTACCATGAATATCCTGGAATTGAGGCCGACGCTTGGAATGCTTTCTTATCTGACCTCGAATCCCTTCCGGTCGACTTCAAAGCCATCGGCATCAATGACTATTTGTTCCTTGATGGCTACAAACGAATTATGAATGAAAAAGCGAATGGCCGGTTGCAAAACATCGACCTTATAATGCCAGTTATTGAATTGAGACTAGCAGGTTGTTGAAAAAAGCCGTAAGGAATCGTTTTGTGGTACCGAAAGCG
>CAZJBS010000025.1:0-45580 GCA_964544475.1 uncultured Bacteroidota bacterium | reverse complement strand
GCCGCTTTCGGTACCACAAAACGATTCCTTACGGCTTTTTTCAACAACCTGCTAGGACACCCGCCCGTTTCAGGCGGGTGTTTTTGTTTGCATACGAAGGCGAGGTCACAACCCGCCATGACTGTCGTGAGCCAATCTCAATCTTTTCAACGTCCGATCCGCAGAGTACTCCCGAAAATCCAATCAGCTATTGTCTGAAAAGACGGCACAGCGAAAAAACGGTCAAATTTTGAGAAAAAACCGCGATTCGCCGGAGGTACCTTTCCAGGGGAGAATGGAATTCTGACGTGCGGAAAAGGGATGGGTTGCCGCATGAAATTTCACGGTGATTGGGCGGGAGCGTTCGATGCGGCGTAATTGGCACAAAAAAACCTTCGTTGTTCACGAAGGTTCTGTGTGCCGAAGGTGGGACTTGAACCCACACGAGATTTGTGTCTCACTGGATTTTGAGTCCAGCGCGTCTGCCAATTCCACCACTTCGGCGAAGCGGCGATAATGTAGTTTTTTTTGGCAAGATTGCAAAAGGTATTTTATGACAGATCTGTCGACGTTTTATTCGATGGAACAGGTTCCAACGTCCGTATGGCGTGAAAATATCCACCACGTCTCGGAGCGCCTCATCCAGGCGATTTGGCATCATCTTTTCCTTCGTGTGGACGCGCTCTCAACGACGGATGGACGGCCTGTGAAAATCCTCGACCGGGGGCAATGGAACCATGACGCCGGACCGGATTTCAGGCAAGCCAAGATTCGAATCGGGGACAACGTGCTTCACGGCGACGTCGAAATCCACTGGCGAACATCCGATTGGCATGCGCACGGTCACGATCACGATCCAAAATATGACCATGTGATCTTGCACGCGGTCTATGAACACAACGCCTCCCTCTCCGGGGCCGCCTTGCCGGTTTTGGAAATGCGGGGCCACTTGACCGACGGATTCAATCACCTTGCCGAGAAATTGCAGTGGATGGGCGTCAACGATGAGACGCTCTTTTGTGCGGAATCCATTCCCCGCATGGATCCATCGTTTGTTTTTCGGGAAATTCTGAAGCAGGGCGCCGAACGCCTGGGGTACAAGGTCCAACGGTTTGCCGAATTGAAGGCCAGTCACCACTTGACATGGAATGAGCTTTTCTACTACGGCATCATGGACGCTCTGGGGTTCTCGAAAAACCGTGAGCCGTTCCGGAAGTTGTCGCAGATCGTAGATTACCGGGAACTCGTTGCAGCGGTCAGGTGCGACAACCCGACGACGGCACTGATGAGGCTTCAGGCGATATTATTGGGCGCCGGAGGCCTGCTGACCATCGACCAAAGGAGAGTACGCGGCGACCTGGGTATCATTCCGTATCTTCAACGTCTCGAGACGTTGTGGGAGGAGTTTCGAGTTTCGAGACCCGGCCTGCGCCCGATGGCCATGTCCGAATGGAAACTGTTCCGTCTGCGCCCATCCAATTTCCCAACGTTGCGCATTGCCGGATGGTGCCGCTTTGTGCAGTTGCACGCAGGGACATCCCTGCCGGACCTGTTTGCAAAGGCGGCCGATGGGCCCGAAACGACCGTTGCTGCCTGGCAATCGCTCCTGCGTATGCCGGCTTATGGATACTGGAGCGATCACTACTGGTGGGGCGACGAGGGTAAACACCATCAGGACGATCTGATCGGCGCCCAGCGTGCCTTTGAAATCATGGTGAATGTCGTGATGCCCGTGCTCAAACTCTGGAGTATCCAAAAAGGGCGTTCCCAAACGGGTCGGTTGGTGGACACGGTTTACCAATCCGCCAGGAGCCATGAAAAGAACTCGGTGCTGCGCTTCATGCAAAGCCAACTACTGCCGGATTCACCACCCGACACGAGTGTGCAGTTTCACCAGGGATTGATCCAGAAGCACCGGCAATGCCGGAGTTATGGCTGCGCCACGTGTGCGATCTTCGGGCAATTGATGGAAACCATGGATCAGGATGGATAAAGCTGGGAGTAAATCCACCGATCAAGCAGGATGCGCTTGATGTAATTGTTGGTCTCAAGTAATTCGACGACTTCGGGAAATTCCATCGGATCGAGGTCATTATGCTGCTTCATCCAGAATTCGGCGCGATGCGGACCGGCGTTGTAAGCGGCGAGGATGGCCGGCACGTAGCCTTTGAAAGCCACAGACTGCTTCCACAAATAGTATGTGCCCAGGCGAATGCTTTCCTCAGGGTTTTGAAGGGTCATCATGTCGAATTCATCAAGATGGAGTTCCTGTGCAATTTCATTGCCGGTGAATGGCATCACCTGCATTAGTCCGACCGCCCGGGCGGATGAGATGACGTGGCTGCGAAAAGCGCTCTCACGTTTGATGACGGCATAAACCAATGGAGCGTCGAGTGCACTCCGGCTCGAGAAATACTCGATCAGGCCGGCATAATACTGCGGGAACGTCAGGGCGTACTGTTCGAACAGTCCGGTGAATTTGTTTTTGTAGGTCGTGGCGAGGACCGTGGAGGCGTCCACGGCCACGTCATAACATCGAAGGGCCTCCGCCGCGGCTTTGAGCCGGGATGTGCCTTCAAACGTTCGAAAAAAAGACTCCTGTTGGGCCCGGAGTTCACGCTCGGCGATATATGGGCCGAGAAGATCACCGGCCACGCGCGCCCGTTTCATGATGGAATCCTCGCCGGTGACGCGGGCCAGTATTGACCGATCGAAATCAACGGGCGGCTGTCCGGCACGCTGGAACAAGAGGAAACGCCGTGTCGTGTCGGCAAAGCCGGTGTAAAAATACTGGCGGGCCAGCGTCGTATCGTGCCGGCTCAGGAAGTAGCCCATCATGCCGTAATAATCCGAATATCTCTTTTCGGCAAGATCGGTGTACAAGCGCAGGGCCTCATCCGGACGGTTCAGGCGTTCGTAGGCCTTTGCCGACCAAAACCGGCAGCGCGTTTGCATGAAATCCAGCTTCTTTTCGATGTCTGAAAACCGGTCGATGGCGCTCTGGTATTCGCCCAGTTTGTAGTGATTGAATCCCTCCCGGAATGCGGAACTGTAGCCGTACAGGGTGACGAGGGGAGCGTTTTGGCGGACCAAACGATAAAGTCGGTTGGCTTCGCGCAGGCTGGCCGTGTCACTCTTGGCCGAATAGTTGTTCGCCATTTCAAAGAGAATGTAGTTGCGCCAGTTGGTACTCAGGGCTCCATGTCGAAGATAATCCTGATACGCCCTCGTGGAAAGGTCGAGGTCCCCGGCGTATCGCGCGGCGCGCGCCATGTGAAACAGCGACTCCTTGTGTCCATACTTTTTCCAGAGCGTCCGGTACCGCGGGATGGCGGCCAGATAAAGGCCCTGGGAAAAATAAATGCGCGCGATACTCATTTCGATCTGGCGTTGCATATCGGAGGATGAATAGCGGTTGCGGGCGGCGGCCAGTTCGTTGAGCGCCTGCCGGTACAGACCCTGCAGAATCAGAACGTTGTTGGCTTCAATGAACTGTTCCCCGGAAACGGGTAAACGGAGACGCTTGCGAAGGTCCGCCAGAAGGGAACGGGCCTCAAGGGCCTCGTTGGCGTATGGGAATTCCTTCTGCAACAGCCGCCAGGTCGCAATGGCTTTCGGTGCATTGGCCCGGCTTTCGTATACCATGCCTTTCAGCAATTCCAGTCTTGGCTTGAATTGCGCTTTCATGCTGCTCTTGTCCGGCACCGATACAGCGGCCATCTGCAGCAGTTCTTCCGCCCGGTCTGTCCGACCGTCTTTCAAAGACACCAGGGTGAGGGCGATAGAGGCCTCCATGCGGAATACCGAATTGGGAAAACGACGAAGGAGGGTTTCGTAGAGGTTCGTCGATCCGATCGTACTGTCCATCGCAGCCATGACGCGAGCCCATTGGAAAAGACCGTAATCACCGAATTGCGGATCGGCGGCGGCATTTCGAAGATATGGAATGGCGTCTTGAAGCTGACCGGCCTCCATCGTTGCCTGGCCGATCTTGAAATTCATTTCGAATGATCCGGCCAAAGCCGGCGATATCTCAAGTGCGAAAAGGTAGTTCTGGAGGGCCAATCCGTAGGCCTTTTGGCGATAAAAATCATCGCCGCGTGCGACAAAGACCTCGGATGGATCTGCCAATCCGGTTGAGGAACTTGACATTCCCGCGAAGACGGCAGACAGTGTGGCCATGAAAATGATGATTAATCTCATACGTAAAATCAGTATAATCAAAGATAGCCTCATGTGCAAGGCGAATTTTCAAGAATCTGACTTGACAAATGCAATTCTATGTAGTATATTTTATTGTTCAATTAAACTAGATAATTAAACATTTCAATTTGTTTTTGTTCATGCCAGAAGAGACGACAACTGAAAAAATAATCATTGATGCGGCCCGGGACGTATTCTATGCAAAGGGATTTGACGGAGCGCGCATGCATGACATCGCCAGGGAAGCCGGCATCAACCAGGCGCTTCTTCACTACTATTTTCGCAGCAAGGACAAATTGTTTGAAGCGGTGTTCCGTGAAGCGGTGGTCCGGACTTTCCCGTTGTTCTTTTCCATTTTGGAAAGCGACATGCCATTGGAGGAAAAGATACCTCATTTTGTCGAAACCTACATTGACCACCTTCTGGCCAATCCATATCTTCCCGGGTTCATCATGCATGAATTGTCCCGCAATCCCAACCGTGTCCGCGACATGGTCGGATCATCGGTGGGCCGTCGTCCAACGAAGATACTGGAACAATATGAAACCGGCGTCCGCGAAGGTCGGTTCGTTCCAATGGATCCCCGTCAGTTTGTCGTCAGCATGATGGGGCTTTGCGTCATTCCTTTCATGGCCAGACCCATCATCCAGATGCTGCTTGGCATCGATGACCAGAGTTATCCGGTCTTTCTCAATGAACGCAAAACCATGGTAACCCAATTCATACTTAAAGCGATTAAGACGTCATGAACCTGCTCGTAGTGACATGGCTATGGCTGGGCCCTGCGGATTCCCTGTATCTGCGGGATGTCCAGCAGGAGGCGATGGCCCGTCATCCTCTGAAAAGACAAATAACGACCCAACGGGACATCACGGATCTGAGGTTGGACAACCTCAACGTCCGCTACTATCCCGATGTATCGCTCAATGGTCAGGTGGCCCTCCAATCGCAGGTCATAGAATTGCCGATCAAATTGCCGACGGTTTCGGTGCCATCGCCGAACAAGGATAGTTACCAGCTCAACCTGGTCGCCAATCAACTGATCTACGACTTTGGCAATGTCAGCCTTCAGAAAGCCATCGAACGTTCGCACATGCAATACGAAACGCAGGCCGTGGAGGTCGAGCTCAACAAACTCAAGGCCCAGGTCAACGACGCATTCTTTGCCATCCTGATGATGCAGGAAAAGGAAAAATCCCTGGCTTTGACGCATGAAGATGTCATGGCGAGGCTGAGCACGGTCAAAAACCGGGTCACCAACGGTACGTTGCTCCCGAGCAACCAATCCATTCTGGAAGCGGAACTGCTCAAGATATCGCAACAGATGGCTGAAACGCGGGCCAATCGCGACGCAGCCATCGAAACTCTTGAAACTCTGCTTGATCGCGACCTGCCCGAGGATATCGTGCTGGTGACACCGCCCATCATGTCGAATCTGGTATCGATGGATGTGCGCCGCCGTCCCGAGTTTGGGGCGTTTGATTTGTCGAAGGAAAAGATCAACCGTACGATCACATGGGTGGATCGCCGGAACCGGCCCAAGTTATCGGCCTTTCTGCAACTCTCCTACGCGAGACCTGGCCTGAATACGTTTGCGACATCGTTCCAGGAATACTACGTTGCCGGTATCCGCGTGAGCTGGAATTTCTGGAACTGGAACACCGACCGCCGCGACCGGCACGTTCTGAGACTGCAGCAGGATCTTGTTTCGTCGCAGGAAGAGAGTTTTGCCAGGTCGCTTCGAGTGGCCGCGAAACGCCATCTCAACGAGATTTCCAAAACAGAGGCTTTGATCAAAATCGACCGCGACATCATCGCGCTACGCGGGCAGGTGACGAGACAAATGGCCAGCCAGCTGGACCACGGCGTCGTCACGTCGTCGGAGTATCTCACGGAGCTCAACGCGGAGCATCAGGCCCGCCTTACGCTCGAATGGCACAAACTTCAACTGGTGCGCGCGCAAACGGACTACCTAACTTTACTGGGAGAATAACCATCGTGAAGCGTCTAATCATACTCGCGGCCGTGGTGTGGGCCGGATGTTCCGGCGGCAACGGAAAATCCGATGCCTACGGTAATTTTGAATCCTCCGAAATTCTGATTTCGGCCGAATCGTCCGGCCGGTTGTTATTCCTGCATGTGTCCGAAGGGATGTCCGTGGATAGCGGCGCCATTGTCGGTTGCGTCGACACCGTGCAGTTGCATCTCAAGCGCAGCCAATTGATCGCGTCGCGCCAGGGAGTGTCGTCGCGCGTAACCAATATCCTCGCGCAAATCGGCGTTTTGCGCGAGCAAAAGCGCGTGGCCGAGACGGAAAAAATTCGAGTGGAGACGTTATTCAAAGAAAACGCGGCGACGCAGAAACAACTGGACGACGTGTCCGGACAGGTCAGCGTATTGGAGAAGCAGATGGCATCCATTGAATCGCAGAACGCGGGTGTGCTGGCCGAAGTCCGGTCATTGGATGCGCAAATAGACCAGATCAACGATCAGATCCGGCGCAGCGTGATCGTCAATCCCGTAACCGGTACGGTATTGACCAAATACGTCGAGCCTTTTGAAATACTCAGTTATGGAAAGCCGCTTTACAAGGTGGCCGATCTTGAGACGATGTATTTGCGTGTGTATGTCAGCGGCGGCCAATTGCCGTCGGTCAAGATCGGACAGACCGTCGAAGTGCTGATTGACCGCGATTCAAAAGGCATGGAGCCCTTGCATGGTGAAGTGAGCTGGGTTTCGTCCAAGGCGGAATTTACGCCCAAAATCATCCAGACAAAGGAAGAGCGCGTAAACATGGTCTACGCCGTGAAGATCCGTGTAGTCAATGACGGGCGTCTCAAGATCGGCATGCCCGGGGAAGCGAATTTCAAGCCGTGATACCCGTCATGACATCCGGACGGACGCTCACCGTGATGGGGGCCGTCGCCATTGTCTTTGGTCTCGCGTCCGTCATGGAGGGCGGGGCGGTCCTGTTCTTTGATGGGGAAGCCAGGCAGGCGGCGGGTCACATCGTGTTCTTTGTCCTGGGCTTCAATTTCTTTGCCGGCTTTTTCTACGTGGTGACCGGCGTGGGTTTCTGGATGCGCAAAGCATGGAGCGTGGTTGCGGCAGGCCTGATCGCCGCCGCCACGATCGTTGTCTTCCTCGCTTTGGGTTTTCATATTTGGTCTGGCGGAGCTTTTGAAATTAGAACGGTGCTTGCCATGTGCTTGCGGTCGCTGATTTGGATTTTCATGGCGTTGACCGGTCATCATGTTATGCGGACGCTTCCATGAACGCCGTCACATCCACCGATCTTACGAAGAACTACGGAACGGTCAAGGCCGTCAACGGCCTGAATTTTTCCGTCGACACGGGCGAGCTGTTCGGATTCATTGGTCCCGACGGTGCCGGGAAAACCACGCTCTTCCGTATTTTGACCACCTTGCTGGTACCTGACAGCGGGCGGGCGGACGTTTTGGGACTGAACGTCGTCAGAGATTTCAAGAGCCTGCGTCGGCGCATCGGCTATATGCCGGGCCGGTTTTCGCTTTATCAGGACCTCACTGTGGAAGAAAATCTCGAATTTTTTGCAACGATTTTCGGGACCAGCGTTCGGGAAAATTACGACTTGATCAAGGATATCTACGCCCAAATCGAACCATTCCGGGAACGGCGGGCCGGCAAACTCTCGGGCGGTATGAAGCAAAAACTGGCCTTGTCGTGCGCGCTGATTCACAAACCGGATGTTCTGTTTCTGGATGAACCCACGACCGGCGTGGATGCCGTGTCCCGGCGGGAATTCTGGGAGATGTTGAAAAGGCTGCAGGCCAGGGGAATTACGATTGTCGTGTCGACGCCGTATATGGACGAGGCCGGATTGTGCGACCGGGTAGCGCTGATGCAGAAAGGGCGGCTGCTTGGCATCGATTCGCCGGCCGCCATCGTCGGACGTTACAGCCGTCCTTTGTGGGCCGTCAAAGGCGCCAACCGACACGATGTGCTCACCCATCTGCGCCGTTATGAATATGTGCATCGTGTCTATCCGTTCGGAGAATATTTTCATTATACAGATCGGCGCGATACCGCTCAAAGCGAAGATATCCGAACCTACCTGGAGAAACTCGGAAACAAAGGCGTGGAGGTCAAATCCACGAATCCGAACATTGAAGATTGTTTTATGGAGTTGATGGAGCAGGACGGGCATGCCGATTCGTGAGACGGTGATCACCGCCAACCGGCTTACCAAGAAGTTCGGCGATTTTGTTGCGACGGACGCCATATCCGTGGACATCGCCAAGGGGGAAATCTTCGGCTTTCTCGGGGCCAACGGCGCCGGCAAGACGACCGCCATTCGCATGTTTACGGGGCTTCTGAAGCCGACGTCCGGCGAAGCGACGGTGGCGGGCTTTGACGTTTACAGGCATTCCGAAGACATCAAGAAAAACATCGGTTATATGAGCCAGCGGTTTTCCCTCTATGAAGATCTGACGGTGCGGGAGAACATCCGTTTTTACGCCGGCGTTTACGGATTGTCCAACGCGGCCATTGCCGCCAGGACGGCGCAGTTGCTGGAGAAATTCCAACTTATCGAGGCGGCGGATCAATTGCTGCAATCGCTACCGCTCGGCTGGAAGCAGAAGCTGGCGTTTTCGGTGGCGATGATCCATGATCCGGCGATCGTTTTCCTGGATGAACCCACGAGCGGGGTGGACCCCATTACCCGGCGGCAGTTTTGGGATTTGATTTATGAGGCCTCGGCGCAGGGCGTGACCATCTTCATCACGACCCATTACATGGATGAGGCCGAATACTGCGACCGCGTCTCCATCATGGTGGCGGGGCGCATCGAAGCGCTGGACACGCCCGGCGGATTGAAATCTTCGTATGGCGTGGCGTCGATGGATGAGGTGTTTTTGCGGCTGGCCCGGCCGGGGAGAACGGCATGAAGAATTTCTACGGGTTCATTGTGAAGGAAATCCATCACATTTTCCGCGACAAACGATCCATGCTCATTTTGTTTGGCATGCCGGTCATTCAACTCGTGCTCTTTGGTTTTGCCATACGCAATGAAGTGAACGACGCCCGTATGGCCATCCTTGACAAGGCCCACGATTACAAAAGCGAAGAGCTGACCGCCAAACTGTTGTCGTCGGGCTATTTTGTCCAGGTGCGCCGGTTGGAAAGCGAGGCCGAAATCGAGGAGCTCTTTCAGAAAGGACTTGTGAAATTGGTGATCGTGATCGAATCGCAGTTTGCCAACCGGCTGTTGAGGGAGGGCAAGGCGTCCATCCAGGTGATCGCGGACGCCGCCGATCCGAATCTCGCAAACATGCTGACGAACTACACGTCGTCCATCGTACTGGACTATCAGCAGCACGTACCGCGCGTTTCCTCGCAGCCCCTCATTGCGGCCGAAGTCAAACTGCTGTACAATCCGGAACTGAAGAGCGTTTATCTGTTTGTGCCGGGCCTCATCGCACTGATCATGATGTTGATTTCCGCGCTCATGACCTCGATTACCATTACCCGGGAGAAAGAGCTCGGTACGATGGAAATTCTTCTTGTATCGCCGCTCAAGCCGCTTCACATCATCCTCGGCAAAGTGCTGCCGTACCTGCTATTGTCTTTTGTAAATGTGGTCACCGTGCTTCTGTTGGCCAGGTATGTCTTTGGTGTACCATTCAACGGCAGTTACGGTTTGTTTTTCCTCGAGGCCCTGCTGTTTGTGGTTACGGCGCTATCGCTCGGTATCATGATCTCAACGATAGCCGACAACCAGCAGACGGCGATGATGATATCGCTGGCCGGTCTGATGTTGCCGGTGATCATCCTGTCGGGTTTCGTTTTTCCCATATCGTCCATGCCGCCATTTCTCCAGGTGTTGAGTCATATCGTGCCGGCCAAATGGTTTTTGATCATCATCAAGGGCATCCTGCTCAAGGGCGTGGGGTTGGATTATATCTGGAAGGAAACCCTGGTCCTTGCCGGTATGGCGGTCTTCTTTGTGCTGGTGAGCGTGCGGCGCTTCAAAATCCGTCTGGAGTGACCATGAGAACGATATTTTTTATTGTGCAAAAGGAACTGCTGCAGATATTTCGCAACCGGGGCATGCTGCCGATTATTTTCGGTATGCCGGTGATCCAGCTGATCATTCTGTCGAATGCGGCGACCTTTACCATCAAAGATATCACGATCCACGTGGTGGACCTGGATCAGTCGACCGCGTCGCGCCGGCTGCTGGAACGTTTCCCGGCCTCCGGATATTTTACACCGGTGCAGTATTCGTTCTCCGACGAGGCGGCGGAGGATGATATTCGACGCAATCGCGCACGGCTCATCGTCAAAATTCCACGGGACTTCGAACGGGACTTGGCCAATGGCCGGACGGCAAAGGTGCAGTTGACGGTTAATGCCGAGGACGGTAACGCGGCGAGCCTGACCCAGGCGTACGCGTCGTCCATTATCACAGAATTCGGCCGGGACCTTCGTTTGACCCGATTTCAGACGCTGCCGGCAGAGATCAAAATCGAATCGGCTTTTTGGTACAATCCGGAATTGGATTACAAAACGTACATGATTCCCGGCATTCTGGCAGCGCTGGTCTCCATGATCGGACTCTTCCTGAGTGGCATGAATATTGTACGGGAAAAGGAAATAGGGACCATCGATCAGTTGAATGTGACGCCGATCCAGAAATACCAATTCATCACCGGCAAACTGGTGCCGTTCTGGATCGTTGGTTTGTTTGAGTTGACGCTGGGTTTGGTCGTCGCCAAATTGATTTTCAACCTTCCGATGGTCGGCAGCCTGTGGTTGGTCTATGGCTTGACAGGCCTTTATCTGCTGGTGGTACTCGGCATCGGGCTTTTTATTTCCACGTTCACCGACACGCAACAGCAGGCCATGTTCATCGCCTGGTTTTTCATGGTCATCTTCATGCTGATGGGCGGGCTTTTCACTCCGATCGACAGCATGCCGGCATGGGCTCAGAAGGTGACCATATTCAATCCGGTGGCTCATTTCGTGGATGTCATGCGCAGGATTCTGCTCAAAGGAGCATCCATGGAAGACGTGGCCGGCACCATCGGCATCCTGGCGGCCATGGCGGTGACGATGTTGAGTCTGGCCGTCGCCCGATACCGGAAAGTCAGCGACTAGGACCGCCCGGATTGTGTTTGCGAAAGAACGGCGAATCCTTTACTTTCCGCGTGTGATGGCCAATCAAAATCAAGTCCGGAGAGTCTGTTGAGAGGAATCCTGAGCCGCATCGCTCAATTCTGCTACGAACATTATCGCATCGTACTGGCGGTCGTGGCCGTTCTGACGATCGTGTCAACGTATTACACCACCCGCATCAAAATATCCACCAACAATTTTGACCTGCTCCCTCAGGATTCCCGCCTCATCAGGGAATTCTGGGAAGTGAACGAAGATTTCGGGACGCCCGATCGCCACCTCGTGCTGGTGGAGACGCAGGATTCGTTGCCGGCGAATCCGGAATTGATCAAAGATTTTGCGCAGCGTTTCGGGGAAGCTTTGGAGCGTTCCGGCCAGGTGCGCAGCGTTAACTATGCCCTGACCGAAGGGCAGAAGTCTTTCATCGAGGAATTCTTTGTCCGCAACGCCTTGCTGTATCTGTCCGAGAAAGACCTGGATTCCGTGCTGGCCAAGTTTGAGGACCATGAAATCGAACGCGCCATTCTGAATTGCAAGAATATCCTGAATGCCCCGGTGCCGCCGGATCCCTTGTTGAAGAAACTGCTTCGGGACGATCCGTTGCTGATTTCCGAGGTGTTCCTGCCGTACATCGAACAAATTCTTGGCCCGCAAAACGCGTCGCTGTTGCGGGACGCGGAGAGCCATTATCTCTCCAAGGACAAACGCACGCTGCTTATTTTTGTCAACCCCACCGGCGTGCCCAATGACACTCGGTTTTGCGAGGAATTTGTCGATTTGAACACGACGCTTGGGGATTCCATTCTTTCGGTCATGGGTCCGGAGGCCGCATCGCTGAAGATCACCTGTGGCGGCAACTACGTTTCGGCTCTGGCCAACGCCCGCGCGGTCAAACAAGGATTGATCAGCAGTTCGTTCATCGTGGTTATTCTCATCCTCATCATTTTTTATTTGTTCTTCGGAAATTTTCGCGCGTTGATCTTTATCATGGTGCCGATTCTGGCCGGCGTGACATGGGTATTTTGTGTCGGCGACCTTGTTTTTGAGAGAGTCAATATCATCACCGCTTCCGCCGGCGCCATGTTACTCGGATTGGGCGTGGATTATTCGATTCATCTGTACAACCGTTTCATCGAGCAGGAGGAATTTGCGCGGCATAATACCGTATTCCAGAACATGCTGATCACTTTCCGCGAAACGGGCACGAGCGTGTTTTACGGGGCCATCAGCACGGCCTTTGTTTTTGTTGTATTGATGGTGACCAAGTTTCGGGGGCTTTATGAGCTGGGTTTTCTAGGCGGCATCGGCATTCTGATTCTCTTTGCCGCCGTGCTCGTGATCATGCCCGGGGAAATCAGACTTCGGGGGCGTCGAACGATGAAGGGACGGTACTTGCAGAAACTGCTTAACAAGATTCTGGGCTGGACATCGCGCCTGGTCCTGAGGCATCCGAAGTACATTACCACCGGCAGCATCCTGATTTCCATTTTTATGGTCCTTGTTTTGTCGGGGGCCATTCCCAGTAAAGATGAAGGTGTGGGCGTTACTTTTGACGAGAATATCGAAAATATCCGGAGCAAGAACGATGTGGATATTTGGATGATCCGGCGATTGCAGGAAAAATTCGGCAGTCACTTCAAGCCGATCAGCATCGTGGTCACGGCGTTATCCGACGAACAGCTGATCGACCGCCTGCGCCGTCTGAACGTCAAGATGGACGAATTGGTGGCTTCCGGTATGGTCAAGGAGTACAATTCACTCCTGAGATACGTACCGTCTGTCACACAGCAGAAAAAAAATCTTGGGCGCATCCGCCACCTGGATGTTGAGGGCATTCTATTCAAAATCCGTCTGGAAATGTCGAAGCTGGGCCTTCGTATGAATTACTTCAGACTGGATCGTCTGCGGAGCATGTTGAGCGTCCACGAGCCCATCACCATTCACAATTTCCAAGCCGAAGGCTTCGCCGAAATCATGAAGCACTTCTACGTGGAGAAAAACGGTCTTCGCAAGGTCGTCACGCAGGTGGAATTGGCCGGTCCATCGCATGAAATTGCGATCGTCAATGACTTCGTAAAGGAAGTCAACGGCGATCCGCGCCTGGCCGGCGAAAATGTGATCATCACCGGTATTCGGGTGGTGACCGCGGAGTTTCTCACCCTGGTCAAGAGCGATTTTGCGGTGGCGGTGATCGTGTCGATACTGGCGGTTCTGGTCCTGGTCGTTTTCAAATACCGGGATGTGCGGGCGGTGATGGTGTGCACGGTCCCGTTGATGTTTTCCATCCTGTGCATTACGGGTTTCATGCGCATGATGGGGATGAAGATCAATTTTGTCAACATGATTACGCTGCCTCTCTTGATCGGAAGCGGTGTGGACTACGGAATCTATATCATTTCCCGCTATTTGGAGGACCGACGCCATGACGTGCTGGCCGCCATCAGCGAAACAGGCCAGTCGCTGGTCCTGTCGGCATTGACGACCGTGATTGGATTTGGATCGTTGATCTTTGTGGACAATCGCGGTTTGTCGAGCCTCGGCTATATGTGTGCGGTCGGTATTCTCGTGTGTGCGGTGTCGTCGGTCATCATGCTTCCGGCGATGCTCCGTCTATGGGGCAAACGTATCTGGAAATATCAAAATCCGGAGTTGGAGGACAAGCCTGGGACGGAACCACCCGGGAAAATATTGAAAAAAAGTCCAGTGAGGAAGGCCTGACATGCGTATGAATGTCACCATCGGTGCGATCACGGTGATCGTACTCGCGGGGTTGGCGGATGTCGGCTGCACGCCGGCGCCCATCTACACGTCCGTGCGCCGCGCCGAGTCCTCGAAACAGAAGAAAAAGACGGAAAAGGGCCTCACCATCACGACCAAGCCCGTGGCTGGGTCGGTCTCCAAAATCGATCCGGATGCGATGATGGGGGAAATCGAAAGCTGGACGGGCACACCGTATGCCTTTGGAATGGTGGAAAAAGGCAAAGGCACGGACTGTTCGGGATTCGTCGGATCGGTCTTTCGCAAAGTGCTGTCGTTGGACCTGCCGCGCCAGTCCGCAGATATGTATGCCGTGGGATCGTCGGTGAATCTTGAAGATCTGCAATTTGGCGATCTCATTTTTTTTCAAAATACCTACAAAGGCGCGTCGGGAGCCTCCCACGTCGGCATCTTCGTCGGTGACGGCCGTTTTGCCCACGCGTCGACCACGGTGGGCGTCACCATTTCCCGCCTCAACGACTCCTACTATCAACAGCATTTTCTGGGATGCCGCCGCGTCTGGCCGGAACGCACCAAATGACGAGGAGGCGTGGTTAGCCGGATCGACCCGGTTGACAAAGAGCTTGTTTAAGTAAACAGATATTCCAATATTCGCGCGTTCCCGAATCGCCGGCGCGAACCGGCCCATCACGCATCGCCCAATTTGAAACCCATGTTGACCGTCTGACATGATCGGTTCTTCCCATGAAATCTGGATGATGTCGGCTTTCAAAGAAGCCGAAAAAGCCTACGAACAGAAAGAGGTTCCCGTCGGAGCCGTCGTCGTGATGGAGAATCGAATCGTCGGCAGGGGTTACAATCAGATCGAAATGTTGCAGGACCCGACGGCCCACGCCGAGATGATCGCCATGACGTCCGCGTTTGCGACCGTGGGAGGCAAGTGGCTGAATGGCGCGATCCTGTATGTCACTCTGGAGCCTTGCGCCATGTGTGCCGGCGCCATGGTACTGGCGCGGCTTGACAGCGTGATTTTCGGCGCGTCCGACCCGAAAACCGGCGCGTGCGGCTCTTTGTATAATATCGTCCAGGATGAACGCCTGAATCATCGGATGGAAGTCCTCGGCGGCGTGCTGGAGGAAAAATGCTCTTCCATACTCAAGTCATTTTTTGCCAATCTCCGGCAACAAAAAACCACGCCACTGAACTGACCGGTTGACCCATGCACCATTCGCAACGAATCGTCATTCTGGATTTCGGGGGACAATACACCCAACTCATCGCGAGAAGAGTTCGCGAATTGCACGTGTATTGCGAAATACATCCGTATAACCTGTCGGTCAGCCAATTGGAAGCGCTGCACCCATCCGGTCTGATCCTGTCCGGCAGCCCCTGGAGTGTGTATGCCGAAGAGGCGCCCATCCCGGACCGGCGGATATGGCAAATGAACATTCCAACGCTGGGCATTTGCTACGGTATGCAGCTTCTGGCTCATTTTTTCGGCGGGGCCGTGGATCGCGCCGCCCGGCGTGAATTCGGCCGTGCGAGTCTCACCATCCAAAATCATGATGACCTGTTCAACGGATTTCCGGTTGAAACGACCGTCTGGCAAAGCCATGGCGACCGGCTGGAAAAAATACCCGAAGGATTTGAGAGCATTGCGCACACGGAAAATGCCCCTATCACGGCGATGCGAAACAAGAGCGGCCGCATGTGGGGCGTTCAATTCCATCCCGAAGTCATTCACACGCCGCTCGGAACGGATCTTCTCAGAAATTTCGTCCTCGGTATCTGCGGATGTTTGCCGAACTGGACGGCGTCGTCCTTTGTAACCGAAGCCGTGGAGGACATACGCAGGACGGTGGGCCGCGGACACGTCATTTGCGCCCTGTCCGGCGGTGTGGATTCTTCGGTGGTTTCACAACTCCTGCACGCGGCGATACCCGATCAATTTACGGCGATTTTTGTCGACAATGGCCTGTTGCGAAAGAACGAACGCCAGCAGGTCGAGTCTGCGTTTCGGGGTGCGTTTGCCAGCCATCTCATCGTAGCCGATGCGTCGGATCTGTTTCTTTCGCGTCTCCAAGGCATCGAAGAACCCGAACAAAAACGCAAGGTCATCGGCAAGACATTTATCGATGTGTTTGACCGGGAGGTCAACCGCTTGCGAAGCGCCGTCGGTCATATTGACTTTCTTGCGCAGGGCACGCTCTATCCGGATGTGATCGAAAGCGTTTCCGTCAAGGGTCCGTCCGCGACGATCAAGACGCATCACAATGTCGGCGGTTTGCCGGAAAAAATGAATCTCAAACTGATAGAGCCGTTGCGGGAATTGTTCAAGGATGAAGTCCGATCCGTCGGACGCGAACTTGGTTTACCCGACGATTTGCTGATGCGCCATCCGTTTCCGGGACCCGGTCTGGCGGTGCGGGTTCTTGGCGAAGTGACGAAAGAACGTTGCGATATTCTGAGGGAAGCCGATGCCGTGTTCATCGACGCGTTGAAGTCGCAGGGGGAATACCGGAATGTCTGGCAGGCGTTTGTGGTGCTGCTTCCGGTGAAATCCGTCGGCGTGATGGGGGATGAACGCACTTACCAGAACGCCGTCGCGTTGCGGGCCGTGACCAGCCAGGATGGCATGACCGCCGATTGGGGACGGTTGCCGTACGATTTCCTGGCCCACGTGTCGAACCGTATCATCAATGAAGTTCGTGGCGTCAACCGCGTCGTTTATGACATCAGTTCCAAACCGCCGGCCACCATCGAGTGGGAGTAAGGCTCCGTTTCCATGGCTGCTTTTGAATCATTTTTCCGAAAAGAACTGGTCCTGAGAAAATCGCGGACGGACAAAATGCCCGTGAAGGGTTGCCGGACGGGCAGCGGCAAGGATTGCGCGATCTGCCCTGGTATTCGTCTGTCGTATGCGGCGGAATTGGAGGCGCGACAGGCCGCGTTTTCGGAATTCTGGCAAGTCCACCGCCTGCCGGGCATCGTCCATTCGCTGATCCCTTCACCCAAACCGCGCCGGTATCGTTCCGTGTCCAAGCGGCGCGCCTTTCGGACACGCCATGGACAGGTGTTGCTGGGATTGACGGACATTCTCGACAGCGGCAAAGTGGAAGCCGTGGATGTGCTGGATTGCCCGATCGAGCCGGCCGAGCATTCGGCCATCTATCGCCATATCCAGTTCTTCTTGAATACGCAGGAAAGCTGGCTATTGACCAAACTCCTGAATCACGTCATTATCAAGGGCAATTACGATGAATACGCCGTCATTCTGAATGTCCACGCGATTCCTCCGGATTTGAAACGACAGGTTCGCCTGCTCTCGAAGGAATTCAAAGTCAAGTTCAGGAAAGTGTCTGCGATGTTTACGGTCGCGAGCGATTATTCGCGCTACTACCTTCCTGACCAGGCGGCGGCGAAATCGCTGACCAAAGTGTTTGGAGAAAACGAACTCTTTCTGCGCATTGATCAAAGAGCGTTTTTGTTCTCGCCGCTGGCCTTTTCACAAACGAATGAATCCGTCCTTGCACCGATGACGGCCAAAGCCCGCGCGCTGCTGCCCGTCGGAGAAGACACGACGCTTCTGGATCTGTATGCCGGATATGGACTGTTCGGCCTTTTGCTTGGCGGCACAGCGGCGGCGATCCTGGGTATGGAATCCAATCATCCTGCCGTCGTCTCCGCGCAGAAGAACGCCAGGCGCCTCAAAATGAAGAATTGTCGGATGGTGTGCAGCGCTGTGACGGCCGAGTCACTCAGCCGGATATGGCCGAAGGGAGAGGGGAATGTGACGGTGATTCTCGATCCGCCACGTCAGGGGACGGATGACGGCGTCATCGAATATTTGGCGCATCGCCGGGTGTCGCGGGCCCTTCACATTTATTGCGATGTGGATGCCATACCTGAGCAAAGCAAACGATGGCGCAAAAACGGTTACGAAATTGCCGAAGTCGTGCCCGTCGACATGTTTCCGGCTACCGCGAGTCTGGAAGTGATGGTGCTGTACCGGCCGGTTTCATTCCAGGAAAAATCAAACATGAAGAGAACAGGTTTCCGTCGTGTCTGACTTCATCCACCTCCACAATCACACGCCGTACAGCATGCTGGATTCGTGCGCCCGCATTGACGACATGGTGGCTGCGGCGGTCAGGGGCGGGATGCCCGGGCTTGGTATCACGGACTACGGCAACATGTTTGGTGTGCCGGAATTCTACAGCGCCGCGTCAAAGGCCGGAATCAAACCCATTGTCGGGATGGAAGCCTATCTGGCGCCGGACCGCGCGGCCAAAAGCAAGTTGATCTATCATCTTGTGCTGTTTGTCCAAAACCAGGAAGGCTATCAGAACCTGATAGCCATCGCGTCGCAGGGTTATTTGGATGGATTCTATTACAAACCGCGCATCGACAAATCCGTTCTCAGAAAATATGCGCGCGGGCTGATCGCAACGTCCTCCTGCCTGAAGGGGGAAATTCCCCAGCGTCTCATGCATGGCAAATACGACGAAGCAAAAGCCGTCGCGGAGGAATACCGGGAGATATTTGAGGGCCGGTTCTACATTGAAATCCAGCGCCACGGGCTTGACGTCGAAAAGACCGTGAACGAGGGTCTGTTGAAGCTGGCCGGAGAATTATCGCTGCCTGTAATCGCCACCAATGACATTCATTACATCGATCAGAAACACGCCAGGGCCCATGACGTCCTGATGTGCATTCAAAGCGGCAAGAACTTTGACGATGTGACGCGGCCGCGCTATCCTGGCGATTCGTTCTACTTCCGTTCAACGGACGAGATGAAATCATTGTTTTCCGATGTGCCGTCGGCCATTGAAAACACGCTCGCGCTGGCCGAGTCGTGCGGCTTTGAAATGGAATTCGGCAAATCCCATCTCCCGACATTCCGTCTTCCGGATGGTTACACCAATGAAAATGACTACTTGCGTGAGTTGGCCCGGGACGGGCTGCGGAAGAAAATGCATGGGGAGGTGACGCCGGACCTGGAGCGACGCCTTGAGTATGAGTTGGAGATGATCGCCAAGATGGGTTTTCCGGGCTATTTTCTGGTTGTACAGGATTTCATCCGTGCGGCCAAGGCGAGCGGCGTCTCGGTGGGTCCGGGGCGCGGGTCGGCGGCGGGCAGTCTGGTGTCGTATGCCATCGACATCACGAATGTTGATCCGATCAAGTACAGCCTGCTGTTTGAACGGTTCCTGAACCCCGACCGTATTTCCATGCCGGATATTGACATTGATTTCGACGACCGTAACCGCGGGCGGGTCATCGACTATGTCGTACAGAAGTACGGCAAAGACAGCGTGGCCCAAATTATTACGTTTGGCACGATGCAGGCAAGGGCCGTCCTGCGGGACGTGGCCCGCGCTCTCAACATTTCGCTGGCCGATGCGGATCGTATCGCCAAACTGGTCCCGCGTATGCCGGGCGTGACGTTGAATGACGCCATTGAAAAAGTGCCGGAACTCAAGGCCTTGCAGCAGAGTACGGACGAGCGCATGCGGGACCTGATTGCCCACTCCCTCACGCTGGAGGGTCTCGTCCGCCAGCCCGGCATTCATGCCGCCGGCGTCGTCATCACGCCGAAGCCGATCAAAGAACTCGTACCCGTCTACAAGTCGGCGAAAGACGAAATCTCAACCCAATATGACAAAGACTGGGTCGAGAAAATCGGCTTGTTGAAAATGGATTTTCTTGGCCTGACGACGCTGACGATACTCAACGACGCCCTGGCCCATATCCGGAAAAATCACAACGTGCCGATTGATCTCGACCGGATTCCCCTGGACGATGAGGCCGTCTTCCAGTTGTTTTGGCGCGGGGATACCGTCGGCATTTTCCAGTTTGAATCCCAGGGCATGACGGAATACATGAAACAACTTCGCCCGACCGCCATCGAAGACCTGATCGCCATGAACGCCCTGTACAGGCCGGGTCCGATGGAATTCATCCCGAATTACATTGCCCGCAAACATGGTCGTGAGGCCATCGACTGCTTTCATCCTGATCTGGAGCCGATTCTCAAGAGCACCTATGGTGTGATTGTGTACCAGGAACAGGTCATGCAGGTGGCCCAGGTGCTGGCCGGTTTTTCGCTGGGCAAAGCCGACGTCGTGCGTCGCATCATGGCCAAAAAGAAACCTGAGGAGCTGGATAAAGTTCGTCCCGACTGGATCACCGGTTCCGTCCGTCGCGGTTATTCGAAGGAACTGGCGGAAAAGATATTCGACATCCTCGTGCCGTTTTCCAATTACGCATTCAACAAATCGCATTCCGCGGCGTATGCCATTCTGGCTTACCAGACCGCGTATTTAAAGGCGCATTATCCGGCGGAATTCATGGCGGCCGTTTTGTCGAGTGAAATGGCCAATACCGATCGCATCGCCATCCTGATCAACGCCTGCCGGGACATGGGTATCGATGTGCTGGCGCCCGACGTCAACGAAAGCGTGGCGGAATTTTCTGTTCTGAACAACGCCATCCGTTTTGGTCTTGGCGCCGTCAAGAACGTGGGCCTTGGCGCCATCGAATCCATCATCAACGGCCGGAAGGAAGCCAAACGTTTCAACACGCTGCTGGATCTGTGCGAGCGCGTGGACCTGCGTCTGGTCAACAAGAAGGTGCTGGAAAGCCTGATTCAATCCGGCGCGTGCGATTCACTGGAGGGGCACCGGGCCCAGTTGTTTGACAGCATCGAAAAAGCCCTCTCGCTCGGCGCCAAACGTCAGGAACAGCTCAACTCAGATCAGGTGGACATTTTCGGAAGCGCCGCGCCGGGTGACCTGTCAAAGACGACGGTCACCTTCGCCTTGCCCGAGGTTCGAAAGTGGAGCCAGGCGGAACAACTGGCCAAAGAAAAGGAACTGCTTGGATTCTACGCGTCCGGTCATCCGTTGGACAAATATCGGTTTGAAATCGAAGCGTTTTCCACCTACCGCGTCGGCGATGACGACTACCCGAAAGACGGAACCGAAATTCGCATCGGCGGCATGATAGCGGACATCCGGCAGATCTTCGACAAGAAGGGCAACCCGATGGCGTTTGTAAAGATGGAAAGCTTCGGCGGCGTCATGGAAGCGGTCGTGTTCGCCAGCGTGATGAAGGACGTGGCCGCATTCCTGAAGAAAGATACGGTGGTCATGGTGATCGGCAAGGCTTCCCAACGCAACGAATCCCTCAACATTCTCGCCGACCGGATCATCGGTATCGAACAGGTGCTTGAGGAATTCACATCGAAAATTTGGATGCACGTGGACTTTGATCAGTTGGGCAATGGTCTGATGGATAAGGTCGTCGGATTATTTGAAAGGAATCATGCTTTGTCGAGGGAAAGGAATTTTGCCAACACATGCGATGTCAATATGTGCGTGGACATACCGGACAAACAGGCCGTTGCCACGTTCAAGATTAACAAATTTCGCATCACGCCGACGCACGATCTGATCATGCAGCTTTATCAATTGCTTGGGCGGGGGAAGCTCACGATTACGAAAAAATAATCGCGGTCTACTTGACCAGGAGAATTTTCCGCGTTTGGGCGAATGTTCCTGCGGTCAGGCGGCACAAATACACACCGGAAGCAGCCGAATGGCCTTTCTCATCCAAACCGTCCCACGGGATCCGGTGAATGCCAGGCTCAAACCGGCGACGGATCAACCGGCGTACCTGTTGTCCCAGTACATTGTAAATTACCAACTCGGCCTCGGCCGCCCGATGAAGTGTGAATTCAATCGTGGTGAAACCGTTGAATGGATTGGGGAAATTGCGGCCCAAAGCCATGCGGTTGATCACCTCAATTCGGAAGCTTGCCGTGTCCGTTCCGGCCTGGTTCGTAGCTGCCACACGGATATTATGCCGGCCTTCATCTTCAGAGGTTGGACGCCAGGAGATCAATTGGGCGCCGGAATCCCAACTCATGCCGGGAGGTGCCTGCAACAATTCGATGCGCGGGGTTGGTGATCCCGCCACGTGAATGCGCAGAACCCACAGCGAATCGGCGACCACAACCTGATTGGAAATGTCTTCGATGGAGGCCGCCTCAAAGGTGGCCTGATGGAATTCGACGCCGCCTTTGATGTTGCCCAGAAACAAGTCGAAATCGCCGTCGGCATCGATATCCGAAAAACATGGGGCGGCATTCAACGTGGTTTTGATTGCTTTGTAGCCGGACGTAATCAAAACAAACGACGGTGACGTCGCCGAGCCGCGATTTTCAAAATAATAGAGTTCGCCGGATTTGTTCCCCGCCATAATGTCCAAATCGCCATCGTGGTCCATGTCGAGACATTGGGGTACGGCGTCATTGCCGACAGAAGACGGAAGGTAGTTGGCCACGACACTGTCGGTATGGAACTGAAAAGCAGACGTCGTACCGAAATTCCTGAAAAGACTGACCCGGCCGTCATTCCTCCCAACCAACAGATCAACATCATGGTCGCCGTCCACGTCTCCAAAGCATGGAGAGGCATTGTTTCCAATATCAATGTTGGCAAACGAAGATGTCGCCAGAACAAAATCCGGAGACAGTGCGGTGCCGGTGTTCTCAAAGAGAGACAAGCGCCCGGTGAAAAAGCCGACAAGCAGATCAAGATCGCCATCGCCGTCCAGATCGGCGAAAGCAGGAGAGGCGATGAATTCCCCCTCGGGCACAGGTACCGTCAGGGTCGTGTCCTTTTCAAAGACCGGCGCGGAAACGGTGCCGGTATTGCGGTAGGCGAGTACTCGTCCATCGTAGGCACCGACGAAGAGGTCCATGTCGCCGTCTCCATCAATATCAGCCACAACAGGCCGGGATTGCCTTCCGACATCCATGGATTCAATAAAGTTCCTGGTGACCAGCGTGAAATGAGGCGCGGTCGGAGTGCCGTCATTGTGATAGTGCCAGAAGTTGTCGATATCTTCGTCGCGGTACAAAACGCCGACGAGGAGTTCCGAATCGCCATCACCGTCGAGGTCGGCGAAAATCGGCCCGTTGAATCCCTTCGTTAGAAGTTCGCGCGACGGAAACGTCGACGTCGTCGTGTCCGGAATATCGGGGTCGGCGGGGGAACCCAGGTTTTCGAGGAAGTACATGCCGGAACTGAAAAAATCGCCCCAGAAAAGGTCCAGATCGCCATCGTGATCGACATCATGGAAGGTGACGGAACTGGCGCCGTGCAGTAGCCGTTTGGCCGGCGTGATGATGACGATATCTTCGAACGCATCCGTCGTAAACGTGAATTGCGGTTGGGAAGGCGTGCCGGTGTTAGTGTAAAGCGCCACCGTGCCGAGACTCCGGCCCGTGAAGAAGTCCAGATCATCATCGCCATCGATGTCGGCCAGACAGGGGACGGATGGATCTTCGCTGAGAATCGGCGATCCGCTCACGTCGACTACCTCATCGGTTCGGTGGGTGAACGAAGGCGTTTGTGGCGTTCCGGTGTTTTCGAAATAAGCCAGCCGGGAGCCCGGGCGGTTGACGAACAAATCCAAATCGCCGTCGCCGTCCATATCGGCGAACAGGGCCCATTGCAGGGCTTCCAACCCGCCGTAATCGTCCGTTTCCCATCGATAATGCGGCGCCGACTCCGTTCCTGTGTTTCGCAGAAACGTCATGCGGCCATCCACCTGCGTGATGAAAAGGTCCGGATCACCGTCGGCGTCGATGTCGACGAATTGCGCCTTGGGAATGTAGGTGCCGCCAAGAAACGCCAGTGGGATCAGCCGGCCATCGTGATAGACGGGAACAAAATCCGGATTTCGCTCATAGGTTTGTGCCCATGCCGGCGAGAGACACCAGAAGGCAGCTAAAAGAAACGATCCGACGCGCATCACTTGTGTTTGTAGAAATACTTGTGTCGAATTTCGCGCGCGACGCCGCCGGCCAGAAGCGGAAGCAGAATCGCGGCGCTCAGGTACTTCAGCCAGTCCGGCACCCATTCCGAACCCGCCTGCATGTGCATGCGAATATCAAGTCCTGACTGTTCATAGATGATATTCAGAAGAAATCCCATCAACAAGGCAGCCACGGCAATGCAGGCCAGGTAGGATACGGTTGAACGTTTGCCGAGCAGCTTATGGACCACACCGATGGTGGCCAGATTGGTGGCAGGGCCGGCCAACAAGAAAACCAGCGCGGCGCCCGGCGACAGGCCTTTGAGGATGAGCATCGCCGCAATGGGCGTCGAAGCGCTGGCACACACATACATGGGTATGCCCGCGGCCAGCATCGTCAACATCACGACGAATTCACTGTCTGAAAACGTGGCAAAAAAGTCAGCCGGCATCAGCACGGCAATCAACGCAGAAACAAACAACCCTATCAAAAGATAGTACGCGACGTCGCCGAGAAGATCCGTGAAGGCGTTTCGTAATCCGGACCGGACGGATTGCATTTTGGAAGGAAGTCCGGTGGTTTTGGATGCGTCGGCACAATGACAATCGTCGCAGTGGTCCCCGGTCGTCGTGACCGGTGACGGCAACGTTTCATGCCGTCCGAAAATATTCTCGGCGACCCCCGCCGTAAATCCCGTCACAAAGGCCGCGATGGGACGAAACACCGTCATCAGGGGGTCCAAAAGGGCATAGGACATGGCGATCGAATCGATGCCGGATTCCGGTGTGGATATGAGGAAACTCACCGTGGCGCCTTTGCTGGCGCCGCTCTGTCGCAGGGATGTGGCCACCGGGATCACGCTGCAGGAGCAGAGGGGCAACGGCGTTCCTATCAAAGACGCCTTGACGACGGAGGAGAAGGTTGGGCGCCCGATATGGCGCATGACGCTGTCGGCCGGGACCAGGCCCTTCAGAAGGCCGGCCACGAAAAAACCGATCAACAAATACAATGACGCATCAATCAGAATATGAAACGTCGAAACCAGCACGTCGCCGGAAGCGGCCAGAATCACTTCGGTCATTTGTCCTCTTCGATATGCTCGGTGGCCTGCTTCAGCAGACTCGTGATGTGGTGGTCATCGAGCGTGTAATAGGTCATCTTGCCTTCACGGCGAAATTTGACCAGCCGCAGATTGCGCATCAGGCGCAGATGGTGGGACACCGCGGACTTCGTGATCCCGAGGAAATTGGCCATGTCGCACACGCACAACTCGGCGTCGGCCAGCGCGAGCACGATTTTCAACCGCGTCACATCGCTCAGGACTCCAAAAACCTCGCTCAGGCTGTACACGTCCTCATCGGGTTTCATCCGCTTCTGCAATGCACGAATCTTTTTCACATCGAAAAAATCAATGTCGCAAACATCGGGCGCCTCATCGGACACGGAGCGCCGGGCTTGAAGTCGGAGGGATGTTTTCATATGGATAACAGTTGAGTAATCATTTAACCGTTAAATACCACAAAAGGGCCGTAAAATCAAGCCCGATCTGATCGGCCTTGGGCCGGCGTTGGATGGCCTATAAAATTGAATTTGTGGGCCGGCGCGCCTATATTGCGGTCGGTTCGAACAACGTCCATATTTGTACCCACGAGGAGATCGTATGAAAAACGTGCAGGTGGATTATACCCATGTGCTGGATTTTCTCAAGGAAGATGACATATTCGGTCTGCAGAAGGAAGTGGACCGCGCCCACAGCATCGTCGAGGAACGGTCGGGAGCCGGATCGGATTTTCTTGGCTGGCTCGATCTGGCTTCGCGCACTTCCGCGGAGGAGGTCGATCGTATCGCAAAACTGGGTGAAGAGATCCGGAAGACATCGGACATACTCGTGGTGATCGGCATCGGTGGATCGTACCTTGGAGCCAAGGCCGTCATCGATGCCATGGCCCACTCCTTCCATAACGCCCTGCCATACAAGATTCCCCAGGTCGTCTTTGCGGGCCAAAACATGAGCGGCAAGTACTACGAAGACTTGAAGGAACTTCTCCAGAACAAACGTGTGTTTGTTAATGTGATTTCCAAGTCCGGAACAACGACCGAACCGGCACTTGGATTGCGGCTATTGCGGGAACACCTGGAAGCGACGATGTCTCGGGAACAGGCGGGGCGCCGCATCGTGGCCACGACGGATGCGAAAAGAGGATCCCTCAAGACGATGGCGGATTCGGAGGGTTATCGGACGTTTGTCATTCCGGATGACGTCGGAGGACGGTATTCCGTGCTGACGCCGGTCGGGTTGATTCCGATTGCCGCAGCGGGCGTGGATATTCAACAACTGCTGAAGGGAGCGAGGGACATGGAGGAGCTTCTCAAGAATGCCGATTTGCGAAAAAACCCGGCGTACGTGTATGCCGCCATCCGGTACCTGATGTACACCAAAGGAAAAGCAATCGAAATTCTGGCTAATTTTGACCCGTCATTGCATTACATTTCCGAATGGTGGAAGCAACTGTATGGCGAAAGTGAAGGGAAGGACCACAAGAGTCTCTTCCCGGCATCGGTGGATTTTTCGACGGACCTGCATTCCATGGGCCAATGGATCCAGCAGGGAACCCGCAACATTTTCGAGACGTTCCTCTGGATCGACTCCGAACGATCGAAAACCGCCGTTCCAAAGCTGGCGCAGGACGCCGACGGATTCAATTTTCTTGCCGGACGCACGCTGGATTTCGTCAATCGTATGGCCAGCGAAGGCGTGGCCCTCGCGCACCGTGATGGCGAAGTGCCAAATCTGACCGTGCGACTCCCGGAACTCTCGGCGTACTACCTGGGTCAAATGATCTACTTTTTCGAAAAGGCCTGCGCCGTCAGCGGCTACATGATCGGCGTCAACCCGTTCGACCAGCCCGGCGTCGAGACGTACAAGACCAACATGTTTGCCCTGCTGGGTAAGAAGGGATTTGAAACCCAGACGAAGTCGATCAACGAACGCATCTCCAAAATCCAGAGAAAAGCCGTGTAGGCCATGAATTCGTCGCGGCTTGAATCTCTCAAGGCCTTCCTGGCGAAGGATGACAAAGACTCCTTCTCGCGCTATGCTCTCGCCATGGAGTACGTCAAACTCAATCAATTGGATCCGGCGTTGGAACAATTCGCAAGACTGATCCGGGACGACCCGGGCTACGTGGCCGCGTACTATCACATGGGCAAAACACTCGAAGCCGCCGATCGCAGTTCGGAGGCCCTGGATGTCTATCAGAAAGGCATGGTGGCCGCAAAACACAAGAACGACCATCACGCGGCATCCGAGTTGCAGCAGGCCTTGGACGAACTGCAGGATTCGATGTGAATTCCTCAGTCGAAAGAATCAAGCCGTTCCAGATGACGGCGGCCACCAGCCAGGTGTTCCGGGTGATCCGGGATGTGCTTATGGAGTTCGAGCTCACCAAAGGGCGTGCGGACCTGCTTCTCCGAAGACACCTGCAAAAACACCACAGGACGCTGGGCGGACCGGAGCGTGCCAAAATCAGCAAAACGATTTTCAATGTGATCCGATGGCGCTCACGGCTTGACTATTTGATTTCGAGGCTTCTGAAGCTGGATGCCGGATCGTTGGAGCCGTCGTCACGCATCCTGTATCGACTGGCCGTTTTCAATATCGTGTTTCTGCAACGCACCGTCGACC
This sequence comes from uncultured Bacteroidota bacterium, assembly GCA_964544475.1. Taxonomy (GTDB): domain Bacteria; phylum CLD3; class CLD3; order SB21; family SB21; genus CAZJBS01. The sequence continues at coordinate 18,011 of CAZJBS010000025.1, read as the reverse complement.
TCACGTGCAACATTTCGGACAGTCTTTGCGCCGGGTCGGACGATCTCAAACGATCCCTGCGCGCCTTCATCAAAACCCTGCACGTGAATCATCAGAATATCCCGTTCCCCAATCCCGGGAAGAACCGCGTCCACGCGTGGTCCATCATCCATGCGCATCCATCCTGGCTCATTGAGAGATGGATTTCGATCTACGGTGAAGCCGATACGGAGCGGCTGTTGATGTTTGACAATAACGAACCCCAGTTGCACATCCGGGTCAATGCGCTCAAGGCCACGGCCGCGGAGGTCGTGTCGGCGCTGCATGGCGAGGGGCTGGAATGCCGGCCATTGCCGGGCGCGTCATACGGCTTTGTGGTGTCCGGTCCGGTGGCCGCCATGAGTACGACGTCGTTTCGTGAAGGAGCGTTCGAAGTGCAGGATGTGTCCAGCCAGCTTTTCGTCGAATGGTGCCGGCCGGCGTCCGGTTGCCAGGTTCTGGATGCGTGTGCCGGCGGCGGCGGCAAATCGCTTTTCATGGCGGCGCTGATGAATAATACCGGCCGGATCATCGCCCATGACCGTAATCCTTCCGCTTTGGCCGAATTGAAGAAACGGGCCGCCCGGGCCGGCGCCTTCAATATCGAAATACGGACGACCGTGGCCGCCATGCCTGGAAAGAGTTTTGACATCGTACTCGTGGACGCGCCCTGCTCGGGGCTCGGGACGCTTCAACGCAATCCGGACATCAAATGGAACCTCGAGCCGTCGGATGTCGCGAACCTCGAATCGGAACAACTGCGGATCCTGTCGGACTATGCCGCGTTCGTCAAACCCGGCGGCCGGCTCGTCTATGCCACGTGCACACTGCTGCCTGAAGAAAATGAAAATGTCGTTCAGAAATTCCTGTCGTCCTTTACGGAATTCAATGTGATCCGGACCAAAGCCCCATTTGTCGATGACGACGGTTTCTTCCGCCTTCTGCCGCATCAGCACGGTATGTCCGGTTTTTTTGCCTGCTCATTCCAACGTATCTGAAGGAATACCCGCCATGAAAATTCTCCAACTCGGCGCCGGTCTGATGGGGCGAGCCATCACACTGGATCTCGTGCGCAACGCATCCATCGAGCGCATCACGGTGGTTGATGCGGACGCAAGATCCCTGAAAGAAACCGAAGCGTTTGTGGCCAGCCCCAATGATCTGCGTCTGTCATTCAAGAAAATGGACGTCACCGACAAGGAGAAGATGAAACCCCTGATGGCGGAGCATGATACGGTCGTCAGCGCCGTGACCTACAAATACAATTACGAACTCGCCAGCCTGGCCGTCCAGTGCGGATGCAACTTCTGCGATCTTGGAGGCAACAACACGATCGTGCAAAAAGAACTGGGCTTGCACGACAAAGCCAGAAAGAAGAACGTGACGGTCATTCCCGACTGCGGCCTGGCGCCCGGTATGGTCTCCGTTCTCGTGGCGGACGGCATCGCCAGGATGGAAACCGTGGAGGACGTGCAGATACGGGTTGGAGGGCTTCCACGGAAACCCCAACCCCCCATGAATTACATGCTCGTATTTTCCGTTCATGGCCTGATCAACGAGTATGTGGAGAAATGTTACAAACTGAAAGACGGACGCATCGTCGAAACCGATCCGATGGTCGATGTGGAGGACATCATTTTTGACGAACCTTTTGGCCGGCTGGAAGCATTCAATACGTCGGGCGGGACGTCGACGCTTCCCCAAACGTATGCCGGACGCATTCAGAATCTCGACTACAAAACCATCCGCTATCGTGGACATGCGGCACAGTTCAAACTGCTCATGGATCTTGGTCTGACCGATGCCAGGCCATTGACGATTGGTGATACGAAAGTGGTTCCCCGGGAAGTTCTGGCGAGTTTGCTGGAGGAAAAATTGTCGATGCCCGGCAAAGACTGCGTGCTCGTCAGGGTGACGGTGCGTGGCACGAAAGGAAATTTTCCGAAGGAGGTGGTCTACGAGATCATTGACTTCGGCGATGAGTCGTCCCATGTCACCGCCATGATGAAAATGACGGCGTATCCGATATCGGTCATCGCGCAGATGCTGTCGGCGGGAAAAATCACGGAAAAAGGAGCGGTGCCGCAGGAATTGGCTGTCCCGTCCGCGGACTTCATTGCTCACCTGCGCCGGCGGAATATGGACATACGGGTTTCAGAGACGTGAGAGGAAATCGCTGATGGCTTAAAAAAAAAGGACGGCTCAACCGTCCTTTTTCATTTTGGCCACAATTTCAGCCACCTTGGCATCGGCTTCGGCCTCTTTCAATTGACAGGTGCCGGCGCCTTTGTGCCCGCCGCCGCCGTAGGAGGCCATCAGACTACCCACGTCGGTTTTGGACGTACGATTGAAAATGCTGTGCCCCACGGCGCATACGGTGATGCCCTCTTCTTTTCCCTTGAAAAGACGGGCCGAAATATTGGCGGTCGGAAATAACGTGTAGATGAGGAAGCGGCCGCCAGAGGGGAAATCCTTGACGCCGCGCTGGTCGGTTATGATGACGTTGCCGTCCTGGCGGGAGTGGGCGAGCAGGGCGTCCTTGAATCGTCCTTCGTCGGCCAGATATTTGTCCACCCGCTTCTTGACATCCGGCAACTGCAGAATTTCATCGACCGTATGGACCTGGATCCATCCGATCATACGCTGGAAATAGTCCTCAAAATCTCCAAGTCCGGACCGGGGGTCGAGCGTGTACGACAACAGGACCCAGCCTTTCGGGTTCAATACATCGTCCATGTTCAGCTGGGCGCTATCCACGCGATCCGTTTCAACCAGCAATTCCTGAAAATTCTTCAACTCGTCGGGCGCTTCGTAAAAATCGTAAATGACTCTGGCGCAACTGGGAGCGACGGCAAATTTGCCCCTGTAATTTTCTGTATCGTGGTGGATCATCTGGCTCGTATGATGATCAAACCACAAAGCACATTTGGGGTTATACGGCAGGTTGGCTATGATATCGTGATCGGTGACGGCCACCTTGCCGTCCTGCATCGCCTTCGGTTCGGCAAAAACCACTTCGCTGATCTTTTCCATGATGGTGATGAAAACCGCGCAAGTCAGCCCGTCCAAATCCGTTCGCGTAATCAAACGCATAAACAGCTCCTCTTATGATACCAATCCGATTTTCCGCGGAATGCAGATAACATTAATGAAGGTGCCCAAATATAGGGCATGGCCGGACAAAAATGCAAAGAAATTATTCCTGAAATTCGAACCGCACATACCGGCCGAAGAGTTCCATCGGATTCATGAAATATTGCAGGTGGTTGCCGTCCCGATCATCGTATCCCCGCAGCCACTTGCCGTTCCGGCGGGCATCCTCGGAAGTTTGGAGGCGGATGCCCAGATGGAGGTGCTCGTCGCCGTCGCCATTGTGGTCGTCGTCATTGACAAATCCGATCACATCGCCGCGACGGACGCGGTCGCCTTTTTTCCATGCGAGAAACTGGCTGCTGTCCCGTATGGCCTGGGCGCGCAAGTGACCATAGATGGACAGGAAACGGGCCGGGAGAGAGGTCTTTTTCCATGGTTCCTTGTATTCGTGTTCGATGACGACCACCAATTCCCCATAGCCGGGCGCCCCTTCATAGTTGATGACGGTCCCTTCATAGATGGCGCGCACGGTGTCGCCCTCAGCGGCGTGGAGATCGATGCCGAGATGATTGTAATCAAAATAGAACAGACGGCCCCAGGTGATCGGAACGATCCATTTTTCGTTTTCGACCGCGGTCTTGAGTGGAAATCGGAACGGGGACTGCCGGTCCGGCTCAACCCAGGCCAGGACAGGACGACGGAATCGAAACACATAGTCGATGAAAAACTTTTTCACGGAATCGGCGTCGGATTTTACCACGGCGTTGCGCAGGTATTCGATTTCGTACTTGAGCTGCCACCATTGCAGGTCGATGTCTTTGGATTCCTCACGCAGTCTGCCGAGGTGCGAGGTCAGAGAGTCGGCCTCGATTTCCAGACGGGCCATCTCATTGCGCAGGCCGGACGAGCATGACGAGAGAAAAAGCACAAGAAAAAAGAGTGTTGATAGTATGTGGAAAACCAATGAAAAGACTCCATTTTAGCAGGGTAGACTAGACATGATATTATAATGAAAAAATTGAGTTTACGCAATACCGGACCGAATGATTCCTCAAAGTAATTATATTTGTGAAGTTATTAATAATAAATAACTTGCTCACTTGTCGACCAACCGTTTCTTCCAGATACTTCAAGATCAAATCATTGATAATATTTATTTTATTAATATTTCTTGATGGATTGAGGCTGAAAACTTTCTTGACAAACGCCGATTTTTTGTCTATATTCACAAACTACCATCGGCAAATAGCCGGTATTCTTAAGCGAGAGTAGCTCAGTTGGTAGAGTACAACCTTGCCAAGGTTGGTGTCGCGAGTTCGAATCTCGTCTCTCGCTCGTGTTGTGTAACCCAGATGGGATTTGCTGTTAAGTCAGAGCTAAGAAAGTGCGTGAACTGATGACCAGATTCCCAGGTAGATCGGGATTCTGGTCATTTTGTTTGCGCGCTTTCCTGGCGATCCCTGGCGACGTAGCCAAGTGGTAAGGCAGGGCTCTGCAAAAGCCCCATCAACAGTTCGAATCTGTTCGTCGCCTCCAGGAAGTTCCGTGCAAGACGGCGACCGGTTGGTGAGCTCGGATGGCGGAATTGGTAGACGCACAGGACTTAAAATCCTGCGGACCTTAACAGTCCGTGCCGGTTCGATTCCGGCTCCGAGCACGGAAGAAGATAGAAGAAACGAAACACATTGGACACATAGCTCAGTTGGTTAGAGTACTACGTTGACATCGTAGGGGTCGGTGGTTCGAATCCACCTGTGTCCACTCGCTCAAAATTTCCCTCAAATATTGACATAAATTCATTATTTTCATTGGTTCGAAACTTTCCGGCTTCATAAAATAACTTCTCAGGGAATATCGAACCAACCAGCAAGCACTTGTTGGCGGGATCCGCCTTTTGGTACAATTGGTCCAGGCTGACCAGGAGTTCCATACCCTTATCCACGACCTGCCAGTTTCAAGACCAACAACGAAGCGCTTTTGTTGTCTTTACTCCTTCTCAAATCCGTGACTCGAAAATCTTAATGTCCGGCTGTTCTCTGTGACCGTACGGACGACTTGATCGGAAGCGCCATTTGGGATTTCTGCGTCAATTTCGAGTGTAATACGAACCGTGGCGCCGACGATACCCGTCAGATGAGAGATAACTTCGTCTGCAATCCGGCTTGCATCCCGACCCACACGGGCGGAATTCAGTTCAACGGTGCCGTGGTAACGATGCGGCTTGGCTTCGACGGCCGACTGGTCCTTACTCGCACCCGCCAATTGGGTAGAGTCCCTGCCTTCTGATATTTTCTCTTTTGGGGTATCTGCAGTAGGTGACTGTTCAATATCTGCATCAATCTGAAGAGCCGCTACTTCGGGTCTGACCAGTACACCGTCACTGTCCGAAGTCAGAGTTGGAGTGTGTCCAGCCCGCAAACCGACATATCTTCCAGCAACTTCGTCATATCGATCAGCATACGCAAATGACTCGGACCTCCACGTTAGCAAGGTCAGGCCGTCACGAACCGAATCGAGGAGAACGCTCGGATTAGCCACTCTTGTCAGGTAATTGTATCGTGCGAAGTCTTCAACCAATTGCTTCACAGACACGTGATTGCCGCGCCACAAAGGAATGCGATCCAACTCCATTCGCAGTCTGGTCGCCGCCAGGGTGGTCACCATCAATTCGTCGCTTCTAAGCTTCTTACTGGCTCTTTCGGCCAAAGCATCACTTCCTGACAGTCGAATGGCCTGCCACGTCAAAGATGCATTGACTTGCTCCTGAACCGGTACCAACAGCCACTGGTACGTCTCTGGCAGTCGCGCCGTCACCGATGTGTCAGCCGACTTCTTCTGCATTTCAGCCTGCCGCGTTTGGTGGGGATCGAGGTTCAGGACATCCTTTTCTTCGAGAACGGACTTCCATGCCAGATATTTGCGCAAAGCTTCATCAAGGTCCTGCAATCGAACACGATCCGCTGCGAGAAACACCAGGGTATTGCGATAGAGGCGGGGAATGTTCCCCCTCGATTCGAGCACGCTTTTTGCAAATGTCTCTGCAGGATTGCCAGCCTCTTTGCTGTATGAGTGTTCAGCCGGCAAAATGACCAGGCGTGTGTCTACGTCGTCCGGAACATCCGATCCGGAGCGGGGCATGGGATGCACGCGGGAAAAACTTCCATGTTTCTTGAGGTCTTCCCGCAGTCTTGAATCAAGCTCACTCGCGATCTTATCCGGATCGCGTTTGAGTTGTTCTGCGCGATCCTCGGCGAGCTTGGTGACGGTCGGCTGCGTGGCGTACCAGGCCCGTGGCCCGTCCTGGTACAGGTAGGTGGCCGTGGCGGCCAGCCTGCGCAAGGCATCTCCAAATACAGCCGGAGACTCGCCGGGCATTACGCATCCCAGCTTTATTCGGCGATCTTCCAGCCCGCGATGCGCAGTGGTCGTCGTTGGAGCCGAACCAAGATAGATAGTGCGGGCTACACGCCGAGTCGCATGGACCTTTCCCAGATTCGGCACTTCCGAATCAATTCTCAGGGGCAGTGAATTAGCCCCATCCACATCTTTCTCAATAATTGGAATCCAATTGTCCGAGAGATAACGAGTCAATTCAAACTGAACACGCTGGTCGTCGATTGGAATGGTCGATGGGAGAATAATCGGATTCTTGTCACCTTTTTCCCACAAACAGTGGATTACGGACGCCATAAGCCGAAGGACTCCGCGAGTGCGCTGGAACTTGACAAGGGTAGACCAATCCGTATACAGTCTGTCGAATATCTCCGGATGAATCGGATAGGCGGCTTGAATGCGCTTTTCATAGTCAGCATTCCTGCATTCGCTCGGAAACTCCGCTGATTGGGCGCGATAAAGGTCTGCGAAGGCCCGTGCCGTCACATCCCTCTGCTTGAAGGCGTCCGGCCCTGCCAGGGGCTCGAACAAACGGCGACGGACAATCTCAAATCCTTCTTCAGCGGTGGCCGGGCGCCATGAGGATTCCACACGGCCGATGACATTTCGAAGACGATCCAGAGCTTCACGACCACGAATACCGCCAACTTCAACGTCGTCCACCTGAGTATGCGGCGAAGGCGAACTGTCGGATGCCGGCAACGATACGACCAAAAGACAGTTCTTGGCCACTTTGGCGGATTCGGTCAAGGCCTGAGCAAACGTAAACATGGTTTCGAAACTACCGCCCGGCAGATCAGCAGAGTCGTGCAACTGCCTCGCATATGCCACCCACTCATCAATCAGGATCAGACAAGGACCATGTTCGACCATCAATTCCCTGATTGCGTCGCCGGGACTTGTGGCTTTCTCATCGTCCTTGGCTATGCGATCGAAGGCTTTCTTTCCGCCCAACTGATAGGCAATTTCACCCCACAAAGTCCGAACAAGCGTGCCATCGGTTTTTTTGACGGGATTTCCCGGGGAAATCCGGTTGCCGACCAGTACGACTCGTTTGGCGGTTGGCAGAGACTTCATACCCGCTTCGGCAAGGACCGAATCCACACCGGCAAGGTCGCTGGCTTTGGCGCCGGAGAAAAGATGATAGAGCGCCAGCATCGAATGTGTTTTGCCTCCACCAAAATTGGTTTGAAGCTGAACGACGGGATCTCCACCCTTGCCGGAAATTCTCTGAATTCCGCTTATAAGAAGTCGCTTCAGGCTTTCGGTCAGAAACGTCCTTCTGAAGAATTCATCGGGCTTCCGATACTCATCGCTGCCTTCGCCAAGATGCACTTGCCAGAGATCGGCGGCGAACTCGGCCTGCTGGTAACGCCCTTTGGCCACGTCTTCGTGCGGTGTGATGACCTCACGCCACGGCTTTAGCGCGCTTGAAGAGGATGTTTCAATCAGGGAGCCTCCAACCTTGCGTTTCTCGCCTCTGACCTGTTCATCAAAAATCAAACGACGCAGTTCCATCTTGAGGCGATTGACTTCCTCGGCTTGAGGCGCAGAGATGGCGGTAAGCAGTCTTGCTATGGAATCCAACGCCCGATCAGCATCGTCTCCCGAGAAGGGTTGCTGGTGGGCCCATCTATTTCGGACATCGCGAAGTTCTGAAACTAGCGCACGCTCAGAATATCCCAGCGTCTTTCTGAAAATCTGATTCCATTGATTCCACATCACAACAAGGAGGGACACCGCGTCCCACTTAGGAGTTCCGGAGTTTTCAAACAATTGAGTCTGCGTATCCGGCAGGGAAGTCCGGACTAAATCCAGCCATCCCTGAGCGTCCTCAGCTTTCAATTCACGCTCGACAAAGGGTGCCAGCCCTTCCTTGAGCAATTCCATGGCCTTGCTTATTCGATCATGATTGGTAATCGCCATGTCTAAGCCTCCGTTTCATCAAAGATATCACCCTGTCGCTGTACGGTCCTGGCTCCTTCGCTCGCCAACCGTGTAATCTCCGGCCAACTTTGAACGAGCCCATTGTATGAGATCGCCTCGGCGGCCCTTTTCTTTCGCTCACAGGTCGTGTATAGCCGGTAGGCCATCTCCCGGGCGATTTCTGCCTTACTTCCCAATTTCATAACCAGCCCGGCTGCCGCGCTTTCGCCACTGCTCGCCAGCACGCGAATCAAATGGTGGACGGTCTCCCAGGCGGTGAGACGCGCGTCGGTGGCCGGGTCCCAGTCGGCGGGCAGTTCCTCGGGCTTCAGCAGCCGCACCTTGCCGCGCTTCGATTCGAGGATGCCTGCCTCGACCATGCCGGCGACGCTCGTGTTCTTGGACTTGCTGAGTTGCTCGGCTACGCCATATTCGCCGTCGGCGAAGCCGTGCTGCTCGAACCATGTCAGGGCCCAGCGGCTGTCGGCGTCGAAGTCACCCTCCTGCTCGGCCAGAGTCTCATCGAGGGTCTGGTTGATGAGGGCCAGCGCCTCGCGCACGCTGAGCGGCTTACCCTCGGCGTCGAGCACCTTCGCGTAGCGCGTGTAGACCGCCATGCCCGGTCCGATGGCCGCCTGCGCCAGGTCCACGGGCGCGATATTGCCGCGCTGGAGGTGGGCGAGCGCCGTGGGAAGCTCGCCCTTGAGCGCGCTGACGAACTCGCGACGCGTGGCAGTGGGTGCCTCGGCGGCACGCGGGCGGCAAACGAGAATGATACTGGAAGCGAGGGCATTGGTGCCGATGCCGATCGATCGAGCGCCGCGTTCCGTGCGCATCGGCCAAGTGCCGCTGATGGTGAAGCCAGCCGCGATGACGGCGGCCAAGAAGGTATCCCAGCCGGTGTTTGTCGTGCCTTCATCACTATCACTTTCCGACTGTTTGAAGGCATAGTAGATCGTGACGGGGAATGCCGGATGCGCTTGTCCTGCAAGTTGATGCATGGCATGGGTCATGCCATCAAGGAAAAACGTCTCGGCCTTCTCCCTGCTACCATGGCGGTATGGTGACGCAACCAGTTCTTCGGCTTTGGGCACGGCGAGCGTGCTAAACAGGTCGGGGAAGACGGATCGAAGCGAGCGACGCAGCCACACGTAGAAAAAGTCGGACAGGTCAGCGTAGCAAATGTTGCCAAAGTATGGTGGGTCGGTGGAGACGAGCGCCCCGTCTGCCAGATTCGTGCGGACGGCGTCTCCCTGATGTGCTTCTCCAGCCGGGGAGTGCACAGAACATCCACTCAGCGCACCTGCAACAATCTCAACGGACTTAGAGAAGCTCCCCCCGATGTCGCTAAGAGGATTCACCTCTGCGAAGTCCCAGACCATCGGGATCGCTTGTCGAGCGAACAATCCTTTTGGGCGGTCTTCCTTGCTGTACCAAGGGACGATAGTGCAACCGTACTCGCACGTCTTGTCCTGAGAGAAGGCCAGATAGACACCCACCGCTTCAGCGTATGCTGTGGCGCCGATGCCGCCGTCGCGGAGGGGCTTGACATCGCTAAGTAGGCCGGCTTGGAGGGCGTCGCGCAGCACCCGCTCGCGCCCTTCCTGCACTAAGTCGGAGAAGGTTGTCAACGCCACCAACTGTCGAGACGTGAAGAGATCGCCAATCGTGTTCATTCCGTAGAGAGGCATTTGATCGCGAGTCTTTCCCACAAGTTCCTGCTCAGGTTTCCACGTCACTTTAGCGCCGTAGGCAGTAGATTCATGGTCTGCATTGGGGCTAAGGTACACCCGACCTCGACTACCCTCTGCAACGATTGCCATCATTCTTACACCTAGACCGAACTGCTGAGCTTGGGATTTTATGTGTTTTCCGTCGATTGGACTCCCAGACATCACGCAGAAAAACCCGGCGCCTTTGCCTGCCGCCTTGGTTCCATTCTTGGCCCCCTCCGCATCCTTCGGCTTCCCGACCTTCACCGTGAAGCGATAGCCGCCCGCCTTCGCCGAAGCTTCGGCGGGCAGGCCGTTCTCGATCACCGGTTCCACATACGCCTCCTTGCCCGCCTTGGTGGAGAGCATAAAGGTCGAGGCGAGTGGCACGTCCACCTTGGCGAAGGCCGGGTTCGGGCTCTTCACCGTGCGTGCCCAGAGCCAGGCAATTACTGTCAGCTTCTTGCCTACGTACGGCTTCAGATCGGGTCGGCCCTTTGCCATCTCGGCGGTGACCTCGACCTTCGGATAGAGGTGGCCGATGCGCTTCTCGGCCTCGTCGCGCATCCACTGGCCGTAGTGGCGCACGTCCTCGGCGAGGCCCTGCGCGCCCTTCCACTCCCGGGTAAACAGGTTCTTGTCCTTGCGCGCCTCGGGGTTCACCGGCGGCTTCCCTGCGAATTTTGGCGGGATCTCGATCATCGCCTTGTTGATCAGTACCGCCACCGGGTTGAGGTCACTCGCGAAAGCCTCGAGCCCGAGTCGCTGGGCTTCGAGCGGCAGCGCCCCGCCGCCGGCGAAGGGATCGTGGAAGGCAGGCAGTTTGTTTCGGTCGAACAGTTCCTTTGCCCTGGGATGGTCCGCATTCTCGGCGCAGGCGCGCCGCCAGCTTGCCCAGATTTCGTCGCGTGCCGCCTGCAGCACGGTCTCGTTCGTAGTATTCTCCCACAGCACCAGGTCTTCGATGATTTTGAATAACCGTTGTCGCTCTTTTTCTTGCTTCCTCTCAGTGGGGAATAAATCAGGATAAGACGACGGGTCATCCACCATCTGCGCAAAGATTACAGCTCTCGCCGCGGCCAATGGTCGTTGAGCCCACCACTTGTGCAGCGCTGAAGGGTTACCCCGATAGATGTAGCCTTCTCTAACTGAAGCCTTATTGATGGCTTCGAGCGGGAGGGCGACTTCGATGAGTTTTTTTTTCATGCGGACTTCATTGTGCATCGGATGATTATCTGACGATTCAGGCGGACATTCTGACGGTAATCTGACGATTCGTGTGTCGGCCGCCCTGCGTTGCGAATCTGACGATTACGTGGATTCACCTGACGATGTCCTGACGATTAGGGTCGGTTTCCCCCAGCACATAGCGGGTGGACCGACCACGTCCCACTTTCTTCAGCAGGCCCAACTCCAATAGCAGGCTGAAATCCTGGTTCGCGGTTTCTCGCGTAATCGAAAACAATGTCTCACACTTACGGCTGGTCAGCTCTTCACCTTGTACAAGAAGCAAAAGCATCTTCCTTTGCCGTTCATTCAATTGCGCCTCCACCGCCGGAGTAACGGGCAGGCGTCTCTCGGGTACCCGCAGGCGGTCGAGATTCTCACCCGGCCCGGGGAATGTGATCTGGAAGTAGCCCGTGTCGGTACCGATGGCCAGCCGGTCGAGACCATGATTGAGCATCTGATCGGCCATGCGTCGGAAGCCACTGCCACGTTCCTCGATCCGGTGGAAATAGGACAAGCATTGCGCCAGTACGGGATTCCGGGAACAGGGCCGGTACTTCCCCTTACGAAGACTGGCAAGGGTAATCGGCTTGGGCGGCAGCCCGGGGCTGGAGAGCACCACCCTGTCGGAGAAGACTTCCAGCATGATCTTGCGTCCGGCATCCTCGTATTGGCGATGGGCGACCGCGTTCACCAGTCCTTCGCGCAAGGCTTCCATCGGGTACTCGTCCATGCGGATTCGATTGAGCCCGACGATGTGCATGGGGTGGCGTGTATTCCGGTCGATGAAGGCAATGGCGCGCTCGATCGCCAGCGGCATCGGCGCCCGAATGTCCTCGTGGTCGCGCGGATCGCCATCGGGCTCGGTGCTCCGATAAGCGTCGGCCAGAATACGGCAGTGGGGAAAGACGGTCGAAGGGTCTTTTGCCAGCAGCACGATCCCTGCCGCCGTGGAATAGTGTTGACCCGAAGACGGATCGCACCAAACGAGGCCGCGCAAGGCGGCTCCCGCCAGCAGATCCGCGTCGGCAATCTCTTCCGGCTTGCGCTGCTCGGCCGCCGCGACCAGGCGGCGTGCAACGTCTTGATCGAGGTCCTGCCATCGCACCCGCGTGAGCGATTGGGATTCGAAGGCCGAGGTCGCCTCGATGGTTTGCTCGGCAATCAGGTTCTCGTCGGTGGTCGGCGCGATGCCGAACCGGTCCAGCAGCAGTTTCAGCAGCGCCGCACGGACTTCCTTCTGCAACTCGATGACATTGCCGAATCGTTTGTACTTGGGACCGTCGGCGTCCAGTTCGGCAAGCAACTCGGCGGTTCCGTCCTCGCGCTTCAGCTTCCGCTCACCTTTAATGAAGGCGAGCACGGGCAGACCCTTCGTTTTCGCGTGACGGTACTCGGCGTGCGTGATCGACAGCGCACCCACGAGATTGCCGTATTGAACGCCCACGATGAGCAGATACACTTGGCATTCATCGAGCGACCGGAGGCATCCATCCAACGCCTTCTCCGGGGACGCGGGTTCGAACTCGTAGAGCACGGGGGCACAATGAGATGAGAGGAACAAGTCGGTGTTTACAAGGTTCTGGACGATGAGACGCTCGTCCTCAAGCTCCTTCTGCACGGAACTGACAAACACACGTAGTCTCGCCGTCATAGGGGTGGCTCCGCACGTTGCATCAACTCCGCGAAGTCATAGTTGACACTGGTGACGCCGAAATCCGGTTCGCGCTGGAACGGGCGGCGCAGGTAGTGAACGCGGTGTTGATCGCCATCCAGGAACTCCACCATCGCGAGGATGAAGTCGTCAGGCTTGTTGAGGCTGGTCAGGACCTCATTCTTCGTCACCGTCACTGTATCGGCTTCGGACACGCGCCCCTTCACCTCTATGAATCGCAACTTGCCCGTGCCGGGCACACGGCTCTCGATGTCGTATCCAAGTTTTTCGAATTCGCGGTCGACGGGCTCAAATCCAAGTTGTCGCTCGACTTCCATCACAATGGACCGAGCACGCGCTGCCACGGCCTGTTTGTCGACGGCAGAGTGGGTGACAGATACCGGTGGTCGTCCCGCAATGGACGCAATCAGGCCGGTTGGCACTGCGAGAAAACCTCCCAAAACAACCGGTGGTAGAGCCGATATCTGGGATTCGAGGTTGAGTTCCGCCAGGCGTTTTTCCAGGCGGCCTTGAAGATCGTCCGCTCTTCGGCGTGCCTCTTGAGAATTCAATCGCGCATTGGGCTTACCGGCCTGTTCTTGCAGTTTCAGTTCCTCCGCCCGATGATCCCAGAATGTGATCTCCTTCGTCAGGCGCTCTTTGACAGCCGCTCGCGTCTTCTCGATCCACCCCAGACGCCGGGTCCGAATTTCCTGAATATGTTCCGGAACCACAGCCGCTATGGCGTGAGACATCGCCTGCTGTTCGAGGTCCCTGGAAATCCACCGGCTATTGGAATGATTCATGATACTATCCACGGTGGGTTCATCATCGCGAAGAGGACGGTAGTCCAGATACGGGGCGTGACGCAGTTCTCCGATCTTTCCCTGCGCATCAATTTCGACGTACAACATGCGTTTCGAAATGATGCGTCGTTGCCCGGAGGCCGTCAGACTGGCGTCCTGAATGGTGTGTTCCAAATAGAATACCGCACGCGGCGTCACTCCTCCATCCTGTTCATCGACAAGAACAGTGCCACGGCGCAAGAGATCACGCGAACGCGCCAATATGATGTCCAAAGTGGCATCCAGCAGGGGGTGACCCGGACATAGGAACGCGGCCAAGATTTCTCCGGGCGGGGATAACAGATCCTTTTCGAAAGCGACCCGTTCATATCTTGGCAGAAGCGGCTCTCCCATCCCGATTTGACGGGGACGGTTGCGGATGATGGCCGGAACGTGCGTAATTTCATAGCGGCGGGTCTCGCGCTGACGAACAGCGCCGCCGAGGTTCTTGAATGCTTCGAGGAAAAACGACTCAATGTAGTGCGGTTGGAGCCGTCGTGCTTCGGCCCGTTCCATTTCTTCTCGAACATGGGCGACCCGACTGCTATCCATTGCATCGTGAGACAAAGCGCGCTCCTCAATGAGTTCGGTCAGTTGCTTCGTATCAACCGCCCCAGAAATGACCTCATTGAGACGAGCCCGAACTTCAGGTTGTTCACCGTACCGAATGGCTTTTATCAGCAATTCACGCAGAGACTGGCCCTCAAACTGCAATTTTCCGAGTACGTCAAACACCTGGCCCCCGAGAGCTTTTCTGGCTTCTTCGAGCTTGTCAAGGAGCGTCTGGTAGACATCGCCTTCTCTTGTCTCAGCGGCGACAATATTCCACAAATGACATACTTCTGTTTGCCCGATACGGTGAATTCGCCCAAATCGCTGTTCAATACGGTTTGGATTCCATGGCAAATCGTAATTGACCATCAGGTGCGCCCGTTGCAAGTTGATGCCCTCGCCGGCAGCATCGGTGGCCAAAAGGACCTGTACGGCAGGATCGTGAAGGAAGCTCTCTTGGCCGTTGCGACGATCATCCCTGCCCATGCCGCCATGAATCATCACTACAGCCTCCCGGCGACCGAGCAATCGCGTGATATTGGCAAAGAGATAATTCAATGTGTCACGATGTTCGGTAAATATGACCAGCTTTTGGTGAGGAGACGAGGCCGGTCTGGGTATCTTCTCCATGGCCGCCCGGGATTCCCCGCCGATCTGAACGGCCCCACTGTGTTTGAAGACTTCGCCGAGAACGAGGGACAACTCCTTCCACTTGGTATCCGTTCCTTTTCGTCGGACATTGGCCGCCAACGCCTCCAGTCTGTCCAGCGTCTTGATCTCTGCAATCAACTCTTGAATCGTACTCGCGGCGGTTGCCTGATCAAGCACCTCTTCTTCGGTTTGTTCGACTTCGTTTTCGGGTGCTTCGTCCAACGCCTCCAGATCATCGTCGTCAAGATATGGCGATTCCATGCTAAACAATGTTCCGCGTTGGAGAAGTTCAAGTTCCCTGAGTTTCTTGTCCAGCCGTTCCCGCCGTCTGCGGAGGGATTGGTAAATTGCCTCGGGCGACGAGGCCAGGCGCCGCTGCAGAATGGTAAGGGCAAAACCGACGGTACCGGCTCGTTTATCATTGGCCAGAGCCTCGGCGCGATTGAATTCCTCCCGCACATACTCGGTGACTTCCTTGTAAAGATGCGCTTCGTCGTCGGAGAGTTTGTAGGGAACGGTATAGGCAATTCTCTCAGGAAACAACGGACGACCGTCAAATTTTAGCAATCTCTCTTTGACCATGCGTCTCATGAGGTCGGAGACATCGGCCTGATGCACGCCGTCACGAAAACGACCTTCAAACCGGTCGGAGTCAAGCAGAGCCAGGAAAAGCTGGAAATCCTCTTCCTTGCCATTGTGTGGCGTCGCCGTCATCAACAGAAAGTGTCTCGTCAGCCCGGAGAGCAATCGACCCAGATGATAGCGTTTGGTATACTTGATTTCACCCCCGAAGAATGTCGCCGACAGTTTATGTGCCTCATCGCAGATAACAAGGTCCCATCGGCAATCCGGGGCGGACAATTTCGCCTGCACGTCCTCATCTCTGGCCAATTTGTCGAGGCGTGCAATGGCGAGATGATTCTCGATGAACCAGTTTCCTGTGCGGGCGGCCTCCAGTTTGTCATTGGTCAGGATTTCGAAATTAAGGTGAAATCGATGATACAATTCGTCTTGCCACTGCTCCGCAAGGCTTCCCGGGCAGACGACCAGGCAGCGTTTCAAATCACCGCGGGCGATTAGCTCTTTGATCAAGAGTCCCGCCATGATGGTCTTTCCGGCTCCAGGATCATCGGCAAGCAGAAAACGCAGGGGCTGGCGTTGCAACATGGCTTCGTAGACCGCCGTAATCTGGTGAGGCAGGGGTTCGACAAGCGACGTATGCACGGCAAGCACCGGATCAAAAAGGTGCGCAAGACGAATGCGGTGTGCTTCGGAAACCAATCGAAAAGCGGCGCCATCCCCGTCAAAGCTCCAGGGACGGCCTGCCTCGACAAGCTCGATTCTTGATTCGTCATGCCGGTAGAGTATTTCTTCGGCGACCTGACCCGACGCATCCCGATAGATGACCGTCAGGGCATCCGAACCGTGCCATGTGATGCTAACGACGGTTACAACAGAGTCGGGGACAATGCCCCGGATTATGGTCTGCGGTTGCAGATTCTCGAGTTTCATAAATTTTGGCTTCGACGAGAACTAGTGCACCGGCCCTTACTCCCGCCAATGGGTTCTTTTGGCTTTCAACTTACATTGGGAACGGAGTATAGTCAAAGGAAAAGTGGAATTGATCATCGCCAGAGATGTCGAATGGACGCCCGTTTCGCTGGTCACCAGTCCCAAGAGAGAAAGAATGGCCATTCCTTCAACTGGAAGGCCTCCAGGGCTGTATTCATCAGAACATTTCCCTTTGACAATTCTTTTGCACGTCATTATATTGGATTCCAGAGGGCGTAGCGCCTTCCCAGTCTAAAGAGAGGTCGTCAAGTTCCATTCTCATCACGTTGGCTTCTAATATGCCGCAGATTTTCGATCATATCGAACCAGCCCTCCTTCCTGCCCTGAAGGATACTCTCGATCTTTCAATTGATAAGGACGTGTTCGAAGACTTCCTGACCATACTGGTGCTGGATGCCTGTGGGAAGGATGTCGCTCCGCAGATACGGATGACGTTCATCCGCACCAGGCATTCGACCCGGTTATTGACGACAAAGGAAGCGATATGAGTATACGAAGCAGAGGTGGGGGTGAGATCCACCAAAGGATGATAAGTGGTCGTATATGATTTGGGCATTCGAATACTTGACCTCCGAACAACGTGAAGAACTCAAGTCATTGGGCTCTTTGTTCGATTTTAAGTATGATGCACGAAAAGATGAATGTTTATGGAAGACGTTTTGTGCAGGATTTGTCAAAGTGTACAAGAATCCCCATCCGATTGACCTGGGTGAGGAGGTGCAATACGAGCAGGTCTCAATCGATTTGATTGATTGTTATCCAGACGATGAGCATTGCGTGGACAACGTGCCCAACATCAGTGAGGCTTTTGATTACATCATTGAGGCCATTAAGAAAAATACCTTTCAATGGCATGTGTGTCAGCCGATCAGAGTCACGCCGGTTGGCGATCGGTACTTCACTATTGACGCTTCCCGCCTGTGGGCTTTGCGATGCGCAGTCGCCGATGGTCATTCTGAGTTCAAGACGATACCCGTCCGACTTGCAAACGAGTTGTCCAAGGAAATCCGTCGAATCAGGCTCTTTGAAATTGAGCATGTCAGACAGGGCTTTATTTGCGACGACTGGGAAGAAGCCAAAGAACTGTCCAAGTACATGGACGGCATCGATCGTGACAAATCTGCGATACAAGGCCGGTATCGTTGGATCAATGACTACCTGACGCCTAGAAAGCAGAACGTTTGGATGGACTTAATTGCCATGCCCGTAACCGTATTCCTGAAGCACTATCAGGACAATCCGCGAGCCCTTGAGTGGGTTGACTTGAACAGCTTGATGGGGTGGAAATGATGGAGGTCGCCTGTCAGGGAGCCCTAACAGGTTGTTGAAAAAAGCCGTAAGGAATCGTTTTGTGGTACCGAAAGCGGC
>CAZJBS010000024.1:0-46253 GCA_964544475.1 uncultured Bacteroidota bacterium | reverse complement strand
GCAGGACGGCATGGCGGCCCGGGCGGAAAAACTCAAGTGGAAGAAAATTCACGCGACGATAAAAAAAAGCAGAAAGAAGCCATGATGAGCAGGGCTGTCTGGCAAGAGACAGCCCGCTTTATTCACGAGTCGATTGGATTAGGTCCATTCATCCTTTGCTTTTCCCGTTCAATCCTTCAACAATTTCTTTGAATGAATTCAACGCCGATACCACGTTTCCCACGTCGTCGCCGCGAAAAAGATCACGTTACAGGTCCAACTCGGTCTGAGACGTCATTTTCGGATGAAACGTTCCGACAATAATGAAAGGATTTGGCGCCCGGAAGTGATTTTGCTTGGTGGTTCCAAGGAAAAAATATAGATCTTTGGTTTTTGCGAAGTCATCCAAGTATTTCTTACGAACTTTTTGACAGGCCCGTTCCTCATCGCCATCAGTTTTCCGAAGGCAGTTCCAGTACAGCTGGCCGGTTTCCCAATCCTCGATCATCAACCGGCTTTTCTTCCCTGCAGCATCTTCAAAATGGTATCGAAATTTGAATGGCACCTTCCTGACCACTTCGTTCCGGGTTCCCGTCGTGTCAAATAATTTGAATTGCCGAAGTTCTTTGAGTTTTGATTCACTCCACTCTCTCTCACACGGTTCCCAGTCGAAATCCAGTACTTTGGTTGGCTTAAACACAGCCAGAGATGTTGCTATGCTCTTGTTTTTTGCGTCTTCAATTAAACGGTCCAAGTTTTCATGATAGTTTCGCAGTACAAGTCGTTTCCTTTCTGCCCAATTCGATTCCGTGCCAATGTGTCCCACTCGTCTTCCAATTCTATCAATATCCCTCGGTCGATGGGTTTCATGGCGAAAATCTGAGGTGTTGCGCTCAAGATCGAATTCGTACCAGTCATATTTCTTGTACTGAAGATCGGGATTCAGTTTCCTGAAGGGGACAGGATATATCCGTACCCAGCTTCCGTCTTCTCGGAACCCTGCCGTACATACCAGTTCCTCATATTTACTGGACAGAGTCGGATACGTCTTTACCGTGATGAGGATTTTTGTCAGGGCCATGATTAGAGATGGATGATCTCATACTGCCAATTCGGCAGCTGCGTCAAGGCCTTGGTCAACCGCATGCGATGACACATGGTCGGATCCGCTTCAAAGCAGGTCAAAGCTACTCTCTTCTCCGACTCCAACAAGTTCATCACACTGCGCTGATAAGATGCCGTGGATGAAAGCGTTGACCTTTCGTACTCCGCAAACAAGTTCCCATAGTCTGACGGCGTTTTGAGATTCTTTCGTTTCTCCGATACGATACCAAGTTCGGGAATATGCACATATTTGATGCCGAGCGACGTGCACGTTCGTTCCAATGGAGTCCTGGAGAATCCATACTTCATACTCACGGGATTGTTTCGGACGTCGCATAGGACTTTGACATTGTTCTTTATCAGCGCATTGAAATAGGCCTCGATGGATTTTCCTTCATAGCCGATGGTGAACAGCGTCGGCGTCATATTCGATGGAGTCTCCTGTCGGACACGTAGCAGTTCATCTTCGGTCAGTACATTTCGTGCGATTTCACTCCTGATGGCGTAATATGGATACTGACGATATGTCAGTGCAACCAGCTCGTCGGAAGTCAAATGACCATAAACGGATTTGGTTTCCAGCAGAGCCTGCCTGTCGGCGGGCAGTATCTCTTCCACGAAATGACGGTCACCATCCGCCGGACCTCGTTTCCAGAATTCGCCACTGTCGGTCTCCAGTTCTCCAACCAATTCGTACTTGATCATCGTGCGCAGATCGGCATACGACTGAAACGAAAAACAACCGAACTTGTAGGGAACAAAATCAAACGAAGGCTTTGTCTGCTTGTCCCTCAGAAGGAAAAGCAGTTTCTGAAACCTGATCTTTTCAAGCTTCCCCTCGAAAATTTCCAGAAAAGAAAGTAAGACCTTGCGGCGATAATACATGGGTTGCTGTTGGTTCTAAATCAACATAAATATATCAAATCTACCTTGAAAAAGAACCAAGAAATCCAGACGCGAACTTCATCGCAAGTGGAGTGGAATACTATATTTCTCGAAAGAGACCCAGCGTCAATCTACGAAGCTAGAATTTCAGAAATTTCCAGAAAAGGAAGCACATCACCCCGTCCGACCCGTTTTGCCAAAAAGATATCAGTCTGCAGGTCGGTTTCTGCAACATCTTGGATTATGTTTTCCGTCAGGTCGATCATTGACCATGCTGAACACTCTGGTTTTGGTATTCGATAGGGGTGGATTCTATTGAGGAAGTCGTTTACGGTATGTGCCGCCGCCATCATATTGACGCTTATGACAGCGGGACTTCCAACTTGGACACCCTTGATGTACTTTTCTTTCTTCTGTCGTTCATATTCTAGTGGATTCCTCCTCAAGAGAGCCGCAGCCTTTACGTCTTCCATATTAAAAACACCTCTCGAAATCAGAGATGATTTGCCGGGCTGGATGTAGTGTGCTGAAACGCAAATCTTGTCGATTCCGCCCTTCCCATCCGCGTTCAACCGAACACCCACATCGAAATAAGGTTTCAGATAGAAAGTGGAAATCTGATTAAGTAGATATCGCCCATCATAGCTATCCACGCAGCCGAATAAGATGTCAGAGGAAATCAAAGCGCGAATAGCATCAATATTTTCATAAAGATTTGAAGCAAATGAGACCACCTCCGTTCCAAGTTCAACGGCCGCCGCGTGTTGAGACAGCACATCAACTTTTCGACGTTGGTTGTCCGCATCAGTCTTTGTCGCCTGGATGATTCTGTTCAAATTCTTGTACTCGACAATATCAGGATCAACTAACACAATCCTTCTAGCCCCCAGTCTAAGTAATTGTTCAACAAGTAGACTTCCTGTCCCAGAACCACCTACGATACCAATTGTCAAACCCTTCAACATGGCATATGTCTTGTCGCCAAAAGCCTGCGCGGTTCTAAGTCCAATCTGATCGACCGTAACATCATTTTCGTCGTTTTCAAAGACTTTTATCACGTCACCCGCAACCGTTATTTTGTCGATGCTGACGGTTTGCAAATCAGGGAGAAAACAACGTCCAAAAATCCGACCATCAGGTAACATTATGGCACTAGCATGGACATTGTCGGTGCTAGCCCAACCAAAGACAGATGTAAATAACTCCTCATCCGCTTCGTCGTCCGTTGCCGAAAATCTGTCGTATCCGCCCGGGTGGCTATGAATCTTTAGAATTCCAAAATCGTGACTCATGACTCTTTCCAGATATGGAAGAATACGATCGGTTTTCCATCTTAGGAGATCTGTATGCCTTTCACATTCCGCGTGTGGAATCATAATGGCATCGTGTACGAGTAGCTGCGTTAAATCACCATGAGAATGTCTTCCGCATAACGCAACAGCAACCGCCTCCATACCGTCACCGGGATACAGATGATGTTTGATTGCGTTGAAGTGATGTCCCGAGATATGAATCGAGTATTTCATCATAATCACCTTGTCAACTCTTTTTCAATCCACGATAAAATCAGTTGAAAGTGGGTCGACATATCATCAACTCCTTCTCGCCAAGGATTTTGCGGAGTTCGGTGGCGGGACCATCTTTGATATTCTTTACCCTCAATGGGTTGTGGTGCCGGGGCGTTGATTGGTTTTCCATCAGTTCTCAGAAGAGCTGGAAAGAAATATACCATATCCAATTGAGCCCGTGGATACCCAGTGGAGATGTTGATTGCCACATCGGTTTTGTCCACAGTGTATCCGGCGCACACCGGAAAGCCACGCACAATGACCCAATTCTGGCCCTGATCTGTGATGGCTTCCCAGGTTACACCGAGGCTATCCAGAAATGACGTGTCCATTTCTGGAAGAGCAAAATCCTGCCTCACGACTTCGCTCCGTCTGTCTGATCGAGAGGAATTGTCATGAATCTTTCGATTCCGGGCTCCGTGAAGCAGACAGTCTGATCATAACCGATCGCGACTACCTGTCCGCCTCGCAGCCGCTGGTTCAAACGGTATCGTTCGACCGGAGTCTTGCCTGCCAACGTGAGTATTTCACGCCCAGTCATACACTCCTGTCTTACGACGTAACGTTCTCGATCAACTCGGATGACATAGTGACGGCCCTTCGGTGGCGTCTTGCCTTCCTTGCTGTACTCTTCGATGTCGATTTCTTCGACATGTTTTTCTTCAGAAGCCATGCTCATTTCCTTCAGTTAGTTTGTTAGAATTCTGAATCCGCACCGTACGAATTCACTTAATGATACTGATTGAAAATTCATTTGTCAAGTACTATTTACATATAACATGTTTGTATTATAAACTGTTTGCGTGCTTGACTTCCTGGAAAAGAACCATTATATTTCAGGTGTGAATTCAGAACAAATTTCGCTTTTCTACACGACCTTGGGCGAAAAACTCAAAGAAGCGCGGAAGAGACTAGAGTGGTCTCAAGAGCGTCTTTCAATGGCTATTGGCCTATCAAGGCCATCGGTTGTTAATATTGAATCGGGGAGGCAACGACCTCAGCTTCACGTTGTAATAGAGATTGCGAGTTGTCTGAAGATTCCACTAAATGAACTAATTCCCTCCAGTTCTGCGTTGCAGCTTGAATTGCCCAATGAAGTCACGGCAAAGTTGGAACCTCGTGATTACACATCTGTGGCAAAGCTAATCGCTTTCAATTCCAAACAAGAAGGAAACTCCAATGGCAAATCTCAAACAAAAAGCCAAGGAGCTACGAAGAGGGTTCGAAGGCATATTGCCCGTACCGGTAAATGAGATAGCGAAAAGAAAGGGAATTACTATCAAGTATGGCGCTCTAGAAGAAGACATGTCAGGATTTTTGTTTACAAGAACAGGACAAACTGTAATTGGAATAAATGCGTTCCATTCACCTACACGTCAAAACTTCACAATTGCACACGAATTGGGACACTTTGTCCTTAAGCATCATGGAGAATTTTTTGTCGATCGGAAAGGAAGGATGATTAACCGTGATTATAAGTCCGGACTAGGTATAGATCCAATTGAGAGGGAAGCAAATGCTTTTGCCGCCGAACTACTTATGCCGGAGGAGGACTTGGTTGAAATATTGACTGATCGGAACTTAGATGTTGAGGATGAGGACGAGATTCAGGAAATCGCAGAAAAATTCGGGGTTAGTCGGCAAGCAATGACATATAGGATTGCAAACCTATTTGCCCAAAAATAGCAATTATACTAATCCGTCACACCAACCTCTCCTCAGACGCCTTCCTGCCGTGTAGCCTCCGCTTTTCCAAGGCTTTGCGATCTTTCGCAACGTGTTAGCAAAAACGCAACCAGACTGTAGCTTTAGACCTAGCATGTCCCTCAAGTAGCTTACGGTGTTGACTCATTAGTCTTCGTCAGTGTCGCAACAAGCGAGGCGTCGTCGTCGAGGTCGGAATCAGTTTCCACTTCAGCGTCCCCAGAGAACACTCGTCGAGCCTCTCGAAGACTGTTTGAGTAGTAGTCTTCCGCCGATTTCCAGTTTCTGAATACCCTACACCGAATTTTTGAAACGAAAACTTTTGGCTCAAGAGCAAGGAATAGACCCGCCGTAGAGCTAATTTTGTCAAATATATCGAGGCGGAGTCGATGATTACCAGGCAGCAAGCCCGGATTGAAATTCTCGAATACAAAGTTACGGATTGCCTCCTTAAGATTCTTCCAGTCTCCAAGTTTGACAACCGGGGGCTGTCCAGCTAAAACCGCGTTTTTAAGGTACGGCCTAACGCGATGAACCGCGGGTTCAAGGCCATTCAACTCGGAGAATAGCTCCCGAGACCCACGATAAAAATAATCATCGGAAATTACGACAACGTCAACGTCGGAAGTTTGACTGAAGGGTTTACCAAAAGTGTGTGGCGATGGACTGAATCCTAACTTGGCGCTTCCGACAATGCAGACATCTTGGGAGCCAACTTCGAATCTGGCTGCTACTTGTTCTCGGAATATTACATACTTCATTGGGCTTTTCTCAAAAACATACGGCGTGCCTTCAAGCAGAAATACCTTGGCCAGCACACGGTGGCTGTCAAGACTGACGATTAGCTGTTTGAATTCATCTGCGTTTGGCATCTTGGTTCCACCAAGTAACTCCAACAATTTCTCGTGCGATTGACCTGAAAACTTCTTGTCCATTTGATGCCTCATTTCTAATTCATTATGCCAACAAAATCAGACACCCTGAAAACCCATTCTCACGATGTTTTATTTTCATGAGAAATTAACACCAACCTCCCCTCAAATGCTTTCTTCAAACTACTCTGCCTTGTCACTTCCGCTTTCTCGAGACTGGCGGCAATCCTGCTTTCTAAATTGCCGGCACCCCGTGTTGGGTGAACTCGAAATGCCGTCGACCCAATCTCCCGGCGCGACTTTTCCTCCGGTTTCACGGATTTCCCTTCCGGCTTATCCGGTTATCACCTATGCGTCCGGCCTGACGTCGGATTCCGTCGCATGAAAACATGAATCAGTCTTTGCGCACGAACGGGCCGAATGAACTCATCTAATCGCAGATCGACCGCACCCTACTCCGCCACGCATTTCAATATTTCCTCGCACGACACGGGTTTTGGCAGGATTTTCTCCACGCCGCTTTCCGCGGCTTTTTGCTGATCGAGTTGCGTGCCCCACCCCGTGATCATGATGATGCGCGTCCCCGCGGACAGTTTCTTGATCTCATGCGCCAGATCCCATCCCGACATCTCCGGCATCCCGAGATCCGTCAATACGACATCGTAATGACCATTCCTGAAAAGCTCCAGCGCCTCGCGGCCGGATGACGCCGACGCCACATCATGCCGGTCAATCTCCAGAATTTCACTCAGCATCAATCGCATACCGTCGTCATCGTCAATGACCAATATCCGCTTCTGCTTCTTTTCAGAAACGGTCGGACTCGCCGTTTTCGGCTCGGGCATCTGTTGCAGGAACAGCGCGCCCGGAAAGCGCAGACAAAACGTCGTGCCCTGCCCCGGCAAACTCTTGAAACTGATGTTGCCCTTGTGCCGCTGGATGATGCCATACGCCACGCTCATGCCCAATCCCCAACCGCCCGAATCCTTCGTCGTGAAGAACGGTTCGAATACCTTGGACTGAACATCCGGCGCAATACCCATGCCCGTGTCCGAGACCTCCACCATCACCCAGAGATCGCCGTCCACGGACTCCGAATACGTCCGGAATTCGATGCGCCCGCCGTGCGGCATGGCGTCAATGGCATTGAACACGACATTGATGAGCACGTCTTTCAACTCCGAGGCATTGCCATTGATCAACGGGATATCCTTGAAATCGGTCCCGACCTGGATCATCAGCCCTTTTTCATGAGCCTCGTCCTTCCAGCGTGTTTCTGTGATGGCAATGACCTCCGGAATGAGATCGTTCAACTGGATGGCCGTGAAAAGTTCGTCCTTGCGAATACGGGTGTAATCCTGCATCCGGCGGATCGTCGAAGACCCCTTGAACGACGCCATCTCGATGGTTTTCAAATCGGCCAGGATATCCTCATCGCGCGTCTTTCTCATCAGAAGCTGCGTGCGGCCCAATATCACGCCGAGAATGTTGTTGAAGTCGTGCGCAATGCCGTTGGTCATGATACCCAACGAACGGAGTTTTTCGGATTGAATCAGTTGTTCCTGGGCTTCCTGCAATTCCCGGGTCCGGGCCTGCACCATCTGTTCCAGATGTTCCTGATAGTTCACGATACTCTTCTGGAGCTTGGCTTTCTCGATGGCGCGCCGGATGCGGATCAGGAATTCCTCCTCCTCGCGTTTGCCGCTGGCCTTGAAAATATAGTCCTCCGCGCCGATCGACAGGGCCTCGATGGCGGATTCACGGTCCCCGAACGCAGTCATGATGATGACCGGCATCAGCGGATACAGCGATTTGGCCAGACGCAAGACATCAATGCCGTTGAATTCCGGCATCTGAAGATCGCATAAGACGAGATCAAACCGTTTTTGTTCAATCAGGGATTTGGCAACCAGCGGTTCGTGGCAATCTTGAACGACATAACCTTCTTTTCGAAGAAGAAGGCTGGTCGTAAAGAGTTGAACCTTGCTGTCGTCGACAACGAGTATTTCTTCCATGCATCCCGGTGGCAAAATTCATGGTAGTTTAATGCACTTGCCAAGTCAAAACAAGCATTTGTTTTTGATGGTTTTCTCCGCCGGACTGAAGGCCGGTTGTGAAGGGCTTTGAACGGGCCAAATTGTCTTGAATATACAACGTTCAAGTCCTATATTGCCGACGCTTTTTCAAGTGGAGTTTTGACATTTGAACTTTGAATATTCAGACCTCATCACGATTGCCCTGCTGGTTCTCCTCGAGGGGCTGTTAAGTGCGGACAATGCGATCGTTCTGGCGGTCCTGGTCATGCCGTTGCCGGCGGAGGAACAGAAGCGGGCGCTCAAGTACGGCATCGTCGGCGCATTTGTGTTTCGCTTTCTGGCCGTGCTTCTGGCGGTGTATCTTCTCAGATTCCCGGCCATCAAAATCGTCGGGGGCCTGTACCTGGCCTACCTGGCCATCGATCATTTTTTCAGGAAACATCCGGATGAAGAGAAACGAAAGCCGCGGGTTCGGCGCTTGTTCGGTTTGACGCCATTCTGGAGCACGGTGGCGGCGGTCGAACTCACGGACATTGTGTTTTCAGTCGATTCCATTTTGGCCGCCGTCGCTTTGTCGCCCAAGCAATGGGTCGTGATCACGGGCGGCATCCTGGGCATCATCACGATGCGGTTGGTGGCCGGCGCTTTCCTCAATGTCATCAAACGTTTCCCGCGTCTGGTCGACGGCGCTTATGTGATCGTCTTTTTCATCGGCGCCAAACTTTTTGCCGAATATTTCGACCTGCATCTGCCCAAGTGGGTGACGTTTCTCGTCATTGGAACCATTTTTGCCGTCAGCATCCTGTGGTCGTCCAGGGAGAAAACTTCCAAAGAACAATCCATATTATCCAGTCATTAATCAGTCTTTCAGGAGTCGGATCATGACATCACGTCGTCGCTATTTTTTCGCAGGGCTTTTTATGGCCGTCCTGGCTTTCGGCCAGGGATGCCGGCAGGACAACAGCACCTTGCTGGTGCGAATTGACAACCGGGATTCCATTACGGTGGACGAATACCGCTTTTTCATGCAATCGAAAGGCAAGCCGGCCAACCTCTCTTTTGAAGAGAAACGGTCGATCGTACTCGGGCTCGTGGATCAGCACCTCAAGGCCCTGGCGGCCGTGGACGACCATTTTCACCTCGATCCCGATGTGATGGAGCGCCTGAATGACCTGGAACAGCGCGAATTGAGCGTGTTCGCGCATGAGAAGTACCTTATTTCTCATTTTGTCAATGATTCGACGGTGGCCGCCTTTCAATCGCAGTACGGCCGCGAAGTAACCGTCCAGAACATTGTCGTGCGCTACATTGATTTCGCCGGTTCAAACGCCTTCCGCACCAAGGAAAGCGCACGGGCCACGGCCGATTCGATTTTCAAGGCCGCGCGGGACACCAACTTCACACGCCTCGCTGAAGCCGTGTCGGATTTTCGCGAGCCCAAAAGCCAGAAAGGCTTCAGCCGGACGGAGAAATTCAAGTATGGTTCGTTGCCGTTGGATTACGAGACCGCCGTGTTCGCCAGCTCCCCGCGCACCATTCTGGCTCCGATCGACCTGCCGGGCGCGTTCCTGATTCCATACGTCCAGGATTTTTCGATCGACAGCCTGGCCAGGAAACTGACGAAGGACGAAACCTCCAAGATGATCAGAGGCCGGCTCGAAAATCTGGATCGCCCGATCTATCTGCGTCATTTTATCCAATTCGTCCAGCCACTTTACGACGCTTCGCGTGTGGTCTTCCATGACGCGGCCATCGATACTCTGACGGCCCGGTTCCCCGCCGGCGCCCATGGCAAGGCCGCCGCCCAGAATTTCAGCGAAACCAACATGGACATGACCGTCGTCTCGTATGAAGGCCATACCCTCACGATTCGGGACCTCCTGACCGTCAAAGGCAACCTTTTCACCGTACAACGCCCGGAACGCGATATCGTCGTGGATGCGTTGAAAGCCGTGGTCCGCGAGGATTTGCTGGCCGCCAAAGCACGACAGGACGGTTTGGACAAGATGCAGGAATTCGTGGGCCGTCTGGCGTCCAAACGGACGGAAATACTGGCCAACAAGGCCGGCGAAGCCCGATTGAAAATGAGCGACTCCATCAGCACCGCCGAACTCCGCCGCTATTACGAATCCCACGCCGACCAATTCCGCACCACGCCGATGACAAGGGTTCAGGAATTGTACACGACGTCTCGCGCGGATATGGACGAAGCGCTGCGTCTTCTGAATGGCGGCACGGAATTCACCAAAGTACCCGATTCCCTGAAGGCGTTGAAAGGCGGGCAGACCACCGTCACGCTCAAAGCCGCCATCAGCCTTTCTCCCAACCAGAAACATGAACTGAATGCCCCGGCATCCAAGCTGGCACAGGATGAAGTCTCCGGAATCATCGCGCGGAAAGACGGCGGATTTTCCATCATCAAGGTTATCGAAAAACGGGATGCCGTTCGGCAGCCCTTTGACAGCGCGCGGCGTCGCGTGGAAAGCCAGTACCGGAACGAATTGCGCACGCAGATGGAGACCCGCTGGCTCAACGGCATGAAGAGAAAAATGGACATCGTCGTGTATGAAGGCCTCATTCAATAGTATCCCGTGGTGGGCAGCGGCCATCTGGATCGTCGCATGCCAGCCCCGACAGGACAACGACTATGTGGTGCGTGTGGGGTCGTCCGTCCTGACCCAGGCTCTGATCGACAGCGCGATCGGCACAACCGTGCGCGACAATCCGGCGTTGCGTGAGGCCTATATTCAAAATTGGGTTCACGACGAGATCGTCTATCAGAAAGCCGTTTCGGAGGGCCTGGACAAGAATCCGGATTTCGTGCGCCAAATGGAATCCCTCCGGCGTGACGTGCTGGTCCATCAATACCTCAGTGACGAACTGGACCGGTCGGTCACCGTGTCCGCCGACGATATCCAGCGTTATTATGAGGACAACAAGAGCCTGTTCCTGTGTGCGGAAGACCAGGTGAAGACCGAATATTTTTTTACGAAGGACAGGGCCCGGGCGCGTAAAGTGGCGGTCCAATTTGGCCGTTTATCTCGTATGGTCAAGAGGGATTTTCTGGACCTCGTCGCCCAGGCCGCGGCCGACAGCGATATCACGGGCGCGGCCGACTTTGCCGGCCGTGATAAGTTCGAACCCCGAGCCCACCGTTTCCTCTTTGCCCGCAACGCGGCCGATGAAGTCGCCGGCCCGATCCTGACGTCGGAAGGTTATTATGCCCTCTGGCACGTCGTGGAATACCGGCTGAAAGGCACGCCCAAAGGATTGGACGAGGTGCGCAATGCCATTGAGTCCCGGTTGAGAGCCATCAAACGGAAGAAAAAAACAGAAGATATTCTGAAGGAGCTTCGCAACGATATCCCGATCGAATACGCCAACCCCTGAGTCAACACCGTATCCGGGAATCTCAGATTCGCACGAAGTACTGGAACTTGACGAAAATATTCTGATCCGTCACATTGTAGCCGTCAAAATTCGGATACGGATCCTTTGATCCGCCGAACGACCCGCCCACAAAAAACACCGTAAAGGGATTCACCTTGTAGCTGAAAAGAGGCTCGATCTGAAAGGATGCGCTCTTGTCGTGGGAGGTCACGGGCGCCGGTCCGTCCGTATCGGTGTAATACTTTTCGGTGAAATTGGCCTCGGTGATCAGCCGGAAGAACAGACGACGTGTGAACTGGTAGGCGACGCTATGGCGGAAGATATGTTGTTGCCGGATCAGCGGCCCTCCAAAGTGATGCCATAACCCGGAGGACAGATAGCTGATGTCGTCCGTCAGACGCGACACGGGTTTGAGGGTAATCCACGTCTCAATATTCAGACTCTTGACGATAGCCAGGGGATTGAGCGGATCGGTCTCGTCGCCGAACCGGTTGATGGACTTGCCCGCTTCGATCCAGAACCCCCCGCTCACTGTTTTGAAGGCATTGGAGTTCAACGTGATCCATGCGCGGTGCATGCGGTTGAATTGCCGGCCATGGAAGTTCTCGTTGTTGATGACAAATCCTGAAATGTACAGACTCGTCTGTTTTTGAAAATTGATCCACAAGGCCGGCGTCATACCCCAGTCCTTGAGCGTGCCGTCGTAATTGTATTTCCGCCATACGAAAACCTGGGGTTCAATCCTATTGAGCGCCGGATGTTTCTCCGGACGGAACGTATACCCGGTCCACACGTTGGCATTCCGATAATTGTTGGAACGGATGAAGCTGTTTTCCGCCCGAAGCCCCGGAGAAATATCCTCATAAACGGCCGATACGTTCCAATGCTTTGCGTCCCTCCTGAAATTGGCGCGGAAAGCCGTGCCGGTGAAGGATTCTCCATCCAGGGCGTTGGTATAAGCGTGTCCATTTGCCCGGAATGTTCCTTCATCGATTTCGTCGGCGGAAACCGTCGAATCCGACAGTTCCTTCGTGCGGCTCACTCCAAGGATCCCGCTGATCGAGTAAATTTCATTCAGCCGGATATTGGCGTCGGCGGCCACGGCCGTATTACTGGCGCCGCCGGACAGGCGCCGGTCACTGGCAGCCACACCCACATACGATCGGGACCCAAGATCGTATTTGATCCGTGCAATGTGGCTGGTGCTGTTTCGGCCGGTGCGAAATTCCGAACTGCCGTCTTCAAATGGCAGAATATAGGGCGTGGATTCGTCGTAAGCGCTGATCAAACCAATCGTGGCTTTGCCCACTTTGCCGGTCACCTTGGCGGCGGCCAGCGGATCGTTGATACTCCGGGTGTAAAGAAGGTTCAGGCTGTTGTCCACGCGGAAGATATCGCCGCCCTCCAGAAAAAACGGCCGCTTTTCGGGATAGTACAGCGCCAGCGTGTTGTTGACACTGATCTGGCCCGCATCGGACTCAATCTGGCTGAAATCCGGATTATAGGCGACGTCAATCGTCATGTTGGAGGACAGTCCGTATTTCACGTTGAATCCGGCGTTGCCGTCCCATGACGCGGGCACGTGTCGCCCGTCGCCATTGTCCTTTTCTTCCGTCGTCCGGATTCCGCTGCCGATGACATACGGCAGCAATTCGAGATTCGTATTCCTGGAAATCTGATCCGACAGAACCAGATGGCCGGCCTGACTGAAATACGCGTTGTTGTTGGGGGAGACGGGCATCCAGGAAAGAACATATCGGCTTTCGCGAGGATAAATGCGAAGCACGTGAAGCCGCCAGTCCTGTTGCGACGTACCGGGATATCGCAGGCTCTTGAAGGGTATTTTCATTTCGGCCACCCAGTGATCATCGTACACCCGGGCGCCCGATTCCCACACGGCGTCGAAACTGGCATCCTCGTCACCGTCAATCCGTCGGATCAAATCGCCCTGGATGCCGAAAGGATTGACAAACAGCTCGTACGCCGCCTGTTCATTGCCATAGGTGTCCAGCTGGATGCCCACAAAATCATCCCGGAATATCCTGTCTCGGTCCGTCATCGTCGCCCGGAGTTTGGTGAGGTCCTCATCGTAGCACACAAACAGGAAATACAGGTGGTCCGTGTCAAACGTCACATAGGCCTCCGTCCTGGCCTTGCTGGAAACATTTTCAGCCGGCCAGATTTCTGCAAAATTGTCCAGGCGCGGAGTATTTCGCCAAACGGCTTCCATGACCCCGTCAATGGCCGGCGCCTGCTCGATCGGGACGGGCTTCACATGCGCAATCGTATTTGGAACAAATGTCGGACGGTCATCGCCTTCTTCCGGGTGGGGGCCCTGACTTGACCAGGCCCGTGGCGTGAAGGCCAGAAAAACCACCAGACTGTATGAAAACAATACCGCGGCAAATGGCATGGGTTTCTCCAATAGATTGATGGAATTCATACGATAGCCGCCCAAAAAAGTTACTTCGCCGCCGCCGACCGGCAGGCCTGGAGAAGCCCGTGCAGGATATGACCGGTGACGCCCCATATCGTATGAGATTCGTACGTATAATAATGAATTTCGTAGATGCGGTCCTGAAACCGGCGAAATCCGAGGCGATGATGGCTTTCAACCATCAGGTGATCCAAAGGCACTTCAATCAACGCGGCCGTTTCCGCGTCGTTGACTCGAAAAGGATATGGATACGGTATGTTGCCAACGTAAGGATGCACATGAAACCCGGTTGGCGTCACCATCTCATCCAGTTCAGCCAGAATTTCCACATCGCGTGGACGAACACCGATTTCTTCTTCCGTCTCCCGCAGCGCCGTTTCCAGCAGGGAACGGTCCGTGCCGTCGCGGGCGCCGCCCGGAAATGAAATCTGACCTTTGTGGTGACGAACCGTCAGCGTGCGTTGCGCAAACAGGATGTGACTGCGGCCCTCTTTTTCGTAGATGGGCACCAGCACCGCCGCCGGAGTGAGATCGCCGCCGGGTAGTCTCACGCGCTCATGATCGAGAAATGCCCGTCGGACAAGTTCCAACACGCGGTCATGCGTCGGAAACGGTGGCGCGCCGGTCACATGAGTCGTTCCGAATTTTCAAGCAATTCAATGACGCGCAGGATTTCGCCAACGCTCTTGCTGTCCGACACCCGGCCTTTTGGGAAATGGGGCTCGTCCCCGTCAAACAACTCTGAAATCGAATGCAGCCCGGCGTCGTGAACGGCCTCACGGAAGTGTTCGATGAGCTTCCAGCAATGGTCCCGTGCCAATGGTGAGAATTCTTCCACCTTCAGGTACGCTTCGATGTAATGGCCCATCATCCACGGCCAAACCGATCCCCGGTGGTAGGCGGCCTTACGGTTTTCCGCCGGGCCGGCGTACACGCCGATATACTCCGGACTGTGTTTTGACAGGGACCTCAGACCAAACGGCGTAAGCAAATGGCGCGTGACCGTGCCGACGATGGCCTTTCTTTGAGTCCGGTCCAGAAGGTCAAACGGCAGGCTGACGGCAAGGATCTGGTAGGGCCGGATGGATGCGTCCGGTTCGCCGTCTTTGACGCGGTCGAACAGGCACTGGTCCCTCTCATTCCAGAATGTTTCGGCAAAGGCGTGGCGTATCTTTTCGATCAATGGGTCGTACCGGGCGGCGTCCTTTGAGCGGGCTTCCTTGGCAATATCACGCAGAATGCATAACGCATTGTACCACAAGACATTGATGTCCACGGTCATTCCGCTGCGCCCGGCATAGCATTCTTTCACCGACTCGTACGCCTCACAACGGATCAAACCGTTTTCGGACACCGAGGCCGTGCCATGTTGCCCCGAAAGGACAAGCCGGACCCACGCGTCCATCGTCGGCCATAAATGCTCTCCCACCCAAACCATGTCGTCGGCAAAAAAACCGTGGTTGTACGTCGCCAGGAAATACCACAAAGGCGTGTCGACCCTCTCCGTTTGACTGAAGATTCCCCGGAAGTGCGACGGGAGCAATTGACGGGCAAGGTCAAAACGGCCTGGCGTCAGCACAAGGCCGGCAAAGGCGATCGCATTGTCCAGGGACTTGTCGCAATCCCAATGATAACCCCCCATGAGATCGTGCGCGTCTCCCTTGGTCAGGGAAAAGGATTCACTCGTCAGCGCCATCGCGCGCGCCATGGGATGTTCGAGGGGAAAGTCCGCGACGTGCCTGGCCCGCCGCTCAACTTCATCCTCAAAAACGACCTTTGCTCCCCTTGCCGCCATGTGGTCGATCCGTCCGGCCTGCGTGGAAACGACAATGTCCAGCGTGTCCTCTTCTTTCAGCGGCACATGAAGGACAGCCGGACTGAAAAGATCTTCGGAAAATTCACGGCCCCGTTCCTGTTCTTTGCGGTACTCGGTGTTTTTGTACCAGTAGAATTTTTCTTCGGTTGTCCCATGCGAATGCCAGAAATGCAGCTCCGGTAATTCCGCGTACGGGCGGAACACAAAGCGTTTTTCGTCCACGGACAGCAGGTTCGTATCAATATTCGGATTTTCCCGGGTCAATTTGGCCGCCTCACGGAAGGCGCACAAAGGCCGGATCGACATCGTGAAAGGCCGGTCGGCCCGCCGCACATCGTACCGAACGAGAATCGTGTTTTCGCCCTGCAACATCAGCAGGGTCTTTTGGATAATAACACCGCCAAGATTGTATACGAATCTTGGAAACAGATCGTATTCAAATCGCTCGATGTTATGATGGCCTTCCGGAAAAATAATGAAGGGGTACTGGTTGGTGGACAAATCGAAGTTGTGACCGTCCAGATGCATCGTTTCTTCCAGCTTGGACAACAGCACATGGGGAATGGACTCTCCGCGGCCGGCCGGAACGACGAGCAGGCCGTGATACCGCCGGACGTTCGCTCCGATCAGAGTGGACGATGCAAATCCTCCAATGCCGTTGGTTTCGATCCATTCCTTCTGGGTGGCATAATAATAATCGGAACAGGTCTCCCTTGGAAAAACCAGCCGGATTTGTTCGATAAGACTTTTGGAGGTGTTCATGACTTTTGCAGGTTTGGTTGAGAAAAGACGACGCGGCCATCCCGGATGACACGGACCACATGATTGTGGCCGTAGTGATACGGAATGTACGTATAATTTGGCACGTCAAAGAAGGCCATGTCCGCCCGAAAACCCGGCGCCAGGTTGCCGATGTCTTTTCGGGCCAGCGCCCGCGCGGCGTGCTGCGTGACGCCCAGAATCGCTTCGTCCACGGACATCCGCATTTGCGTACAGGCGATGGACATGATCAACTGGAGGTTTTGTGTCATCGACGAACCCGGATTGAAGTCCGTGGCCAGCGCCACGGGTACGCCCGCTTCGATCAGACGCCGGGCAGGCGCATACGCCATGTTTAGAAAAAAGCTGCATCCGGGCAATAGACCCGCCACGGTCTTGGATCCGGCCAGCGCCTGAATGCCGGCTTCGGACACGTGCTCCAGATGGTCGGCCGACACGGCCCCCATGTCGGCACACAACTCGGCCCCGGCCGTGTTCGTCAACTGATCGGCATGGAGCTTCAACTTGAGACCATGGTCCAGCGCCGATCTGAAAATCGCGCGCGTTTCGCCGGGCGTGAACACATCCGTCTCGCAAAATACGTCGCAGAACTCGGCCAATCCTTCATCGGCCACCGCGGGAATCATGTCCTCGCAAACCAGCCGGACATAATCCTGGCGGCGTCCGTCGAATTCCGGCGGAATGGTGTGGGCGCCCAGAAAAGTCGCAATCAGGCGGACCGGTGATTCTTCCTTCAATGCGCGGATGACCCGCAGGATTTTCAATTCGTCTTCCACCGAAAGGCCGTAGCCACTCTTGATTTCCACGGTCGTGACGCCCAACGCGGCCGCGGCGGCCACTCGCTGCCTGGCCGATGCCAGCAACGATTCCAAAGACGCCCGACGCGTGGCCGTCATCGTCCTGCGGATACCGCCGCCTTTCCTGGCAATATCGGCATACGAGATACCCCGCAATTTCTCTTCGAATTCGTCCTCCCGGGTTCCCGCAAACACGAGGTGCGTGTGCGAGTCGATCAGGCCCGGCAATACGACCAGTCCATCGGCCGCCATTTCGACGGTATCCGCAGCGGCCTGCAACTCCGATGGCATCCCGGCAT
The DNA here is from genome assembly GCA_964544475.1 of uncultured Bacteroidota bacterium. Lineage (GTDB taxonomy): Bacteria > CLD3 > CLD3 > SB21 > SB21 > CAZJBS01. Next base: position 28,586 of record CAZJBS010000024.1, on the reverse strand, counting down.
CCGCGCCGAGCCAGACGATCACGCCATCATGACAGGCGATTGTCCCCTGCTCGACCGCGCGGACGGCCGTACCGTCAAACGTCACCACCTGACGCGCCCGCCGAATAAGGAGATTGTATATCATGGGAAATGACGCTTTTTGTGAGACCGGCACAGTTTATGGATTTTACTTTTTTATAGCAATGGCTTTCGGACAGTACGGCCTGTTTGAAGCGTCCTTTCGTCCGTCAAAAAACTTGCATTTGTGATTCTCTTCACATATATTCATCGCGATTTTGATGCCCTAATAACACACATAAAAAAACCAAAAATCCGGAAAGGTAGATTGTGTGTTGGTACCCTTGCCGGGAGTTAAAAGGAGAAATCCCATGTTGAAGAGAATTGTTCTCTCCACAGTTACGTTGGCTGTCGTGACGTTGATCGGTTGCGGCGGACCCCCGAAAGATCTGATTGACAAAGCCACGATGGCGCAGAAGAAAGCCATGGAAGCCAAGGCCGATGTGTATGCCAAGGACGATTTTGATGCCGCGACGGCTGCCATGACCAAAGGTTCCGAGGCTGTCAAGAAGAGCGATTGGGACGGCGCCAAGAAAGCCTATACCGAAGCCGCGACGAAGTTTGATGCCGCGACCGCCGCTGCCCCTGCCGCGATGGAAGCCATGAAGACAGAACTGACGGCTCGTCTTGCCAAGGGCGACGCCGATCATGCCAAGATGATGGCGGATAAGGCCATGATGAAGAAGATCGGCATGATGAAGAAGGACGACAAGGCGAAGGCCGACAAGATGATGGCGGACTGCAAGGCGGCCCTCGCGGCGGCCAAAGCTGCTCTCGATGGCGGCGATTTGATGGAAGCCAAAGCCCAAATGGACAAGGATGACCAGATCCATGCGGACATGATGGCCATGTTGGCGCCCCCGAAGAAGAAGTAATCCCTTCTCTTTTGGAATTCAAAAAGGCTGTGGGCAACACCCACAGCCTTTTTCTTTTCGTTACCTTTGGTGATTCCCGCCCTACAGCCGATACAGCATCCAATACACCATCACGCCGCTGACCGAAACAAAAAGCCATACGGGATAGACCCATCGTACCAAACGACGGTGCTGCTCGAACCGGCCGCGGATGGCATGACGAACCGCCAGGAAAATAAAAGGCGTCATGACGGTGGCCAGAATCACATGCGGTATGAGAATGGCAAAGTACACCGGTCTGGTCCAATCCATCCGGACGTACGGGACGGAGCCAACGTCGGCGTGATAAATCAAATACGAAACCAGGAACGCCCCCGAACACGCCAGAGCCGTTAGCATGATGATCCGATGGGCTCGGCGATCTCCGTTTCGGATACGCACATACCCCAGCAGAAGACAACACGTGCTCAACGCATTCAAAATGGCATTCACCGTTGGCAGATCGTGCGTGGTCACTTGATATCCTTCAACAGCTTGCGTATGCTGCGGCGCAATTGAACAACCGCCGTCGAATCCTCGCTATCGAAATAGCCCCGGACCCGGCCATCGCCGTCCACCAGGATGAATTTTGTGCTGTGCAACGACGGCAATTCGCCCCCGAGCATGAAGCTCTTTTCGGCCAGCGTCGAAACATCGGACATTGGCGCCCTTAAGAAGGCCCAACGGCGGTCTTCGACACCGAATCTCCGGGCATAAGTTTCCAACGCCTGCAAGGAATCTCTTTCCGGATCGACCGTGATCGAAATGAACTGGACACGGTTTTCGGCGGCGAATTCCTGATACAGACCGGCCATTCGCGCCGTCATCCTCGGGCAGGGACCCTCACAATTCGTAAACATGAAGTCAACCAGGTTGACCCGGTTTTCCAGATCGGCCAATCCGAAAGGCTGCCCCGAACGTTCGGTGAAACGAAAGGAGCCGACCTGCGCCAGAACAGGCAATCGGTCGTTTTTCAGGCCCTGCAGGTAGATGCCGGCCGCCGTCATCAGCACGAAAAGAAAAAACATGACCAGGACCGCGAGGTGCCCCCGAAGCGGGAGTCGTTGATGTTCCATAATCACCTCAAAAAAAAAGAGGGGCGGGGATACCCTCCCCGCCCCGTGTCGACCCCTATGGGGTAATGCTATTTATGGCCGCCCGTTTCTGATGGCGATGACCCCTGTGCACTGTCGGACGGTACGTCTTGATAAATGATGGCCTTCGGATTGATGGGTTTGTCGACGACATCGTAGATATCGCTCCGACGCATCGTATCGAACATCGTAAAGATAATGAACAAGGCAAGAAACAACACCGAGGCTCCAAACACCGCCAGGTAGATCTTGTTGTCGTATTTCAAGTGCATGAAAAAAAGCGCCACCAGGATGGCCTTGGTGGCCGCAATGGCCATGGCCACCACAAGATTCCAGGCGCCAAAGTGGACAAACGAGACGGCCACGGTTACCGCCGTCAGCACCAGCAAAGCGCCGGCCACTGCCAGATAGGTTTCCAGGGAAAGGACATGATGTCCGTGGGAAGCATTGTCTTTGCTCATGCGATTATCCTATCAGGTAAAACAAAGGAAATAAGAAAATCCAAATCAGGTCGACCAGATGCCAGAACAGACCCACCATTTCGATCGGCGTGTAGTATTCGGGCGAGAAAGCGTTTTTCCTGGTTTTGTAGATCAACCAGCCAATCAAGGCCATGCCGCCCAAAACGTGAATGCCATGCAGACCCGTCATGGCGAAGTAGACCGAGAAAAAGACGTGGGGATTGGTGCCCTCAATGCCGGTGAAGGTGTAGAAGCGGCCCGGCAGCTGACCCACATGAAACTTGTGGCTGTATTCAAAATACTTGATGACAAGAAACGTCGCCGCAAATAGCAACGTGATCGTCAGGTAGACAACGGTCTGTTTTTTGTTCCCGAGCTGCATGCACCGAATGGCAAGGGCCATCGTCAATGAACTCGTGATCAGGACGACCGTGTTGATCGTACCCATCGTGACATCCAACGCCTGATGAGCGTTGAAGAACATCTCAGGATACCACGCCCGGTAGACGGCGTAGGCACAGAAGAGGCCGCCAAAGGTCAGGACTTCGGTCAGTAGAAAGAACCACATCCCGAGTTTGGCCGATTCCCTCTGTTGTTCCGCATCATTGAAATGATGCGCGACAAAAGATGGGTGCTCGGCGGTTTGATGCATGGACATACGGGAACCTTCAAATGGTTTCGGTAACAGGGCGCAATTAGTTAGCTCACAACTTCAGTTTTGGCGGCGATGCGGGCTTTGCCTTCGGCGTCGAAAAACGTGCTCTCCGCCATGACTTTGTCATAGTCATACGGGCCATGCGTGGCGATGGGCGTCGATTCAAAATTGTGAGGCGACGGCGGCGACGTGGTCTGCCATTCAAACGTCAACCCGCCCCAGGGATTGGAACCGGCCGGACGGCCCTTGAAAATGGCATGAATCAGATAGATGCCCATGATGACGAATCCGGCTCCCAGAACCCACGTACCAATCGAAGAGAAACCATGGAGGGGTTGGTATTTGTCAAGATACGTGTAATAACGACGGGGCATGCCCTGTGAGCCGAGGATGAACTGCGTGAAGAACGTCATATTGAATCCGACAAAAACCAGGACCCATGAAATGCGGGCCCAGAATTCGTTGTACATCCGTCCCCAGATCTTCGGCCACCAGTAATGGACGCCACCCAGCAAGGCCATCACGGTTCCACCCATCATCACGTAATGAAAATGAGCCACCACAAAATAGGTGTCGTGCAGATGAACATCGACCGATAAGGTGCCCAGAAAAATTCCTGTCAGCCCGCCAATCGTAAAGAGAAACAGGAAGGCAAAAACCCAGAGCATCGGAGCCTTGAGGCTGATCTGGCCCTGGTACATGGTGGCCACCCAGTTAAAGACTTTGATGCCGGAGGGGATGCCCACAAAAAAGGTCAGGAAACTGAAAATGACGGCTGACAATTCCGACTGGCCGGACGTGAACATATGATGGCCCCACACCAGAAAGCCGATCAAAGCGATGGCCAGACTCGAGAATGCGACCAGTTTGTAGCCGAAGATGTTCTTGCGGGAAAAGGTGGTCACCAGTTCGCTGATAATCGCCATGCCCGGCAGAATCATGATATAGACGGCCGGATGTGAATAAAACCAGAAGAAGTGCTGGAACAGCACCGGATCGCCGCCCATCGCAGGATCAAAGATACCAATGCCCCACGTCCTCTCGAGGATAAGCAACACCAGCGTGATCGCAAGAACCGGCGTTGCCAGAACCTGAATAATAGCCGTGGCATAGAGCCCCCAGACCATCAGCGGCATTTTGAACCACGTCATACCCGGCGCGCGCAGCTTGTGAACTGTGACGATAAAATTAAGTCCCGTAAAAATGGATGAAAAACCAAGAACAAAGGCGGCAAACGTCATCGAAACGACGGACGTGTTGGTGGACGTGCTGTATGGCGTGTAGAACGTCCATCCCGTGTCCACCGCGCCGGCAAACATCGAGTACAGCCCGATGACCGCGCCGGTGAGGTACACATACCAACTCGCCAGGTTCAACCGTGGAAACGCGACATCCTTCGCCCCGATCATCAGCGGCAGCACGAAATTGCCGAGAGCGGCCGGAATGGAAGGAATGATGAAAAGAAACACCATGACCACGCCGTGCAGCGAGAACAGCTGATTGTACGTATCATGCTCGACAATATCCTTGGCCGGCGACAACAATTCAATGCGGACGAGGATGGCGAATACGCCGCCGAGAAAGAAAGCCGTCATGATGGCGAACAGGTACATGACCCCGATGCGCTTGTGATCGAGCGTCGTCAGCCAGGATTTCCATCCTTTGGGATCGTTGAGGTAGTTGTGTTCCGCGAATAGTGAACTGGACATAGATCTGCCTTATTTCTTTAAGGTTTTGATATAGGCGACAAGCGCATCGATCTCGCGATCTTTCAGGATACCCTGGAAGGTCGGCATCACCGGCTGGAAACCGGCCACAATTTTGGCCTGCGGCTGCAAGAGGGATTCGCGTATGTAGTTTTCGTCAACGGTGATCTTCGAACCGTCCGCCAATTGGACCTCGTGACCAAAGATACCGAGAAACGACGGGCCGGTGCCCGGTTTGCCGTCGATACTATGACACGTCACGCACGCCTTGGTGGTATACAATTTGGATCCATACTCCTCCGGCGCCATGCCGGCTCCCAGGTTGCTGTTGGCATCCAGCCATTCGTTGTATTCTTTGGTGGAAACGACGCGCACCTTGGCCAGCATTTCCGAGTGCTTCGTCCCGCAATATTCGGCGCACAATATCTGATACTCACCCTGTTCCATGGCTTCAAACCACTCAATCGTATATCGGTTGGGCAGGACGTCTTTCTTTGTGCGGAATTCCGGAACGAAAAAACTGTGGATAACGTCTTTGGAAGACATCAACAATTTGATCGGCTTGTCCTCCGGGATGACCAGTTCATTGACCGTGGTTGCGCCGCTCGGATAGTCAAACGACCAGAACCACTTCTGGCCGGTCGCCTTGATTTCCAGGGCGTCTTTGGGAACGACGCTCAGGTTGATGTACCCGCGAAATCCCCATACAAAAACCACAAACACAAGAATCGTCGGTATGACCGTCCACGTGATCTCAAGTTTGTCATTGTGAGGATTGCTGGTGTAGGTCATTTTGCCGCGGCGTCTGTAGCGGATGGCAAAATAGGTCATCGCCCCCACGACGCCGACAAACAGGAGTACGGACACCCAAAAGATGAAATAGAATAACGCGTCCGTATCGCCGGCAACGGTGGAGTGCGCAGGTGGCAACCAAAAAGTACCCTTGTCGTTCATTCTCAGATTTCCTCTTTTCTAAGAGAGTCGTTCTATGATTATCGTTATAGTCTTACGCCTGTTGAACGGCATCCGTTTTCCTTTCGCGACGCCACAACACAAGAAGAAAAATGGCCATAGCCGCGACCGTCGCCAGACCGCCGATTTTCATCACATTCCTGGCCCAAAGCACATAACCGCGCGCCTCAGGATCATAATGAAAGCAATACAGAATCAACCGGTCCAGCGCATTCCCGATGCGGCCTTCCGAGGCCTCCAGCAGGCTGAGCCGCACATCCTGCGATCGGTGATTCAATCCGTACAGATAGCGGGACAAACGTCCGTCCTCCATCAGGACAAATACGACCGCGGGATGAGCAAATTCTTTGGTCTCTTCGACGTAATAGTACTTGAACCCCAGGGCGGCCGCCAGCTTTTGGATGTCATCGTGATGACCTGTAAAAAAATGCCAGCCCGAATCCGCGCCCGGTTTGGAAATATATTCAACGTAGTTCTTCTTCTTGGCCGCCGCCAACGCCGTCGTTTCGGTCGTGTCAATGCTGATCGTCAGCATTTCGAACCGCTCACCCGGCGTCCACTCCAGGCCTTTGACGGCTTCGGCGATACCGTTGAGCACCATCGTGCACAGCATCGGACAGTTGTAGTAGGCCAGCACCAGAATGACCGGTTTGCCACGGTGGAAGAAGGTCCTGAGCGGCACTTCGCGGCCCAGATCATCCGTGAAACGGAGGTCCAGCGGAATGGTGTCGCCGAGGTGTTCGATGACATCGATCCCTTTCAGGACCGGGTCATCCTCACGAATCACCTGCCCGCGAATCGAACCTGCAACTTGTAAAAGAACACCGGCAATCAGAATAATCTTTGTCACCGGCCGCTACGGTTTCTTTCCCCGAGTGGACGCGCCGCCTTTTTGTCCCGGCAGTGTCGATTGGAAAGCCTCCGCGGCCATCAGTTCCATGGCGCGTGAAACGGGAATTTGGTACACCTGCTTCGACGAATCAAGCACCCGGTAGGAATTCAGGATCGTCTCATCTTCAATACGCAATTCACGAATCGTCACGGATTCCGGCACCAGAACGGAAGCTTCGTATTGCTGCTCCTTCGTCGTCATGAAAAACTCCATGAGACCCAATATCATCCCTGCTATCAAAAGAACCGTCAGGATTGTGAATCCAATGACCATACGGCCGTTGGCGTCCTCCTTCTCATAACCCGCCGCTTTCGATTCCGGCGAAACGTTTTCTTTCAATTCTTCGCTCATGCTCGTTTCCTAGTGATTGACATGATTCAATGAAACGTCAAGCTTTGGATCCTTGACCGGAATCAACGCCTGGGCTGAAAATCTCCGGAAGAAATACCAGAGGAACATACCGCCGATACCCAGCATCGTCGACACGTCCATCCACGACAGATGGAAACCGTCTTTGTGATGGTTGGGCATGACCGCCCAATGCAAATCCACCCAGTGCATCACCAATACCCAGATCGCGATCAATTTGAGGAATAGCAGGTTCCGTTTGGCGCCACGCGACACCAGAGCAAGCCACGGGAACATCAGGTGACCGAAAACCAGCACGAGGCTGACCGTCTGCCACGAACCGTTCCAGCGTTTCAGGTAGTAAATGGTCTCTTCAGGGATATTCGCATACCAGATCAGGAAGTATTGTGAAAACGCGATATAGGCCCAGAAGATGGTGAAGGCGAACATCAATTTGCCGAGGTCATGATAATGATCCGTTTTGATGGCGGTTTCCAGGACGCCTTTGCCGCGCAGGAACAATCCGAAGACAACGGTGAAACAAAGGTACGTGAGGATGCTGCCGGCGAAGAACCAGACGCCGTAAATCGTCGAGTACCAGTGGGGTTCCAGCGACATCAGCCAGTCATACGCGGCATACGTCACGGTGAAGGCAAACAGGATCATGCCGGCCGCGCTCAGGTTGTGCATTTTGGAAGTCGTATTCTCGCCCTGGTCCTGACGGATCGAATAACGGTACAGCAGGCGCGCCAGGACAAACCACACCGCAAAGAAAATCGCGGTCCGCACAATAAAAAAAACCGGATTCAGATAGCCGGATTTGCCCTGAAGAATGGGGTCTTCGGCCACCGCCTCCGGATGGCTCCAATGATACAGATCGTGCATGCCGAAAATGACCGGAAGGAAGAAGACGGCCATGACGGGCAGCGTCACCATCACCGTTTCCGTGATCCGCCGGAGCACAATGCTCCACTCGACGCCCACCAGATGATGCAGCAACACAAAAAACAAACCGCCGACACCCAGCGAAACCCAGTACGCATAACTCACGAGGTACGAATGGAAAAACTGATGCGGGTCGATCATGTAGCCCGCGGCGCTGGCCGCCAATCCCGCCGCCCCGATGATCAATGCCAGAGTTCCAAACCGGCCTTTTTCCGTCAACTGGAACGTTTCGGTATTAAGTTTCATAGGCTTTTTACTTGAGTTCCTTTCGAATTTCAAGTGGAACATCTTCGAGGGTTGCGTATTGGCTGCGCTGCAGGGCCCGGATATAGGCCACAATGGCCCAGCGGTCGGCCACGCTGACCTGGGATTTGTACGAAGGCATGTTGCGAATGCCATTGGTTATGACATCGTAAAAATGACCGTCCGGCTGGCCGCGCATCAGATCGGTGTGAAAACTTGGCGGCGGCAAATAGCCGCGCTTGATCACAATGCCATTCCCGATTCCGGTGCCGCCATGACACGGTAAACAGTAAATATTGAACCTCTCCTGTCCGCGCGCCATAAGCCGGGAGGTCAGGGGAACCGGCGACGTTCGGACCAGAGCGCCTTTGTCATCACGTCCGGTGTAATAGGCGCCTTCCCGCAGTTCGCCCATCGCCACCGTGCCGGCCGGCGGAACCCGCATCGTCGAAGAATTGACAAAAAATTCGCTCCAGGATTGGGCCTTGTATTTTGGTTGAATATCCATGTTCGGATTCACATGAATAGGCGGCTCTGCCGATGGACGACCCTGACAGCCAGCCATCCAAAACGTCAACGCAGCGGCCAGGAGGTTTGACAACAGTCTTTTCATTGCTCTCTTATGACCTCCACGTTGGTCCCGCCGATCGATGACAAGAAAGTTTTCACTTTGGCTTCATCAAACAACGGGTCATTGGATTGCACGCTGACGACAAAGGCATCATCGGTCACGCGCTCAAACAATCTGGATTGAAACAAAGGATGGTGAAGACGCGGCAATTGGTTGAGGGCCAACATGCCGAGCACCGCCGTAATGGCGCCGGTCAGTACACCCACGGCAAAAATCGGCGGCGTGAAAGCCTGGTAACTGAACAGCGGCTTGCCGGAAATCACCAGCGGATATTCCACGGCGCTGACCCAGTACGTGAACCCGATCATACCCGCCACGGCGGAAAAGGCAACGACAAAAACGATGACAGCCAGCGGCGATCGCGCAATGCCCATGGCCCGATCCATGCCGTGAATGGGGAACGGCGAATGACAATCAAATTTCTTGTAGCCCGCATCACGCATTTTTTCAGCGGCCGAAAACAGCGCTCCCGGCCCGGCAAATTCCGCCAGGACGATGGATAAACCGGCCGATTCCGCTTTTGTTGTTTCACTCATGACAAACCCCGCACAAATCTTTGAATGCTAGTGTTTTCCATTGTGATGGTGTGGATCCGCCTGGGGCAGCACACCTTTGATTTCAGACGCCGCAATCATCGGCAGATAACGCAGGAACAGAAGGAAGAACGTGAAAAACAACCCGAACGATCCGACGAAGGTCGTCCAATCCCAGATGGTCGGCGAGTAATAATCCCAGGAGGACGGCAGATAATCCCGCGAAAGCGTCACGATAATCACGAACCGTTCGAACCACATGCCGATATTGATGAAAATAGTGGCGACAAACAGCACCGGGATGCTGTCGCGGAATTTCTTGAACCAGAAAATCTGCGGCACCACGACATTGCAGAATATCATCGTGAAATACGACCACCAGTACGGACCGAAGGCCCGGTTGATGAAGGCAAAACGTTCATAGAGATTGCCGCTGTACCAGGCGATGAAAAATTCGCAACTGTAGGCGTACCCGACCATCATGCCGGTGACCATCATGATCTTGGCCATGTTTTCCAGATGGTACATCGTGATGATGTTTTCCATCCTGTAAACCTTGCGCGCCACGAGCGCGAGCGTCATCACCATGGCAAAACCGGAAAAAATGGCGCCCGCCACGAAATACGGCGGAAAAATCGTCGTATGCCAGCCGGGAAGAATGGATGTCGCGAAGTCCGTGCTCACGATGCTGTGCACCGACAGCACCAACGGAGTGGACAAACCGGCGAGGATCAAATAGGCCATCTCATAATGGCGCCATTGCTTGTTGCCGCCGCGCCATCCGAGTGACAGAATTCCAAAAATAACCTGGCGCGTACGCGTCTTGGCGCGATCGCGAAGGGTCGCCAGATCGGGAATCAAACCGACATACCAGAACAGCAGGGAAACGGTGAAGTAGGTTCCCACGGCGAAAAAATCCCACAAAAGCGGGCTGCGGAAATTGGGCCACATGCCCATCTGGTTGGGCACCGGCGCGAACCAGTATGTCGCCCAGATGCGCCCGACGTGAATACCGGGGAACAGCAGCGCGCAAATCACGGCGAAAATGGTCATCGCCTCGGCAAACCGGTTGATCGACGTCCGCCATTTCTGACGCAGGAGAAAAAGAATCGCAGAGATGAGCGTACCGGCGTGACCGATACCCACCCAGAACACGAAGTTGACAATGGCGAGACCCCAGCCGACCGGGCTTTGAATGCCCCAAATGCCGGTGCCTTCCCAGACCAGGTAGGACACGGCGATCAACAGCATCAGAAGCCCCGCGCTGGCCACGGCAAAGGCCGTGTACCATTGTTTGGGCGGTGGGTTTTCAACGACTTCACTGATCTGCCGGGTGACCGACGCAAACGTGGGGTTGCCGGCAATCAGAGGCGTTTCCATGACGGAGGAAGATTTCGTTGTGTCGCTCACGGTTTGATCTGCAAGTTGGTTTATCGCTTTTTGTTTTTTATCCATTCGGGGTTTCGGAAGCCGACAGCGCCGGATTCGGATTGCGCAACTTCGCCATATAAGACGTACGCGGGCGGATGTTCAATTCCGCCAGAAGATCGTATTGGCGGTTTTGCTGTTTGACCTTGACGACGCGGCTTTCGGGATCGTTGATATTGCCGAACACGATCGCCTGCGTGGGACACGTTTGCTGGCAGGCCGTCACGACTTCGCCGTCCCTGATGTCCCGGTTTTCCTTTTTGGCCGCCTGCCGCGCACCGCTGATGCGCTGGACACAGTAGGTGCACTTTTCCATGACGCCGCGCATACGAACGGTGACATCCGGATTCTTCGACATTTTCAGAACTTCCGCGCCATCGACCTGCAGGAAACCGCTGGTGCCGGGATTGTACTCAAGGAAATTGAACCTCCGGACTTTGAAGGGACAGTTGTTGGCGCAGTACCGGGTCCCCACGCAACGGTTGTACACCATGACGTTGAGACCTTCGCTGTCGTGAACCGTCGCGGCCACGGGACAAACCTGTTCGCACGGCGCGGTTTCACAATGCACGCACGCCACCGGCTGGTAGGACACCTGCGGGTTGTCCGGGGTGCCACGGTAATAACGGTCCATGCGTATCCAGTGCATTTCGCGGCCCTTCAACACCTGCGACTTGCCAACCACGGGGATGTTATTTTCGCTTTGACACGCCACCGTGCACGCATTGCATCCGATGCAGGCATTCAGATCGATGGACATGCCCCATTGATTGCCTTTGTCATACACGTGCGCATTGTAAATGGACAATGGCTTTCCGTCTTCGCCTTTCAGGTCTTTGAATCCCGGAACCACCTGGTCGTTGGAGGCGAAGTCCGGCTTCTGGCGGTATGCCTGCAGCGTGGCTTCCCGCAGAATCGTCGGAACGCGGCGTTCGATCTCTTTCGATGCCAGAGCATCGTCGTCGAGACCACCGTGATCCTGCACGCTGGCCACAACGTAATGACCGTCCAGTTTGGTAACGGTCACGGCCGCGTCATACGGACCCTTTGAGGTTCGCAAGGCATAGGTGTTGAATCCGACTTTGTTTCCGACGCGTCCGGCGGCGGTCCGGCCATAACCCAGAGCGACGGTGATCGTATAATCGGCCTGACCCGGTTGCACCCAGGCCGGCATGTCGAGGGTCCGGCCGTCGACTTCAAGACGTATCATCGGTTGGACATTCTGCCCATCCTTCAGGCCCTGTTTGATCCCCAGTTGCCTGGCCAGGGCGGGGCTGATCAGAGCGACGTTGTCCCAGGTGATCTTCGTGATCGAGTCCGGCAATTCCTGCAGCCAGCCATTATTGGCAAAACGCCCGTCGAACACGGAAGAGGATGGCCTGAAACTGATGGTGAGCTTGTCCGCGTTGCCGGCTTCCGCCGAAAAGGGGTGACCCGCCACGAGCGCTCTGGCGGCTTTGGCATTCAGTTTCGGAATGACCGGCGCGGTCGCGCTCCCGGCCAGAAGCCCATCGTGCAATACCCGGCGCCATTGGCTTTCGAAATCAATGCCTTTGAGATACGCTTTCCAGGTGTCCCGGACCGCTTCATAACCGGAACCATCGATACCTTTGTTGATGAGGCCCATGAATTCGACGACGGTCTTCGCGCCCCACAATGGCTCGATCAAGGGTTGAATAACGCTGAGGGTCCCGTCCGCCGCCCGGGCATCGCCCCAACTCTCCAGGAAATGGGCCTGCGGCACATGCCACGTCGAAAGAAGTGAGGTTTCATCGCGATACAGTGAGTAGTGAATCGTATGGCGCACGTTACTCATGGCCGATACGAAATCGAGATCCGCGGGGGCGTAGTATGCCGGGTTGCCGCCGAGCATGACCAGTGTGGTCACATTCGCATTATTCATCGAAGCCACCAGGTCGGCCAATGGTGTCTGCGCCGGCACGGCGGCGTCGGTGACCTCGTGGTACGTGATGGTGGCAGGCACATTACCCAGCGCCGCATTGATCGCAAACACCATCGCATGCACGGCCGGAGGTTGCTGGCGCCCGGCCGTCACAATGGACGCACCGCGCGACGACGCCAGATCCCTGGCCACGGCCTGAATCCAGGCCTTGTCCAGCGTGTCGGAATTGTCTATCGCGATACCGGCGGCCAGATCGACGGAAATGCCTTCGGTTGACAGGGCCTGCGCCACGGCCACAGCCAGGGCGCCCACCTGATGGGGCTGCAGCCTGAGACGATGGTCCGCCATGCCGCCCGTGATCGAGAATGAACTCTCGGCCACATAAAGCCGGTTCATGCTGTCTTTTTCCGTCGTGAGACGGCGACCGTCCGCAAAACCCCTGGCGGCAACGACGCTGTCCGACTCGGCGTACAGAAAATCCGATTCCAACGAAAGAATGACTTTCGCTTTTTCGTAATGATGGACCGGCCGCAAAGCGGCTCCGGTGGCCACCCGAAGACCTTCCAGCAGGAATTCATCGCTGACGGCTTCATAGGTGTACCACGTGGCCTCGGGGAATGTTTTCATGAATTCGGCCCGAAGCCGGAACAGGGTCGGCGAAGAAAACGATTCGCTGAGAACCGCCAGGCCCTTGCCTTTGTCGGCAAGATATTGCGTATAGAGTTCCTGCCAGGCCGTGACGAATTCCTGCCATGGTTTTTCCGTTTCCTTGTTCCTCACGACGGCCGAGCGATCCGGATCGTAGAGACCGAGAATGGCGCTTTGCATGAAGGCGTTGGCCGAACCCATGGAAAACGGATGGCCGGCATGACCTTCGATTTTCGTCGGTCGGCCTTCGTGGCTTTTCACCATGACGCCGGCGGCCGACAAACCGAACGGCACAACCGTCGCGTAGTATTGGGCCACGCCCGGGATGATTTCCTCGGGTTTGATCACATACGGAATGATTTTTTCAACCGGACGCCGGCACGAAGCCAGCCCCGCCAGTGCGACCGACGCCCCCATCAACGTGAGAAAATTCCGGCGCGTGATCGGGTTGGTCATTTCCGACGCATGATCCGGAAATTCACGTTCGACAAGTTCCTTGAATTCCGGCGTGTCGGCCAAATGATCCAGACTGCGCCAGTATTTTTCGCGGGCCGCGGACTCGTGATTCATCGATGACATCCTGAACAATCCTGTGGTGGGGCTAAACGTTTGGCTTGTTTGATATCCGCCGCCAGCGCCATCTGGTTCTTGGGCGCGTACCATCCCATCTTTGTGATGTCGGCGGAGGAACGCAGGTGCATGTCCGGATTGCGGTGGCAGTCCAGACACCAACTCATGCTGAGCGGTTGCTTGATCTCGACTTCTTCCATTTGGGCCACATTGCCATGGCAGGACTCACAACCGACGCCCGCGTTGAGGTGAATGCTGTGATTGAAATAGGCGTAGTCCGGCACCTTGTTGACCTTGACCCATTCGATCGGCGTTTGATTGATCCAGCTTTCGCGAACCGGCAGCAGTTTTTCACTCTGGGGCAGGATCAGGTTGTGGCAATTCATGCACGTGGCCGTGGGCGGTACCATCGCCGTGGCTGATTGCTCAACGCCCACATGGCAGTACCGGCAGTCCATACCCAGATCACCCGCGTGCAACTTGTGACTGTAAGACACCGGTTGCTTTGGTCGGTAACCGACGTCGGTGAATTTCGGTGAAGCATAATACCAGAAAAAGCCGGTCACCAACGCGCCGAAAACCAAAACACCAACACCCAGCATCCTGGGAGCCTTGTTGCTCCATTTCGGAAAGATTTGAGCCACGCAACCGTCTCCTTAATTATGACTCATGACACGTTGCACCATCAAACAGTCCCACATGAAAAAAAACGCAGACGTGTGAGGCATTCATTCAATGATATTCAAAAAGGGATCGCTTGAAACCAACATGACCTGCATGGAAAGGCTTGCGCAGGACATCTGACGGGTTTGAATATATAAGCCCATGCCAACACATGCAAGAAAAAATTCACCGCGGGAGGGCCAAAAAATGACGAATAATTTACGATTTAAAGACCGATTTCGAAAAATAAGTACCGGTCCACGATCATCGCCAGGAACAATGCAAACAGATACACAATGGAATAACCGAACAAGCCGCGGATGATCTTTTCCGTTTTTTCCTTCATCGCCCGGCGGGTCTTTTTGATGAATACGAATCCCAGCAACGCGGCGGTCACGAGATACACCAGGCCGGTCTGGAAAAAGACGAGCGTCAAACTCACCGCGACGAGAGCCAGACCGTAGTAAAACATCTGCCGAAGGGTCTGGTCGTCCCCCTTCACGACGGGCATCATGGGCAATTTCGCCTTGACGTAGTCATCCTTGCAAAACAGCGCCAGGGCCCAGAAGTGGGGCGGTGTCCACAAGAAGACAATCAGGAACATGATCCACGGAGCAACCGCCATCGTTCCGGTCGCCGCCGCCCACGCCCCAACAGGTGCCATGGCTCCGGCCGCACCTCCAATGACGATATTCTGAGGCGTATTGGGCTTCAGGAACAACGTGTAGAAAAGGCTGTAAAACAGAATCGTCGCCAGGGACAGCACGGCGGTCAGCAGGTTGAAAACCCATGCAAAGATCACGACTCCGGCGACCCCGATCGAAATGGAAAACACCAGCGCATGCGCCGGGCCGAGCTCACCCATCGGCAGCGGCCGGCGTTGGCGGGTCCGCTCCATCCGCGCATCAATTTCACGTTCAAAATACTGGTTGAGGGCGTTGGCACACCCGCCCGTCAGAAAAAGCCCCACCATGACCCACAGAAACTTCACGGGCTCGCGCACGAAACTGCCTTCGACACACAGCGCCGTCGCACCGGTGAAAAGGACCAGCAACATGATGGTCGGCTTCGTCAAACGCACGTAGGAATTCAAAATGGCCCTGGCGGACATGGAGCAGCCTTGTTGGATGTTGGGAGTTGACTTGAATTCAGGAAACCGGAACGGGCCAATCTATGGCCCAGGCCTCTCAGATGCAAACAAAAAAAGAACGCCGGCCATTTGGGCCGGCGTTCAAACCTACGAATGCAAGTTCGTTTACTTCAAGAGCATCATCTTCTTCGACTTCACAAACGAACCCACCGTCAGGCGGTAGACATATACACCGGATGAAACCTGCTTTCCGGTGTTGCTTCGGCCGTCCCACTGTACTTGCCTGAAGCCCGCCTTTTCGCGCGTATTGACCAGCGTGCGAACTTCCTGACCAAGCACGTTGAATACCTTCAACACGACCTTGCCGTCTTCCTTCAGGTTGTACTTGATGGAAGTCGTCGGGTTGAACGGATTGGGATAATTCTGGAACAGCGCAAATTCCTGCGGCACATTCGTCAGAGGATTTTCATCCACGCCCACGATCACGCTCAGGGTGACCGGAATCTCGAAAGTCGGATGGTTGGGATCGTCGGTCTCGATATGGATCGTACCATAATAAGTACCTTGTTCCAACTCATCCGTAAGGATGCGGACCATCAGTTCGTTGTCTCCGCCAATGCCCACCTGGCCCTCCATTTCGGACATCGAGAGCCAGTCCGGCGAAGCGCTGATCAGAACGGCCAGATTGGCGTGCACGTAGCTGCCATTGTACACAACCTGCAGGCCGTCCGTACCGGTGGCATTCTCAATACCGATCGTGTGCGAATTGATGTCGCCGCCCAGGGTCAGATATTGATACAGAATACGGCCGTCCGGATACAGGATGACTTCAAACGTGTACGAACCGGAACCGTTGATGTGCCAGATGTCCTGATACTGTACGACAAAGCGGGACGCATCACCGTGGTAGTAGATCGTTCCACCGCTTGGCGGATACAGGTCATCCCAGAACAGGGCAATGAAATCGTTTGGATCGCCCGCGGTCGGGATCGGGGCGTTGGTATACACGCCGCCACTCGGCCCAAACGTCAGGTATCCGTTGGCGCTCAGATTCAGCGATGAATACGTATTTTCATAGAAGTTGAAGTTGAATGGCAGCGACACATTCACGTACTCGTCATCGCCCAGGAACAACGGCGTCCCCACGGACGAAATGTCGACCCAATTGAAGGTCGGTCCGCCCGGCTCATCGCTGTCGATCCACTTGTAGCCGAAGTTGTCCGGACCGCCGGCTCCATACATCTGCGAGACGCCGGGACGCTGGTCGACTTCATTCTTGTTTGTCGGCCCTTCGCCCGCTTCCGCCGCGCGCCGGTTATTCGCCAGGGCGATGGAATTGGAATCCATGGTCACGGTGATGGTGTAGTGCAGCACGTCGTTGCCATCGTTGGAGATGGTCATTTCACTTGAATCCTGAACACCGGGGCTCAGGCTGAACGTGAACGACAACGGGTTGACGGATGCCAGAGGCAATCCCGGTGATTCCCACACTTCGTTGCTGGGATCGCTTTCCAGCGTATCGCCCTGAACCACATACAGCGCCGTCACCACATAATAGTACGGCACACCAAACGACACATTGGTGTCCATATATTCGGTCACCGACGTATCCATTGTGGCCACCAGATTTCCAGGCTCCGGATCCACATTGGGATTCAGCGACCTGTACAGACGGTACTTCACGAGATCGATCGATTCAAGGTGGTGTCCCGGGACCGCTTTGCCAACCACTTCCGAGCGGCCTGTTTTTTCGATCGTGCCCCGCAAGGCCATGGTGACGCCGCCCGGGCCGACCACATACGCCGTGATGGCGAAATTGCCGGTCAGAGTCGGGTCGCCGCCAACCACCTCATTGATGGTGGCCCATGTCAGATTGTTGTCGCCGGAAACCCAGTTCCGGTCCAAATGGTTCAGTTGCAGATCATTGCCAATACCCAGGAAGCCATCACCGATCGAACCGTCCTCCTGCGCAGACAGGTAGAAATCCCCTTCCGTCAGGACAATGTTATCCGGGAAATTGACAACATACGTGCCCGGCGTCGATCCACCCTGGCTCTCATACACGAACCCGGCGGTGCCCGGAGGCCCTTCCACGGCGCCATCTTCATCAAGGTACACCGACACGTCAAACGTCGTGTTGGCGTCGCCCTGCGTGGTGATCTCGCATCCCGTGATGGTCACCGGATACGCCAGCGGCGTAAAGCGGACCGCAAACGATCCTTCCGCGCCGTTGTACCCGATCTGACCTTCGAAGGACCCGTCGTGATACGCCAGATCATATGGAATCGCGCTGTTATCCCAGGCGACGTGCAGTCTGGGTGTGACCTGCGAAGAGGAATCGGCGACGCTCAGGAATCCGGCGCCGGCCAGCGAAAACTCGACTTCAAAGGTGAAAGGCCCGTTCGAGCTTGGAGTGACCAGGTAACCGTCACTCGCGGTGACGTTCCATGTGTACGTTTCACCATTTTCAAAACCATCGCTGCCGTCATAGCTGAACGTCGTCTCTGTCAGACCCGCAAACGTCTCGTTGACGCCGGGACCATTGATGGTCAACGTGTAGGTGACGTCGTCGCCGTCCACGTCTTCCGAAGCCGTCCATTCGAAGTCCACGTGCTGGTCCACTTCGCCTTCATCCGACGGAGAGGACAGATTGAACGCCGAAGGAGGATCCGGGACGTTCGTGTAGGTGATGCTGACCGGAATCAGGTAATGAGGTTCGTCCGGATCATCGCTGGAAATATCGATATTACCCGTGTAAAGTCCGGGCAGGAGGTCCTGCGGTGCATACAGGGTCACTTCAACCTCAAGGGAATCGTCCGGCGCAACCGAACCTTCGTCCGGATTGAAGGCGAGGAATCCCGATCCGCCGCCGGCGACAATGCACAGGAACGACAACTGGGTCAATCCTCCTGGATCCGTGCTGCCAAGGACGCCCAGAAGCGTCGTATTCCCGGTTCCACGATCCACCGACCTTAATTCAGCCTGGAAGGCATCCCCATTGAAGGCTGACATATATAAGATGTCATTCACGGGATCGTAGTCCATGCCCTGTCCGTAATTGGCATTGAAACCGATCGAACCGATTTCGGTTCCGGCGCCGGTATTCTTATCCACGGCCAGAAGCATGTCCGTTACGAGATCATACACGTACATCTGACCCGTGTTATCCGTGGCGACGCCGATGGCGCCCGGGGAATTGGTGATCGCGCCGACGCGGGTTGCCGAGGGAACATTCGGATCAATGATATACAAGGACGAAGACGTGATGTTGGTGCCGATGGCCCACAGTGTGCCGGTGGACGCATCGTAGTCCATACCGCTGAAGTTTTCACCGCCAAACGGTAGAACAGTCCCCACCGTTGTCGTGGCGCCGGTGGCGGTATCGATCGTCAACAGCGTCGTGCCGTCTACCACAAAGAAGCGGCTCAGATCATCGTCAAAATCGCCGCCGCCCGGGAAATCAAGAGTCGAGTACGGCGCCACATAATTCAGGACTTCTGGCGCACCCAGGCTCAGGTCGGTGACAAATGAATTGACGCTTTCAATCGAGTAGGCCTGCAACGCCGACGTACCAAACAGCTTCTTCAGGTCGGCCCGCTTGGTGTCTTTGGCATGGCTCTTGTTGAACAACTCGACCGGCGCGCGTCCAATGGAATGGCCGGTGGCGTTGTTGCTCCGGTGGCTCGAAAGACCCGTCGATGCCACGGAACGGCCCGAGGATTTCGCCTTGCGCGTTATCCGGACCAGCTTGCTCAGCTCACTGCCCGACAACGTCGTTTCTTCGGGACCGCTCACGGAGCCGGAGATCGTGAATTCCAGTCCGCCGGTTCCCAAATTTCGAATGGTCAATGTGCGCTCGGTGCTGTCTCCTTCGGCAATCGTGGCCGACAGGCTGCCCGGGCTCACATCGATATCCGGCGGCAGGAAGCCTTCACCGGAAATATACGTGCTGTCCACCGGCCGGTCGGGATCGTTGCTGGCCACAAGGACCCAGCCCTCAAATGATCCGTCACCCGTCGGCGTGAATTTGACTTTGGCAATGGCGCTTTCGCCGAATTCAAGAATACCCGTGCCTCCGGTGACCGAGAACGGAGCGCCCGTCACGGTCACAGCCGAAACGGTCAGATCGGCCAGCCCGGTATTGGTAATGGTCAGGTTGAGGCTGTCCTCAAAACCGACGCCAACGGTTCCAAAATCCAGCGTCGCCGGCGATGTGGCGATGTTTTGATTGGGATCCGGAACAAGGAAACTGAGGATTTGTATCATCAGATCCTGTTTGGTGCCGGTGATGCTGTTGTCATCCAATCCGCCGAATTCAAACGAAGCGCCAATGGTCTTATAAATGCCGCCGTCGTAGGCAATGGACGCATTGTAGCCGCCATCCGCATCCTTGACGATGGCAAAAGAACCATTCATGGTACCAAGTTGATCCATATAGTTGTTTTCGCCGGAATAGGTGAAATCCAGTCCGTCGGCAAAATCCAGACCTTCGGCCGGACCGAAGTCGCCGCTGCCGTCGGATAGGCCGTCGATATTGAACATGGCATGGAGCGGGGTTTGTTCGTCAAACGCCCACGTGTCGCCGCCTTCCATATAGACGCGCCCGCCCGAGTTCAGGTAGGCCACCAAAGCGGCCACCTCGGGATCGCTGCTGCTCAGGACGTAATTGTTGGAATAAATGCCAAGGCAAACAAAGACCGCCTTGTAATGCGCCGATGCCGGAGGACCAAACGCAAACAGATCCGTCGACATGAACGACGACTTGCCGAGATTGTTCATGATCGTCTGAATGGCCGGGCCGCTCAACGGCGTGGGATCCGGATTCCAAATGAAGAAGTCCGGCAGGTTGCCGACATACGACGACACGGCATTGCTCGCCTCGCTGAGATGCCGCGGCGTTTCATTGTCGACCGCCTTGACATAATAGGTGTAGGTGAAACCTGGCGCCGGCATGTCGGTGTACTCTTCGACGCCGACACCGACGCTGTCGATCAAGGTTCCATTGCGATAGACAAATATCTTGGACAGATCGTCCAGAGGCGTTCCGTCCGCCTGGGTCGTGGGATCTTCCCAACTCAGGTAAGCATGACTCGTATCGGCGTCAATTTCCATGGACGTCGGGGCCGCCGGGTAAGGCGATCCGCCGGCATACCAGCTGACGCTGGAAACGGGACTCAGACTGTCCTGCGGGATCAACCGCGCGTACAAATCATACGAATAAAGCTCGCCATCCGTACGACCGCCGTCGTTGTAGAATTCCACGCCTTTCGGGACGGATGTGACAAAAGATGAATTCCGGTAAATATCGACCACGAACGTGTCCAGCGGATCGCCATTGGACAGGGTCGTCGGATCGTTCCATTCGAGGTGTATGGACGTCGGCGTGTAATAATCGCTATACGCCGTGAGTCCGGTCACGGGATTGGGATCGGTCGGATCGGAAAGCAGGAATGGTGAAACCCAAGTGATCAGCCGATTGCTGCCCAACCGCGTATCGGTCCAGCAGGGGTACACTTTGCCCTGGCGGACGGCAATGCTGATATAGTCTCCCGCATAATTGGCGGAAAATCCTGTGCCGCTGCCATCGGCGCTCCAGGAGGCATCGCTGACGCGAAAATCTTCCCACGTCGCCGCGCCGTCCCGCGATATGGCCACGTAGGCATTGGCCTGATCGTTGCCCGAGAAATCACGTGAATCATAAAAGATACAAACCAACGCCCCTGACGTCGGATCGCAGGCGATCCACGGGAACCACTGATCTTTGCCATTGTCGGTGGGGTCCTGGTTGATACGCACCGCAGTGCCCCATGACGTGCCACCGTCCACGGACTTGGAAACCCATACGTCGCGCTCGGTGCCGGTGTTGACGCCCGGGACGCCGATATTGGCCCATGCGATATAGACGCTGCCATTCTGCATATTCACGGTCATCGTCGGGAAGGTTGCCGTGCGCATGTCCTTGCCGCCCAGCAATCCGCCGCCGGCCGCCTGGCTGCGAATACCCTGGATATTGGTGATCGCGCGTGTGGCCGCGCCAAACGTGGCGCCGCCGTCCGTGGACTTGGCAAAACCGATCGCCGTTTCGAGGGACGGCCAGCTGTCATAGACCGCCCAGCACAAATAGACTTCGCCATTGGGTCCGGTCTGAATATTCACGCCCTGGTTGTGGCTGCCGGCGGCAATGGCGCCGCTGATTTCAATGGCAGGAAGCCACGACACGCCGCCATTCGTGGAACGGGCAAACATGATTTCGGAGTCGTGTCCGCCGCCGAAATCCGTCCATGCGGCATACACGTTGTTCACATAGGGGCTCGATGGACTGTAGTCCACCCACAGGTGATTCTTGTCGGCCAGGGAACCCGGATTGGGATACACCTGAACGTTATTCCAGTTGACACCATTGTTGGTGGACCACGCCGCGCCATTGCCGCCGTCGGCCGCAATGTATCCATTGTGGAAACGGCCGCTCAACGCGATGGCCGCCGCCGGGTCGCCGCTATTCGGCCCTCCGGTGCCCTGCACGCTGCCATACCATGTCTGACCGCCGTCGGTGGACATGAATCCGCTGGCCCCGAAAATCTGGGACACGGGAAAGTCCGAGGAATTGTTCGAATTGAGGACGATGTTCGGATTCAAGGGGCTGACCGCAATCGAATTTTCCGATTGGGTGGTGTTGGTCAGAGGGGTCACGGAAATGTCCGGGGAATCCATCGGCGGAAGATTCCGCATCTTGATACCGCTGGAATACTGCACGCTTTTTGGCGTCGCAACCTTCTGTTGTTGTTC
Organism: uncultured Bacteroidota bacterium; assembly: GCA_964544475.1. Taxonomy (GTDB): domain Bacteria; phylum CLD3; class CLD3; order SB21; family SB21; genus CAZJBS01. The sequence goes on along the minus strand of CAZJBS010000024.1, from coordinate 6,068 downwards.
ATCTTTTCCGATTTGGAATTTCGATACTTTGCGGCTCCATATCCTGTCATCCTGAGCGTATGACAGGGCGCTGTTCAAAAGGAACAGACCAAGAACCAGCAGGACAAGCGTCGTCGCTCTCTTATTCATGAAAGCCTCCATGTTGTTGTTGAGACACACGAATACAGACTGAAATACAATAACAGAAATCTTGAGTGAAATGTGAATGGCAAGTTAAGGGTCTGGAACTGATTAGTATTTTGAATGGCTGGGACAATGTATCGTTAATTGACAAGCCAAGTCAAGATTTATTTGTTTTTTTATTTGAAACCCCGGCAACGGTGGATTCTTTTCCTCCAGCAGCACCCCACGCGGCCCGATTTGGCGAACCTACTCGGCGAGCAACGGATGCCTTCACGCCGAAACCCGGTAAACCCCACCCTGACCCTCCCCTGCGAGGGGAGGCCAAGGGCGGGGTCCGCGAAATGGAGACACATGAAGTTCGTTTAGAGGATGCGCCATGCGAAGCGACTTGGGAATAGATGTTTCGGCGCGTGTATTAGCGCCTTCTCTTTGGGCCCTTTCTCTTGGCGCAACAAGAGAAAGGGCCATCTGAAGACTTTTGTACGGAACCCTCTCACTTGCCATCGAATGTTCTTTCTTTGGCTTGACCCAAAGAAGACACTCTCCCAACTGGCAACTCCACGATCGAGGGCGCAAGCGTCCTATCACTGTGTCTTTGCGCCGAAAGCCGATCAACCCCACCCTAACCCTCCCCTTCAAGGGGAGGGCAGGGGTGGGGTCCGCGAAATGGGAATGAATGTTCTTTTCTTTGTGCCCAAAGAAAAGAACCAAAAGCCTGTGCCGAGCAACGCCGAGGTAAAAGGCCGCCGCTGTTGAAAAAACGCCTCGCCCCGAAGTTCGCCAAAGGGTCGGCGGAAAGCAGTTCCTTGATTTCTGCATTCCCCGGGCTTGAACGCCTGTACCACGCTTTCCGCCAAATCTCAGGGCGAACTTCGGGGCTTGTTCGGCGTTTTTCCCAAGGCCGTGAAAACCCTCTCTGAACACAGCAACTCCAGGATCGATGGAGCAAGCTCCTGCCACTGTGCTTTCGCGCCGAAACCCGGTCAACCCCACCCTGACCCTCCCCTGCAAGGGGAGGGCAAGGGTGGGGTCCGCGAAATGGAGAGCATGACGAGGAGGGAATCGGAATTTCCCACACTTTTGGCCTATGCGCCCTGGTCTCCCTGTTGCGAAATACCATTTGACATCTTCCGCGCGGTGCCGTAGCTTTCCTGTGTCCAAACGAGGTATCTAAACGTGGTGGAAGAAAAGGGTCTTCACTCCAGCACAATCAGGAAAGCGACAGCGGGCGCCGCGGAAAACGTGTGTGCCCGTCAGGCCAACCGCGCAAGACCGACGAACCGGCCAGACACAAGCAGTAAATACGCCATAAACCTTCGTCAAGCAGGCCATTTTGGTATGCTAAACGACATATGACGTATATAAATGAGTTATGCGCAAGCAAAGTTTATCTGATAAGGCGTTTTGCGGCACACTTAATTAACCCGGAGGATTGATTTTGTCTGGAACCCAATCATCAATTCTCAGGCTGTTTTGCATCTCGTCATTGGAGAGAACGATGCGTGCCAGAATATTGTTGTTTTCCCTCCTCGGTGCTATTTGCTTGGCCGCTTCATTCAGCGAAGGCCAGGTGATCCAGCCAACGACCCGCTTTCTGCTGAGCCATGGGGACTCAGTATGGGTCCGGCATTTCCCGGCCTCGGGACCTAACGCTGGATCTTTGGCGGTCATTCTTGTGCCGGGTTGGCCCGCGGTTGGCCCCGACGTTTTGGGCATAGGTGCAGGGTTGAGCGCAAAAGGTGTCCATGTCTTTGTGATCCACCCGAGGGGTCACGGAGAAAGCGCGGGTGAGGCAACTTTCGCAAATGCGGTGCGAGATGTCGAAACGCTATGGGAGTGGACCGAATCAACGGAAGGCGGCGCGGCTCTAGGTATCAACCCCCAACGTAGAGTCCTTGCGGGATATAGCTGGGGCGGAGGCATTGCGATGGCATTTGCGGCCCGGCATCCGTCGGTGAGGCGCGTTGCATCAATCGCAGGAAGCGACCACGGAGTGTTTATTCGACGATTTGATGAGAATGCGCAATACGCCGCAGTGTACCGTCGCGCACTCGCATCTACGCAAGCCCCCGACGGACCGGTGCGATTTGATCTCGAAGCGGCACTCAATGAGTTACGGAAAACCCACGCAGAACACGACCTAGTGACCATCGCACCTCGTCTTCTCGATCGAGATATCCTAATTGTCGCAGGCTGGGACGACGATGAAGTTGAAATAGAGCTTCAGGTTCTGCCCTTCTACAGGGCCTTACGCGCCGGCGGTACAGTGTCTGTCCACCTCGTCGCTTTCCAAGACGGGCACAGTTTTCGGAAGAATCGGCAGGCCCTTGTGGAAGAGTTGTACGGTTGGGTGCTTCGCGAGTCAGGCGGCCATTAGTACTACACTGGACCTAACATTCAAACGGGTACACGTTAACCATCGAGTATTTGGAGCCGCAGATCATCTCGTTGGTTTTGTGCCGCAAAACGCGATGAATATTGAACTTTGCCTGCGCATAACACGCCGCACTACGACGTTCGCTTTCTGGAAAGGCCATTGTGGAACTGAGATTGGCTCAATCAAAAGTGCTCACTCAACGGTTTTACTCACAGTTTGATCTGCGGCTCCGGCCGGGAGAAAATGTATCGTTAGTAGCGGCCTTCGCCGCATCACTTGATGGTTCGCAAAACCGCTGCGTAGTGCGGCGGGACGTTATGCGAAACAAGCGCGCGTGAAAGTACATTATTACATGGTTTTGTGATTATATTAGGACGTTGATTACTTAGGAGATTCACATGATTCTAATTCGCACGAATGTTGGACCATTTAGATCAATAAACCAACAGCAAACTGTCACAATCGATCAAGCGGTTACAGTTTTAGTGGGAATGAATGAAGCCGGAAAAACTATCTATTTAAAAGCCCTCGAAAAAGCGAACGACGCGCTCGATGCAGCAGAATTCAATGAAGTTGAGGACTACCCACGAAAAGATTTGTCCGCGTATCTAAAAGCGCATGAAACGAATCCGGCGGAAGCATGCTCGTTGACTTATAAACTGACTTCAGAAGAGATTGCAGACATAAATGCGAATATGAAATTAGCCCTTACCGATGCTTTTGAATTCTCAACGAACCACAATTACGATAACAAGAAAACGATATCCCTTACTGTTGACGAAAAACCGGTAGTCGCTAAGTTAATAACCGACGCGAATCTCAGCTCCGATGCGGTTACGGCACTGGAAAAAGTTAAGTCTCTTCGTGAAATCCCCGATGCCTTGAAAAGCGTAAATCTAACAGAAGTTGATACTGCTTTTAAGTCTAGTGTTGAGGCACGAATTGCAAAAACAAAATGGCCGTCAGTTATTGCGTTTGAACTGTGGTCGTATCTTGAATCAAGGGTGCCAAAGTTCTTGTACTTTAGTGATTATGACATTCTACCTAGCAAAATAAATTTGACGGATTTAGCTGGAAAAGTTGAGCAGGCGAAGACAGATAAGAGACATTTGAATGCAAAACATCGGGCCGTTCTTGCTCTACTTAGAATGGCAGACATCGCAGTAGCTGAATTTACAAAGGCTGGTGGATATGAACCATTAAAAGCTAAAATAGAAGCTGTTTCAATAAACTTAACAGATCAGATAATGGAGTTTTGGAAGCAGAATGAAGACTTGGAAGTTGAAATTGATATCAAAAATGATCCTGATGATGTTGCTCCTTTCAACAATGGCCCTAATCTTTACTTACGCATTAAAAATCGCAGACATCGGGGCGTTAGTACGCCGTTTGAACAGCGGAGTCGTGGTTTCATTTGGTTTTTTAGCTTCTTGGTATGGTTTGACAGTGTTCAGCATCAATTAGATATTCCTAGCGAAAAAGACCGCAGACAACTTATTCTACTACTAGACGAACCGGGCTTAGCCCTGCATGCCTTGGCCCAGGCTGATTTTTTAAAATATATCGACACTTTGTCGACAAAACATCAGGTGCTATATACAACGCATTCTCCTTTTATGGTTCACTCCGACCGATTAAATCAAGTTAGATTAGTTGAAGATAAGGCAACCTTAGGCACAGTTATTTCTGACAGCGTTACTGATTCTGATCAGCGTACAATATTTCCTTTGCAGGCTGCACTTGGGTGGACTATCGCACAAAATTTGTTTATTTCAAAAAACAACCTCTTGGTTGAGGGGCCGTCAGAACTAATTTATTTAAAACTGTTGTCTGCGGTACTGGAGTCAAAAGGAAGAGCTTTTTTACGTGAGGACGTAACGATTGTACCAGTTGGCGGATTAGACAAAGTTGTAACATTTATCGCTTTGCTCGGAGCAAGTGGATTGAAGCTCGTAGTACTACACGATTACAGGGGTGCCCCTGAACAAAAATTGGTTGATTTAGTTCATCAAAAGATTGTGTCCCCGAAAAACATTCTCAATGCCTCGCAATTCAGAGATGTTGCCAATATCGGAAAGAACGGCCCGGCATCTGATATTGAAGATTTGTTCTCCACAACGTCATATATGAAGTTGTTTAGTGATGCTTTCTCTGCCCAATTGAAAGCAGTACAGATTGAGGAGAAGATGCTTCCGCCGGGGGACAGAATAATAAACCGCATCGAGCGCTATCTTGAAGCAAATAAAATAAGCATTCGCTCAAGTGGTGGATTCAATCATTACCTTGTAGCGTCATTCTGTGCAAGTAAGCATGATACATATTTGGATTTACCGACGCTTGATCGATTCGAGGCACTTATTAAACAGGTTAATTCTCTTTTCGTGTGAATACGCGCGCTTGCTTTCGCATAACAAGGCCGTCTACGTTCGCTGCGCACCGACATTTCGCGGAAACTTGGTAGAGTCTCGGCATCCCCGCTTGAAACTCGGTAGGGCAGCAGCGAGAGGATGCTCACGACGCGCTTTTTTCAGACCCCCGATAGAGATTGTGCGCATCGTTCGCACTACTCGCTTTTTGAAACTTGGACGTTCGCATCGCGGAGATGCCGAGCCGAGTTCTGATTGGAGTTCAGTGAATGATTAACGTTTTGAGATATAATTTGTCGGTGCTTCGCCGATACTGTGGCGCGGGGAACGAGTAGTTTGAGTTTTTCAGATACCCCGCGCCACAGCACCGCGCAGACGGCCGACCGTTACGCGACCTGATATGTTGACAAAACAGTGAGGCCAGGCCAATGTCCGTAACCGTGATTTGTCAATCATGCAACGAACCAAATAGCATCGTTTCCGATCATCACACGCGGTGCAGGAAATGCAGCGAACCCTTTCCTGACGCCGTTATGACGTCCGTCCTGATTTCTTTGAGAGGTCAGCGGCCGTTCCTGGTCCAGCTTGGCAAGTATTTGTCCCTGGCATACGCTTCACTTCTGACATTCGGGCTTCTCATGAACTTATTGGATTGTGGCAATTACTTCATTGATGGCAAAAAGGTCCACGCCCACGAGTTCACGGTCATTCCGTTGGGATTCTTCCCGTCCGCATTGATTGCATTTTTCATCTGGGATGGAATACGAAAAAATGAAACAGCCGTCCCGTCCCTGTGTATTCTTTTCTGGCCTCTCTATTTTTTCGGGATGGCGATGACTGAGTTTCAGCGTTCCCACAACTGGCTCACAGTCATGTTAACAACGGTCATTGGCTCAGCCATACCGCTTTTCGGCACCGTTGCTTACTTTAAGTACAAGAAGAATGTCGTTGATTACTACACTTTTCTCCGGACAAAGTCGCGACCTCACGTCACCTGAGATTCAATAACTAACTCCCACGTCGTCGCCCACTTGTTTGACTCTCCGTTTCTAATAACCAATCACCCAAAAACACGAAACGCCGGCATTTGGGCCGGCATTTTCTGCCAGTCCGCTCTTTTCCTGTGCATCTACGTGTTGGTCCCGGAAACCGTGGGCAGGGAAAAACTGAACGTCGATCCTTCGCCCAGGCGGCTCTGCACC
>CAZJBS010000023.1:0-46439 GCA_964544475.1 uncultured Bacteroidota bacterium | reverse complement strand
AGAAAAGGACATCATGATCAAAGTCATTGTGAATCTGATAAATAAAAGTAATTGAGGCGCGCTTCCTTCGCACGGTGCAGTCGGTTTTCCTGCAAAGGCGAAAACTGGATCAGGCCGATCTGTACGAAGAGCCCTTCACGAACTTGGGGGTGAATGCTGTAGAGAAGTTATTCAGTGAGGTTGAGATTGAGGAAATGATTGATTTGACAAGAAAATTAGTCGCCTAGTACTAGTGTATAGGCCCCAATTAATCAAGCACAATTTAAGGAAGAATTTTGCAGTTGAGCTCTGACTTCCAGTGGGGAACAGTACCCGAATCGCTCGATGAGCCAGGATCGGTTGTAAGTGTCGATGAACTTGGCTATGGCGATTCGAGCTTCTTCAATGGTCTGGAAGCAATGCACGTCGAAAACCTGCTGTTGCAGCGTTAGATGAAAGCGCTCGATAACACCATTGCACTCCGGGCTTCGGACAAAGGCCGGGGAGAGTTCCAGCCCGAGATAGCTCATTTCCCGTTGGAAATCACGGGAGATATACGGACTGCCATGATCTTCGCGCAGATACAAACCCGTTCCTTTGACGACATGTTTGTGCAGAGCGCCAAACTCCTTTTGGATGGCCTGCCGCACCGGCTCCATAGCCGCGAATCGGTGGCCGATGCGCGAAACATGCCAGGCCAGGATCTCATCGTTACAGTGTTCGATCACTCCAAAAAACCAACACCATCCGTCGTGATGAGTCCAGAACTTCTTGCCGTCAGTTCCCCACATCTGGTTCAAAGCGGGAGTGATAATCGTGCCGTCATGGGGCCTGGAGGAACCGTTGGACTTGGGTCGGATCGGAGCCAGAAGGTCATGGGCCTTCATCAAGCGCAGATAGCGCCGGCGGCCGGCCCGAATGCCCTTCCTTCGGAGCCTGGCACGAACCTTTTTGTGTCCTTCGGAATGAAAGGGGCTGCTGGCCAGATCCTCTTTGATAGCAGCCAGGAGCGCCTCGTCACAGACCAACGGTTTGGGACCGGGACGTCTGGGGTCCTGCTTAGCCCTCCTTGTGGTATACCATGCCGCCGAAGAAAAATGGGCCACCTTCAAAACCATCCGCACCGGATAGCAGTGTTCTTGAAGTCTCATTTGGACGAACGCTCGCTTCTCGCTCGCAGGAACTGGTCTTTTTTTTCGTGCAATTCCAACTCCATGGCCTGTTGTCCGATCTTCTTCTCCAATGCCGCAATGCGAACTTCGGCTAGGGTCTTACCCTTCAGCCCCGCCACTCCAGCGGCAATGAAATCCTCCCTCCATCGATTGAGCGACTCCACCGTGACCAGACATTCACGACTCACCGCATCCATCGATTCCCCACGAAGAAGCCGCAACACGACCTCCGACTTCTTCGATGCCGTCCAACGTTCTTGTTTTTCTTTCATACCAACCTCCGGTTCTTATGAGTTTAAATTAAGCCAAAAAAATGCTCACTTGAAACTGGGGCCAGTATACTAGCGAGAAATAAGATAACAGGAAGGATAGGTGAACAAAGATGACAGTATCTAAGAAAGATTACAAACGTGAAATTGAAAGCCTTCCTAATGAGGAACAATTGAGAGAACTTATTAGCGTTGTTCTGAAGAAGATGGAGTTTAAGAATGTAGTCATATCACATGGCAAGGATGAAAAGGGAAAAGACTTGGTTTGTTCGTCAGACAATAATGCGCTTGGAAAAAAGGATTGGTTCGCATTTGTGGTCAAAAATGACAAAATAATAGGATCAAGTGGCGCCGATACGAATGCGATCATCAATGTACGCAACCAGGTCAAGCAATGTTTTGAACATCCGTATTACTTTCCGCCAGAAAACAAGTCATTTTACATCAATAAAGTCGTTGTGGTAAGCGCAGGAAGTATATCAGCCAATGCCGAGGAGCAGATCATTCAGACTTTAGAAGAAAAAGGTAATGTCCTATTTTGGCCATCAACATATTTAGCAGAATTGGTTGAAACCCATATTCCAGATTTTTTTTCAGGCATAGATGTTAATGTCTCCCACTACTATTCCGTATTTCAGAAAGAATTTGAGCGGCTTAACGAGTTGAAATCGTTCAAATATAGTAAGGAGCTCAAAGCCTTATATGAGATATTCATTGACCCACAACTGATTGTTCGAAAGCCAAAAGTCCCAAAATCAAAAGAGGTAGTGCAGGCTCCAATAGAAATAGAGCACAAGACAGTAAATAGCATCTTGGATACCCCTGGAAACGTGTTCCTTGTCGGCGAGCCGGGCTCCGGTAAATCGACTTTGTTGAGAAAATTGGTGCTCCAGGTAATTCATGAGAGTAGATCAAAGAAAGATTACTTCTCACTTCCGGTTCTCATAAGATTTCGGGATGTGGTTGGCGAACAGGACATGTCTAAGACCATTGCCAAAACCCTCCTGCCGTTTTTTGGTGATGATCAAATCTTACCGCTCAATGAAAAATTAGAAACAGGGCAGATTGTTTTGTTCATCGATGGTTTTGATGAAATTCCAAATACGGACGGTTCTGAATTAGCCGTTTCGTTAATGTCTCAATTTTCAAAACAATATCCAAAGACCAAAGTTATCGCCACTAGTCGAAATACGGAATTTGTAAAAAAAAGGGACCAGATTGGAGAGCTTTCAAAAATGGAGCTCCTCCCATTGAATTATCATCAAATACAGAGTTTTGTTGAAAAATGGTTTTCAAAGGATGAGGCTAAAAAAGTCAGGTTGTTGAACTCGCTACGCGACACTGAAATAATGAATAAGTTGCCAAAAACACCTTTAGTTCTGACTCTGTTGGCAATTTTATTTGATCAAAACGAGACTGAAATACCATCCAATTTGACAGAATTATATTCGATGTTTACAGAATTATTTCTTGGGAGGTGGGATGCCGATAGAGATGTTTCGTTAAGCTTCACGTATGAAATAAAGGATAGGGCCCTCAGAGCGTTGGCGAGGAAAATGCATGAAGATCATATTGAAGAAATAGCTCCAATTGAAATCGTCTCGTTCGTTGGCAAACATTTTGCGGAACGTGGATATGAGCTTAATGCAAATGAGGCGTTAGACGAGATTGAAACGAGGTCACAACTAATAATTAGAAACACTAGGGGTAACTACCAGTTCAAACACCTCTCATTCCAAGAGTATTTTATTAGCAGAGAACTGTTCGAAACCCATGCGAGCCAAGAGTTTATAACAACTAAGTTTTTAGACATGTGGTGGCAGGAAGTAATATTTTTTTATTGTGGTCGAATGAAAGAATGCCCGGATCTCTTAAAACGGATTATTAAAGATGTCCCGCACAATGATTTATATCAACAATTTAGAAAAGTTATGGCGTTAGGTCATCTTCTTCAGGCCGCTTACGCAAATAAAACAGCAGACAAAAGTGAATCAATTGAACATGGCTTAGAAATAATGGTCGAGATATATCGTAGGTTACAAAGTTCACAGGATATCCCGCAAATATTCAAAAAATCATCTCGCTTTTTCATAATAGAATTGTTGGCGTTTTTCTTTGAGATGTATTATGGGTCAGTAACCTTAGCTCCGGCTATGGAAGAAACGTATACAAGGATGGCGTTAGACTCTCTTGAGAAAGACGCTGACCCTTCAAAAGATGTTCCTATTCAGTTGTTTTGTCTAGCAACTACGCTATCTGCAATCGGAAGGGATGAGTCGCTTTTAAGTATGGTGGATGTGATATCAACTGCGGACATGTCTCTCAACTATGCTCTTGAAACCAGGCTTAAGGCTCTCAAGTCCGTTCAGAAAAACAAAGAGACGCGTAAGGCTCTAGGCAAAGTCAGGCATAGAACAAGAAAATGGAAAAAGGAGTTAATGAAAGAATTGAAGCAGCCACTTATTGAACAGCAGGCACCAATAAAACATCCTCCCAGCGATATCAATCCTGCTGAAAACGACAAGTGAAAAATAAAAACAATAGATTCCCTCTGAATCGCTTCGACGGTCCGCTCACCGCCCCTTCGACTTAGTTCGACTAAGCTCACTACAAACCGCTTAGGGTGACGATTCGCTTAGAAGTAAATGTCAAATTGCACGTGGAAAGAACATGCTAACAGACCCCTTATTAAAGTCCAAAGTCGATTCCCTCTGGGACCGGTTCTGGTCGGGCGGAATATCCAATCCGCTGACCGCAATTGAACAGATGTCCTACCTGATCTTCCTGAAAAGGCTCGAAGACATGGATGACGTGCGCGCGGCTTCGGCCAAGCGGAGGGGACAGGCGTTCACATCGCTCTTTTCTGATAGAGGCCGCGCGCCGAAGGACATAAAGAATTTTAGTTACAAAGAATGCCGGTGGTCGCATTGGAAACAATTGCCCGGCGACCAGATGATCAAACATGTGCGCGATAAGGTTTTCGAATTCCTGCGGGAACTGGGCGGGGAGACGAGCACCTTTACCCAGCACATGCAGGATGCGGTCTTTATCATTCCCAAGGCGTCGCTCCTGCAGGAAGCCGTCAAGATCATCGACGACATGCACATTTCGGAACAAAACGTGGACGTGCAGGGCGATCTGTACGAATACCTGCTCATGCAGCTCACCACGTCGGGCAAGAACGGCCAGTTTCGCACGCCGCGGCATATCATTCGCCTGATGGTGAAACTGCTCGATCCGAAGATCGGCCAGCGTATCTGCGATCCGGCCTGCGGCACGGGCGGATTCCTGATGAAAGCGTACGAACATATCCTGGAAACCAATACGAGCGCCGACATTCTCGAATACGACGACGAAGGCGTGCCGCATCATCTCGTGGGCGATAAGATCGCCGACAAGAAGCTGATCCAGTTCCTCAAAAGCAAAGCCCTGACCGGCTACGACTTCGATCCGACCATGACCCGCATCGGCTCGATGAACCTGATGCTGCATGGCATTGATAATCCCAATATCCGCTACACCGATACGCTGTCCAAGCAATTCAAAGAATCCGGCCTGTATGACATCGTGCTGGCCAATCCGCCTTTCAAAGGCTCGATAGATAAGTCGGACATCAGTGAGCATTTCACGCTTAAGACGACGAAAACGGAACTGCTTTTCGTAGAACTGATCTATAATTTACTCGTCATGGGCGGACGGGCGGCGGTGATCGTGCCGGACGGGGTGCTATTCGGCGGGAGCAATGCGCACGTGGATACGCGCAAGATCATCGTGGATAAATGCAAACTCGAAGGCATCGTCTCCATGCCGTCGGGCGTATTCAAGCCCTATGCGGGCGTCTCTACGGCGATCATGATATTCCAGAAAGGCGGCACGACCGATAAGGTCTGGTTTTACGACATGGAATCCGACGGCTTTTCGCTCGATGATAAACGCAACAAGATCGAGCAAAACGACATCCCGGATATTATCGAGCGTTGTCGGGGCAACGCATGCGTTGCCCCAACGGGAAGTCCATCTAATAAAATCGTCATCGTGCCCGTCGAAGATATCCGGGCCAATAAATACGATCTTTCCATTTCCCGGTACAAGCAGATCGAACACACCGAGATCGAATACGAAAAACCGGACGTGCTCATGAATAAAGTCTTGGAATTGGAAAAAGAGATCGCAAAGGATATTGAAGAAATTCGGGGAATGGTGAAAGAATGAAATACGATCCCACGAAACATCATCGCCGTTCGATCCGGTTAAAAGAATACGATTACACCCAGCCGGGCGCGTATTTTGTCACATTGGTAGCGTATAAAAGAATGTATTTATTCGGACAAATCACGGACGGAATCATGAACTTAAATGGCTTTGGAAAGATCGCCGAAAGTTGCTGGCATGAAATTCCGGATCATTTTCCAAACGTGCAATTAGATGAATTCATCGTAATGCCGAATCATATTCATGGAATTATAATCATTACTGACAAAAGCCGCCGGGGCAAGGCATGCCTTGCCCAAACGGCTCCTCAAAGCAAAGTCAGCCGGGGCAACGCAAGTCGGGGCAACGAATGCGTTGTCCCAACAAAACCGATCCCGGGATCATTAGGAGTCATCATCGGATCATATAAATCAGCAATTTCAAAGAGAATCAACGAACTCCGTAAAACGCCGGGCGAAAAAGTCTGGCACAGAAATTACTATGAATCCATCGCACGGAACGAATTCGCTCTAAATCGGATAAGACAATATATCATTTCAAATCCGTATAACTGGAACGATGATGAAGAAAACAGATGAAGAGTATATATCTAGTCGGGGCAAGGCAAGTCGGGGCAACGCATGCGTTGCCCAAACAGCAAGCCACAAATCCGTCGAAAAACAACGAATGCTTAAAATATGATATTGAAGAAATTCGGGGGATGATGAAGTGAAAGCAAATCCGAAACACCCAATTGCTGACGTATTTGAAATTGAGACAGGCTCGACTCCTTCGACAAGCATTCCGGCTTATTGGAATGGAACATATCCATGGATCACCCCAACAGATTTAAGCAAACTTCAAGGTCACCTTATAAATGATACGCAGCGTATGCTTAGCAAAGCAGGATTGGAAAATTGTTCGGCAAACACTGTTCCGGAAAAGTCCATTATCATCTCTACTAGAGCACCAATAGGATACGTTGCCGTTCTAGGCAAACCTATGGCATTCAACCAAGGCTGCAAGGCTTTGGTTCCTAAAGTTGCAGAAACTATTGATTCGCTTTACATCTATTATCAGTTGCTGACAAAAGTAGATGAAATGAATCGTTTGGGTTCTGGCTCAACTTTCAAAGAAATATCAAAAGAAAAGCTGGGTTCAATAAAGATAACTCTCCCTCCTCTTCCCATCCAGAAGCGCATCGCCGCGATACTTGAAAAGGCCGATGCCGCGCGTGAAAAGCGCCGCCAGGCCAATCAGCTCACCGAGCAATTCCTCCAGTCCACATTTCTGGAAATGTTCGGCGATCCTGTGACGAATCCGAAAGGGTGGGAGGTGGTTGATTTAGAATCAGTCTGTGAAATCAACCCCCGTATGACAAATACAAACGGAGACGATTTTGATGTTACGTTTGTTCCAATGTCAGCAGTTGATGATGTAGAAGGAGGGATTGTCTCTCCCGAAATTCGAAAATATAGCGAAGTTCGAAAAGGTTATACATATTTCAAAAACGGAGATGTCCTTTTTGCAAAGATTACACCTTGCATGGAGAATGGCAAGGCAGCGGTTGCAAGAAATCTGACTAATGACACCGGCTTTGGTTCCACAGAGTTTCATGTGATACGTCCTGGGGAAAGGATATTGTCTGATTTTATCTTTGGTTTCATACGAAGAGACGCATTTAGAAAAGACGCTGCGAAGCATATGGGCGGAACTGCTGGTCAACAACGTGTCCCGACGGACTATGTCAAACAGGTACGAATTATTGTTCCTCCTTTTTCCTTACAACAAAAATTCGCCGCGCTTGTTGAAAAAGTTGAAGCCTTACGCGTGAAGCAGCGCGCCTCGGAAATGGAATTGGAGAATTTGTTTCAGAGCCTAATGCAGAGGGCGTTTAAGGGAGATTTGGTTTAGCAACCTCATCCCTGACCCATCTCCGGCGTTCCACGAAATCCGAAAGCATCCTCTGGCAAAACCTGCGCGGCCGCGGTCTGGATGGTTTCAAGTTCCTGCGCCAACACAGCGTCGGGTTTTTGGTTCTCGATTTCTATGGTTCAGAATTGAAACCGGCCGTGGACGTGGACGGAAACAGCCATGATTCGGAAGCCGCAGGAATGACTCTTGCCCTATCCTGAAACAACAAAAAAATCCGGCCGAGAACTCGACCGGACTACATGCCCGAAAAGTAGCGCATACGGGAATCGAACCCGTATTACAGCCTTGAGAGGGCTGCGTCCTAACCGTTAGACGAATGCGCCGTCTTAAAGACCGGCCAATATACACGTTCGGGCGGCCTTTGTCAAGAATTACAGCCTCAACGGATCAACAGCATTTTCCTGGTTTCACTGCGCCCGGCGACGTCCAGCCGGTAAACGTACAGTCCGCTCGTCACGGCGGTGCCGGCGTCATTCAAACCGTTCCATGTTATCCGGTTGAGACCGGCCGGCGCCACACCGTCCGCCAATCGACGCACTTCCTGGCCCAGCACGTTGAAAATCGTCAACGTGACGTGCTGCGCGCCGGGAAGCCGAAATTCAATCTGTGTGGATGGGTTGAAGGGATTTGGAAAATTCTGACCCAGAGAGAATGCCGTCGGATGACGGCCCGGCTTGTCCGCGATTCCGACCAGAGGAAATGAAATCCTCCCATAGTAAACATTCTGCTCTCCGCCAAAGGTCGCCGCCCATGCGAGGTGCGCCCCGTTGCTGTCGGAAATCATGTGGAAATAGTCGCCCATCTTGCTTTGTTGCGGCCAACCGAGATGCGGATTGAACGCATCGGACAAGCGGATGTTTGGAGCCCATGATTCGCCTTCATCCGTCGAATAGACATAATAGAGCGACGACAAATAGGTGCCGGGATTGTCCCGCGTGTCCAGCCATACAACGTCGATTCGTCCGGTGGGCGCCACCGACATCGTGCCAAACCACTGCCATGCCGTCGTACTGACGTCGTCATTCACCCGATGCGCAGACGTCCACGTCTCGCCGCCATCGGTGCTTTTGGCGAACATGACATCCAGGGGATCGCCGATCGTGAGTTGCCGGTCGACGGAAGCGAGGATATACACGTTGCCTCTGCCCGAACCATCGGATTGATCTGTCGCTATCCACGTCTGTCCCAGGAGTCCGCCCGGGTTTGGACCGGTGGAAAAAGACAAGTCACCGTCGAGATCCACAAAAGACGGTGTGTTCCACATAACGACGTCATCCGAATCCCGCGCCGTCAACGATTTCGCAACGACGAATCCGGAAATCTGCTGGCCAGCCACGCCACCCACATACAACTCGCCATCCGGTCCCACGGCCAGGGTGCCCCAGAATGGATCTTCCGGGATGAGTTCGCATGGCTCATAGAGATCGCCGCCATCCACGGACCGCGTGAAGAAATCCGGATAACAGGAACTGTAGTACGAAGTCCATGATGAATATATGTTCCCATTCCCGACGCTATGGGTGCGGTCAATAATCATCCATTGCTTATCACCGCCCTGGGCAAATGTGCCGGCATCCCATGTGGATCCTCCCGTGGAGGAGCGAAACACCTGGCATGAGTAATTGCCGGATGATGACGTGAGACTGTTGTAATAGAAATTCCCGGTCGAATCGGAATCCAGGACGGGATCCGACCTGAAAATGCCCGGCTGTATGACGCCGGGGAACGTCCACGACTGGCCTCCATTGGTCGTGTAGCCATATCCCGCCTGGCGAAAACTGTTGGAAATCGTATTGAATTGCCTCCAGCCGATGGCCATGCGATTCGGATTGGACAGGTCAACGGCAATCGAAGGTTCGTTGGCGGCGTCACCGACGATATTCTCGCCGTTGCTGTTCACGTTCACCTGAACGGAAAAGAAATTCCCCCGCTCGATCCGGTAGGCCGGCGAGACGGGCATGGCGGCGCGATCGATGGGCACGAATTTCTGATCCTGGACTTCGTGATGGCCATTTTTCAATTGATCTTTTTGCGTCTGCTGGCCGCTCAAGGGCGACGCCATCCAGAGGCCCACGGACAAAATAAGCCAGGGGAAATAATGGAGGACATGTAGGAGTCCCATGCCGGTTCCTTTTTCTTGGGTCCGGGCGGCTTCGTCCAGACCCGGTGAATAATGGCCGCCCGCTTTGCTTTCAGGTCTACTTGATCAATAACATTTTTCTGGATGCCGTTCCTTGTGCGGTGCGCAACCGGTATACATAGATGCCACTCGCCAGGGGGCGTCCGGCGCTGTCGTGACCGTCCCAGACAACATCATGCGTTCCGGCCGACAGCGCACCGCTGAAGAGCGTCCGGACTTCCTGTCCCATGACGTTGTAAATCTTCAGAGTCGCGGTCGTCGTCTTTGGAAGAACAAACGATATGGTCGTCGCCGGGTTGAAAGGATTCGGGTAATTCTGGGAAAGTTCCAGCTTCTCCGGAACGCGGTGGGGGCGCAAAATGTCGCTCAGAATGTCGCCTCCGGAAATGGCCGCCGACATGCCGTTGCGGGATCCGGCGAGAATCTCAAAACTACCGTTGCCGTCCACGTCATTCATGGTGTTCACGGACTCGGCCGCGTCATTATTGCCGCCGGTCCCGAAGGAAAAGCCGCTATGGATAACGGCGCCGGTGGCGCCATTGACAAGGTACACCCGGTTGTCATGGGAGACGTAAACGGCGTCGTTGATGTCGTCGCCGCTAATGTCCGGAATGCGTGCCGCGCCAAACGTCTGCATCGGCAGGGCGTTGTTCCATATCGCGGCGCCGGTCTGTCCATCAATACACATGATCGCCGTACTGCCCGTGAGCGGCGCAATGACGTCGGCGTACCCGTTGCCATTCACGTCATCCAGCAGGATCACCTGGTTGATGAAGATCGACGTGCCGATCGTGTACCTCCATCGCTGAGCGCCGGTCGTGCCGTCCAGGCGATAAATGTACTTTGTAGAACCGGCCACAATGACATCGGCTGTCGAATCGGGGATTGGGTAAGGCGCCAGTTCTTTGGCGCCGTAGATGCCGGATTCGACGGGGAATTCCCACAATTGCGTTCCGGCAAGGCCGTCGATGCCGATGACGCTGTTGCGTGGATCGCCGGTGGTCGTGACCACGTCCGGCTTGCCGTTACCGTTGACGTCACCGATGGAAACGACGCCCCGTGTAAAGGCGCCCGTGAAGAACGTCCATATCGTGCCGCCATCGACGCCGTCGAAGCAGTAGACCGAGCGCCGGCCCGTCGTGCCGCCCTCGTCCGTGGCGCTGCCCGTCGCGAGCACGTCCGGCTTCCCGTCGCCGTTGAAGTCTTCCCTGGCGTAGACGGCGTTGATATCACCGAGCGCGTAGTTGATGGGATCGTTGAATGACCAGATCACCTCACCCGTTTTTCCGCTCAGAACGTAAACGCCCTCGTTGCCGCCGCCATATCCGGCCACGACATCAAAAAAGCCGTCGCCGTCCAGGTCCGTCACGACCTGCAAGGCCTTCTGTGCGTCGTCGCCATTGGTGCCGAGGGAACCCGTATTGTTGTTGTCCAGACCCGTGTTGAAGGACCAGATCGTGTCGGTCGTGCCGGTGGCATTGCCGCTGACGCAAAGCACATAGTAGTTTTCCGTGCCGATCAGCACATCGTCAAAACCGTCCCCGGTGACGTCGGGAATCGCACGAATGGCTTCCACCGAATAATCGTCCGAGGAAGTGCCGGGGTTGTCCGGCGCCATAAATGTCCAGAAAACCTGGCTGTAGGAATAACTGGAATCGAAGCCGGAACCCTGGAGCATCACCATGACCAGCGCCTCGTTGCTGTCGTTGCATACGAGGGTCATCGTATCCGTATACGTCGCCACCTCCGACGGGTTGAAGGCGATGCGCAGGCGCGTCAGGCTCACGGAATCGATGATCAGGGGGTACGTGACGGCGCCGGACAGGAAGAAATCGGGATTGGAAAAATAGACGGAATCGAGAACCAATGGCAGGACACCCTGGTTGGTGACGTCCAGATTCCAGACGTTGGTGGCCTCGGCCGGCGGGTCCCTCAGCACGGCTCCGAAATTGTGGGATGTCGCCGACAGGCTGATTTCTTGTGTCGGGAAAACGCCCTTGCCATGCAGCGCAAACCGGGCGATCGGCTTGTTGGGATCATTGGAATAGATTTTCAGCGTATCGATCTCATCGCCATACGCATTCGGATCAAAAAAGACCTGGAACGTGACATACTCCGCGGGCGCGAGCGTATCGGGGGTGACCAGCGTTTGATAGAATGCTTCATTATTGTGACCGACCGCCGTGACGAAAAGGTTTCCGGTGCCGGTATTGGTTAGGGTCACATCGTGACTGCTCGGCTGGCCAATTTTCGTATTCGAGAAATCATACCCCGTGCCGTTTAGCGTGAGTTGAGGTGTGCCCGATCCCCCCAAATCGTACTTGTACAGGGCATACACGTTGCCCGAGACCGGACGCGCCAGCAGCCAGAGGAATTCACCGTCCCACGCCATGCCTTTGGGGCTCACGCCGCTTGAGCGTTCCGGCAAAGCGATGGAATACGCCGTGTCGCCTTCGACCGGATCGTACGCGTAAATGCGCTCGTCGTTGCCGTCGTTGTCATCCATTACATAAAACATGTATTCATCGTTGGCGGCCACACCAAGCGGTTGGGTACCGTAGGTCGGTATGGAATCCACAATGGTGCGGGAATTCACATCGATTTTGAATAGGCCCGCTCTGTCGTTGGGATAATATCTGCAGAACCACAGTCCTGAATCCGCCCAGCATACGCCTCCCACATAACCCCACGACAGCGGAATGGAGTCCAGAATAGTCCCGGTGGGCGTGATTTTGAATATCATGCACGAACCGTTACCGCCAATCGTCCGGCGCTTCACGTACCAGAAATTCTCTCCATCATAACCCAAACCATAGGACTCCAGCAGATATTTTCCCGGATAACTGGCTCTCGGAAAAATGCTGTCCGATGGCACACCGGCCGTGTTGACGTTGTACAGATGATAATTCCAATCAATAGGGTCGGATGACCAATTGCTGGAAATCCACAGACCGCTGTCCGCTGCCGGCCCTGTGGCCGCCAGCCCGTAAGAACCACTTACCCCGTTTCCGAAAAACCGGTTGGCCGGCAGATTGGTGACGGACACGAGACTCTGGGCCGGCGCCTGTCCCGCGGCCAGAAAAAACACGGCCACGCCGACAGCGATGGCGAATAACTTAAAACGGGTGAGCATGATGAACTCCCATTCGTTTGAGCCGCAAACGCTCATTTCACAAGAATCATTTTTTTGGTTTGGATAGCTCCCTCAAAATTCATGCGTAAGAAATAAATGCCGCTGGACATGGGGCCTCCGTTCTTGTCTTCCGCTTCCCACACATAATCGTGCGTGCCGGGACCCAATTCGCCTTCAAAGATGGTTTTGACCATATTGCCAAGAATATCGAAGACTTGCAACGTGACGTAACCGTTTTTTCGAAGTTCAAAACTGACGGTTGTGGCCAGATTGAAAGGATTTGGATAATTCTGGGCCAATACGTACTCGACGAGTTCCGGCCGACGTTTGCGAATTCGATCCGGTATCAGGCCGGTCATTTGAGAAACGCTTTCGAAAATGGTGTCCTTGCCCAGGAAAAATCGCACGTCATCCATGTTCGCGCGAAGAAAATTGGGATTCGGCGAAGACAACCGGGCTCCGATGCAGGCGCTGGGTCCTGTATTCACCTGAGTGACCTTGGTAAAATCCGACGCGGTGACGATCGATCCGTTGATGTACATTAGAATGGTGTCGCCGACGCCGTCACAGAAGAATCCCACATGGTACCACCGGCGGGCTTCCATCCGGAACCCGGATGAGAACACTTCGGAAGTACCCTCGATCATTTCGATTTTGGGCGTATTGTCTTCGATGAAAAAACGATAGCCGGAAAGGAACTGGTCGTTGGCGTTGATGATATCGCCATCGGTGTGTTCGGCGGGCAGGTAGAGCCAGCAGGACACGGAATAGGCGACTTCGCCTTTGATCTGGGTCGCCGTATTGGCGGGCAATTTGATAAAATCGGAAATACCGTTGAGGCGAAGATAACGACCGCCGGAAGGGCTTGGGTCGGGCCGGTAGGCGAGATCGAGCCGGGATTTTTCAAAAAACGCCGGCGACCAGTACTCGGGATTTTCCCGGCCATTGACCGCGTCCTTTCTGAGCACGTAGTTGGAGTCGTCGAAATCAAGGACGAGCTTCACCTGGGCCGCCGAAGGCGTTGAAACAGCCAGGCCGCAAAGACCGGTCAGAATGATGATGATGAATCGAAAAATCGTAGCAAGCGACATGGCGCCTCGCGAGGCCGCGAGACTCGATCACCTCCTTTCTGGAAAAGGGTTCTGATCAGGAAAAACTTACCCATTCCCGGTATGGCTATCAAGCAAATTCTTACGCCAAAAAAAAACGCCGGCACGGGGCCGGCGTTCCTGAAAAACCGTTTCGTCAATTGTCCAGTTTCAGCGGTTTGAATTCAATCCACTGGTCGTTTTCCTTGAAAATACTTCGCAGCGTCTCCTTGTCCTTGTCGCTGGGCAACACGCTCTTTTTGTAGCCCTCGAACTTCTCAGCATCCATGAGGTCGCCTTTGACGTTGTATGGCATCCGGGCGTATTGTCCGATGCTGCGGTTGAACTTGACGCTGGGGACCACAAGCTTCGGATGATCGCGCGGAATGAGCGTGTTCATGTCTTCAACCAGCTTGGAGATTTCATCGATGTACATGCCGCGTGCCATTTCGTTGAGCCTTTGCTTGTCGGCTTCCTGATCCGTTTCGTCTTCATTAAAACGTCCCTTCAAGCCCCAGACATAAGCCCAGTGCGCGTTGGAGGATCCGTCCGTTCCGAAAAGGTCGTAGGCCGTCGGCACCCACTTGTTGAAATATTTCTGCATGATGTCGACCGGAATCAGACCCGCTTTCAGAATTCGTTTCAGGCCGTTGTTGCCTGTGCCGAGGTGAAACGCCTCCTCCTTCAGCATGGGGCCCATGCTCATGGCCAGAGGCATGAAACCCGAATGACTGAGCATCTTGAGTTGGAATTTACCGTCGCGATCGATGAATTCGGTATAGGTGTAAAAATCCAGCCAGTTGTCCACGATTTCATTGAACGATCCGAGCAGTCGTTTTTGTTCGAAGGCGCGGCGTTCCAGCAGTTTCATGGCCTCCTTTCGGCCCGCGTCGCCGAAGTGATCCACCAGGATATGGCTCATCTGCCACCCATGGCGCATTTCTTCCGCATTGACGCGCATCAACGCATACAAATCGTAGTCACTGGGCGCCTTGTCCACCAGCAATCGCTGTTGTTCGACGGAAGCAAACTCCGTGTCGCCCTGAAATACGATCAGCGTTTGAAGGGCATCGCGGATGCCCTGGTTGGGGATATCCAGCACGCGCTCCCATTTGCGATCGCCGCGGAAATCGCCGAACTCGATTTCGGAACTGCGGCACGAGGCATACTTGGGTTCGAGCACGTAGTGGGGGAGAAATCGCTTGAACGTTTTTTCGTCGAAGCCGATGTCTTTTTTCCATTCCTGGAAAAGATCCACCCAATCGCTGAATGTGGATACGTGGGCTTTGAGCATGGGATAACCCTTTGGTTATGATGAATAATGAAGATCAGTCAGCATTCAAATAGCCGCGCAGAAAAACGGCCAGCATCTGCTCGCCGATCCGACGGATCGTGGCCGGCGTGCTGTCGTCTTTGCCCGGCTTGAACCACGTATGGGTCCAGTTCATCATGCCGAACAATGAAAGCGCCGAAATGCGGATGGCCGAGCTCATACGCGCGTTGGGATTCCGCAGGCGGTGAATGTCAAGGAGAATGCCCTCGAGTGTTTCGAGGTATCGACGCTTTTTCTCATTGATGGCGGTAAAAAAATCGCCGGTCAGGGAGTCGGATTCGTGGGCGAGGACCTTCATGGCGTCCAGGTGATTGACAAAGTACTGCAGATGATTGTGAACAAGGGCCTGCAGGCGCTCAACCGGATCGTCGACGTCCTCGATGGCCGAATCGAGGGAGGACAGCACCGTGTCAAACGAATATTTTGAAATCAGGAACAGGAGTTCTTCTTTGGTTTTGAAATAGTAGTAGAGGCCGGCCAGGCTGATGTCCATTTCGCGCGAAAGATCGCGTACGGACGTGTGGTGGTAACCATTTCGTGCAAAAAGGGACGTGGCGCGCTCAAGGATATCCCGCAGCTTCTCACCATATCTCTCGGTGGACAGACCGTCGTCTTCGCGGGTCGCCGTTTCAAACATGGTGGGGCTTATGGTACTCATAAAATCATCCTTCGAACGAACGTTCGAAATATACCATGAGGGGTGGACGAACGCAAGAAAAAAATATTTGAAATATTCTATTTCAAGGCATCCGGATGGGAAAATCGCTTGAATAAACTTGGTGTTTTGCTTAACATGATGGGACACATTCCCAACGCACCGGTCTTCCTCGTGACGGAAAGAGCAGTTCCCAAGAAGCGATTCAGTCAGAATTTTCTGATCGACATCAACCTGGCGCAAAAAATCGTCGATGCCCTGGGCATACAAGAGGGCGACGTCGTGCTGGAAGTGGGCTGCGGCCGCGGCGCCCTGACGAAGCGGCTTCTGGAAACGCCCGCCCGCGTGGTGGGAGTGGAAGTCGACCGTTCGCTGACGCCCGCTTTACGAAGTGAATTTGGCGGACGGCTGGAGTTACATGAAGCGGACATTCTCGAAGTCGATCCCCGACAGCTGGGCCTGAGTTATCCGACGAAATTGATCGGCAATTTGCCTTACCACATATCCAGTCCCATTTTGTTTCGCCTGATGGAGTGGAAAAACGTCGTTTCCAATGCCGTCATTATGGTGCAGAAAGAGGTCGCCCGGCGTATCGTGGCTGCGTCGGGATCGAAGACGTATGGCATCCTGTCGGTCTTTTGCCGTTATCATGCGGATTGCTCACTACTTTTTGATGTGCCACCGGGGGCTTTTTTTCCACGCCCCAAAGTGACGTCGTCCATCGTGAGCATGCGGCTTCGCCCTTTTCACAAAACTCCGCAGGACGAGACTCGCTTCCGGCAGGTTGTCCGGCGGGCGTTCAATCAGCGGCGCAAGATGCTCCGCAATTCTTTGGCCGGCATTCTGAATGACCGCTCGCTGCCTTTCGACATGCAACAGCGTCCGGAAGACCTGACCGTCGAAGCCTTCATCCAACTCTCCGATATGTTGCAGACATCCTGAGACATGGCCCGCGCAAAAGCCGAAATAGAAATCGACAAGGCGTTTGTCGACGACATCAAGGATCTGGTGGATTCCAGGGCGGAACTGCTTCTTCGCAATATCCTCCAGGATCTCCACCCGGCCGACGTGTCTGAAATTCTGGATCATCTCGACGAGGATGAGCGCAATTATGTCTTCCAGTTGCTGGATACCGAAAAGGCGTCCAATGTCATCCTGGAGGTCGACAGCGCCTCCCGCGAGGACATCCTGGAAGGTCTCGATGAACACGAAATCACGGAAATCGTCGATGCCATGCATTCGGACGATGCCGCCAATATCGTCCAGGAACTTGACGACGCGACCAAACAGATCGTACTCGAGAAGCTGGACAAAGAGGACGCGCAGGAAGTCCAGGAACTGCTGCAATACAAGGAGGATTCCGCCGGCGGCATCATGCAGTTGGAGTACGTCGACGTCTTTGATTCGGAGACGGTGACGGAAGCCATTGCAGAAATCCGCGTCAAGGCCGCGGAAGTCGAAAAGATCTACGACGTGTATGTGGTCAACCAGAACGGGCATCTGGTCGGCGTGTTGTCGGCCGAAACGCTGCTGGTGGTGCCGCCGGACCGCCTGGTATCCGCCGTGATGAACGCGGATGTGGTCTTTGCGCGGGCCGACATGGACCAGGAAGAGGTCGCGAAACTCTTCAAGAAATTCGACCTGGTCACCCTTCCGGTGGTCACGGCTTCCGGCCGGCTGGTGGGCCGTATCACCATCGACGATGTCATCGATGTCATCGAACAGGAAGCGTCGGAAGACGTTTCCAGGATGGCCGGATCCGTGGACGAACAGGTCACGGAAACGTCGACGTTCCGGATCTCCCGGTCACGATTGCCGTGGCTCTTCACGGCGCTGGCCGGCGAACTCGTTGCGGCATTCGTGTTGAGCCGCTTTGAAAAATCGCTCAATTCCATTCTCGCCCTGGCGTTTTTTGTGCCGATCATCATGGCCATGGCTGGCAATATCGCCATCCAGTGTTCGTCGATCGTTATTCGCGGATTGGCCACCGGCGAAATCAGCCTGATCGACATGCGCCGACAGATTTTCAAGGAAATCCGCGTGGCCGGCATCAACGGGGTGGTGTTGGGAGTGATCCTCTCGGGCGTGGTGTCGTTGTGGATCGGGGACGTGCACATTGCCATGGTGGTTGGTACGGCGCTGGTGTGTGTCGTGTTCTTTGCCGCCTTCAATGGCACCTTGTTCCCGCTGTTGCTCAAACGATTTCATGTCGATCCCGCCCTGGCGGCCGGGCCGTTTGTCACCATGACCAACGACACGCTTGGTATTCTTATTTACCTCGGTATCGCCACGATGATGCTTTTGCCCGGCTGAAACTCAACCGCGCCGCTCAATGATCACCACGGCATTGGCAAAGAGATGGGAATGGGAAAGGCTGAGGTGAAGTTCGAATCCCCTCAGTTCCTCCGCAAGGAAATCGGCCAGCTTGAGTTCGGGAATGCCCCTGGGCCCCGCCAGAACCGACACATCGGTCCATGCCAGCGTGTTGTCCGAACCCAGACGAATGGCTTTGGCAAAAGCCTCCTTGGCGGCAAAACGCACCGCCAGGGAAGGGTAGGGGTTCTTCCTCGCAAAGCAATACCGGCGTTCCTCATCGGTGTAGATCCGCTCAAGGAAGCGGTTTCCAAACCGGGCACAACTGTGACGAATCCTCTCAATCTCTATGATATCGAGGCCCACGCCCGTGATGCGGCTCATGCGATTTTATACTCCTTCATCTTGCTGTAAAGCGATGGGCGGCTGATGCCGAGACGACGGGCCGCTTCCGCACGATTGCCGGCGGTCTCATGGAGCATGCGGACGATGGCGATGCGTTCGGTTTCACGCGTGATCGTGTCGGTTATGTCCTTGAGGGTTTCCTTCTGTTTCAGCAAATCGTGAATAGTCTCAGTCTGGTCGTCGCTGAATTTGAATTCGCTTTTCGGATGAATGGATCGGTTGAGCGCCGAGAACGTGCTGGCCGAGGCCGTCGTCAGCGTGGTGTGCGAACGCTGGAGTTTTCGCACCAGTTCTTTCGGAAGATGGTTTGTATCGATCCGGTCATCGGACGAGATCACGACCAGTCGTTCAATGAGATTCTCCAATTCTCGGATATTGCCCGGCCAGTCATGTTCCAGCAAAGCCGCCATGGCCTGATCGCTGATGCTTCGGGGCTCTTTGCCATTCTCTGCGCAGTACTTGCCGAGGAAGTAGTTCACCAGCAGCGGAATGTCTTCCTTGCGATCCCGCAGGGGAGGCAGGGACATGGTGATCACCGCGAGACGGTAATACAGATCTTCACGAAACTGCTTGTTGACGAGCATCTGCGGAAGCGGCCGGTTGGTGGCGGCGACAATCCGGACGTCGACCCTGATTCCGACGTTGCTGCCGACCGGACGGATTTCCTTTTCCTGCAGCGCCCGCAGCAGTTTGGACTGGATGGAAGGACTGACGTCGCCGATTTCATCGAGAAAAATCGTGCCGTGATCGGCTTCTTTGAACAACCCCCGTTTGTCGGCGGTGGCGCCCGTGAAGGCGCCGCGGACATGACCGAATAACTCGCTTTCGAGCAGGGTCTCCGGAAGGGCGCCGCAATTGACCGCCACAAACGCCTGGCCGCGCCGGGCGCTTTCCTGATGAATGGCTTTGGCAATCAGCTCTTTGCCCGTTCCGCTTTCCCCGTCGATCAGCACCGTGGAATCACTCTTGGCCACGACACGGATCATCTCGAATATTTTCGTAATGGCCTTGCTCTTGCCGATGATTTGGTAAAAGCCGGCGCCTTCCTTTTCGTTGAGGCGCTCACGCAACGCTTTGACTTCGGAATGCAGCCGGCTGAACGCAAGGGCTTTGCGGATGGTCAACAGGAGTTCCTCGCGCTGAAACGGTTTGGTGAGATAGTCGAAGGCGCCCAGCTTCATGGCTTTGACCGCGTCATCCAGCGTGCCGACGCCCGTCAGCATCAGAAAAGGAATTTCCGGGTGCAGGGATTTGACCCTCTGCAGAAAAGCCATGCCGTCCATGCCCTCCATCGCCAGGTCGGAAATGATGAGGTCAAACCGTTTTTGTTGAACCAACCCCCAGCCTTCGTCGGCGGAAACAGCCGTGACAATTTCAAGATCGGCAGGAGAGCCGTCCCCGCCATCCTGGCCGGCCACCGCTTGTGGCGTCAGGATTTTCAGGAAGAGAGCAAGGATGTTTTTTTCGTCATCGACGACAAGGATCCGTTCTTTCATGCCATACCTTACATAATTTGCTGGTCAAGTGGAAGGGATACGGTGACGGTCGTGCCAACGTGAAGCGTACTCGTCATGGACAGGACGCCGCCATGTTCCTCGACGATCGCGCGGCTGATCGCCAGCCCCAGGCCGGTGCCCGTCCCGAATTTCGTAGTGAAAAAGGGATCGAAGACGCGAGCCAGGTCTTCCGGCCGGATGCCGAGGCCGGTGTCGCGAAAGTCCGTTATCAGGCGGGATGCGGCGCGATCGAGTCGCACGGATACCGTCAATCGGCCGCCGGACGGCATGGCCTGAATGCTGTTGATCAGGATATTGACAAACACCTGTTGCATTTTTGAAAGGTCGGCGGACACGGAAGGCGTGGGGTCCGAAAAATCCGTTTCAACGGTGATCCCGTTTTTCTTGAGCAGCTGGCCGACCAGAGAGAGGCACTGGCGCACGATTTCGACGACATGGACGGCGACGCGATGGGGGGCCGATGGTTTGGCAAACGACAGCAAGTCCTGCACGGTGCGCGCGCAACGCATGGCCTCCTGTTCAATGATGGCCAGTTCTTTCAGCGTCGTCTCGGGCAGCGTCGTATCCTGGTTGAGCGACTGCGCAAAGCCGAGTATGATGCACAACGGGTTGTTGATCTCATGCGCGACGCCGGCCGCGAGCGTACCGAGACTGGCCAGTCTCGACGATTCGCCCAACCGTCGTTGCAGGCGATTCCGTTCGGTGGTGTCTTTGATGATTTCGACAAACGTCGTGATTTCGCCGGCGGCCGAACGAATCGGGTACGTATCGACTTCCACCGTACGTTCCGCGCCGTCCGTCGTCCATTCCGAAGTCTGCGGCACGCCGTCGGCCAGGGTTCGTACGGCCGGGCACCGGGGGCATGGCGAAGAACGGCCAAAATACGCCTCGTGGCAGCGCTGTCCGATCAACGGTTCTCCGGATCCTTGTTGCGCCGCAAACCGGTTGTGAGTCTGAATACGGAAAAGAGTGTCCTGCACGCTGACGATGTCGGTGATGTGATCGAATATCGACTCGAGGTAATTTCGTACCTGCAGGATTTCGCCATGCAGGCGTGAATTCTCAGCCCGTACATCCTGCACTGTGAAGATATTGGACATCACGTTGATGAGTTCGCGGAAACCAAACGGTTTGGCCAGGTAGGCGTCCAGGCCGAGTTGAAAAAGCGTCTGCTGTTCTTCGATGTTATCGGTCTTGGCCGTCAGCATCAGAATCGGAATATGTCGCCACGCCGCGTACGTCGATTCGGTGCGGATGGCGCGGCAGACCTCCGGGCCGGCCATTTGAGGCATCATGTGATCCAGCAGGATCATGTGTGGCTGATACGACGGCAGGGCCGCGAGGCCGGCCCGTCCGTCTTTGGCCGTTTCACACTCCGCCCCGGCAGCCTGGAGCATCATCCGGACGGTCGCGAGCATGTCCTCATCATCATCAATGGCCAGAATCCGGCGCCCGGCCAGCATGGGTTCGTGCGGAATACTCACGACCGTGACGTCCCGGTCGGGAAAGTCTGTTCGAGAATCTCCAGCGACAACGTCACGGTGTCCTCGGAAACGAGCAGACGTTGGGACTCGAGACACTCTCGAATGCCTTCCAACGAGGCGCCAACATGCCGGGCCCCTTTGAGATGTGAGATGAGTTGTCTTTCGCGTCGGGTGACCGCCAGGGTCGCCATAACGGCGA
Organism: uncultured Bacteroidota bacterium; assembly: GCA_964544475.1. Taxonomy (GTDB): domain Bacteria; phylum CLD3; class CLD3; order SB21; family SB21; genus CAZJBS01. The sequence goes on along the minus strand of CAZJBS010000023.1, from coordinate 24,626 downwards.
ATTCGCGCGCCGGCGCCCCAAGAATGCCCCGGCTGAGTACTTTGCCGTACCCTTCCTGAATCATCCACGCAAACATATCCTTGCTCAACGATTGAAAATGCGCTGCCAGCCGGTCAAAATTCTTATCGTAAATGCGGCGGCACAACGCTTCACCATCGGCAGACATTCGATCGACCGAACGTTCATCTCGAAAATCGTCGTTTGGAATCCCCCGATGTTCCAAAACCCTGCCCAACACAATCAATCCTTCGATGGCCGACGGGAAGCCGCAAAAGAGATAGTTCTGGAGCAGAATTTCCTTCAAAGCCAGCACCGGCATCCCTTGCGTCAATCCCATTTCCAGCAGCCATTGGGTGGGGCGTTGTTGGGCGAGTGCGTTGGCGGCGGCCAGCCATGCGCCGATCCGGATGTCGGCTGACAAGCATGGGCGATTCAGCCACGTGGCCGCGTCGTGCGAGAACGTCTCGAAAGTCATAGGGCAGATGGTGTGACCACCGGTATGTCCACTAGAAAATCTGTTGTTTCGTTCTCGGCGGTTGTGGCTACAATGGTACCACCGTGTTTTTCGATGATATTTTGGGCAATGGCAAGACCGATGTTGGTGTGGTGTTCATCCCGCTCGATGTCAAACAATTGCTGCAGGTCGCTCGAGGCCACCGGCACGCCGTTATAACGTATGGACGTTTTCACGCGGCCGTTTTCGCACCAGGTGGTAACGCACACGTCCCCCTCGTGTTCGAACGATTGGGCGGCGAAGTGCAGCAAATGAATCATGACCTGAGTCAGTGGACCGGCGAGGCCGGTGATCATCGGCAACGGGCCGTAGTTCTTGTGGAAACGGATCGCATACTTGAACTTGGGGTAGATGAGGTTGACCGCCCGTTCGATGGCATCATTCAGGTGCACGCCCGTCCATTCGGACTCATCAAACTTTCCGAAACTTTTCAGATTTTGCATGATTTCCTTGACGTAGTCCGTCGAATTCTGAATGGTCCGAAGGACGTGTTCGTAATCTTCCAGGCTCTGTTTGAAATTGTCGGTCAGGATTTGCTGCTTGATCTGAACATATTCATCCATCGTGGTGGCGTGAAAACACCTGTGAAAAATGGATTTGAGTTGGGCCCATTCATGCTGGGCGAGTACGGACGCCTGGAGAATGTTGGAAACGGGATTGCCCAGCTCATGGGTGATGCCGCCCATCAATCGGCCCATCAGCGTCATTTTTTCCGATTTCAGGATGTGAGCCCGGGCGGCCGCCAGATCGCGGTTTGTCTTTTCCAGTACTTTTTTCTGTCGAAAGTGCTCGATGGCCCGGCGCGTGGTGATCTTGATGGTTTCGAGTTCGAACGGTTTGAGAATAAAATGATATATGTGGCCCTTGTTGATCGCGTCGAGGATCATGTCCACGTCCGTGTAAGCCGTCAGCATGATCCGCATGGCGTCCGGGCGCACGCGCTGGGATTCCTGGAAGAACTGAATTCCCGTCATACCTTCCATTTTTTGATCCGAAATGAGAACGACGATTTCGGAATCAGATACCAGCATGTCCATGGCGGCCTGCCCGCCGGGCGCCGTCAGGACTGTGAATTCTTCTGACAGTCCGCGTTTCAAAACGTTCAGGATGGACATTTCGTCGTCCACGCAAAGGACTTTTGGGCGTTCGGGTTCCGGAGACATCATGGTTGGGATTCCGTGGGTTGGGGTGAAGCCGTGGTGCCAACGGGAAGGTTGAATTGGAATCGGGCGCCCTGGCCCTCAACGCTTTCAACCCACACGCGGCCGCCGTGCAGTTCGACGAGTTTTCTTGTAATGGCAAGACCGAGTCCGGTACCGCGCTCACCGTCGGTGCCGACACGACTGAGGTTGCTGAATTTGTTGAACACCTCGGTTAGATTTTCCTTGGCGATGCCGCGGCCGGTGTCAGCCACGACAACCATGATCTCGTGATCGGTGCGGTCGAGCATCACACGCACGGTGCCACCGTGATCGGTGAATTTGAGAGCGTTGCTCAGCAGGTTATTCATGATTTGCCAGATCTTCTCACGATCCACAAAGGCCACGCACCGTGACGAACCCGGCTGAAAATCAATACGTATGTCCTTCTTTCGCGCCATCCATCGCATTTCCTCAATCTGTTCGCGCAGGAGCGCGGACATGTCCTGCGGCTCACACACGAGTTGGACTTTGCCGGCTTCGATTTTGGCGATATCGAGCAGGTTATTGATAAGCTCCAGCATGTGCTCGGAAGCGCGGTGAATCAGGTCGGCGTCCTCCAGGAGATATTCCTGAGTGCGGTATCTCGAAGCTCTGACTTCATCAAGAATCAGCCGGCTCGTCGACATGATCGAATTGAGGGGATTGCGAAGGTCGTGCGCAGCGATATTGAGGAACTCGTCTTTGAGGGCGTGCAGTTCGCGAAGTTGTTCGTTTTTTTCCTCCAGTTCGGTGGTGCGTTCCATGATGCGCCGCTCGAGTTCACGGTTCCGGTATTGGACGGCACGCAGGCGGTAACGGTAAAGGTTGTAGGCGCTGAATACAACCCAAATGACAGCCAGGCCCCGAAACCACCACGTGTTCCAATACGGCGGTTTGATCGACACGGAGATGGCCGCCGGCGTCAGGCTCCAAACGCCTTCCGAATTGGCCGCCAGAACTTCAAAAGTATAGGAACCCGGCGGAAGATTGGTGTAGCGGATGTCGCGGCGCGGCGTCGGGACGGACCAGTGGTCGTCAAATCCATCCAGCCGGTACCGATACACCGTTCGATGCGGATGCCTGAATGAAAGTCCGGAATAATAAAAGGTGACCGTATTCTGATAGTGAACAAGATCCAGGTGGGAAGCGGACGAATCAATGAAATCGCGATACGGATCGTGTTCCTGCTGGTCCCGAATGCTGATGCCGCGCAGGTAGACCAATGGCGGCACACCAACAGTTCCGTCCGCGGGGTCAAACCGGGTCAGGCCGCCGATGAATCCGAACCAATAAACCCCCCGGTGGTCCACTAGGACGCTGTTGTTTGTAGAAACTTCCTCCCCGATCATACTGACGCTCTTGTCGTAATGGCGAATAACACTGACGGAGGCACCGGCGATTTCGGCCACATCGATACCCCGATCGCCGCACACCCACAACCGCCCCTTTCCGTCGTGAAAGGTGACCGACGTGTGGTCGTGGGACAAGCCGTCTTTGACGGTCAGATGGCGCAGGACGCGTGCGGAAGCCGGATCGAATTGCACGACGCCGGCATGCGTTGCAATCCAAAGCATACCCTGTGCGTCTTCCCGGATTTGTCCGATCGTGTTGTTGGGAAATCCATGGTTGGTATCATACAATGTCACATCGATAGAGTCGGAAGAGCGACGGTTGACACGGCCAAGACCGCCTCCCCGGGTTCCGATCCATACGGTGCGATTTCGATCCATGAACAGCGATCGCACATAATTGGACGGCAGGCCGTTGTCAATGCCGTAGTTGGAGAAACGGCCGGATTTTGAATCCAGGATCGAAATGCCCAGTGTGGAAGCAAACCAGATAAAGCCTTCCGCGTCCTCGATGATATCCTGAAAACGGCCCTTGCTGAGCCCGTCCCGGTAAGAGTAGTTGGTGAAGCGCATGGTGGCAGCGTCCAGTCGGCTGATACCTGCCTCGGTTCCAATCCACAAACGTCCGTCCGTGGCCTCATGGGTGACCCAAACGGAATTGTCCACCAGACCGTCACGTGTGGTATAGGTCTTGAAAGTCTGACCGTCCATGCGGACCAGTCCTTTCGACGTGCCTATCCAAAGCCGCCGGCGATGGTCTTCCTCCAGCGCGAGGATGAGTTTGCCGGGCAATCCTTCTTCGATACCGTAATTCGTAAACTGCTCGGTCACCAGATGATTGATGCCGCCACCGTCCGTGGCAAACCACATCTGGCCCTCCCGGTCCTGGGCAACAAATCGCACGGTGCTTTCGGATAACCCATGGCGGCTTGTCATGGTGAGCAACACGGCGTTGGGCGCCTCGGCCCGAACAACGCCCTCTTTGGTGGCCAGCCAAATATGGCCATCGCGATCCGCCATGATATGATACACATAATTTCCGGGCAGGCCGGTCCGGTCCGTCATGGTTTGGGGAAGAAGAGTTTTGGACGCAATGGATACGAAATTGACGCCACGGGTCGTTCCAACCCACAGTGTGCCGCGTGGATCAGCGCACAACGACACAACCATATCCGAAAGCAGGCCGTCGGATGTCGAAAACCGGCGGATGTGCCGCGTGGTTCGATCCAGTGCATACAATCCGTTTTCAGATGCGATCCATATTGTACCGGGCGTTTCACACAGGTACCGGATGCCGTCCCTGGTCAGCCCATTCTGTTCATTGAAGGACCACATCGTTGCAACCATGGCCGCGGAATCCAACGCATGGCGGGGATCGATCCGATAGAGGCCGCGATCATTGGTGGCTATCCACAATTGTCCCTCCGAATCCACCAGCAGGTCATTGATGAGGGATCGGAATGTGTGAAGCGTGGCTATTCGGAGCCGTTCGACCGTGTCGCTTCGTGCATCCGGCCGAAACATGACGTTGAGTCCGTTTACAACACCAAGCCACAAATGGCCGTCGTAATCCTCGGCCATGCAGCGAACGGAAGAATGCAACAATCCGTCGGAAACGGTGAAGTTTCTGAATTCCGATCCATCGAACCGGCTAAGGCCTCCCGTACAGCCAAACCACATGAAACCCCGTCGGTCTTGCATGACCTGATAGGTCTGGTTGGAAGCGAGACCCTGATCCGGCGTGAGGACCTCCACGACATAGCGTTGGGCCATAAGTCCGAGGCAGGGCCCGAGGGCGCATAGCAGCCCAACGATAATAAAACGGGGTAGGCCGGTGAGGACTCTCATGCCAGCTCGGTTCCATGGTTAACGGTGAAGAGAAATCTACGTTCTTGGGCGGTCCGGGTTGACAACACGTCGCGCGGGACGCGGCCGCAGGGTGGATGTGGTGCGCCGGTCGTTGGATCGCGAGTTCCGTCGCGCCGGTTTGGTCCCGCGTGAAAAGCCGGACAAGGCAATGGCCAGTACGTCGTCCATGTGATCGACAAACACGAATTGCAGGGATTGTCGTATATAGGATGGCACATCCTCCAGATCGTTGCGGTTGAGCCGGGGTAGTACGATCGTCGTGATACCGGCTCTCCGCGCGGCGACGACTTTTTCCCGGATTCCTCCCACCGGCATCACGTTGCCCCTTAGAGTGATTTCACCGGTCATGGCCACGTCAGGCCTTACGGGGCGCTGGGTAAGCAGGGAAGCCAGGCATGTCGTCAGCGTGATGCCCGCTGAGGGTCCATCCTTGGGCGTGGCTCCGGATGGTATGTGGATATGAATGTCGGTCTTGGTAAAAACACGCGGATCAATCCCGAGTTCTTTCGCGCGCGAACGGATATACGACAAAGCGGCTTGGGCCGATTCTTTCATGACGTTTCCCAATTGGCCCGTCAGTTGAAGACCCCGGCTGCCGGCCATTTGCCGGGCTTCAATAAAAAGGATTTCGCCGCCGTTCTGCGTCCATGCCAGGCCCGTCGCCATACCGATTTCTTCAGTGCGGCGCGCCATTTCAGGAAACACTTTCTGGGGTCCGAGAAATCCGGGTACGTCCGGGGGTTTGACCAAAACACGGGCCTTCTGGCCTTCGGCCTTCTTGCGCGCCACCTTGCGACAGATATTCGCAATTTCCCGTTCGAGATTTCGCACCCCCGATTCCCAGGTGTACGCTTCTATGATATGAAGAATCGCGTCATCCTTCACGTCAATGTCCGTGGGCTTGAGGCCATTCTCACGGATCTGCCGCGGCAGGATATACGTCCTGGCGATCTGCAGTTTGTCCTCGGCAATATACCCGGACAGCCTGATCACTTCCATACGATCCAGTAACGCAGACGGTATCGGCGAAAGATCGTTGGCCGTGGCGATAAACATCACATTGGACAGGTCGAAAGGAAGGTCAACATAGTGATCGTTGAACGAACTGTTCTGCTCAGGATCCAGGACTTCCAACAATGCCGACGCCGGATCGCCGCGAAAATCCTGTCCGATCTTGTCGATCTCATCCAGCATGAATACCGGATTATGACTCTGGCAACGCCGTATTTCCTGAATGATCTTGCCCGGCATGGCGCCAATATACGTGCGCCGATGGCCCCTGATCTCGGCTTCGTCCTTGACGCCGCCAAGGCTGAAACGTACAAACTTACGTCCGATGGCTTTGGCGATGGAGCGTCCCAGGGAAGTCTTGCCTACGCCCGGCGGTCCAAGAAAACACAGGATGGGACTCTTGCTGTCCTTGCGGAGCTTGCGGACAGCCAGGAATTCCAGAATCCTGTTTTTGACGTCCTCGAGATCGTAATGATCCTGGTTGAGTATGGCCGACGCTTTCTTGATTTGAATCCGGTCCTGGGTTCGCGTATGCCATGGCAACTCGAGAAGCCAATCAATGTAAGTTTTGGAGACGGTATACTCCGCGGAAGCGGGGGACATCTGTTTCAATCGGGACAGCTCTTTCCTGGCCGTCTCACGTGCCTCTTTCGGCATGCGGGCCTTCGCGATCTGTTTTTCCAGTTCCTCAATTTCAACCGAACCGTCTTCGTCCTCGCCCAACTCATGCCGGATGGCTTTGATTTGTTCGCGCAGAAAGTACTCCCGCTGGCTTTTGCTCAGTTCTGCGTTGACCTCGGTCTGGATCTTGTCGTTAAGTTCCAGGAATTGAATTTCCCGGTTGATCGCGGTCATCACGAGCGTCAGGCGTTCGCCGACGTCCGCTTCGGCGAGGATTTTTTGCTTCTCGGCCACGTCGATGTTCAGGCTGGACGCGATCATGTCCGCCAACTTGTCCGGTTCTTTGATATTGCCGACAATAACCTTGAGTTCGTCCGGCAACACGGGCGACAACGTCACCATCTTCTGGAAGCTGTCGGAAGCGCCTCGCTTGAGGGCCTCCAGCTCCATGGTTGGAACAACGGGCGTGGGCATTTCGATGATCCGGCCGACCAGGTATGGCGAATCGTGAACCATGGATACGAGCTTTATTCGGGAGATGCCCTGGATCAACAACCGCACCGACCCATCCGGCACCTGGAACATCTTCAAAATGGTCACCATCGTGCCTGTGTCATATAAATCATCCAGCGCGGGCAGTTCCTTGGCGGCGTTCTTTTGCGTGAATACGGCAATCAGTTTTGAGGCGACAAGCGCCTCATGGACGAGCTTGACGAGATGTTTTTCGGTGACGACCAGGGGAAAGACCACCGACGGGTAGATGACCATATCGCGAAGCGGAAGAATCGGCAGGGTGTCCGGCGCCATCGGCGCCAGGTTGTTGACAGGTTGATCCAATGTGGAAACGGAGTCGGCCATGCGAGAATCTACTCAATGATGATATTCGTGATTTTCGAAGCCCGTGTGTGGTCTTTCTTCAGGCGAATCACGAGGAAACCGTTTTCGTAGTTCGCTTTGATCGATTGGTCGGCAATGCGTGCGGGAATCTTGATGCGCCTTTCAAACGGGCCGAAGTCGATTTCCATTTTGTGGTAATGGCGTTTGGAATCCACGGCCAATTCATGGCGGACGCCGGTCACCGACAGAACGCCTCCTTCATAAACGAGCGTGATATCATCCTGTCTCACGGACGCCAAATCCATCACGACAACATACTCGTCGTCGGTTTCAAGCACATCCGTCGGCGGGTGCCAGCGTTTCTCAGCGCTTACAAGTAGGGGAAATTTGGAATTGAAGAAATTGGAAAAAAGAAATTCCATCTCATCATCCATGCCTCGCAGACGATGTGATGGGAGTTGCTCGTCGGGATCGTCTTTGTCCATAAACGGTCTTTCCCGGGGATCTGATAACCAAAGATTTTGAAAAAAAAGTTACAAAATTAATATACCAGATAGGTCCTTAGAAAATCAAGCCATTTCATTGTCGCCGCCGACCGCCGCCTTCGTTCGTACGGCTCTTTTTTCAGTCTCAAGAATTGATCGTTCTTGGATATTTTGGTATATTATGCTATATTAAGTGATAATCGCAAGTGCTCAACAACCAAAATGAGGTGGTTTATGCGTAATTTACTTGCCACGTTACTCCTGACCACGTTTCTGATAACGGTCGGAGACAGCCTTAGTGCCCAAACGACTGTTGACGACATGAAGTTTGGCACGGGTGTTGAATCTAATAACATCACAGGGGAAAGCTCCTCGTTTCCAAATGAGGTTGACAAAGTCTATTGTTGGATTAAAGTGACCGGCGGCCAGGGCAAGACAGTGATGATGAAGTGGTATCGCGATGACAAGATGTTGTCAGAAATACCTCTGGAGATTACGTACAACAGTATGCGGACATATTCGTACAAAACCATCTACGGCAACGGCGGCAATTGGCGTGTGGACGTTGTGGATGACGGCGGTACGGTACTCAAGTCGGCCTCGTTCACCGTGGAAGGCGGTTCGTCGGGCGCATCGACCGAGACCGCGTCGGGCACCTCCGGCGGTGAAAACGATGGCGATCTCAAAATCGTTGATCTCAAATTCGGAACGGCGGTGGAGAACATGGAAGTGACGGGAGAGGGCACCACCTTTCCTTCGTCCACCGAAAAAGTGTACTGCTGGCTCAAAGCGACCGGCGGCCAGGGCAAGACCATCACAGTGAAATGGTACCTCAACGGCGCCTCTTCAGGCGATGTGCCTCTGGAATTGAAGTACAACTCCATGCGGACCTATTCCTACAAGACCATCTATGGCAATAAGGGCGAATGGCGCGTGGATATTGTTGGCCCGTCCGGCACCGTCCTTCAGTCCGCGACGTTTACAACCAACTAGAGTCAGGTACTCCTTTTCTTGTTTTGCGGGGCAGGAGCCGGTCATCCTGCCCCTTTTTTTATGCAGGGTGACCGGTTTTTGGTAGATGGAGCGCTTTCATACATGAAGCAGCATTCCAAAATTCTGATCGGTCTGATCGTGGGATTGGCCTCCGGGCTGGCCGTCAACATGTGGATTGGTGAACACAGCGCCTCCGATCCGGCGCTTCATTTCGTGATTGCCAACATCACCGATCCGGTGGGCCAGGTATTTTTGAGGTTGCTATTCTTGATCGTCGTTCCTCTGGTTCTCTCTTCGCTGTCGCTTGGCGTGGCAAACCTTGGTGATTTCCGCCGGCTTGGAAAAATCGGCATCCGCACGCTGGCCTATTTCGTCGGTCTCACGGCGGTGGCTGTTGTGGTGGGCCTGGTTCTCATGAATGTCTTCCAGCCCGGACGGGGGTTCGATCCGGGCATGCAGGAAAATCTGATGAGGACGTATAGCGCGTCTTCGACCCAGGTCATCGACAAATCAAGGGACCTCGCCATCACGACCATGACGTTTGTGGATATGGTTATTCCGCGAAACATGCTGAAGGCCTTTGTCGACATGCAGATGCTGCCCGTGATTCTGGTGTCGTTGCTTTTCGGCGTTGTCCTCACCCGTATGCCGGCTACCTCCGGTGATTCGTTGAAACGCGGTCTGACGGGCATCTACGAGTTCAGCGTCCGTGTCGTCGAATGGGCCATGCGGTTGGCGCCGTATGCTGTTCCATGCCTGGTCTTTGCCATCGCCGCACGATTCGGTCTTTCCATTCTCAAGCCGCTCAGCTTCTATGTTGGGATGGTGTTTGCGGGATACGTGATTCATCTGGTCGGCGTTTATTCGATCCTTCTGAAAACCGCGGCCGGCGTAAACCCGTGGCGTTTCTTTCAGGCGCTCAAGCCGGTGATGATAACGGCTTTCTCAACCAGTTCCAGCAATGCGACATTGCCGACGACCATTCGGGTCACGCAAAACCAATTGGGTGTTTCCGCCAACATATCGGGTTTTGTGCTTCCCATGGGGGCCACGATCAACATGAACGGAACGGCGCTGTATGAAGGGATGACGGTCTTGTTTATTGCCGAAATATTTGGCATTGAGTTGTCGCTAATCCAACAGGCATGGATCGTGGTGATGGCCGTCATGACAGCCATTGGTACGGCCGGTGTCCCGGGCGGGTCCTTGCCCCTGATTGTCATTGTGATGCAGACGGTGGGCGTGCCGGCCGAAGGCATCGGCATCATTCTTGGGGTCGATCGCATTCTGGATATGGGCCGCACGGTGCTCAACGTGACCGGCGATGCGGCGACGGCGGTCTGTGTCGCCAAAGCCGAAGGCGAGACCATCATCATCAGCCGTGGAGATTGACAAAAGGACTTGGAATTCTGAACCGGGGGCGTTACATTGGCGGCGTTAGCAAAAAGGAGCAATACATGCCATCCAAAAATCTGAAAATAGCCGTCGGCGTCGTTGTGGTTCTGTTGACGCTGGGTTTTCTGAGTTACAGTGGTTTCAACGAGGGCAAATCGTACTACAAGTTTGTCGACGAAGTCAAAGCGATGGGGGATGACGCCTACGTCAAACGTCTGAAAGTGCATGGCAACGTGGTCGCCGGCAGCATCAAACGCAACGGTGAAATGCTGGAATTTCAGCTCACCCGCAACGGCGAAACCATGCCGGTCAAATATGTTGGAAAAGATCCGGTGCCTGACACGTTCAAAGATGAATGCGAAGCCGTCATCGACGGACGCCTGAAAAGAGACGGTACGTTCGAAGGTACGCAAATTCAGGCCAAATGCGCTTCCAAGTACGAGGTGGATTACAACTCGCTGAAGGGCTCTTAAGTTCTTTTTCTCTGTCCGGGATTGGCAAGAAGATCATTTGACAACGGTCAGATGATCTTTTTCATTTGGTAACCAAACCATGGAATACCTGTTTTGTCGTCGGAAGTCTCGTTCGAAACCGTCGGTTGTCCACTATGCCATTCGGAGCACGTCGTCGAGATGTGGCGATTCGTCGATCGGCACGGCGGCTATGCCGTGGTGCGTTGCGCCGGCTGCGGGTTCGCCCGCCTCAATCCTCGGCCGTCGGCGGAAACGATCGGCGCCTACTACGAAGCCGGAGAGTACACCCCTTTTCTGAGTTCCTCCGAATCGGTATCGTGGTTTGGTCGCGTATACGGCGCCGTACGACGGTATTCGGTCCGATGGAAACGCCGCTGCATCGAACGCGTTATCCGTGGCGGGAAAGTCCTGGATCTCGGCTGCGGAACCGGGGAATTCCTGATGGAAATGAAGCAGAACGGATGGACAACCTGCGGGGTTGAGCCCTCGACGGAGGCTTCCGAATTTGCCCGCCGCCAATACGGACTGGACGTGACCACCGGCGGGGTGGATGCGAAAAATCTTCGAGCATGGAAGAACCGATTTGATTTGGTCACGATGTGGCACGTTCTTGAACATGTGCATGATTTGAAACCGGCCTTACAGCTGATCGGAGACGCGATGACGAAGGACGGATGGCTGCTCGTCGCGGTGCCCAATGTGGGGTCCTATGATGCGAGGGCCTATGGTCGCGCATGGGTCGCTCTTGATCCTCCACGGCATCTGTGGCATTTTACGCCGTCTGACATGGAGAAGCTCGCCGGACAGACCGGTTTCGTTATTCGGAAGCGGCATCACATGCCCCTTGATTGTGTCTTCAATGCGATCATGAGCGAGGCCGGTGCCGTAAGCCGTCGCGGAAAGTGGTTCTGGCCCTTCGGTCTGGCCCGTGCGTCGTGGAGAATGACGGCTTCTTATTTTGCCGGCCTTGCCGGCAACGGATCGTCCATGATGTATTATCTGAGGAAAAGCTGAAAATGCCGGCCATTCGAGTCCTTGCCGAAACCGTGATCAACAAGATTGCCGCGGGCGAAGTGGTTGAGCGACCGGCGTCCGTGGTCAAGGAACTCATCGAAAACGCCATCGATGCCGGCGGCGATGAAATCGTCATGACGGTTCGTTCGGGCGGCAAGAGCCTCATTCAGGTGATTGACAACGGCCGGGGCATGCTGCCGGAGGATGCCCGGTTGTGCTTTGAGCGGCACGCGACCAGCAAGATCTCGACCTGGGAGGACCTACAGGCGGTCCGCAGTTTTGGATTCAGAGGTGAGGCGCTGGCGAGTATCGCATCGGTGTCCGATGTGGAGTTGAAAACCCGGGCGGAAGAGGAGGACACGGCGACGGTCATCCGTATCCATGGCGGGGTTGTGGCCGAAACCACGCGAATGGCTGCCCTGCGCGGTACCACCGTCACCGTCAAAAGTCTCTTCTACAACGTGCCGGCCAGACGCCAGTTTCTCAAAACCAACAACACCGAATTCCGTCACATGGCGGGCATTATCAAGAAATTTGCCATGGCGTATCCGGCGATCGAATTCACACTTATCAACGAAGACGACAAAGTCTTTCAGCTTCGCAAGACCGACCTTGCCGGCCGGATGGACAAGTTGATTGGCCGCGAAATCATGGCCCACAGCCTTCATGTGGAAAAGGAACTGCACGGACGTCGTGTGCACGGTTATGTCAGCAAACCGTCTTTTTCCTTCAAAACACAGGGCGACCAGTTCCTCTTCATCAATGGGCGGCCCATTTTCAATCGCACGGTGCTGTCAGCCGTGTCCGGCGCGTTTGGGCATACCTTGCCCCGGGGCGACCGTCCGTTCTTCGTTTTGTTCCTCGAATGGGACCCGTCGGATTATGACGTCAATGTCCACCCGACCAAGGCGGAAGTGAAATTCAAGGATGAGCAACTGCTGTATCGTCTGGTGTACCACGCGCTGGTGGACGCCATGAATACCGATTCGACCATCCCCTCGTTGGGGCCCACACTGGTGCCTCCGGCCACCCCGACCGGCGATGAGCAGGGCGCTCTGGGGTTGCCGCCCGTCGGCCACACGTTTTCAGCGCATACGATCCGCACGGCCGCCGATCAGCCGGCGACGGACGAGCAACGAACGGACGACCGGCGTTTCATTCAGCGACAGTTGGTCCAGACTCAATCGGTTTCGCCGTCGAGCCTCGTCTGGCAATTGCATAATCGTTACATCATATCCCAGATCAAAAGCGGACTGGCCATCATCGACCAGCACGTGGCCCATGAACGCATTCTCTACGAAAGGGCGCTGGAAGCGTTTGAACGAAACCCCATCTTCTCGCAACAGTTGTTGTTTCCACAAACCCTCGAATTCACGGCGGAGGATTTTGCCATCATCGAAGAAATGATGCCGCTGGTTGGGAAGCTCGGTTTTGTGGTCAAGGTGTTTGGGAAACGGACCATCGTCGTGGAGGCTGTGCCGGCCGACGTGAGACTGGGCAATGAAGAGAAGATTCTTCAGGAAATGATCGATACGTACAAGGAAAGCGAACACACAAACCTGGATCCCAGGGACAATCTGGCGAAGTCCTTTGCCTGCCGCTCTGCCATCAAGTCCGGCGATCCACTCACGGTCGACGAGATGAACGGCCTCATCGATCAGCTTTTTGCCACAAAATTCCCGTATGTCTGTCCCCATGGGCGGCCGGTCATCATCCAGTTGTCGCTGGATGAACTGGACAAACGGTTCATGCGAATTTCGTGATGAAAGGCGGGCGTGGTCCGGCATGCGCTGACCGGCCATTACGCTCGGGCTACTGATGGGACAACCTGTCCTTGACATCGTGGATGCCCGCCAACATCGGTTGACGTTTGACCGGCCTCCGGAGAGAATCATTTCACTCGTCCCGAGTATCACCGAAAGCCTGTTCGAAATTGGGGCCGGATCACGGGTTGTCGGGGTATCCAGGTTTTGTAACAAGCCGGATGAGGCCCTAACCAGACCCAGGGTCGGCGGGCAAAAAGACCCCGACTTCGATGCGCTGGCGGCATTGAACCCGGATCTGGTGATACTCAACCTGGAAGAAAACAAACCCGAACACATCGAGGCCATATCGGCCGTCCATCCCACATGGGTGACCTTTCCGAAGAGACTCCAAGACGCGGCCGTGTTGTTGCGCGAGCTGGGGCGGGTCCTGGGATTGGATGCGTCCTCCGGGACGTATGCCCGGGATATCGACGATGCGATCGTGGCGTTGAAAAACGGGAAGAAAAGAGGCTTTCGCACGTTGTATGTCATATGGCGTCACCCCTGGATGTCCATTAATCAAGATACTTTCATTCACGACGTACTAAATCTTCACGGTCTCGAGAACATATTCGGTCAGGAGACGCGGCGATACTTCGAAGTGACTTTCGAGGACATTCGAGAGAAAAATCCCGAAGTGATTCTCTTGCCCGACGAGCCGTTTCGATTTAGGGAAAAGCATCTGCGGGATTTTGCAACGCTGGATGTGGACGCCGTGAAATCCGGTCGCGTCTTCCTGGTGGACGGTTCGTACTTCTGCTGGTACGGTACCCGCAGTGCCCGCTGTTCGGACTACATCAGGAATAACGTGATCCACCATCTGATTGAACAGGGGACATGAAGACTTTTCGCTATCGGGTTCTGTGCCTCGTGCTGTGGTCCGCCCAACCGTCTTTCTCCCAATACCATTACTCGTATTTCGGTACCAACAAAGTCAACTACACGAGTTTCAAGTGGAGTGTGCTGGCCACCGAACATTTCGACATTTACTATTATGCCGAAATGCGGGAGTTGGCCGAACGGGCTGCCGGCATGGCGGAGGAGCAATATCTCGAACTTCAAACCCGGTTCAACCATTCGCTGCAGGTCCGGGTTCCGATGATTGTTTTCAGTTCCCATCTTCATTTTCAACAAACCAATGTGACGCCATTTGAAATTCCGGAGGGCATTGGCGGCTTTTTCGAGTTCTTCAAAGGCCGGGTCGTTCTTCCCAGCGACGGCTCCACGTATCATTTCCGCCGGGTATTGCGGCACGAGCTCGTGCATGTTTTCATGACCTCCAAGATCAATCGTATCCTCAACGATCATCGAAAACTGAACCACCCCGGCGCGCCACTCTGGTTCACGGAAGGGCTGGCCGAATACTGGTCGGGGGATCCGGATTTCCAGGCCGAAATGGTCATGCGGGATGCCACAATTAACAACACCATTGTCCCGGTGCAAAACTTTTACACCGTGGAGGGCACGTATTACATGTACAAGCTTGGCGAGAATCTGCTGCATTTCATCGGTCAAAAGTACGGCCCGGAAAAAATCCTGCTTCTGATGGAAAACATCTGGAAGTCGGACAGTTTCGAAAAAGTCATGTTATTGACCGTTGGAAAGAATTATGAGGACCTGAGCAGTGAATGGACATACTGGCTTCGGAAGAAGTACTATCCGTCCCTGGAAAACCGCGATCCACCCAGCGCCGTTTCCACCGTCATCACCAGGAGCGGATTTAATAGCAAACCCGTGTATTTCAGGAATGGCGACGCCGACGAAGTCTACTTTGTGGCGAACCACGACGGATTTACGAACATCTACCGGCAGGATCTGACCAAGGACAAGGCTGAAGTCGTTGTCAAAGGGGAACGTACGCACGAGTTTGAGACGTTTCATTTCTTCAAAAGCAAGATCGACATCCATGCCGGCGGCCAGCTGGCATTTGTGGCCAAGAGCGGGGAGACCGATGTCTTGTACGTGTATGATGTCCACCGGCGCAGGATCACCCATCGCTACCGTTTTGACCATTTGGTCGGTCTGGCCTCACCCAGCTGGTCACCGGATGGCAAAGCCCTCGTGATTTCCGGCCTTGCGAGTAACGGCAATTCCGACCTCTACCGTGTGCGTGTGACCGATGGACCTGACGACGGGGAGTTGGATAAACTCACAAATGACTTCTACGACGATAAAGAACCGGCCTGGAGTCCAAACGGGCAGGCGATTGCCTTCAGTTCGGACCGTACCGTCGATGGATGGCAGGGTCACTACAATATTTTTCTTCTGGAGTTGTCGACCGGCCGCATTGAGTATCTGACCAAAGGGGCATGCCATGACGCGGGGCCGGCCTGGTCCGCCGACGGCACACGGATCGTTTTTTCTTCAAACCAATCCGGAAGCACAACGGATGTGTGGACCCTGCCCATTGCCCGTGACGACCAGAGTCGGCTTGGAGAAGCGCACCCGACGTCGTCGGCCAACGAAGGCATCGCCTGGCCCGAACCCCGCCGGATCACCAGATTTACGACGGCAGCGTTCGATCCGGTCGTCACCCCGCGAGGTGACTTGATTTTCACGGCCTTTGAGGAATTCAGTTTTAAGATCCGCCATCTCAAGCAGGCCGCCGATACGTCGTCGGCCTCACCATGGCCTCCGCGGCCGCCACTCGCCGGCGCCCGAAAACCTTGGACCACGCCACGGGTGGCCATCACCGAGAGCAATTCAAGACCGTACTCGAAGAAGTACGGACTGGACTTCGTGCAAGGCGCGTTGCAAGCCGATCCGGTTTTTGGCAGCGGAGGTGGCGCGCAGATGGCCGTGACCGACATGCTGGGCAATGACCAGTATTATTTTGTGATTTACAACACCGCACGTTCGACGAGCAGCCTGCTGACCGATTGGAATTTCGTGGCCACCAAGGTTAATCTCAATCAGCGGGCCAATTTCGCATACGGGTTGTTCCGTTTCAAAGGCGACTTTCTGGAGATCGGGGATCAGGGCGGCATAGAGATTGTCGATGAACATCGTTACGGCGGTTTCTTTGCGGTCACGTATCCGCTTTCGAAATTCCAGAGACTCGAAACCAGCGTGTCGGCCAGCCGCTTCAAACGCGAAGAGTCTTTCCAGATTCTGCCGGTCGACGGTATCCTCGTGAGCAATTTCATGGGCTACACTTTTGACAATTCATGGTGGGGGCCGAGCGGGCCTTTGGATGGCGGCCGATGGGGTGTCAAAGTGGGATACACTTCGGATGTCAGAAATTCGCAACAGAACTATTACACGGCCATTGTCGATTTCAGGCAATACATGCGCCTCACGCTGCGTTCCGCCTTCGCGGTCAGGGCCATGGTTCAGTGGAATGACGGCAAGAACCCTCAGAATTTTCTTCTGGGCGGGAGTTGGGATATGCGCGGCTATCCGAGATGGAATCTTCCCGGAACCAGATTCTTCGTCATCAACAACGAACTTCGTTTTCCGTTTGTGGATGCGGTGAATCTGCGCCTGCCTTTCGGCGGTTTTGGTCTTCGTTCGATTCGCGGGGCCGTGTTTTTGGATCTGGGCAACGCCTGGGGTTCGCAGGTGAGCAGCCGCAATGTGGTACTCCGGAATGAAAAATTTGACGGAGTCCTCGGCAGTGTCGGCACCGGTTTTCGAATCAACCTCTGGAACGTCATCGTACTGCGGTTTGATTTCGGCAAAATGTTCGACCTGCGCGGATACGCCTTTGGAGGGGTGAAGTTGCCGGGCAGCCAGGACCGCTTTGTGGCCACCAAACTCAGCGGGAAAGGCAATCAGGGCTTTGGGGGCACCGATCTGAATGGGGATCCCAGAAGGTCCCGATGGTCACCGGGCATTTTCTTTCAATTCTGGTTCGGAGTGGACTATTGACAACGGTTGTTCGAAATGGCCTGTGGCTGCTGACGGTCGGGTGGATCGCGACGAGTCTGGTGGCGTGCGCCGTAAGGGGATCCATTGACATTTCGGATGTATTTCGAAAAGGGGCCGGACCGAATTGGGGTATGATCGGCGGTGGGCCCGGCCGGACGAACCAGCGCGTGGCGTCATGGCCCATGCCGCCAACCCTGGTGTGGCGTTATTCTCCGCCTACATCCGTCGGCTCCTCCATGGTCGTGTCCGATAGTCTGGTGTACTTCAGCACGCTGGACGGAAGATTTTTGGTCTTGAATCTACGCAACGGCAGACCGATTGGCCAGTTGCGGTATATGCATTCGATCACGTCCGGACTGTCGGTTCAACATCAGACCGCCGTGATGGGGCTGGGTGCCGGCAAGCCGTCACTGTATGTGTATGACTTGTTTGAAAAGCGTTACCGATATTCGCTGAATATCGGGGAGATCGAATCCAATCCGCTTATCGTGGAAGATCGGTACTATGTAGCATCTCAGAAGGGCATTATTCATTGCTTCCAACTGAACGAAGGCGTTGAAATCTGGAAGCAGGCATTGCCCAAGCCGGTTCATTCTTCGCCGTCGTTGGGCCACGGCGCCATTTATACGGGATGCGATGACGGCTGGCTCTATGCCTTCGATGCGCTTTCCGGCGCGCCAAAATGGAAGCAGGACCTTGGAGCAGCCGTCTACGCACCACCAGCGTGCGATTCGACCGGTATCTATGTAGGCGCGCCATCCGGCGTTTTTGTTGCCCTGGACGCATCCGACGGGATGCCGAAATGGCGGTGGACGATCGGCGAAACTCCGGGCGGTTTCTATGCGGGCGCGGCGGTGGACGACGAATTCGTTTATGTCGGGGCTTCCGACGGATGGCTCTATGCCGTCGACAAGTCGTCCGGTGCGGTATCATGGAAATTCCAAACCAGGGGAGCCATCAGTACGGCGCCGGTGGTGACAGACCACATGGTCTTCGTGGGTTCCCAGGATTTCATGTTGTATGGACTGGACAAGAAGTCGGGCGCGGAGTTGTGGAGTTACAAGACGACTGGCCGGATCAAGACCAACCCCGCGATCTATGGCGACTATCTGCTCGTGGCTTCGGAAGGAAGGAGCGTGTATGCGTTTCGCTTCAAATAGGCAGGTGCGGCGATGGGTGATCCCGGCCCTTTCAGCGTTGTGTCTGGCCGTGCGAAGCGCCCCGGCGCAGCAAACCGGTTTCCTCAAGGTTTTTGGTCAACAGGATACAATCGTCGCAATCGTCGATGGCCAAGCCCATACGTTTGCGGTGACCTCGGTTTATCCATGCCCGGTTGGCAAGCATCGGCTGATTGTCCAGAATCCCAACATCCAGGACTATGCACAGTTGGATTTTGACACGAGCTTTGAAATCAGAATGTATGACACGACGCACGTATACGTTGGGTTTCAAAAACTCATTCGTGTACAGTCTATTCCGTCCGGAGCCTGGTTGAGCCGGGATGACCACAGCCTTGGAACGACACCGGCGTACCTTAAGAGCAGTGAACTGCGCGTGTCAAACCATATTCAGGTTTCAAAACCGGGATACCATCCAAAGGTTTGGGTTGTCACGGCCGGTGTATTGGATAGTTCCAATGTGACGATTGAATTGACGGCCGATGAATCCGCCGGCGCCACCCAACTTCAGGTCAATGACTACTGGAAGCAACAAGGATACAAAAGGCACAGCCGGCCTCTCATGGTTGCCGCCGGGCTGGCCGTGGTCTCCGGCGCGGTGACAGCCTATTTCAAGAACAGGGCTGACGACTATTTTGAGAGGGCCAAATTGGAGCGACAGGCGGGCAATGTCGCCTTGCAGAAGCGACTGGAAAAGAAGACCCGCCGTTACGACCGATACGCGGCCGTCGGATTTGTGGGCATGGAAGTCAATGTGACCATCGTCCTGGGTCTCCTTCTGCTCGGCAAATAGAATTAATTTTGTTGAAATTATTCACCTACTTTGATATCTTCGTGCCCACCGTTTAAATGTTTGAAAAAAGGAGATGTTCATGAAGGTCGATATGGTCATGCCTCAGATGGGCGAGAGTATCGCTGAAGGCAAGATCCTCAAATGGCACAAAAAGGTCGGGGACAAGATTTCAAAAGACGAGACCGTACTGGAAATCAGCACAGACAAGGTCGATTCGGAAATCCCGTCGCCGTCCGCCGGTGTTCTGGCCGAGATTCTGGTGCCGGAAGGTGAAACGGTCTCTGTAGGTACGCTGATTGCTCGGATCGAGACCGACGTCAACGCATCCGTGTCGGCCGAACCGGCCACGAAAGCGCCGATGAAAGCTGATTCAGCGCGTGAAGAAGTCATGCATTTCTCCGGATCCATCGAGAATTTTCAGAAGTCCGCTCACGTTGAATCGGCGCCCACGACCAAAACCCACGGCAACGGCAACCGGTTTTATTCACCCCTGGTGCGAAACATGGCCAAAGTGGAGGGATTGACCGCTCAGGAACTGGACGCACTTCCCGGTTCTGGCGGCGGAGGTCGCGTGACCAAAAGCGACGTGTTGGCCTACCTGTCCAGGCGTACGAAAGGGACGGTCGTGTCGCCCGCCCACGCGGCCAAGGCCGTTACCGAAGTGAAGTACGGCTACAATAAGGAGCGGGTCGAACTCATTGAGATGAACAACATCCGGAAGCTGACCGCCGAACACATGCGCCGGAGCATCGACACATCGGCCCATGTGTATACGATGACAGAAGTGGATATGACAGGCATTGTGAAATTCAGGGAAAAGAACAAGAAGGCTTTTGAACAAAGGGAGGGTTTTTCACTCACGTATACGCCTTTCCTGATCGATGCCATGGCCAAGGCCATCCGGGACTTTCCTCTGGTCAATGTTTCTGTCGACGGGAATACCATCGTCAAGAAAAACTACATTAATATTGGCATGGCAGTATCCATCGAAAACAACACTTCGCTGATCGTGCCTGTCCTGCGGGACACCGATACCATGAACCTGCTCGGCCTCTGTCGTGCGGTGAACGACATGGCGTCCCGTGCCAGATCCAAGAAACTTAAGCCCGAAGAAATCCAGGACGGAACCATCACGCTGACCAATATGGGCGTTTTTGGCAGCACGGCCGGTTTTCCCATTATCAATCAGCCCCAGGTTGCCATCATGGGCGTCGGGGCCATCAAGAAACGTCCCGTGGTGATAGAAACCGAGGACGGAGACACGATCGGGATCCGGTCCATCATGTTTGCATCGTTGTCGTATGATCACCGCGTCGTGGATGGCGCGCTGGGCGGTCAATACCTGCAACGCGTGAAATATTACTTAGAGCAATTCGATCCAGGTACACCGTTGTAATAAAGGATTTCATGCCATTGATTATTCTTGAAACTCCCGCCTGCGGGAGTTTTTTTTGGGGGACTGTTCCGTCGTGAGGCAGAATTCCAATGTTGTATTGCTTTTTTACAATTAGAAGCTAAAGCCAGGTATTCTAACTAATTATGATTATTGTCATTACATTTTGGCCTTAGTATTGCTATCTTGAATATCAAGGTGAAGTGTGGCGATGGGAAATACAACTGAGTTATTAGAACACAAGGATCTACCGATGACACGATTATACGGTTTGGCCATATGGCTGATGGTCGGCGTGACCAGCGTCCATGCGGGAGTTGAAGGGTACCGGGTAACCCGGGACGTCACCGCAGGTAATTATGTTCCCATCGACGGAACGCCGGTTACGATTCAGGCCGGTAGTGCGGCCAATGGTTTGAGTTCGGAAATCGCGATTGGATTTCCCTTCCTTTATGATGGGATTACGTACGATTCTCTAAAGTTGTCAACGAACGGCTATATCATGCTGGGCACCAATGCCGTTGCAACCACGAGTATCAACGATCTGGACGGAGGCGCCACGTCCAACCTCCACAAACCGGTATTGGCTCCGCTGTGGGATGCTTGGGCGCTTGCCCTGGTGGACAGCCTGACCTATGAATCCAATGGCTCGGTTTTCACTGCCAACTGGAAGAGCGTATCGCATCCTTCCGGACTCGGCGGCACGCAAAGTTTTCAGGTCAGACTGCACGACCATGGGACGATAGAGTTCATTTATGGCAATACGAACGCCCACACATCCGACTCGTATTCGATTGGTATCAACGATCCCATTGGCGGTAGCCGTCATTTTCTGTCACTCCAGGTTTCGGGATCGACGACGTTCAGTTCGACGGTCGCCAATGACACGCTGAACAACATGCCCGTGCTCAACGAAAGATATGTGTTCACGCCGCCCACGCCTTTATCGATCTCGTCAATCAGCGTACCTTCCGGCGGGTATACTACCCTGAAAATGGTGTTCGACAGCCTGCGGACGTACGGCATCTCCCAGGCCATCGACATTGTGCTGACATCCGATATCACCGAGACGGCCACTGTCGACATGGATTTTGTCCCCGGGTGTTTTGCCAACGCCATAACGGTCAAATTGGATCCATCGGTCGGCACGCTGCGGGTGAGCGGCTCGGTTGCAGCGGCTCCATTGCTCCGCCTGCGTGGCATTCGTAATCTCACGATCGATGGCGCCGCCAACGGATCGGGTACGACGCGAGGATTGACGATCGAAAACACAAGCGCAACCGGCACCGCCGCCGTCATGATGACCGAAGGTGTGCACGCTTCCACGGTTAAGAATGCCATTCTCAAAACCAACCACCCGTCCGGTTCGACGACGACGTCGGGGGTTGTCTGGATTTCCGAAGCGAACACCTGTTCACAGGTATCCAAATACGGCATCTTGGGCGGCAATAACCAGAACACCATTGATAATTGCGAGATTACCGGTGGTACGGGAGGCCGGCCCACGAATGGCATCCTTATCTACGCTTTTAACGATCTGAAAGACTCGTCCAATGTCATCAGCAATAATCAGATTCATCAGTTCGGAGGCAACGGGACGTCGGTAGCCGGTATACGGATGACCGGGGGCGCTTTCGGTACCACCTTGTCGGGAAATACGATTTATATGACGAGCGCCGCCACGGCGGCCACGACCGTCAATGGCGTCCGGATCGATGCGGCGGCCTCCGACTCCGTGGTCTACACACGGGTCTCCGGCAATTCCATCTACGATCTCAGTTCTAGTGTGGCGGGTATCACGACCATCGCCGGCATACTGCAAACCGGTACGCGGACAATAGGGAATCAGTTGGTCAATAATTTCGTCAACCTTGCGCCGGGCAGTTTTGGCAACGCCGGCTCCAATCTGAGGGGCATCAGCCATCAGGGCGGCCAGTTATTTGTTTACTACAATACGGTGCGTCTGGGAGGCTCGGGGAGCAATGACACCTCATTCGCCTTTGTGCGGTCCTCGGCCGGGACATTGAATTTACGGAACAACATCTTCTATAACGGTCGTTCGGGTTCTTCTCGTCCGCAGTACGCCGTCGCGCTCAACAATACAACCGGGTTGACGATCAATTACAACGACTATTATGTGGATGGCACCAATGGCGTTCTTGGCCGGCTTGGCGCCAACCGCACCACGTTGTCCGCCTGGAAGACGGCGACGGGTCAGGATGCGGCCAGTATTGAAGAACTACCGCACTTTCTGTCGTCTTCGGATCTCCATATCGATCCCATCGAGTACTCCAACGTGGCATCCGGCGGGACACCCATTTCAGGCTTCACCACCGACTACGATGGGGATACCCGGCATGCGACAAAACCAGATATGGGCGCTGACGAATTCAATTCGGCGCCGTACTTGACAGCGGCCCTGCCTGACACGACCTTGAATGAAGATTTTGGTCGTATTTTTCTGCGCAAGTTGACGAACCATTTTGCCGACCAGGATAATGCCACATTAAGCTACACGGCAACGGCGCTGGGAACTGGTGGAATCACTCCGCAGGTGTCCAATGACAGCCTTTACTTTTCCAGCCAACCGGACTATTTCGGTACGGTTTCGGTCCGAGTGACAGCCGAGGACGGTTCGAATAGCGTCGCCGATACCATCAGTATCGTCGTCAATCCGGTTCCAGACATGCCGGTCGTGCGCATACCATTGAGGGATACCACGCTGGCCGAAGATTTTGGAACAGCCTTTGTCGCGCTACTTTCGGAAACATTCCATGATCCTGACGGGAATACACTGACCTTCACGAGCGGCGCCATCGAGGCGGGTATCTCGACGCTTCTTTCCAATGATTCTTTGTATGTCGTGTCGACACCGGAATTTTCAGGGCAGGTGCGTATCTGGGGCAACGCCGATAATGGCAGCACCAATGTATCCGACACGCTCTTGCTCACCGTATCCAGTGTCAACGACGCGCCGTTCATTGTGGCGGCGTTGCGGGACACCTCGGTGGCGGAGGATTTCGGGCGGGTGTTTGTCCGTGATTTGAAGGAAGTGTTTTCGGACGTGGACAACCTGAGCCTGAGTTATTCGGTGAGCGCTCTGGGCAGTGGAGTGGGTGCGGATATTTCGAATGACAGTCTGTATGTGAATTCTACATTGAATTTCAACGGCGCGGTCGGGCTTCGGGTTTCGGCCACAGATGGCAATTTGTCGGTATCGGATACCTTCACCGTGACGGTGACGCCGGTCAACGATGCGCCGGCGGCGGACACGCTGAGTGTGGTCACGGATGAGGATACCGCGGTTCCGATCTTATTGACGGGTTCGGATGTGGACGGGGACACGTTGAGTTATGACATCGTGACATTGCCAGCCAGCGGTTTTCTGAGCGGCACGGCCCCCAATCTGAGTTACACACCGGCCCTGGATTTTTATGGCGTCGATGCGTTCACGTTCCGGGTCCATGATGGGACCGTGTACAGCTCCAATGCAATAGTGACGATTCATGTGCAGGCAGCGAACGACGCGCCGTTTGTTGTGGCGGCGTTGCGGGACACATCGGTGGCGGAGGATTTCGGGCGGGTGTTTGTCCGTGATTTGAAGGAAGTGTTTTCAGACGTGGACAACCTGAGCCTGAGTTATTCGGCGAGCGCGCTGGGCAGTGGAGTGGGTGCGGATATTTTGAATGACAGCCTGTATATGAATTCGACATTGAATTTCAACGGTGCGGTCGGGCTTCGGGTTTCGGCCACAGATGGCAATTTGTCGGTATCGGATACCTTCACCGTGACGGTGACGCCGGTCAACGATGCGCCGGTTGTGGCCAGCGCCCAGGGCGACATTG
>CAZJBS010000022.1:29285-53163 GCA_964544475.1 uncultured Bacteroidota bacterium | reverse complement strand
GGGTCGCGCCTTCAAAAGAACGCAACGACAGGTTCTCGCCAATCTGAAACAGAAGCGCATGCCTGGCGGCGTTTTGTGGAAGGGAATCGGTTTGTCCAACCACCGGCCTGATGGCCGGCATGAGCACAAGACAGGAAATCAATATTGTCCAATGGCCGGGTTGCATCGTCTCTCCTTTGATTTTAGGCCGGTGATAAACCAACCACGTCACGCGGTTTCGCGGTTCCTGCTCTACAATCGACCGAAGATGAATTCATGAGCGTGCATTGGAACAAGCGCCCAAGCCTTCTAATGTTTCAGATCTCTGATCTTTTGATATCGTTCATTGGCGCGACGCAAAGTAGCCCGTCGATATTCTTCATCCTCGTGGTATCGCCTTTTGGCTCGCTTTAGGGTGGCCTCCCGATATTCCGGATCCGTACGGTACCTTTCCCTTGACATTTTCTTCAGCCGGGCACGGTATTTGGGATCATCCTGATACGATGTGTTTTTGCGTACCGCCTGTGATTTTGAATTGCGTCGCGTACTCATGGCATGCCGTCAAATTGACTTGGGCGCGCCCCGCGAATAAGGGCTGAGGTCATGTCCGCCAACGGTCGCGTAGCGGACGTAAGCAGCCTTGCTATCTGAGGTCGCAGGCTACGCAGATTCCAATGGCAATAGTTCTTCTTGGCTGATCGGTGGTAACTTGAGTCTACGTAGAATCTCATTTACTTTATCGACCGATACATGCGACGGTGCGGTTATTTCAATGCCGATTGGCAGTCCATTCTCGTCGTAGTCCACCAGAAGACCGCTCCCTTGTGATTCAGTCTTCTTGCTCTTCTTGCCTTCTTGATGCGGAAGGTACAGATAAGCAGCTAAGGGCTTCCCTTTACGAAACGTAACTTCCAGGTAATGTTCTTTCATAAAATCACCTTAAACGCGATATGCAGTTATGACAACTAATAGTTCTTCTTCATCATCGGGTTCAATAATTATTTCCCAATCACTCCGATCGTCGTGTGATTGTATCTTCCAGCGGCCTTCGATTTCATCAGGCGCATAATTCAAAGCTTTTTCAAGCATCCGTCGCAGATCGATCTCCGAAAATTCACGTTGGTTCATGCGTTTTTCAAGATGAGGCGTGAATTCAATTTCCCAGTTCCACCAGATCGGCCAATCCATTCTTCATCCTAATTACTCACAAGGCTGATCAAAATTAATACAAAGAATATTCAAAGCAAAGCACAAACTATCAGTCTGCGATCTCGCCTAACGCCTCGCGTGCACACGCTGCGACGCACAAGCGGTATTCGTAAATTATTGTTCAATTCGTTCTGCGGCGAGCACTGGGGAGCCCCGACGCACCAAAGATAGGCCTGGCATCGGCCCATCGGTTTTTGAAGCAAAAAACCAATCTAAACAGGCCACTTCCATCGCCACGGGAGAGCCTTTTCTAATGACTTCGAACTTCTTTAAGGTGTTATGCGAAGAAACGCCCATCACACAGTTCAACTTTCAAAGAAGTCTCGTGAAACCGCTGACTGCCGAATAATGGATAGCAGGGTACCAGTCCTTAGTTCGGCATGATCTGGAACCGGAACAGTAATGGTTGATACCACGGTTTTCTTCTGCATTATGATGTGGCTACCTTTTTGCCTAACCTGAGAAAAGCCATGCTGCGATAAAATTTTGCAGACTTCTTGCCCGGAGAGCCGCCGCATTCTACCCAACCGCAACCTCAAGACGGGTCACGAAGACATCCGTATGCAGCCGGTCCTTAACCTCTGATTCAGAGGCGTGCTCGAAGAATAGTTCCAGGGCTTCCTGTAGATTACCTTTGGCTTCTTCGACAGTTAAGCCCTGACTCGCAATATCGAGTTCGGGGCATAGAGCCACATAACCATCGCCTTCCCTCTCAATTACGGCAGTCAGCTGATATCGACTTTGCATGAATTTGTCCTAAAAAGTTTGTGCATGAAGTGGCCAAATCTACAAACTTACCGAATGGAACGCAAGTTCTATAGAATCAACTCAAGGGCGTTTTTTCGCATGACGCCCCGCGTGCACACGCAGCGGCGCACAAGCGGTATCCATAAATATATTTTCAATTCGTTCTGCGCCGTGCGCCGTAGGGAAGCCCCGACGCACCACAGATAGGCCTGGCCGCGCCGGCGCTGGCATGGCGGAAAGATTTCGTATGACTTTTTCATGGTATCAAAAATACATGGACAATCCGAGTTTCGGTCCGGGCGATCTCAGACCGAAAGAATGTCCCCGGATTTTGTAGGTTCCGACTTTTTCACCGTAGTAGTAGGCATCCATGTTGGAAATCGTGTACGTGTAATAGCCCGACAACCCATATTCTCCGGACAGACTCATCATAGGATGGAAAAGCCACTCGACGCCGGCATATCCCATGGGCAATATATCTATCGTAACTCCTAAAAGCGACGCCGAGCGAACGCCCGACCACGCTGTTATGCGATGGCTGCCAACGATTCATTTCTTTCTGAAAACGACCAAGATTTGAGACGTTCATTTGATCGGGAGGAATCGAACACGATACGTTTTTCTTCCACGCTGACAATAGCACCGCGATCCAAAGCCTCCATACTTTGATTCAGCACGGCGGCCAAGCATTCATTTATGTTGTCTGGCCGTTCATCATCAAGCCTAAATAGCACGACGCTCGGTAATTGATCGTTTGAGGCGGCCAATAAAGCGGCAAAATCTAAATCACAAGTGAGTATTACTCGTCCCTCTTCCCTTGCCTTTTTGAGAATAAGTGGATCAGGTAGGCGTTGAAGATTTCGTTCACGTAAGTGAATCGCGTCATGTCCCTTGTTCCGAAGCCACAAAACAGTTTTTTGTGAAATACCCATATCAGCGAGAAATTTCAATTCATGCCTCAGCCGTTGAATGAAATTCCTCTTTGGCTAGATAAGCCGCATAACGAAGACATTCCTTGAGATCGTCTGGTTCTAAATCCGGATACTCTCTGATGATCTCTGGCGTTGACATACCGTTCGCGATCAAGTTAAGTACCAAGGAAACCGGAATTCTCATTCCTCGAATACAAGCTTGGCCGCCCATAATTTGTTGGTCAAATGTGATTCGTCCAAATATTTGCATTTGCTCCTCGCTTTTACAAATATAGTCTCATCGGATTCAGATAACAACAAATTTTGTTCACTGGCTCGGCAGCTATCGCATAACGTCTCGCGTGCACACGCAACGGCGCACAAGCGGTATCCGTGGATTATTTTCAATTCGCTCCGCGCCGTGCCCGTAGGGAGCCCCGACGCACCAAAGATAGTCCTGGCATCGGCCCCATCGGTTCGGAGCAAAAATCACTTAAGTCTCCGTGGGGCAGTATCAGATCACCTCCCGACGGCACGTGAGCGACCGCGTAGACGTCGCGTTATGTGCAGTGTTTGCGCTCAATTTTTCTGAAAAGCCTTTCCAATATAGGATAGCAGCGCACCAGTGACCATAATGAGTAATTCGGCATCATTTCTACTGAAGTAACCTATTGGAGACGGGTGATTCGGAATACTTGAAACATTCCATATTCCCTTTAGCATTGCCAACAATGCTTCGCTCTTAGATTCAGTCAAACTTCCTTTCAAATGCTGATCAAGGAGAGCTTTCATCTTTGTCACAAATCCCGGTTTGTCCGTTCCTTTCAAATCTAGTTGGAACGCTTCTGGAACTACTTCGATCGCTCGGCGACAATGTGAAATTGCCTTGTCGTTGTCACCAATTAAGAAATACCTGTTAGCTTCCTCCAGATCGGCTATTGCGCTGTCATAAATGCTTGGAATAGCAATTGGTGGCACGGCTATTTCAACGATTCTCACTTTTGCAAATGTCAGGTTGTTAAGAACTGAATCAACCCAAGTCGTTTCAGGAATTTCCAGTTCGATGTCAAATGATGATTTCCAAAACTCTTTTACACTCGAGTCTTTCTTATCATCAGTTATTTCCTTCAACGGATGCTTGGCAAACAGCATTGTGATTTTGACTTCTAATCGCACATTACGTCTTCTCTTTTCCTCAATTACTTTGAGCCGCGGTTGATCAAGAGGCAAGTATATGCGGTGCGTTTCTTCCCTCCCAAATGAATATTGAACAATCGGGTCGCATAGTAAGTTACACAGTTTCAGTTTCGTATTTTGATTCTCTATGAAATTCACTTCTCCAGAAAGATTGAGCAGAGTAAAGTTTTCTATCATTTCCCCATATTCATTATTGGGTAATTGAACCGTTACCCTTCTACTGTTCAACGTAATTCCGCAGTACATCATCAACGAGGGAAACAGTGCGCTGCGCTCTCCCCAGATATTTTGGGCCTCAATGCTGAAGCTTCCAATGATATTTGAATTGTCGATTGTAAAATCTCTTTTTGGCATAGCTTCTCCTTATTCTCCAAAATAAGGCAAAAATCGCACATAGCGTCTGCACAAACCACGTCGTGCAGCACCCCACGCTTTTCTATCAAATGTGTGCGGCATGGAACGAGCGCAACTTGATTTTGAACTGAGCTTCAACATAGCCTATCAAATGAGCGAGTGCCGTGGTTTGTGCTGTTAGGTGAAATGGTACAATCATCTCCAGTTTTCAGGAATCAGTTTCGTTCCTTCCCTCCATCGTTCGACAATGCACTGCTGAAACCAAGGTTCTTCAATGTTGGCATGATCAGTTATGATCACTTGGAATTGGTCACCGAGTGATTGTACAACGTCAGCTGCGAGTTTGTACATTCTGCTTACCGCCTCCCGATCTTCGCTGCGACCTCGACCAGTTAGTTGCCAATCGCGATCTTCAGGAAAGTACACTTGCGATGGCTGATCAATTAAGAGGAAACGAGGAACTGGGCGACCTCGATTCACGAACCACTTGTGTAGGGCAAAATGTGTAATCATGTGATAGCCCACCCAGTTTTCACCACTTCCCATGCGTTCCATTGGGATAGGGCCATCTTCACGGTCGGCAACGACGGTGAGATGCTTAAGGTCAAGGCGCAAAGGGTGCTCAGAATGTTCAAGCCGCAGACTCTGAGCCGACTCGCTCATGTCTCGCGAGAGAATCGAAATAGCAGATTCTATGCGCTCTGCCACAACCTCGTCGCTTAGTTCCTGCTCTAAGATTTCGATTTCTGCTTTCTTCGCCTCAATACTTCTTTTGAGCTCGCTTGTGTCATCGAGGTGTGGCAACGTCTCAAGGAACAATCCAATTCTCCCTAAGGTGTGTGATCTCCTTGCAGACCTATCGCGAATGGCTTGGAAGCGTTGATTGGCAACGTGCACTGCCTCCAATGCTTCTCTGTTCTTGAGCAAAGCTTCCTTAGCTTTTGCGAGACGTTCCTCCAGAGTTCTTACAACTTCCTGCATTTGTGGAGATCTCTCTTCAACGGAGCGAATTTGTTCTTGAAGACGGACCATTGATTGCCGCAAAACGGAGATAGCCGGAGGGAGATGCTGGCTATCTAAAGAGGATTCACACAGGGGGCAGCTCGTGCTATTCTCTGACCCCGTTGCGTCAAAAAGGTCGATGCTACGGAGTCGCACCAGTTGTGCGTTTGCCTCGGCAGAATATCCGCTACGATCAACCACGAGCGCCTGAGCAGCCTCAAGTTGGTCACGAAGTCGACCAAATTCATCTGTCAGCTGTTGTCGTTCCGATTGAAGGCGTTCAAATTCTTTTCCTTCCGCACTGATTTGGTCTTCTTCAACAAGGGGGCCGCGCGAAACGATTTCCTGCAATGCGGCAACTTGGTTCTCCCAAGTACTAGTTAGATCGCTTGGAACCGGGAAGCCAATATCTCGTGCTTCGGAGACGAGTTCATTTGCACGTGTCATCCCCGACCCTCTTACGGCCTCATATTCTACCAATTGTCGTTCCAGTCCTCTTAGATCCGTACGCAGTTGACGAAGTTTTGCCATGTTTGCGACATGGGCATCGTCCACAGCACCAAGAAAATAGGGGATTGTGTCTTTGATCGCTTGCGGGATAAATTGTTCGCTTTGCTTGTGAAACAGGTGTTTGTTGCTAATGACCTCACTCTGTTGTTGAAAACAGTAGAAAAGAGCATGGCGGATATTTGCAGAAAGGGGCAAGCGGGTCTGACCTGACGGCGGTTCGTGAACGTTCTCTGAGATTCCCGCATGAGAGGTTAATAACCCCTCAAGTGCTCTGGGGTTCGTCGTCTGACGTAGTTCTTGGTATTCAGGGATTTCTAAAGACGAACCAATGGAATAGAAAACCTCCGCTGATGAACTCTGACCGCGCGGGGGAAGTTTGCGAGCAGTCACAACGTAGCCTGACGGTATTTTCAACCTCAGGCCTACCCATTCTGTCGCTTCGCGAATAATACCTTCTGGAATTTCACAGCTACTTGCGCCCAGACAATAGTCTATGATTTCAATCAGTGCGGTCTTGCCAGTCTTTGACGCTCCGGTTATGATGTTCAATTTCCCTAACCTTAAGTCTATAGTGCGTCGTTGCCGATTGAACCCGTACAATATGATGTTTTGAATCTGGAAGCTCATGGTTGAATCCCCCAAAGTGCCATTACAGTTTGTGGCGTGCCCGCCGATGCAAACCACTTACCGAGGAACTTAGCGCGCAAAATACACTCACGGCTTTCTTCGGTGACAATTTGCACTGCCTTGTTGATTTCTTTTTCAGACTTCTTTGTTTGAACCAGTCCATCATTCGTGAAAACAAACCAATCAGAAAGCAACCCGAAATGGAGCGATTCCCGCGTGTGCGGCTTGAGCGAAACAAGACGCTCAAAAAACAAAACACGAGCGGCAGCATTCTCTTGCAGCCAATCGGCTAGCGAAGTGCGGACGCTTGCCGGTAGAGTCTCCCGCGTCGGCTTGTGCAGTGCGATTGGAAGGAACATGAACAGGATTGGATAGGGCACTCCTTGACTCCTGATGCTCGCATATCCATTGATGGCAGCTGCCAATGTACTGCAGCAGAATGCCGGGTTGAGCAAATGAGCTTCCTCGGGCGGACGATCAAACCAAGTTTTCATTGCGATACCCCCGCGGATTCCAGGACCTTCTGCAAGCGTTCCCTGAACTCCACATGCCAACCAAGTCTCTGTGAGTCGGACATTATCTGGTAGGTCCCCCGAGCAATTGACGGTTCAACAACGCCTGAGCGTATTCGTGGATGAGTCCCGGTCTCAACCCATTTGTACAGAGCTCGTGCAGTTTTCTTCGTCAATTCTTCGGTTGGTTGTTCTCCCAGTTCTTCTTTCATTTCTTGGAACAGGATGTCCCATTCTTCAAATAGTGTGTCCTCGTATCGCTCCAATTCGCCGACGCCCAACAGATCTTCTCTTAGCCATCTTGACCTCTGTTCAAAAGCTCTGAAATAGTTCTTGATTGCATATACGATTCGAGGATTACCAACCTCTATCAGCTTAAGCTGTTCCACAAAGATACGGTCCTGATAACCTAGGGCATCAATACTCGCCTTCATTATGTCATCGTCGATTGGAAGATTGTCTTGCTTGAATTGTTCTCTCAATTCCGCTGTCTCGGCTGCAAATTCGTCGCTTAGGATAGGATTTGGATTGCTTCTCGTCAAATGGCGAATGACGCGACCCAGCCACCATCCTTCAAGACGCTGCATCAACGCAGGGAGGAATTTGGGTAGTGCCGCCCAAAAGATCTCCTGTTTCATTTCTTCGGTAATGTCACTAATGGTTGGAGCACTATCGATAAGGAAAACAGAATTGACAAACTGCTCTCTCTGCACCTGCGAAAGGCTGCGAAAGGCCTCATACGCCGAAACGTTAGCAACGTTTGTTGATGTTGCTGCCGTCGCCATAAGACGTTCCAATGCCTTAGTACTGTCACGATATTGGTTAGGTCGCAGATAGTCTGCGGCACTCCCTCTGGATGCCTGTGATGTCGTGACCAGAAAGAGAATTGCGCCTTGAACAATGCTGCCTTCCCTAAGACCGACACTCCAAACGCGAATGCTCTTCCAAATATCAACCGAGGCATCGGAAAGATCCGCCGAGCGTTCTATGTGATGTTTCATTTGAAGAAGTTCCGGCGGCTTTCCATTCTGTTCGAAAACGACATCATCAAGTGTTTCAATGGATACCACGAATTGATCACCACGCCGCAATCGACGTAGTCCCTCCAAGAGGGCAAAGCGACATTGGTAGATGTAGCCTACCGCGGAAGCTGCCGCAGAGAATTTACTTTCTTGCTCTGATCTCACATATTCCTCGTTGAATATAGTTTCTTCATTGGTTGCGGCATTTCACCTAACGTGTGCGCCAAGCACGCCGTGCCGCCGCCCACGCTCTTTCATAATTGACGGCGGCATGGAGTGAGTTCAACTTGTTGTGCGAGCGTTGGCAAGTGCGTTGCCTTTGCAAATGAATCGAACGAAGTGCTTGGTGCTGTTATGTGCCGTTGCGGTCATCTTCTGGTCAATCGTGTTTGCGCAGACTCTCGAAACGCAGAAACAAACCGTATTCGCCAGATGCAAACCCACCTCGTTCGCCTTCTTCCTTAGCCTTCAATGTCATCCACTTCTGAGCAAAGTTGTGCGCTGAGACAGTTGCAGTAATAAGACCAGCGGCCGGGTTGGTGACTACACCCAAGCCGATTGCCAGAAGTGCGGCGCCGAAGATACCGTATTTTGCCTCAGCCTTCTCTTCTTTTATGTCATTGATCTTCGCATCCAGAGAACTGCGTATTTTCTTCAGCTCAGTAACAATGTGCAATTTGAAATCGGTCAGTTCAGGCTCGGTCGTCCACCGCTCTTCGTTGGACTCTGTTGTGCTAATATACTTGTGAAGTTCACGTCTCAGTAGTTGCTTGAAAGAATCGACTGCACCTCTCGTTTCATCCTTGATTCGTTGGAGCAGCCGCAAATCAGCGGAGACTACTGTCGGCAGTGATTCTTCAATCAATGAAAGCCCAATATTCTGTACTGGGCGTGCGAGAATGTTTGAGCCACAAAACGAATCTTTGAAGATCATGTTCCGTTTGGCAGCGTGAAAGAGGGCTGCGACGGTTGAATCATGAAGTCCAAGAAGGAAGTGAAGCGAATTCGTTGCGTCGACTGTTGACGAGGTATGTTGCATGAGCTCCAATGTAAGTTCGTGAATTGGATTCATTTCGGTCTTGCCGTATACTCGCACGAAGCCCTTCTCAAGGAAGGGTGATACCTCTCGTTGAAATACGTTTACGGCGTTGTAAAACGCAGCGGTTGCGTCCAACGCATCGTCGATGGGGATAACATTACCGACATAGGTGGTTGCCATGAGTGATTGAGCAGGTGGGACAACAATTACCCGATCAAACCAAAGATAGAGAGCTGCAAGCTCATGAGAACTGGGGAATTCCCTTGACGAATACAGAATTGTTGATTCAGTGCTGTTCATTTCTTATTGTGAAAATTGGTGACCGCAATGGCACATAACTATTGCATAAACGAATGATCCATGTCGTATATCTGCCCAATGTGGGTGTGATAGACGACGTATGCCGTGTATATTGTTTTTGGCTGCCGGCCATAGCCTGCCGCCGGACGTGAAAAACTTCGACGCTGAAATAGTCTGTTCTGGAATTCATACGATAACCCGATAGCGATAGCTGATCCAAGTTAGGCAACGCCACGGCGGTTGTCAAGGGGCAAGATTGAATTCTACGGGATGGGAAGACCCGTCGCAAAGAGGTTCCCGCTTTCCTTCGACTGGCTCAGGACAAGTCGCGGGAACGACAGACGCTCTTGTACTCTCCTCGAAGGGGACGGTCAGTGTGGAGTTGTTGATCGGGTTTCGGCGCGCAGACATCTAGCGCTCCCCGAGTATCCGCCGAAAGCGTTGTTTCAATTTGTCACACCCTCGGAAAGTGCGTGTCTCGATTTTGCTCGCAGACTATTCTGCACTTTCTCTTGTTGCGCCAAGAGAAAGTGCTCAAAGAGAAGGCGCTAATACACGCGCCGAAACATCTATGTCTAACCTGTTGTGCAAGGCGCATCTGAACGTCGTTCTTCTGTCATGTTCTCCATTTCGCGAAAAAGTAAAGACCGGGTTTCGGCGCGCAGACATCTAGCGCTCCCCGAGTATCCGCCGAAGGCGTTGTTTCGATTTGTCTCACCCTCGGAAAGCGCGTGTCTCGATTTTGCTCGTAGACTATTCTGCACTTTCTCTTGTTGCGCCAAGAGAAAGTGCCAAAGCATGTCATCCTGTGGCTGGAGAAGGCGCTAATACACGCGCCGAAACATCTATTCCTAAGTTCGCCCGCGAGGCGCATCTACGATTTTCTCCTCTGTCATGCTCTCCATTTCGCGGACCCCTCCCTTGCACTCCCCTTGAAGGGGAGGGTCAGGGTGGGGTTCATCGCGTTTCGGCGCGCAGACATCTACCGCTCCCCGAGTGGTCTGCCGAAGGCAGACTGTATCGAGGGGAGCAATGGCCTGGCGACCACGCTCTGTCCTGTCACACCCGCGGACGCGGGTGTCTCCGTGCTTTATTGAGACTCCTGCTTTCTTTCGGGTTGAGGGCAAGTCGCTACAGCGGTATGTGCTTGATGAGATGCTTCTGGGGCACTTTCTTTGTTGCGCCTAATACACGCGCCGAAACATCTATGTCTAACCTGTTGTGCAACGCGCATCTGAACGTCGTTCTTCTGTCAGGCTCCCCATTTCGCGGACCCCTCCCTTGCCCTCCCCTTGAAACCCCTTGAAGGGGACGGTCAGGGTGGGGTTCATCGGGTTTCGGCGCGCAGTCATCTTCGCGGGAACGACAGACCCTTACGCCGTGGGTGGATAATTGATCTGAAACCACTCGCCGACACTGCGGGCGTTGGTTTGACCGGTGGCGAGTTTCTGGATCTTCTTCTGGGTGTTTTCGATGGCGCGTGTGACCAGCCCGTGCGTGATGACTTCGTCGGGCTGCATCCCCAGTTTGTCCAGCAGCGGCACCATACGTTCCCCGCCGAACCGGAGAAACAGCGGCGAATCCAGCGCGTCGTAATACGTCACCGACGCCGGCACGCGGAGTTGATTCATGCACTCCAGAATCCGTTTTTCTTCGCCGGGCATCGGATGATGTTCGGCCACCAGAAAACAAATCAACCTCGCCGGCGGCGGCCCCTGGCCGGCATCCGCGGGTTGCAGCCGGTCCGCCTCCATCACATACACACCGCGGCCGTCCAGCTTCCGCACCAGACTCATTGTCGTGGACAATTTCTCGGCGGGAACCTTCGCCTCCAGCAGCGCATCCTGAACCGACCTCATCGTTTCGGAAAAAAACGACACGATGACAACCAGGTAACCCTCCGCGTCCAGACGGCGCGCGTCCGACAGAAGGCCCTTGAGTTTGACGTCCGTGGTACGCCATATCTTGTCCTCTTCACGGCGACAGGTTTCTTTTTTTCGTCCAAACATAGCTGGGGGTCCCGTTGGGTGAAAAGTCGGTCAGTTTTTTCGGATCGGATCAAGCACGACGACACATCGCCGGTCCGCCGTCAGGTATTCGCGGGCAACCCGGGCGACGTCCTCCGGTGTCACTTCCAATAACATGGGAAGCAGCCGGTTGACCAGGGCCGCTCCGTGGCGGGCCGAAATAACTTCGGAACGGCCCATCCATTCCGCGCGATGCTCATTGGTTTCCAGCGCGAAAACAAAATCCGCTTCCACCTGGTTTCGAACGCGTTCCCATTCCGCGCCGGCGACGCCTTCCGTTTGCAGGCGGTGCAACGCGGCGTCGATGGCCTCCTCGACCCCGGCGATGGCATGGTCCGGTTGGGCCTGGGCCATGATCTGAAAAAGCGCCGGGCCCGCCATCGCCTCAAAACTCGCCGATACAATCGTGGCCAGGTGGGATTCGAAAACGAGTTTTTGATAAAGTCTCGAACTGCGCCCGGCCGACAATACGGCCGCCGCCATCGTGAGCGCCGCATAATCCGGATGATCGACACCCACACACGGATACCCCATCAGGATCGCAAACAAATCCGATTCTTTTCGAATGACGGTTCGATGAGCCGTGGCGACGGCGGGCAGATCCGGCACACCGGGCCGGCTGGTGTCCGAGGCCGGCAGGTCACCAAAATATTGTCCAACCAGGTCC
This sequence comes from uncultured Bacteroidota bacterium, assembly GCA_964544475.1. GTDB lineage: Bacteria > CLD3 > CLD3 > SB21 > SB21 > CAZJBS01. The sequence continues at coordinate 41,060 of CAZJBS010000022.1, read as the reverse complement.
GCCACCGTTCCGTCCGTCACATCGCCGGCCACCGAAATGACGATATTCCCGGGCGCATACAGCTCGCGATAGTACTGCCACATGTCCTCGCGGGTCATGGTCCCGAGATCTTCCCACCGCCCGATCACGGCATGCTGGTACGGGTGACCGTCATACGCCATCTCGTACAGCGTCTCAACCATCTTTCCAAACGGCGAGTCGTCATACCGGAGCCGCTTTTCCTCCTTGATCACTTCTTTCTCCGATAGCACGTTCGGTTCGGGCAGGGCGAGGTTCTTCAGCCGGTCCGCTTCCATGTCGAGGATCAAGGCCAGGTGTTCGGAGGGCACACTGGAATAATACGCGGTGTAATCGCGCGACGTGAAAGCGTTCTTGGTGCCGCCCAGTCTCTGGATGATCCGCGAATTTTCGCGCGGCTTGAAGCGGGCGGTGCCCATGGAATAACAATGTTCCAGAAAATGGGACATGCCGGTGATTCCGGGGCGTTCATGCCGGCTGCCGACGCGAAACCATACCATCACCGTGCAGATCGGGAGCCGGTGGTTTTCATGGACGAGCAGCGTCAGGCCGTTGGGCAGGATATGTTTGGAAAGGTCAATCATGGTCGAGGCGCAGGGTGATGGCGTCGTCGGACTGGCCCCAGACGCGGGCCTTTTCGGAGGCGCCGCCGCGGGTGCGCGTTATTTTTACGATTTCAAAATACGGGCTCAGATCAAAATCGCCCGGCACAATCTGCGAAAAATTGACGCCGTCCAGCACGACAAAACCCACCTGATCGTACGCCTCCGCGATCAGGCCGGAACACACCTCGCTGGACGCCGAAATGTCGCCGAGGAATTCCGACGCGTCGCGTTTCTTCCTGAAATATGACCGCAGAATATTGGAGACATTCATGTGGTCGTACCGGCGGCCCAGGTGGGACAACGCAAAATCGCAGACGCGGCGGCGTTCGGTTTCGTTCAGTCCGACGGGGCGGCACACGCGGATGTTCAGGTTTTCAAAGGCGTCGACGGTATTGAGGACCGTACCGGTCGACGGCAGGGGATCGATCACGCGGCCGTCGCCGACATACAAGGCCGAGTGGCTCCACGTGCTGTGCGTCACCGCCATCACCACGCGGCTGATCAGTTTGTTGCCTTCGACCAGAATGACGTCGCCGGCCTGCAGCATCGCCTTCCACGTGGTCATGTCGTTTGGAACGCGGAGATGATAGCTGTGAATGTCCCGGTTCAGCCGGTCCGCCAGAGCGTGCGTCGCCCTGGACTGGACCAATTCCCAAAATGCGTGAAATGGATTCATGAATCAATGTAACCGGTTAATGTCGAATACTCAATATGGCCGGTGCGGGTCATTCTTCCAGGGAACCCTGCCAGGAGCCGGTGCGCAGGAATCGGAAAACCGACTTCACCGCCGGCACACCTTTTTCGTACAGCCGGTGCCAGAATGGCGACAGCACGCGTTGATAGGTGCCGACCCAGCGCGTTTCCGTTTCACAAAAGCCTTTCTTGAAACGGTACACGCCCCACAGCGGATGGCCTTCCTTCGGGTTGGCCGGAATGCCCCAGAAATCATAGTGCGTCACGCCGCGGTTTTTGGCCCATTGAATGGCGCGCCAATGCACGAGGTGGTTGGGCATCAGGTTGCGGTGGGCGTTGGAGGAGGCGCCGTACAGATACGTCATGCGGCCCGCGAACACGGTCTGAAAAATCGCGGCCAGCGGCTCGTCCTGGAAATACGCCACGAAAATGGCCGCCATGTGGCGTTCCGACAGCGTCTTCCACAGACGATGGAAATAACTTCGGTGCAGGATCATAAACCGATCGCGTTCGGCGGTCTGACGGAACAGGTCATAAAACACGTCCACGCCGGCGTCGGCATTCTCCTCACGAACGGTCACGCCTTTTTTTTCGGCCAGTTTGATATTGTAGCGCGTTTTGTGATGGAACGTCTTCAGTAAGGATTCCTCGTCGGGCCGCACGTCCAGGATGATGGTGCCGCGCGGTTGTATATTCGACGGGCTTCTCCGGAAACCCGCCTTCACGGCCGCGTCGGGAAAGCGAACATCCTCTTCGGCAATTTCCGGATCCACTTGCAGCAGGATGCCGCGGTGCCGGGTCACAAATTCAGCAAGCGCCTCCAGGAAAGGTCCGACCTGCGCCGCATCCGTGAAGACCGGACCGCGCGGGGCGTAAAAGATTTTGCGGCCCACGACGGGCAACGACCGTTCGAGCACCAGCGCGGCGCACAGAAGTTTCGCGCCATCCACCGCGGCGACGTAGTGCGGTATCCACGTGCCGCGTTTGACCTCGCCCCATTCGTAACTCTGCAGAATGGACGCGTTGGAGGCCGCGCGGACAAAATCATTCCACCGGTCGCGATCGGAAGGCCCGAATTCGTGAAGACTTGTTTTCAAAGGGCGTGAAAGAGTTCGACGTGGCGTCCGGCGAGTCCGCCGACGATGATGGTTTCCAGGCGCGCGTATAATTCCGCATACCGCTTCTCAACGTCGGATTTCATGAAGGCGTACGCCGCCGCGTCCCGGAACGTGCCGCATTCCATCATCGTGAAGCGGCGATGTTCCTCAAATCCGCGCCGGAACTGGTAGAGCAGGCATTCCGGCCTGAAGAGGAATTTTTCCTGCAGTTGGCGGGCGATGTCGGCGTACTCGTCGAGTTTGGCGGGATCGATCGTGTAATAGCAGTACACGTCGATGGGCGGTTGTTCAGCGATCATATGGCCGGCCTTTCCACAGCAGGGCGGCCTTGCGCAGGGCCTCGACGTTGGGACTGCCGGTGAGGAACATGGCGAGCAGAATTTCTTTTCGGATGCGATCCACCTCGTCCAGCAGCGCGTGTTTGCCTTTTTTCACGAGGACGTGCAAAAGGGGGCGCGCCATGCCGCCCAGATGGGCGCCGAGCGCGATCGATTTCGCGATGTCGATGCCGTCGCGCAGTCCGCCGGACGCCACGATGGTGACATTCCGAAGCGATGAAACCTGCCGGATCGATTCGGCCGTCGGGAGGCCCCAGTCCCAGAATTTTTTTGCCAGGTGTTGGGCGCCGCCGCGAAAGGATTCGACGGCGGACCACGACGTGCCGCCGGCGCCGCTCACATCGATGATCTTGACGCCCGCGTTGTACAATTTTTTGGCGGCTTCGTACGACAACCCGGCGCCGGTTTCCTTCACGACGACCGGAACGGGGAGGCGTTTGGCGAGTCTTTCGATGCCTTTGAGCAGTCCTTTGAATTGCGTTTCGCCTTCCCGCTGAACCGCTTCCTGCAAGGCGTTGAGGTGAATCGCCAGCGCGTCCGCTTCGATGAGATCGACCAGACGGCGGACGGCCGCTTCATCGATGCCCTTGACGATCTGCGCCGCGCCGATATTGCCGACGATCGGTATCGTCGGGGCGTTCTTCCGGACGACCCGGTACGACTCGTGGTGGGTCGTGTCTTCCAGCGCCTGCCGCTGACTGCCGACCCCCAGCGCCAGGCGGCGTTCCTCGCAAACGGAGGCCAGGTCTCCATTGATGCGGAATGCGCCGGCGTAACCGCCCGTCATGCCCGTGATGATCAAGGGTATCCGCAACGTCTTTTTGAGAAAGACGACCGAGGTGTCGACCTCGGAAAGATTCAGTTCCGGCACAGCCTGGTGGACCAGATCGTATTCGTCCAGTCCCGTTGACTTGTGATAACCCACGTCCTGGTTGACGGAAATCTCCACGTGCTGCTGTTTGCGGCTGACCGTGGGCGTCGGGCGGGGGCCGTGAAAACGATGGGGTGGTCTAGGTTTTCTTGGATCGTCGGGCACGGGATGGTTTCCGTTTTGATGGTTTCACTTCCTCCCATTCGGCGTCATAGGCTTTGGAAGCGGCTTGGTTGAGTGAATCCGCCATCCGGGAGGCCATGCCAAAAATGGTCTTCGCCGTCCGGTCGAGCGCGGATTGTACCTTTTCGAAATCCTTTTCGGCAAACGAGTGCGCCGTGTCCGTCACCACGTCGATGACAAAACGCAGTTTCTCGTCCTTGTTCAGGTTTTCAAAATCGTTTTTGATGTCGCGATACGTTCGCCGTGTTTTCATGGGGTGGTCCTTGTTTGAGCCAATGTACGACGGGCCCATGCATTATATCAAATTGTTTCTCCGTGCGCAAAGAAACCATCCCCATGTTCGCCACGCGGCGGATGAGCGACGACCACCGCCGCCAGCAAAGCGCTTTTTGATTGAAGAGTCCCTTGTTTTTGACTATCCTTTGCGGAATGAAATGGTTTTCGCTCATAGCCCTCTGGTTGGTTTTATTGCCGGGAACTTCCACCGCCCAAAAAACCTTCCGCCATAAGACCGGCGTCCCCATCCTGGTTTTTCACCGGATCGGGACGACGCCATTGCCTCCCTACCGGGTTTCGATTCGCCAGTTTCACCGGATCCTCGAAGCGCTCAAGGCGCTGGATTTCTGTCCGGTCGGATTGGACCAGATCATCGCGGCGTCATTTCCGGAGGCCTGCCGGAACAAGAAACTCGTTTCCATTGTGTTTGACGACGCCCACCCCAGTCAGCTTGAATTTCTGCCGGACAGCACGTTGGATTCCAATTGCGCCACAGCCATTCTGATGTCGTACTTCCCCGATGCCCGCGCCACCTATTTCATCAACACCAACAATGGCGGCACCACGCCCTTTGGCAAGGATTCGAAAGAAAAGATCGAATTCCTCCGGCGGCAGGGCATGATGGTGGCGAGCCATTCCGCCGGACATCACCGCCTCGACCACCTTACGGTCAGCGAATTGAAGAAGGAACTGGGGGCCGTCTGCGAGTACCTGAATGTGGACAGCACGTTATTGGCGTATCCGTACGGCATCGGCGCGGTGCACGACTCGGTCCTGATCAATGGCTTTGAATACAACCAACGGTTCTATCGAATTCCCGCCGGATTCACACAGGTTGATGCCCTCGACACCGTCACCACCGATTGGCAGGACTCGTCATCGCTCGTGTACCACCTGTGCCCATTGGGGAACTCCGACGATTTCATCAAACGACGGTACGATTTGCCCCGGATCAATATCACGTCCTATCGGGATGTGCTCATTGATGTCATCCGCAACCCGTATGTCTTCCGGTTTACGCCCGATTCCTCCCTGCCCTGAACCCTCCTAAAGTGAAACTTTTTCTCGTTTTACCAGTCTAACCATCATTGCATCCATCGCATATTTTGGAGAGACGATCCGTGATTCGACATTTCGGAGGCTATTTCATGAAAAACATATTGTTAATGACCGTGGCCCTTTGGGCTTGCAACACCGCGGTCGCACAGACCTCGCATGTGGACATCATTAAGGAACAGAAGTTTCGAAATTCCAATTTCCTGATGATCTACAATGGCGGTTATGAAATCAAGTCCGGCAACGTGATGAAATCGGACCTCATCGTGTCGGAGGGCGATCTGGTCGTCAACGGCACGCTGGAAGGCGAAGCGGTCGTGGACCACGGCGATTTGATCGTTCATGCGACGGCCGTCATCAGTGGCCACGTGACGGTTATCGACGGCAAGGTGATCGTTCATGACAATGAGTTCGAAGCGTCATCGGTCGAGAGGATGACCTGGTCGGATTTCGCCGAGAGAAGGACGGCCCATGATGAGGAGGACATTGCTTTCGTGCCGCCTTTGCCGGAGCTTCCGACGCACGATGACATCCTGGACGAGAAGTCTGTGCGGCAGCTCAAGGATGAGATGAAAGGCAAGATGGATGACGCGCGCAAAGAGCTTGACGCCATCAACAAGGAGAAGAGGGAGCTGCCCCGCATTTACATCGACGTGGACGACGAGGATGACGTCGTGGTGGTGGACGAAGACGAATGGAAGGAAAGGCCGTGGACGCGCGAAGTGGAATTTCGATTCCCGAAACCCCGCGACTACCGCCTCACCGACTATGACAATGGTTACCTGGCGTTTGACTACAACCGCGTCGACGGATTGTACCTGGGCGCCAAGATCGACCGCCGCAACGACAAATTCCGTTTTAAACCGATGCGGCTGTATGGCGAAGTCGGGTATGCTTTCGGCGAGAAAAACGTCCGGTATCAGGTGGGGTTGGACCGGCGATGGGGAAGGGCTTTCCGTTTTGAAATCGGCGGCGAGGTGCACGACCTGACGTCCTCCCAGGACACGTGGATTGTCGGTCACATCGAAAATGCCGTCAACGCGTTTTTGTTCAAGAACGATTACAAAGACCATTTCCGCGCCCGAGGCTACAGCTTTCACGTCAGCCAGAACCTGAACCCCTACCTGAAGATCACGGGCACATTCAGGCAGGACGACTACTATTCGCTGAACAACCATGTCAATTGGTCCATTTTCCTGCCGAAACAGGATTTTCGAAAGAACCCGGCCATCGACGACGGACGATGGACAGGTTTCTCGTTGCAGGCCGAGTTGGATAACGTCAAGTTCATGCGATATGGCCGGAAGAATTTCCGCCGCACCGGGTGGCATGTCGTGGCCGAGGCCGAAAAAGGCGTGCCGTCGTGGGATTCGGATTTCGATTATTCACGGTACACGCTGAATGTCGTGCGTTACCAGCCGCTGAGCCGGTGGGAAAATCTCGACGTGCGGATGTGGCTGGGCACATCGACCGGCGATCTGCCCGCGCAGAAGTCCTTCTACGCCGGCGGCATTTCGACCATGCGGGGCCATGATTACAAGGCTTTCAAAGGCAATCACGTCGCCCTGCTGAATGTCGAGTACCGGGTCAACCCCAACCGGTTCGACCGTGATCGCGTCCTGTTCATCCATCCGATGAACTTCATCCTCTTCATGGACAACGGTTACGCCTGGACGAGTGAAACGAATTCGTATCGCCATCTCTACCGCGGCTTCGACACGCGCTACGTGGAGACGGATATCGGCATCGGGCTGGGGGACGAAAAGGATATCGTGAGACTGGATCTGGCGAAGAATGTCTCGCAGAAGGGCAGCGACTACAAGATCATGCTGAGGATCAACTACGCGTTTTAGAAGCGGCGTTGATGAAGAGTGGTTGAATAAAAAAGACCACGGGGTTTCTGAAACCCCGTGGTCTTTTTTGTCAGGTGAAAATGCAATCGCCCTATTCAGTACTTCGTCAATTCTTCCAGCGCCCGGATGATATCCTGATCCTGAGGCAGGATCACTTCCTCCAAAAACCAGTTGTAGGGGATGGGTGAATCCTTGGCGGCGACACGACGAACCGGCGCGTCGAGGTATTCGAAGGCATGTTGCATGATCTGGGCGACAATTTCGGCGCCAAATCCCCCGAATTCGGTATCCTCATGAACGACGAGACACCTGGAGGTCTTCTTCACGGAGGCGACAATGGCCGGGACATCGAGAGGAGCGATCGTTCGAAGATCGAGAATCTCGACACTCAGCCCGTGGTGTTCCTGCATGTACTTGGCGGCATTCGCCGACTTGTAGACCATCATGCCGTAGGTGACGATCGTGATGTCCGTGCCGGCACGTTTGATTGCCGCCTTGCCGAATGGCAGGAGATAATCCGCGTCGGGCTCCGGCGTCTGGGCGAATCCCTGCCGGTACAGTCCTTTGTGTTCAAGAAAAAGCACCGGATCGTTGCCGCGAATGGCCGTTTTCAGCAGACCTTTGGCATCGGCGGCGTTGGAGGGCAGCGCGATTTTCAGGCCCGGTATATGGGCAAAAAAAGCCTCGATATTTTGCGAGTGGCACAACGCACCGTGGATGTAACCGCCGACGGGAATCCGCACGACGGCCGGAGATTGCCAGTTGTTGTTCGAGCGGTATCGCATCGTGGACAATTCGTTGCGGATCTGCATCATCGCCGTCCACACGTAGTCGCCGAATTGGATTTCGACGACGGGTTTCCATCCGCGTACCGCCAGGCCAATCGCCGTGCCGACGATGCTCGATTCGGCCAAAGGAGAGTTGAACACGCGGTCGACGCCGAATTTCTTTGACAGATGTTTGGTCGCCGTGAAGACGCCGCCTTTGTCGTCCTGTATGTCCTCCCCAAACATGATGACCCTGGTATTGCGTTCGAGTTCCTCGGCCATGGCATGATTGATGGCATCGACGAGCACGATCGGCGCGCCCGACGGCGTCGACTTTTCGTACTCCAGAGTGTCGGTGTCGCCCGAAAGCACGTGCTGAAGCGCGGTGTTTTTGTCGGGGAAAGCCTGGGTCTCCGCCCATTCCGCCGCCGCCTCCACTTCCGCAAAACAGCGTTCCCGAAACGTCTTGTCTTCCGACGATTTCAGAACGCCTTCCTGCACGAGGAATTTCGACATCTTCTCAATCGGATCCCGTTCCTTGTCCCTCGCGAGATCCTCTTCGGGGCGATATTTACGTTGATCGTCCGATGAGGAGTGTGGCAGAAGACGGATCACGTCCGCTTCGATCAGGCACGGGCCCTTGCCGCTGCGGCTGTGCTGGACGGCTTTGCGGACGACGTTGTACGTTTCCAGAAAATCGGTGCCATCGACAATGAACCGCTCCAGGTTTTCGTATCCGGCGCCCAGCTTGAAGACGGATTCACCGGCGGTCTGCTGGGAGATGGGAACGGAGATGGCGTATTTGTTGTTCTCGATAAAAAAGATGACCGGGAATTTCTCGCGGCTGGCCCAATTGAGGGCCTCGTGGTAGTCGCCCTGCGAGGTGGTACCCTCGCCGGAAGAAACGTAAACCACTTCGTCGGTCGTTTCTTTGCGGGCGCCCATTGCGCAACCGACGGCCTGCAGGTATTGCGTGCCCGTGGGGCTGGACTGCGACACGATGCGCAGGGCCTTGTGTCCGTAGTGCTGCGGCATCTGACGACCGCCGGAATTGGGGTCGTCCGCTTTGGCGAGGAAACACAGCATGAGTTCGCGCGCCGTCATGCCCACGGCCATGGTGAGCGCCTGATCGCGATAATAAGGAAAGAACCAGTCTTTGCCCGGTTGCAGCGCAAAACCGGCCGCCACCTGGGCCGCTTCATGGCCCGCACAGCCGATATGGAAAAAACTTTTGCCCTGCTTGAGCAAGCGGAGCATCTTCTCGTCGAGGTACCGGGAGAGCAACATCAGCTCGTACGCCTTCAGAAGGCGTTCCCGGGTCAGTTCCGGAAAATCGGACAAACGATGCTGTCCGTTGCCGCCTTTTCTTTCTGAAACCCTTGCCGATTGGGCCTTCGTGGACATCAGCCTTTGCTCCTTCTGGTCATATGTTCATCTTCAGAACGGCGCCATTGTATAGAAAAATGCCTTTAACCACAAGACAAAATCCGATCTTCGGGGGATGTCACCGGATCTCTTTCAGCATCTCGTCGACCTGCTTGCGATAGCCGGAGTCGGGAACCCTCTCAAGATAACGCTGGAGATTCTGCCGGGCCTTCTTGTCCTGACGCTCGTAGTACGAAGCAAGACCCAGAAAGAAGTAGGCGTCGTTCAGATTTTCATCCAGGCCGATGGCGTTTTCATATTCGGGAAGGGCCAGGTCATATTTTTTTTGTTGCGAATAGGCGTGGCCGAGGGAATAGTACGGCCAGGGGTGTTTCGGATTGACGCGTACACATTCCTTGTAGTGATCGATGGCCCGGTCGAAATCCTTCCGTTTGGCGTACAGCAGGCCGAGACCATAGTGGGATTGGAAGAAGTCGGCGTCGAGGGAAAGGGATTTCTTGATGAAGGGGCTGTCGGGATTCTCATTGTCGGTGTGAAGCCAGAGCAGGTAGAAAGTTTCGGCGTCGCTCGAATCGATGGCGCGCGCTTTCTCGAGCGAGGCGTAGGCGTGGGCGCCGAGTTCTTTCGGATTGGCATTCATGCACGCCTGGGCCAGCGCCCGGTGAATGACGGCCACCGACGAATCGATGGCCACGCCCGCCGTGCCATAGCGGATGGCCTTCTCATACAACGGCTTGGCGCTGCCGCCTTTTTTCTCGATTTCAAATCCCCACAAGGCGTAGGTCTCGGCCAGTCCGGCGTACGCCGGCACATACGAACTATCCGCCCGCAGCGCTTTTTCGTAGAATCCCACGGCCTTTTCGTATCCGTCCACGACAAACCTTAAGTACGCCTTGCGGCCGTCCATCGAGAGTTTCCGGGCCTTTTCCGTATTCTGGGCGGACACACCGTGGACACCCAGGCAAAGCGCGGCAAAAATCAGAAGATACTTACGCATGGACGGGATCCTTTGTCCGGATCAGCGAGGCCGCGTCGGACGGCGCCGCCTCAAGGTTGAAGATTTCTGCGAAATGCCCGATCAATCTGGCCTTCACGCCTGGCATGTCTTTGGGGTGACCGGCGAGCGCCTGCAGGGAAGTCACCCCTTTGTCGGTGATGCCGCACGGAACAATCCCCCCGAAAAAATCGAGATTCGTATTGACGTTGAAGGCAAAACCGTGCATGGTGATCCAGCGGGTCACTTTCACGCCAATGGCGCAGATTTTCTCCGGGCCGCGCGGACCGTTGATCCACACACCCGTGATGTCCTTGAGGCGCAGGCCTTCGATGCCGAAATCGGCCAGCGTGCGGATGATCGTTTCTTCCAGGTCGCGCAAATAGCGGTGCACGTCGCGGTAGTGGTTATTGAGATTGAGAATGGGATAGCCGACGAGCTGGCCGGGGCCATGATACGTGATGTCGCCGCCGCGGTCGATTTCGTAAACGCCGATGCCGTACTGTTCCAGTTGTTCGCGGTTCATCCGAAGATGGCGGCTGACATGGTCCACGCCGTTCTTGCCGACGGTGTAGGTGTTGGGATGCTCGCACAAGAGCAACACGTCCCCGATGTCCCCGCTCAGACGCCGGTCAAAAATTTCTTTCTGGAGGTCCCACGTTTCCCGGTACCCGGCCAAACCCAGATCAACAACCTGGAGATCCTTTTTCACGGATCGGCCTTCGCCGGCGCCTTGGGCACGAAATTGGCCAGCTGGCTGTCCAGAAGGAGCAGGCCCTGGCCGTCCGTGCCGGCCATTCTGGCCTTGGCCACCATCTTTTCAAACAGCGCTTCCTCTTCAACCTGTTCATCCACAAACCATTGCAGAAAACTTTTCACGGAGTGTTCATTTTCGGCAATGGCCAGATCCATCAGTTTGTTGATACTTTTGGTGACGCCCCGCTCGTGTTCCAGGGCCGTTTTGAACACGTCCTGCACGGTTTTGAATTCCACCTGAGGCCCGGCGATGCTTTCGAGCATGACCCGGCCGCCTTTTTCCGTGATGAACGCGAAGATTTTCATGGCGTGCAGGCGTTCTTCCTGGCTTTGGGTCTCGAAAAAATGCGCGATACCGTCGAGGCTGCTGTATTTCAAATAGGCCGTCATGGCCATATACATATACTCGGAATAGAATTCCTGGTTCATTTGCCTGTTCAATGCGTCCTGAAGCTTCTTAGAGAACATAAATCCTTGCTCCTTTCCTTTGGACATGTGATCACCGGTATTATACATTTTTCGTCGTCCAATCGCAAGCCGCACCACCGCTCCCCGAGTGTCCGCCGAAGGCGGGCTGTATCGAGGGGAGCAATGGCTCAGTTACACGTCTTTTCATTGTCACACCCGCGGAAAGCGGGTGTCTCAGGTTTTCGAAGTGATCGCCTTTGGTCTGCACAGTGGCAGGACGCTTGTTCCATCGATCCTGGAGTTGCTGGTTCAGTGTGCCACGGGCTCCGAGCGGTTTCTATTGGGCTCAAACTGAACAGACGGTTGGAACCACCCCCGTACCCCCTCCTTGCTCCATTTCGGCGGTGCGGAAATGCAGATTTTCTGGAGCAAGGAGGGGGACTTATTATGGCG
>CAZJBS010000022.1:9489-29185 GCA_964544475.1 uncultured Bacteroidota bacterium | reverse complement strand
GGGTACGGGGGTGGTTCAAGGCACGACACCGAATCCCTTCCTCGCATCGGCGGTGCGGAAATGCAGATTTTCTGGAGCAAGGAGGGGGACTTATTATGGCGTTCCTCCTTCTTACGCCAGACTTGAGTCATTTTTGGCGCATTTCGGGAATGGCGTAAGGGACGTCGCAAAGTCCCCCTCCTTACGCCTCACATTCGTTCAACTTGGAATCTGGCCCTGGCGTAAGGAGGGGGTACGGGGGTGGTTCAAGGCACGACACCGAATCCCTTCCTCGCATCGGCGGTGAGCACGCCGGCGGATTCCCCGACCAGACATCGTTTGATCTGGGTGCTGCACCATTCAAAGACAGACCCATTTGAGTCAATGGCCCAATTCAACAAACTCGGATAACATTTTTCTTTGAAATGATATGACCTCTTGAAAAGGATGCAGGCCCTTGCTGACGTAGTCATCCTCATTGAAATGTGTTTCATATGTGAGGTGATCAACGTTCAGCACCACGCTGTTTTCGGACAGTTCATACCGGCGCTCAAAGACGCCTGCAGAATTGCTGACACTGACATCCGACGGCAATGACAAAACACGGTAGTTTGGTCCCAAGACTAATTCAACGCGGGTCGACTTCCTGCTTTCATCAATATCGAATTTCGTTCCATTTTTCAGGAAAGAATACGTGGGTATGTTAGTCCGGGATGCAAACGTTGCCAGGTTGATGAACGTGTTTCCATTCGCACTCAGCAGCATGGGATAAGACGTAAATTCGCATTCAACCAACGTAGAGTCTTCGCCCAGGGCCTCCATGTCAGCATTGCGAATGTCTTCGTAGAAAATCCATCGGTGGGATCTCAATCTCATCTCAGCTGCTTCACGTTTTCTCCGGCTGCTTAGTGAGGACATATTCTTATTCAAGCCGGAGGCCTTTTTTCCCACGAGAATCATTCTAATGGAACCCACGACAGAGTCCGATTGCAGACTGAGCCTGATGGTCTCGGTTATAGAGTCTCCCCCAAGGTAATCACAGGGCCTGACTAAAACAGCCTCATTCGCAACAATCATCACTTGCAGACTGTGAGTGAGACGATTGTCAATATAACCGAAATCATGGGAAGCCGTGGGATCGAAGAACACTTTTCCGGTATCCATCTTGACGCAGGCGATGACATGGTCAAATTGCTGTGACGGACAATCATCTATTAAGTTCTCTTTGCTCCGGCATACCAGAACGGGATAGGATTCAATGCCGACATATCTCAACATGGCCATTGTGAGGATGGTCTTGTCCTTACAGTCCCCATATCTGACCGAGAGAATTCGCCCGGCTTCCCTTGGCTCAACACCGCCTTTTCCCAACTCAACCGCCACATAACGGACGTTGTCCCGCACCCATTCGGCGATGGCTTTGGCCTTCTGAAAGTTGTCCGTCATGCCTATGACTATGTCGTGAATAATGGTTGTGAGGGAATCATTAACATCCAACTTGTCCCGGTACAATGAATACCACCATTTTCCGATGTCATCCCACGTATTCCATGAAGAGACGATGAAATATGGAGGATTCTTCCCTGCAGTTGCTTCGGTTATGATGGATTCAAAAATCGGCACGTTCGTAATTTCAAAGGCGTATTCGGCAATGCCTTCCACAAATCTTGGCTCCGGGGCAGAAAGTTCCGTATCAATAAATTTGAAGTGTGGCCGCCGTGTATCTTGAATTGCTTTTCGAAAAACCCATCGGAAGGTGCCAATGGGAACCGTTCGGCTGATTCCCTGAACAATTGAGTATTGACCGTTGTAAGCGGCCAAACTCATGCTCTCCTTCACTTCATATTCAATAATGGATCCAATGCAAACACCCGGGTATGTCAGAACCAGTTCCCTGGTGTCAGAAAAATAGTAGTTACGAGGATCTCCGACGGGCCGGTCGTTGATATCGTGTTCTGTCAGGCGCGTGATTTCACCGGTGGGCAGCGTAATCAATGCGCTTACAATCTCCACTCTTCCATACCCCTCCTTGTATCTGAAGCTCTTGCTTCCGGAACTCAGGCCTTTTGCAGTCAGAACCCTCACCCGTGTTTTCTCTGTCGAAAACAGCGTATCTCCTGCCAAATCGATAGCCTTTTCGATAGACAAGTACTCGATTGGATACTGTTGCTCGAAATTGCCGGAAATCAAGCGTTGAGAAGACCATAATACGAAGAAACACCCATACAATATTTTGCACATCTTAGAGATCATGTTGTACGATTTAGTGTGATACCTGAAGCGCTATGCAAAGATCATAGCCTTTCTTGTTCAAAAAGTCTAGAATAATTTGGCCTTCAAATTGTGGATTTGGGACACAATACCAACACAAAGAAAACATTTTAGTTACGACCCTGGTGCGTCTAAAAAAACCTGACTTACGTCATACCGTTTTCGATTCATTATGTTCACATTGGACGGTGACCTGAAAAGGAGAACCGTCATGACAGTCCCTTACGTCCTCGCCAATCCCATTGCCTCGCTCGTGGACAAAGCGCCCACGGCTTTCACGCGCGATGACCTGATCAGCGTTATTGAAAAGAAACAAATCGAGCGCATCACGCTCCACTATACGGCCCTGGACGGCAAACTGAAGGAACTGCGCGTCCCGATTGCGAGCCGCCAACAGGCGGAACGCATCCTGGCCAACGGCGAGCGTGTGGACGGTTCATCGCTTTTCAAAGGCCTCGTCGACGCCGGACTGTCGGACGTCTACGTCGTGCCCGTGTACAAGACCGCGTTTCTGAATCCGTTTGATTCCGGCAGTCTGGACCTGGTCTGCCGGTACTTTGCACCGGACGGATCGCCGGCGCCCTTTGCCCTCGACAACGTGATGCACAAAGCCTATGACGTTTTCCGCCGGAACACAGGATTGGAATTGCATGCCCTGGGTGAACTGGAATTCTACCTGCTCAGTTCGTTCGAAACGCCGATTTACCAGGCGTCCAAGCAGAAGGGGTATCACGCGTCGGCGCCGTTTTTCAAGAGCGGTCCGATCCTGGACGAAATGGTCCGCCACATCACCCAGATCACGGGTTCCGTCAAATATGCGCATTCTGAAGTCGGATATATTGAGAGCGTTTTCAGTCCGTCGGAGGAAATCCGCGGACGACAGGCCGATCAGCTTGAAATTGAATTCCTGCCGGCGCCCATTCCCGACATGGCCGATTATCTGATTCTGGCCCGCTGGCTCATCCGGACCATCGCCGCCCGCTATGGTTGCGTGGCGACGTTTGCGCCAAAACTGGAGGAAGGCGCCGCCGGCAGCGGACTGCACGTGCATATGGAACTCGTGAAAAACGGCCGCAACGTCATGCGCGATGCGAAGGGGGCCTTGACCGGCGATGCGAAAAAACTGATCGGCGGCCTGTGCCGCTATGCGGATTCATTGACAGCCTTCGGCAATACCACCGCCGCGTCGTATCTGCGATTAGTTCCCAACCATGAGGCCCCCACGCGCATATGCTGGAGCGATCTGAATCGCAGCGCCATGATCCGCGTGCCGTTGGGATGGTCGGAAACCGGCAATCTCTCGTCTATTGTCAATCCCCAGGACACGTCGGCGGTTGCAAACATCGATGGGCGCCAGACGGTGGAAATCCGGAGCCCGGACGGAAGCGCGCTGATTCATCTGCTGATGGCGGGCATCACCATGGCTGCCGAGTGGGGGCTGGCTCATGAAGAGAGCTTGACGCTGGCGGAAAAATTGTACGTCAAAGGGAACATATTCAAGGACCGGACGCTTCTGAAGAGATTACCCGCGATTGCCGAAAGTTGTGTCGAATCGTCCCGCACACTGGCCGAACAACGGGAGTATTACGAGCGGGAGGGCGTTTTCCCGGCCTCCATGATTGACTACGTGATCAATATGCTTCGGTCGGAGAGCGATGAAGTGCTGCACCAGACCCTGGACGATCTGCCGGCGGACGAGCGCCTCACCGAAATGCGCAAGATCATGCACAAAGATTTGCATCGGCACTGACGGTCATTTTTCGATGAGATTTGCCATGAGATTTGCCAAATTTCACAAATTTGGCAAATCTCAAATCTCAAATCTCAGTCGATCTCTGGCCCCAGATCACCGATCGGTGAAGAGGGATTGATAGTCGATCGCCGTCGTTTTCGTCCGACTGGCCAATTCCACATAAGTTCTCGCCAGTTGATCCTTGGCCGCGCCGATCACCGTACTGACCAACCCCAGCGACGTCGCCAGATCCTCCGCGCCCACGTGCCCGACAATCACCTTCCAGACGGCTTCTTCAAGCACATTGATCGCCGTCTGCACTTCGCTGAGATCGTAGCCGGCCGCAAAGCGTTCTTTGGCCACTTTTTCGATGTGGGCGGTCAACGGGTCCGGATGTTTCTCGGCGAGACTTTGTTGAATGAGATTCAAACCGGCGGACAGTTGTTCACGCGTGCAGGATGCCCCGGACGCCTCGTAATGCTTGAGGTGGGAACGACTCATGGCGGTTAAGGCGCCCTCCAGGATCGTCTCCTTCAGGGTTTCCAGTAGTTGATTGAGATCCATAAAGACCTCCTTTCTTCGACAACATAACGTCTCTCACGTGGCAGGACAATGACCGGCGTCAGTTGGCGTTCACATTCCATTTGTTTAGGATGTTCAATTCCAATATCTTGGCGACAGAAGAAAAACAGAAACGGAATTCCGCAATGTCAGAGATCACCATACAAAGCCATGATATCCCGTGGCAACCGACCGAAACGGCGGGCGTTTTTTTCAAATCCCTGAGGTACGATAAAGCCACCAAAGCCGGGGCTGTCCTTATCCGCATGGATGCACACACGGCCTATCCGGAACATATCCATACCGGCGGTGAGGAATTCCTCGTCACCGAGGGGGAACTCATCATCGGCGACCGTATTCTTCCGTCCGGCAGTTATGTCTACAGCCCTCCGCAGTCCGTGCACCATCCGCGAACCGAAAAAGGGGCCGTGCTTTTTGCCGTGTTTCATGGAAAAATTGTGAACACCAAACCCTGATGCTTCCGAACACGCCGGCTTTCCGGATTCATCTCGGTCTTTTTGCCGTCTCGCTGATTTTTGGCATCAATTCGGTGACTTCCAAGATCCTGTTGAAGGATATTGCGCCTTTCGGCCTTGTTGCGATTCGCATCAGCGTGGCCGCCGTTCTGCTTTGGGTATTGCACCGGATCTTCGTCAAAGAACGTATTCAGTCCGTCGGCGACTATGCACGCCTGGCCTGGTATTCGATCTTCGGCATTGTGATCAATCAGACGCTTTTCCTGAAAGGACTGTCCCTCACGACGGCGATCAATGCGACGGTGTTGGTCACGGCCATTCCGGTTGTCACGATTCTGATCGCCATCCTGTTGCGCAAGGAGAAGGCAAGCTTTCGAAAGATCACCGGCTCGCTGATTGCCTTCGGAGGTATCTTCGTGCTGTTGGGGAGCGAACGCATCGACTTTTCCAACGACTACTTCATCGGCAACCTGCTGGTCTTTCTCAACGGGGTGTCATTTGCGGTTTATCTGGTGATTTCAAAGGACATTTTGAGAAGATACCGTCCCGCCACCGTGGTCACATGGAATTTTATTTTCGGGAGTCTGGGCGTACTGCCATTTGGATGGACGGAGCTCTGGCAGACCAACGTCGCGGCATTCAGCATCACGACGTGGCTTTGCCTGGGATTCCTGATCCTCTTTGCCTCCGTTCTGGTGTATTATATCAATGGGTGGGCATTGCAGCGGAGCAGTCCCTCAACCGTGGCCGTTTACATTTACATTCAGCCCTTGATCACGACGGTTATTTCCATGAGAGTATTGGATGAAACGCTGCACGGATCGACCGTCCTGGCCGCCGTTCTGATCTTCGCGGGCATATTGCTGGTCAGTCTGAAGATGAAGGAAGAAATGAGCCGTTCGGACGATCTGGACATCATCCGGGAATCCGCCGCCCTGAAAGAAGAGTAGTTACATCTCGCGCAAGGCCGCCCGAACGGGTGTGCCGTCGCCGTGTTTGATTTTCAGGGGCAGACAGATCAACTCATAGACCCCGGGCCGGATGTCCGACAGGTTGAGTCCTTCGACCACGACCATGCGGCTGGAGAGCAGTGTCTTGTGAACCGGATGCTCAAATTCGGCATGGAAACTCTCGACCGACAAGTAATCCACGCCGACCAGGTCCATTTTCTTTTCCACCAGGAATTCCGCTCCGGTCACGCCCACGGCCACAAAATCCTTGTCGAATTCATGCGCCGGATTTTTCCAGAGTTTGGAATTCCGGGTCTTGAACAGTACGCGGGTGTGACCCTTGAAGTCGATCTTTTCCAGATCGCTTCGTTCGATATGGACGGCGGGGTTGACCTCGACGACCAGGCAGGGACCGATGAATTTGTCGAGCGGAATTTCGTCGACGCCATAGCCGTCGTCCAGGAAATGGAACGGCGCATCGCAATGCGTTCCGGTGTGGGCGCCGATCTGCCAACGCGACACGTTGCACGCGTCGCCGTTCTTGATCCGGATGGGCAATTGGATATCGACTTTCGGATCGCCCGGCCAGGTGACGATGTCGTTGGACAGGGTCAGCGAGATATCATATAGTTTCTTCATGGAGGGCTCCTTTGATTTCGGTCATCGTTCCGGTGATGGCTCACGAAAGCTGTCTTGAATTACGGCGGATAACGCGATGGTTGAATACGAGTGGCCGGGGACCGGCTACTTGAGGCGCCAGGTGGTGCCTTCCGGGGAATCCTCGATAGCGACGCCGATCTCGGCAAGGCCGTCGCGGATACGGTCCGACATGGCCCATTCCTTCTTGTCCCGCAGGGCTTTTCGGACGGACAGGAGCAGTTCGATCAGTTGTTCGTGCTTTTTGGAGACGCCTTCCGGTTTGGAAAGATGGAGAAAGCCCAGGAACCCGTTCCATTCGTTGATCAGGTCCCTGGCGCGGTTCATGACATAGACCGCGTAGTCGTTCATCTGTTTCGGCGTGGCGATTTTGTTCAGGCCGTTGAAGACTTCGAAAATCTTGCCCATGGCGGCGGCGGTATTAAAGTCGTCGTTCATGGCTTCGACAATGTCATTTTCGAGCCGGTCCAGATCCTGGCCGAATTTTTCGAGATCCGTCGCGACGGCGTCGCCGCCTACGGCGCCACCGATGGACTCTCGAAGTTCGAGAATCTGGTGCAAACGATTGTACGTCGCTTCCAGGCGCTTGTGGGCATTCTCGGCGTCCCGCAGCGTGTCCTCGCTGAAACTGAGCGGGCTGGCGTAGTGTTTTTGAAGAAAAAACAACCGCAACGCCTCCGGACGGACTTTCTTCAGGATGTCGCGCAAGAGCCAGAAATTGCCGGCCGACTTGGACATTTTTTCATCGTTCACATTGAGAAAACCAAAATGCATCCAGTATTTGACGAACTGGTGGCCGGTCGCACCTTCGCTCTGGGCAATTTCGTTTTCGTGATGCGGAAACATCAGATCCGCGCCGCCGGTATGAATGTCGATCTGATCGCCCAGATGGCACATCGACATCGCCGAACACTCGATATGCCAACCCGGCCTGCCCGGTCCCCAAAGGCTGTCCCAAGCCGGTTCACCGGGTTTGGATGCCTTCCACAGCGCAAAATCCAGCGGATTGGATTTGTTTTCATCGACTTCGACGCGGGCGCCGGAAACAAGATCGTCGATGTTCTTGCCGGAAAGTTTGCCGTAACCGGGGAATTTGCCGACGTCGTAGTACACGCTGCCTTTGGATTCGTAGGCAAAGCCCTTCAGGATCAGGGTCTGGATGATTTCCAGGATTTCCTCAAGGTGTTCAGTGACCCGAGGCACCGCATCCGGCATGCGAATGCCTACGCCGGCGATGTCTTCGAAAAACGCTTCGGAATACAATTGGGCGACCTCGGAAGATTCCAGTCCGTCTTCCTGGGCGCGTTTGATGATCTTGTCATCGATGTCGGTGATATTCATCACGAAGCGCACTTTGTAGCCCGCGTATTCCAGGTACCGGCGAATGACATCCGCCATGACAAATGTCCGGGCGTTGCCGATGTGGATGAAGTTGTACACCGTCGGCCCGCAGGCGTACATGCGCACCTCATCCGGATTGATGGGAACGAAATCCTCTTTCTGGCGGCTGAGGGTGTTGTAGATACGAATCGGCATGGCGTTCAATCGTGCGGGCCGGTTTGTCTTGGAATGACCAGCGTCAAACGGGTCATGGTGTCCGACGTGATCCGTACGTCACCATCGTAGCGTTCGACATACCAGCGGGCCATGGGAATTTCGACGTCGCTGATGCCAAAGTGGGCTTCGGAAGGTCCTTCACGGTACACGGTGTCCAGATGAACAGTCATCAGGCGGCCGATGTCGTCGTCGCCGAGATGCGGCCGGTTGTCGGCCACTTCGATTTCAATGGACGCCTCGTCGGCGCGTGTGCGGATCTCCATGAGCCGTTCGCCTTCGTTGGCGGTGGCGCGGATGGAATTGACGATGAGTTCATGAAACGCCTCGCTGAAGTCGCGATACGTGCCGCGGATCTTCGGCAGGTTTGGGTCGAGGTCGACCGTGCGGGTGATCTTGTGCTTGAAGTACAGGCTCGATTCGAAAAAACTGATTTCATGTTGCACCAGTTTGTTCAGATCGACGTCGGTTTCGACGCGGTTGGCCTCGCCGGAAAGTTTGTTCGTGAAGCCCCGGATGATTTCACCGAGACGGTCCACCTGGCTGATGATTTCGCCCGCGCCTTTGGAGAATTTGGTGAACATGTCCCTGACCTCGGTCCGCACATTTTCGTCGGCGATCCGGTCCATCCAATGGCTGTTCTTCTGCAGATTGTGCTGCAGCAATTCGGCGCGGCCCCGGATACTGCCGAGCGGCGTGTTGAAATTATGCGCGATGCCCTGCAGGAAAAGGCTCATCGGTGTCGTGCGATAGAAGTCGATGATTTCGAGCAGCCGGTTCTCGCTGAAAACCCCCGTGGTTTCCGCCAACACTTCCTGCTGGGCCATCTGGCTCCGGAGCCTGGACGTGATGTCGCGGAACATGACATGGATGCCTTCGATGTGGCCCTCGTCATTGCGGACGGGGCACGCCGTGATCTCCGCAAGAATCGGGTCGCCATTCTTCTTCTTCCAGTCGAAGATGGTCCGTTCGGCCGAGCCTTTGTAGCCCACGATCGAGAGCAACGAATCGTGGTCGGCCGGATTGGCGTAAAAAGCGCTGACATGGGTTTGCATCAGATCCGCCGGCGCGTCGAACCCGAGCAGTCCGGCCGCGGCCTTGTTGGCGAGGATGACCATACCGACGGAATTGACGAGCAACAAGCCGTCCGGCAGGCTGTCCGCCAACTGCAAATACCGGCGTTCGAATATGGTATGGGGTTCCATACTTCTCTCAGATAGGGTGATGGCCTTGTACGACCCGAAGATGCCCGCCGTAATCGCGAAAAGCGGACACATCGACGAAACCGGCCTGAACCATGATTTCCCGAACAGCCACCGCCTGATCATACGCGACTTCGAAAAGACAGGCTCGAACGGCGCCGGCCGGATCCAGCAACCGGCCGCATAGGTTAGAGATATGCCGGTAAAAAATCAAGCCATTATCCGCGGCCCGAAGGGCCAGCGGCGGTTCGTAATTCCTGACTTCGGCGTCGAGGTGGTCATACTCGGCATCGGAAATGTAGGGCGGATTCGATACGACCAGGTCAAACCGGTCGTCCAGTTCCGGCGGGCAATGAAAAACATCGGCCACGGCGAAGACGATAGATTCGGCCTTCAACGTGCGGGCATTCTCTTCGGCCACAACGATGGCGTCGGCGCTGATGTCGATGGCCGTGATGATGGCACGGATGTTCCGGCGGCGAAGCGCATGCGACAGCGCAATGGAAATGACGCCGCTGCCGGTGCCGATATCCAGAATGCGCAATTCGTCCCGACCGGATGCGACGCACGTTTTCAGCGTCTGTTCAACGAGGAGTTCGGTATCAGGCCTCGGGATCAGCACGGAGGCATTGACCGCGAAGGTCAGTCCCATGAATTCGGCCGATCCGACGATGTACTGCAGGGGCTCCTGATTGACGCGGCGTTTCAACCTGGCCTTGAAGGCGTCCAGTTCACCGGTCGTGAGCGGTCGGTCGAAATCCACGTACAGATCGAGGCGTTTGCATCGAAGAGTATCCGACAACAACCATTCCACATTCAGCCGTGGGTTTTCCATATTCCTGTCGGCGAGGTATTGCGTCGTCCAGTCGAGCAGGCGTTTGACCGACCACACGTCCGTCATACGGTTTCCGCCCGGTTTTTTTCGTCGGGAGAGATGATCTGATCGAAATGGTAGACGAGGACGCCCGATTCGCTGACCTGAAGTTTGGCGAGTCCCTTGCCCATGAAATACTCAAGCCAGCGGGTTGCGTCGGCGGTGCTGATGTCGAGTTGGGTCGCCAACTCCACGGTGGTCAACCGGCCGCCGGAGGTTGCGGCTAGTTCCAGTATACGATCCTGAAAGAAGACGTCCCGTTCGCTTTTTTCGAGCCGGCGAATACGCACCAAGCGGATGGTCAGAAGAATGGCCAGAAGACCCGGGATGATCCCGGCGCAGATGCCGCCGCCAATCACGCCGGCCAAGGCGTTTTCGGCCGTTTCCGAGGCCTCCTTGTACCGGCCCCCCAGCAGGTCGGCCAAAAACATCGGAATGAAAATCAACGCGCTGGCGCCAAAAGGCAGAATGCCCAGCCAGCACATGAATCTCTGAAGGCGGTACGATTTCGGCGATCCGGATTTCACTCCAAACTCCGTGGATTGGTGCGGTGGGTTGGCGTCCATTCGGTCCGGTTTTCCCGGTTAGTTTCGAAAAGCGATGCCATGATAATGGTTCAGCGGGCCGTGGCCCTTGCCGATTTTCAAGGCGTGCCGGATGGCCGCGGTGACGTATCGTTTGGCGGCACGGACGGCGTCGATCGCCGGGTAGTTCATGGCCAGGTACGCCGTGATGGCCGCGCTGAACGTGCACCCGGTACCGTGCGTGTTCTTTGTTCGAATCCGCACGGCCTTCAGATGGTGAAATGATTTTCCGTCAAAGTACACATCCGTCGCCCCGCCGGACAAATGGCCGCCCTTGACGACCACATGCCTCGCCCCCATCTCATGAATCGCCCGGCCGGCGGCTTCCATGCCTTCCACGTCGCCGATCTTCAATCCGGTGATCAGTTCGGCCTCGGGCAGATTGGGCGTGGCGACATGCGCGATCGGCAACAAACGCCGGACGAGCGTTTGCACGGCATCGGGTTGGAGCAGCGTATGTCCGCTTTTCGAGACCATGACCGGATCGACGACGTATTTGCGAATGCGATAGTGCGTGAGTTTGTCCGCGACGAGTTCGATGATGGCCGACACGGACAACATGCCGGTCTTGGCGGCGTGCACACCGATATCCGGAATCACGGCATCGAGTTGTTTTTCGATCATGTCGACGGAAATATTTTGAATACCGAAAACCCCGGTGGTGTTTTGGGCGGTGATGGCGGTTACGACGGACATGCCGTACGTGCCGAGACTCGTGAAGGTTTTGAGATCGGCCTGAATGCCGGCGCCACCACCGGAATCGGATCCTGCAATGGTGAGGGTTTTGGTTACTTTCATGTCGGGGACCGATGGCCCGTCAGGGCCGGCAGGGAGCCGGATGGGGCATTGGTGCGGTGACTACGCCGGAGACTGCCGCCGGCAATCGTATTCCTTGCCGTCGTACATGAACGAATCGAGTTGGTAGTCTTTGAGTTCTTTGCGGGCATACTCCTGCACGAGGCCGGATTTGATGAAGAAATCCACAATGTCTTTGTCGATATGGTTGTCCTTGACCATGAAGAGGAGGATCTTGATGCACTCCGAGATTTTCTTTCCGGGTTTGTACGGCCGGTCGGCGGCGGTCAGCGCTTCGAAAATGTCGGCCACGGCCATGATGCGCGCCTGCGTGGTCAGATCTTCGGCTTTCAAACCGTTGGGATAACCACTGCCGTCCAGTTTTTCGTGATGGCCGCCGGCCCATTCGGTGACGCGGCTGAGTTTCTTCGGCCATGGCAGTTTCTGGAGCATCTTGATGGTCAATACGACGTGATTCTGAATCACGATGCGCTCTTCGTCCGTCAGCGTGCCGCGGCGGATGGATAGATTGTATATCTCGTTGTCGGTCAGCAGGGGCAGATCCGCGCCTTCCATCCGGATTTTCTGCTGGCCGATCTGCTTCAGGCGCTCGATCTTGGCGTCCTCCATGAATTCGCCGCCGATGTTGCACGTCTTGATAAAGGCGATGTCTTCGTCGATTTTCTTTATGCGGGCGTCAAACGCCGCACGAGCCTCGGCGAGTCTGGCTTTTTTGTTACGGGCGCGCGACGCGCCGATCTGGACGACTTCCTGCATGTACTGCACTTCGGCATCGCGCTTGATGATTTCGAATTTCGAAATGACGGTGTTCACCCGGTCGTAGATGGTTTCCAGTTTCGTGGCTTTGTCCACGACGTATTCGGGCGTCGTGATCTTGCCGATATCGTGCATCCAGGCCGCGATCCTCAATTCGTTGTGCTCATCCTGGTTCATGGTGAAATCCGCATATTTACCGTCCTGGGTGTCACCCATGGCCTTGGCGATGCCCTGCGTCAATTCGGCGACGCGACGGATGTGGCCGCCGGTGTAGGGTGACTTTTCGTCGATCGCGGACGCGATGACCTGGATGAAGGAGTCCAACAACTGTCTCAAGTCGTGGATCAACTGGGTGGTGGTGAGCGCCACCGCCGCCTGGGATGCCAGCGATTCGATCAACTCCTGGTATTCGCCTGAAAACGGAATCACCTCGCTCTTGTGATCCATGGCGTTCAGCAATTGCAATACACCGATGATCTCATTTTCGTGATTGCGCATCGCGACGACCATCATGGATTTTGAACGGTAGCCGGTGTTCTTGTCAAAGCCTTTCGTGCCCTGGAAATCGAAGCCTTCGACCTCGTACACGTCCGGAATATTGACGGTCTGACCGGTCAAAGCCACATACGCGGACACCTGCTGTTCGTTGCGCGAGCCGTCATCTTTGAACAATTTGACGGGTGGAAACGGAATGGGTTTGCCGCTCGGACCGCCCATCTTGAAGTTGAGAGAGCGTGTGCGCAGGATCTTGAAGGCGATGCCGCGCTCATCGGGGGTCATGATGTAGATCGTGCCGCCGTCGGCGTTGGTGAAGTTCATGGCTTCTTCGACGATCATCTCCAGCAGGGCATCCAGGTTACGTTCCGCCGACAACGCCGAACCGATCTGCGTCAGCTTCTTCGTGAGATGAAGTTGATTCTCGGTGAATCCCTTGACGATGTCCAGGACGGGACGGATCGCTCCGGCAGGCGCCGACTGGAGTTTGTCCGCCATATCGGCCAGGAGGTTGTTGATGGCCTCGCTCTGGGCGTACCGGATTTTTTCGCTAACGGGCTGGGTCATAACCAAAACTTTCTATGTGGAAAAAACACCAGAATGACTTTTATCCAAGGAACAAACGCACCGCACCGCCGGCGCCTTGGACTGGCACGCCGGAAGTACGCGTATCGTTGGAAAACGAATCGATTACTTGTCTTTTGAGAAAAACCTGTGCTTTGCAGTGAGAACCATCGCTCCAAAGCAGCTCTTTAAAAAGTCACCCGCGAAAAACGGGAAGAAACCAAGCGTCAGCGCCTCCTGGAAGGTTGACCCCGAGAGAATCTTCAATTGCAGCGTGCCAAACAAGAGAATGGGGATACTCCCGATGAAAAAGCCGCCAAGGTTGACGTAAAAATTCCGGTCGCGGGACGTCATCAGGCCGGTCAGATAGGCGGCCACCGGAAACGCCAGCAAATAGCCGCCGGTGGGACCAAAAAGAACCCATGCGCCGCCCTGCCCGGCGGAATAAACCGGCAGGCCGACCACCCCGTAACCCAAATAAATCAATTGACTGATCGCACCGCGTTTGTGTCCGAGGAATGCCCCTGACAAAAGCACAAAAAAGGTCTGCAACGTGATCGGAACCGGCGTGAAAGGCAGCGGCAATACAATCCACGAACCGATGGCCGTCAGGATGGAAAAAGCGATGATATAGGTGTAGGATTTCAGCGTTGACATGGAGGTATCCAGAGCCATCACATGCGTTTTGAGACCATTTTTCATTGCGTCATCTCCAGTCGTTTTGGCATGATAAGACCCGCAAATTTAGCATAAAAAGCCGTTCAGTTGCAAGTTATTTTTGTCCTCAGCCGATGCGGCAGGCGGGCTTATGGTACCATCTTCAGCCATTCATCCATCCGGCCCTGGATGCGTTTTTTCATGCGGTCGAAGTACCTGATCATGCGGCGATTCGCGGAAGAAATAACAAATGGGAAGAACAGGATTTTGGCGGCGCGCAGGAGGTTGTTTTCCGGACGAAACTGCCGGACCTGGCGGTGCAGCGCGCTGAGCAGCACGACGTCCCGCATGAGGGCTTCCGTCTCCTGCTTCTTCGGCAAAAGATACGGCAGATAGGCTTTTCGCAGATTGTCCTGAAAACACTTCTTCAGCATGCCGCCCAGGTTGTATTTCGAGAAGGCGTCCTTTTTCAATCGCTGCGTGACGATGGCCGACAGCAGCTCCTCCTGCCGGACGCCCTCCTTTCGGGCCACCCACCACGCCGCCCGGTACGCATGGATCAGGTCGTCCCAATAATCGACCGGCACTTTGCCGATTTCCCAGATCTCAAAAAGGCCGGGGAATGCGGCATTGATCAATTGGAACGTGTTCTTCTTGTAAAGTCTTTCGAATACCGTCGACAGCCCGTACGCGGCAAACGTGTGTCTGGAAATCGTCCGGTCTCTGATCCGGTCCGGAATCGACGCCACCGGAATTCGCAATTGACGGATCATCCAATGCACGGCCTGGACGATGCGTTTTTGGCCTTCGTCTCCCTGCCAGAAACTGTTGGGCACACTGCCGAGTTCCCACGGCATGAGGTCCGGGTACGCCGCTCCGACGCAGCGCGAGACGCTTTTGTAGTGTTTGACATACAGATAGGACAGCCCGTGGTCGGCGAACGTGCTTTTCTGAATCCGGTCCTCGCGCAGGGCTTTGGGAATCTCATTCCTCGGGATTTTCAGTTTTTCCTCGATCAGCCAGCGAATGGCCATCGTACGATTGGAGGCGTCGTCCCAGAACCCGTCCTCGACGTGGCCTGCTTCCCACGGCAACACCACATCCGGGTAGGCGTGCCGGATCATCCGGTTCAGGGAATAATTGAAAAACCGCACGACACCGCGAAGGCCAATGGCCGCAAAATCGGTCCACGCATGCCCTTTCAGAACGTCCAGGGGCGATTCCTGAAGGATGTGTTCCACGGCGTACTGGGTGAGAATGGCGCAACGCCAGGGCGCATCGTAGGTGAGGAAATTGACCGGAAACTTCGGGTAGATGCCGAGATAGACGTTCTTGTAACAACCGATGATTTCCTCCCTGGTGAGGGCCTGCGCGGACACGAGTTGGTCCTGCTGGAACGGATTGGCGTCGGGATAGAGCCGGCGCATTTCCGACACTTTGTGATCCAGGTAATCGATCGACTGGTCGATGAGGCGGTAGATCTTGTCATTCCAGGCGAATTCCCGTTCCCCGGCGGTCTGCTGATCGAAGAGCCGGCGGACGTAGGCGAAATTGTCCGCGCTCAGTTTGCTGCGGAGGTAGTCGAGGACTTCGCCGGGTGAAATGGTGTCCACCGGCTCCACGAACCCGATAGGATCGTCGGCTTCCAGTTCGACCGAGTACTCGTCGTGCAGTTTGTCCAGCGAGACAAACCGGCGTTTACCGACGTCGGGAAAGAGTTCCTTGCTGAGTTTGTCGATTTCCTCGGCGATAATTCGTCCGTACGAAACCGCGTCGAACCGTTCGGTCTGGATCAGGCGGATGAGTCTTTCCGATCCGAAGACGGACTGGGCGAGGTCGAGATATTCGGGATCGGCGGTATCGAGGTCAAAGCCGACGGCCCGTTGTTTGCGACGGATGACATCCAGCGCGAGCTGGTAGCCGGCGTAATAATTTTCGGTGATCTCGTGATCGGTCAGTTTGGGCTCAGGCATGGAAAAACGAAATGCTCGTTGGGCGCGTGCTGATCAAAGGTAATCAAATCGGGTTATTTAGCAAAAAGAATCCTTGGGGGATGACGGGGGAATTCGAATTGACCCCACCCTGACCCGCCCCTTCAAGGGGCGGGAACTGTCGAAGGAGACCCGCCCTTCGAGGGGCTGGAACTATGGAAAGGGATCTGTCCTCGCAAGGGTTGGGACTAAATAATACGGTTCCCTCCCCTTCAAGGGGAGGGCTAGGGTGGGGTCGGAGTTCCCTTCCCCTGCGAGCAAGCCACGCGCAAAAGTTCCCTCCCCTTCAAGGGGAGGGCCAGGCTCGCACTGAGCTTGTCGAAGCGGCGGGGTTGGAACTACTGCCACTTTTGTCAATTTGCCATTTGACATCGTTTATTCACTCCTGTACATTGTAAATGGAGTCGTGCCTTGCCAACATACTTCAACAATCGTAGAGGGACAA
Organism: uncultured Bacteroidota bacterium; assembly: GCA_964544475.1. Classification (GTDB taxonomy): domain Bacteria; phylum CLD3; class CLD3; order SB21; family SB21; genus CAZJBS01. The sequence continues at coordinate 12,621 of CAZJBS010000022.1, read as the reverse complement.
AATCATGAGACATCTGACGAATGCTTCGATGACGATGGCCGTCTTGTGCGCCCTGGTCGTCCTGTCCTGTGAGACCTACGAGCGACGCACCGGCATTACCACGGGTGAACCCGCCGTCAACGGCGTCAATGCCACGCTGACAGGCACGATCGACGACCTGTCAAAGAAGCTCCACAACGATCACGGCTTCTTTTATTCCACTTCTCCCGAAGACGCCTGCACTCAAGTCTCACTCGGCGCCAACCCGGATCTCGGAAGATTCACCAGCCAGATCACGAATCTCTATCCTCTCACAACATACTATTTCCGCGCGTACGTCAAAGAAGGCTCCGATTTCATGTATGGCGAGACCGTGCCTTTCCAGACGCAGGGCTCGATCACGACGCCAACCGTGACGACTTCATTGGTAACTGATATCACTTCCAATTCAGCCACATGCGGCGGCAATGTGACGGCCTATGGCGGACGAAATGTCACGGCGAGGGGTATATGCTGGAATACCGCTCCCAACCCGAGCGTAGATAATTCCAAAGTCCAGTCTGGATCGGGTCTTGGCGTATTCACGGCGGCCATGACCGGACTTTCCTATGATACCACGTACTATGTGCGTGCGTGGGCGACGAATGACTCCGGCACGGCGTACGGCTCGCAAGTACAATTTACGACCGGCACGATTCTGTCCTCTCCCGCTGACGGCGTGTCGGGCGTGGCCAATCCGCCGACATTCCAGTGGAGCGCGGTGAGTGGCGCGACGAGTTATCAATTGCAGGTTTCGCTCTCGCCCGACTTTTCGTCTACAGTCATAGATCAAAGCGGCATCACGAGTACTTCTTACACGCCTTCCAGTTCTTTGTCGAACAACACGTATCACTGGCGTATTCGCGCTTCGAATGCCGGTGGCACGGGAAACTGGACGACCGCGTGGTCTTTCACGATATCCCCTCCCGGAGTACCGACGCTGATATCTCCTGCCAATGGCGCAACAGGTGTGGCCAATCCACCGACATTCCAATGGAGCGCAGTGACCGGCGCGATGAGTTATCAATTGCAAGTGTCGCTTGTATCCGATTTTTCATCTACCATCGTAGATCAGAACGGCATCACGAGTACTTCTTACACGCCATCCGCTTTGTCGAACAATACGTATTACTGGCGGCTTCGCGCTTCGAATGCTGGTGGCACGGGAAACTGGACGACGGGTTGGTCTTTCACGATATCCCCTCCCGGAGTACCGACACTCATTTTGCCCGCCAACGGTGCAACAGGCGTGGCCAATCCGCCGACATTCCAGTGGAGCGCAGTGACCGGCGCGACAGGTTATCAATTGCAGGTCTCCACTTCCTCGGGTTTCGGGACCACGGTGATAGACCAAAGCGGAATAACCGCGACATCCTATACATCAACGTCGTCACTGGCGTCTGGAACTCAGTACTACTGGCGATTGCGTGCGACCAACGCTTCGGGCATGGGTGACTGGTCATCGACCTGGTCCTTCACCACCATACTTGCGATAGGGCAATCGTATCAAGGCGGTATCGTAGCTTACATCCTGCAGCCCGGCGATCCGGGATATGTGGCAGGTCAAACCCATGGATTGATAGCCGCGCCGAGCGATCAAAGTACAGGTATTCAATGGTATAACGGCACATATGTCACGACCGGCGCCACCGGGACATCCCTGGGCACTGGCAATGCCAATACGAACACTATTGTGACCATTCAAGGATCAGGAAGTTATGCGGCGAAGTTGTGTTATGATCTGGCATTGGACGGTTACAGCGACTGGTATCTGCCAAGCAAGGATGAACTGCATAAGCTATACCTTAACAAGTCAGTCATTGGCGGTTTTGCCGATGGCTACTATTGGAGTTCGTCCGAGATCGACAACAGCTACGCGTGGTACCAGAACGTCGCCAATGGCAGCCAGTACGGCAACTACAAGTACGACGCACTCCGTGTTCGTGCTGTTCGGGCTTTTTAGCTATTTTTGTATTTAACCATTAACCCCGCCGAAGGCGGGCTCGAAAATTTCATGATATGGGTCTATATTACGATTTGCCGGTTTATCGAGACACGTATAGATTGATTTTGAAGATTTTTGAGTGCACCCGTGAGTTTTCGCGGGAGTATAAGTACACTCTCGGACAAGACATGAAACGCGATACACTGTCGGATGGTTGTGAAATCATGTGTGTGTGCGGGATGGGTTTTTGAGAGTGGAGATGAGATGAACTCCAGACTGGACCCCACCCTGACCCGCCCCTTCAAGGGGCGGGAACTATGGAAAAAAATTCCCTCCCCTTCAAGGGGAGGGCCAGGCTCGCACTGAGCTTGTCGAAGTGGTGGGGTTGGAGCCTGAATGGAACAAACCAAAATGAGCGACTATCCAAATAACCGTCCGGAACTCAAAGACACTCGCCGCGTCCTGCGCAAGCAACCGACACGCGGAGAATTTGTGCTTTGGCAAAACCTTCGCAGGAAACAGCTTGGCGTGAAGTTTCGACGGCAGTTTAGTATTGAGAGATACGTGCTCGATTTTTATTGTCATGAATTGAAACTTGCCATCGAAGTGGACGGATATACGCATGATCGCCCACCAGTCAAAAACAAGGACGCGATCAGGCAAGGGCGGTTGGAGAGTCTCGGAATTCGATTGCTGAGATTTCGGGATGAGGAGGTTTTGGGGAATGTCGAGAAGGTGACGGAGAGAATTAGGAATGAAATTGAGAAGTTGCGGGCACAAGGAACCCCACCCTGACCCGCCCCTTCGAGGGGCGGGAACTATGGAAAAAAGTTCCCTCCCCTGCAAGGGGAGGGCTAGGGTGGGGTTGGCGACAAGATGAAGAAACGGAAATAGTGCAAGAGTCATGTTGTCGAAGAAAAGTTGTTCGGAAATTAATGCGTCGGCGTCGAGAGATGCACCCCACCCTGACCCGCCCCTTCGAGGGGCGGGGACTATGGAAAAGGGACCCGTCCTCGCAAGGGCGGGGACTAAGTAAAACAGTTCCCTCCCCTGCAAGGGGAGGGCCAGGGTGGGGTTGGCGGCAAGATGAAGAAACAGAAATAGTGCAGAGTCTTGTTGTCGAAGAAAAGTTGTTCGGAAATTAATGCGTCGGCGTCGAGAGATGCACC
>CAZJBS010000022.1:0-9389 GCA_964544475.1 uncultured Bacteroidota bacterium | reverse complement strand
CCACCCTGACCCGCCCCTTCAAGGGGCGGGAACTGTCGAAGGAGAGCCGCCCTCCGAGGGGCCGGAACTGTCGAAGGAGAGCCGCCCTCCGAGGGGCCGGAACTATGGAAAGGGACCCGTCCTCGCAAGGGTTGGGACTAAATAATACGGTTCCCTCCCCTGCAAGGGGAGGGCTAGGGTGGGGTCGGAGTTCCCTTCCCCTGCGAGCAAGCCACGCGAAAAAGTTCCCTCCCCTTCAAGGGGAGGGCCAGGCTCGCACTGAGCTTGTCGAAGTGGTGGGGTCGGAGACCCCACATCAGGACATGGTTTAGAAATACCATACAGATATCGTCGGAGGTACTATGATACGTCGGTTGTGTTTTCTCATCGCGCTTTTCTGGTCGTGGTCGCCGGTCCTGCGCGCCCAGACCACACAGATCAGCAATGTGGATTTCATCAACGAAAACAACACGCTCCACATCTCGTACGACATCGCGAATAGCAAACCCACGGAAGAGTACTACGTGTGGTGCGAAGCGCAGGACATGAATAAGTCGAAGATTCGCTTCACCAAGTACAGCGGCGACATTCGACACGTGAAAGGCGGGCCGCAAAAGAAGATACAGTGGTTCTACAAATCCGACGGGGTCACGCAGGAACAGAACGTAATGTTCCGCATCAGCGCCGTGCGAATTCCTGAAGTCAACCTCGGCCGCAACATGCGCCTATCGACGTTGTATCCAGGTCTTGGGACGTACAAGCTGACCGGCGGCAAATCCAATCTGGTGTGGGGAGCGGTCGGCTGGGGATCGGTGGCGGCCAGTCTTGGGTTTGCCTACCTGTCGCATCAAAACTACAACGACTACCAACAGCACGCCTACAAGAATCTGTACGACAAGTCCGTGAACCAGAAGAAGATGGCGTTGTATTTTGCCGGCGGCGCGGCGGCCACGTGGCTGATCAACTATGCGATTCTGTCGATCCGCAGCCATAACGTTCGAAACGGGGCCATCACGCAGAGTAATAAGAGTACCCTTATCGCCGGAACCAGCCGGCTCAAGAGTCTCTATTCCAAAGCGCCGTCACAGCCACCCATGCTGAGTATACCAGCAGAATCCATCGTTTTCACCGACAGCAATGGGAATAAGCGCCTCGACGCCAACGAAAAAGCGGCGATACGATTCAAGCTCGACAATAAGGGCAAAGGCGATGCGGTTAATGTCACCGTGCAGATCGGATTAAGTCAAACCATCCGGGGAATGAAGACGGAGTCTCTGAAAGTCATTGGGAATGTGCCGAAGAATTCGTCCAAAGATATCGCCATTCCGATTGAAAGCTCCATGGATCTGGCCACCGCGAAGGCCGAATTTAAGTTCACGATCTCCGAGGGCAATGGATTTGACGCCGATCCATTTGACGTGACCATTCCGACGCAGGCTTTCATTGCGCCGCATGTAGTCGTGGCTGATTTTCAATTCACGACGGAAACGGGTGGCCTGCCGAAGCTGGGAGTACCGATCAATCTCAAGGCGATTGTGCAGAATGTCGGTCAGGGTCTGGCGAAGGACGTGGCCATTGCCTTTGCCGTGCCGCAGAATATTTTCAAGACGGAAGACGTCGTGAAATACCCCCTTGGCACACTGCAACCGGGACAGGTGCGGGAAATCAACTTCGAGTTTTTTGCCAACAAACAATACACATCAGGCGCCATTCCCGTCCAGGCCACGCTGTATGAAAGCTATGGCAAGTACGCTGAGAACAAGACCATGGAAGTGGCTCTGAATAAAGAATTGGCGAAGACCACAACCGTGGAAATTGTCGGCGAGTCGGCCGGAAAACTGGACATCGTTACGGCGTCCCTGTCCTCGGATGTGGACAAAAACATCCCGAGCGGAAGTCCTGCCAATGCCAATCGCTATGCGCTGGTCATTGGTAACGAAGAATACAGCAAATACCAAAGCGGTCTGAATGTGGAAGCCAATGTTCCGTTTGCCAAATCGGACGCAGGCGTGTTTGCGCAGTACTGCGAGCACACGTTGGGAGTTCCCAAAGAGAACATCACCCTGCTGAGCGACGCCATCAGCAGCCGGATGAAATCCGAAATCGAGCGCCATTCCAAGCTGATCCAGTACAGTCAGGGCAATGCAGAAGTCATCGTGTTCTACGCCGGCCACGGCTTTCCGGATCAACTCAGCGCGGAGCCATACCTGATTCCCGTAGATATCACCGGATCGAATGCCACGGAAGGCATCCGGCTGGCTGACCTGTACTCCAAGTTGACGATGTATCCTGCGAAGAGAGTCACGGTTTTCCTGGATGCATGCTTCAGCGGCGGCGGGCGCAACCAAGGCCTGTTGGCCGCGCGCGGAATCAAACTGGTGCCAAAATCGTCGGCCCTATCCGGTAACATGGTCGTTTTCAGCGCTACGTCGAGCGATCAGGTTTCCCTGCCATACAAGCAAGAGCAGCACGGCATGTTTACGTACTACCTGCTGAAGAAACTACAGGAGAGCGCCGGCAACGTGTCATACGATGAGCTATCCGAATACCTGCGAAACCGCGTATCGCTTCAATCGGTCAAAGTGAATGGGCTGGAGCAAAATCCGGAAGTATCAGTGAGTCCGGACGCGGGAGACTGGATGAATTGGAGACTGAAATAGATTCTGCACACCGTTTGCAAGACGGCTAAGAATAGCTATTCAAGATACCATGTAGCAGACACTTCAAGGACGGGGGCATCTGACCTGATCCCCGCCTCCAGAGAAATCGCCTCACTCATTCCTCAACGCATCCACGATCTTGAGTCGTGCCGCCCGGACGGACGGGAAGAAGCCGCCGATGACGCCCATTACGACGGCAAATAGCATGGAGGTCAAAACAATGTCGGGCGACAGCGCAAACGCAAAGGACAACTCCGAGAACGAATTGAAGTTGATTGTGGAGATGGAATAGAATTGCAGGACCGATGCGATGGCAATGCCGGCGACGCCTCCCACGGCGGAAATGAGAACGGACTCAAGAAGAAACGTGAACAGCACGCTCTTTCGCCGGAACCCCAGGGACCTCAACGTTCCGATTTCCTGCGTGCGGTTGGCTACGGCGGTGTACATGGTTATGATGGCGCCCACAATGGCGCCGAAACTAAAAATGATCGTGACCGCGATACCCAGATAGTTAATAAACGTCGCCAGGGCCTCCGACTGTTCCCGGTAAAACTTGGTCTCGGTTTTGGGCTCGTACTGCGTGAGACGGCGGTCGCCTTCAAAGGCCTTTTTCAGGTCGTCGATCGTGGCGTCCTCTCTGAGCGTCAATGTCAGCGTTGATACCGTATTCTGCCGGTTGAATGCCGCCTGCAATTGCCGGGAGTCCCCCCAGATTTCCGATTCGAAGGCCGATCCGTCGGCCGAAAAGACACCGACGACCGTCCATAAGTCGCTGGCGAATTTGATCTGGCTTCCGATCTGGGTGGCGTCAAAACCACCTGCCACGGCCTTGCCCACGACCACTTCACGCGATCCGGGATTGAACATCCGGCCTTCGTCCATCCGGACATGCCGGCGCACCTGCATCACGGACTCGCCGACCCCCCGGACGGTGACGTTGCTCATGCCGCCGTCGTTTTTCTTGTAGAGGTTGATCACGACCACCGGTTCGGCCGTTGCCAGCAGGCGGCCGTTATTGTCTTTCGCAACCTGCGGCAGCGTCATGATGACATTGACGGACTCGCCGTCGATGATGCTGGATATTTCACCTTGGGAGGATTTTCGTGCCACCACGATGTTTTTGTCGGAGCCTCCGGATGCCAGGGTTTGCTCGACGCCGTGAGACATCATCAGCACGGCGGTGAAAACAAAAACCACCAGGGCAAAACCGCCGACCGTGATGGACATGGTCAGCCGGCGCCGGCGAAAGCCGCCGATGGTGTACGCCAATGGCACGCGGGGCAGGAAAAATTTTATGACAGCAGACATGGTTCTATCTCCTTACGCAATGTGGCGGAGGCCGTCGATAATGCTTGATTTGATGGTCGCGTACGACGGGATGAGACCCGCCACGAGGCCGACCAGAACGGCGAATGCAAATTCCTGTATCAACGTGATGTCATCAAGGACAAAAACCGGGAACCAGTTCTTCGGCACCACCATGGAGAAGGCGTTGACAAAGAAGTTGGTCACGAAATAACCGGCGACGCCTCCCAAAAGGCCGATCACAATGGACTCGCCCGTGACCAGGCCGAAGATATGTTTGGCGGTGAATCCGAGGGTTTTCATGACGGCATATTCCTGGCTTCGTTCACGGGACGACATGATCATGGTATTGGCCAGAACCAGGAAGAAAACGCCGATAATCAAGATCGCCATGGTGTTGATCGCCGTGATGATGGCGCTGTAGGCCTTCAGAAAGCTGTTCTGAAAGGCCTTCTCGGTTTCCGTTTTCGTTTCGGCCGGAGAATTTTGGAACAGCGCGTCCACCTGTTCTGAGATCATCGCGGCGTCGTCGGCTTTGGCGATTTTGATGACGTACCAGCCCACATAGCCCGCCCGGGCCGGCATCTCCTGTTTCATCCGTTCGTCGAGGTATTCCCAATGGAAGAACATTTGCGTTCCGTCGTAGGTCGCGGCCCTGGGTTTGTAAATGCCCCGGATGACAAATTGCCATTGGCCGGGATAGATATCGCCCTCGACATTCATGATGTCGCCGAGCTTCAGGCCGTACTTGTTGGCGATGTCGACGCCCAGGACGCAGGCATTGCGCTCTTTCTTGAAATTTTCCAACTCTTCCTTGGTGATCGTGAATTCCGGATAGACATCAAACATCGTATTGGGATCGACGGCCATCCTTGGGAAAAACTGTTCCTTGTCGATATAGACGCCTTGGAACCAGTTCTGGTAGGTCACCATTTGCACGCCGGGTATTTTGGCGATTTTGTCGCGGTAGGCGTAGGGCAGCGGGAAAATGAAGGACACGGCCTGACGGCAGATGAGCCGGTCCGCGGCCGCCACTTCCACGCTCGCATACCACGATGTGATCACCGTGCGCAACAATCCGAACGCCCCCACCGCGATGGCAATACCGAGTACGGTCAGAAACGTGCGCAACTTGTGGCGCAACGCGTTTTTTATGATAAGCTTTGGTAACATCGGTTTGGCCTTTTTGTTGTCAGATTCGAACTTGAACCAAGAATTAGTAATGCTGAATTACGAATTACGAATTACGGGCCCGGCTTTTGGCGGTCAGGATAATGCTCGTCACAAGCCGGCTTATTTCTTCATTGTCTTTAAGAATGGATTGGGCGGCTTTTGCTGCGAGCAGGTTCGATTCACGCAACAACCGAATCCAGTAGTGCGTCTCGTACGCTTCTTTTTTCGCCATCCCGAGTTTGTGGACAAAATCCGCACGAGACTCCCCGTGGAGGGCCTCCTCGACCATCGCGCCTATGGCGGTCCCGCTGCGAAGTATTTGCTTCGAAATGACGAATTCCTTCTTGTCCTTAACCATATGTTGGTACAACTTGACTATGCGTAATGCAAATTGAAAAGACTTGTCGCGAATGGCATTTTCTTTTGGCAACGGACTCAATGGATTGTTGTTTCAATTCAGAATTCGTAATTCATAATTCGTAATTAGTCCAACATACCTTTATCCAATTGTCGTTTAACGTGCGCTTTTTCGGCGGCGTGGGGATCGTGGGTGACCATGACGACGGTTTTTTTCAGTTCGGAGTTGAGCCGGGACAGCAGCGTCATGATTTCTTCCGCCGATTTGCGGTCCAGATCGCCGGTCGGTTCGTCCGCCACAATGATGGTGGGATCGGTCACGATGGCCCGCGCAATGGCGACGCGTTGCTGCTGGCCGCCGGACAACTGGTTGGGATAGTGTTTCATGCGGTCGCCCAGGCCCACGATGTCCAGCACCTTGCGAATGTGCGCGTCGCGTTCCTTCCTGGACAGATTGGTCAGGTGCAACGGCAATTCGACATTTTCATACGCCGTGAGAACCGGCATGAGATTGTAGAACTGAAAGATGAATCCCACGTGCCGTGAGCGCCAGGACGCCAGACCGGATTCGCTCAGCGATCCCAGGTCGGTATTGGCCACCGTCACCGTGCCAGCGGTCGGACGATCAATCCCGGCGATAAGGTTGAGCAAAGTGGATTTGCCGGATCCCGACGGCCCCATCAGGGCCATGAATTCGCCGTCCGGAATATTGAGCGTGATGCCGTCGAGGACCGGGATGGATTGGCTGTCCCGCCGGTAGGCTTTGCTGACATTTTGAAGTTGTACTATATCCGCCATGATGTCGGACTCCTATGAAAAATGAAAAAGATGATCGAACAGAATCGATTGGCCGACCGCCTGGTGTCACCCCGGGTTCCGGCCGTTATGTGCAAGCTATCCCTTGATTTTGATTTTGTCGCCGTCTTTGAGTTCCGGATCGGGTTTGTTGACCAGACGGTCGCCGACGGTGAGACCGCCGAGAACTTCCACGCGGTCGCCGTTGACCGGGCCGGTCTGGGGGGTGACCACGCGCACGACGTCGTCGCGGATCAAAAACACGATGCGTTTGCCGCCACGGTCCGCCATCGCCGTCAATGGAATCGTGACCTTCGGTTTGGCCTGCATCATACTGTCCGGCAATGCCTCCGTCAGAAAAGTCACTTTGGCGCTCATGTCGGGCAGGACTTTCTTGTCAATATCGAGGAACTTTATTTTCGTCAGAATCGTCGCTTTGGCGCGGTCCGCGGTTGGTACGATCTTGGCCACGACGCCCCGATACCGGTGTTCGGGAAAGGCATCGAGTACGATCTCGCACGGTTGGTCGGTGCGCACGCGGTCGATGTTCGATTCGGATACGTCGGCCTCCATTTGCAGGGAACCCATGTCAGCCATGGTGACGACGGCGCCGCGGGAATTGCCCGCCGCAAACGGGGCGACAATCTCGCCGACGTCCGCCTGTTTGGTCAGCACGGTGCCGTCAAAGGGGGCGCGAATGACTGTGTTTTCCTGTTGGACCCGGGCCGCGTCCAGCCCAGCCTCCGATGCGACGAGAGTTGCTTTGGCCGCATTCAGGGCCGCCATGGCGGATTGATATTGCAGATTCTTGATTTCGAATTCCGAGGCGGTGATCACGGCGCCTTTGTAAAGGGACTCGCTGCGTTCGAATTCCTTTTTCGTCTGTTCGACCGACGCTTCGGCCTGGGCGACCTGGGCCTTGTAGGCCGCAACCGTGGCGGCGGCCTGGTTGACGCTGGCTTCAACGTCGTTGCTTTCGAGACGGGCGATGATCTGGCCGGACTTAACGTGATCGCCTTCTTCGACGCCCAGAAACACAAGTCGTCCCGTACCTTTGGAAGCGACGGACGCTTTTCGCTGCGGTACGATGTACCCGGCGGCATTGAGGACGGCGTTGGCCTGTGAGGCGTACGTCAGCATCACGGTCGTGGCGCTGACTTCGCGCGTGGGGTTGAATCCGGGTTTCCATACCCAGAGGACGCCGACGATCGCCGCGACCACGATGACGCCGATCAGATATTTCATCTTTCCAGGTTTGGGTTCCTCCGGCCGGTCACGGTTGATGCGCAGGGTCGAAAGATCGACTTTTTCGTTTTGTATGGTCATGCTAAGGTCGGATTTTCAAAGTGATTTGTACGTTATTAATCAAATTCCCGCAATCCTGGTCTTGCCAGAGCCAAAATATGCCGGCTGGCGTCGCTTTCCAACAGGTTTTCACCTATCACGACAGGATCGACGGTGGCCGGAGGTGTTTCCCCGGCGAATGGATACGAAAAGTTCCAATCTACCGTCGTCTCCTGACAACATTATGTCAGCACAGGAGCGTGGCGGACGTCCATTGCTCAGACCAGTTTTTCCGCCAGATAAGCGGCCACGCCGTCCAGGGCGATGCGTTCCTGCGTCATGGCGTCCCGGTGGCGCACTGTGACCGTTTGGTTTTGCAGCGTCTCGCTGTCGATGGTCACACAATAGGGGGTGCCGATCTCGTCCTGCCGACGATACCGCTTGCCCACCGTGGCGCTTTCATCGTAGAATACCTTGAACCGTTTTTTCAGATCGTCGTACAACTTTGTGGCGATCTCGGGCATGCCGTCCTTGCGCACGAGCGGCAGAATGGCCGCTTTGATCGGCGCGAGGCGTGGATGAAATTTCATCACCGTCCTCACTTCCGTGCCACCTTCGCCCGTCGGCGCTTCTTCCTCGGCATAGGCATTGACCAGAAACGCCATGAACCCGCGCGACGCGCCGGCCGAGGTTTCGATCACATACGGAATGTATTTTTCTTTCGTGACATCGTCGAAGTATTCCAGATTTTTGCCGCAGAATTCCTGATGCCGTTTGAGATCGAAATCGGTCCGGTTGTGGATGCCTTCGATCTCGCCCCAGCCGAAAGGGAACTTGAATTCGATATCAAACGCCGCCGAGGCGTAGTGCGCCAGTTTTTCGTGCTCGTGGAAATTCAGTTTGTCCGGACTCATGCCGAGTTCGACGTACCATTTCTTACGTTCTTCCTTCCAGAACCCGAACCATTCCATGTCCGTGCCGGGCTTCACAAAAAACTGCATCTCCATTTGTTCGAATTCACGCGTCCGGAAGAGAAAATTCTTGGTATTGATTTCGTTCCGGAACGCCTTGCCGATCTGGGCGATCCCGAAGGGCACTTTCTGGCGCGTCGAGTCTTTGACGTTGTGGAAATTGACATAGATACCCTGGGCCGTTTCGGGGCGGAGGTAGACGACGGCGCCGGAATCCTCGAGCGGGCCAATGTAGGATTTGAACATCAGATTGAATTGGCGTGCTTCCGTGAATTTGCCTTCCGCCTGGCATTTGGACGCCTTGCGACCCTGGTACCCTTTGTGGCCGCACAGCGCGTCGTCGATCTGGTCTTCGCGAAAACGGGCTTTGCATTCCTTGCAATCCACCATCGGGTCGGTGAAATTTTCGACGTGGCCGCTCGCTTCCCAGACGCGCGGATGCATGAGAATGGACGCATCAAGACCTTCGACGTCGTCGCGGAACATCATCGCCTGCCACCACGCCTGCTTTACGTTTTGCAGGAGTTCCACGCCCAATGGCCCGTAGTCCCAGCACCCGTTGAGACCGCCGTAAATTTCACTCGATTGGAAGATGAATCCCCGCCGCTTGCAGAGCGATACGATCTTGTCCATCACATCGGAATTGTTGGACGATTTCTTGTCAGCCATACAACCTTTCTGCAGAGTTCATGGGAGTCGAAACTGGCGGAATTTTATTGAATATTGGTAAGAAAAGCAACGGGCTTTATCCGCAGGTGACGCAGATCTTCTCAGTTCGCAGATGAATACGGAATACGGTTATCCGCAGATGACGCAGATGGGCGCAGATGAATACGGAATACGGTTATCCGCCGATGACGCA
>CAZJBS010000021.1:0-55288 GCA_964544475.1 uncultured Bacteroidota bacterium | reverse complement strand
TAAATACGCTGCGCTACTCGGGGAGCAGAATAACCGCTCGCCGAGTAGTCCCGATGCATCGGGACGTATCGAGGCGAGTTTCCTTCACCGCCGGTGTGCGGGTGATGCAAGCAATCGCCAGAACGAAGAAAAATCAGACAAATTGAAAGGCCTATGAAGATCATCATTTTCGGCGCAACCGGCATGGTCGGCGAAGGCGTACTCCTGACAACGCTTGAACATCCGGACACGGAATCCGTCCTCGTCATCTCCCGCCGTCCGTGCGAAGTGACCCACGCGAAGATCAAAGAAATCATTCATAAGGATTTCTTCGATTATTCGCCGGTCAAAACACATTTGTACGGCTATGATGCCTGTTTGTTCTGTCTTGGCGTTTCTTCGATCGGCATGAAGGAAATGGACTACACACGGGTCACGTACGACCTGACGTTGAGCGCAGCCAGGGCATTGTCGGCGCTCAACCCGGCCATGACGTTTTGTTATGTCAGCGGCGCGGGAACCGACAGCACGGGAAAAAGCCGCCAGATGTGGGCTCGCGTCAAAGGCAAGACAGAAAACGATCTGAGGGACCTTGCATTCAAGGCGTCCTATGCCTTCCGGCCCGGATTCATCAAACCACTCCGGGGCCAGAAAAGGGCTTTTAAAGCGGCCAAAGTGATCGGCGTCCTGTATCCCGTATTGAAATTTTTCTTTCCAAAGTATGTTTGTACCATGGCCGATCTGGGACTCGCGATGATCAGCGTTTCCAGCCGGGGCCATTCCAAACCCATTTTGGAAAACAAGGACATTACCGCCGTTGCGCTCGCCGAGCGGGAGAAAGGTCAACGATGAAACTTCCGATTTACCAGGTCGACGCCTTCACCGACCGGCTGTTTGCCGGCAATCCCGCGGCCGTCGTCATTTTGAACGAATGGCTTCCCGACCCAATCCTGCAAGCCATTGCCGCAGAGAACAATCTGTCCGAGACGGCTTTCATCGTTCCGGGCGATGGCGATTTTGGTTTGCGTTGGTTCAGCCCGCTGATGGAAATCGATCTCTGCGGTCACGCGACGCTGGCCGGCGCCCACGTACTCTTCCACCACGGATACACACCGGCTTCCAACGTGACGTTTCGATATCCGGGCGGCACGCTATCCGTGACCAACGACGGAGACCACCTGTCGCTGTTTTTTCCGTCGCGTCCGCCGTCGCCGGTTGCTCCGATCGATACGCTGGCGGAGGCCCTGGGCCGGATCCCGCGCGAATGGCACAGAGCCCGCGATCTGATGGCCGTCTTCGACACGCCGGAAGAAATCGATTCCATGAAACCGGATTTCGCGCTGCTGGCAACCATCGACCTGTTCGCCGTCATCGTCACCGCGCCCGGAAAGGACTGCGATTTTGTCTCGAGATTCTTTGCGCCGCGTGCCGGTATTCCCGAAGACCCGGTCACAGGTTCCGCCCATTGTACGTTGATTCCGTACTGGAGCCGCCGGCTCGGGAGAAAATCCCTGCACGCGAGACAAGCCTCGCCCCGCGGAGGCGAACTGTTTTGCGAGGACCTGGGCGACCGCGTCCGCATCGCGGGACGGGCCATTGAATATCTTCAAGGAACCATTAACGTCTGAAAGGAATCCGATGCAATCCAAATCCGATCTCAAGCGGGCGTTCAGGGAAAAACCAAGAAACGCCGGCATATTCCGGATCCGCAACCTGGTGAACGGACGAAGCCTGCTCGTCAGCAGTTCCAATCTGGACGGCCACTTGAACGGCCACAAATTCATGCTCAAAACCGGTGGCCACCGCAATCGGGCTCTGCAGGCCGATTGGAATTCGTTGGGTGAAAATCGATTCGCCTTTGAGATCGTCGAAACCGTCGAAATCAAAAACGACCCGTCGTTTGATCTTGATGATGAACTCAAACTGCTGGAATTGGTCTGGCTCGACAAACTTCCGCCCGGCGGGGAAAATTCCTACAACACCGACGCCCACATCCGGCACGCGTGACAAGAGGCGCTAGGCTTCTGCGAAATCCTCCGGATAGAGTCTCTGCGCACATTCCGGACAGATGCCGTGCGTGAAATCGGCTTCGGTGTGCGTTTCAATGTACGTCTCCAGCAGGTTCCAATAGCCTTTGTCATCGCGGATCTTCTTGCACGACGAACAAATGGGTAACAGACCCGAAAGGGTTTTGATGCTGGCGAGCGCCTCCCGGAGTTCCCCGATCAGTTGTTCCCGCTCCCTTTCATGGCGTTTGCGTTCCGAAATGTCACGTACGAAGCTGATGATATAGTGGGCATCGTTCTGAAAGAAATTGGAGACGGAGGCGTCCAACTCCACAAGGACACCGTCATTCCTCCGCTTGATTTTGAATTCATAAAAATGAGGGGCCGCTTCGCCGCGGGCCCGCCGCCGTCCGTAGTCCAGGAGACGGTCAAGGTCCTCGGGCGCCGCCAGTTCCGACAAATGAAGTCCGATAAGTTCTGACGGACCCTCACAACCGAACAATCGCGCATAGGCGGTATTCATGAAAACGATGCGCTCGTTCACTTCGACGAGAATACCGTCGCGGGAGGTTTCAAGAATGGATTTGAACCGTTCTTCGTCCTGTCGGACCAAGGCTGCGATCCGGCCCTGTTCGTCAAGGGTGGTTCGCAGGATGGCGAGGTTTCTTCGCAATTCCATCTGGTCATGAACCTGCAGGCTCAAGGCTTTGAGCGCCTGCGTCTGTTCGTCGGAGAGCTTGCGGCGTTGGCGGTCCAATACACAGATCGAGCCGAGCGCCAGGCCGTCGTGGGAAAACACCGGCACACCGGCATAGAACCGGATCGATGGCTCCTGCGTCACGAGTGGGTTCTCCGAAAAACGCTGGTCACACGTGGCATCTTCGATGACGAGCATGTCCGGCTGCTGTATGGTGTGGGCGCAAAAAGAGATGTCGCGGGGCAGGGTCTGCGGCGGGTACCCGACGATCGATTTTGTCCACTGACGGTCGGAATCGATCAGGTTGATCATGGCGACCGGCGTCTGGCAGATGAAAGATGCAAGAAGCGCCAGATCGTCAAATCGTTTTTCGGGTTCCGTGTCCAGGATCCCGTACTCGTGCAGTCGCTGGAGTCTTAACGCCTCGTTCGGCGGTTTCGAATTCATGGAATCTCCAATGATACGACGGGCAGGATGTCGGGAGAACCTACGCGTTCATCGCCGGGGCGCCGGATTTTCTGGCGGACACGAACCGATCCACGGACAGCGATCCCGAACCAAAAACAGCATAGACGGCCAGCAGAAATAGTACCAACGATGCCAGTTCCAGCGACTGACCGGCCATCAAAAGCCCCTGTCTCAGGTGAACGAAAAAAACGGCTCCCGCGAGAATGGGAACCTGTGACAACGCGGCCAGTCGCGTCTGATATCCCATCGCCAACAAGGCGCCTCCGGCGAGGTGGCCGACAATGATGTAGGAATACAACATGTAATATTCCTGGGCTCCGGCGATCGACGTGATCGCTGACGGATCATACAGCATGATAAATCCGCGTATGAACAGCGCCACTCCCAGATAAACCCGGATGCAGGCGTAAGCCACATCCACGTGCCGGTTAAGCCGGTTCAATAGTTCTTGGAATCGTTTCATGTCTCCTCCTTATGAAATCGTCATAGCGAAATGGAATCGTAGCGATTGACTTGGCTTCCCTCAATGATAGTCAATATGACCCTGATTTTCAAGCCCGGCCAGCCAACCAACCTTCGCCCGCGCAACCCTCCTACAGACCGTGTTCGGCGACATTCTTGATGATGACGAAATCTGGAAAACGGTCTCCGGCGATCCACAACTGCACGAGTCCGCCGCTGCCCGGTCCACCGAAATACTTGTAATAGGCCGCCGCACGCCCGTTCTCGTCCGCCCCGTGGCGATCACGTCCGTAATCAGAAATTAAATTCATACGCGAACTTGAAATACCGGCCGACGTAGTCCAGATCATTGCCCAGCAAATTGAGCACGACATAAATGTTGCTTCCGGCGAAAAATTCATACTGAACCAGCGAATTCCAGAACGTCAAATCCTTGCCGGTATCGCGCTGGAAGAAGGACCGCAGGTACAGCTTGTCCATGATTCGATAATCCGCTTTCATGCGGACAATGTGTTTGTTATTGAAGGCGTCCTTCAGATACAGGTACGTCCCGCGCAAGGCCAGTCGTTTGAAGAAGATCAGTTCCAGGGTCGTATACGGGTTGTACAGTGTTTTGCCGAAATAGGGGCCGACCTGGTATCCGACGTACCACGCATTGGATCCCACGATGAATTTTGCGTTGTGGTCCTGAAGAAAATTCTTCCTCGTAATCAGGCTGGTGTCACCCAGCATATCGTTCGGACGGTTCCACGAGATCCCATGATTGATAACCAGCCAGTCCGTGGCCTTGTAATAACCATATACGGAGGCCGCTTCCTGGTATTTGAAATCGTCGCTTGATCGTTTGGCCATGTAATACTCGACGTAGATCTGCATGTCATAAAACGTCTTGGCGTTTCGGACGAGTTTGTATCCGCCGGACACCTGGTATTCTTCATTGTCAGGACCGTAATTATTGAACAGCGTCAGCGCGTCGAATTTTCGGTCAAACTTGCGGTAGATCAGATCGGCAAAAGGGCCTCCCTGCTGGTTGTATTCGTAATACAGATGCATGTTGTAGGCCTGGCCGTCGGTATTGGTGATGATCTGCGGCTGGAATACAAAACGTGACGGCAGGTCAAATCGCCCGTCCACGCTGACGATTTTTTCTTCATGATCATTGATCGGATCGTCGGCGACGATGACCGTGGCGCCCAGATTGGCGTAGCGCGAGTCATATTTCGGCCTGGCCGCCAGAAACGTCCGGCGGTCTCGCCGGGATGCGCCGGGCGGCGCCTCTTCCTCGACATACAGGAGGCCGGTTTTCAGATGATCGCTCCGGTACGTGTAGTTGAATCCATATTGGATGTCGTAGATGGCACGGGTGTACAGCAAATTGATGGGCGAGCGATAGATGTCGAGATCCTTGCTGAAGAAAGGCCTTTTCTCCTGAAGAAAAATCGGGCGTCCATACAGGGAGAAATCAAACGGATCCGCCTCCAGCGTGGATTCATCGGTGTTGAACGTGCCTTTCAATTTGTGTTTGTCCAGGCCCACGGTCAGGTCACCGCCGACGGTACCTTGCAGCGTGGAATCCGTAAACTTGTTCGCCACGACATAGGGCGTGGCGTTCACGTTAAGGTTCAGCTTTTCGTCAAAGGGCTGGATGTCCAGTTTGTATGTGCCCTTGACCGTCATCAGCTCGCTCTCAGGAATGATGGAATAGAAATAGCTGGTCCCGTCGGGTTTGTAGGCAAAGAGCTGAAAGTCGATCCCGATTTGCTGGGGATTCTTGTTCTGTATCTTGTCCACCGGAATTCGGACTTCGCTTTCGATGTACCCCGGCTCCCCATCCGTCGCTTCACGGTAAACCACGGAGCGGTTTTCCCAAATCCAATCCCATTCGTTGGACAGATTACGTTGGTTGTATACCGCCATATCGCGTTGGTTGTTCAGGAAACTTGAGGCGAAGATGTAGCCGTTCTGGTTTTTGTTTTCCAAGTCCAGCACGATGAAAAACTCGTTCTCCTCGTCCGTGCTGCGGTCCCGTATCAACGACTGGCGGATGACCTTTCCTCTCGGCCAGAACTTGAAGGCAAAATACAAAGCGTCTCGGGTCTGTTTGACATACACTCGGGTGCTGTCGTAGTATTTTCCGTCGGATTTCGGAATCGTAATATAGAAGTGATCGAACGTGACGGCATCCGCCCACTCTTCGTCGTGAATCCGTCCGTCTATTTTTGGAGTTTCGGGGGTGGTTTCCGACCACACGTCGTCGGCTAGGAAAAGAGCGACAAAGACCAGGACTCTTTTCATGGATGGCTCCTTGGTTTTGGATTTTGGAGCAAATCGTTATTTAAGAATCCTCGGTCTCCTCGCGGGAGTAAGAACGGGAAAACGGAAAGAAAGTTTCGCAGGAAATGAATGGCGGGATGGGGAAAGGCAAGTACCTTGTTCCTGCCTTACGCTTTTCGGCTAGACGCCGAACTGCCGGAAATGATGGTCCGTGTGTTTGTACAATAACCTGCCCCAGTCATCCGGTGTGAACGGCCCGAAAAAAGAGTGCTCGAAGCATACGACCGTCGACGGCCCGGCGCTGATTTTCGTGAACGCGGAAAGGAAGTTCTTCTTTTCGACGTCAAAGTCCCTTGGGTCCCTGATCTGAAATTCGGCGGCGGTAGGTGAGTTCTTCTTGAACGGCGTGTCATTGACCGCCATGTCTTTGAACATACGGCCAATGAATCTCACCCATGTCTTCTTGATCGCTAGGTCCCCGACCGGAACCTTCATGCTGGCCGTACAATGGGCGAGCATCTGCGCCGCATTCATTTTACCCCATGCCGCCGGACTTTGAGCATTCAGCCTGGCCAGCCGCTCGCGGATCTCATTCTGCGCGTCTTTTTCGAAAATGGATTTCATGCAAACTCCTGAGTTGGGTTGGATATTCTAAACAATTAAGACGTGGATGTCAACAGCGCTAAGCCGGGAATCGCTCTTGATTTACTACAATAAACCTTCATAGTTTTGTTGAATGCCGAGAGCGAATTCGTACGGCCATTTCAACTTTTTTTAGGGAGAAAAACCATGCATCCGAGAGCGCTGGTTCTTCAATTCATTCTTCTGGTCAGCCTGTCAGCCTGCGGGGACCAGGCGGGAAGGAAAAGCCTGGATCTTTCAGATCCCCATTGGATCGATGATTTCAATGTCGTGCTGTCTGTCACATCGGACGGTGAAAAGGTCACGTTTTTTGCCATAGCCAGGGGAATCCCGGATTTGGATTTCTTGAGCATCAATGGAGATACCATTCCGGTAACGATCTACTATGATGAGGATCGGGATTTCAGCTATTTTTACTATGGGAATTCAGACACGGTATTTGGCGAAATAGCGCCTGGTGTCCCGTTTGATTTCGAAATGGCGACTGGAGGCGTACTCTACAGTGGGTCTCTGACCATGCCACAAGAGCTTTCCGTCGAGTGGCCATGGATTTTTGTGACGGACCAGGACTTTGAATTCTGGTGGCAAACGGCGAAAGATCCCGATGCCTTTATCGTGACCGCAACTTTGTACGATTTCTATTACGATGAGATTGATTATGACGTTTGGCAGGTCGACGGTGACCGTCGATCCTTTGCGATCGCCAGGAGTTTCTTTCGCGGCTATTCGGAAGAGGAAGTGAGTTTTGAAGCTGATATTGAACCTACGAATTTTTCAGTTTCTGGAGATTTCGTCGTAATTGGAACATCGGACTACGAGTATTACGAGAGTTCGGCACAGGGACATTCCAAAGTCAGGAAGTTCCGCGACTTGCCGGGTTTTCCAGACGGCGTAGATATCAAACGGGCCCGAAGTCCGAGTCGGGCTTTCTCGATCCCGCGTTAGGCTTCTCAATAGCCAATAAAATCACTCAAAAATGATTTGACAAACGTCTTCTCAGGTATTATATTAACGATGTTAAGTAAACGGCGTTAACCTAAGCGACAAGAAATGACCAGACCAAAAGAAAGCGAACGCGAGGATATCCGCCAGTTGGTATTGGATAAGTCTCGTGAACTCTTTTCAAAACACGGATTTGAAAATGTCACAATGCGCCGGATCGCGGACGAAATCGGTTACAGTGCAGCGGCCATTTATTTGTATTTCAAAAGCAAAGATGAAGTCATTTTTCAGATTTACAACGCGGGATTCAAGATGCTTTACGATCGCCAAAACAGAATCGTAGAGGCCCGCTATGATGATCCGCTTCAGAAAATGGAAGCCCATGGCCGCGAGTATATGCGTTTTGCCACGGAATACCCCGAATACTATGACCTGATGTTCATCGCCAAAGGGCCCCCGGAATTCATGCAGCACTGCCATGACGCCGGTGAATCCCAGACGGATTTTGGTATGCGTTCCTTTGACGTCCTCCGCCACAACGTCCGCGAATGCATCGAAGCCGGCTATTTCAAAGGCTCCGATGTGGATACCGTGGCGTTCCTGATGTGGTCATTGGTCCACGGAATGATATCTTTGATTCTTCGAAAGCGAGTTCCTGTGACCGAAACCGTTCAACAACAACTGCTTCACTCGGCGATGAATTCCTTATACACCCTGATCAAGAAATGATTTTTTTTGCCCAATAACTGAACAATGTTAGGTTAAGATTTGCAACCCTCAAGATCCATCCAGTCAGAAAGGAATCTCATGAAGCTTGTCCATCATCTTGTGTTGTGTATTGTGATGGCATGGCCCCTGGCCGCACAGCAAGGTCACATCCAGGGCCGCGTTATCGACCAATCCACCAAACAACCCCTTGTCGGAGCCAATATTCGCGTGCTGGATCACTCGTCCGGCGCCACGACCGATCTAAACGGCTATTACCTGATCAGGAACCTCGCGGAAAATGTGTACAAACTCCAGCTGGACTACATCGGTTACAACAGCTATGTCGAAACCGACGTGAGGGTCGTTCGTGACAAGACTACGCGCGTCAAAGAAATAGAGTTGATCGAATCGACACTTCAGGGCGAAGAAATCACGGTCGTCGCCGGCGCTTTTCATGAAAACAAACAGGCGCCCGTATCGCATTACACGTATTCGAAGGAAGAGATCATCCGCAATCCGGGCGGAAGCGGCGATGTGATGCGGGCCATCGAAACTCTGCCCGGCGTCACCAGTGGCGGCGGCGAGTTCTCCGCCTTCAGCGTCCGCGGCGCGAGTCCGCGGGATAATATCATCCTGATCGACAACATCCCTTTCACCCGTACGACCCATTTCGACGGCGGCGTGTCGGAGGAACAAGACGCCCAGGGCGGACGCTTCAGTATTTTCACAACCGGCCTTGTCGAAGAAGCGGCCTTCCAGGCCGGCGGATTCTCCGCCCGCTACGGCGGCAAGAGCGCCTCCTTTGTGGATATCAAGATCAAAGAGGGCAACCGTACGACACCGACCGTCAACGGCAGTTTTGACTTCATCGGGTGGGAATTCAACTACGACGGCCCTTCAGGATTTCATGACAGGACCGGCATCGTCTTTTCCGCACGCCACCAGGATTTTACGAACATCCTTCGATGGACCGGTCAGAAGGATCTCGGCCAACCGCGATTCAGCGATTTTGTACTGAAAACCACGACGGACATCAACGACCGGAACAAGATTTCGCTGCTCGGTATCTATTCTCCCGAGAACTTTGACCGGACCATCGACCACGTGTATGCGAGCGACGATAAAGCCTTGAATGTTCTCGCCGACCAGGAAGAACAGAAATATCTGATCGGTCTCAACTGGCGGTTTCTGACGACGACCAAGAGTTTCTGGCAGAACAGCTTTTATTTCGAAAAGAAGGACGCCGCATTTGTCAGTGGAAGAGTCTACACCGATCCGGTCGGAGGCGCGTACCCCCGCCAATCCGAAGCCGGCGTCCGCGACGGCATTCTGACCGCGGATGAGGAGGAACGCCAGGTCGGATGGAAATCCATCTTCACGTATTTGCCGGCCAAATCGTTATCAACAACCTTCGGCTTTCAGGTTGACCGACTATTTATCCGCAACAAAATCGTTCAAAACGGACTGGACACTTCGTTTGTCTTCGACCGCAACGATTACCGTCCGGACACGAGCAGGAAATTCATAGTGTACGATCCCCAATATGTCAACAATACGTTTAGTGGCACGGGAATCCTGACCGCCGGATTTGCCGAATGCTCCTACACGCTCGGCGAATATGTCACGTTCAATCCGGGCGTGCGGTGGGAACGCAGCGGTTTCAATGATCGTTCCTATTGGTCGCCGCGTTTCAGCGTCAGCTACCGCCTCAGTCCCCGCACAACGCTCAACCTCGCGACGGGCCTCTATTACCAGTCACCCGACATGGCTCTGCTCCTGCGGGATGCCGTCAATAGAAACCTCAAATACGAAAAGGCCATTCACTACATGGCGGGCCTGACGCGTTACTTTCGTGACGACATCAAAGTATCCGTCGAAGTGTATTACAAGAAACTGGATGACCTGATCGTATTGCAGGACCGGACCACGGGCGTTCGCCACAACGACGGCGACGGGTGGGCGCGCGGCCTCGATCTGGGCGTTGTCAAACGTTTCGTCGGGAGATGGTACGGCCAGGTCAACTATTCCTATGCCCAAAGCCGGAGGAACGATCATGACGGTATGGGCTCATACGATTCAGATTTCAATCAGCCGCATGTCTTCAATATGCTCATCGGATATCAACCCAACAAAGAGTGGACCTTTTCGGCCAAATGGAAATACGCCACCGGCCGGCCCAAAGACGACTACATGATCCACGAAAACGTACTTGGCGACCCCAAGGTGATCCGGTATTCCAAGGAAATCACCGGGAATAACACCAGGCGTCTCGATGATTTCCATACGCTCAACCTGCTCATCCAGGAACGAACGCAATTTCGACGCGTGGCCTTGATAAGCTACATCGACATCGTCAACGTCTACAATTACCAGAACGTCAACGAAGAACGGTTCCTGGAACGCACAGGGAAGGTGGAAAAATTGGGTTTCCGGATTCTCCCGACGGGCGGATTCAAGCTGGAGTTTTGATTTCCTGCCCCAACGGACGACGCTATGGTAGCGGGGAACACGGGTGGGGTCATGTTCGCATGGCCCCTCTGTAGTTTTGTGACCACGACGAACTTCCAGGTCAAAATGGACTATCCCTCTTTCCCCAGCCATTCCAGCGCGGAGCGAAACAACAGATATTCCTTTGCATCCGGAGGCAGAGACAAACTTTCGATCAGGCGGCCCGGAATGTGCTCGCCCAACGGAAACGGGTAATCCGATCCCAGCGCCACGCGGTGTGCGCCGACAAGTTTGACAAGATGCTCAAGCATGACCGGATCGTGCACGAGCGAGTCCAGATAGAATCTTCCGAGATAATCCCGCGGATTCACGGGATTGTCCACGGCGCACAGATCGGGACGCACGTCGAAGCCGTGTGCGATGCGGCCGATCGTGGCCGGAAAGGAACCGCCGCCATGGGCAAATGCCACGCGCAACTCCGGCAGGCGCTCAAAGACGCCTCCGAAAATCATCGAACAAATCGCCAGCGACGTTTCGGCCGGCATGCCGACCAGCCACGGCAACCAGTACTTCGGCATGCGCTCCCTGCCCATCATGTCCCACGGATGAACAAACACCGCCGCACCCAAATCCGCCGCCGCCTCAAATACCGGAAAGAGCGCCGGCTCGTCGAGATTCCACTCGTTGACATGCGATCCAATCTCCACGCCCGCCAGCCCGAGTTTTTGTACGCATCGCTCCAACTCCTTGACCGCCATGTCGGGATCCTGCATGGGAATGGTACCCAACCCCACAAATCGTTTTGGATGGGATTGAACGACCGAAGCGATATGATCGTTGAGCAGCCTGGACAGATCGAGCGCGTGTTCCGGTCGCGCCCAGTAGCTGAACATGACAGGTACGGTCGACAGAACCTGAACGTCCACTCCGTGCGTCTCGCAATCCCGAAGACGGACCGACGCATCCCACGCATTGCTTTCAATTTCGCGGAATATTTTCCCATCCATCATCATGCGGGCACAGCCGGTCTTGTGATGATCCAACTGCACGAACCCGCCGTAACCGTATTTTTCCTTCAGGTCCGGCCATTTCTCCGGCAGGATATGCGTATGGATGTCAATTTTCATCGTATCACCTGTTGGCCTCTGCCGGCGTATTCAACACGCTTGAAGGCTTCATTCCCATCGTTCACATGTTGTCGTACCAGCTTGAGCATCTCTTTTCTTATCCATCCGGAAAATGGCCGGATCAATCTCCAGTAGCGCCGGAATCGCCGGTGGCTGGCGTCGTCAAGACATCGGATGCGTGTTTCGGTGGACAACACGGACCGGCCGTCTTCGACGGTCCTGATCAGGAAATTCCACGCCACTTTGGCAAATCCGGCGCGCTCGAAGGCCGGATATTCCTCCGGCGAAATCGGCATGATTTTCCCCGACCATTTCCAGAACCGGCCGACCAATCCAATGACCACTTCGACCGGCGGGTCTTCATCCAACAAAACGAAACCGTTGGATGTGATCCTCGCCAGCGTGAGCCGGCGTTCCTGGGACTTCCTGAACAGAAAGGCCATGCCGCGCAAAGCAAACAGAACGCGAATCACCCACGATTGATTGAAATCCACGGTTCCCAAAACATGGTAAATGTGCTCCGGCGAGGACCGAATTTCGAGTTCATGCCTCTCTCGAAAATCCCACGACGGCAGATGGGCGTCCAGGCGCATCATTTTTTCTTCCGGCCTTTGGTCCGTTTGACGTTGGCCCCGGCCTTCTTCCGGCCGCTCTGGCCCGCCGTTTGGCGTTTTGCCGCTTTTGCCGCCATTTTCAGTACCGGCCGCTCCATGTGCGTGCCGCAGGCCTTGCATGTGCAATGCTCCGGATTATCATAATAACGGTCAAAAACGATGGGCAACTGGGTGACGATGTCCGTCAGCGGCATGTACTCTTCGTACATCTTGGCGCCGCATTTCTCACAGTACCACTGGAATCCATCCAACTCGTTGTCATGGCGCTTGCGTTCGACGACCAGACCGACCGTATTGGCGGGGCGTTGCGGTGAATGGGGTGTTTTCGGCGGCAAAAGAAATATTTCCCCTTCCTTGATGGGTATGTTGCGGGGTTTGCCGTCGTCGATAATCTTGAGAACGATGTTGCCCTCGAGTTGGTAGTAGAATTCCTCACCTTCGTTGTAATGATAGTCTTTGCGCGCATTGGGACCGCCGACCACCATGATGATGAATTCCGTGTCTTTCCAAACCACCTGATTGCCGACCGGCGGTTTCAGGAGATGGCGATGTTCGTTGATCCACTTCTTGAAACTGAAGGCTGATGATGGGACCATGGGTCACCTTTTGGGTTATGGATGGATGCTTGAGACTTCAAAATGGATAATGCCGAAGCGAGTCCGTCGGGATTCTGTGAACCGATCAGCAAGGGCCGGTTGTTGTGTCGTTTCAGAAGAACGCCACGGTTGCCGTGGACATTGTACGCGTTGCTTTTCGCGCCGTACCGGATGCCCCAGCCGCCGTATTCCAGAATGGGCTGGTACGTTATGGCCTCCCACGTCGCGATGTCCGAAGCCGGTATGCATCGCTCTTTCAAATGAAATGGAAGAAACCTGACAAACAACCCGTCTGGTTCCACACGCGTTTTCAAACGCGAGGTGATCAACACCACAAAAATGGCGACGATCAATCCATAGGCCAAAACCACGAGCGCCATCACGGGTATCGGTTGACGGCGGATTTCCGCCCACGTCGTGACGAGGGAGCGGGTCATGACGAACAGCGCCGACGCCAGTATCAGCGCGACGATCCAAGCCAGCTTGTTGCGAATGAAACGCTGTTCCTCCTCAAACAAGATCGGGCCGGATGATTTCACGGTATCGTCGCAATCACTTTGAGTTCGATGGCGATCGGCGTCGGAAGGGCGTTGACTTCCACGGTTGTCCGGCACGGCTGGTTGCTGCCAAAATACTCGGCGTAAAGGCGGTTGTACACGGGAAAATCGTCTTTCATGTTGGTCAGGAACACGGTGACATCGACCATTTGGTCCCACGAGGAGCCGGCGTCTTCAAGGATAAACCTGACATTGCGGAAAACGGCGTGACATTGCGCCTCAAAATCGTATGAGAGCACACGGCCATCGGCATCGAGGTGGACGCCCGGCACCGTCTTGAAGCCGCGCTCACGAGGGCCGACGCCGGACAGGAACAGCAGGTTGCCGACGCGGCGGGCGTGGGGATACAGCCCGACCGGCTCAGGGGCTCGGGAAGAATTCAAAACGTCATCGGGTTCGGACATAGAACGTGCTCTCCCATGTAAACCTGGGCAGGATGTTACAGGTGCGCCACGCCCGCGGCGAGGTAGTTTCGCACATAGTCTTTGACAGATGCTTCGAGCGGCGCGAACGCAACCGGGCATCCGGCCGCCTTGAGTTTTTCCATCGGAGCCTCCGTGTGGTACTGGTAGGCGTCGCGAATGGATGCCGGCATGTCGATGTATTCGATCGAACGTGGAAGGCCCATGGCCGAAAAGATGGCCCCGGCCAGGTCATTCCACGATCGGGCGCGTCCGCTACCCAGGTTGAAGATGCCGCCGACCGCGGGGTTTTTCATCAACCACCAGATGATCTCGGTACAGTCTTTGACATACACGAAATCCCGAACCTGTTCCCCATCCTGGTATTCCGGCTTATGCGATTTGAAAAGTTTCAGCGTTCCCGTGTCCCGGATCTGGAAAAACGCCTTGTTCACCAGGCTGCGCATGTCCTGCTTATGGTATTCGTTGGGCCCGAACACGTTGAAGAATTTCAATCCGGTCACACGGGACTGAAGATGCCGGTCCAGTATCCAGAGGTCGAACAGGTGTTTGGAAAAACCGTATTTATTCAGCGGGCGCAATCGCGCCGTCGTCTCGTCATCATCGAGGAAACCGGCCGTGCCGTCGCCATACGTCGCGGCGCTGCTGGCGTAGATGAAACGAATGTTGCGCGCCACGGCCCATTCGGCCAGTTTGCGCGAATACGCATAATTGTTTTGCATCAGATAATCCGCATCCTGTTCCATCGTCGAAGAACACGCGCCGAAATGAACGACGGCCTGGGTGTCGTTGAAATCGTTGCCGCGCTCCAGGCGTTCGAGGAATTGATCCTTGGGGATGTAATCGAGAAATTTTTTTCCGATCAGGTTCTTCCATTTGTCGGATGAACCCAGATGATCCACGACCACGACGTTGTCCACGCCGTTGTCGTTCAGCTTTCGAAGCATGGCGCTGCCGATGAACCCTGCGCCGCCGGTGAGAATAATCATGCCAAAGTCCTCTGCCTATTTGATCAACAACATTTTTTCGGATTTCGAAAAGCGATCCGTGGTCAAACGGACCACATACACGCCGCTGGCCGCCGGATGGCCCATGGCATCCCGGCCGTTCCACTCGATCGTGTGTTCACCGGCGCTGAGGCGGCCCCGAACGAGGGTTTTGACCAGCTGGCCGCGCACGTTGAAAACATCCATCGACACATTCCCGGGTTCGGACACCAAAAAACGGATCCGGGTGGACGGATTAAACGGGTTTGGAAAATTGGGATACAGCGCCGTCTTTCGCGGTTGCCGGTCTTCGTGGATCGCATTGACCTGGATGGTATTCTTGAAAATGTAGTTCCCGTCGTCGGAGTCCCAATTGCTGACCGCCATGTCGATGTCGTGGGATACGACGGCTTTGACGACCAGGAGTGTGTCGATCGCCGGGGCCATGGACAGGGAAATCCATCCGTTTTCGAGATCGCAGGCGTACTCGTCCGGCGATAATGTGTCCGACCCGGCCAGGACGGTGCTTAGAGATTGAAGCGGCGCGCGCGGCAGGTAGAAAAGTCCACGCGTTCCATCGCCGGGCCATTGATAGACGACGGTATCCAGCCCGTCGTGATCATAGTCGGCAAACACGATGGCTTCCACGACGGAACCCGTCGCCGATGTCCATTGCGGACTTGTCGTGAATACGCCGGCCTGATTGCTGTAGATGCGCAAAGGCTGCCACCAGCCGCCGGTCACGAGATCACGGTCGCCGTCGAAGTCCACGTCGGCCAGCGTGATGCCCGATCCGTACCCGGAAAACGCCGACGTCCATGACGGTATGGTATTCAAAGTTCCGGCCGTGTTCGGATAGAGTTTGAAGCGGCCGGTTCCGCCGAGTTGGTTGTTGTCGGAAATGACCAAATCCGGATAGGCATCCCCATTCACGTCGCCGACAAACATCGAATTGGCCTGCATGCTGGCATCCGTCGACAACCAGGAGGGAACGGTTCCGATGGAATCTCCAAAATTTGTGAACATCACGTTCGGCGACTGCTCGCGCGCGTACAACAGATCCAGATCGCCATCGACGTCGATGTCGCCCCAGGTCACGTCATAACTGTAACTGGCCGCCGCCGCCTTCCATCCGGGCATGGAGTCCAGTTGCCCGCCATGATTGTAATAGATGCGATCCTGTTCCGGATGGGCGTAGTAGGATTCGCCACCCGCCACCGCCAGATCGAGATCGCCGTCCCCGTCCGCGTCTCCGAACGCGCAACTGAAGGTGTACATCGAATCGCGCGATTTCCACGACGGGGAAGTGGACAGCGTACCCTGGTTATTCATATACAACTTGACGCGCCCTTTTTGTGAAAAGCCGGCCGCTCCGATGTACACGCTCACCGCGACGTCGGCATAGCCGTCGCCATTGACGTCGCCGACCGTCAGGTGGCCGTGGTAGTCGATATCCGACGATTGCCAGCTTGGCGTCGTCGGTATCGTGCCGAGGTTATTGTAATACACCACGAGTCTTTGACGCGCCATGTCATTGCCATTGGCGATCACGAGGTCCATCCATCCGTCCCGGTTGATGTCGGCCCACGCGGCGCCCGTCGAATAGTCGGACACCTGAGTGGATACCCATGTCGGGCTCGTCGAAAAAGGGATTTGGGCCTTCACATTAATAACGATCAAAGCCGCTCCCGCAAAGAAAAACGTAAAACGTTTCATTGGCAAACCTGATCACAAAACCACAAACGTCCGTTGGAATCGGGACGGGGTCCCGCTATGCTGATGAATGACCGGTCCGGATGACGCCGGCAATGAAGTCGCCGCAAGCCCTGGTGCCAAGCGCGCCACCCAGTTCTCTGGTCAGTTGATTCTCTTGAATGGCCGTTCGGACGGCGCTTTCGATCATGTCGGCGTTCTTCGCAAACCCGAGATGCCGGAGCATCATTTCGGCGGTCAGAATGGCTGCGACCGGATTGGCCACGTCCTGACCGGCCATATCCGGCGCGCTGCCGTGTACCGGTTCGAACATGGATACGCCGGCGGGATTGATATTGCCCGACGCGGCGAGTCCCAGGCCGCCCTGGAGCATGGCGCCGAGATCCGTAATGATGTCGCCAAAGAGATTGTTGGTCACAATCACTTCGAATTGTTCGGGTTCGCGAATCATCATCATGGCGAGGGCGTCAATGTAGTAGTGTTTTGCCTGAATGGAGGGAAATTCTCTCGCCACCTCCTGAAAACATCGGAACCAAAGGCCGTGACCAAACGTCATGGCGTTGCTTTTGTCGGCCATCGCGACTTTTTTCAAATCGTGTTTCTGCGCAAATTCAAAGGCGTACCGGATGATCCGCTCCACGCCTTTGCGCGTGTTGATTTCCTCCTGAATGGCCACTTCATCGGGCGTGCCTTTTTTGAATACACCGCCGACGCCGACGTATACACCTTCCGTGTTTTCACGAAATACGGTGAAATTCACATCCCTGGTCGTCTTGTTTTTCAGGGGACAAAACCGCTCGTCGAGAAGTTTGACGGGCCGGTAATTCACATACAGATCGAGTTTGAAACGAGTTCCCAGCAGAATATCCCTGGCGTGTTCATTGCCCGGGACACGGGGATCCCCAAAAGCGCCCATCAGGATCGCCGCGTAATGCCTTCGAAAATCTTCGTATTGTTCTTCCGGCATCGTGACGCCGGATTTCAGGAATTCGTCCGCGCCATAGGTCATGGACACCAGTTCAATATCCATCGGCTGCCGGGCATGAGTCGCCTCGATTACTTTGATGGCTTCACGGATGACTTCCGTCCCAATACCGTCGCCGGGAATGACTGCTATTTTGAGCATGTGCCTTTCGGAGTGGATGACTGAAGTTTTTGAAAACTATGGAAATCGGAACGGAATTGCAAGCGGTGAAAGCACCGGAGCGGCGGGCAATCAGACACGCCGGCAAGCCCACGACCGGCGGCGATCTGAAATCGACCTGGCGCCTTCCTGAATGCCCGATCTTTTCATGGATTTGCTATTGACAAAACATGGTCAATTCATTATCATTGCACCGATTTGGCACGAAAGCCTCGTTTTTGGCTTATTTTTTAAGAAGATAAGGAGCCCATATGTCCCGTTTAACTGCCACCGAATGGGTCGCACGGGAAAATAGCTGTGCCGAGCCTGAAGCGGATGCCATGCTGGAAGAAGATCCGGATTTGGAATACGAATATTATCTTCGGTACTGTCTTCAGGAACTCAATCTGTCTCCCGATGAGATCATTCGGGGGTTCGGGTCGGATGTGACGGAGGCCCAGGAAAGGTTCATTGAAGATTTCAAGGGGGAAGATGAAATGGAACTGGAGCAATAGAATCCACCTCATGTGAATGAATATTTGAAAGTTGGTCCGATCGGGGCCAACTTTTTTTGTTTACCAACACGTTCTCGTATCCATTCATCGGGCCCTGAACGGAATTTGACCATGCATCGTTTCACGACCATTCTGATTGTTCTATCCTCTCTGACCACGGCATCCACGCAGGGACAACAGAAAGTGGAAAGCGCCCTAAAAGACATTGTGAAACAGACCATGTCGGTCATCGACCACGGCGGTGACGGTTCCGTACGGCGGATTGCATTGCTCAAATTCGAGAATTCCGCAGGTGGCGACAGTTGCCCGTCTCCCCTTGCCAACTACCTGTACGAACTCCTGGAGGTTCAGCTTGTCAATCGCGGCAAAGACCGGGGCCTGGAAGTCGTCGAGCGCACGGTGTTGGAAGCACTTTTGAAGGAACAGGATCTGGCGCTGTCCGATCTTGTCAGCCAGGACCGCGATGTCATGATCGGCCGGATCGCCAAAGCCACCGCCATTCTCACCGGCCGGTTCCAGCCCTTTTCCGACCACGTCCTGCTCAATGTGCGCCTCATTGACATTGCGACAAGCCGATTGATGATGGCCCAATCGTACGAGATTCGGCGCACGGAACGCATCAACGAGTTACTGGTTGCCGATCCGTGCCACGACCAACGAAGTCAAGACCATGATCGAAAGACCGCCGGTCCCGGACTTGATCGCGGCCGCACGGCGAAGAAGGATTCACGTTCTTTTTTTGAACGCGGCGTATCCGCGTTTTATCTGTTCGGGGGTCCGACGGACAACCTGACCGGCACATTCGACATGCTGATCGGATACCGCGCTGTGCAAATCAGCGTGGGCTACAGCAAGTACCTCGAACATGAAAAAGAACATTACGGCGTCGCCGGTGTCGGCGTTGCATTTCATCGGTATGCCCATGTGCAGTACCTCATGGGTTTTCCGGTCATCTCGGCCAATACAATCAACAAGGACTTTGACAACGGTTCAAGGATCGCCCACCATGTGATTTTCACGCCGTTGCGTTCGCGGCATGTGGATTTGGGCGTGGATGTTTCGTGGGTTCACAATAAGACGTTTTGGGGCGCCGGTCTGAGGATACACTAGGTCCTCAGCTATTCATCACCGCCCCATTGTTCACATCGATCGTTTGCCCTGTGATGCTTCTTTGATTGAGCAGAAAGTGGACGGTTTCTGCAATTTCCCCGGGTTCTGACATTTTTCTGAGCGGAACGGCCTGCATGGCCATTTCGTGGAACGTTTCCGTCGCGACGCCGAGCCGTTGAGCGCCGCTTTCCATCCCCTGGCGGGCCATGTCGGTATTGACCCAGCCGGGGCAAACGGCATTGACGAGGATTTGTTCCGGCGCCAATTCGACCGCCCAGCTCCGCATGAGGCCCAGCAATCCCGCTTTGGATGCGCAGTATGCCGAATAATGGGCCACACCCAGCCTCGCCAGAACCGACGAAATAATCACAATGTGCCGAAAAGTGTCCGGGTCGTGCCGCAACAACGGCAGGAACGTCCGTACGAAACGATACGTTCCGGTCAGGTTGGTTTGGACAATCGTATCCCACCGGTCGGCGGGGCCGAAGTGATTCTCGCCCCCGATCCCGGCATTGGCGATAATGCCATCCAGCCGGGGGAACGGGAATTCCCGGTAAGCCTGCTCCAAACTGGCTACCGATGTGATATTCAACGGAAGGATATGGTGATCATGAAAACCCCGGAGGGCAAGACGCGTGTCCGACAGTCTGTGCGGATGGCGGCCGCAGACCACAATCCGGTTTTCTTCGTTTTGTGAAAGCCGCAAAGCGATGGCACGGCCTATACCCGAGCCGCCGCCGGAAACCAAGTAGTATTTCATAGACCGTATCCCGATTTATGGCAATATAGTTCAGCCGGCTCGCGATAATCAACAACGATGTATCCGATGCGGACTTGAAGGTCGATGTGCTTGACAAACGAACGCTTCTTCTCTACATTGCCGCTACCCAATCATGAAGGAGTGATCCAAGGTCGGTATGAGCGAATTTTCACCATGGCGCGCCAAAGGCGATCCGTCGACGGTCCAGCCTACGTCCAACCAGGAATTCCCGGTTCCAGCGTCGGCCGAGGATTTCTTTCGCGCCGGCCAGCATGCCCAGGAACAGCGCCAATTTGAGCAGGCCGTTCAACAGTATTCCAAAGCGATTGAACTCAATCCCGTTTATCTTGAGGCCTGGTTTTATCGCGGATTCAATCGGATGGATCTTAAGCAGTATGAAGCGGCCATTTCGGATTTCGCCCGTTGCGTCGAGATGGAAAAGAATGGCGCGCACTTCAGGCCGTATGCGTATTACAATATCGGCTTGTGCTACTACAACATGGACCAGGACGAATTGGCGTTGCCTTACTTCCAGCAGTCCGTTGCGCTCAAACCGGATTACGTGGCCGCTATCAATTATGTGGGTCTGATCTACTACCTCCGCAAAGACTACGCGACCGCCGTCACTCACTTCCTGACGTGCCTTCAGTATGATCCGGCCTATGTGTACGCCTTCTACAATCTGGGCCGGTGCCATTATCAGCTTTCCAAAGACGATCCGGCGCTGGATTATTTCGTGAAGGCGCTTCAGATTGACCCGGAGCACGCGGAAGCCAACAACTACGCCGGCCTGATATATCTCAACAGGAAACTGTATCCGTCCGCGCTGGGATATTTCGAAAAAGCCGTTTCCATCGACGCCGGGTTTGTCGCACCCGTCTACAACCTCGGGATTCTGTATTACGAACAGAAACAATATCCCAAGGCGCTGGACCATTTTCAAAAGGCCCTGGCCATGGATCCGTCTCATGCCGACGCGTGCAATTACATCGGATTGGTCTACCACGATCAGAAGGATCTGGCCAAAGCGCGCGAATTTTACGAAAAGACGCTCACCATCCGGCCAGATTATCTGTACGCGCTTTACAATCTGGGTTTGGTTTTCTACGACGCCGGCGACTTCGCCGCCGCGATCCGGCAGTATGAGCAGGCCCTGATCGTCGATCCGTTGTATGTGTCCTGCCATTACAACCTCGGGCTGGCCTGGTACAAGTCCGGGGATTTGACGAATGCCCTGCGGCATTTCGAGGAAGCCGCCCGTCTTAAGCCGGATCATATCAACGCACAATATTACCGCGGTCTGGTTTACCACACGACCGGCCGGCGCGACCTTGCCCTGCAGGTCGTCGACCAACTCAGGCCAATCGATTTTCAAACCGCCAGCGATCTCTACAAGGAAATCACCGGCAACGATCTTCTTACCCAAACCAAACCGGCGGATCTCCGCCCTCCGTCCCAGCTCCCCGTGTCGGACGGATCACGGCCGGGCTACCGCGGCCATTAAACGACATTCCAATGGACGGCAAGAATCGCGACGAAGTTCATAGAGAGTTCCTTGACTACCTCTCAAGCAAGGACCTCAAAACCACGCCGGAACGCCTGGCCGTTCTGGATGAAGTCTACAGCACGGATTTCCATTTCGAAGCCGAGGACATCCTGGTCCGCATGCGCCGGAAAAAACAGCGTGTGTCCCGGGCGACTATTTATCGAACGCTGGAATTGCTGGAGCAGAGCGGACTGATCCGCAAGGCCAAACTGGGTGAGACCCAGGCGTACTACGAACGTACACACGGCCGCCATCATCATGAACACATGAAGTGTACGTCATGCGGGAAAATCATTGAGTTTGAATCGGAGGATATTGAAGAACTTCAGGACGAGATTTGCCGGCAGTACCGCTTCAAAATGACCCACCACATTCTTCATCTTTTCGGCCTTTGCGAGGATTGCCAGAAGAAAAAACCCTCAGCCGTCTAGGAAATTCCGGATCAACTGTTTTCCGTGTTCACTGAGAATGGACTCCGGATGAAACTGGACGCCTTGCGCTTTGGTTCCGCGAATGCGCAACCCCATGATGGCGCCTGTATCCGTCCAGGCCGTCACTTCCAACGGCTCGCGTACGGACACCGGATCGACGATCAACGAATGATATCGCGTCGCCGCAAACGGGGTTGGCACGCCACGAAACAGCCCGGTCATGGTGTGATGAACCCGGGAAGTTTTCCCGTGAGTGGGATCCGGTGACGCGATCACGGCGGCGCCATAACACCATGCCAGGCATTGGTGACCGAGGCACACGCCGAGGATGGGTACCTTCGACGCCAACGTACGGATGATGTCGTTGGACAGGCGGGCCTCGTCGGGTCTGCCCGGTCCCGGCGATATCACAATATGCGAGGGATTCATGGCCTCCACCTCCGGCGCGGTCAGTACATCATTGCGAAAAACCTCCACCGGAACGCCCATCGCGGTCTCGCGCAGATACTGGACGAGGTTGTAGGTGAAGGAATCGTAATTGTCGACGACAAGAATCATAAACAAAAAAGGGCCGATCCGTGTTTGGACCAGCCCTTGAAAAATGCGTGCATTTTCACCCGGCGTTCTTCTGGAATGTCTCGACGAGGTCCGTCTTTTCCCATGCGAAGCCGTCCCGGCCAAAATGACCGTACGCCGCGGTCTGAAGATAAATGGGCTGGCGAAGCTTGAAGCGCTCGATGATGCCTTTGGGCGTCATATCCACATTCTTGACGACCATTTCAGATATCGCGTGATCCGGCATTTTGCCCGTGCCATACGTGTTGACAAAAATGGACACCGGTTGGGCGATACCGATGGCATAAGCCACCTGGACGAGGCATTCCTCGGCGAGGCCGGCTGCCACAATGTTTTTGGCGATGTGCCGGCTCGCATAGGCCGCGCTGCGGTCGACTTTCGTCGGGTCCTTGCCGGAAAAAGCCCCGCCGCCATGCGCGCCCCATCCGCCATAGGTATCCACAATAATCTTCCGTCCGGTAAGACCGGTGTCGCCATGCGGACCGCCGATTTCAAACCGGCCGGTTGGATTGACATGGTAGATGGTCTTCGCATCAAGCCATTCAGCCGGTATGACCGACCTGACGACGTACTGGATCACGTCGTCCTTGATGCGCTGCTGGGTCACCTCAGGGTCGTGCTGCGTCGAGATGACGACCGTATTGACACGAATCGGTTTTTTCTTTTCGTCATACTCAATCGTCACCTGCGATTTGGCGTCCGGGCGAA
Organism: uncultured Bacteroidota bacterium; assembly: GCA_964544475.1. GTDB lineage: Bacteria > CLD3 > CLD3 > SB21 > SB21 > CAZJBS01. The sequence goes on along the minus strand of CAZJBS010000021.1, from coordinate 31,878 downwards.
GGTAGGGCATGTGGGTCTCGTTCTTGCGAACGTCCGCCAGTTTCTTCACCAGTTTGTGCGCAAACGAAATGGTCATCGGCATCAGTTCGGGCGTCTGATGGCACGCGTATCCGAACATCATGCCCTGATCGCCGGCGCCACCGGTGTCCACGCCCATGGCAATATCCGGGGATTGCTGATGAATCGCACTGATCACGGCGCAGGACTCGCTGTCAAAACGGTAGGCATCCGACGTATAGCCGATGCGGCGGATGGTCTGCCGGACGATTTCCTGGATATCGATGTACGCGGACGTGGTCACTTCGCCGCTGACCATCGCCAGCCCGGTTGTCACGAGAGTTTCACAGGCCACGCGGCTGGTGACGTCTTTTTCCAGCATCGCATCCAGAATCGCGTCGCTGATCTGGTCGGCCACTTTGTCGGGATGTCCTTCCGATACGGATTCGGAAGTGAATAGGAACTTGGACATGGATACTCCTGTCAATAATGATGAATGGGATGCAACAACAAAAATGCCTCGTTCTTAGTCCAAGAAGAGGCGCTCACAAGGTGAATTTCTCATCTTCTTCTAATCGAACGATTAGAACTGGAGTTAGCACCTGGACTTCGCCGGAGCGAACGGTTGCTGCGGGATCATCGTGCCAGTCACTCACCCGCTCTTGATAAGATCAAGTCTATGTCAAAGAACAAACGTGGCCGAATGTATCTGAAAGACGTTGATAAGTCAACAAAAAATTATGGCCTCAGTGTTTAACGGTCCACGTTCTTGGATCCGTGAGTTCGCCCGTGCAGGCGGTGATGCCGGCCACAAAAGGCGACACGAGGTAGACGTCGCCCCCGCCGCCCATGCGGCCGCTGAAGTTGCGGTTGCTGGTGGAGGCCGTGACCGATCCATCCACCGAAATACCGGGCCCGTTGCCGATGCACGAGCCGCAACCGGGTTCGGTCACGACCGCTCCGAATTTCTTGAACAGATCAATCAACCCCTCGCGGGCCGCATCGTCGTAGACCCGCTGGCTGCTCGGCGTGACAATGACATTGACGCCGGCGTGACGCGAGTAGCCGCGGATCGCCAAGGCCACCTGGCGCAGGTCTTCGAGCGATGCGCCGGTGCAGGAGACGACAACGACATTTTGAATTCGGGTGCCGGCCACCGCCGTGATCGGTTTTCGATTGCGGCTATCTCCCGGCGTGGCCACCGTCACCGGCACGTCCTCCAATCGCAATCGATACACAGCTTCATACGACGCGTCGTCATCGGGATACACCAGCAGCCGGCGGACGTCGTTTTCATCCATTCCACGGCGTTGCACCAGGAATCGTACCATTTGTTCACATGGCTCGACCACACCCGTTGTCGCGCTGCCTTCCACCGTCATATTGGTCAGGACCGACAATTCGTCCACCGTGAACTTCTCCAGACCGGGGCCGCCGAATTGCATGATCATCGTGTCGCCCGGATCTTTCTTCCATTGCTGTTCCCGGAAATACGGATCGCCGATGATATGGAGAATGATGTCCTTCGGGGTGACCAGATTCCGCTGGTCTTCTCCTTCCATCCAGATCCGGACGGTTTTGGGGACGGTCACCGGTATCATACCGGTGCGCAACCCCATGGCAATGGCCGTGGATCCGAGACCGTACGAAAAACAGTTCAATACACCGGCGGTCGGCGTGTGGGAATCGGTCAGGGCAATGACCTGGCCGGGTCGCGCATAACTTTCCACGACCAGCCGGTGACACACGCCCGCCGGAAGGCTTCCACCGGGGCCATGCATCGGAATGTCCTTTTCCGCGCAAAACAGCGTCAGTTCCTCGGCCAGATTCTGCGCCGAGGCGAGGCGTTTTTTCTTGACCTCATCCGGCACGGTGTCATGGCCGATCAGAACAAAGTGATCATTGAATCCGCGGATCGTGGTGCGTTCGGATAAGGGGTCTCCTCCAAAGGCCTTTTGGAAAAGGCTGCGCACATGTCCGCCGGTGTATTCGTGCATGCCAAGAAAGTCGGCCCGAACAAACAACTGCTCGCCCGGCTGTACGCGGCGCAACCCGCCGAAATCACCGGGATCGGCGAGTACAGCCCGTCCCGCAAGAATTTTTTCGGCGACGGTCATGGGTCCGGCGGCGCGGTCTTTGTTGGAGTAGGGCAGCCGGGCCTTGCCGTCCAGCAGTCGTTTGCCGAATTCCAGCAAACCTCCGCCAAAAAATATTTCGCGATTAAGAGGGGAAAGGCTTTTCTCCATCAGTCCGTCCAGATCGATCGTTTCGCCGGCCCGCAGCCGCTCCAGCACGGAGAAATCCGTCGTGAAGTACAACCGGTCAAACGTCATGTTCTCGCGGAAAATTCGTTCCAGGCTTTTCGCAACGACCAATTCAATGCCCGCACCGCGATGGGCCACCACGGCGACTTCACGGGAGGATCCGCTCCCGTAGCTTTCACCGCCGACGACGACGGCAAAGCGGCCGCCGCGAATTTCACCTTCGCGGACCACGTCGCCCTTGCCCACCAGGAAATGCGGGCCCAGGATTTCTTCCGTGTATCCCAGCGTGCATGCGGCGCCATTGATGATGGTGTCGGTGCTGACGCCAAATACGAGCGGCTCGCCGCCATAATCCAGCTGGCGGCCTTCGATCTGCTGCCGGACCAGGCCGGCATCTTCCGTATAGTAAAATATACGTCGACCGTTGAGTGCAAACGGTTTCACGCGGAAATCCTTACTTGGGGTTCAACAATGGCTGGTATTCGCAAGGTACCGGGCCTTGCGATGGTGTGACAGGACTGACTCCAATTGATCGTGGTCTTATTCGCTCTTTCCGTGCGAGGCGGTGTAGACATCCAATCCGGCCTTGATGTCGGCCCAGTTGATCTTGGCCCGCACGCCTTCCTTCCATGCCCTTGGCAATCCAAACGGTCCTTTCTGAGTCACGAGTTTCGGGTTCTTTTGGTCAATCAACAACAGCGTCGTGCCCATGGCTTCGAGATCTTCGGACAACTCTTTCTGATTGACATTGATCTTCATGATCTTTTCACCGTACAACTGCATCATCATGGCCACTTCGGATCGCATGCTGGTGGTTTCGGTGACATAATAACCGGCATTGAGCTGGTCGATCATGCGGTTTTTTCGCTCGGCATAGAGCTTCTCAAGCCGCTTGCGTTCGGCGATTCGCTGTTCTTCGATCAGGCGGGCCCGGGCCAGGGAGTCCACGTTGATCGTCGTGTCGCGGTCCAGGATGATTTTCTTCTCCGCCATCACGGGAGGCTTCTCATAACTGAAAATACCAAGCCCGCCAAGGAGGGCAAAGAGCAGGACCAGAAAAACACCTCCATAGATGACGCGACGCTCTCTGAGCGTAAGGCCTGAGCGGCTGCCCCAATAGCGGGATTCATGAAAACCCCAGCTTTCAGGCGCATTGCGCCACGTGTTGAAAATTCGCCGTTTCTTGAACCACACGCGGTAGTTCTCGGGCATGCGATACACAAAATCCCGTTTCGCATCCAGGAACATCTGATCCCGATGGTTTCGCGCCTCCGCCAATCCGGCCGCCGTGACATTCGGATCGTGCACCTGCTCATTGTATTCATGTTGTATCTCGGCAAGCAGGTTCTTGTAGGCCGCCAAGGCCTCTCTGAAAGCCGTGTTATCACAGCCCAGGTACTTTTCGAACCCCCACAAATCGAGGCTCTCCTTCTTGGCACGCCACCATTCCCGAAAACGCAGGAACACCGGTGTTTCCACCAGTTGTTCGGCTTCTTCGTGCAGTTCGCTTTTGTCTGGTTCCATGATGCCTCCCTGAGATTAGGCCTCCATTATGGCCCAATATACATAATTGACGGCAATTTTGCACGGATTTTGTGCATCCGAAAGCCGGTTGTTCGTGTCCAGGAAATTCAAACAAACGGAACCCATTCAGGCGACGGAAAGAAGTTGCCGGTATGTGTCGAACGTCAACCGGTCGAAACACATAAAATAGATATGCTCCACCGCCGAATCCGTCGTAAGGTAATGGCCAACCTCGGTCACAGCGACGCGGGCGGCCTTTTCGACGGGATAACCAAATGCGCCGGTACTAATGGACGGAAAAGCCAGTGTCCGGATATCATGCTGACGAAGAACTGCAAGACAGTTGCGATAGCACATCGCCAGCAGGGCGGGTTCATTGTGATCTCCACCGTACCAAACCGGTCCGACCGTATGAATCACCCATTTGGTGGGTAACCGGTATCCTTTGGTAACCCGGGCCTGCCCTGTGGGACATCCCCCCAGCGCACGGCATGCCTCCAGCAACTCCGGTCCGGCGGCACGATGGATGGCGCCATCAACGCCGCCACCACCCAGGAGCGACGTGTTGGCCGCATTGACAATCGCATCCACGGCGATCTTCGTGATGTCACCCTGGATCACGGAGATCCGGTCCGATGTCATTTTAATAATAACATTCGCCTGGTTTTGACGGCATCACCGGCGGCCACGCGACAAAAGTAAAGCCCGCTGGACACCGGTTCTCCACGGTCATTCCGGCCGTCCCATATTACGCGGTAGGCCCCGGCTTCACGCGTGCCGCGAACCAACGTACGCACTTTCTGACCCAATACGTTGAAAACAGCGACTTCGATGCGGGTCGCTTCCGCCAGGCCGTACCGAATGATCGTGCTGGGATTGAACGGGTTCGGGTGATTTTGCTCAAGGAAAAAATGGTGCGGCCGTCCATGGTCGGCAATATCATTGACCGGGGAAAGGACCATTTGAATCGGCACCGACAAAATGACGTGACTTGTATCATTGCTTACAACCAGAACATGGGCGAGGTAATTGCCCGTCGAAAGCCCCCCGCTGTCAAACAAGGAAATCGTGAACAACTCCGATTCCCCCGCGGAGATCGTTCCAAACATAGGCTCAATCCGGAGCCACGGAATTCCGGCGGTATCGAGAACAAAATACAGGAAATCCCCGAGGCCGGAATTCGTCAGCACAACCGGAATATCAATGCCGGAGTTGGGATGAATGGTGTCGGACACGGCCAGGTCCATGATATTCACCTGAGGCTGGGGCGGCAGAACCATGGTCAAGGGAACGGGGATCGTCACGCGTTGGGCCGCCGAATCGTTGGACGTGATGACGATCGACGCGTCGTACGTACCCGCGGGTCTTGAACCCAGGGCTCTCACCAGGACCCGCACCGAGTCATCACCGGCCAGCGTATCGGACTTGACATCAAAACTGAGCCACGAGGGATTGGTTTCCACGCCGCGCCGCATGTGGCCGATATCCGGCGCCGCGTCCGGAATATGCGACGGCGTGAACGATGAATCCGAACCCAGCAGGGCATTGATACCCTCGGTACTGAGGAAACCACAGGCGGCATTGACATTGGGATAATGGTCAAATGAAAACGACGGCACGGCATAAAGACGAAACGTGACTTTCGGGCCGGACCGCGTCAGACTTGTCGCCGCGGCCACCGGCGTGTAACTCGTATCCGTCGATGCAAACATGAATGCAGGCACCGGGGACAACGTCGGACTCGTCGTAAACACCATTTCGTACTCCGAACCCACGTCGGTCGGCGCCAAACCGAGATTGGCCAGTGGAGGATACAGCCCCGTCATGAAATCCTGATCCGTGTCCCACGACATGACACCCAGAATCGTCGTATCGGCGACGCCGTTAAAATACACTTCGACATCGGCGTACGGCAGAATGAACGTGCCGAACTTGACCGTGACCTTCAGAACATCGGGAAAGATTAACCCGTTCGTATTGGTCGGCCGTCCGAGAAAGTCATTCGCCGGATCGTACACCACCATGGAATCATTGGCGAAGAATGCTGACGAGTGGTCCGGCCCTATCATCGGTTTTAATGCCCTCATATGATCGAGGGCCCGGCCAAGACTGGTTTTGCGATGCACTCCCAAGGCCGTGCCTGCCTGCCGTATTCCGCGAGCCGCCACAAGGCCGGACGTATCTTTGATGGATATCCGCAGGTCCTGATCGCCGCGATTTCGAACGGTGAATCCTCCGAAGGCTTCCAACCCGACAAGAATACTGTCGCCAAGACCCGTCAATGGGCCGACTTCCATATGGACATGTCTGAACGTCTCTACCGTCAAGATTGGATTGTAATCCACCGGACCCAGGACGGCGCTATCGGCCTGATGGAAAATGACCATTTCCACTGAATCCGCGGTGTTGACACCCCAATAGTTGTTTTCGGCCTTCTGCGAGACGGGCGTATTGTTGTACAAGCCGAATGTCACGCCGCCATTGCCATTGCCATAGATAAAATTCGCCCCGTCGTCATGCGGGTATTCATTGGAAAGGTCGCCCATCCTTGGGCTGGCCTGGCCCTGAATAGTAATGCCCCACAAATTGCCCGTAATGACATTGCGGGTCACGATACAGTCGTTGGATAACGTTGTCGAATAAAAATTCAGGCCGCTGCCACCCGCCATGGGGTTGCCTTCGATGTTATTGCCATCGACCACGTTATGACTGATGACGCCATGCACATTGTTGCCGAGACACGCGATGCCATACCGGTTGTTGGCGATGACATTCTCCCGCACCGCCACCACCGAACTGCCGCCAGTATTGGAAAGCCCGATGCCGCCCGCTCGGTCATACAAACCCAGAATGGTATTGCCGATGATACGGATGGAATCCGATCCGCCGCTGCCGAGATTGATCTGGGGATAATTGCCGTTGCTTGTATTGTTTTCAAAAATCGAGTTGTAGAGTATTTGAGGAGAGGAACCGGCGTTGGCGGCGGACGAAATGCCGGCCCGGGCGTTGCGGTAGATTTCACAGTGGGTGATGGTCGCATCACATTGGAATACATCGATGCCGCCCGACGCATACACCGAGTTGTTCTTGCGCACGATACACTGATCGAATAGCATGCTTGATCCGACGAGTTTTGTGCCGCCTCCAAATTCAATCGTCGCATGCCGTACGACCGAAGCCGGCGTATTCTCAAACCGGAGTCCTTTGAAATTCTGGGTCGTGTCGAGGGCTGTAAAGACCGCCTGCGTCGGCGGATCCACGCGAAGCACACCGGCAAACGTCAACAACCTGGCCGAAGCAATCCGCACCGTTTCGTCGGTGACGATGGACAGCGTGTCCATGGTCGCGACGGTCAGGTCCTGGGCGATTTCGTAATGATCGGTATTGAATGTGACGACCCCGCCCGAATGAACGACGAGACTGTCCAGATTCCAGTGAACGCCCGTTCCCGGCGTGGTGTATTGGGCGTACATGAGTGACGGGAGAATCAGGGAAAGCAGAATGGCGTTTTTCATGACCTTGGTCCGATGGGTTGGGTGAAAATAACGGGGTTCACACGCCGTAGGCGACGCGGTTTTTACCTCCCTGTTTGGCGCGATACAATTGTTCGTCGGCCCGTTGCACGAGATCCTCGCCGTTTTGGGCGTCGTCCGGATAACTGGCGATGCCGATGCTCACCGTCACCTGGCCTCCCGACGCGATCCCGCGAGAGACCATCTCTTCCTCCACGGTCGCACGAATTTTTTCCGCCAGTTTCACGGCCGCCGATTTCGGCGTTTCGGGGAGGATGAGCACAAATTCTTCACCGCCGTACCGGGCCACGATGTCGGACGTACGGGTGGTGGATTTGAGCATGTCCGAAAGATTCCTGAGCACCTCGTCCCCGGCCGGGTGCCCATATGTATCGTTGTACAACTTGAAATTGTCCAGGTCGATCATGATCAGCGACGTTTTGTACCAATGACGTTTGGATCGTTTGATCTCACGTTCCAGTTGGTAGGAGAAATAGCGGTAATTGTAGATGTCCGTCAGGCCGTCGGTGATGGCCTGTTTTTCAGCCAGCAGATAAGCTTCCTTGACGTCGTCGTAGAGTTGGGTGTTTTCGATGGTCAATCCAACCGTCCGGACAAACGATTGTACGATCTGTCGCAGGTTTTCTTCGACGCGTTCTTCGGGCATGCCCAGGACGAGAATGCCTTTCAGGTTGTACATGCAGCAATTGAAATAGAACTGGCTGATCTGCTTCAACTGGGTTTCGAAATACAGATTGTCCCGGTCAAGCTGGCTGATTTGCCGGTTCCACCAATTCTTATCCTTGTTGATCGCCGCATGACAGTCCTGGTTGCTGCAATCCAATTCCGTTTCAAACTTCGGCCGCCCGACGATCGGTAGAAAATACACGTTTTGCGAAAGGAAACTCTCGAGAATGGGATCGATACGCCGCGCGATCAGATCGTCGGCCCGCAACGCCGCCTGCATCCAGTACGAGTCGATGAAGCAGGGTTCCTGATAATAGACCATTTCGAAGAAAGGCGTCGACAGGAAGCTGATCCGCTGGATTTCCGGACTGGGAATGACGTTCTGGTGTGAAAAAATATCCAGCGTCAAATCCGTCTCGTTCACCACATACACCGCCGCGCTGGTCATGTTGAGTTTGCGGCACATGATGGACGGCAGTTCTTTGTACAGTTTTTCCCGGCTGGCAAACGACAAGATTTGATTGGAAACAAAATTGAATTTCAGAATGTCCGCGTTGCTGGCCCTGGCCTCCCGCAACACCAGGTCCAGTTTACGGTTGGCGTCCGACAATTCGGAAATCTTGTCGGTCAGGCGCTGCACAAGGCGTTGGATGAATTTCTTGAGTTCGACATTCTCCTCTTCCAGACCAAACGTAACGTGGTCGTCGTGGCGGCGGGTGAGCAGGTCGGCCACAAACTTGGCGAATTCATCGCCATGGACCGGCTTGGTCAGGTAGCCGTCAAAGCCGAGCACATAGGCCATTTGACGGTCGGCCGCCGTGGAATGCGACGTGATGGCCACGATCGGAATGGATTTCACGGACTCGTGGCCTCGGATTTTCAAGGCGGTTTCGAACCCATCCAGCCCGGGCAGAAAAATATCCATGAGCACCATGTCCGGCGTTTCGTCGACGATCTTGCGCAGGCCTTCTTCGCTGGTCGTCGCGGGGATGAATTCATACCCCAGTTTGTCCACGAGTTTGGACATGTAGGTGAGCGCCACCGGATCGTCTTCGATGTACAGGATTTTCTTCATAGGATTTTTATATTAAGCCGAATGCCACATCGAATCAAGCTTTTTAGGAAGTCAACATCCCGACATGAATTCTCCGATTCCCGGGATCACCATGGCATCATCTTTCGGTCTCTGAAGAAAAATCCGGATGGTCCGTCCGCCGGCAAGGTCGCCAGCCAGAGAATGGTGTCGACGCTGTCGACGACATCGCGGTCGGCGCCGGGTCCGCCCATGTCCGTCTTCACCCAGCCGGGACACACCGCGTTGACCAGAATTCCGGTGCCGCGAAGTTCGGAGGCCAGTATCCGCGTCATGGCGTTGAGCGACGTTTTGCTCAATCGATACGCCGGATGGCCACCCGTCATGTTTTTCAAAGATCCCATGCCGCTCGACACGTTGACTATTCGTCCGTAACCGTTCTTTCTCATGAGGGGCACGACGGACTGCGTCAGACGCAAAGCGCCGTACACGTTGGTTTCCATAACCTGTCGCATCACCTCCACGCCGACATTCAGGACCGATTGATCGCCGACCGGACTGATGCCCGCGTTATTAATAAGGATGTCAAGCCGCCCGATGGTTCCGGTCACATGTTCGATGTGCCGCAGTTCGGTGACATCGAGGTGAATCCAGTCGACTCCAAGCTCTTCGGCGGCGGATCGACCCTTGTCGAAGTCTTTTGCCCCCATGATCACGCGCAGGCCTTTGGTCTTCAACTGCCGGCAAAGCTCAAATCCGATGCCGCGGTTTCCGCCGGTGACGAGCGCCACGCGTGTTTCGGCCATACGTCTAAACCTGCCTCTTCCGGACAGACCATATGAATCCGTCATACCAGAAATGCATGATGGCCACGGTCAGTACGACGCTCATGGTCCATTGATTGTCCACATCCGAAACTTCAGCCCAAAGGCCATATCCAAATCCAATAAGCAGGAAGAGCATCAGCGCCAATGGTTTTCCGTACGGAAGACCGCCGAGGCGGAACAACCGCATCATGTTCTTCTGTTCACTCCACCACACGATGGCAAAATACTGGAACGCGTGAAAGAAATTCATGATAAAGAAAGCCTCGCCAAAGGTGTTGAATCCCCACGTGTATACCGAGCACACGCCCGTGGACACCAACAACGCCATTTTCTGGAAGGAAACGCGGTAACCCTGGCGATGATGTTGAACGTAGGCCCAAACATAATATGCGAAAAACGGAATCGAAACCGCGGTGACCGCCCACGTCAGGTAGCGCCGGTTGGATTCGACGTACGCCGGGATGGAGGTAAAGAAAACCGAACCGACTTCCGAAAACTCATTAAAATCGTTGACGTGATCCATCAGCGTGGCGCCCGCCAGGATTGGACCGGCATAGAGGAGAATGTTCAACATGATATCGAGGCGCCGCCCGACCTGCGGGTGGTTGCCGGCTTTGGCATCGTAAATGCGTCCCAATCCAAACGTCTGCAGACTGGAATGATAGACGTCCCACCACGTGGCCAGTACGGAAACGGCCACCAGAATCCATTGGGATGAGAGCATCGCCGCCAGGAGAGCGACGGGCACAAGAGAGAAACGGAGCGGGTATTGCCTGAGAATGGCCGTGTTCGCGTGACTCCGGAAGAACACAATGACCAGATGGGCCATGATGAAGGCGCCGATGAAAATATGGGTGAACGAACCGCGATGCCCGAATACGGAAATCCGTTCGTTGGACCATGGCGTTCCGGATATGGCGATGCCGATAATCAAGGCGAGGATCGGCGAACCAATGAAGAACAACCCGTCGTACACGGGCGTGACGATGTAACCGGATCGAACAATCGGAGCCGGCGTCGTGGTGTTGGACATCAAGGATTCCGGATGGTGGATGTGTCTGAACGGTTGCCGGACGGAGGTCGCGGTTGTTATTCTGAAAAAAACCGGCTAAATTATTGCGCGATGAAATTACCCAAGAATGCCCAGAATATCAAGATCAACAGCGGGCCAAGGGTCGATACGCACCGTTCGACCCTGATGCAGAAACTCGGCCTTCGGCACACCGCGGCCCTCGTCAAACATGCCATCGACAAGGGACTGGACCGGTAAACCATGCAGGAACTGAAGATCGTTGTCGCCATGAATCAGCGCCCGGAAAGGCTGGATACATTTCTGACCCATCAGGTGCCCGATATCTCACGTACGCGCCTTCAGCAACTTCTTGAGTACGGGCTCGTGCTGGTCAACGGTCAACGCGTATTGAAATCCTATCAAATCAAACCGCGCGACACCATCGACGTGACCCTGCCTTTCGCGGAGAAGATCGAGGCCAAGGCCGAAGCCATTCCTTTGAACATCATCTACGAGGATGCGGACATCGTTATTGTCAACAAGGAACCGGGTATGGTCGTTCACCCCGCATTTTCTCACGCGTCCGGTACCCTGGTCAATGCCCTGCTCCATCACGTACAGGACCTGTCCGGCATCAATGGTGAATTGCGTCCGGGTATCGTTCACCGCATCGACAAGGAGACCAGCGGGCTTCTGCTGGTCGCCAAACACGACAGGGCTCACCGGGTCCTAAGCCGGTTTTTCAGGGAACACCGTGTCGAACGGGAATACTGGGCGCTCGTCTGGGGTCATCCGAAAAAGGAGAAAGACACGATCGAGACATTTCTGGGGCGCAGTCCGAAAGAAAGGAAGAAATTTGCGGTGACGCCGGTTGGAAAAATGGCCATTACCCACTATGAGGCGGTGGAATCGTTCGCGTACCTTTCGCTGATCAAGTTGCATCTTGAAACCGGCCGCACGCACCAGATCCGCGTCCACATGAGCTATCTCGGCCATCCGGTTTTCGGAGACAAAACGTACGGCGGCAACAACCGCAACCTTGCCGGGCCCGATCACAAACTTCGACAGCAGGCGGAAAACCTGCTTGAATTGATGCCCCGTCAGGCGCTCCACGCCAAAACACTGGGCTTTTTTCATCCCTCCCAGAAGAAGATGGTGCGCTTTGATTCCGAACTGCCGGCGGATTTCTTATCCGTGCTCAGCCGGTTGAAAGAAAACTCTACTGGCATTTGAATAGCCTGGCCTCTCCATCCAGCTGCAACTGATACGTTCCGAGATCATTTCCTGTCAAGACTTCGGTCACCGTGACCGACATGGCGGAGCCCACGACCTGCCCGCGCAGACGCACCGCGTGCTTTCGTAGCGGGTCGCCTTCCCGATAAGCCCCGCTTTCCATCACATACGTACCGGTCACGGAAAAACGGCCACCGGCGTCCGTGGTGATGACGCCGTCCACCCACCCGTGCGCACAGTCAAACTCCATCGAGACCGTGGAGTCACCGGCAACCAATCGTACGTGTTCTCCGCCCCACGAACCGGAAACGGTCTGTCCCGGCATTCCTCTGCCGGAAGAACAACCGAGCCAAAGAAGGGCCATTGAAACAATAACACCAGCGCGTTGCATCGGTCACCTCAAATCCATTCAGGTTGAGAGACGGTTTTTTCATCTTGTCGATCACCCGTGTTCAAGGTGGACGCCGGTTCAAACAGCAATACCGCCACTTCCGCTTCCGCCACAGGACGGTGTTCGACGCCCCTCCGAACAATGAGAAATTCACCCTCCCGGAGGCCGATCCGGCGGTCGCGGAATTCCATCGTGAATTCACCGCGTACGACCAGAAACATCTCATCTTCCGCATCATGTTGGTGCCAGATGAATGGCCCCTGAAATTTCACGAGCTTGACATGCTGGCCATTGAGTTCGCCGACAATACGCGGATGCCAGTGGTCCGAAAACAAGGCCAGTTTTTCCGATAGGTTGATCGGTTGCACGTTGCCTCCCTGGTTTGTCACGTCATCCTCATGAAACGCGGCCGCCGGGGATCACGGCACCGGAGGCCTTCAGGAGGATCACATCATGATTCGCATCCGGTATGCCGAGAACGAGCACTTCGGAAACAAAATCCGCCACCTGTCTCGGCGGGAAATTGACCACGGCGATGACCGTGCGGCCCATCAGATCGTCGCGGCGATAACGTCCCGAGATTTGAGCGCTGGACGTTTTCACGCCAATGACGCCAAAATCAATCCATAGTTTGAAGGCCGGCTTCTTGGCCTTCGGAAATTCCTCAACGCGGACAATCACGCCGCATCGCATGTCGATCCGGTTGAACGCGTCGATGTCAATACGATCGCTCATACACGTTGCTTTTCCCCGTTGTCCGAGGCCGGAGAGGGACGCACGATCCTGCGCCAATCCGGAATCCATCTCGGCACCGTATCGCAATACGCAGCGTACGCGTCTCCAAAGAGCCTGGCCAGCGTGGGTTCCTCATACCGGCGGATGAACACTGAGAACAGCGTGAAAACGGACAGGCTATATACGGCCAGGGCGGCGGAACCGAAGTACCAGACTTCCCCGATCAGCATGGACATCACGCCCACGTACATCGGATTGCGAACGACCCGATACAAACCGCGTACGACCAGTGTTTTTGGCGGATCGACCGGCGCGGGCGTACCCCTTCCGGATGCCACAAAGTCATAGGCGGACCATAGGTAAAACGCCACTCCGCACGACATGGGCAGAATAGCCAGCCATGGCAGGGGGACCCGAATATCCGGGCCGCCAAAGCGGTCCCATACCAGCATCGGCACATAGATCACCACCGAGCCCGGAATCAAGACCGTGAACAAAAGGGTTTTGAAAAACGTTGCCATCGGATCTCCCGTTTGCCCAAATGTAAGGCGTGAGGGCGCTCAAGGCAACGCTTATTCGCAAACCGGAGTCTCGGAGCGACCTCGCGCAGAAACCGCTTGAAATTGTTTCGATCTTGAACGACATTATTTTTGAACAACACACCGGATTCATTGTGACCACATTTCCAGGCCTTTCATCGGATTCCAAGCCTGACCACCTGGGTCGGTTCAAGATCATCGAAGTGCTCGGCCAGGGCGCCATGGGCATCGTCTACAAGGCGGCTGACGAGGTCATCGATCGCACCGTGGCCATCAAGACGCTGCAAGTATCCGGCCAGTTGACCGACGAACAGCGGGCGGAATTCAAACAACGATTCCGCATGGAGGCCCAACTCGCCGGCAAGTTATCCCATCCGAATATCGTGACCATCTATGATGTCGCCGAAGAAGACGGCATCATGTACATTGCCATGGAATTCGTGGATGGCCGGACGCTCGAATACCTCATCAACCACACGCCGACCAATTGGGAATCGCTGCAGTCGATCGAGATGGCCATCGAGATCATGCTGCAGACCTGTGACGGGCTTCATTTTGCCCACGAACACGACGTGACCCACCGGGACATCAAGCCGGCCAATATCATCATTTCCAAGAATGGCCATGCCAAGATCATGGACTTCGGTATTGCCAAAATCAACTCGTCGTCCGGGACGGCCATCGGGACCATCCTCGGCACGCCGGGTTACATGTCGCCGGAACAAATCGCCGGCAAGCAGGTTGATCAACGCAGCGATATTTTTTCACTTGGGTCGGTTTGTTACGAATGCCTGACCGGGAAGAAGGCGTTCGATGGCAACAACATGACCGAGGTGATGTACAAAGTGATGAATGAGAATCCGACGCCGGTGCACGTCCTCAACCCGATGATCCCGCCCGTTTTTGACAATATCATCACCCGGGCCTTGCGCCGCAATCCGGAGGAAAGGTACCGTTCCGTCGATCTCATGGCCAAGGACATCCGCAAGATCAAGCAGACCATGCTCCTGTCCAGAACGATTTACGTGGATGCGGATCTGGCGGCCACGAAATTCAATGTGCCGCTGCTTGAAAAACTGGGCCTGGCGGACTTCAGGAAATTATCCATCGGTCTGGGTCTTTATTCCGGCCTCACGACGCTTCTGCTCCTTTTTTTCCTTGTTTTCGGCGGTGGCGGCGGACGCATTTCGGAGTCGCTGACGAGCGGCCGGCCGGCTTCCCTCCGGCTGAAGATCAACGTCCCGGATGCCCAGGTGTTGCTCGATGAGAAGCCCCTCCAAGGGCAGAACGGCTTGTATACGCTCGACGCCGTCTCCGTCGGCGAGCACAAACTCGTCGTCAAGAGAGAATACTATGCGCCTTACGAAACGGCGCTGGTATTCGGCGCGGGTGAATACAAAGAAATCATGGCGTCGTTGAATCTGGCGCCGATCGATATTCCGCAGGGGGCCGACACCTCGTATATCAGCGTGATGACCGATCCGCCCATGGCGCGTGTCGAAACCAGTACCGGTCGTTTTATCGGATACTCGCCATTTGACGACGTCCTGTTTCCGGGCGGCAAATACACCCTGCTGATTTCAAAGACCGATCATGTCACGACACGGCGTGACGTCTCGTTGCGCAGAAATCGCTCCAGCGCATTGGATTTGAAATTGGAAAAGGTCCGCAGCGTGGTTTCTTTGGATCGGGTCGTTCCGCCGGAAGCCGGTCTGTGGATTAATGGCCGCCGTCAGGCGCGCGCCGGAAAATCCAACGCGTACCGCGTGGAAGTGGGCGAGCAGACGCTCGTGGTTCGTGCGGATGGGTATCTGGATGTCGAAAAGAAGGTGTTCGTCAAATCCGACAGTGTCATCGCGCTATCCGATACCCTCACGCCGACCTTCGGTTCATTGCTGCTGACGTCCAATCCCTCCGGCGCAGACATCTTTCTGGACGGACAGGACGAGACGATCGGTGAAACGCCGAAAATCGTCACGTCGCTGCTCGCCAGCGTACATACGGTTCAGATGAAAAGGGGGAAAGAGACCCGGACACGCCAGATTCGAGTCGTCAAGGATGATACGACGGATGTGAAGTTGGTGTTTTCCAGTCCGAATGGCTATTTCGATATCGTGACCACGCCGCCCGGCGCGGACATTTACATCAATACGATTCAGCGCAAGGATACCAGGAGCCCGTCGACACTGGAGATCAAACCCGGATATTATCGCGTTCGATTGTCCCACCCGTCATTCAAGAAATTCTATGAAGCCACGCTGCGCGTCCGGCCTGACCAAGTGACGCGCGTGACACATACCTTCGAATAACGTCGCGCTGGATATTACGGATACCCTGGCATCATTGCGACCTTCTTACTTCGACGATCTGCGACTGTTCCGAATACGTTCCTGCCACGTGAGAGAAGGTCGTATGACGGGCCTCCCACTGCCATCGCCGACGGGCATTTGACCTTTCCAACACCGGGCGAAGGTACTCCATTGCCGTGGAATCTCCCTGAAAAATGAAATCCTTCATGCTCGTCAAGCCGGTCACCAGTAATGGTGAGCAAGCCATAATGGATATACGAAAAGATTTGGCAAGCTCGCCCTTGTTCATGTAAAATCGCATTCCCAGCGAGGTGTCGATGGTAAAATAGACGAGGCTGTCCGAGGTTCCAAGATCATACATGGCGCACCGATACAACTCTGTCCGATCTGCCGGACTCCATTTCAGACGCAACACACATGTGTATTGGGTATCGCTGGAATCCGTCACCTCCGCGTGCATGATGTTGGCGAGATTTGTGTTGGTCAGGTTAGATACAACATCATATCTCTCCGCCAATACGTTTCCCACATGGATCATCATGGCCGACACCGGCCTTGAAGAAAGGAAATTCTCATTGTCTGTCAGACGGTAGAATCCATCGCCAAGCTCAACGGATTCCAAGTGCCGAATCGCTGTGTCTGCCACAACCGACCACACCGGATCGGCCTGTTCCATGCCACGCCCAAATGGAATCTCCGTTGGAGAATTATCGGACATGTCAATTGTCGACAAGAAAAATATCCGATCGGACTCCTCCTTGGAGATAAGGGCATACAAGAAATAATCGGTTTTCCCATCGGAGTCGCAACCCATTAAGCCAAGGAACATCATGGCAACACCAAGCGATCGAAATTTCATAGATGTGAAAAAATCCTTCATGAGGGTCTCCATATCAGCTTCAATATCCGACGTTTTTTAGTATGTAAGCCATCATCCACGAATAATCAAGAACGCTGGCTATGAGCAACCGCCCTCTGGAGGGCACGTGCTGCTCACGGGGCCTTCCGGGCATAGAAATACGTGTAGGCATGTCCATAAGATCCAAAGCACCCAACAACGTTTTCACCTTGTATATTGGAATAGACCCAGTCCGGATTCAAGGCCCATTTGCCGTACATAACGTCGTATAAACTATCAACTCCGAATGGATAAGTTGCGACGCGATAAGAGTATTGAGAATAAGCCGAATCCAGAGTAAATACGTGTCGGTCTCTTCTTACGATGTCCTGGCCGGAAGGAAAAGTAATCAGGCATGAATCAAACGGAGACACGTAATAGGTGTGGGCCACGAAGTTCGACGTGCTTGATTGATTGATATTAAGTTTTACAAATCCACGCGGATCATGCCACATTGGCAAGAACCGATACCCGTTATAGCCCCCGGAGTAGTTTTCCCTCACATCAACCGTCACGGTATCGCCAAGCGAACCAGTGAGGAAAATGGGATCCATAAGAACTGTGGTAAATGCCCTGAATTTTCTCCCGTCGGGAATCTCGACATCCAAACGATAGGTTTTTCCTGCAGTCACCAACAATTCTCGGCGGACATCGTCGTAGCATAATTCACTGTCCCCCAGAAGTGGATTGACATACCACTTCGGCGTCAGTTGAACAGATTGAGAGTCTGTGCTCACCGTGACTGCGGCTCCGTCTATGAAGGATTGCTTGAAATATGCCACAACAACTCTTGCGGCTGGCGATGTCGTGTCGCTCAATTTGACTATGGCAATGTCCGGGTGATAGGACGTCGACAACACACCGGCAATTATGACTTTGTCACCGGCTGAGTGATCTCCGCAGGAAGAAAGACCCACCCAGACTCCTGTGATCAGCATCTCTATAAGACGTACCGTCCAAAATATTTTCTTCATTTAAACTCCAGCAAGAATATCGGGGCCGGCATATAGCCGGCCCATAACAGAAGCGCTTATTGATACGGATAATATCCTCGGTCGAATTTTACCGATAAATCTGACACCAGTTGGCCAGGAACGCGGTACCAAACGGGCAGATAGAAGTGAGGCCTGGATTCAAGAACTTGGTCCACATTTTCTTCGTTCAACCCCATTATCTCGCCCACGTAAAAATCATCTTGATTTATGCCGCTCTGATACGTATTCGAATACAATTCATAATGCTGTTGTCCGTTGAGGCTAGGCAATTTGATGTAACGCTGAAATTTCCGGTAGAAAGTGTAATGCGATTCAGGGTCTGTATAGTTGCTTTGTTTCCATGTCTCTTTGGCTCTGTAATCGTTTTCAATAAAACACAGTCCAAAACCATCCTCACTCGTGGACGTACTGGGCATTATGTCCAGTCTATGAACGAGATAAGGATCGGAAAAATTCTCATTGGGATGGTTGACGTTACGAATGTAAATGATTCGATCAGAGTTTGATGGGTTGTAAGCATTGCGTCCATCGAATGACTCGCGGCCAAAATGTCCAACGTTAGAAAAATAAGAGGGATTAACACGTCCATTAGTAAAGTACATTTCAAATTCAGGATCTCCACCCTCATGTGTAATATACAGGTTGATCTGGTGTATTTCCAGCCACGGATAAAGAGTCGATGGGGATGAAGAGCTGCTTTCGCTATTCGATTCTACGTTGATCTGCGCTAAGATGTCAGGAGAATCCTCATTCAGAGTTAATATGAAAACTGGATAGGCCAGACCATCCCTAATCTGCTGGTTGTATGCGTCAGTCAGGCCCAAACCATCATACGCCTCAGATTGCTGAACGTCATTATCCGCGGGATATGGATTCTCGAAATCGGCATTCTTTAGTGTAAGAGACTCGATCGTATTATCTGACCTCAAGATTTGAATCGTGATCACATCCTCCACCTCATTGCTCTCAAATTCATCCGGATCCAGCCCAACCCCGTAATCCTCTACGGTTGTTCCTTTCTTGAGCAATCCCGTGGAAGTATCGATGATCCCTTCATTGAATAACTCAATATGGACAGAGTACGTTACTCCATCGATGGTGATCTGCGGTATGTTGGGAAGTGAATCCGTGACCTTCGGAAGCCCCGATTGCCTGATTGATTCAAATGCTTCGGTTAGAGACAGACTCCTTTCAGTCAATGTTAACAAATTCTTGCTTGTCATCCATTCCGGATTTCTAATCAAGAATTTCTGCGCATCCTCCAGGATGGGTCGTGCGACGGAGAAGATCGAATTTGGATCAGAGTCGCTGTGACTTTGCTTCGTGTCACATGACGTCACGATCACAAAAAGACACAGCATCCCTGCTGAAATGAATTTCATTCTCATGATACCCTCTCGGGGGTTAGTGATAGATTTATTTAACTCGCCTCGAATTCGATAGCATTTTCAAGTTACGAAAAAAAAAAAAAAAAACAATGTCAAGAAAAAATCGACGCGCCATTAATTTAATTTCTATATGTTTCCTACGCCGTCAATTCAACGCCACGTCCACTTCGGCATGGTCGATGGAATAGCATCGCACGCCGCCGCAATAATCGTCGTAATCGACGTCTATGTCGTCCCCATCGATGGCCACAATCGTATCGCCATTCGTTTTGACATACAGCGCCACGACCGAATAGTACTGCTCGGCGTCCAGCGTGTACGTGGTCACCGGGTTTGTCAGCGTGTCCCTGAAAATCTCGTCGCCATTTTCAAAATCGCCGCGAAAAACCCAGATCGGCACCGCCGAATGGTGGCCGTCGATGGTCGCATGGATGGTGAGATCGCCCTCCGTGGGACGGGTGTCATCGCAATCGAAAGGCGCCGGCGTCATAACCAGACAATCAACTCTCCTCTAAATCTTGGATTTTAAATATGCCTTGATACGAGCTGTATCCTCGGTCTCTTTGTCTCCCTTGAAATACAGCTCAATAAATTCTACACAGTCATTAACTTTCCAATAAGCGTAGATGATACGGAGAGAACTCCCCCTGAGGTATCGACAAAACAACCTGGCTTTGATCACAACAAATGCATCGGTCTTCGTAAGGCATGCAAAATGACGCTCATTTCCTTCCGGTGATTCCGCCAGAATTTTCTTGAAGAGTTTTAAGTCGTTGGGTAGCGATTTATACTTTTTTGTTAATTTCTTGAGTTCTCGATCAAACTCAGGAATGGCGCTATAGTTCGTCATCCAGATTTCTCACAGTATATTTCCGATCACGATAGAACACACTCTCATAATCGATGACTTCACCCGGGGCATGAATTTTCCACGGAATATCGCCATGAGAATAATCACTAAGTTCAGTAGCGCTCTTATCCGACAGCCTTGCCAATACATCATCGATCAATGCCTTCTCTTGGGCATTTAAAACCGCCAATTTAGCAGCACGTAGCGGCAAATATTTTTTCTGATCATATTGAAAGTATTTATTTGTTACTACGGTAAGCTCGTTGTCAGCTTTCATTTTATCTGTAATAGCTTGAAATTCCACCGGGGTTGGACCGAAATGATTGTGAATATACGTTGCCCCGATCAACTGCTCTTCATACTTTTCATAATAATCGAAATCGATAAAGTAAAGCAGTTTATAGATAGCAGTCTCACCTATGTTAGGTTTGGCGCCCACCTTTCCCAGGATGTAAAGTAGAACTTCCTTAAATTTCTCAACATTCTTCTGAGGTACGCTTATACGAAGAGACGGCACTTTTGTCTTTTTGGTAGCTCGTTTACTATCAAGGATTACCTTTTTACCCGCGGGTGTTTCCTGCATGAGGAGGTCTGAAACATCCATTTCATAAAGTGCCGCCAGTTTTTTTACTTCGGACACGGTCAGCTCCCTCTCACCCTTTTCAATCTGAACATAAGTAGGTCTGGACACCCCAATAATATCCGCTACGTATTCCTGCGAGAACTTTTTTGAGTCTCGCAAGTGCTTAATGTGTTTAGTCAATGAATTCATAGGACTCCGGTTTCCTCATTTTGCTTCACAACCTCAATTTGGTGGCTTCACCACGACGACTTAACGCGGTGGGACAGGGCATTATTTCAGCATTCCAGATTGTCGAGACAAGATAGGAATAAACCAACCGTATGTCAAGTTATATAACAATGATATTTGTAAAGAAATGAAACATAATCTATGGAACACATAAATAATGACATAACAGATGCTTATCTTTGACACACAAAAGAAATATTAAAAACGCGTGCAAATTTCAGTCTCATAATCGGATTACCTTAGATAATGCGTACTGATAACTTTTTGGAGCCTGATTGAATGAAGTCGACAAAGTAACATCGTTCAAGGCCCTCATTCTCGAGATTGTGTTCATCCTATTACTTTGCTTTTCAGTGCATTTGGTTCTTGATGCATTCACCAAGAAAAGTTTGCCATTGATCTCGTAAGTCAAAAGAAAGACAAAAAACTTTCCATCAACCCATTTCAATTCAACGCCACGTCCACTTCGGCGTGATCGATGGAATAGCATCGCACGCCGCCGCAATAGTCGTCGTGATCGACGTCAATGTCGTCCCCGTCGATGGCCACGATCGTATCGCCATTCGTTTTGACATACAGCGCCACGACCGAATAGTACTGCTCGGCGTCCAGCGTGTACGTGGTCACCGGGTTTGTCAGCGTGTCCCTGAAAATCTCGTCGCCATTTTCAAAATCGCCGCGAAAAACCCAGATCGGCACCGCCGAATGGTGGCCGTCGATGGTCGCATGGATGGTGAGATCGCCCTCCGTGGGACGGGTGTCATCGCAATCGAAAGGCGCCGGCGTGCAGTCTTCATCGTCGCCCTCCAGCCACGCATCGCACGACATTTGTGTGACCATCAAAAAGAGACCCGCCATGAGGGTCAAACCGAGAATCCAACGCATGTTCGTCATAGCTGGCCTCCCACGCCGACGTACACACGGTGGCCGTCGGCCGTTTTGGCGTCAAAGTACTGGTACCCGCCTCGGATGAAAAAATGCCGGTTGACTTTGTACGACAGACCGAGGCGAACCAGAGGAACCAGGCCCTGTTTCTTTTCAATCTGGTGTCCCAAAAAGACACCCTCGCCCGTACCGCGGTAGTCGACAATGGCCACACCCACACCGCCCGCCAGAAAACCATCGAGCCGGGAATTAATCCAGATTTTCTTGTCAATGCCGGCAGCCAGGATGTTGCGGTATTCCTGCAACTGAAAATAGAATTTCGGACCGGATTTGACAAGGACGGCCTTGGCGTAAGGCCGCGCGTAAAACGTCCCGAAGATACCGAGAAACTTCGGCCCGCTGATGGAATACCGGTACGTCAGGCCGATCGCGCCGTCGTAATGGATAAACGACGCGTCGATCATGGCCGAATGCGGGTGACCGGATTCATACGTTTTCGCGCCACCGAGATCAAATTGCGCCCACACCGCCGGCGCCATCCAGCATAGGAGAATCATCGTTTTCATGGACATCGCTTTCCGCACGTCAGGCAATGGTGACTTCTTTTTCCAGGTAGACATCCTGGATCGCATTGAGCAGCTTGACGCCGTCCGCCATGGGCTTCTGGAAAGCCTTGCGGCCGGATATCAGGCCCATGCCGCCGGCGCGCTTGTTGACCACGGCGGTCCATACGGCTTCCGCGAGATCGCCGGCGCCTTTGGATTCGCCGCCGGAATTGATCAACCCGCATCGGCCCATGTAGCCATTCGCCACCTGGTACCGCGTGAGATCAATCGGGTGGTCCGTCGTCAATTCCGAATACACCTTCTTGTGCGTCTTGCCGAATTTGAGGGCTTCGTAGCCGCCATTGTTCGTCGGCAGTTTTTGTTTGACAATATCCGCCTGGATCGTGACGCCGAGGTGGTCGGCCTGTCCGGTCAGGTCGGCCGACGTGTGATAATCCTTTTCCGGCGTCTTGAAAGCGCTGTTTCGCGTGTAACACCAAAGAATCGTCGCCATGCCCATCTCATGCGCCATCGCAAACGCCTCGCTGACTTCCTGGATCTGGCGGGTTGATTCGGCGGATCCGAAATAAATCGTCGCGCCCACGGCCGCCGCGCCCATGTCCCACGCCTGCTGCACCGAACCGAACATGATCTGATCATGCCGGTTTGGATAACTCAGGAATTCATTGTGATTGATCTTCACGATGAATGGAATCTTATGCGCATACCGGCGCGCGCACGAACCCAGGACGCCAAACGTGGACGCGACGGCGTTGCAGCCGCCTTCGATGGCCAGCTTGATGATGTTTTCCGAATCAAAATAGATCGGATTCGGGGCAAACGAAGCGCCGGCCGAATGTTCGATGCCCTGATCGACCGGTAGGATGGAGAGATAGCCGCTGCCGGCCAGACGGCCGGTCGAAAACAGAGCCTGCAAATTGCGCAGGACCTGCGGATTGCGGTCGCTGTCCTTCCAGACCCGGTCCACAAAATCCGGTCCCGGAATGTGCAGTTGATTCTTCGCCACACCCTTGCATTGATGTTTCAGAAGGAAATCTCCCTGATCCCCCAGCAGTTCCAAAATGTCTTTCATCATGACGTCTCTCCAAATAGTAAGTTATCGATTCAACAAGACGGTTCTTTCAAAAGTCGAAATATCGAAATTCGTGTAATTCCAATCGCCGACCAGCCGGCCATCCATCAGAAAAACCACACGCGGCGGGGCGGGGGCATCGTCCAGGAGCGGAAAAAAAGTCATGGGGTCCAGCAGCCGATACGGAAAACGTACCTGCGCGACGTCGAAAAAATGCGGCACTTCGTCCGGCTCGCCCAGGAAAAGAACATAAACGGGCGGCACGTCGGCGCGCTCTTTCAACCGGCCGATTTTCCCGGCCACCTCCATGCAGTGTTCGCAGTCCAGAGAAAAAAGCGCGACCACGACGGGTCCTTCCATCAAATCCACGGCTGGCATTCCCTCAAACGACTTGAACGCGACGATGGTCGTCATGGAAGGCCGCTGAGCGACCGTCGAATGCGGATCCGCATTGGCGTAGGGAACCACCGGCACCAGACTGAAGACCGACACAACGGCCACCGCGGCCAGACCCGATGGAATGGCCATTCGTCCCGTGTGGTTTTCAACCGCCAAAAACACATACACCAACAATCCGAGCAGGACAATATTTTTGGCCAACGCAGACACGGGGCTCATGGGAATCCATTCCCCAAAACAACCGCAATTGACGGAGAACGGACCCTCCACCGCGACGGTCATGGTCAGGTGCGCGGAGAAAATCAGAATCAAACCCATGGTGAATGGAATCACGATTTTTTTCAGACCAAACGGCTGCAGCAGGCATAATCCGGCCGCCAGTTCGGCCGATACAATGAGACGCGATACATACGGCACGACAGCCCAACTGAAGATTCCCGTCTGCATCAATGTCAGTTCAAAAACTTCTATGGGAAATAATTTGGCCAAGGCGGAAACGACAAACGTGACCGACAGGACGAGACGTGCGATGAATTCAACGCGGTTTTTCACGACGGAAGAACCTCCACCGGGACCGTGCCGTCATGGAATTCGACGATGGCGCGGTCATGATCTTTGAGTTGGGACGCGTTTTGGATGACGGTCTGGCCCTTGCGGACCATCGCATAACCCCGCCGGAGAGTGTGATGAGGACTCAGCAGTTGGAGGTTTCTTTCGAGCGCGTCCAGCTTCTGGGCAGACAAGGAGACGGTTTGCAGGACGCTTTTCGACAGGCGCCGATCCAACTCGTCCGTTCGCTGCCGGTACTGGGCGACGGCGTTTTCGGGCTGCCTCAACGCATAGTGATTCTCGAGCCGTGTCACGGCCTGCCGCCAGGCGGAGAGGCGGTTCTGGAGATTCCGGATCAGGAGGTGGCGGAGATGCCGCAGGCGCTGTTCCATGTCGGCTTTGTCGGGGGTCACCAACTCGGCGGCGGCGGACGGTGTGGCTGCGCGGACGTCCGCGACAAAATCAGCGATCGTGAAATCCACCTCATGGCCGACGGCGCTGACCACGGGCGTGTGGCATTCAAAAATGGCGCGCGCCACGGCCTCTTCATTGAAAGCCCACAGATCTTCCAACGATCCGCCGCCGCGCCCCACAATCAGGACATCGACGCCCCAATCGTCCATCGTCCGTATCGCGGAAGCTATTTCGGCCGCAGCCCCTTCACCCTGCACGCGCACCGGCATCAGAACGATTGGCATCGACGGCATCCGGCGGCGAATCACGCTGATGATGTCCCGAATGGCGGCGCCCGTCGGAGAGGTCACCACACCGACAACCTGCGGATGCTCCGGCAGCGGCTTCTTGCGGGTTTCATCGAACAACCCTTCGCCCAGCAGTTTTCTCTTCAGACGTTCAAAAGCCAGCTGAAGTTCGCCGAGGCCCTGCGGCTGAATCTGCTGGACCACGATTTGATAATACCCTCCGCGTTCATACAGGGCCAATCGTCCACGCACCAGGATTTTCATGCCTTCTTCCGGCGCAAACCGCAGGTTCTCGGCTTGACTGCGCCATACGACACAACGCATCTGGGCCTGTTCGTCCTTCAAGGTGAAATAAATGTGGCCGGATGAGTGCATGTTCAGATTGGAAATTTCCCCTTGGACCAGGAGTATCGGGAAACTCTCTTCAAGCAGGAATTTGATCTGATGGGTGATTTCGGCCACGGAATACACTTTCGCGCCGGGTTTTCCTCCCTGATCTTCCTGGCCGATTTCCGAAAACAAATCCATGGAGACCCTATAGTTTGAACATCCAGGAACAGCCTGCCATCAGATACAGGCTGTTGACATCCGAGCCGAGCGTACTCTTGAAGATCGTTCCCATCAGGCCACCGCCGATGTGTGGGCTTATGGTCGATGACCCTGTCTTGAAACGATGGGCGACGATTCCAAAAACCGAAAAGGTCTTCAAGTCGACGGGTCGCTCAAAAAAAAGATGGCCCGAGACTCCCAGCGTCCAGACAAAACCTTCGCCAAGTTTCTTAAGATAGTTGTTCATCATAACGGCGCCGCCCAGTCCGTTGAGCCAGCGATCGTGGGAGGGTTTGCCGAGGGTATCGTTCTTGAATGTCACCCATCTGGAACTGTACCCGCCGACCACCGAGAAAGAACTCCTGGGACTCAGGCCCCCGCGTTGAGACAGTTGGATTTCCCAGACGGCTCCTGAGATATGATTGAAGGACGTAACCGCACCCAGGTATTGGGTCGCTGCGGGTCCGCGTATTTTTTTCTTGGGCGTGATCTTTCTTTGCGCGGCGGCATCCGAGACGAGGCCCGTCAGCCAAAACACGGCCGCCATTCCCCATAAGGTCGTAATCTTGAGCATGGGCTATTTTTTTTCGTATTTTTTGACCTGGAATCCCTTGGGCACTTCCTGACGAAAGACGTCTTCCTTGATCTTGCCGTTGACTTTGAAATCGCTGAATTCCCATATCGTCATGTCGCCGTCCGATTCATACAATTCGGCATAGTACGGGAGCCACAAATCGTCACGTACGGACACAATGATCTTTTCCATTTTGTTGAAAAGCGGACCGGATTTAAGCGGAATCAAATGCATGCGGTAGGAGCCGAATTTTTTCTGACGCGGTCCCGCTTCGACTTTGATTTCAAATATTTTTTCCAGGGACTCCATGGAGTTGCCAAAACCCATCACGTATTGCGAAAAATTCATTTCGCCTTCGTCGGTCGTCGTCACCGTCCGGCTCTTCTGGTTGATAACCCAGATCGACTTGTCATTAATGATGTACTCGTTCTCCGAATCGTTGTCCGGATCGAGACGGTATTTCCCCGGCTTGAGGTAATAGAACTGGGCTTTGGTAACCACCTCTTTGTCCATGAAGGCGGAAGTCTTGCGCTGTTTCATTTTGGCTGTCAGTGAAGAAACCGTCTCGTTGTTGGCTTTCATTTTGGCAATGACGGTCTTTTTCTCCTCATCCCCTTTTCCGGATTTCGCATATCCCATCACAGATATGGAGAGGCCAATGGTAATTGTCAGTATGGATCTCAGGACGGCCATAGGTTGGCTTTCTTTCAAATCAATGATTTCAGGTTCTTCGCAAGTCTATGTCGCGGCAAGGCCCGACGTAAACTGCAGGGAAGATAAAGGTTTGGGGATTGCCAATCAACGACTTCCTTCGCCGAGCGAGCGAGCGCAACACGTTTGCTATCCTCGGTCGAATGGGCTATTTTGAGATCATGCGAGAGGAATCCGGACATTTTGCCATCGTGCCTGCCAGGGTGGAGCGCGATTTGCGGAGCCGGCTCAGCCGTCATCCGGCCAACCGCTTGTTCGGATTCGAACTCGAGATCGTGAAGCTTGATTATTGCCGGATGGCAGCGCCGTACCGCGAGGAAATTACCAATGGTCCGAAAAGCCGGGGTACGGTGCACGGAGGGGTTCTGGCCGCCCTGGCCGACACGGCCGCGGCGTTTGCGTTGTCCACGTGTTTTGACGGGCACATGAGTTTTGCGACGGTCGACCTGCACATCACGTACCTGGCTCGGGCGCAGTCCCGCCTTCTGGCCCACGCGCGGGTGATTCGAAAGGGGTCCCGCATCAATGTCTGTGACGTCGATATCACCGACGAAGAGGACCGCCCTGTGGCCAAAGCCGTTGTCAATTTCATACTGACCAAACCCCTGGAACCGAAATAGATGGCGTCCTGGTTCGCGCCCGTCAAGGCCTGGTTCATGATTTTTCGCATCATGGCAGTGGTGGTGTGGTCGGTCATGACCGTGATGGTTGGGACAGCCTGTGCAATCCAGCACACGGGACGCGTGTCCTGGACCAACTTTGTGCTGGCCCTTGTCACGGCCTGTTTCGCGCAGGGATTTCCGGCTCACCTTGTCAATGAGATCACGGATTGGGAAAGCGGCGCCGACCGGTTTACGATGCCCGGAAAGAAATCCGGCGGCGCCAAGGTTCTGCGCGCCCGACTCGCCACCATTCCGCAGCTCAGGCGCATGTTCTGGGTGACCACGGTCCTGGGCCTCGTGCCGGTTTTTTGGCTGGCGTGGCGAACCGTTCCTGCCGTTCTGGCCCTCTACGCCGCCGGATACGCCATCTGCGTGTTCTATACCCTGCCGCCGTTGCGCCTGGCGTATCGTCCGTTTGCGGGCGAATGGCTCGGCGGATTCCCGGGTGTCGTTTTGAATGTGATCGGCGCCTATTACGTGCAGACGTTGACAATGGGAAGCGACATCGTATGGATGGCCGCCGGCACGGGGGGCATGTATGTCGGCGTGATGTTGTTGTTTCATTACCTCGATTTTGACGCCGATCGGCTCGCCCGGCCGGTCAAACGGACTACCATCGTATTTCTCGGATTACGGAGGAGCAAAACATATGTGCTCGTCGTCGTGGCGGCGGCGGCCGGAACGCTCGCCGCACTGGCCTTGCGGGAATGGATATTCACCGTCCTGGCGGCGGGCGCCGTCCTTCAATGGTATTTCCACTGGCGGTGCGATCCCCGGTCGGATGTCTCCATCGTCCACACCGGCAAACGCATCACCACCACGTTGATGGTCTCTTCCATCGCTTTTGCCGCCGTTATCCGAGCGGAATTTCTCCTCATGATCCCCGTCGTGTTATTATCCTTTTTTTTGCACCGGCGTTTCGGTAAACTGACGCATTCCGTCAACCCCAAACCCGGTTAGCCCATGAATGAGATTTCATGTCGGAATCATCCGGTACCGGACCATCGCACCAGGAAAGTTCTTTGAATGAAGTTTGAATACAGCCAATGGCGGGACGACCACATCCGCCGCAACATGAAGTTTGAGGATCTTCTCAGACTGTTCAATCAATTGCTTCTGTACACGAATGGCGACGTCAACGAAGCGCTGCGGTGGATGACGCAACTGGATCAACAGCACCATATTTTTTCCGGCGACATGGATTTCGATCAATTCTATCAACGGCTCAAGGACGAAGGCTATATTCAGGAAACCGATGGATCGCAGGCCGTACTGACGCCAAAGGGGGAAAAGAAGATCCGGCAGGATTCGTTGGATGAGATTTTTTCATCCCTTAAAAAATCACCATCCGGTATGCACGAAACGACGCATACGGGCAAAGGTGTGGAGCGGCTGAGCGAAACAAAACCCTACCAGTTCGGCGACGCCCCTTCCAATATTGATTTCATGAGCACGATCAGCAACGCCATGAAACACAGCCGTCACGGGGATATCGATCTGCGCGAGGACGATATCGAAGTCTACGAAACGGAACACCTGACGTCCTGCGCCACGGTGCTGGCCATTGATATCAGCCACAGCATGATTCTGTATGGCGAGGACCGGATCACGCCCGCCAAGAAAGTGGCGCTTGCGTTGACGGAACTCATCCTTTCGCGGTATCCCAAAGACAGTCTCGACGTGATCACGTTTGGCGATGACGCGGCGCAGATCAAAATCGACGACATTCCTTACATCGAAGTCGGGCCCTACCACACGAATACCAAAGAGGGCCTTCGCCTGGCGCGTCTGCTTTTGCGCAAACACCGCAACCAGAACCGCCAGATCTTCATGATCACCGACGGCAAACCATCCTGCATCTGGGAGGAAGGCCGCCTGTACAAAAACCCCTTCGGCCTCGACCGCAAGATCATCAACCAGACGCTCCAGGAAGCCGCGCAATGCCGGAAGGACCAGGTGGTGATCTCCACCTTCATGATCGCGGACGATCCGCATCTCACCCGGTTTGTCGATACGCTCACCAAGACCAACAAAGGCCGGGCCTTCTACGCGGGTCTCAACGACCTCGGCCAGTATGTCTTTGTCGATTATATCCGGAACCGGAAGAAGAATCTGAGGTGAGAGGTGTCCAACAGGATGAGGTCGTGAAGAGAATTCAGGTTGGATTCAGGATCATTCATAGAACCTCCGCCGTACCCCCTCCTTGCTCCGACGTGTGAGTACTGGAATTCAAATTCTCTGGAGCAAGGAGGGGGAGTTCCTTCCCACTTAAGACGTTCGTTTTTCAGAATAATCTTGGATTGGCGAAGGGGATCACCATCCGTGGTTCCCCTCCTTACGCCAGGCTCGCTTCATTTGCGTACCGTCAGGCTGGCGCAAGGAGGGGTTACGGGGGTGGTTCAAGGGACAATACCGCTCAATGAGCCAATTCAACTTCACAAGGCCCAGCCGAAAGGCATTACGAAATTAGGCCTCACAGAAACAAGAGCCAATCTCTTCGATGGGCCTGCCAAAGATCCATGAACGTGGGCCTGTCCACTATGTGACGCTAAGTCGGAGGATGGACCCGTTTTTCTCCTTTCCTCTGAACTCCTTGATGGCTATATTCCATTGGCCGAAACGCCGCACGCATGTACCGAACGATTTTCCGAGCCAAAATTCATCGCGCCCGCGTCACGCAACTTGATCTGCATTACCACGGCAGTATCACCATTGATCAGGATCTCCTCGACATGGTGGACATCCTTCACAATGAACGCGTGCAGATCGTCAACGCCAACAACGGCGCACGGCTTGAGACTTACGTGATCGGTGGAAAACGCGGAAGCCGGGTGATCGGGCTCAACGGTCCGGCCGCGCGGCTCGCCATGCCCGGCGACGTCGTTTCCATTATTTCATACGGCTTGGCGGATGAGACGGAATCACACACGTTCCGGCCGCGTGTCATCCTGCTCAATGAGCACAATGAAGTGATCGAAAAGCACGTGATCCCCTCGCACGATGAAAGCGCCGGTCGCGCCTAGTGTCCGCCAGTGAACACCTGTGTACGCAAGCGGGCAGACGACTTATCCATAAGTATTGTCTAATCAAATATTTATCTCTGGCATTGTTGTTGTATCAAGTTCCCCAGAGTCTCACGTAAAGGCTGTAGATGATCACAAATTACTTGAGGTTTGCGTTTCGCAGTCTTCGCCGGCGAAAAGGGTTTGCGATTCTGAATATTGGCGGTCTTGTCGTCGGTATGACCTGCTCTCTCCTCATAGGACTCGATGTCCTCCATCAGACATCCTATGACAAGCACATTGACGGAGCGGAGAGTCGTTATCGCGTTGCTTTTCATCTTGCACAGGGTAACACAACCTACCATGAGGCGTCGGTGCCATTTCCTGCGGCCGAAGCTCTGCAATCGGAATTCCCAGAGATCGCCGAGGTTGTGCGGGTGTATCGTGAAGACGATCCTCCGGTTGTTCAGGTCGGGAATCGTCGTTTTGCGGAGACTCGGTTCTATTTTGCCGATCCCGGGGTGGTGGAGATGTTTGCTCTCCATGTCACGCAGGGGAGGTGGACGGACGATCTCAACAGCGTACTTCTGTCTCGCAGGATGTCGAGCAAATACTTTGGATCGGTTGATCCCGTCGGACAGGTGATACGACTCGTGGGTTTTGGCGACCTCAGAGTCGTGGGGGTATTCGAGGATTCGCCGGTTGCATCGCATGTTCATTTTGATTTTGTGACCCCTCTTCAATTTCAACTGAATCGGTGGGAGGAGGCGTATGGCCAGGAGGGTCGCGAGAAGAAATGGTTCTGGACAGGAGCGCATACATACATTCGACTGCAAGAACCTTCTCACGCCGCCGTTCTCCTGGAAAAATTGCCCGGTTTCGTCTTACGCCATTTTCCCGAACGCACGCGCAAGAGCGTCACGCTCACTCTCCAGCCGCTTCTGGATATCCATCTTCATTCGCAGTTGGACAATGAGTTGGAGCCCAATGGAAGCGGCGTGTATGTATGGCTGTTCGCTCTGATTGCCACGGTCATCCTCCTCATTGCCTGCATCAATTTCGTGAATCTGACGACAGCCGAAGCGATGATTCGCGCGCGTGAACTGGGAGTGCGGAAGATCATCGGAGCACAACGTCTGCAGATCATCGGCCAGGTCTTGTGCGAGGCGATGACGGCGAGCGGTATCGCGGCCCTGATTACGA
>CAZJBS010000020.1:0-56454 GCA_964544475.1 uncultured Bacteroidota bacterium | reverse complement strand
CGGAGGACGCGTCGGAATTGATATGTACGCCACCGTGGGACACAGTTTCCCGACGAAATGCGCCGTACGTTGAAGATGATCAACCTTATCGTTGACGTTCTGCACAAGCATCGTCTCCGTGACGAGTTTCCCATTGAACGTTGTCGAGAATTCAATCATGCCTGCCAGGACGTCCGGAAGTCGCAAATCTCGGTGAGGACGGTTGATCATGCGCCAGACCTTGGCATCCACGGTGTCCACCTTAAGGGAAACCCAATCGGCCTTTGCCAAAGCCTGCCGGACGTCTTCGCGCCATATCAGGGCACCGTTGCTGATGACACCTACAGGAATCCCGGCTGGCTTCAACAATTCAATCATTTCCTGTAGACGGGAATCCAGCGTAGGTTCGCCGTCCGCCACGAATGTCACGTAATCGATGGATGTACCTCCTTCACGAACGACTTTGATCCGATCCAGAACATTCTGTCGAACCCGCGCTGATTCATAGAATGCCGTTGGCTCCACGAGCAGGCGGGTGGTGCGTCCCACCTGACAGTAGATGCATGAGTACGTACACACCTTCGGTGGAATATGGTTGATTCCAAGACTGCGGCCCAGACGTCGCGACGGAACAGGCCCAAACGTGATATCCGTCTTTTCGGTCTTGTATCCTCTTTCGAGTATGTCGCCCGGAGGATCAATCATCATGATGCCGTCCATGCCCCATGCATGCGTTCTCAACGGTCAGTTCCTGGCATGCGGATTTCGAGAACTGCAAAATGGCCTCCTCAACGGTCACCCCGTCCAGCAGAAATACTTTCACGCCTCCCTTGTTCAATGCCTGGACAGCTCTCTTGCCCATGCCGGTTGTGATCACCGCGTCTATTTGGTGGTCGCCAACCGCCGCCACGGGCCGGCACGTCCCGTGTTCGTGATGTTCGTTTCGATTGGCGAAAACGTCGATCTCCTTAGTCTCGGTGTCGTAGATCGTAAAGTAGGGCGCGCTCCCGAAATGATTGTGAATAGTCTCGGAGAGCCCTTTCCTTCCCTGAGTGGGCATGCATAGTCTCATGGTACGCCTCCATTAGTCAGAGTTCTTGATTCGTATTCCGTCATTCTTCAGAATGGCATTGACTAATTTGAACCGGCCGGATTCCAGAAGCCTCTGCACGGTTCCTCTGGATACGTGCATAACCTGTCCGGCCGAAACCTGGCTCATCTTTTCGTGATCGCACAAACGAATGGCCTCGAATTCATCGGCCTCAATATCGTGCACCGCTATTTGCTTCAGCGGCATCGCCACAGGTTTAAAGATCACCGCGTTGTCCAGAAGACGGCAACGGCGATATTTCTTGCATCTACCCATATGGACATATTTTGTGCATATGCACAAAATATGGAATACGAAAACAACAGTCAATGGAAATTGTGAATCAGTCCACAATGCGCCGTGACCCCTGCCAATGGATCAGTCGGCTACTCCTCCGGAGGAATCAGTTCATTCAAATTTACTTCCACAAAATCCGCCACCATCTTTCCGGCGACGACATACTCATGGACAATCCTCAACCCCTCCACCTGGGCGGGCCAGGGCAACCGTTGGATGGCCGCCTCGTACGTCACCCACGCGTGCTCGTCATGTTCGGCCGACCGTCGGATATGTTGCGAGGTCACCTCCACCGCAAAAACCGGAATGATATTCACGCGATCCCTGGACGCTTCGTAGAAACTGTTGATGTACGGCACACTCCACAGTCGCTTCGGATACAGACCGGTTTCTTCATACAATTCCCGCACGGCCGTTTCCACAGCCTTTTCGCCAACTTCGATCTTCCCTCCCACCATGCGCCACGAACCGGCGTAGATCACGTCCGGCGACCGTTTCATGAGCAGATACAACGGCCCGTCCGAAGCCCGGAAGAACACATGGCAGTCGACCACACGACACACAATGTCCGGCATGTCAGTTCATCTCCTCCGCGTGATGAATCATGGATTTCGCTTCGTCGCCGAGATACCGGTCGATCAGGTGATGCGCCAGGTAAATAAACGGCGTGAGCGTGATGGCAATGAAAAACTTATACACGTAGTTTGTGATGCCGATATTCACGATCTGATCGAAGGCGATCTTGCCGGAAAAGGCGATGAACAGCACGACAAAGGAATCGATGAACTGAGAAACGAACGTTGAACCCGTGGCCCGCAGCCAGAGATATTTTTCCTTTGTTTTCCGGCGGATGTAATGAAACAGGTGAATGTCAATCAACTGACCGATCAGGTAGGCGGCGATCGATCCGGCAATGATACGCGTGGATTGGCCAAATACGGCATTGAACGCCTCGTCGGTTACCGGTGATATCGGCGCCGCCGGAATGGCCATGTCGATCACGAGCACCAAGTACATGAACGTGATCATCGCCATGCCCAGAATCGTGACAAAGCGTATCCCGGGCTTGCCGTAGTATTCATTGATGACGTCGGTCACGAGAAAGGTGATCGGAAACGGGATCACGCCCATCGTCATTGTGAACACGATGTCATTCGTAAGAGTCGTTTGAATGAGTTTGCTGCCGGTGATTTCGGCGAGAATCAATGCGGTCAGAAAAATGGATGACAGGACGACATATATTTTCTGGCTTTTGCTCATGGTCATCGGAATGGGTGTGGAAGTTTTTTTAATATCCCGATTCGCGTTGTGAAATGCAACACAGAGCGTGCATGCGGTGGCGGTATCCTGGAAAAGAAACTCCCGCTCCGATGATCGGAACGGGAGTCATTAAAGGACGGAGGCGGAAGTGAACCGCTATTTAACCATCATCATCCGGATGGTTTTCCGAAAAGCGCCGGCCTGGAGTCGCAGAATATATATCCCCGTCGAAACCTGGTGTCCGGCATTGTTCCTGCCGTTCCACACGACGGACTTGAATCCCGCGGTTTCGCGCCGGTTGACCAATGTGCGCACCTCCTGGCCAAGCATATTGTATAGGCGCAGCGTGACGGCCGAGTTTTCCGGCAGATCATAGCGGATCGTGGTATTCGGGTTGAATGGGTTCGGATAGTTGGGATGCAGTGCATACCGTATGGGCATATCGCGAGGATCGATGCCAACAATGACCGGAATCACCAGCGAAGACGTGTCGGCCGACGCCGATACCAGAACACCGTCCGAGGCCAGCACCGTCCACCGGTACGTCCGCCCGGACAACAACCGGCTCACGTCATGAAACGTCATGGCCGTGTCTTCCACCGACGTCACCGTCGTATCCAGGCCTTCACCAAACAAATGGAAAACGTAGGTCAGCGTGTCGCCATCCACGTCGATCCCGGTGCGCCAAACGAAATTCACATATCCCGGACCCAAGTCCACCGTATCGCCATCCGCCGGCAGCAGAGGCACGACAAGTTCCGGTGCGTCATTGACCGGCGTCACCTCGATCACCATCGTGTCCGCCGCCAGCGCAAACCCGTCCCATGCCGTCATTCGGACCTCAACCGATCCGACATAGTCCGGATCGCTGACCACAAACAAACTGTCGTGAATCATCGCCGTCGAAATCCCGTCCGACAAGGCCGACGCTTCGTAGGTGAGTACGGTATTGTCCACATCTCCGAATACCGTGCGGGCATCCACGATGAAACGGGTTCCAAAATCTTCCGCCAACGACGTGTCCCGCAATGCCCGGAGAACAAACGGCGGGTCATTCTGAGGCCATACCGTCACCCGCAACGTGTCCGTATCGACGGCGCCGCTGTCATCGGAAACTGAAAAAACCACTTCAAACGTGTCATTCACCTGGGACGGCGACGAAAACAGCACCACGTGCGTGGCCGAATCAATCGTCACGGCCAATCCGGTGTCGGATCCCAGAATGACATACAAAAAATCCAGCGTCGCGTCGGCGTGATCGACGTCGGTGACATAGTCGTTCAGGGATATTTCATAGTCCGCGTCTTCCGGAAAAGCCACATCCGGAAGTCCGGCCAGGACCGGCGGATCATTGACCGATGTGACGACGACGACAAACGTGTCGGAGACCGTGTAAAACAAATCCATCGCGCTCACGATGATCGTATGCGTTCCAAAAGCGTCCGGCAGGGACGCCAAAACAAGCGAGTCGCCATGAAGGACGGTGGATATGGCCTCGCCGCTGATCTCCACTTCATAGTGGAGGCTGTCCTCGTCCGCATCTTCGAATACGGACGACATCCGCCGGTACAGCATTTCACCAAAATCCTCCGACAAGGTCGTATCCGGAATGGCCCGGACGATATCCGGCGGCACATTCAATGGCACGACGGTCACGCGGATGGAATCCACAACCGATTCGAGTCCGTCGGTGGCGCTCACCATCACATACGCGATGCCGTAGTGCAGGGCGGCGAAATCGAGCCGCAGCCTTTGCTGATCGATGACGGCCACCACCAGCGACGTGTCCGACGATTGAACTTCAAAACTCATTCCGTCGCCGTCCAGATCATAGAACGCCGAATCCACTCTGGCCATAAGGCTGTCCGGAGAACCTGCCTGAACGGTCACGTCGGGAAACGGCAGGACAACTTGAGGGGTGGAATTAATCGCCGTGACCGGCACGGCCAGCGTCGGGAGGCTTCGGGCGCCACCCGGACTGACGGCCACAAGTCTGTAATAGTGCGTCTGGCCATTCGTCAATGGTGCATCCGTCCAGGCGCTGTCGAGACCGCTCACCTGGGCGACCGAATCCGCCGCGGATGGAACAAATCCGGATGAATCGCCGCGAAAAACGGCGTAGTAGGATGGGACGCCGGTCAGTGGGGAATTCCACTGCAAGACCACCCGATGGTTTCGCCCGGCGCCGGAGACGTTTTGCGGCATGTTGGCCTGCGCTTCTTCGTTCTTGCCGAAGACCATGCCGAACGGTTCGCTCCATGTCCCGCCCGCCTCCAACACACGGACAAATACCGCGTGGCCGGATTCATCGAAACCGTCGGTGACGAGCGAATCACCGAAACTCTCCGCCGGCGAATTCCACGCCCCGTCGGAGGCCGCCATGGATTGTCCATTCCCGGCGCCCGGATCGGCATCGACAAAATATTCGGCCCCCGACAACGCCGGCAGGGCGGCAGCCAGGAAGACCGGCGGAGACTGCACGACCAGGGTTTGACCGATCGGGGGACTCCACGTTCCGTCGGCATTTCGGGTGCGCACAAACACGGTATGGACGCCGGCCGACAGACCCGGCGTGGCCAGCGTTTGGTTCAGGTTTTCGACGGCCCGATCAAACGTCCCGTCGCTCGCCTCGATGGCCGTACCGAATCCTTCACCCGGGTCGTTGTCGATAAAATACTCGGCGGCACTGACAATGGGCGAGCCGGTCGTCTGGTAAGCCGGCTGCACGACAAAGGTCGTTCCAACCGGAATCGACCATGACGATGCCGTGCTGCGACACCGGACATACAAAGTGTGTGGGCCTGCCGCAAGTGTTGCGGTCGGTACGGCCGCCACGAGATCGTCGCCGATTTCATCAAACGTTCCGTCAACAGCCGAAACAGGCGTTCCAAGACCTTCGCCCGGATCGGTGTCTATGAAGTACTCCGCCGCGGACATGCGATCGGCGTACGGCATCACCGGAGCGGCAAGCACCGTGATCGAAAAACCAACCGGCGTGCTCCACGCGCCGTGGCCATTTTTCATGCGGACGTAGAGCGTATGCTGACCCGCGCCGACCGCCGCCGTACTCAACGCCGCCACGGCATTCTCCATGACTTCATCAAACGTGCCATCTTCGGCCAGGAGCATCGTTCCAAGGCCTTCACCCGGATCGGTGTCAAGAAAGTATTCGCCCGCAAGCACCGTCGGATGGATATCCGTCGCAAATCCCGGTCTCACCGTCAGGCCGAAGCCAAACGCCGGACTCCACAGACCGTCGCGATGTCGGAACCGGATATACACGGTGTGGCGGCCCTCGGCCAGCGTCGTCGTGTTGAGCGACGCCGCCACATCCTCCACCCATTCATCAAATCCGGCATCGGTCGCGGCCAGCGCCGTACCCGAGCCCTCACCTGGATCCGAATCGATGAAATATTCGGCGGACTGGATCGTCGACCAGCTCTGCGCCATCGATCCAACCGCACCGGCTGTGACGGCCCATAGCGCCGTCATCCAAAACAGGGTTTTCATGGTTGTAACCGATCGTTATTTGGCGACACCTTTGCCCGTGATTTGAATGGTTTGTCCCTGGATGACCGAGTTGTCCGAGAGATCCATTTTGATGACACGGATCGCAGCGGGATTATTGAAGTAATTGGTCCACGTGTACGAACCCCCGTAGACGCCGAGGTCGTTGCGCGTGCGGTTCAAATCGTATTCGCTGAACATCGGCAAACCGGCATCCACGCACGGGGAAGCGCCCTGAAGATGAAAATCGTCGCCGGCCGGATTGACGAACTGAGGATTGGCGCTGAAATCGGTCGTTCCGGCCGTGAAACCGTTGAGGTAATTGCCGCCCGTGTTGTTGTAGAAATCATTGTAGCTGAGGATGAAATCCGACGCCGCCAGCGAGTTCGCTGACCGGTTGATTCCGGCGCCGCCATTTTGGGTTACGATGTTGTTTTTGACTATCACATCCTCCAGCAGCGGCGCCGGCGTGCCGCCGGTGGTTCGAAGTATGGCTATGCCGTCGCCCCCGTTTTGGTAGATCACATTGTTGGCAATCACGCTCGACGTATGCGTACTCCCATAATTGAGATATTCCCAATACAGGCCGTGCGAACCGTTGGCGCGAATCAGATTATTCCGGATTTTCCAATAGGTGTTTCCGTTGTACGTGCTGGTGATGCCTTTGCCAGTGCTTCCCTGAATATCGTTGGCAAAAACGTAGGCCGTGGCGCAGTCGATGCGGATGCCGTCGCCCTGTGTGTTTTGAACCACGTTGCCGGCCACCAGCGCCTCGTCGGCCGTCATCTCAATACCATAATCATCACCGTTCCCGTTGTTGATCAGGGTATTGGCGACGGCCATGCCGCGTAAATCCTTGATGCCGTGGCTCGTACTGTTCTTGATGGTGTTCCGGACAATGGTTGGCGTGGGATAGTTGTACACCGTGCCATTGGCATGAATGCCGACGTTATTGCTGTCCAGCACGTTGCCCGCTATCAATACGGTACTGAAACAATTGATGCCATACAGGGCGCACTTGCGGATGATGTTGTCGGCAATGACGATATCGGTGAGGTGATTGTTGAAGGCGATGCCGGATTGGGAGGTGCTCGTGATATTGAATCCGCGAATGGAACTGCCCGCACTGCCGTTGTAGAATACCACGGTATTCGAGGCCGACAGCAGAAAGACCGAGTCGGCGCTAACGCCAACCAGATGCAACTTCTTGCTGATGGCCAATTGTTCCGTATACAGACCCGTGGCCACCTTGATCGTGTCGCCGGCCACTGCGACATTGATCGTGTCCTGGATGCTTTCGCCCGGAAATACATACCGGACCGTTTGAGCTTTGGCCGAAGATATCAGACCGGCTGCCAGTACGAATGTCACAAAAAGGTTACGCATGACCGCCTCCTTGTTGGAGTTATTAGGAATTACAATGGACAACTCTTCTATATTGGTGGAAAGATAACTCAATACCGGCGGTAAGCCCATCCCATGAAGATGGGATGCCGCGGCCATCGGGCCATACCGACAAATTCCTTTTGACAAAACCCGGACCATTCTCTATATTCGCCAAGCTTCAGAACAACACAAAGTAGCTCGGAATGCGCCATCTTTCTCGGTTCATACTTCTTTCACCAATCCTCATCGGGGCTTGCGGGGAATTCGATGACACGCCGCTCAATCAACCGCCGCAGATTATTTCCGTCAAGGCCCCGTCCTATGTGTCCGTGAATGACACGGTCTTTGCCCGGGCTATGGATCCCGACGGGGACTCCGTCTCCATCGCCGCCACCCTGGAAACGGCAACCGGGGCGTCCGTGCCATCGGCTTTTCTAAAGGCCTTCACGGACGACGGATTATCCGGGGACCACGTTGCCGGCGATTCGGTCTTCACGGCCATCCTCAACCGGCCGGCCCTCCTGGCCCAGTCCACTTCGAGTTTCAATCTGCGCCTCGTGCCGTCTGAAAAGGGTGACAATCCCGGTGATGAGGTGATCGTTGAAATTCCTCAGAATCCGGACAATGGACATCCCCCGGTGATCAGCAACCTGACTGCGCCGGACACCCTGCAACTGGACGCGGACACGGTTGCGTTTCGCACAACCCTGGACGTATTGGACGCCGATGGAGCGGAGGATATTCGTTCGGTCTACTTTTTGTCCGCCGGCGGCAGTGTGATCGAGTTGTTCGACGACGGCGCCGAAGCCAACGGCGACGACGTGGCCGGCGACGGCACCTATTCGCGCATCCTTATTCTGCCGCCATCGACCCCGCCCGGCACATATCATTTTGTTTTTCGTGCCGTGGATCAGATGAACCTCGTGAGCAATTTCATCGAACACACGCTGGTGGTGCTGCCGGCGCCGGTGGAAGGTTTATGATGCGGGTTCATCCAATCCTCCTGGGCCTGCTTTTGTTTTTGTCCTGCCAAATTCACGCCCAAAGCGGATTCCCGAAGCGATCCTTCGATCTCACGCGACGTCTGCCGCCGACCGGCGCGCGTCCTCTTGGCAACACGGTCAGCGTCATCACCGTCCAACGCGATACCGTGATCACGGCCAACGAGTTCGGCATCAGCGTCACGATGGACGCGGGCCAATCGTGGATCAATTTCCCGACCGCCAGGAACGGTCTGGCCAAGGGCGGCATCGTCGCCATGGACGCGCATAACGGCATCTGGTACGCCACGACCGTATTCGACACCAACATCACACCGGAACCCGCGGTCGGCGCCGGCGGAGGCATCAGCGTCTCGACCGATTTCGGCCAGTCATGGATGTTTGTCTCCCAACCCGAAGATACTTTTCGGACCAAATTTGGATACGTCTTACGCCCCAACGGTGACACCATCAGCATCACCTCCATTCGAACCAATATCGACAATATCACGTACGACGCGGCCGTGACCGATTCGACGATGTGGATCGCCAGTTTTGCCGGCGGCATTCGCAAAGCGCGTTTGCGGACGGACGGACGTCCCGGTTATTTTGAACTGGCAGCCATTCCGCCCGACGACCGGTACGAAGTGTGGCCGGATTCGTCCTATGATTTCAACGTCGGACCGTTCAATGGCGGCACGCAGGTATACAATCATACGGCGTTTTCCGTCCTGGCCGGGTCGACCGGTATTTGGGCCGGCACCGCCGGCGGCATCAATTATTCCACCGACGCCGGTTTGAGTTGGAAACGATACACGGCCCAACGCGACGGTCTGTCCGGCAATTTCGTGGTCGCCCTGGCCGAACAGGTGTACGAGGAGAACGGCCAGCGATTCACGCACATCTGGGCGGCCACCAACAGCAACACCTACATCAGTTCGGCCGAGTACAACGGCGTCTCCATGTCGGCGGATAGCGGCCGCACGTGGCGGGTCGTGCTCAAAGGCCCGTTCATGAACAACATCGCCTTCGACGGCAAGACCGTTTTTGTAGCCTCCGATGAGGGACTCTACCGTTCGGACGATCTGGGCCAGTCCTGGGAACGTTACATCACGATCATCAATCGCGACGGTTCTGACCGCACGTACTCACCGGCGTATTATGCCGTCGGCGCCGACACGACGCGTGACCCGTCGACGTGGTATTTTGGAAATGCCGACGTGCTCGCGATTTCCGGCGACCGCGGCGCTTCGTGGGATTTTGCCAGATCCTATGTCGATCCGGGCAGCGGCGGCGCCCCCAAGAGCTACGCGGCGCCCAATCCATTTTCTCCGTCCGGCACGCCCGACATCACCCGGTTTTATTTTGCCAACCAGGACAGTCTGGATGCCTCGGACCGTGTCACGATCCGGATTTATGACTTCGCCATGGATCTCGTCGCCACCGTCGCCGACCGGGCCGTGGCCTCGCGCACGTTTGCGTGGAATGGAAAAAACAATAAAGGCCGGCGCGTAGCCAATGGAACGTACATCTACATCATCGAGGCGGGCGGCAAGAAATATTGGGGGAAAGTGACGGTGCGCAAATGAGGCACGTTATCCTGGCCTTCGTCATGACGGCCGCCGTGGCGTCCATGGTCCAAGCGGGTGAATCCGCCGGACAGGCGGGATCGTTCCTGCGGGTCGGACTCGGACCGCGGGCGAAAGGCCTCGGCGACACCTTTACGGCCATGGCAGATAATGCCGCCGCGCCGTATTACAATCCGGCAGGTCTGGGATTCATCACGTCCAGGGAAATATCCATTTCCTACGCCGCCATGTCGTTTGACCGCCAATTCAATCATGTGGGATTTGCGACGCCTTTGAAAAACCAGGCCGGATTTGCTCTGGGCGTCATTCAAAGCGGCTTCGAGGATTACGACGCCCGAGCCGACAATGGCCAAACTTATGGCGAAACGATCACGGACAACCAGTGGGCCGTTTTCCTGGGCTTTGCCCTGCGTGTGAACCCAAAGCTGACGATCGGCATATCTCCAAAATTTTTGTATTCCAAAGTCTATGACGTATCCTCCTCATCCTTCGGTGTGGATCTCGGTGTGATGTACCTCCCGATGAAAAATCTGACGATCGGCGTCGCGGTCAAGGAATTGGGACAATCGTTCAAGTACACGAGGCCGGTCGGCAATTTTGATGAGACCACCGAAGACCAACTGCCGAGGACGACGCGCGCAGGAGCCGCTTACCGGTTTCCCCTGGAAGGTTCTCTGAGTTATGTCCTGGGGGCAGTCGATCTGGAAATGGTCACGGATCAGCCGGCCAAATGGCATGTCGGCCTGGAGACGGATTTCAAACATAAGTTCCAGATCCGGATCGGATCGGACAACGGCGATCCCACCGCGGGACTATCCGTCCCGTTTGTCATTCGTGAACGAAAATTCCGTTTTGATTATGCTTTTGTGTACGACCGGCGATCCGGCGTCGGCAGTGGTTCACAGGACTTTGCCCTCTCGTTTCTGTTTTGACTCTCCTGATTACCCATCTGTAAGACGGCCTCACTTAAGATTCCCCTCGTGAGTACACTTTTCCCCGAAAATGGACCTGCGGAATGGCTATGGAATATTCGAACGGCGTCCACGCCAAACCTTGTCGCGGTTGGCTGTCGGAGCGTGAGACATGATGCCCCCGAATGACCGCAAGCCAGCCGGCCACGCGTTGCGTTTTTTTCCCGGCACGGCCCGTTCATATGACCGCGTCGTCGGTCTGTTTACGCTGGGATTGGATGCCGGGTGGAAACGCGCCATGTTGCGGCGTGTTCCGCGGGCCACGCGCATCCTGGATTTGGCATGCGGCACCGGTATTGTGTCCAGAAAATTGGCGCAAAAATTCCCGGATGCGGCGATCGTGGGCGTGGATCTGACGCCGGACTACCTGGAGGTTTATCGTGATCGCATCCGCAAGGGATGGTTCAAGGCCGACGCCCAACTTGCCGATGCGCAAACCGTGAAACTCAACGGACTTTTCGATGCGGTCGTCTCATCGTATCTGCCGAAATATGTGAACGCGGAAACCATGTTGAAAAATCTCGTGCCGCATCTCGAACACGGTGCGGTCGTGGTGTTCCATGACTTCACGATGCCGCCATCCCGGACTATCCGTGTCCTGTGGCGTGGCTACACTTGGCTGA
Source organism: uncultured Bacteroidota bacterium (assembly GCA_964544475.1). Classification (GTDB taxonomy): domain Bacteria; phylum CLD3; class CLD3; order SB21; family SB21; genus CAZJBS01. Next base: position 44,772 of record CAZJBS010000020.1, on the reverse strand, counting down.
TGAACCGCCTCGGGATTCATCTTTTTCCCGAATGGCATGAAGTATTTGACAAGGGGTTGACCAACCTGATCGAACAGACCTCCTGGTATGATGATTTCCCGAACGCCCTTCAACAATGCGGCTTCACAGATATCTCATCGACTCACCTCACCCTCGGAAGCGCCGGAATGGTTTCCGCCTATTGGAAACGCGGACCGCAATCCACCGCCAACAACCATTAAGCCAAGACATAGCAGAGTTGTTTATTTTTTTTCTTGATATTAGCGCTACTAGTGTTTATTTTTCTCGGAGTGAGATATCTCAATATATCCATATCTTGATGATGTCAACAGACTAATAAACCTGAGGATAGCATGATCTTCTCAAAATCTTGTGAATACGGGCTTCAGGCGGTGTTGTATATTGCCCAACACCCCGGAAAGTTGATCGGCTTGAAGGAAATTGCGGCAAACCTCGATGTGCCGGCGCCTTACTTGAGCAAGATTCTTCAGATTTTGTCCAAGCGTCGCATTCTCACGTCCGTGAAGGGTCCTGGCGGAGGATTCAAGTTGAATCCCCAGGCACAGAACCCGACGCTGCTGGACATCGTCGCCGCCATCGAAGGCATGGAAATATTTGACCGGTGCGGCATCGGTCTGAAAGCATGCACGGACGCGGAACCGTGTCCGATCCACGAACGTTACAAGCCATTCCGCGAAGACATTCGCAAAATGTTGTCGGAGAAGACCATCCTGCAGTACGGCGAAGAGATGAAAAAAGCCGGAAGCAACGTGGTGCTCAGAGCCACGCTTTGAGGTGACGCGTCGCAGGAAAGGACGTCGTTTCTGACGCGTCCACCCATCGGAGGCCCATCCGCCTTCATCCCATCATGAAAACGGTCGTGGCCCGTCTGGCGCCGATTTTTATTTCCATTGTGATTCTAGTGGCCGGTGATTTTTTTGGCGGCAGGATTTATGACAGCCTGCGGCACAAAAACACCGAAGATTATTTTTTTCAGGACGACCGTGTGGGCAAGCGTCATCTGCCCGACGTAAGACTGAGGGTTCCCTGGCCGGAGTCCACGCGGGGCGAAATCCTGTTTCGGACCAACCATCGCGGCTTCAGGGAAGACGAAGAGACGGCCTCCGATGCGGAAGGGCGTTTTCGCATTCTGGTCATGGGTGATTCGCATACCGACGGCGTCGTCAATAACGATGAGTCCTTCCCAAATCTCCTGGAAGCCAGTTGGCCGCCGCCGCCATCGATCGATGTCATCAATGCAGGATCGGGCCATTCCACGATTTACCAGCAAACGCTGCTGCTGACCTCACATCTCGATCTGCATCCCGATCTGGTCATTTTCACATTCTACACCGGCAATGACTATCTCGAAATACGGCAACCCTACAGTCCCCATCCGGAATGGTCCGGAGATTCGATCGTGGACAAATCGGCGATACCACGGCCGTGGACGGAACGCTGGCGCGACGTGAGTCTCATGGCACGCATTTTTCGCCGTTTTGATCACAGCACCGCCATGCAGGCCGAACGTATCAAAGGTCCGGCCATGTGGCAGAGTTTTTCACAGGCATGGAAATTTTCAGTCGAATCTGCCGCCTTGAAAGAAGCCTCTTCATTGCACCGCCACGCGCTTCTTCGGATCGCGGCACTGGCCCGTGAAAATCATTTCGACGTCCTGTTCGTGGTGTTGCCGACCAAATACCAGGTGGAAAGGGACAGCGACAAAGAGACGTTCGAAAAATTGGAGGAGCTATTGACGTTACGCCCTTCTGAAAAAATGGACGACCGCGTGAGGGAGGATTTTACCGGCCTGCTGGCCGAGATGCATCTGCCATACGTCGATCCGCTGGCTTCATTTCTGGCTTCGGTTCATCCCGACTCGCAACCATTGTATTGGAATTCGGAACATCATCTCAGCCAGAGAGGCCACCGCCTTCTGGCTGAAATCCTGGCCAAAGAACTGCGCCCCTATCTGGCCGGTCACCCATAGGCGAAATTCGCATGGCCGGGTCGAGCGTACCAAGCGCTTCGCATCCTACCGGACTTCCCCCACGACAAACGGCTTTTCTTTCTTCGATTTCAGAATACGAATCGTCCGGTCAACGTCCTTTTTGTCGACGATCAGGATCATGCCCACACCGAGGTTGAACGTCCGAATCATATCGTCGTAAGGCACATTGCCGATATGTTGGATCATTTCGAAGATGGGCGGCATGACCCACGATGACCAGTCCAGTTTGATCCAGGTGCGTTTCGGCAAAATCCGCTCCGTGTTTTCGAAAATGCCGCCGCCCGTGATGTGCGAAATGCCTTTGACCTTCACTTTGCTCAATACGGCCGTGACCGGTTTGAGATAGGATTTGTGAACCTTCAGCAATTCCTCTCCCAGCGTACATCCCAGTTCCGGGATTTCCTGATCGAGCCGGTATTTGTCCAGCAGCACCTTTCGGGCCAGCGAATACCCGTTCGTGTGAAGCCCCGACGCATACAAGCCGATCAGCACGTCGCCGCGCGTAATGCGCTTCCCGTCGATGATTTTCTTTTTCTCGACGACGCCGACCATCGTGCCGGCCATGTCGTATTCTTTGTCTGCGTAAAAGCCGGGCAACTGTGCCGTCTCGCCGCCGATGAGCGCGCAACCGTTTTGCTTGCACGCCCTGGCCAGACCACCGACCAGATGCGCGATCACGTCGTTTTCGACCCGGCCCAGCCCCAGATAATCCAGGAAGAATAATGGCGTCGCCCCGCAGGCCAATAGGTCATTGGTACTGTGGTTGACCAGGTCCTCACCGACCGTGTCGTGCCGGCCCATCATCACCGCAATTTTCAGTTTGGTCCCGACGCCGTCGGTGCTGGACACCAGGACGGGTTCGCGGTACCGGCTCTTCGGAAACCGGTAGAGCCCGGCGAAATGGCCGATGTCGGACAATACATGGCTGTTGAAGGTTTTGCGAACGGCGAGTTTGATATGCGATTTCGCCGCATTGCCGGCAGCAATGTCGACGCCGGAATCTTTGTAAGTGATGGATGCCACGGACATGCCTTTATGTTGGTTCGGGGTAGTGAGCCAACCGAACTTACTGAAATACGCGGACTATTTCAAAGTCAAAGCATCGTCAACCACTGACCTTCCGATCTGGGGAGAGGCCGTCATCACGGATCCCGACGGACATGGACAAAAATGGACGTGGCAAGAAGGGGGCAGCGGGTCGTATCGTTCCGGAAAATGGTGCCCGTAAGAAGGCGTTGGAGGGCCCCTTCTCCCAGGACGTCCAGAGGGGCGGTGATGAATTTCAAATCGAGAATGGCCAGGCCGGCGCGTGTCAGCAGTCGGCGAATCCTGGAAGGCGTGTAAATACGGGCCCTCGCCCATCGTTCATGAACGGGCCCGGGCAGCCACGAAAAAAAAGGAACACGATTCCACGGGAGGAGCGGCAGATTGGCGCCGTGGGTCTCGAAAATCCACCATTTGTTCGGAACGCTGATCACGCCTATGCCGCCGGGCTTCAGCATGTCTCTTAATCGCGACGCGCTGCTCTCCGTTTGCAGATGCTCGATCACTTCAAAACAAATCAGCCGGTCAAACGTCTCTCCCGTCCAACCGGCGTCGATATTGGTAAGACGGAATGCCGCATTCGAAAGGCCGACATGCTGCATTCGCGCCATAAAGAGAGACTCGTAATCCGGCACAATGTCCACACCGAGGGCGTTCTTGAATTCACCGGCCAACAGCGACAGCGTCGCGCCGTTGCCGCAGCCGACGTCCACGACCGACAGGTCCCTTCCGCAAAATCCGGGAATTTGACGGATCAGGCGCGCGCGCCGTTCGACGATACGATCCATGTAGCCGGCGGGTTTTCCCAGAGCGATCGGCATACTACCTCGGATAACGATAATGGGCACGAATGGTCCATTGATTCAGAATATCGCCGATGGCGACATGACCCGGGTCCGGGAAATTATCAATCACCAGCGGACGGTTGCTCTCTTTGAGTCGTTGATCGGAAACAATGCCGATGTGATCCAGTTTGCCCGAGCCCGTCAGATCCCAGATGACGATGTCCCCGGCTTTCCATTCACCGATACGATCCGGTCCGGTGTCCGTCGTCAGGGTCTGTCCGTGACGTTTGAAAAACGTGTTGAGCATGGGGACGCGCCGGTGATCGATGTTCGGATCGCACCTGGTCATGTTCCAATTGGCGTAAGGATACGCCGAGAAATTCTTTGAGGCGTCGCCATACACCAGTTTCTGCAGGTCATAACCCGCCTCACGCAACGCGCGCACAATCAGGTCCGTGCACACGCCGATGCGTGGATCGATGTCGCCGCCCGGAAAAACAGACTGGCCGGTATTGAGACCATTCTTGTAGGTCAACGCGTAGAATCCCATGGAACGGTCGTACTGAAAGGGGTTCTCGACGAATTTTCGCGCGCCACGGACAATGGGGTTATCGCTCCCCTCAAAAACATAGGCATCGTCCTGGCCCGCCAAAGTAAGCGCCCAAGCCACGGACATACCTGCGACCACCATGCCCCACTTCATGCGATCTCTCCATACAAATGTTCGATGGTATCAGCAAACCCGCTCCATGAATATAGCGGCCGGTTACTTCGTATGTTATCCGACATCCGTTGCCCGAGCTTCTCATCAAAAAACCGGCGTATCACACCGGCCAGGTTAACCGGATCGGCTTCTTTCAAGATCAGGCCCGTGTCTCCATCCACGACCATTTCCGACAGCCCGCCGACGTCCGTCACGATCGCCGGAAGGTCATAGTGATAAGCGATTTGGACAATCCCGCTCTGTGTGGCCGACTTGTACGGCAATACGCACACGTCGCACGCCGAAAAAAACAGCGGCACCTCCGGATCATCGATGTACCGCGTAAACAAACTCACGCGGTGTTTCAATCGATGCCGTTCGATAATCCGATCGTATTCCGCAAACGAACCGTACACTTCCCCGGCCACCACGACGTGAATGGATTCATCAAGGAACGGCAAACACTCCAGAAGAAGGTCGAGCCCTTTGTAGCCGCGAATGAATCCAAAAAAAAGAACCAGCCGTTTCTCTTCCGGCAGACCCAGGGCCCGGCGGGCCGCCGACATGTCCACACGCGGCGCATAATGGTCATACAATGGATGGGCCTTCAGGCGATACCTCGCATCGGGTTTCAACCGCCGCAGGTCTTTTTCCACCGTGCGGCTCATCACCACGTACGCGTCATTCCGCTTCAGAAAATACCGGATCAACGACAGGTCGCCGAAACGTCTTTCATGGGGAATGACATTGTCCAGTATGGAAATGACGCGGGCCCCGCCGCGGCGGAGGCGACCGGCCACGTGACCCAGCGACGGCGCAAAAAAGGGCATCCAGAATTTCATGACCAGCAAATCCGGGCGGGAACGGGCGATGGTTCGTGCGGCCGTGACATACGACACGGGATTGACCGTATCGAGCACCGCTTGCGCCGGAATCTTGTCGGCGTTGTCGTTGGCTGTCACGTACTGGGTCTGGCCCGGAAACAACAGACCGGGGTATTGGCGGGAAAACGTGTAGGCCGTGACCGTGTGACGCTTGGAAAACTCCCGGTACAGCAATGCGTTGAATTGGGCGATGCCGCCCCGGAAGGGATAAAACGTGGAGAGGTAGGCGATATTCATGATCGGCGGAAGGCGTGATCCCGTGCGGAGGAGGTCATTTGTGTTTGCGGGAATCCTGTTTTTTCTTCGGTTTTTCCCTGGCCGTTATTTTCTTCTCAAACCGGTCCTGCAGGGAACGGATACGGTCCAGTTTTTCTTTGGCTTTGGAGATGGCTTTTTTGGCAGCGCTGGTTGATTCGCCGCCATAGTTCTTCAGAATGGATTCGACCACATTGGTGGTGGAAAAACCGGCCACGAGATCGACCAGCGCCACGCGGCCGCCGTATGATTCAACAACGTCGTGACCGACGACTTTGTCCACCGTGTAGTCGGAGCCTTTGACCAGCACATCCGGCCGCAACCGACGGATCAAATCGATCGGCGTGTCGTCATTGAAAAGCACGACAAAATCCACGGCGGCAATCGCCGACAGAATATGGGCCCGTTCCTGTTCGGACACGATGGGCCGTTTTTCACCTTTGATGCGGCGCACGGAGGCGTCGCTGTTGAGTCCGACGATCAGCTGGTCGCCGAGGGCCCGGGCTTTGTTGAGAAGCGTGATGTGGCCGACGTGCAGGATGTCAAAGCATCCGTTGGTGAATACGATCGTCCGGTCGCGCCGGATGGACGGCAGAAGCGTTTCGAGTTCGTCGGCGGTGAGGATTTTGCGGCTGCCGCTTGTCAGGTCATCCAATTCGTGCAGGACGTCTTCCCGGCGGACGCTGACGGTGCCGACGCGGCTCACGGCCACGGCGGCGGCGATATTGGCAATCGTGGCGGCTTCTTCAAAAGAACGTCCATTGGCGAGCATCCACGCCAGATACGCGGTGACGGTGTCTCCGGCCCCCGTGACGTCAAACACTTCCCGTGCCGTCGCGCCGATGCGGTGAACCCCCTGCTTATCGACCAGCGTCATGCCATCCTTGCCGCGGGTGATAAGGACGGCGCCGAATCCGTGCCGCTTGCGGAGCTCCCGCGCCGCCTGTTCGGCGTCGGCGTCGTTTCTGATTTTGCGGCCCCACGCGGCCTCGGCTTCCTTTTGATTGGGCTTGATCAACGTGGCGCTTCCATACAACGTCAGATCCTTTCTTTTCGGATCGACGATCGATGGAAGACGGTGGCGTTCCGCCAGCGCCAGAACCTGGAACAGGATTTTGTCGGTCAACGTTCCTTTTTGGTAATCGGAAATGACCACGAGATCCTGGCCGGGGATGACCTTTGCGAGGAACTGGATGATTTCTTTTTCCATGCCGGCCGAAATCGGCTGGGTGACTTCGTGGTCGACACGCACGATCTGCTGCGTACCCGCAATGATGCGGGTCTTCGTGATGGTCGGGCGTCTCCCGTCCCTCAGTACTCCGTCGGTGGAAAGGTTTAGCCTTTGGAATTCGGAAGCCACCGTACCCGCGTGGTCGTCGTTGCCCGTCACCCCGACCATGGTGACTTGGTTGCCCAGCGCGGCGAGATTGGCGGCCACGTTGGCGGCCCCGCCGAGGGCGACGTTTTCACGGCGCACCTGGACGACCTGCACCGGAGCTTCCGGCGAGATTCGATCCACGGCGCCCCAGACAAATCGGTCAAGGATGATGTCGCCGACGACCAGAATTTTTTTTCCGGCTGCCTCCGCGACAAAATGGCGGCTCTGTTCTTTGAAAAGGGGCATCATTCGATGTGTTTGCCGAGTACGCGGCGTGTCTCCTGCGCCACGGTCAACTCGATTTCTTTAAGTCGGCCCATCGCCAGCACTTTGTCGGCCAACGCCCGGGCCTGGGCCATGTCAATATCCCGGATGATCTTCTTGATTTTCGGCAGTCGCGGCGGCAGGGCGCTGAATTCCTGCAGGCCCATGCCAACCAGCAGCATGATCGCATAGGGATTGCTGGCCATTTCACCGCACATGGCGACGTGAATGCCGCGACGGTTGGCGGCGGTGATCGTTCGGTGAATCAACTGCAACACGGCAGGATGGAAGCAACTGTAGAGCGAGGCCACTTTGGGATTGCCTCGGTCGGCCGCCAGCGTATACTGGACAAGGTCGTTGGTTCCGATGGAAAAAAAATCCACGACATCGGCCAGGGCGTCCGCCACCATCGCCGCCGCCGGCGTTTCGATCATGACACCGATCTTGATATCTTCGTTGAAGGCGATGCCCTCCTTCTTCAGGTCCGACTGGCACGCGGTGATCATGTCGCGGAGTTGCTGGACCTCTTCCACCGAAATGATCATGGGCAACATGACTTCCACGTCATATTTGGCCGACAGCCGTAGCATGGCCCGCATCTGGGGGATGAAAAAATCAGGATATTCAAGGGCGATTCGGATCGCGCGCCATCCGAGAAACGGATTATCCTCCCGTACGTACCCTCGCGCCGCCAGAATGTCGAGCGGAATCTTGTCGCCCCCCACATCAAACGTGCGCATGGTGATCTTGTGCGGATGAATTTTGGAAACCACTTTTACGTACTCGGCGTATTGCTGTTCTTCCGTCGGCAACTCCCTGGCGGAAAAGAGCATGTATTCCGTGCGGTACAATCCGATACCGGTGGCGCCGTAGTACATCGCCTTTTCAACTTCTTCCGCCAATTCAACATTGGCGGAAAGCTGGATGCGCGTACCATCCTTCGTCACGCAATCCAGGGACGCCAGCGTCTGCAGTTCATCGGCTTCACGGCGGAGACTTTCCGCTCTTTTCCTGAATTCGGCCGTCGTGCGTGCGTCGGGATTGATGATGAGTTCACCGGAATGACCATCCAGCAGGAGCGTGTCCCCGTCGGCGATGAACCCGGACACGTTGGAGATGCCGACCACGGCCGGGATGTTCATCGAGCGGGCCACGATCGCAAAATGCGACAGGGCGCTGCCCGATTCGGAAACAAATCCGAGAATTTTCGAACGCTCGATGCCCGCGATGTCCGACGGTTTGATGGTATCCGCAATGATCACGGACGGTTCCTCGACCGTGAATGTCTTCTGTTGGCCCATCAGGTTGGCCAGAATCCGGCGTTTCACGTCGTCGATATCCACGGCGCGTTCACGAAGATACTCGTTGGTTGACTTGAGAAATCCGGTTTTGAATTTGTCCATAACCGACGTCAGCGCCATCTCCGCATTCAGGAAATTATTCTGAATGAGCTTTACGGTTCCCCGGATCATCTCGACATCTTCGAGAATCAAAAAGTGGGATTCCAGGATGGCCGAATATTCCTTGCCGTACTTGGATTTGGCTTCATCGATGAGGTGGTTCATCTGTTCACGCGTGATATCCAGGGCGCGGTGAAACCGATCGACATCCTGCCGCGCTTCCTCGTCACTTTCCAGTTTGCGTTCCTCGATCGTGACCGCTCCGCCATGCAGGACAAAAGGCGGCCCGATGGCAATACCGCCCGAAACCCCCATGCCCCGGACGGTGAGCGGTTCGGCGAATTCCTTCTTTTTTTTCGTTCCCGGCATGGCTCAATCTTCGCTGAATTTGGATTCAAAAAGGGCCATGACGGCCACCACGGCTTCTTCTTCATCCGGTCCTTCGGCGCGGATGCGGACGGTACTGCCCATGGCGGCGGCGAGCATCATGACGCTCATGATGCTTTTGGCGTTCACTTCCGTGCCGTCGCAGGTTAGAAAAATTTCGGCGTCGAAGTGACTGGCCGCTTTGACGAGCATCGCAGATGGACGTGCGTGAATACCCGCTTTATTGGTCACCTGGATATCGCGTTCAATCATGGCCGTCAGCTCTGGCGACTCCGCAGTTTGGCGCTGATGTCCGCGAGCCGGCGGCGCGCCGGGCTGTCGGTAAACAATTCCAACTGCCGCATGGCCGATCGCATGTACCGGCCGATCAATCGTTCCGTTTTTCGTTGAATACCGGACTGGTCCAACCAGGCCGTGAATCCCGACAGCAACGCCCGATGGACGGTCGGATCGTTTTCGGGATGAAACCGGTCCAGCCATGCGACGCCGGCCGGATCCCGCGAGGCCAGAATGGTGGGATACGTTTTCTTGTGCTCGATAAGATCGCTGCCGATGGTTTTGCCAAGCATCTCTTCGTTGGCGCTGATATCCAGCCAATCGTCCTGAATCTGGAAGGCCATACCGAGGTGGTGACCGAAATCCGAAAGCGCCTTCTCCAGCTTCGGCGGGGCGCCGCCCGCCATCGCGCCGAGTTGCGCGGACACACGGAACAACGCGGCGGTTTTTAATGCAATCATGTGCAGGTATTCGCGCTCGGACACCGATGGACGAGCCTCAAATTCCTTGTCCAGCGCCTGGCCCTCGCACAATTGGATAAACCCTTCCGAAAAGACCCGCGTCATTTGCGGAAGGCGGGCTGCCGGCCCGTGGCTCAGCGCTTTGAACGCCACCGCCGCGAGCAAGTCTCCGGATAGAATGGCGACGTTTTCGTCCCATTTTTTGTGAATGGTCGGACGGCCGCGACGCAGATCATCGTGGTCCATGATATCGTCATGGATCAATGAGAAATTGTGTAGAATCTCAACGGCCACCGCCGGGTCGAGGGCTTTGCGAAAATCCGAGCCCACCATGGCGCACGCCAACAGAACGATCATTGCCCGAAGCCGCTTGCCACCCCCGGCAAAAAGGTATTGCGGCGGTTCGTAAAGACTGGCCGGTTTCTTCCGGGACAGGTGTCTCCGTATGCCGCGGTCGATTTCCCGGATCAAATTCCCGGTATCAAGTTTCGAACGATTCAAATAGAATCCCCTGGGTTAAGTCAGTGAACATAAAAAAAGAGCCCATGAGAATCAAGGCAATTGGACGAAATGAGCTTGGAAAATTCGGGTTTTGCGACTACATTCGGGCGGCTTCCAACGCCGAGACCGGCCGCGGATCTCCGACAATGCATCCATCGGGCCAACGCACATCCAACGCATGAACCTCCTCTCGGTAGAAAATATTTCAAAATCGTTCGGCGTCAAGACCCTTTTCGACCATCTGTCCTTCGGCATACAGGAAGGTCAGAAGATCGCACTCGTGGCCGTGAATGGCGCCGGCAAAACGACCCTTCTCAACCTGCTCGCCGGCCGCGACACGCCGGATACGGGCCGCATCGTTCTCCGCAATGATCTGACGGTTGGTTACCTCGAACAGAATCCCGTTTTCGACGAGGCGGCCACCGTGCTCGAAGCCATCTTCCATGCCGACCACCCCATCCTGCGCGTGATCAAAGCGTACGAATCCGCCCTCGACGATTCCGGCCGCCATCCGTCGCCGGAAAACTCCCGGCGCCTGGAGCGTGCCATGGAGGCGATGGAACACCACACGGCGTGGGACTACGAATACAAGATCAAGGAAATCCTCGGGCATTTGCGGATTGCCGATCTTTATCAGCCGGTCGGTACGCTTTCCGGCGGCCAACGCAAACGGGTCGCGCTGGCCCGCGTGCTCGTGGAAGAGCCCGCGCTGCTTATTCTCGACGAACCGACCAATCATCTCGATCTCGACATGATCGAATGGCTCGAAGAATATCTCGAAAAACCGACGATCACCGTGCTTCTCGTCACGCACGACCGTTTCCTGCTCGACAACGTGTGCGATGAAATTCTCGAACTCGACCGCGGCGGCCTCTTCCGCTATACCGGAAACTATTCATACTTCCTGGAAAAAAAATCCGAACGCGAGGACGTGGCGGACCGGGAACTCGACCATGTGAGAAACCGTCTCCGTCGGGAACTCGAATGGGTGAAGCGACAACCAAAGGCGCGAACCACCAAGTCAAAATCCAGACTGGACGCCTTTGACGATCTGCGGGAAAAGGCCGCGGGTCAGAAACCCGCCGACAAACTGCGTCTGGATTTGTCCATGAATCGCCTGGGCGGAAAGATCCTCGAAATGAAAAAAGTCCGCAAATCCTTTGGCGAACTCACCCTGCTCGACGGCTTTGACTACACGTTTAAGAAAGGCGAACGCATCGGGGTCGTCGGCGCCAATGGCACCGGAAAAACAACATTTCTGAATATCGTCACCGGACTGGAACGGCCGGACTCCGGCAAAATCCAAACGGGAGAGACGGTGAAGTTCGGATACTACAGCCAGCAAGGACTCGCCTTTGACGAAACCCAGCGCGTGATCGACATGGCCCGTGAACAAGCCGAAGTCATCGTCCTCGCGGATGGCGCGAAACTCAGCGCTTCGCAATTCCTCAATTGGTTCCAATTTCCGCCGGCCGTGCAGCAGACGCCGGTCTACAAACTGAGCGGAGGCGAAAAAAGACGCTTATTCCTCCTGACCGTACTCATCCGCAATCCCAACTTCCTGGTGCTCGACGAACCCACGAACGACCTCGACCTCACCACGTTGACGATATTGGAGGAATTCCTGCTCTCATTCGAAGGCTGTCTGATCATCGTGTCGCACGACCGGTATTTCATGAACCGGCTCGTGGATCACCTGTTTATGTTTGAAGGCGGCGGCGTCATCCGCGATTTTAATGGAGACTATACGGAATACCGCGCGCGGCAGAGGGCCACCGAGTCCAAAGAAATCCGGCCGGAAGTTATTCGTGAAAAGAAAGCGCCCGACCGAAAAACAAAGCTGTCGTATAAGGAGAAGATTGAATTCGAGCGCCTTGGAAATGAGATCGAAACGCTTGAAAACGAGAAATCCGCTCTCAACGCCACGCTGGCGAGCGGCACATCCGACTACGTGATATTGCAGAAAGCCTCCGAGCGACTGTCAGTCGTCCTCACCGAACTCGACGAAAAATCCAACCGCTGGCTGGAATTGTCGGAGTGGGTGTAGGGATTCTTGAAACCTGCCGATCTTGGTGTCCTACGGTGGTGTTTCTTCACTGACTCGGGTCTCATCCACGACCTGCAAATGCCCGCAGGCAATGTTCGTGTCGCCCAAGAATCGAGTAGGAGGGAGCCTTACGGCTCCCGTCCTCTCACACCACCGTACGTACGGTTCCGTATACGGCGGTTCGTTAAGTTGTTTAAGCGCATCGTCGTTGATTAAGCAGTGACACGAGGCCTAAGTTCTCGCGTTCGACCACCGCTTCCATCAATTCCGCGTCACTCCGAGAGGACTGTTCTTGCTTTGTCGTAACGCTTGACGCACCAGCCGCACTACTTCGCGGATTCCGTCCGCTATCTCCTGCGCCGGCTTCGGGCATCTCAGCCATACTATCCTGCGTCTCTTTCGCCATCGAAATTCAAGCTTCCTTCTCTGTTACTTCACGTTCAGGCCTTCAGTTCGGTCGATGAACTTACTATGCCGTCTGCTGACTTCTGCTCATCCTTCCTGCCATCTCTTGATGACCGTAGCCTACGGCGGATGATCAGATCTCCACGGGTAATGCGCACTCACCTTCCAGCTTATGCCTGTCGCATCTACGCTCATCTGTTCCGTGCAAGTTTTGGACTTTGAAGATATTCGCCTTCTCATCCCAGATGCTTCGCCTCCTATGCGCTTCTTGTTCGTCAGGCCATCCGCCGCGGCGGACTGCGGCTTCCTTCGGATTTGGTCTCACGACCAACACCCTTGCCGTCCAGCTAACGCTTCCCTTTGCCGGGTGCGTGGGGAACTTTCATCCCCAAGTGAGTGCGCCCTGCCGGGCGCACAAAGAGAAAAGGCCGCGGACATTGATTCCGCGGCCTTCCATGTGGAGAAATATGGCAGTTATTTCATGAGGGTCATTTTTCTTGAGGTGACAAATTCTCCGGCTTGGATTCGATAAATGTACAATCCCGTCGAAACCGCTCGGCCGCCTTTGTCCCGTCCGTTCCATGAGACGTTGTGATACCCTGCCGATCTTTGCTCATCTATCAACGTGACAACTTCTTGACCGAGAGCGTTGTAAATACCTAAGCGGACATGCTCATCCTGTGGCAGAGCGAATTGAATCTGCGTCGTTGGATTGAACGGATTGGGAGCGTTCTGATTGAGACTGAATTCCGTAGGAATTTCGGAAACCCTTTTCTGGACGGGATCTCCTGGGAATTGCACATTGACAGGAATGCAGAAGTACGGATCCGAAAACGTCAAGGCTCCTGCCGACACCGTCAGCAAGGAAGTGGTACCCGGGAAATAGTTGGAGAATGTCGTACTGCACAAGACCATGTTTTTCAGTTTGGGTTCAACAAAATAATCCAGATACGCATTTATGATGTGCTGTGTAAAATCGCCAGTATCGAGTATCCAGTCTATGAACCCAAACAGATAATCGTACAGTCCGTTCAAGTCGATGTGAATGTCAGATATATCAGCATCCACATAGTCGATGGCGAGTTGCTTCGTCGAATTCACTTTGAAAGTCCCTCTTACATCGATATCAAAGCTGATCTGAATTCTTGGGTCGAACCAATTTTCTATCGCGTAACTTCCTGCCAGGGCGATGTCATTCAGCTTAAATTTCACGATTCCGGCCGAGTCTATCGTGAATGTCGGGTTTGGAATATCAACTTCAACGTCATAGAAAACTGCGTCCAGTTCGGAGTAAAGATTATCGTGCACGAGAGGCAGAATCTTCGTGCCCGACGTTTGCTCCACGATGTTCTGCACGTTCCCTTTGTGGATTTTCATTACAAATGTTTCAGTTTGAGGTATCTGGGCTCGAGAAACAGTTGCAAACAGCAACAGAGCCGCCAATACAAATGTAATTGACTTCATGGTTTGTCCTCTGTGGTTTATTGCTTGGTTGTGAGAAATAGGATGTCAGTACACGTACCATCCGGTATTGATGTTGATCTGGATGGCAGACGACGTGATGGTCACGCTATTCAGTTGCGTAGAATTCCAGAGGCTCGTTGAGATGGATGGGATCGTAATCAGCGTTCCGGAGAAAGTAGCCGGTGCCAGATATAGATCGTGTTCCAGATACTGGTTGATGATGGAACGAACCGCACTCTGGTGCGTACCAAAAGCTCCCGAAGGAAATGTCAGGTCATTCAAGACCCACTTGAGGTCGAGCGCAAGACCATCGTTCAGACCATTGGCCGTTGCGGGGCAAGTAATCGACGCATTGTACGTTCCCAGATTCGTCGAACCCTGTTTAGCATTCACGGAAAAGGTGAAGGTGGCTTTCCCCGTGCCAGGATTGAGTGATACGACTGGCTGTCCACAACTCAAAGTGTAGCCGCCGGAAGAGACTTGGTGCAAATACTTGTTGAGTTGTTGAAAGCCGTGTTTGATCTGTCTGTTGATGTACGACAAGGGTATTTCAACCGTATTGGTGAATGAATTTGTCGGCCTCACGTACATCGTGTTTGCGTTTTCGCTCACGTACGTGAGGTGCGGAGTATACAGTTCTAGGTCAAAATGGTGAAAATACTGAATCTGGGTCCCGTATTCGATATAGCCCTCTATTTCCCGCTCCACCTGAAATGGCCCAACTACTGCCTCGTAATTTGGGGAAACATAAAATCCTTGTGCGTTGGTCGTTGGTGTCGTGCCCGTCTCGAACCAACCAGTCCATTCACCCGGTTCGGTTTCCCAATACGTGTGCGTTCGATAGACTGCACTAACGTTCACTGGAACGCCGGACACCGGCTTCTGGTCAGCCGAGTTCTTCACATACCCTTCCCAAGTGTAGCCACCAATCGG
Source organism: uncultured Bacteroidota bacterium (assembly GCA_964544475.1). Taxonomy (GTDB): domain Bacteria; phylum CLD3; class CLD3; order SB21; family SB21; genus CAZJBS01. Next base: position 29,574 of record CAZJBS010000020.1, on the reverse strand, counting down.
TGGCTCGTACCCTTGGGCCATTGCCGCACTGCCAACCAATATGGCCAGTAATACAATTGTCATGGCTACTGCTTTCATGGTGCCTCCTTCTGTTGATTTGTTGGTTAGTGAGGGACTGCGTGTTATGACAAGAAAGTGGTCCAGTCTTGTTTTTCCTGCAAATTTGAAAGTGGTTTAAGCGGCAATTTTTCTGGAAATCCATCCATCGCTATCTTGCAGCCTCTTAACCGCCACGTGATATCACAAGAAAATCCTGTGCCAAAAGACAGAATCGCTGGCGGATACAGAGATCATCTTGATTTCATTGGTTTAGCGACGACAAAATACCGGATCGACCTCGGCAAATTCCGGAGTCTGTTCAATCGCTTGAATCCGAGTTCAAAATACTCGGCAGGCGGGGTTGAAGTGGAATCCGACGGAACGTCCATGTCAATGGAATTGCAATAAATACAACATCGTTTCCAAGATTCCGCTTGACTTTTCATGCCAAATAGTTGATTTTAGGAGTAAAGTGGGTTAAAGTGGGTTACTATGGCGTCATTCAAAGGCACGTACCAATACATACTCGACCCAAAGAACCGGTTTAACTTGCCGGCGAAAATGCGGTCGACCTTCATAGCCGACGATCGGGATACGGTCATCCTCACCAGAGGCTTTGATCCGTGCATTCAAGTGTATTCGCTGACGGAATGGCAGAAACGCGAAGAGCAATTGCGCCGATTTTCTGTGTTCGACACGGACGCGCGCAAAGTGCTGCGCATGCTGTCCGGCAACGCCCAGGAATACGAACTCGACAAGCAGGGCCGCGTCGTTATTCCACAGCCGCTGTTGCAATTCGCCCGGATCGAAAAAGACGTGCTCATCATCGGCATGCTCGACTGGATCGAAGTATGGAATCCAGCGGTGTACGACGAAGTCCACAAGGATTTCGACCTCGCCGGCACGGCGGAGAAGATGGTGAAATTCTAAATTATGAATGCCGAATTACGAATGGCATATGTTTCTCGACGGCTGGTTGCTTCACATTCCATCATGCCGTCTGCTGTAAGCGCACGTTCGGGTATTTAATCAATTCATAATTCGTAATTCGGCATTGCACGAAACGTATCACATCCCTGTTCTTTTACAAGAGAGTATCGAGTTACTGAGCGTCCGGAACGGCGGCATTTATGTGGACGGGACGCTCGGCGGCGGCGGCCACACGGAAGCGATCCTGACCGCGGGGCCCGCTGTCCGGGTCATCGCCCTGGATGCGGATGACGACGCCGTGATCCACGCGCGCCAGCGACTCGCGGCATTCGGCGATCGCCTGACCATCGTGCAGGATAATTTCCGGAATGTGGCCGCGCGACTGACCGGGCTCGGCGTTCCTGCCATCGACGGGCTGCTGCTCGACCTTGGCGTTTCATCGTTTCAGCTTGACGCGTCGGACAAGGGATTCAGTTACCGTTTCGACGGGCCGCTGGACATGCGCATGGGTAGTCTGGACGGGCCGACGGCCGCCGATGTCATCAACGGTTACGCGGAGAATGAACTGGCCCGCCTCTTCTTTGAATACGGCGAAGAGCGGTTGTCCCGGCGCATTGCGAAAGCCATCGTTCAGAGACGGACATCGTCGCCGGTGCGCACGACGACGGACCTGGCCGGCATTGTCGCCGGTGTCTTGCCGGAACGGCATTTGAAAAAGTCCCTTTCGCGGATATTCCAGGCATTGCGTATTGTCATCAATGACGAACTCGAAACTCTGAAAAAAACTTTGAACGACAGCGTCAACATATTATCCGTCGGCGGACGCCTGGTCGTGATCGCTTATCATTCACTGGAAGACCGAATCGTGAAGGATTTCATGCGCTACGAGAGTTCCGACGAGATTCTGGATCCCCATTTCCCGCGTGTGCGGACGTCCAAGCCCGCCCGGCTCCGGACCCTGACGCGCAAACCGGTCACCGCGAACATGGCCGAGACCGAATCCAATCCAAGAGCCCGGAGCGCCAAACTGCGCGCGGCGGAGAGAGTATGACCATGCAACCTTATGCCAATATCACCGGAAGGGATTTCACCCAGGATCGGAAAACCTCCGCACAATCCGTGTCCTCGCCTCCGACCGCCCACGGCCGTTATGACCGGTATACGGTCAAGCCGGAAACAAAAGTCCCCGAACCGCGCATTCCAAAGAAGCCGGAAGAAGCGCCCAGGGCGATCAAACCAAGCCGTTTCACGCCGGTCCGCCTTCTCGTCGGTTTCCTGTGTTTGACCGTGTTGATGATCCTGTGGGTGTGGGAGACGACCAACGTGCGCGAAGGCCTGCGCGAGGTCGAGCGCCTGAAAGACGCCAAACTGCAGGTGGAAAAGACCAATGAGGCGATCCGGACGGACATCACGCGCCTGTCCGGCTTCCAGCGCATCGAAAAGATCGCGACGGAACATCTGCGCATGGTACGTGCCAAAGACAAACCCGGCGTCATCTTCATCAACGTGGAAGAAGCCCGGATGATTCGGGAGGCCAGGTAATGGAATTCTACCCTGGCATCCCATGCATAACCCGGACCCCTCGCGATGTCTGAAGCCAATCAAATTCAGGACCCTTTCATTCGAAAACGCGTCGTCCGGTTGCGTACGGTCACGCTGGGTTTCGTGCTCGTCGCGGTGATCATCGCCGCGAAGTTGTTCCATGTGCAATTGATCAACCGGGACGTGTTCGAATTGATGGCCAAACGCCAGTATGAACGCCGGGTGACGCTGGATGCCGAACGTGGCACGATTTACGACCGGAACATGAACAAGATCGCCGTCAATCTGATCAACTACTCTTTCGCGGCGGATCCGAGTTTCATGGAGGAAAGCGACAAGGACCGAGTCGCCGAAAATTTTGCCCGTGTTTTTTCCAAACCCAAGTCGCAGTACCGCGCCCTTCTGTCGCGCAAGAGCGCTTTTGTGTGGCTTGAGCGCAAAGTGTCCGAAAGCGCCGGCCGGCAGATTGCCGATTCCATCAAGGGTCTGATCAAACTGCAGACTCTGCGCCGCCACTATCCTCACGGCCGGGCCGCCGCCGCCCTCGTGGGATTCACCAATATCGACAACGAAGGCGTGTCGGGTCTCGAATTGCAGTACCAGGCGGGATTGGGCGGTGAAAATGGTTGGGCCATTCTGCAAGCGGATGCGCTCGGACGGCTCCTGCCGAACCCGGACTATCCGCACAAAGCCCCCGTGGACGGCAAGGACATGGTCCTGACGATCGATATCAACTACCAGACCATTGCGTTGGAGGAACTCGAAAAATCGGTTCAGGAATACGACGCGGATGACGGCATGGTGGTCATCATGGCCCCGAAGACGGGTGAAATTCTTGCGATGGTCAATTATCCCAGTTTTGATCCCAACGCGCCCGAGAAAGCCAATCCGTCGCACATCCGCAACCGGGCCATCACGGATATTTACGAACCCGGCTCCACGTTCAAGGCCTTTTCTGCCGTGGCGGCGCTCGAAGAAAAAGTGCGCAACCCGGACGACCGTATTTATTGTGAGAACGGTCAAATGAAGGTGTACAACCATATCATCCATGATTCAAAAAAACACGGAACCCTGACGTTCACGGAGGTCGTCGAGAAATCCAGCAACATCGGCATCATCAAGACGACGTCCCTGCTTGGCAGCGACCGGTTTTACCAGTACGTGCGCGCATTTGGGTTCGGCAATGAAACCGGCGTCGATCTCGATGGTGAACTCAAGGGTCAATTGAAACATCCGACGACGTGGTCCGGCCTGTCCCTGCCGATGATTTCCATCGGCCAGGAAATCGGCGTCACGGCGCTCCAGCTGGCCAATGCGTATTCCGCCATCGCCAACGGCGGCCAGCTCAACCGGCCTTTTCTCGTCCGCCACCTGACCGACCGTGAAAGCAACCATTATGACGAAAAAGAGCCCCTGGTCTCGCGTTCCGTGGCCTCGGCGGAGACCATGCACAAAGTGTCGAAAATGCTGCGGGAGGTCGTGATGAGCGGAACGGGACGCCGCGTTCAGATCAAGGGCGTCGAAATCGCCGGTAAGACCGGCACGTCTCAGAAGGTCGAACAGGGCAGCCGGACGTATTCGCGCGACCACTACACGGCGTCGTTTGCGGGCTTCTTCCCCGTCGAAAATCCCCAGCTCGTCTTCCTTGTCATCATCAACAACCCGCGCAAGAGCATCTGGGGAGAGGCGAGCTCCGCCGTCACGGCGCGGCACATCATCGAGCAGATCATCCACTCCTCCGACGATTTCGCCCGCACGATCAACCGCGTCATGGCCGAGCAGACGATGGACAGCACGGCGGCCAATCCCGAAGATCTGGCGCCGGATGTGAAGTACCTGACCGTCGAAGCGGCCGGGCATCTTCTTGACAAACTCAACATAGAATACCGCGTCAAGGGATCGGGTGACATGGTCGTCGACCAATCGTGGATCGAAAAAAAATCGGGCGAACGCGTTCTGACGCTGACGACGGGCCAGGCCGCCCATGACGCGCAAAACGACCCGGATCGCAAAGGTTATGTCCGGGTTCCCGACGTGCGCGGACTGAGCCTTCGAATGGCCATCAACAGACTCTATGAATCCGGGATCGGGGTTCGTCTGAAAGGCAGCGGGTATGTGGTGGCCCAGTATCCGCGGCCCGGTTCGTCCCTGCGCAACGGAGAAACGTGTGTTCTGCAATGCAAACCGGTTTTTAACAACTAGCCCGTGGAAACACGGGAGAAAGAACCGTTTATGTCATTTTCCAAGAAAGAAACGAAACCCGACCAGTTGGGTTTCAATCACGGCCAGCCGGCATTGCTCAAGAAACCGGCTGTGCGGATGCCGTCCGATCATCTGTTGAACGAGATGGCCCTGGACACCGAAAAGGCTGAAACCAGAAATCATGGCGCGCTTTACCTATAAAGATATTCAAAAACTGGGCACGTCGCGGAACGTGAACGCCGACTGGAGCGGTGACGGCGTTTCGATCGACACGCGGACATTGAAACCGGGCGACGTATTCTTTGCCCTTCCCGGCGCTCAGCAGGACGGGCATGCGTATTTGGGAGAAGCTTTTGCCAGAGGCGCCTCGCTGGGCGTTGTGACCGGTGAGGGCGTGGCGGCATTTGAATCGGACGTGACCGGACGGCCACTGATCGTCGTGTCCGACGTGCTGCAGGCCCTGCAGGATATGGCCCGCGCCCATCGACGAAAGTTTGACACGTCGGTGATCGGCATCACGGGCACCAACGGCAAGACGACGTGCAAGGAAATGATGCTGGCCGTACTTTCCAAAGCCTATACGACGATCGCCACGCCGGGTAATCTGAACAATGAGATCGGTGTGCCATTGACCCTCCTGAAGATCAACGCGGACACGCAGATCGCCATCATCGAAATGGGCGCGGACAAGCCGGGCGATATCGCCTTTCTTTGCGACCTGGCCGGACCCGACAGCGGCGTCATCACCAATATCGGCGCCGCCCATCTGCAGAATTTCAAATCCATGGAGGCCATTGCGACCACCAAAACGGAATTGTTTGATGCCCTGATCGAAGACGGCGTCCGGTTTGTCAACCTGGACGATCCGCGGTTGCGACCGCATGCCGCGCGCACCAAAGGTCTCGTGACGTTCGGTACGGATGCGGCGGCGGAATACCGGGCTTTGGTGACGTCAACCAACGCGCTCGGTTGCGCGACCATCGGTATCGGTACGCCGGAGGGTCACCGGATCGATGTTCAACTCCCCGTCCCGGGCCGTCATCACATTCTGAATGCGCTGATCGCCGCCTCCGTGGGGTTCTCGCTGGGCGTGGAAGACGACGACATTCGAAACGCTCTGGAGAATTACGTGCCATTGTCCAACCGGATGGGCATCAAGAAACACCGCGACCTGATTATTCTGGACGACACCTACAATGCCAACCCGGAATCGATGCGGGCCGCGCTTGATACGCTCGTCTCCATCACCGCAGGTGAACGCCGGATGGCCGTGCTTGGCGATATGCTGGAATTGGGCGACCTTTCGGGCGAAGCGCACGCGGACGTCGGACGTCAGGCCAAAGGACTGGGCCTCGATGCTCTTTTTTTGTATGGCGCCGAAATGAAGACAGCTCATCAGGCGGCTGCCGGCATTCCCATTCTCCATCATTTCGAAAATAAGGATGAATTGAAGGCGACGGTGAAAGCCGCCGTCCGGCCCCGTGATGTCATATTGTGCAAGGGCTCCCGTGGCATGAAGATGGAAGAAATTGTGCTGGAGATCATCAACCAGGAATAACCCATGTTCTATTATCTGTACAAGATTTTCAGCGACTATCACATCAGCGGATCCAATTTGTTCCGCTACATCACCTTTCGCTCGGCGATGGCCGCGGTGACGGCGCTGGCGATCAGCCTGTTTGTCGGCCCCTATATCATCCGCAAATTGAAGGAAAAACAAATCGGCGAAGAAATCCGAGAGGATGGCCCCAAGTCTCATCTGAGCAAATCGGGCACGCCGACCATGGGCGGATTGATCATTCTCGCCTCGGCGATTTTTCCGACGCTGTTGTGGGCGGATTTGTCCAACACGTATGTTCGCCTGACCCTGCTGGCTACCGTGTGGATGGGCGCCGTCGGGTTTGTCGACGACTACCTGAAAGCCATCAAAAAAATGAAAAAAGGTCTCGTGGCCCGTTACAAGACTGTCGGGCAGATCGCCATCGGGCTGATCATCGGTTCCGTGATATTTTTTTCGGAGGAATTCACGGGCATAGCCACGATCACGACGATGCCCTTTTTCAAAAACCTGAACCTGGATTTTGGATATCTGTACATTCCGATGGTGGTTTTTGTGGTCACCGCCGCCTCCAATGCCGTCAACCTGTCCGACGGTCTGGACGGCCTGTCTATCGGCGTCGTCTCGATTGCGTTCGCGGCGTTTGCGCTGATGTGCTATGTGACCGGCAATGCGCTGTACAGCGACTACCTGAATATTCTTTTCATTCCGCAGAGCAGCGAACTGACGATTTTTTGCACGGCGCTCGTCGGCGCAGGGCTCGGCTTTTTGTGGTACAATGCCTATCCGGCGCAGGTTTTTATGGGCGACACGGGCGCCCTCGCCCTTGGCAGTGCGCTAGGCACCGTGGCGATTCTCATCAAGAAGGAACTGCTGTTGCCCATTATCGGCGGCGTGTTGGTCGCGGAGACGCTGTCGGTCATCATGCAGGTTCAGTATTTCAGGTACACGCGGAAAAAATATGGCGAAGGCCGCCGGATTTTTCTGATGGCGCCGTTGCATCATCATTTCGAACTCAAGGGCTGGCATGAGACCAAGGTCGTCACGCGATTCTGGATCATCGCCATTCTGTGCGCCGTCTTGACGTTGACGACATTCAAGGTGCGTTGATGAACCGATATCGTGGAAAACGTATTTCGATTTTGGGCGCGGCGGCGAGCGGTCTCGCGGCGGCGCGTCTGTTGCACAAGCTGGGCGCCGTCGTGTTCGTCAGCGAGTTTGCGTCCGCCCACGAGCGTCCCGACGCCGAACGATGGCTCGCGCAGGAACAGATCGCCCATGAATTCGGCGGGCACACGGACCGCCTCCTCGAAGCCGACGCCATTGTGGTCAGCCCCGGCGTGCCGCGCCTGCCGTGTCTGGATGAGGCCGCGAAACGTCGTATCCCCATCCACAGCGAAATCGATATCGCCGGCGCCCTGCTGTCCTGCTCCACGATCGCCGTGACCGGCACCAATGGCAAAACCACGACCACCGCGCTCATCGGCCAGGTGTGCCGACAGGCGGGATTCAAAACCATCGTGGCGGGCAACATCGGTTCGCCGTTGTCGGACCATGTGGAGGCGTCGGCGTGGAGCGACATGGCGGTGATCGAAATCAGCAGTTTTCAGGCGGAAGGCCTCCACGACTTTCGCCCGAAAATCGGCGTGCTGCTCAATTTGTCGCCAGACCACCAGGATCGTTACGATTCCGTCGCCTCGTATTATGCCGCCAAACGACGGTTATTCGAAAAGCAGACCCGTGAAGATTTTCTGATATTGAACGCCGACGATGCGGAAGTGCACCACCTCACAGAACGCCTGCCGGCCCGAAAGCTGTTGTTTGGTCTCAAAGCGGGTCCGGTTTCCGGCGCGTATGTCGAGGGAGACGCCGTGTTTTGCCATTTTGCAGGCGATCACGAAATGATCCTGCCGGTTCATGAAATTGGCATTCCCGGAAAACACAATTTATACAATGCCATGGCCGCGGTTCTGGCGGCCAAGGCCGCCGGCATCAGTCTGGATGCCATCCGGGAGGGCCTGAGAAACTTCAAAGGCGTCGAACACCGCCTGGAATCGGTACGCGAGTTGGATGGCGTGCGATATGTCAACGATTCCAAGGCGACGAATGTCGATTCGGCCTTTTACGCCCTGGACAGTTACAAAACCGGACGCATCGTCTGGATAGCCGGCGGCAAGCACAAGGGTTCGCCATACGCGCCGCTGTCGGATCTGGTCAGGAACAAGGTGGCCTGCATGATCCTGATCGGCCAGGCGGCGCCCATCATCGAGAAGGAACTCGGCCACCTCACGCGCACGATTCATGCCGCCTCCATGGAAGAGGCCGTCGAAAAGGCCCGTCGAGAAAGCGCCAGGGGGGATGTGGTACTGCTTTCGCCGGCCTGTTCGAGTTTCGACATGTTCAGGAATTACGAAGATCGCGGGAAACAATTCAAGGATGCGGTTCAACGGCTTGCGCCGGTTTGACCGAAAACGGGACGTCAAATGGATAAGACCATAACCGATCACCACGCCATCGACAAAATACTGCTGGTCATCGTCCTCGTGATGATGCTCATCGGCATGGTCATGATCTACAGCGCCAGCAACGTCATTGCCTATGAAAAATTCGGCAGCAGCATGCACTTCCTGAAACAGCAGTTCATTCGGGTGATTCTCGGATTCGTCGTACTGGTGTTCGCCGCCAAATTCGACTACCACAAGTACAAGAACAAAACGATGCTGATGGTGCTGATGGCCTTTGTGATGCTGGTGATGGTGCTTGGACTCAGCAAGATCAAAGGAACCGCGCGCTGGCTGGGGATCGGCGGATTCGGTATTCAGCCTTCCGAAATTGCCAAACTCGCGATCATCTTCTATATCGCATCGTATCTGGAGTCCAAGGGCGAAAAGATCAGGGATTTTCAGAACGGCGTGCTGCCGCCGTTGATCATCACGTCCCTGTTCTGTTTCATGATTGTTTTGCAGCCCAATTTCAGCACGGCCGCCGTATTGATGATGCTGGCCATCATTATGTTGTTTGTCGGCGGGATGAAAATGAAACACCTGCTTGGGATGGCCGTCAGTGTGATTCCGGTAGGCATTCTGGTCGTGGTGACCAGTCCGTACCGGATGGCGCGCCTGTTGACATTCCTCAATCCGACGGCGGACGTTCAGGGCGGAGGCTACCAGATCAAACAGTCGCTCATCAGTTTCGCGAATGGAGGGCTCACGGGAGTCGGCATCGGCCAGGGCCGGCAGAAACTGATGTTTCTTCCGGAACCTTTTACGGATTTCATCTATTCAATCATCGGCGAAGAAATGGGCTATTTCGGCAGCGTACTGGTTCTCGCCCTCTTTGTGGTTTTTCTCTTCAGGGCGGTCAAGATCGCCAGAACGGCGCCGGACATGTATGGTTTTTACCTGGCCATTGGCATTATTCTGAGTATCGTATTTTACGCCCTGATCAATGCGGGCGTCGCGACGGGTGTTTTTCCGACCACCGGTCTGCCGATGCCATTCATTTCATACGGCGGTTCGTCCCTGCTGTTCACGTGTTTTGCGGTCGGCGTACTTCTCAATATTTCGTCCCAAACGGTACCGAAGGACGAAGCGCTGAAACGTCCTCCGGAAGTGGAGGCGGCCGGGACATCCTTCACGGATCATTTCAATGTCGGATTGGACATGCCCCCGGCCCAGGTTAAACCTGATGAGACAGCGTCGTCCGGTGGCGTTCAGCGGAGACCGAGCATGGTTGGTATGGACATGTCATAATGGATGCGTGGCGGGTGATCATCGCGGCCGGTGGCACGGGCGGCCATATCGTCCCGGCGCTGGCGCTCGGTGAAGAAATTCGACATCGTTTTCCGGGCGCCGATGTTCTCTTTGTCGGCACCAACCGCGGACTGGAGCGACGCATGATCCCCGCCGCGGGTTTTCGGCTGAAGACGATTGTCAGCAGTGGCTGGATCCGGGGTCTTGCCCCGATGGACCTGTTTCGGAACGCGCAAATGCCGTTCAAAATGTTCTTTGGCATTGTTCAATCCTGGGTAATCCTGAAACGGTTTCGCCCGCAGGTCGTGATCGGCTGTGGCGGCTACGTCACCGGACCGGTGGCGCTTCTGGCGGCGATGTCGGGACGCGCCATCCTGCTGCAGGAACAAAACAGCCGGCCCGGTCGCACGACGCTTTGGCTGTCCCGTTTTGCCCGGCGCGTGCACGTGGCTTATGAAGACGCCTTGCCGTTCTTTCCAAAGACCGGTCATGTGCGCGTGAGCGGCAACCCGCTGCGCCGGGGTCTGGCACGCCGCGATCGGAAGGCCGCAGCGGCGGTTTTCGGACTGGATCCGGCGCGTCGCACGCTGGTCATTGTGGGCGGCAGTCTGGGCTCTCACGCCATCAATCTGGCGTTGATGAACGTCATGGAAGCCCTGTTGGAAAAAACGCCCGTTCAGGTGTTGTGGCAGACCGGCCAAACCGATGCGGAAGTTGTCCTCCGCAAAATGGCCGACCATGGAAAGCGCGTCGTCGTGACGCCCTTCATCGATGCCATGACCGATGCCTATTCGTGCGCGGACCTGCTCTTGTGCCGGGCCGGCGCCATGACCATTGCCGAATTAACGTTGATGGGACTTCCGGCGGTTCTCGTGCCGTATCCCCACGCGGCGGACCATCACCAGGAGCACAATGCCATGTCGCTGGTCCGGCGCGGCGCGGCGGTGATGATCCGGGACACGGAACTTCCGGAACAACTCGAAATGGAATTGGTAAGATTATTGAATGATGAACACACACTGAAAGAGATGGCCGCACGGAGTCTTGATTCGGCCAGACCGGACGCGGCGCGGCACATCATAGATGACATGATTGAACTGGTCTCGAAATGATCGACAAAAAGAAACGGATTCACTTTGTTGGAATCGGTGGTATTGGCATGAGCGGACTGGCTGAAATATTATGCCGGCAGGGTCATACGGTGAGCGGTTCCGACCGTCATGCCAATGACCAGACGCGCCGCCTGGCCGGGCTCGGCGTAACCGTTTACGAAGGCCATGATGCCGCCCACGCGGATGGTGATTTTCTCGTGTACACGTCCGCCGTTCATCAGGACAATCCGGAACTTGCCGCCGCGATGGCGCGAGGCATTCCCTGCATCAAGCGGGCCGAATTGCTCGGCGAACTTACCCGGACCAAGCGAACCATTGCCGTGGCCGGCACGCACGGCAAGACGACCACGTCGGCCATGATCGCCCGGATCCTCGTGTTGGCCAATTACGATCCTTCGTTGTTCATCGGCGGCATCATGCAGAATATGAACACCAACGCGACGTACACCGACAGCCTGTGGGCCGTCGCCGAAGCGGACGAATACGACCGGTCGTTCCTTCAGTTGTGGCCGTTTTTCTCGGTGATCAATAATATCGAGGCGGACCATCTGGACTGTTACAAGGACGTTTCGGATATCGAAAAAACGTTTGCCCAATGGACGCATCACACCTCCCTATTCGGCGGCGTCTTTCTTTCGGCGGACGATCCGGGATGCGCTCGTATTCGGCCCGTCATCCGTCGTCCTGTCGAAACCTTCGGCTTGTCCACGGACGCGGCTTTCCATGCGGACGGCATTCTTCAAAACGAACAGCATTTGTCCTTTGACGTGTGGCATCAACGAGCCAAAGCCGGCCGGGTTACGTTGCCGATGTCCGGCGCACACAACGTGCGTAATGCGCTCGCGGCGACGGCGGTCGGATTGTCCATGGACATCCCGTTTGCCACGATAGCGGAGGCGCTGGAATCCTTCCGCGGCACGGGCCGCCGATTTGAGATTCTCGGCATGGCCGGCGATATCGTGTTCGTCGACGATTACGCGCACCATCCGACGGAAATCCGCGCCACGCTCGAAGGGGCGAGGCAGGGCTGGCCGGACCGTCGCATCGTCGCGGTGTTTCAGCCCCATCTCTTCTCCCGTACCCGCGACTTCTTCGACGATTTTGCCTCCGCGTTTGCCAATGCCGACGACGTATGGCTGACCGACATTTATCCTGCGCGCGAAGAGCCCATACCCGGCATCACCGGCGACGCCCTGTTCCGGGCAACGGCCGCCCGACATGCCCGCGTCTCTTACGAGCCGACGCTGGCGGATCTGGAACGCGTTCTTTCACGGCAATTGCGCAAGGGCGATCTGATCGTGACCCTGGGCGCGGGCGATATCACGACGATTGGACGAAACCTCTTTAACCGGATGGCCGGCACACCATGAATCACGTCACCGAAATACGAAAGATCCACAAAGGCGTCGTTGAAGAGAACGCGCCGCTGTCCAATCACACATGGTACCAGATTGGCGGGCCGGCGGATGTCTATTGTGTGCCCGAATCGACGGACGATCTCATCCAGTTGGCCGATTACTGCTCCCGCAACGGCCTGCCGTACTTCGTGCTTGGCAAGGGCAGCAATCTCCTGGTCAGTGATGACGGCTACCGCGGCGTGATTCTGGACTTGTCCAAAGCCTGCGCCGACACGCGTTTTGATGGCCGCCGCGTCACCGTTGGAACCGGCGTGACCATGCCCCGACTCGTATTGGAATGCGAAAAAAATGCCCTCGCCGGCATCGAGATGTTTGCCGGCATCCCGGGAACGGTCGGCGGGGCGTTGAAGATGAACGCCGGTTGCCACGGACGGGAAATGGCCGATGTGGTGGACACGGTTACGATGTTCCGGAATGGCACGCTGACCTCGCTGGGACGCAAGGACATCCGGTTTGAATACCGCCATGTTGAAACGTTTGATGATGAAGGTATCGTGTTGCTGTCGGCGGATCTACTACTCGAACCCGGCGATCCGGAAACGCTGGCGGCGCGGCGCAAGGAATTCATGAAGAAACGCCAGCAAACCCAGCCGATCAATCTGCCGAGTTCGGGCAGCGTGTTCAAGAACCCGCCGGGACAGTATGCCGCGCAGTTGATCGAAAGCTGCGACCTCAAAGGTATGCGCATCGGCGGGGCGGCGGTTTCCGACAAACACGCCAATTTCATCGTCAATGAAAATCACGCCACGGCGCGGGACGTATTCGAGATCATCCGAAGGGTACGACAGGCGGTCTTCACGACCCATCGCGTGTCGCTGGAATTGGAAGTCAAATTGGTCGGATTTACGGAGGACGACCTCCACGTCGTCGGAACGGTATGATCAGAAGGAAACGTGAAACCTCACAAACCGACTTGTTTGCGGGCGCTTTACTCGAAAAACGATCATCGTTTGAGTCCCCGCTGGAACGCTCGGAAGTCCCTTCCGATGAAACCCCCGTGTCGTTCGTCAAGAATTTTGAAAACCCCATTCTGATGTCCCGGCCGAAGGACAACGAAGAAATCGCGGTTGTGGAAAAAGCGGCAGATCCTGTCTCGTCGGTGCCGGAGGATATTCCTCTGCCGACCGAAGTTCCGGAAGAGCCACCCGAGCCGGACACCAATGAACTGCTCCGCAAGGATTCGGAACGTCTGATCATCAACCGTGATTTTGCCGACGGCTTTTATCTCAGCGAAGAATCCCGTCACAGGCACCGGCCGGAAACGCCCGAGGACCGCGAAAGGGCCCGCTTACTCCATGAGCGGCGGAAACGCCGGTTTAAAATCGCCTCCGTGGTCATCCTGTCTTTGATGGCGTTGCTTTTGTTTAATTGGCAGGAATGGGTCGTGGATTCACCGCTCTTCACCGTGCAAAATGTCTACGTGCGTGACAACAGCATTCTGACGAAGGATGAAATTCTGCGGCTGGCCGATATCGAAAACGGATTAAGGCTGAGCCAGGTCGACGTCGTCCGTACCGCCGATCGCATCAAAACCAACCCGCTGGTACGCCACGTCGCCGTCAGCCGCAGTTATCCTTCGAGCATCGTGATCACGGTCTACGAACGGCAGCCGTTTGCCTTTGTAACCGGCGAGGATGTGTACGCCGTCGATGAATCCGGGTTCACATTACCCAAACTGCGTTCCAACATGATCTACAACCTGCCGGTGGTCACCGGATTGGTTGTGAACCCGCAGGTCGGGCGCCCGCTGAATTCACCAAAGCTCATGGCGATTCTGAAATTCATGGGCCGCGTGCGCGACGTTCAGGAATCACTGTTTTACGAAATCAGTGAAATCAATGTTCAGAAGGATGACTTCATCGTATATCTCAATAACGTAAGAACGGCGTTCCGCGTGGACGATGAGCACTCCGTAAGGACGATTATTTATCTGAACGCCGCGGCCAATTATTTCAGGCAAAATCCCGAACTCAGGCATGTCCGGGAGATTGATCTGCGCTTCGATGGACAAATCGTTGTTCGAAGAACGGGAAAATTCTGAATCAAAGGGCGGCATCTTGAAAACACAGACGACAAAAACATGTTGCGTTTTCTTAACTTCACAGGTGCGTTATGAAAAATAGAATCATTGCAGGACTGGACATCGGCACGACGAAGATTGCCGCGCTGATCGCCGAGGTCACCGGCAAGGAAGTCAAACTGATCGGCCTTGGATCTTATCCCTCCGTGGGCTTGAAACGCGGCATGGTGGTCAATATCGAGCACACGGTCGAATCGATCCGCAAGGCGATGAACCAGGCCGAATTGATGGCCGGCGTCAAGGTCCATGCCGTGTACGTCGGTATTGCCGGCGATCACATCCGCGGCATCAACAGCAATGCCGTCGTCTCCGTGGGCCGTGACGACCATGAAATCACCGAAGACGACGTGCGCCGCGTCATTGACGGCGCGAAGGCGATCACGATGCCGATGGATCGCGAGATCATCCATGTCATTCCCCAGGAATTCATTGTGGATCAGCAGGAAGGCATTCGCAATCCCATCGGTCTCACCGGCACGCGGCTCGAAGTCGAAGCCCACATCGTCACCGGCGCGGTCGCGTCCGCTCAAAACATATTCCGGTGCGTCAATCGGGCGGGTTTCGAAGTCAAAGATCTCGTGCTGGAGCCGCTCGCGTCAAGCTACGCGGTGCTCGATGTCGAGGAGCAGGAACTCGGCGTGGCATTGATCGACATCGGCGGCGGCACGACGGACATTGCCATGTTCTTTGACGGCAGCATCCGTGACACGGACATGATCGGTCTGGCCGGCCAGCAGGTCACCAACGACATTTCCATTGTCATGAAGACCGCCTATGACAAGGCGGAAGAAATCAAGAAATTTCACGGCTGCGCCATGCAGGCGCTTGTGGACGAAGCGGAAACCGTCCCGATTCCCATCGTCGGCGGCCGCGGCACGCGCGATATCCAGCGGCGTTTTCTGACGAAAATTATCGAAGCGCGCATGCAGGAAATTTTCAATCTCGTGTATTATCGCATGCAAACCAACAAACTGCTCAGCCTGATGAATGCCGGCGTCGTCCTGACGGGCGGCGGTTCGTTATTGCCGGGCACAGTGGAACTGGCCACGGAAATTTTCAAAGTGCCCGTACGGATCGGGTATCCCCGCGGCCTGGGCGGGTTGATGGACACCGCAGGCAGTCCGATCTATGCCACCGGCGTCGGTCTCATTCATTATGGCGTGAAAAAGGACGGTATCGATGCCGAAGGGGATTTTCATGACGTTCAGGAAAGCAACGAGGACCGCGAATCGACCGGCGCCACGGCGGCGGGTGACGGCGCCACGGACGAGCATCATTTGCACAACAGCAGCGACAACAAACAGTACGCCAAGATCATGGAGCGCATGCGGCGCTGGATGGACGAATTCTTTTAATACCAGACCAACAAAGGATATTTCGTAATAGTCAGAGAAAAGCAAACCAACTCGGAGGAGTTATGATCTCTTACGACGAATCAAGAGAATACGGCGCCAAAATGCGCATCGTCGGCATTGGCGGCGGCGGGTGCAACGCCGTGAACGGCATGATCGAATCGAGCCTGGTCGGGGTCGAATTCATCGCCATCAACACGGATGTTCAGGCGCTCGAAATGAACAAGGCCAATCACCGGATTCAAATCGGCAAGATGCTCACGCGCGGCCTGGGCGCGGGATCCAATCCCGACACGGGCAAACGCGCCGCCGAAGAGGATATCGACCAGATCAAGAGCGTTCTCGAGGGCTCGGACATGGTCTTTATCACGTGCGGCATGGGCGGGGGCACGGGTACGGGCGCGGCGCCCGTGATTGCCGAAATCGCCAAGGGCCTCGGGGCGCTGACCGTCGCCATCGTGACCAAACCTTTTGCCTTCGAACAGCCGAAACGCATGAACCAGGCCGTGCGCGGCGTGGAATCCCTGCGATCGTACGTCGACACGCTGATTGTCATCCCGAATGAAAAACTGCTCACGGTGATGCCTAAAGGCACGCCGTTCCGGGAGGCGTTCAAAGCCGCCGACGACGTCCTGTACCGCGCCACCCGCGGCATCTCCGACCTGGTCACCAGCCCCGGTTATGTCAATGTCGATTTTGCCGACGTCAAGAAGGTCATGCTGGGCGCCGGCGATGCCATCATCGGATTGGGCGTCGGCTCCGGAGAAAACCGCGGCAAGGACGCCGTACAACAGGCGATGAATTCACCCCTGCTCGAAGAGACGCACATCGAAGGCGCGTCGGGCATTCTGTTGAACCTGGTGTGTCCGCCCGATTTTACGACGGAAGAAGTGAATGAGGTTTCGACCATGATCACGTCGGTTGCCGGCGAAGACGCGGATGTCATCTGGGGATGGGCGGTGGACGATTCGCTGAAGAACGAAGTGCACGTGACCGTGATTGCCGCCGGTCTGCATCGCAAGCAGGCGCGTCGCGCCCATGAAGAGGAGTCCCGGCCCCAGGAAAGCATGTCCCTCTCCCGGCGCAGCATCAAGCAGATTTATGAGAATTACGATCACGCCGTCGATGCCAAAGCCAACAAATACAAAACGCTGGAAAAACCGGCCATTCAACGGATCGAAACCGAAATCGAAGAGGTGGATATCCCGTCCCAGGGCCTGCTTCAGAAAACAGGCACGGACAACGAAGACCGCAATATTCCGACGTTTCTTCGCAACCACACCAAACTGAAAAAGTTCTCCGAAGGACACTAGTCCATAACCCCGATGGAATCAGGGCCGTTTCCCACTCGGGAAGCGGCCTTTTTTGTTTTGCGCATCGTAATTTCGAACTCATTGAAGTTCAACAAAGTGTATCCAATCGCATCGATGGGGTCAAGTTCAACCAATTGACCTCGCCGCGTTCAATAATTCAACATTGCCATTCCGAATTTGTAAGGAATTACATTATCTTCAAATTCTACGCAGCCCCAATGATTGCTGAGACATGGCGCGACCTTTGCATGCTATGTGCAACAATCAATCTTGATTCTGCGATAGGCTTACTATACATTGCCTTTAGTTATCCAGCGGCAAACTAACAAAACGAACGGGAGAACAGTATGAAAACACCGATGCTTCTTGCCATCGCTATGGCCCTTTCACTAACCTTGTTTCAAGGGTGTAGCAGCGATGAGTCGGCAGATAGTGTGACCGCGGACGGAGTTTCTTTTTGGAAATATGCAGGAGCTGAATTTGACCCCATCAACGGTCCCGTGATTGTGGAGGACGATGACGGTCCCGGTGGTAACAATCCTCCCTGCAACTACAGTTTGGATCCGTTCCTGTACTACTCAGAGTACTGGCCCTATGGTGGCATGATCATTCAGGATGCCCATACGAACGCGGCCTGTTATCGAAGCTGCAGTCTCCGGCAAAACGGGCAACTCGTTGGTCGCGGTATTCACATCTTCAGGACTGCCTCTTCGCCCGACATCGTTCACACGTATACGGCGCCGGTACTTCCATCCATGCTATATACGTGGAAGCTCAATGGAAACATCATATCGACCGAGCGGAGTTGTTCGTTCACATATAGCGACGCCACGCCGGCCGATGGCGGTGACATGCCGAGATTGGAGCTCGTACTTCAGAAGGAGACTACCCCGCTCTACAACGCAACGTACGTTTCTTATCTGTATATCACGATCGGGCTGCCTCCAATACAAGAAGATCCACCTTCGGATTAATGTCGGTTTCGTGTACAACGAAGCGAAGAAGTCCAGTCCTTGACATCAAGGGCTGGACTTTTGTTATGCGTGGTATGGTCCTCACTTTGTCCATGCTCCAGGCGCAGGCGCAGAACGGTGCAACGGAATCGGCGGTGTCCTGTGCCATCGAGCTTCCCAATCAGTCCATCAGGGCGATTTCGCAGGACCCATCCGGTTTATTGCTTGTCGGTACGTTTGCCGGATTGTCGTTCTATGACGGCTATGGCGCAACACTGATGCAGTACCGTTCGGACGATTCCAGCTCATTGTCCGATAATTCGATTCAATCACTGTACGCAACCGACTCCGTGATC
Source organism: uncultured Bacteroidota bacterium (assembly GCA_964544475.1). GTDB lineage: Bacteria > CLD3 > CLD3 > SB21 > SB21 > CAZJBS01. The sequence goes on along the minus strand of CAZJBS010000020.1, from coordinate 10,967 downwards.
TGGATCGGTACCCAGCGTGGCCTGAACAGACTCAATCCGTCGACCAGATCGATCAGACGATACTTCTCCATTCCATCGGATACATCGTCGCTGAGTCATAACACGATTTTCTCCATCGCCTCATCGGGTCGGGACGGCATGATTTGGATCGGGACTCAGAACGGCTTGAACAGATTTGATCCGAAGACCGGCCGATGTCGTCGCTATGCGGCTTCGCAGGGCCGGCTCAGCAATGCCATTGTCAATGCAGTTTCAATATGGCGTGACCGGTTCGTGCTGGTCGGCACGCGCAGAGGGCTGGACATCCTTGATCCGGTGTCCGATACGTTCGCCCACTTGGATTTTGCAACGGGGTCCGATACATCGATCAACAGCATCAACGAAATTGTCCTGAGGGGGGACACGTGCTGGTTGGGATCCATGCGGGGCCTCATACGTGTCAACCTCATTGATCGCAAGCACAGCGTGATTCCTCTATCCTCAGACCATCCCTACCCTGTCATATCTTCCTTGCTGGCGGACCATGAAAGCAACATGTGGGTGGGCACAAGTCAAACAGGGTTGTACAAAATCAACCAAATGGGTTCCGTCTGTCAAATCAACCTCTTGGGAACGGGAGGCAAGGCCGTCACCCACATTCCAGCTTTGTTTCAGGATAGGCGTGGCACGGTCTGGATCGGCTCCGATGTCAAAGGAGTGTTCAAAATTGATCGATACGAAAAACGCCTTGGAAATCCATCAACTTCGTCGAATAATTACCTTACGACGGCTCAGGTGACGGCCATCCACGTGACCGAAACCGAAATATTCCTTGGGACGTTGGATGGAATTCTTGTATGGAACACTCGTAGTGAAAAAAACCGCTTGTTGCGACAAGGCGTCCCCGGTTCCTCTCCGAACTCCAATCGTATTCTCTCCCTCTACTTGGATGCCGACGAGAATTTGTGGATAGGAACGAATGGCGGAGGCCTCAACCACTTTGATCGCAAAGCCCACAGATTCAGCTATTACAGATCAAACCCAAACGACCACTCGACGCTGACCGGCCCGACGGTTTTCTGTATCGCGCCCAAGCCAGGTTCGAAGCAGCTTTGGATTGGCACAACTCGCGGCCTGAATCTTTTTGACACAGACTCGGGGCGCGTTGTCCGCCGATACGTGTTTGCGGAAAACGACACCGGAAGCATCAGCAACAATCGGGTTCACGCAGTTTACTATGACCGGAGAGGAGATATGTGGATTGGCACATATGATGGCCTCAATCGGTTCGACCAGTTGTCCGGAACGTTCGAGCGATTTCTGCACGAGCCTTCCAACCCTTCCACGCTCTCCAGCAATGTTATCTGGTGCATGACCGATCAAATAGTCGGTTCCGATACCGTGTTATGGATTGGGACGCACGGAGGGGGTTTGAACGGCTTGAACCTCACAACTGGTGATTTTCGAACAGTCATGACCACGGATGGGTTACCGGATGATATCATATACGGCGTGCTGACCGATCATCATGGCCAGATATGGTTGAGTACAAATCGTGGTTTGGCCCGCTACGATCCAACAACTGGCCGTATTCGAACATTCGACACTCACGATGGACTTCTCGCCAACGAATTCAACCAAGGGGCCTATCATCAGGACAAGAAAGGCCGCCTCTATTTTGGGAATTTGGATGGTCTGAATGTGATTGATCCCGATGATCTTGTCGAAAACCTGGTTCCGCCGCCTGTCGTTCTCACATCTTTCAGAATCCACAATAAAGAAGCACTACTGGATTCGTCCATACAGAGGAAGAAGTATGTAACACTCGGACCGGACGACAGGATATTATCTTTTGAGTTTGCGGCACTCAGTTTTTCCTCGTCTCACAAGAACCGATATGCCTACCGGCTTGATGGTTTTGACAGGGACTGGACCTACTGCGACACCCGTCGCTACGTCAGTTACACCAACCTCGATCCGGGCACGTACACCTTCCGTGTCAAGGCCTCCAACAACGACGGCGTCTGGAATGAGGCAGGCACGTTTCTCACGATTGTAATTCAGCCATATTACTGGCAAACATGGTGGTTCCGTTTCATCATGGCCGGACTGGCGCTTGGATTGATTTACGCGGGCATCTCCTGGCGGCGGTACTATAAGGAGTATCGCCGATTGCGGTATGTCAGCCATTTCAAGATCCTGCGCAAGATCGGTGAAGGCGGAATGGGAGAGGTCTTCCAGGCCCGTAATTTCATCACCGGAGAAACCGTGGCCCTCAAACTGCTGCAATCCCGGCTCACCGAAAAAGAAACGAATCGGACTCGATTTCTTAGGGAGGGACGCTTCATGACCACGCTCGTCCATCCCAATATCGTCCGGATCCACGAAACAGGCGAGGCCGCCGGACGAGGTTACATCAGTATGGAATTGCTCGAAGGCCAGCCCCTGTCAAAAAGGATTGCCGAATTCGGCGCTCTTCCATGGACCACAGCCCTTGAAGCCCTTCTTCCCGTGGCCGATGCTCTTGCCTTCATTCATGGCCATGGCATTATTCATAGAGATATCAAAACGGAAAACATATTCATTCGTAAAGAAAGAAGCACTCCGTCCGGCTCGCGGCCGAAGCGCTATTCCGGCCAACTACCCGTTCCCTGGAGCGACCGCGTCGTGCTCATGGACTTCGGACTCGCCCGTTCGCTGGACCTGGGAACGATCACGCAGGCCGATACCATCGTGGGTACGCTGATGTACATGGCGCCCGAACAGGCCGCCGGACGTAAAGTTGATCAGCGGGCCGACATCTACTCCCTCGGCGTGGTGTGTTTCGAAACTTTGTGCGGACAGCCTCCATTCGAGGATGACAATGCAATCGGCCTCCTTCACTCGATGTGGTCCGGCAAAGACACTCCCCTCGTCTCGGATCTCCGTCCGGATGTGCCCTCCGGTGTGGCGTCGCTGGTGCGACGTATGATGGATCCCGACCCGGAACGCCGCTTTTATACCGTGAATGACGTTATCCAATCCATGAAGGACTGCCTGGCCCAATCATCAGTCCGATCGGACACCGGTCGGTCAGTCTTATCCGGAACATCGATAAAAGAGGAGCGACTGACAAAATCCCTCGTGGCGCTTGAAGAAGTTGAGAAACAGCCAACCCGCGCGGATGCCGCGCGCGTATACCTCGACCATTACAAGGCGCTAACGGAGGCCGGCCAGACCGCCGGTGCGTCGATGTATCTTGACAAGGCTGTTTCGTCCATGGTGACTACAAGCCTCTCCGGCGACATGGGCGCAGAGGCATCCGACCGAGGCGTGATCATCGAAACCGATACCGAGGCTTGGAGAAAGAACCATGCGATGGCCGTCGAGGCGCACCGGGCCGGCCGACTCACGGACGCCAGACCACATGCCAATCTGTGTGTCCTCAACCTCAAGCGGGCGCTTCTTCTGCTCAATGAGAATCAACGTACCACCTACATCCGTCAGTACGCCGTAGACCGCGTGCTTGATGAATTGCGAACCATATTATCCGGGACCAACCCATGAATTCCAGCGACGACATCCTGCGATCCCTTGACCACATGCAGCGTCACAGTTTGGAGGCTCTCAATGCCGAAAACGCCAGCCTGCGCAAATTGCTCGACGTCAGCAGGCACATTGCCACACTCAATCTTCAGGAGGCCCTCGACCTGATCATGCAGTCGGTGCGAGACATCACCCAGGCACAACGCGGCCTGTTGCTCCTGAAAGACAACACGAGCGACCTGCAGATCCGAACGTCCTTTGGTTTTGACGATGTGGAGAACGTGGCATTCAGCCACTCACTCGTAGCCGAAGTATCCCAATCGCTAGCCAGCCGCATGGTCGACGACGTCCCTTCGGATGCCGATTTCAAGAACAGGCAAAGCGTCGCCGAACTTGACCTCAAAGCGGCGATGTGCGTTCCTCTGATTTCAAGGGAGCGGCTCATGGGCGTCCTGTATGTGGACACGGATCGATCGACACATCGTTTCTCCCGATCCGATCTCGCCTTGTTCGAGGCTTTTGCGGCCCAAGCGGTCGTTGCGCTGGAAAACGCCCGCATGTTCGACCAACTCAAGAGCGAACAACAATGGTTGAGGCAGGAACTGGCTCAACAATTCCAATTCAGCGAGATCATCGGGCAGAGCCCATCCATGCAGCATGTCTTTCGGCTGATCGGCAGGGTGCTCGACAACGATCTGACCGTCCTGATCACCGGAGAAACCGGGTCGGGCAAGGAACTCGTTGCACGGGCCATCCACTACAACGGTATTCGCAAGAACAGGCCATTCATTATCCAGAATTGCGCAGCCATGACCGAGACCCTTCTGGAAAGCGAACTCTTTGGACACAAGAAGGGCGCTTTCACCGGCGCCTTGCAGGACAAGATCGGTCTCCTGGAGGCCGCCGATGAGGGTACCATCTTTCTGGATGAAATCGGCGAGACTTCCCCCGCTCTTCAGGTGAGGTTGTTACGGGTACTGGAGAACCAGACCATACGCCGGGTGGGCGAACACACCGACCGCAAAATCAATGTGCGGATCGTCGCGGCCACCAACCGCGACCTGAAGAAAGAAGTCCTTGATGGACGGTTTAGAGAAGATCTGTACTATCGGCTCAATGTGTTTCCCATCCACATTCCCGCGCTTCGCGAACGCCGGGAGGATATCCCGTTGCTGGTCCATCATTTTGTCAGAAGATTCGCCACGGAGCTCAACAAGACGATTCAGGATATCGATCCAAGGTTTATTCAGATCCTCTCGAATCGAGCCTGGAAGGGTAATATTCGTGAACTCAAGAACACCGTCCAGAGATCTGTCGTCTTCTGTTCCGGCACTAAATTGACGGCGGACCACTTATCGGACGAGTCGTCGGATGATCTTGTATCGGACGTGCCGGCCAGCCCCGGCATGCCGATCAAGACCCTTGAAGACATGCAACGGGCCTACATTGCCGGCGTGATCGAACGGTGCGGTGGCAACAAAGCGGAGGCGGCGCGCAAGCTGGGTCTGAAGAAGACCACGCTGCATATGAAGATGGTGAAGTTGGGGATGGGGTAGCAACTCAGATACGGCTACGCACTGACGCTTTTTCGATGTGCGTCTTTCATGCCCTTGCCGATCTTGCGGAACGGTCTTAATTGGAAGTGGGGTTCACCGCTCAGGAGACGCGCACCGTCTCCCGGATCAATCGCGTGCTTCGGTCACGAGTAAAGTCATCACGCAGTCGCTTCCGCCCTCAGTGGTATCGAAAAACTGAACGTCGATCCTTGTCCTTTCCCGCTGATAACTCCGACATGCCCCTCGTGCATTTCGACGATTTTTTTGACTATGGCCAATCCGAGTCCGGTGCTCGACTCGCCGGCGGTCGGACGTGCGCTTAATTTCTTGAAACTCTTGAAAACCGACTGCAAATCCTCTTCGTCAAGGCCTTGACCGGTATCCCTTACGGCCACGATCACTTCGGAACCGTTCAACTCCGCAGAGATGTGGATTTGTCCACCGGGAAAAGTGTATTTGATTGCATTGTCCACAAGGTTGTCCAGAGCTTCCGAAATGCGCAAGGGGTCGACGTACACAAACGGAAGGCGGTCGTTTGTTTCCACCATGATAGTGAGCTTCTTTTGCATGGCCTGTTTAAAGGCCGTGCGGTGGCATTCGCGCAGAATCCCATTCAAGTTGACCAAAGTACGATTCATGACAACCTTACCGGATTCGATAGCCGAAATGTCGAGGAGTTCGCCGATAAGATGGACCATTCTCTGGGCGGCGTGCAGAATATCTTCCAAATCCTCGACGGAATGGCCGGCATTGAATTTTCCCGATTTCAATTCCTCTATCATGAGACTTGAATATCCGACGATCGCGTTGAGAGGTGAACGAAGATCGTGGGCCGCGATGCCAAGAAATTCATTCTTCTTTTCATTGAGGACCTTCAGTTCGTCAAGTAATTTGACTTTGATAAACGCTGACACAATATGTTCCTTCAAATTCTTTAATAGTTCAACATCTCGATCATCAAATGCGTCTTCATTGTTCATATTGTCGAAGACAAGATACCCTTTGATATGGCCGCTCACCCGTATACGCATGACAAGCATGGATTTGGGAGTTTGGAGATGTGCAAGCGCAGACGTTCCTGATCGTGCCGACACATTCTTCGCCACGAAAATATCGTCATATATTTCGTCGGATAAGCGTGTGTATCGGCTTTCGGACTCTTCCAGCGTCATGCGAACCGGCGAAAGGTCGGCGAGGTCCCATCCTTCGCATACTTTGAATACGAAAGTATCATCCGTACTCTCACGAACCAGAACGGCAGTCCGTTCGACGCCGCCAATGATCCGCATTTGGCTGAGCAACGCGCGTAGCAGCGGGACAAATTCGATTTCAGAATTGATGCTTCTAACGATCAGATTGATCTTCTCGAGCTGTTCCGTCTTCTGAAGCAGGGACGTGGTTCGCTCTGCGACAATCTTTTCCAGAACCTGTTTCTCCCGTTCCGACTTCCTATTCCTCCATTTTTCGGCCTGGTACAGCAAAAATGCAAACACGATCACATAAGCGCCATACGCCCACCACGAACGATACCAAGGAGGGAGAACGATGAACTCGATGTCGGCCTCTCTACCGAGGTGACCATATACATTTTTCGCTCGCACTTTGAAACGATAACGACCTTCATGCAACCGGGTATACTCTTTGGCGCCATCGGGCGACCATCGCGACCATTCTTCATCCAGCCCCTCAAGATACGTCTGGAACATGTTGCCTGTCTCGAGATCATATTGAGGAACGGAAAACTCAAAACGGATGAACGTGCTGAGATAGCCAATCGGCGCCAGCCGACGCAGCCCAAAGACTCCGCCGAAAACCATGGAATCCGCACCAATACTCATGCTCCGAATCAAGGCGCCAAACTCGGATCCGTAATCTTTCCGAACGTTGCCGTCGTAACGTATTAACCCGTCGGGACCGGCAAACCATGCCAAACCCCGCTCATCCGGATAGATGCCGAAGACCTTGAAATCCGGCAGTCGCAGAAAGGGGGAGGACTCAACCTTGAAAGATCCGTCGGGTTGTCTCAACATATGGGCCACATTCGAACGACTCGTTCCTGAAATCCAGACATTGCCCGACGCATCTTCAACGATGGCTTCGATGGCCGCTGAGCTGTCCGTGAACTCGACTCCAAACGTCGAATCCGCCGTGAATTTTCCCGACCCAGCGTCAAATCGGTACAATCCTTTTTCGGTTCCAAAAACGACGCGATCAGAAACACTGAAAACGAAAACACCTCCCTCCGGAATTCCATCGCGGGTTCCAAAACGGTCAACCTGAACCGGCAAGTCCTGCATCCTGTGACTCTCCTTGGGTGGAATACCTTTGATTCGGACTCTGAGGACGCCCTGAAACCCGGTCCCCAACCACAATTCTCCGTCGCGGGTTTCAACAATGCACCGAATGCCCTCATGGATGCCGGGCAATCTGCCCAGATCCTTCCAATAGCCGTGCTCGCGCCGCAATAGAGCCAGTCCGTTGCGAAGCCCCGCGATAAAAAGCGATGAATCGAATCGTGAGCGCACTAACGAAAAACCACCGCCATCCGATCGAACCAATGATCCATTGAAATGGTCGATTTGATAAATTCCATCGCTTGTGCCAGCGAGAAGAGCATCTTCCAGCGACAGAAGAAACCAACTCTGACTCGTTATGTTAGTCACAGGCTCGAATTGGTACGCCCACTCTTTCCCTCTGTCTTTGGCTTTTCGCTGCCTCAAATAGTAAACGCCCTGTCCTGACGCAACATACAGGATACCCTCGTGACGCGTGATGGCCAATGCGATGCCATGTAATCCGGTTTCGCGACCATAGAGGGTGAACGGAGAAAAAGCTTCAACTCGAGAAATGCCATTGTCTAATGCCATCCACAACCCGTCTTCGCGATCTACGAAAACATGGTTCACTTTGTCATCCTGCAGGCCACAGTTCTTGCTTAGCACAGAGATCAACTTTCCTGTTTTGTCCATGATGGCGACGCCGCCTCGGCGCGTGGCCAGAATGAATCGGTCCTTCCACCGGATACCTTCGTAGACCTGGTTGGATGTAACGAATTCGTCAAGCTCTGTCGGAAACGGCCTGGCGCCGCTTTCGTCCAGAATGAAGAATCCCCTTTTTCGGGTAGCTACGAGTACCCGGCCCTGATCATACGGGATCATCGCGTAGATGGCCTCATCACGAAACACCTCACCCCCTTGGACAAGCACGAGGGAGTCCTTGATCACTTCATACAGACCAAGGCTGCGCTGTCGGACAAAAAGCCTTTCATCAACCTCAAAAGAACGCTGAATAGATGTTTTTGGGATGAGCACCCTCACCATATTGCCGTCCCACAAGAAGATGTATTTGTTCGAAGTGAAACAAACCTTCTCGCCTACCGCATAGGTATCCCATACATCGACGAAATCGTGATAGGCAGGATCAACTTTGTGAAGTAAGGAGGCGTACTGCAATCGCCCGACAGAATCGGACTGCAGGTATCCAAAGTCTCCTGTCGCCCCAACATAGATTCGCCCATGTTTATCCAGATCTAATGACCCGATCGCCGTTCGGTTGGACGCGGGGATCGTCCGCCAATATTTTCCATCATACTCCAGAACCCCGACATTATTGGCGCAATAAATGACCCCTCGCTCGTCCTGGACAAAAGCCCAATTTTGAGGACCCCCGCCATATTCCTTCGGGGAATAATTCCGTACGAATGGAAGCCCTTCATCGCCTTGAGCATGAAGCGCACAGCAAAGACAACAGAACACCCATGTCAGTGTGAGGCGCATAAATCGACTTCCGTTACTGTCAAACAGAGCAAGGAAGCATGAGGGAAAGACCGGTTTTCATCCACACCGTTTGGTGTGGGATAAGAAGCTGTAGTGGGGACGGTCGTGCAAAGCGTCGCCGAAGTGCGGATGAAACCGCCATTTGAGTCTCTTTTACAAGTTAATGTTAACCTCTCCCAAAGTCAATTTGGTCGTCGCTCATTTCATGACTGTCTCTTCAGGTGAGGTTGTTACGGGTACTGGAGAACCAGACCATACGCCGGGTGGGCGAACACACCGACCGCAAAATCAATGTGCGGATCGTCGCGGCCACCAACCGCGACCTGAAGAAAGAAGTCCTTGATGGACGGTTTAGAGAAGATCTGTACTATCGGCTCAATGTGTTTCCCATCCACATTCCCGCGCTTCGCGAACGCCGGGAGGATATCCCGTTGCTGGTCCATCATTTTGTCAGAAGATTCGCCACGGAGCTCAACAAGACGATTCAGGATATCGATCCAAGGTTTATTCAGATCCTCTCGAATCGAGCCTGGAAGGGTAATATTCGTGAACTCAAGAACACCGTCCAGAGATCTGTCGTCTTCTGTTCCGGCACTAAATTGACGGCGGACCACTTATCGGACGAGTCGTCGGATGATCTTGTATCGGACGTGCCGGCCAGCCCCGGCATGCCGATCAAGACCCTTGAAGACATGCAACGGGCCTACATTGCCGGCGTGATCGAACGGTGCGGTGGCAACAAAGCGGAGGCGGCGCGCAAGCTGGGTCTGAAGAAGACCACGCTGCATATGAAGATGGTGAAGTTGGGGATGGGGTAGCAACTCAGATACGGCTACGCACTGACGCTTTTTCGATGTGCGTCTTTCATGCCCTTGCCGATCTTGCGGAACGGTCTTAATTGGAAGTGGGGTTCACCGCTCAGGAGACGCGCACCGTCTCCCGGATCAATCGCGTGCTTCGGTCACGAGTAAAGTCATCACGCAGTCGCTTCCGCCCTCAGTGGTATCGAAAAACTGAACGTCGGAAGGAGGTCGTTTGTCTCCACCATGATATTGAGCTTTTTTGCATGAGTCTTGTGGCCGCCGATGGAGAAAGCACAACGTTTTGCAGAGCATTGAAAAGAAAAGGAACCCGGCGCATTTGCCGCCGGATTCCTTTTGCTTGGGGCCCACGCCTATCAGATAGGCAGGTAGCTACCAGCAGTCTTTGACGTTGTATGGGGCGTCAATCACAAAATCTCCAGAAATTCGGTAGAGACCTTGGCTATTGATGCCAATAACATTTTGACCACCCGTTGTGGTGGAGTCGTGGAAGACCCATTTGTTAATGCCCTTGTACGACACTCCGCAATGCGAGGTCCAGAGCGTCCACGACGCGCCGGAATTCAACCCGACATAAGTATCATAGTCTCCATCGGGCCCCAGACATTCCTCGGCATAGACGTACGCGTCCTGTTTCAGTTGGTAGCAGTAGCCGTTTGACGAATTGTTCACTATCTTCAAGCCAAATACCAGGAGTTCATCCCCTCCTACTTTCTTGTCAAGGGACACACCTGCCGACCCTGACAATCCGGAATCTTCCGAACACGCAACGACCAGGCCAACAAAGCCTGCCAATAGCACGACTAAAAACGATCTTAAGCCAAACATAGCTCCTCCTTTGAGTTTTGTTGAGTTTAGTTACTTATCACTGCACCATAAATCATGGCAGAAATGATGCCAACCCCGTGAGTCACAAAATAACACCGCGCCGATCAAATTGTGGTTCACATGTACTGGCTGCATAGGTTCAGACGATTGACTGCATTCAATATTTTGAATACTACTTTGCAACATAATCCCTTGATCGCGCGAGCAATCCTTTCTCAGACCAGGTTGAACAAACCCTCCGACAAGAACACGGGCTTTTCCTGACGACTAATAGGCTCCATCTCTCGTCAGCCAGCACCGAAGCCTGTTACTGCTTTGGCGATGCTCTCGATACGACTCGCACTTTTTCCCTTTCACTGGATCTGACTATGATTATTATGGCGTTGGCCGTCATTCGAATTAATTCGCACCGCCGCTCAACGCCATCCTAGTGCCGTTCCCGAAAAATGATCTTGTACTTTTTTTGGAGATTTGACAGATTC
>CAZJBS010000019.1:0-57521 GCA_964544475.1 uncultured Bacteroidota bacterium | reverse complement strand
GTCGCCACCTCCACGATCTGACCGAGATTGTTTGGCGGTATCTGTCCCACGACCGATGAACTCAACATAACGGACAGCATGAAGACCACCATTTTCCCTGCTGACATGATTCTTAAGTGTCTCATGACAACCTCCCTACAGGTTGATGATAGATGGATGGGGCTCGACGTTTTCGGGTCCTCGCAGAAAAGGTACATTAGTAGGAGAGTTATTTCAAGTGATACTAATCCACCTCAATCAGGCCTTGCTTATCGGTCTTCAAAACGTACACATCCTCTGAGGCCTGCAGTGTTTTCGTGGTCGAACCCACGACCAGGTAACCCGATGTCATACGCAGGATGGCATGACCGGCCTCATGGCCCGGGCCCCCATATTTGTGCGACCACAGGACGGATCCTGTGCCATCAACCTCCATGATGAAAGCCTGGAATGCGAGACTGTCGTCATACGCGGTGCCTGTAGCCACGATCGTCCCATGGTCCGATTCCACGACTGAATATATTTCGTCGTATCCCGAGCCGCTGAAATGGAAGATCTGTTCCCATGCCTCCGACCCATCGCCGAGGACCCGGACGGCCCACGCACTCCATTTTCCCAGTCCCAGATATGCCCGGCCGGCGGCGAGGTATTCCCCATCGGAGGTCGCCACCAGGCAGTTGTTGCGATTGCGCATCTCACCGTAATTGAATTTCCATGTCATGCCACCGCTGTCATCCAGCCGGGCCAGAAAGGTCCGCTCCTGGACAGTCGGAAGCACGGAGTGGCCGCTCATGACATAGCCTCCGGCGCCTACCGTCTGAATGGTCATTCCGAAATCGGCGATGTTCGAATCGCCAATAGTCCGTATCCACCGGACGTCGCCCGTCGTGGAGAGTTTCATCACCACCGGATCGACGCGCCCAAGGCTGACGGTTCCGGCCATCACGATATCCCCGTCATTGGCCCGCGCCACGCTCCGGATTTCATCATCGCCCCCTTCTCCAAAGGACCGGCTCCACAGCTGTTGCCCGGTCCCGTTCAGCCCAAAGAAGTAAAAATCATAGCCGCGGCGGCTCATCCATCGTCTGCCAGCCACGACGATCGTACCGTCGGGAAGGCCGGCGGACGCAAATCCGTAGTCCGGCCCATCCGATCCAAACGTGCGGGCCCAGCGCTGATTCGCGTTGCCATCGATGCCGATCACGTACACGTCCTGATTACCCCGAAAACTTTCCGTCTGGCCGGTGACGACGAAACCGCCATCAACCGATATCACGTGGGAGGCGATATCTCTCCGGCCGTAGGAGATCGTCTTCTCAAACGTCGAAACCGTATGTTCATCCGATTCACAAGCCCACAGACATGTGCAGAACAGCAAGGCCATGCGTGATTTCATCGGTGTCTCCGTAGGGCGATCATGAACCGAAAAGGCTGAGTTCCACACTAACGCCGGCCAGGAAGAACCGTGGAAAATAGGATTGGGTTTCCCGGCGAAATCCCACAATGCGGCCGCCTTCCACTTCCCTGCGCCATGTGTATTGGCGGACATTCCGACGGCCGTAGACATTGATGACGCTGACGAAGGCCGAAATCGCCGTTTCATCCCATATCCATTTCTTTTCAAGCCGCAGATCCATGGAATGAAACGACGCCAATGTGGCGCTGTTCTTCTTCGCCGTCCTGTAGTACACACGGCTGTCCCCAACCGAACTGTCGCCAAGAACCTGCACAAATGTGGGTGTGAAAGGATCGCCCGAATGAATCCTCCATTGGAGACTGCCGGTCGCGTAACCGGGTAAACGGACTTCGTACGTGAAGCCTGCCGAGTGGATCCTGCCAAGGTCGCGGATCGTGCTGAGGCCGTCGTAGTTGGCGATGCGATGATGAGCGTAGGAATACAACAAACTGGCGGTGTGGATGTCCTTCCAGCGTACGTCCGCAGACAGATCGAGCCCGTAGGAATGTCCGCTTCGGGTTTCAAACGGCTTGTCCACGATACCGACACCTTCGATGCGATTGAAAAAGTCGTAATCGTAGTCGTCACGCAGACGGGTGTAGTCCTTGAAATACACATCGCCCGACACCGTCGCGCCCGCCGGCCAGTGGTATTCGAAGCCCGACATATAATGAACGCTCTTCTCCGGTTCCGCCTCGGGTCTGAATTGGTTTTGATACACCCTCAGCCGCAGCAGGTTGTCGGGCTGATAATACCACCCATACGCCAGCGTGAAGCGGAGACGCTCTGTGGCGTCAAACTGCAGGGCAACCCTCGGCATCCATTGTACGCCGTGGGAATAACTCTGGCCTGACAACCGCATGCCCACGGTACTCTGGAATCGTTCCGACCAACGAAACCGGTCTTGCCCGTAGGCTGAGACCTTGTATCCGTCAATGGACTTGTTCATATCAATGATATCCATGGCAACGATATCCTCACTGCTCTCCGTCGCATTCAGCCGATATTCGCGGTACCGATATGTCGTGAGCAGTTGATCGAATTCAAATCCGCTTTCGATCGTATGACGGGCGCCCAGCCAGAGATGATGATCCTGTTTGGCAGTCAGAATTTTCCCGCCACGGCGGTCCAGATTGTCCTCTGTAATGCTGGCATCAAAGGCAAACGTCGATGACCGGTCGACCGTCTGGTAACCCAGGGTCGTGACCACGAAATAGGACGTCGTCACCACGTGGTTCCAGTTGGCCCACAGATTGTAATTGACTTTGCGGCTCTTGAAGAATTCATTCCGGACATACGCGGAGTCCTGCCGATATTCGAGCCGGTCGCTCATGAGCAGGAACTCAAATTGAAAACGATTGGTTCCGTCGGGCACCCATTCGAATTTGTTCCAAAGGTCATACACCTCCGATGGGTACTTCGTATCGTTGAGTTTTTCCGTGATGTATACAAAACTCCGCCGGCCGCTGGAGTATACGCTGAGGTTTTCGTTGAGACGCTGGCTGATCAAAACGGAGGCGCCCATCATATCGACCGACGCCCGAATGGAATCATGATCCACGCGATCGATGGTACGAAGGCGTACAATGCCGGACATTTTATCCGGATGTCTGGCCGAAAATCCACCCGAAAAAACCTGCATGTCTTTCACGACGTCCGATCCCACAAGGCTGAAAGGTCCGTCGATTTCATCGAGGTGAAACGGTTCGTAGATTTCAAGGTTGTCAATAAGCACAGCCGTTTCATCGGGGTGGCCGCCCTTGATATGTGGCTTGGCGCTCCATTCGTTGTGGGCCATACCGGGCAAGGCTTGGAGGCCCCGATAGACGTCGCGCGAGTAAATACCGGTCTTCCCGACGAGATCACGGGATGTGACGAACGAGGAGGAAGGTTCTTCACGAAATGGCCCTGCCTCCCCCGCTGTGATCTCGATGGCATCAAACTGGATCGACTGCTCTTCGAGAGCCACCATCAGCGATAGGTCTTTCGTAATGTTCACTTTTCGCCTTGCCACTTTGTAACCGATACGCCTGAAATAAAGTGAATACGAACCCGGCTTCACGTTGACAATTTCAAACGCTCCCGCGCTGTTGGACACATCGCTTTTCTTCAATTCGCTCAATGTGACGTCAACCAAAGCCAGCGGTTTCCCAGAGGCCGCGTCCGTCACCTGGCCGCGAAGGGTGTAGGTTTGAGCCTGCAGCGTCGACGAGGCGGCCATCATGATACACACGAAAACGGCCATTTGAGATCGTCGAGAAACGTTTTTCATGATTGATGGCGTCTGGTAAGCGATCAATAATCCTTTTCCCACCATTCCCTGGCCATCAAATCGTACAGGGCTTTTTGCCGTTCCCTGGCATCCCGGTAGACATGGTTGAGTTTCATATCCGGTTTGAACGTCCTGGCCAGCGGCATGGGTGCGTCGGACGATTGTTTGAAGACGCCGATGACTTCGAGGGCGAGAATGGCCGCGCCGCGGGCCGATCCTTCGGCTTCTCCGGACTGCGTCACGGGCGCGCCCAGCACATCCGTCATGACCTGCGTCAGCACAGCCGAGTCGATGAACCCGCCGCCGGATGCCACAATCTGATTCAGCGGCATTTTCTGGCGTTTGAAAATATCGTAGATCGCCGCATACCGGTAACACAACCCTTCGAGCACGCCCCGGATCAGGCCTTCCTGAGTCAGGCTGAGATTGAGGCCGGTGATCACCCCGCGGGCGTTTTCATGCCAGCCGGTCGACCGTTCACCCGCCCAGAACGGCAACACAGTCAAACCGTGCGAATCGGGTCTCACGGCATTCAGTGCGGCGTCGATGGCTTTCTTGCCGCCTTCGAGCCCGAGACGACTGCCGAGCCATTTGCGCAGATTGCCGCCGTCGCTCAACGCGCCGCCCATCAGGAATCGCCGTCGATCCACGCGGTACACCCAAAGTTCAGGCGGAATGTCCACCGATTCCGCTTCCCAGCACACACGCATCGCGCCCGACGTGCCCATCACCATACACAGTTGATCTTTGTTGACGCAGCCGGTACCGACGTTGGAACTGGCGCCGTCGCCCACGGCGGGCAGCCAGGGCACGTCCTTCAGGGCGGGCCAGCGCCGCGCATACGCCGGCAATAATCCGACCAGCGGCGTATCGATGTCACCCAACTCGGGCAGCGATTTGGGCGTCACGGGCAGCGCGGCAAAAACTTTGTCGTCCCACGTGGCCGTGTTCTGGTTGAGCAGGCCCGTCCCGGATGCCATCGACAAACCGCAAACCGTTTTGCCAAACAGGACCTGGTAAAGGTATTCGCCGATTGACATCCACGTCTTGGTGCGCGAGAAAACCTCGCGGTTGCGTTTCCGGAACCACAACAGTTTGGCGGGCAGATAACTCGGATGAAGGACACATCCCGTTCGGGCGTGCGTGTCGGCGGGATCCAGGATATTTCGCAATTCATCGACCACCATTCTCGGCCGGGTGTCGGCCCAGTTGATCAGCGCACTCGTCGGCTTGCCGGTCCGGTCGACGCCCATCACGTTGTGCCAGAACGTATCGAAGCCCACCGCCTTGACGTCGACGTCGTGTTCGCCCAACGCTTCCATGACCGCATCGATGCACGCCGCCGTGCTGTCCACGATGAACTTCGGATCGGCGGTGACGCCGCCTTCGGGCGTCGTGGTCATGGAATACCCGATCTGGTGAACCATTTTTTTCACGGGCCGGCCGAGGGCGTCATACACCAACGCCCGCGTGGATGATGTGCCGATGTCAATCGCGAGAACCAGCGGACGTTCCGCTTTCTTGAGTTTGACAGGTTCGTTGATGGTGATCCTCATAAAACCTCGCTGGGTGGAGCATTTAACACACGAAACCGGGCGACCCCGATTCAACTATTACATGACTATTTTTTTCAACGCGGGCAATTCGATGGGAAAGCGCACGGTCATGGTTGTTCCCTTGCCGGGCTCACTCCGGCACTCGATCACGCCGCCGTGTTTTTCGACAATGGCATAACTGACGGACAGGCCGAGACCCTTCCCCTCGCCGACTTCCTTGGTCGTGAAAAAAGGATCGAAAATACGCCTTTGCAAATCCTCACTCATGCCGACGCCATTGTCATGAACGACAATCTCCACCTCGGAGGATGGCAGTCGCCGCGTGCGGATCCGGATGACGCCCTTTTCACGGATGGCCTGGATCGAATTGAGGATCAGGTTCATGAACACCTGATTGAGCAAACCGGGGTAGCACAGCACGTCGGGCAGCGCTCCGTAATCCTTTTCAATCTCGATACGTCCGACGATCTGGTTGTTGAGCAGGGACAGGGCGGTATCGAAGCCGACGTGGATGTCGACGTATCGCAATTCGCTGTCGTCGATATTGGCAAAATGCCGGAGATCCCGTATGATCCGTTTGATCCGGTCCGTGCCATTCTTGCAGGACTGAAGCGTCTTCAGGATATCTTCTTCGATATAATGGTAATCATGCTCGCGCCGCACCACCGCCAGGTCCTCGAGTTTTTTCTTCCAGTCCGAATGGCTGTTGTCCAGGATGATCTTCTCGGAGCGGTCGATCATCTGGGCGATGGTCCGGTGATACTCCTCGAGATGATTCAGATTGCCGTCGATAAAGGCCAGCGGGTTGTTGATCTCGTGGGCCACGCCGGCGGTCAATTGGCCGAGTGAGACCATCTTCTCCGACTGGATCAGGTGGTTCTGCGCTTCGCGCAAATGCTGAAGGGTTTGTTCGAGGTGCTCCTTCTGATCCCGCAATTCCTGCGTACGCTCACGCACCTGCGCTTCAAGCTGTCGGCGGTGCTTCTCGATCTGGGCAATCCGGCCCCTGATCGCAAGATACACCAACCCCATCACGGCCACGCCCGCAAGAATCCGAAACCACCATGTCGACCAGAACGGCGGCTCGATGTGAACCCTGATCGCAAGCCCTTCTTCATTCCACTTCAAATCGTTGTTGGACCCCTTGACACGAAACACGTATTCCCCCCCGTCCAGGCTGGTATAACTGGCAAATCGCCGGCTGCCGCATTGCACCCAATCCTCATCAAACCCTTCCAGCATGTAGGCGTATTGATTTTTCGTTGGATGGGAATAATCAAGGGCGGAAAACTCAAAGGCGAAAAAATTATCACGGTACGACAGGTGGATCTCCTTCACGATCGCTGTGGCCGAATCAAAATGAACGATCCGGTCGAATGTTTTGAACGCGGTCAAAACCACCGGCGGTACGTAGTCATTGGTTTGGATGTCCCTGGGGTTGAATTGATTGAGCCCGTTGATGCCGCCGAAATACAGGTCGCCGCGGGTACCCCTGGCGTAGGCGTTCTGGTTGTAGACGTTGGCCTGGAAACCGTCATTCTCATAATAATTGATAAAGGTCCGGCTGTCCGGCCTGAAACGCGACAGACCATTGTTGGTACTGATCCATAAATCGCCGTCTTCCGCAGCCAGCAGGCCATAGATCACGTCGTGAGCCAGCCCCTGATCTTCCGTGTACCTCGTGAATGTCGAGGACGCCACATCCATGGCGTTGAGGCCGCCGCCCTCGGTGGCCACCCACAACGTGCCGTGGTCGTCTTCCAGCAGCGCGCGAACGCGATTGTTGGACAGACTGGCGGGATTGGCGGCGTCATAGGTGTACGCCGTGAATGTATCGCCATCGGTGGCTTTGCGAAGCAGACCTCCGCCAAGCGTGCCGACCCACAAAATGCCTTTGCGATCTTCACAGATCGTGCCGATATAGTCCGACATGATGCTGTTGCGTGAGTGATAAGCCCTGAATCGCCCCGAGGACCGATCCAGGACGTTCAGGCCGCCGCCGAACGTGCCGACCCACAGCCGGCCCTGGCGATCTTCAAACAACGCCGTGATCAATTCAGAACGGATGGACGACGAATCGCCCGGCACGGGCAGGTACGTTACGAACGAACTCCCGTCGCGACCGAGGAGGTTGAGGCCGTTCCGCGTGCCGATCCATATCGCGCCGTCGGCGGATTCCAGCAAAGCGTACACATAGTCGCTGCTGAGACTCCGGCCGGATCCGAAACCTGAAACAAAATGTTTGAAGGTCCCGGTTTTCGGATCCCACCGGTCAAGTCCGGAACCGTCCGTCCCGATCCAGAGGCGGCCCTGCCGGTCCACCATCAGCGAACGCACGTTGTTGTTGATCAGGCTGTTGGACACGCCGTCGTCATGAAAAAAGTGTTTGATCCGTTCCGCGTTGCGGTTCAGCTTGCTCAGCCCGCCTCCGCGCGTCGCGATCCACAAGGTGCCGGCATGGTCTTCATACATGGCCCGGATGTCGTCAAATCCAATGGTCGTGGGATTATGGGGATTGTTCTGGAAACGCCGGAAACGCCGGTTGGCGCGGTCGAGTTCATTCAGGCCGTCCCCATTGGTCCCGACCCAGATCGAGCCGTAATTGTCTTCATAGATGCAGTTGATGATATTGCCGCTCAGGCTCTGGTCATTCCCCGGATCGTGACGCTGTAGGTCAAATGTCATGCGCACCGCATCGCACAAGACCAAGCCGTCCTGTGTGCCCAGCCACATCCGGCCCTGGCGATCGCGATACACGCATCGAACGATAACCTCTTCAGCGGGATTTCGGGGATAGACTTTGGAAAAATGCCCGGTCGCCGGGTCCATCACATCCAATCCGGCGGACGTACCGACCCAAAGCCGCCCCAGCGTGTCCTCGGCGATCGACCACACGCGCTCGTGGCTGATCGAGCTGGCGTTCAGAACGTTGTGGCGATAGTTCCGGAATTTTCCGGTGGCACGATCCAGGCGGCTGAGACCATCCATGGTCCCCATCCATAGCACACCCTGCCGGTCCTCAAAAATGTGCTGAACCCGGTCGTCGGCCAGCGATGTGGTGTCCCCTACGCGATGTTGATAGCGAACAAACCGCTCCGATTTCGGATCAAAAGCGTTGACCCCGCCGCCCCACGTGGAGAGCCAGAATTGACCGTCCCGATCTTCGTAAACATAACTGACGTCGTTGTTGGAAAGGGACGTCGAATCATACGGATTGTGCGTGAATACCGTGAACTCATACCCGTTGTACTTGTTCAGACCATGCTGGGTGGCGAACCACACAAATCCCATTCGATCCTGGGTGATCGAATAGACCATGCTGTGGGACAGGCCATCCTCAACCGATATGCGTTCGAAACGAAATTTATTTTGTTGGGCGTGGAGGGCTGTCCCGGTGAGAACAACCATCGCCATCCATATCACGGCCCGTCGTAGCATCAGTTTTTCCGGTTGGATTGGAACAGGACTAAAAATATCCTAATTGTCGCCGTTTGCAAGACAAATTTCAGACGCCCGGCGATGGTACGCCCGGCTCTTCTTTTGGCCGGTCGCTCACCGGAAGTGAAAAACTAAAAACCGAACCCTGGCCTTTCTTGCTTTGGACCCAGACGCGGCCGGTGTGGAGGTCGATGATCTTCTTCACAATGGCCAGGCCGAGACCGGTACTCAATTCGCCGCCGGTTGGCCGGGGACTCAACTTTTTGTAGCTGCGAAATACGTCGCGAAGATCGTCGTCGCTCAGCCCCTGACCGGTATCACGGACATGCGTGATGACTTCCTTATCGGTCACTTCGCACGAGACGGTCACCGATCCGCCGGGGTACGTATACTTGATGGCGTTGCTGAGCAGATTGTCCATGACTTCGGCAATGCGGGGCTTGTCCATCACCACATCCGGCACGCCGCCCACGGTATTCACAACCAATGTGATGTTTTTTTGAAGGGCTTCACGCTTGTACAGCCGTTCGCATTCTTCAAGCAGCGTGGCGAGGTTCTCGGCCCGCAGATCGATGGCCACTTTACCGGATTCAATCGCAGAAATATCGAGGATATTATTGATCAGCTGGGTCATGTGTTCCGACGCGCGAAGCGTTGTCCGAAGATCGGTGGCGGCTTCCTCGCTGTTCAGCGTGCCGCGTTCCAAGTCCTGGATGATGAGACGGAGGTAGCCGATAATCACATTGAGCGGGCTGCGGAGATCGTGCGCGGCAACGCCCATCAGTTCATTTTTCGTTTCATTGAGGGCTTCAAGTTCAGCCCGTTTCTGTTCCAATTCCCGCGTGCGGTCCCTCACGAGATCTTCGAGTATGGCATTGCGCCGCCGGACGTTGGCCAGCCGGTAGCGGTTCCATCCCCACACGAGCCCGACACACGCCAGGATGACCGACGCGCGAAACCACCACATATGCCAGAACGGAGGAACGATGCGGATGCGCAGCGAAACGCCGGCTTCATTCCATACGCCGTCGTTGTTGGATGCCTTGACATGGAACGTGTACATCCCCGGATCGAGATTGGTGTAAGTCGCGTTCCGACGTGACGATGAATGAATCCAATCGTCATCAAATCCTTCCAGCCGGTAGGCATACTGGTTCTTGAGCGGATTGGCAAAATCCAGGCTCACAAATTCGAAACCGATGAAATTTTCCCGGTAGCTGACGTCGATCTGCTCGATGCGGGCAATGTCCGTTGCCAGGGTCACCTGGCGCCCGAATTTGCGGAACCCTGTGATCACGACGTTCGGCACGTTTCGGTTGTCGTAAATCCGCGATGGGTCGATGCGATTGAATCCGTTGACGCCGCCAAAAAAGATTTCACCATCGGCCGTGCGTCCGGCGTAGAACGCCCGGTCGTTGTAGCCGTGACAGATCAGTCCGTCGCTCATGTCGAAATGCCGGAATGTCCGCGTCGATGGGTCGAGCCGGCTGATCCCTTTGCTGTTGCCGATCCACAGACGGCCTTCGTGGTCTTCGACAATACCGTACGCGACATTGCCGAGAAAACCGGCCGATTCGTCAAAGTGTTCGAACCGACCGGCGACCGGATCGAAACGGTTGACGCCTCCGCCGTTGGTGCCGACCCAAAGGGTACCTTTGGCATCCTCATTGAGACAGGTGATCCGGTTACTGCCGATGCTGCCAGGATCGTGGGCGGCGTGGACATAGTGCCTGAAGCCACCATGGCCATCCCATCGATCCAGGCCTTCTTCATCCAGTCCGACCCAGACCGTACCGGACGAGTCGCATAATAAATAGGAAATGTGATGACCGTTGAGGCTGGTCGAATCGCCGACCACGTGACGGAACACTTCAAAACGGCCGTCGCCCCGATGCCATCGCACCAGGCCGGCGCCATCCGACCCGATCCATACGTTGCCTTCGCGGTCCTCGCACAGGGCTGTGATCCGGTTGGAACTGCTGCGTGGCACGTCCCCGGGCCGGTTGGGCAACGTGCGCATGGTCACCGATCCGGGATCCAGCAGGTTCAGTCCGTTGTTGGTACCCACCCACAACACGCCTTTGCGATCCTTCATGAGCACCCGGATACGATTGTCACACAACGATTTCGGATCGGCGTCGTTGTGCGTCCACCATTCAAATCGATCCGTCTTCGTGTTGAAACGATTCAGGCCGCCGCCATAGGTGCCTATCCAGACATGGGGCGTGCCCGCGTCGGGCAGGATCGCAACCACATCGTCATGGCTCACGCCGTCTTTTCGGTCCGGATCGGCCTGATAGTGTACAAACGACTTCGTCAGATCCAGCTTGTCCACGCCCTTGCTGCCCGTACCGATCCACAACACGCCGGAACGATCTTCGTAAATGGTCCTTACGAAATTCTCGCCGAGGCTGTACGGATTGGTGCGATCGGATGTAAAATGATCGAACCGGCCGGTGAGCGTATCCAGGCGATCCAGACCGCGATAGAACGTGCCGACCCATACCCGCCCGTTGCGATCCTCCACCACCACACGCACCCGGTTGTCGCTCAACGACGCCGGATCGGCCGGGTTGTGCTCGTAACGGATGAACGACGAGGTGACGGCCGACCAACGGTTGAGGCCTCTGTGCGTGCCCACCCACAAAGTCCCGCTCCGCCCGACATGCACGGCATAAATCCGGTTGTGGGTTAGTGTCCCCGGATCCCGGTCGGAATGGCGGAAAAAGTCCGACGTTCGGCTGTCCGGATCGATTCTGGTGAGCCCGTCGTCCGTGCCCACCCAGATCCGCCCGTCGTGATCCTGGGCCATGCCCCAGATGCGGTTGTGACTGAGGGTCCCCTGCTCGACCGTGAATTTCTGAAAAGTCAGAACGGAGTCTCCCGCCGATTGAATCCGCAAATCCACCATGTTAACACCGCCCTCAAACGTGCCGATCCAGATGCGACCTTCGCGATCGCCAAACAGGCATTGCAACCGGTTGTCGCTCAGACTCGACGGCCGCGTTTCGTCGCGCTTGAATGTCCGGAACGTTCCATGCATGGGATCATACACACTAAGTCCGCCGCCCCACGTCGCAATCCAGAGCGAGCCGTCGGTGTGCTCGTAAACCGAGTTGGCCGAGTTGGCCGAAATCGATGTCGGATCGGTCGGATTGTGTTGATACACGGTGAACGTATGGCCATCAAAGCGGTTCAATCCGACTTGCGTCGAAAACCACAGGAATCCCTGGCGGTCCTGCATGATGGAATACACGATACCGCTCGAAAGGCCCTTCTCCAGGGAAATGTGACTGAAAACGCATTCCGTCTTCTGGGCCGACAGGGACAGCCCGCCGACGAAAGCCAGAAAGACCAGACCCATGTTCATCAGCGTCTTCATGAATGGCTCAGTCCATAGGGTATCGTGATGACGGCTTCCGTTCCGCCGGAATTCCGGTTGCGAATGTCGATGGTACCGCGGTGTTTCCGGATGACGCCGTACGCCTCCGTCAGACCGAGACCGCGGCCAAAGCCGACCTTGCGCGTCGTAAAGAACGGATCAAACACCTTGTCCAGCACATCGCCCGGAATGCCCGTGCCATTGTCCTGGACCGACAACCGCGCACACCGGCCACCGGGCTGGTCGGAGACGGATGTTGTGATCGTGATCCGGCCCCGGCCGCTCAACTGGCCTTCCGCACGAGCCTCGTCGATCGCCTGCACGCTGTTTCGAAGGATGTTGAGCACGCTCTGGTTGATTTCACCAGGGTTGCAGTCAATGGGTGGAACGTCACCGAGTTCCCGGACGAATTCAATGTCCTCATGCGATTTCAGAAACAAATCGACAATCACTTCAATGTTGGCGTTGAGGTCCGCGGGACGAAATGGTTTTTCATCCAGATTGGCAAAACTCCGCAGATTCTCGACGATACTCTTGATACGCTGGCTGCCGTAAACCGAACTCCGGACGGCCTCCTGCAGATCTTCCCGCAGGTGGTCATACTCCATGTCCGCCTTAAGCCGGGTGATGGTCGTCGATCCGTCCCCCGACGATCCGTTGGACAATTGGTTTTCCAGCGCATCGGTCAGCACGAAAAGTTTTTCCACGCGGTCTTTGATGAATTCCTGGTTGGAATACACAAACGTGAGAGGATTGTTGATTTCGTGGGCCATGCCGGCCACCATCTGGCCCAGCGATGCCATTTTTTCAGAATGGATCAGGCGGACCTGCGTCTCCTGCAATTCGCGCGTGCGTTCCGTCACTTTGCTTTCGAGCGACCGGTTCTGTTCTTCCAGCCATCGCACCCGCCAGCGCACACCGCCGTATAGAATCAATCCGGCCGTGCCAAGGTACATCAGGATGGATGGCCAGCTCCAATACCAGGGCGGATGCACCGAAAAGCCGAAGGAAGCCGTCGCTGCCTCCTGACCGTAAATATCACGACCCCGTACGCGAAACACATACTCTCCGCCGGGCAAGTTCGTGTATTCCTTCTTACTCTGGATCGTCCATTCCGACCAGTGCGTGTCAAACCCTTCCAGTTTGAACTGAAACATGTTCCCGGTCTCATTATCAAACGCGGGTAGCGCAAATTCAAATCTCACGGCATTGAGGGCATGGGATAGATCCGGACGGACCGATCCGTCCACGGCCAACAGGGAATCCCGGTACAACGTGGCGGCACGCCGCAGCCGGGTCGACGCGGGCAGAGCCGTCGGGCGCGCCATACGCCCGTCAAACCCGATCAGTCCCAGCGTGCCTCCGATCCAGTAGCGTTCCGATACGTCTTCGTACAATACGTTGATCTCCGCTTCCTCCGGAATGCGCTGCATGGGCGAATTCTCAATCCGATAGGTTCCGCCTTCTTGCCATGCGCGAGCCACGTCACGGCCCGTCGTCAGCCATACGCAGCCGTGACGGTCTTCGTACAGCGGTGAGACCGCGCCCTGGCCCACATAATCCGTTCCGAACGTTGAATCGGGCATGAAACGATTTGCCGCCGGGTCAAACCGGAACAATCCGTATTCGGATGTCAATATCAGGCGGCCGGCCACCCGGAATGTCCGTATCCAGCCCTTCGGCAGGCCGTCCGATGTATCGTACCGGACAAAAGCCGATTCTTCATGCACACCTCCGGCCAGCGCCACGCTCCACACGCCCTGGTATTTGCTGCCCAGCCATACACGGGACGAGTCTTCCAAGATGGCACGGATCTCGCCCGTCAGGCCTTTCACGCGTCCCGCATGCGCCAGGCGCCCGTGCACCATTCGCAACAGTCCGAGGCCGTCTTTCATGGCCACGTAGACGACCTGGCTGTCCCGTCGCGATCGCTCCAGCAGAAAAGATGTGCCTCTTTCGATCGGGCGAATCGTCTCGCCCCGGATCTCCCAAACGCCGGTATTGCTCGCGCACAACAGGGAATTGCCGATCGCCAGCAGCGACCAGCATTGGGTCCCCGGCTGGTGGATGACGGAGAAAACCGGCGCCGACGGCCGATCCGCGTCCGAAATGTCGGCCCGAAACAGCCCCGTGCTGGTGGCCACGTACAACCGCCCGTTGTAGCGCGCCATCGATTGAACATTGCCATGCAGGCCCGATTCTTCGCCCACGATGGAAAACGGCGATGACACCTCCACGCGCGACAGACCATTGTCCAGGGCCAGCCAGACCGCCCCCTGACGGTCGGCAAAAACGTTGTGCACTTTTTCATTGATAAGTCCCGCCGACTTGTCCACTACAGACAGGACCTCACCCCGATCGTTCAAAACCACCAAACCACGATTGAGCGTGGCCACGGCATACAAACCGGACGGCAGCATCGTGGCGTTGTATATTTGTGCGCCCTCCAAAAATGCCAGTGACGACGGTTGGAACACCCGAAACTGGCCGCCGTCAAACACAAAGAATCCCTCTTTCGATGTGCCCACCAGGAGGCCGCTCTCCGCGTACGGCAGCAAAACATAAACCTGCGACTTGGAAAACCGCCCGCCACCCGGTAACAAAACCACGTCGTCCCCGGAGACACGGCACAGACCGATACCCTCCTGGTTGACATACACGGTGTCCCGAATCAGATACGAACGATGAAACGCGGTTGGACTCCTGATCACACGCAGGCGATCGTCGAACCACCGGAACATGAATTTCTTGGTCCGGAAGTAAACGCCGCCGGACGTGGGATGAACACTCCAGACGTCGGCAAATTCGGAGGCAGAGTCGGGCACGCTGTCCCGGAGGGACCGGTAACCCAGGCGCCCATAGGCGTCACGTGTGGCCAATCCGAATTCCCCCTGAGCGCCCACGTACAACGTGTTTTCACCGTCGACGGCGAGGGCGCGCACGGTGGAACGGTTCGCGACAGGGCACAAGTCCCATTCGACACCGTCGAATTCAAGAATACCGTTGTTGTTGGCGAAGTACATGATGCCGGCCGAATCCTGGGCGCACGCCCAGTTCTGATGATAGGCTTTGTAATCGCGAACGGTGTAATTCCTGAGAAATGGCGTACCGCGAATCATCTGCGCTCGCCCGGAATCTCCCGCCGAAAGGCCCACCAGAATAACGATCAGGCGGCTGCACCGGATCCATGGCGAAACGCGCCTCCACATCAGCATGCTGGGTATGTTCATCACCGGACCAATCGGGTTTGATCTTTTGAATGAGAACCGGCTTTTCAGACAGGCAAGACATCGACGAGGACGCTCTAATGTAGCAAAAAGGACACTGGCAATCAACCCCTTGGCTTCCCTCTTTTTGCTTGTGGTTCGGGCCACGCATGGCTACATTCGCCAACTTTAAAAAGGAGCGGCATGATTCGTTCGCGTTTGCTGGTCATATTCCTGACGGTGGTGATCGACTTGATCAGCTTCGGCATTGTCATTCCCCTGCTCCCGCTGTATGCCCAGCAGTTTGGTGCGTCCGGCGCGATGATCGGCCTGTTGCTCAGCGCTTTCTCCTTCATGACCTTCATCGGGATGCCGGTTCTGGGCCGTTGGTCGGACCGGTTCGGACGGCGACCGGTTCTCCTGTTGAGTATTCTGGGCTCGGTCGTGGCGTACGTGTTGTTTTCGATGGCCCATGACCTGTCGTTGCTCTTCCTTTCGAGAATTCTCGCCGGCATCGCCAATTCGAACCTGTCCGTGGCTCAGGCCTATATCGCCGACATGACCGCCCCGGAACACCGCGCCAAAGGTATGGGCATGATCGGGGCCGCTTTCGGCCTGGGTTTCATCTTCGGACCGATGATCAGCGCCGTCTTTTCAGCCGAATACTTTGGAACGTTCCGGTTGGTTTTGCCAGGGTACATCGCCGCGGGTCTGTCGCTTCTCAACCTTGTCCTGGCCTGGTATTTTCTGCCCGAATCACTGCCCGTCGAAAACCGCCGGCATGATACACAAACACCGCTGTTCCACTGGCGGGGATTTTTCCACACGGTCCGCCGGCCTCAGCTGGGTCCGATCGTGGCGCTTTTCTTTTTCGTGACGCTTGCCTATTCCAACATTTTTGTCAGCCTCCCGCTTTTCGTGAAGGAAGTTCCATTCCATTTGTCGTCCGCCGAAGTGAGTTGGGTATTCGCTGAGATCGGTATCGTCAGCGCCATTGTCCAGGGAGGCTTGATCGGAAAACTGAGCGCGTTATTTGGTGAACGCCGCCTCGTATTGATCGGCACGATCCTGATCGCCGTGGGTTTCTTTGGATTCCCGGCCTCCACATGGATGCCGGCCTACCACCTGTGGGGCCTCGGGCTGACGACAGCCTGCCTTGCCCTTGGCAGCAGTTGTTTCACGCCGAATATCATGAGCCTGGTTTCCCAGCTGACCGATCCAACCGAACAGGGCGCCGTATTGGGCATCGTGCAAAGTTTTGCGGCTTTCGCCCGCATGTTGGGGCCCACCTTTGGAGGGACCATCTACGACATGGCCGGACATGCCTCGCCGTATTTCTTCGCCTCTGCACTGACATGCCTCACCATTCCGGTTGCCGTTTCCATTTTTCGTCACCGGACCTGAGACCGCGATCACGTCCATGCGCACTCGCGCAGCAATGGTTGGCAGACATGAGAGCACTTAATGCTTGCATTTCCTTGGTTTTTATCTACATTCTCAAAAAAAAAATCGAATGTTTCAGAAAAATGACATAAGAGAGTTGATGTAATGCCCAAGAAGTCCGCCAGGAAATCAGCCGCCAAGTCCGTCCCAGCGACGCCGAAGGAAGCCAAAGCAGCCGTGCCGAAACGGACCGGCCGGCGCGCGCCATTGAAGCGGTCCAAAACCGTCAAAGAACATATCGAGATCGAAATTGCCGGGGATATCAAGCGCGGCAAAAAATCCCTCGTCGTCGTTGAAAGCCCCGCCAAAGCCAAAACGATCAACAAGTATCTCGGCTCCGGATTCCTCGTCGAAGCGTCGATCGGACATATCAAGAACCTGCCATCGAGCAAACTCGGCATCGACATCGATCATGGGTACAAACCCGAATACCGGATCATTGACGGCAAGCAGGACGTCATCCGGAAACTGAAAACGCTCGCCGCCTCCACAAAAGAAGTCTTTATCGCCACCGACCCGGACCGTGAAGGCGAAGCCATTGCCTGGCATATCGCCGGGGAGATTGAAAAACACAATCCCAACATCCGCCGGGTCCTCTTCAATGAAATTACGAAAGCCGGCGTCACCGAGGCGATGGCCGGCCCAGGACGCATCGACAACAAACTGGTGCAAGCCCAACAGGCACGCCGCGTTATGGATCGTATCGTCGGCTACAAAGTGAGCCCTTTCCTGTGGTCGGTCTTGCGGCAGGGCACCTCCGCCGGTCGTGTCCAGTCCGTCGCCCTGCAATTGGTCTGCCGGCGCGAAGCCGAAATCGATGCGTTCGTGAGCCAGGAATACTGGTCGATCCGGGCCAAGGTGGAAACACGCTCCTCGGACGTCTTCCTCGCGGGCCTCCACAGCATCGACGGCAAAAAACCGGTCATCGAACGCGAGCATGAAGCCTCAAGTTATGTGGAGGACATCCGCAAGAAAGAATTCGTCATCAAGGATATCCGTGTCCGCGAGACGAAACGAAATCCATCGCCACCCTTCACGACCAGCTCGCTTCAGCAGGAGGCCTCGCGGAAGCTCGGCTTTTCACCGCGACTCACCATGATGATCGCCCAACAGCTGTACGAAGGCATTGAACTGGGCGACGAAGGACTGACCGGGCTCATCACCTACATGAGAACGGACTCCACGCGCGTGGCCGAATCGGCCATTCAAATGGTTCGCGAATACGTGTTTTCTTCCTACGGCCGCGAATACGTGCCCGCCACGCCCAACGAATACAAAAACAAAAAGGCCAACACCCAGGATGCGCACGAGGCCATTCGGCCGGTCTCCATGAAATACGCGCCACGCCAGGTCGCCAAATATCTGACGCCCCAGCAGGTGCGGTTGTACGAACTGATCTGGAATCGTTTCGTCGCGTCCCAGATGACGCCGGCCGATGTGGACCAGACGAGCGTCGATATCACGGCCGACGAATACCTCTTCCGGGCCACCGGCTCGGTCATCACCTTTCGCGGCTTCCTGCAGGTCTACGAGGAAGGCCGTGACGAGGGCGACAAAAAGGAAGACAACGGCGACGAGGAAGCTGCCAACGGCCTGCTGCCGGCCAATCTGCGCGTCAACGATCCTTTGCGGTTGCTCGATCTCCTGCCCGAACAGCATTTCACCAAACCCCCCGCCCGGTACACCGAGAGCTCCCTCATCAAGGAACTCGACAACCTCGGCATCGGACGGCCGTCCACCTATGCCATGATGGTCAGCACGATCGTCGAACGGCAATATGTCGAACTGCGTGAACGAAAGCTCTTCGCGACCGATCTGGGCAAATCCGTCAATCAGATTCTGTCCAACTATTTCAGCGAATTGTTCAATGTCAAATTCACCGCCGAAATGGAAGAGGACCTGGACAAGATTGAGTCCGGCGACATGACGTACAAGAAAGTGCTGGATGACTTCTACAAGTCGTTCAGCCATAACATGAAGGAAGTGGAATCGAAGAAAGACGAAGTCCGGTTGTCCCTCCAGGAAAAAACGGACGAAGTCTGTGACCTGTGCGGCAAGCCCATGATCATTCGCTGGGGACGATACGGCAAATTCATGGCCTGTTCCGGTTATCCGGATTGCAAGAATATCAAAAAGGTCATGAAGAACGGCGAAACGCCCCCGCCACCGGAAGTCACCGACGAGAAATGCCCAAACTGCGGAAGTCCGATGGTGGTCCGCACAAGCCGCGGCGGCAAATTCCTCGGCTGTTCGAATTACCCGACGTGCAAGACCGCCAAAGCGCACCCGGATGACATTCTCAAAGACGTCGTCTGCCCGAAAGACGGCGGCCAGATTATCCGCCGCAAATCCCGGTACGGCAAATACTTCTACGGATGCGGCAACTATCCCAACTGCGATTTCGTTTCGTGGAACGAGCCTGTGGCCACCCGATGCCCCGCTTGCGACGCCGCGTTTATGGTCAAAAAGACCAGCAAACGCAAAGGCGATTTTCTCCTCTGCATGACGTGCAACGAACAGGTGCCGCTGCCATCCGAACCCGTCGAACGCATCCCGATGCCCGATGTCAACGTGAGCTTCAACGAAGACGAATCCTGATGCCACGTCGCCCGGATATTCACAGCATCCTGGTCATTGGGAGCGGGCCGATCGTCATCGGCCAATCCTGTGAATTCGACTACTCCGGAACCCAGGCCTGCCGGGCTCTGAAAGAAGAAGGCTATCGCGTAATTCTGATCAACAGCAATCCGGCCACCATCATGACCGATCCGGAAACCGCCGAACGCGTATACATCGAGCCCATCACACCCCGGACCGTGGCCAGGATCATCGAGCGCGAAAAGCCCGACGCCCTGCTGCCGACCATGGGAGGGCAAACCGCCCTCAATACGGCCGTGGAACTCGTCAAAATGGGTGTGCTCGAACGATTCGGCGTCGAAATGATCGGCGCCAAATACGATTCCATTCAAACCGCCGAAGACCGGGAACTGTTCAAGAAAGCCATGGAAGGCATCGGCCTTAGCGTGCCAAAGGGCTTTTTTGTGAGGGACGCGAACGAGGACAAAAAGGCCGTTGAACAACTGGACTACCCGATCATCCTCCGCCCGTCATTCACGCTGGGCGGCACCGGCGGAGCCGTCGCCTACAATGTCGACGAATACGACGACCTCATCGTGAAGGCCCTCGTCGCGAGCCCGATTGGCGAAGTACTGGTTGAAGAATCGGTCATCGGATGGAAAGAGTATGAACTGGAAGTCATGCGGGATTGCCGCGACAATGTCGTGATCATCTGCTCGATCGAGAATTTTGATCCGATGGGCGTCCACACCGGCGATTCGATCACCGTGGCGCCCGCCCAGACACTCACCGACAAGGAATATCAAAAAATGCGCGATGCCGCCATCCGCATCATCCGGACCATCGGCGTGGACACGGGCGGTTCGAACATCCAGTTTGCCGTCAATCCGGCGAATGGCGACATGATGGTCATCGAAATGAACCCGCGCGTTTCGCGCAGTTCGGCCCTGGCGTCCAAGGCCACCGGCTTTCCCATCGCCAAAATCGCCGCCAAACTGGCCGTCGGATACAGCCTGGACGAGATTCCCAACGACATCACCCGAAAAACCCCCGCCTCATTTGAGCCCACGATTGATTACGTCGTGACGAAAATTCCCCGCTGGGATTTTGAAAAATTCCCCGGGTCCGATCCGACATTGAACATTCAGATGAAGTCGGTGGGTGAAGCCATGGCCATCGGACGCAATTTCAAGGAATCCCTCCAAAAGGCCCTCCGGTCGCTCGAAACCGGCCGTTCCGGGCTGGGCGCCGATGGCAAAGATGATGTGGGAACGGAAATCACGGACACGGTCAGCCGTGAGGACGTCCTGCACCAGACGATTCAAAAACTCCGCGTGCCCAACGCCCGCCGCGTGTACGCCATTCGCGATGCCCTCCGCCTTGGAATCAGCGTCGCCGACATACACCGCTATTCGTTCATCGATCCCTGGTTTCTTAATCAAATGAAGGAAATTGTGGACCTCGAGACCGAACTGATCTCGGCCGTCCGCTGAGACCGGCCGGCATTTTAGTCATTGCCGTTCTCTTCCTCTCCGGCTTCAAACTTCTCGGCTTCGTCTTCCGCCCAACGGATCAATCGTTTCCTCTCCTCGACGGACAGATTGGCTTCGGGATGCATCAGGATGTACGGAGCCATCGGCATGTTATTTTCTTCGACTTCCCCCGCTATCTGACTGAATTTTTTGCTTTTTTTGTTTGCCGGGTAATTGCCCCATTCCGAGAAATTCAGATGCCTGCGGCCTTCCTGGACGTCACGGACCAGCAACCAAGATACCGGGGCGATCTGGCTGTACCACGGCCACACCGTATTGTGGCTGTGGCAGTCGGCGCAAGCCCTCCCAATCATGCCCCGAATATCTTCCGGGATCGCCATTTCCGCCTCCATGGATTTCGACGGATCCGACGCCGGATTGGATCGGTCGGGACGGATCGCCTGAATGGCCAGGAAAGCCAGAATCACTATGAGAAAAAACCGTTTGACGAATTTCACCCGCACCTCTCTCTTCGTGGACAGCGTGATGTCGAATGGATCATTCCGGCGTGACGGTCAATTTGACTCCGGATAATTTGGCGGTATAGGATGGCAGATCGCCGCTTGATGGGCCTTTGATGACCTTGCCGGCCATATCATACGTACTGCCGTGGCACGGGCACACAAAGGCGTCCTTGTCGGATTTGTACTTGACGTTGCATTTCTTGTGGCGGCAAATGGAGGAAAAAACAAGATACGTCGTTTCCGATTTTCGCACGATAATAATATTATCGGTGATCTCCCCGATCTGAACCTCCTTGATGACTTTGAATCCGCCGTCATTCCGAAGCTCTTCGTATGCGGACACATCGATGTCGATACTGCCGCCGGGCGTCGTCGCGGCCATCAAACGCCGGGGATTGACAAGAAAAATGCCGGCCAGCACACCGGACCACACGGTCAGAATCGATTTCATGAATTTTCTCCGGGTGTAACCGGACGCCGAAGACGACATGGTTGCCTCCTTATGCTGGACAATGAACTGGAATCAGGAATTTGGAATCGCGGGTCAATATAGAATGACCAGCCCACAAAAAACAGAAAAAAATCAGATGAATTCCGCCGGGATCGTGAATCGCCCGGACAGAAGCCGGTCCTGGACTCTCCGGAGTTTGTCGCGGTACTGCGAGACCGTTTCGATCTGGGCCGAGCTCCGTGGCGACAATCCGAGAAACTGCTTGGCCAGAGTCCGGTGAATCTGCAGGTCATGCCAGAAACCGAACCGATCCTGCAGCGACGCCAGTTGGGCCCGCAAGTCCGTGCTTTCCTTCGTGGCGCCCAATAGTTGGTGCGCGACGTCGAGCAGGTACTTGGCTTTCTTGATACGGATGCGCAAAGGGTGGATTTGTTTCCGATCCGGATGCAGGGCCATGGCCAGCAGTTCCGGTATCGGCGCCGTGGCTCTTTGGATGATGCGGTCCAAACGGCTCACATCGGCTTGCTGAAGTTTCTCACTGATATCGGGCGTCACGCTGAGCAGCACGTCAATCGGAATCGCCGACATGTGCCTTTCAAAACGGTCGCGGGTATCCCGTTCCATGGCTCTGAGCATGGTTCGCAATCCCATGATCCGCACGGGCTGTTGACGGTTCCAGAATGACCACAGCCGGTTTTGGGTTTGAATGTCCCTCATGGCCCCCGCCAGTTGAAAGGCCGACGCGATCAGCCGCCTTCGGGATTTGGGCCACAAAACGACGTCCATATCGTTCAGAATTTCGACGAGCAGGCGCAACCGCCGCACCGTGACGCGGAAATCATGCAAGGCATCCGTATCCAGAGTGGCCCTGGCCGATCCATAATACATGGTACACCGGCCGCAATAATCGCGGTAGAGTTCGCTGAGTGTCATCAGACGATAATGTACATAATGGTCAAACGTCATTCAACCGGAAAGAAAACCGCCGGCCCTTTGACAAATCTTCATTCTTTTGTATATTGCATTGGTATGCATTGCGAACAACAAATCCAACCGGTGCGGCCATGAATAAAACTCCTCCGGAACCTCGACGCGTACGATGGATATTCTTTGACATTGGGGATGTGCTGGTCAACGAAGACCGGCTTCGATTCCGAATTTTCAAGAAACTCGAAACCCGCCTGAAGAAAAAGAAACTCGGCCTGACCCTGGAAGAGATTTTATCCGCTCGGGAAGAT
Organism: uncultured Bacteroidota bacterium; assembly: GCA_964544475.1. Lineage (GTDB taxonomy): Bacteria > CLD3 > CLD3 > SB21 > SB21 > CAZJBS01. The sequence goes on along the minus strand of CAZJBS010000019.1, from coordinate 34,527 downwards.
CTCATCATGGATCATGCGGATGAGCACCCTCATGATTCGATCGCCAAGCTGTACCTGACCGAAAAAGAGTATCATGAATGGCATCGCGACATCAAACAGTACATTCATACGCACCTCACACGTGAGCTGATCCTGGTCCCGGGCATGAAAACTCTTTTGAAGGCGCTGAGCCGGCACTATGCTCTTGGCCTGATCGCCGATCAGCCGCACCAGACATTGAATTTCCTGTCACGGCAGAGCATTCTCAGGTATTTTCGCGTCCATGCCATCAGCGGTGTCCTTAACCAGAACAAGCCCAGGAAGAAAGTATTCGAGTGGGCCATCAACAAAGCCGGTTGCAGCTTCGGTCAGGCCGTGATGATCGGAGATCGCCTGGATAACGACATCGTCCCGGCCAAACAACTGGACATGATCACGATCCAGGCCCGCTGGAATACCTACAAAAAAGGCTACACACCCCGGACGACGGCCGAGGCCCTGTATTTGGATTCATTGGATCGCACCAAAAACTGGCGCGTGGATCCGGCGAGTCAGGGCGAAACCGCCGACATCATCGTCGAAAAGGTCTCTGACCTCCACAGGGCGATCGAAAGTCTCGGTTAGCATGGCTTCCCATGAAAATTGATGCGTTTGTGAAAGGCAAACGCGATGTTTGGAACCGGCTCGAACGTCTGGTCCAGGCGCATCCGGACCTGCGCAAGGCCCCGGAGGAAGACGTGGCCGAAATGATCCGCCTGTATCGGGCCGTCTGCGCCGACTACGCCTACGCACGCGTCCATTATCCCTACGATCGGGTCGTGGTCGAACTCACGGGGTTGGTCGGCAGAGCCCATAAGCGCATCTATGGTTCGAAGCCATTCCGTTGGCGATCGGTCTGGGACTTTTTTGTTCGGGACTTCCCGGACCTGGTCAGGCAGAATCGGCGTTTCATCGCGCTGGCCGCCTCAGCTTTTTTTCTGTCCGCCGTGTTGGCTTTCGTCGGCAGCCTGGAAAATCCCGATCTGCCCCGCCATGTGCTCGGCGATGTCTACGTCGACGCCACCCTGGACCACATCAACGACAACGATCCCTTTGCCGTTTACAAACAGGACAGCAGCCCCGTGATGTCGAGTTTCATCATGACCAATAACATCAAAGTGACGCTCGTGGCGTTTGGTTTGGGTATCTTTCTTGGATTGGGCTCGCTGTATGTGATGATTCACAATGGCCTGACCCTGGGCGCATTTTTGTTTGTCTTTTTCAAACACGGTTTGCTGCTTGAAAGCGCGTCCACGGTCATGATGCACGGCGTCATAGAGTTGACGTGCGTCTTCATCGCCGGCGGCGCGGGATTGATGATCGGTAGATCCCTGCTTTTCCCCGGCAGCCTTTCCCGCTCCGACGCCTTACGCGTGCACGGTTTGACGGCCATTCGCCTGGTGATTGGCATTGCCCCGCTGCTCGTCATCGCCGGCCTCATTGAGGGTTTCGTCACCGGTCTTCAAATGCCCACAGGCATGAAAGTCTCCGTCACGGCAACGACAGCCATACTTCTCATCGTTTTTTTTTCCGGAATCCCCGGTCGCCGGTTCGCCGGCCCACAATAAAAAAGGCTGTGAATATTCACAGCCTTCGTGATGAAAATCTGAACGACCGGTTACTTGAGCAGTACCATCTTCCGGGTCGAACGGAATTTGCGGTCCTGGCCCAGGAACTCCACCTGATACAGATAGATGCCTGACGAGACGGCAATGCCCTTCTCATCTTTGGAATTCCAGACGACGGATCGCCGCCCGGCCGTCTGCCTTTCATTGACCAGCGTTCGAACGAGCTGACCCAGCATATTGTAAATGCGCAAAGTGACGACGCCATCGACCGGCAGATCGTATGACACTTCCGTGGTCGGATTGAAGGGATTGGGCACGTTTTGGTGAAGCACAAACTCCGTCGGGCCTGAATGAGCGTCCTCACGCGTTCCGGTTATCGGCGATCGACGGACGATCAGCGTGAAACGGAGCGAGGCGCGAACCGTGTCCGTTCCAAAGTATCCAACACCATACCAATGCGTCAGGAGGGAATCACCGGTCCATGCATTCCACGAAGTGATCACGGAATCAATGTCGTGGGCGTTGAGCGAAAACGTCGTATCGCTCCCGCTGTTGCCCGTCTCCCAGGTTGCAATCGGAGTGGCCGTCGTTTTCTTCTTGAAATGAAACTTATACGTGATGCCAGGCAACGTGCCGGCGGACCCCCAGATGAACTCAATCGGGGTGTAGTTGTTCGAATCGACATTAACGAATGCATTATTCGCCGGAGAAATATCGGCGATGGGCCAAAGGCGCAACCGGATGCCAAACGTCGTATCGCTGACATCAAACGAACTGTGATTGGAATGATCTCTGACTTTTACGAGTGCGTTGGTCGTTGTGGGTATGTATGGAATGGCCCATGTGTATCGGCGGTCAGTGGCCGCAATCGCCGTGTCAACGACTTCCCACGAGGACCCGCCGTCGGATGAAAACAGCACGTCGACAAGATCGACAAGCGAAGTGCCCCATGTGATTTGCGTAGTCGGATCCGGAGACGATCCGGAAGCGCGCGTCTCGTACTGTTCATGACCATTGGGCTGACCGACATGAATTTCTTCCGAACTCGTCGTCATACAACCGGCAGCTTCCGCACGGGATCGTATGAGGGCCGTGGGCAGTGGACCAAAGCCGAGGGCCAGCGATATGCCGCCGCTGGTCAGATGACAGTAACTCATCACGGTTCCTGTCCGCGGAATACAGGTGGTGTTCACGGCACATGGGCCTGAGTAGCAGGGCGTGGTCTCGCTGCCGACATAGCAGGTATCTATCGGAGGATTCCAGGAGCAATTGTGCGTGTGTGGAGAACCGAAGTTGTGCCCAAGTTCATGTGAGACCACCATGACAGGCCAGCTATACGTTGGAATCGGAACGGCGTTGCCGCTCTGCACATCACTGAAACCATAGCCGGAACCGCCTGAGACGCTTGCACACAGGACGTTGAGATAAGCAATACCTCCCAGACCCTGATTCCTCGGCGATATAAAATGGGCCACGGTACGGGGTATGCTGGTCATGTTGGCGTTCCAGTAATTTCTGAATTCATTTAGCAAAGTGGACGAACTGGCTGGATTATCGGAGTATGGGTCCGATGGGGTCGTCCATACCCGAAGATACGGCACATGCAAAATAACATTAATATCCCGGTTGTATAAGGCAGAGGAAGTGGACATCAGGGCCAAATCAGCCGCCGCGGCCGCTTCGGCCCCTCCAAAAACCGTGAAGGCCTGATAGTCGGACTCAATCGCCACATTGGCCACCAGCAAGTCGGAAGTTTCGGCTCGAAAAGCCGCATGCTTCACATGTTCGATGCGTTGAACAATCTCATCGGGAACATCCATGGCCTCAGAACCGCATTCGAAATCCGGCTGCACTTTCAGGTCATCCAACCGATAGAGGATAAAATCGGTCAGGCCATACCCGTCAACCATTTCAAGGGATGAGAGAACGAATGTTTCGCCCGGCTGCACCTCCAGAATTCCCCACATCTGATAAGGAGAAACATTGAATGACAGCAGTCTCCGATCCGTGGCCGTGATATCACCTTGGTACGCGGCGAAATGTTCCTGCATGGAAAAAGGAACATCCCCATCGTCGGTCCCCGCCACTGTGAGGGCACCTGGAGTCAGTATGTCGAAACGATGAAGTGTGATATCTACGCTTCGATCTTCGACGGGCAGCTTCAGAATCAGTCGATCCGCCTGTGTCCCAAGAATGTACTCCGCCGAACCCGCTGGCAGGGTAAGTAGCGTATGAGAGTTCACGTAGTTGTCCACGGCAGCCAGCCCGGCCAACGGCTTGGTCGTGCGTTCAAAACTCAATACAGCGTCCGTCTGGGCTTGAAGCGATACGCCTCCAACCAGAATAATCGATACCAATACGAATGAACGAAGGGACTTCATCAGGATCTCCTTTGTCAATGGCAATTAAGTTACGGCGAAGGGAATCAACTCAAAATAGCATAAGGCCGGGTCGTAGTCAAGTGTAGCTGCGAAAGATTTTTTCCTGACGTGGCTTTGTATGGACTATCTTCAGCGCCCTGCCCGCGTTCCCAGAAAGATGTTGGTCATACGAACACCCAAAGGCATCGCCCTCCGCGTAGCCCGCGAATACCATCAGATGATCGACCCACTCCTCTCGAGTTCTATCTCACGAAGACTTGACTTTGGGCCGTCTCCATACTACTTCATCAACATCATCTTCTTGACCTGGCTGATGCCATTCGTTTCCAGCTTGTACAGATACATGCCGCTGGATACCAGCCGGCCTGTATTGTCCTTGCCGTCCCAACTCACCACGTTCTCACCACGGCCGGCATGGCCGGAAACCAGAGTCCGCACTTCCTGGCCCAGAAGGTTGTACACCTTCAAGCCCACCTTCGAATCGGTTGCCAGTTTGAACTTGATCGTCGTGTGCGGATTGAACGGATTCGGGTAATTCTGAGCCAGGGCGACGCCCATCCGGTTAGTATTGTCAGTAATTATGGGCATAACAAACTCGACGCGAACGTGGTAGAGGATGCCGCTGAACATGGAGACATTTTCTTCCAACAAGGCGATGTCAAGTTGGTAGGTGTTGAAGAATGAAGATACGTGAATGAATGCAATGCCCGTGCCTGTGAGTCCAAGATCAGGATTCTGGCGGAGGATGATGCACTCCGATGTGTCGGTATCCCATGTCAAGCCACCGTCTCTCGACGAACTGATCATGATCGCATTGGCCAAAAGATCGCTTACCGCGCAAGTCACGTGGAGCGGGTTGGCACGGCTGATCGAGAGTTCTCCATACCAGTAGTCGCCGACGATCGCATCAGACGTCGTACCCACCGGCGTAGGCGAAGCGACACGGTGTTCCCATGTACCGCCGATACCTACCGGCTTGCGGCTCATGATCGTGCCCGTCACGCCGGTCCAGTAACCGTCCACAAGATCAATCGCCGTGGCGCCGCTGGCCAGATAAACGTATCCATTGTGAACAAAACCCTGGGACACATTGTTCCAGCCGGTGCCGCCGGCATAGACGATGTCGCGTGGTGTGCCATCGACATAGGCTGTTCCCGATGGATAGTCCGAACGTTCCGTACCCATGAGCACCTGCCACGGGGTCCAGGTCGCACCGCCGTCCGTGGTCTCGCAATACACCGGCCACTCACCGCCGTTCTCCTGCGGATAATTCGTGATCGTCGTGTCCAGACCAAGCGCGACAGGATCACTGGAGAAATATTGTGCCGTTCAGGCCTTCAGTTCGGTCGATGAACTTACTATGCCGTCTGAGGGAACTTTCATCCCCAAGTGAGTGCGCCCTGCCGGGCGCACGAAATAGAAAGGGCTGGTCCTGCTGGCCAGCCCTTTGCTCAAGACACTGTCTGGATGCTTACTTCATCAACATCATCTTCTTGACCTGGCTGATGCCATTCGCTTCCAGCTTGTACAGATACATGCCGCTGGATACCAACCGGCCTGTATTGTCCTTGCCGTCCCAACTCACCACGTTCTCACCGCGGCCGGCCTGGCCGGAGACCAGAGTCCGCACTTCCTGGCCCAGAAGGTTGTACACCTTCAAGCTGACCTTCGAATCGGTCGTGAGGTTAAACTTGATCGTGGTGCTCGGATTGAACGGATTCGGGTAATTCTGACCCAGCGCAAACTCGACCGGTCTGTGCGTATTGCCCGACACGTCCAAAACAATGGGCGAAACGTTGACCCGTGTGTGATATATAGAGCCATTGTAAACGACGTTCGCATTGTCTTCGAGGAACACGATATCCAGCATGTTGTCGGCATTGAAGAACGAGGACGGGTGCTGGAAGGCGCCATCCGTGCCAGGGAGCCCCAGATCGGCATTCTGACGGAGGATGATGCACTCCGATGTGTCGGTATTCCATGTCAAACCGCCATCCGTGGAGGCACTGATCATGATCGCTTTGGACAACTGATCCGTAACCGTGCAGGTCACGTTGAGCGGATTGGGACGGCTGATCGAGAGTTCTCCATACCACATGTCGCCGAAGATCGCCGCTGCCGTCGTGCCCACCGGCGTAGGCGAAGCAACACGGTGTTCCCATGTACCGCCGATACCTACCGGCTTGCGGCTCATGATCGTGCCCGTCACGCCGGTCCAGTAACCGTCCACAAGATCAATCGCCGTGGCGCCGCTGGCCAGATAAACGTATCCATTGTGAACAAAACCCTGGGACACATTGTTCCAGCCGGTGCCGCCGGCATAGACGATGTCGCGTGGTGTGCCATCGACATAGGCTGTTCCCGATGGATAGTCCGAACGTTCCGTACCCATGAGCACCTGCCACGGGGTCCAGGTCGCACCGCCGTCCGTGGTCTCGCAATACACCGGCCACTCACCGCCGTTGCCAGTCGGATAATTCGTGATCGTCGTATCCAGACCAAGCGCGACAGGATCACTGGAGAAATATTGTGCGATCGCATAGCCACTGTTGCCGGCTACGATTACGACTCCGGAACCGGAAGCATTGAACACCGTGGTGTCGCCCAGAATACCTTTGGCAACCCAGGTGGCTCCACCATCCGTGGACTTGGCCCAATTGGTAAGGTTCGTCGGATACGTGCCATTGGTCTCGACCCAGGTGGCATAGACGTCGGAACCCGACGGAGAAGCCGAACAGAACGTGATCCAGCACGAAGGCGTCGACTCCAGCGAACCGATGGGGTTGCTCCAGACACCTACGCCAAGCGGATCGGGATTGTTCACCACATAGGCGCCGCTGGTACCCCCGGTGTTTTGTTCATGATAGGCAATGCTCACCGACGTGCCAGAAAGGGCGATGGCCGGATACCGATCCCGATCCGGCACAGTAAGCCCAAGATCTGGCACCACGTCAAAGTTGGCGCCGCCGTCCGCCGATGAGGCATAGAAAAGGCTGTACGTCGCGCCATTGCCTGTCAAAGATCCGACATGGATATTGCCCGCCGCATCCGTCTCCACCTTTCGACCTGCGCCAAGCAACGCGCGCAGATTGCCGATACCTGTGTTCACTACGTTGACCGTCGTCGTTCCCGCCAGAGGAGCGCCCGGGGCCGGAATGGCCGCTTCAATGCTGCTCTCCATGACCGGCGTCACGCTGTGCAGCGTCACCCGATCGGTCTTCCGATTGCCGGTACCCGCAAAGATACAAACGGAGATGACAAGCAACCCGAAAAGTGTTGCAATTCTCTTCATGGTAAGACTCCTTGCACCATGGTGCATTTTGTTAATGGGATCCGTTAATTAGGATGCGAATAAGACAGATTGGCGTATCCTTTTCATACGTCATCAAAGGCCAAGGTAAATGAACGCTGGGAGAATCCCGGTGGATGTAAACTCCCAAAAACGACATGTCAGCGCATGAGATGAGTCTAGACATTACAATTTTGACGGAAACGGTGACCGACTGGTGTCTTCCCGTTGACACATTAGCTTCATAAATTTCAGTCACAAATGCAACAATTTTTTTAGAAAACTGGATGGCGTCCGCATCGTGGAGGATACAAAAAGATGCTGTCCGCCATGGCAGACACCACGGCGGACAGCCTGCAAAAACGCATCAGGGACTAGAAGGTCAGCCCCACTGAGAACCGGTGCGTGGCATCCAAAATACCCTGATTGAAGTATCCATAATCCACGTTGATGCCAATGGTCTCTGTGAACTTGTAATTGATACCGCCGCCGAATGCAAGACCGGCTCCACTACTGCTGCCGACGGAATAGTCCACATTCTTGGAAAACGTGGACGTGTATCCGCCGCGAAGGAAGAACATCTGTCGGAAACCGTATTCCAGGCCGAAATTCGTCCGGTTGGCGGAAAAATTGTTGATATTCTGATCCGCAAACACGGTGACGGCATTTTGCTCGTTCCGAAACGCATCCATACTGGCGCCAAGCCCCACGGAGGCGGGCATTTCAAATGGTTCGGAACTGTAACGCAGAAAAGCCCGTCTAGAGGAAGAGATGTCAACTTCCTGGATCAGGCCTTCGCCATCGTATCTCGCCTTGGTTCCAAGATTGTTGGCGACAAAGGCAAACTTCAAACCCCGCATGCCGGTATTGTACGTGAATCCGAAATCGAAGGCGACACCGTTGGCGCTCACCTGGTCAATTTGGGAGTACACAAACTTCACCGCCATCCCGGCCGAGACGCGGTCGGTGACTTGCCGTGAAAATGCCGTGGACAGCGCCAATTCATATGGGGAAAAGGTGGACCCGGTTCCGTCCGGGCGCTCTTCCGTGGTCATATGGATGCTGCCCCAACTCACGTACGTCAGGCCGGCGCTCAGCGTGCCGATCTCTTCCAAAGGCACGGCAAAGGCAAAGTAGTTCGAACTGATTCCCGCAAAATGGTTGAGGTTGCTGAATGTGACGCTCGGACGATCCTGAGCGGATATATTCGCCGGGTTCCAGAATATGGCGCCCGCGCCGGTCGTCGACGTCAATCCGGTGCCACCCAAAGCCACTTCTCTCGCGCCGACCGGTATTTTCAAGAACATGAATCCTGCCTCACCGGTTTTGTCGCCGCCCGCAAATACAGAAGACGAAACCAGCAAAGCGGTCATGATTATCAAAACGCTTACTCTTTTCATATGATGTTCCTTATTGTTGCGTTCCAGAAATCACTATTCAGAGACTTCCGTCCGGTTTTCTTCCATGATCACCGCGAACTTCGTCGTCGTCTTTCCAATACCCTTGGCGTCAATCAGCGCCACGTACATGCCGCTGGCCACATATTGCCCATCGCGGTTGCGCAGGTCCCACGTCTCATTGGACGTCGACTGCGCGGCCGGCTCGTCAGTCGGATTGAGCGGATCGGTGCTCAGACGATCGTTGGAACTCACATCGTTGTGCACCAGGCGTCGCACCAGATTGCCCGCCACATCGAAGATGTAAATCGTGCACGAGGACGGTAAGTGCGTGAATTTAAGCCGCTTGTCGTACGCGTCCTTTTGATAGCTCGACGCCCCATAATACGGATTGGGTACCACGAGTACCTTCTTGAGATCCTTCCTCGCCTTGGAGGAAGAGAAGGCCGAATTGGGTCTTGGCGTGGTCTGGAAGATGTCACCGGAAGTCAGTTTCTTGGTCCTCACCAGCAGGAGTTTCGTGCCGGTGCTTGGCATCCAATCGTTGGAATTGGCCAAAAACGACGCCGTATCCGCCGCCGTCGTGCCAATGATCGCCTGGAACCCGATGTACGAAAAACTGACCAGCTCGCTCAGACCGGTCAACACACCCGTACTCGCCGGGAACGGATCCGATCCGGTCGGATGAGCTCTCCAGCGAACGGCGGAGAAACAGGCGCTGATGTAGCCGGTATTGGCCAGCGTTGTGTCATACCTGTATTCCACGGTGCGATTGGCATTGGTGGGTCCAGGAGCCCACCAATCATGTAACTTAACGAGCAGCTGGGAATCCCCCACCGCGGAGGTATTCTCATATCCAAAGGTCGGACCCACGTCATGCACCGTGAAAGGAATGCCACCTTTGTTATTGCCATCCTGCAACGCCGTAAAGGTAGTGCCGGTTCGGAAATAGGCCGTGTCGATGCCCGGCGCACCAAATTCAATCTGGTAGTCGTGATCGAGCTTCGAGAACGTGCTGTCGATATGCCGGCGCGCGGCCGTGAGGTTCTTGTCCCACACTTTGGACGCCGCAAAGTCATAAACACCCACCTTCCACTTCCCATTGGCGCTCGCACTCAGCAATACGCTTCGGGGCGATATTTCCGTCGCTCCATCCGTCAATTGCACGATATCCACCACGCCGTTCTCCAATTGGTACGCTTTATACTGGATGCCATCCAATATCGCGAAACGATTGTTCGTGGAGGAAATGAACGTGCCATCCAGCTTGCGCGTGATGATCGAGGTGGCAAAATAGGAGTCGTCATAGAGTTCATCGCCGCTGTTGGTGCTCACACTGCCGTCGGCGCTCAAGTCCAGCACACCATTGCCATTGCTGTCCAGGAACGTCCTCGGGTCGTCGGCGCCGTTGTCGAGCTTCACATTGGCACCCGTGGCCGAATCGATGAACCGGTAGAGCACCGTGCCAGCCGGAAATCCGACCACCGTCTTCCCATTGATCGTGGCCGGCACCTCCGAAAACTCAATGCGATAGGTCTTGCTACTCACCGCATTCGGATTGATCAACGTCGATTCGACCGCTTTGCCGTTGCTCACGCCGCCTTCATCGCTTCCGGCGATCTGCACAATGGAGCCCGGAGCGGCATCCACGGCGTAGCCTGACATGACCGCCTTCGGCACGGCCGACCGCAGGTTCGTCCGGCCGGTCAGCGACGTCTCGCTCGAACGCGGTATCGCCGCGCCCGCTTCGGAATTGGCCGGCACTCCATTGACATAATACATCGGCTGGTAGTCAAAGGAGGTCACTGAATAATAGTAAGCCGTACCGTTGACCACTTCGTCGTCAATGTAGTAGTTCTGGAGCGGCACATCGCTCCCAATATGCATGTCGCCGATCAGGTAGCTGCCGTCCGTACGGAGCAACGTGTCGGTCACCGTCGTAATGCCGTCCACCAGATCGTATTCAGCCAGCATTTCAAAACTGCCATCGAGCCCCGTCAGACTGCGGTAAACCCGATACCCTTGAAAGTCATACTTGACATAGTCGCGGTTATACACCGGACCGGCCACAATGTTCGACCGCTCGCCGTAGGTATCCGCGCTGTATTCCGCTTTGTTATCCCACGTCACGACGACCTGGCCGTCGTACGCATTCACATTGACGGTCGGCGTGATCGGCGTTTCAGGTTTGGCAAAGCCGGTGCTGAATGTATTCTGGGCGACTCCGTCAAAAGCCTTCATTTTCGCAACGCCGGAACGGGGATCCGATTCCGGTGTATTGACGGTTCCCTGACCTCCAATGATTCCCAGCCAGATTTCCTGGGTGCTTCCGGATCTCAGAATAAAAGGGCCTGTCCCGTGAATGATACGCTGATCGCCGGGATTAGCGCCTATGGTGCGATCATACGGACCCTGAGGTTTTGGGAGACCTGTTTTGTTGAATCCAGCCAGGTAATAGTATCTCGTCTCATCTTCCTTTTCGCCACCCGGATCTCCATCACTATTCCGGTAGGCGGTAAACGAAGTGGCGCCCAGTGTAAATTGACCGGCAGGAAGGTCGACGAGCACATAGGTGTTTGTTCCCGGATCATATTTCAAAACGGAATTGTTACCGCCAAACCTCACTTCGAGTTCTGCCGACACTTCGCCGGAGGCAACCAGGGGACCCTGGAAGAAGTCAAAACCGGTCGCCGAAAAAGATGGGTCATTGTCACTATTAAATACATAACCCAATCCCGCCAGGGTATCGACATTAGCCAGGTCGGTGCCTGATTGGGTACCGATATCCGCATCCATCCACGCACCCAGGTAGGTATTCGCCCAGTCCGTCGTGGACTTGTTGGTGATGGACAGCTTGACGAAAACAACGCTCGCCAGGGCGTTGCCGGCGCCTCCGCTTTCAAAAGCGAATGATTCCATTTCGACTTCCAGCCCCAAGCCGGGGGCGTCTTCGAAATTGCCTACCGGATTCTGCTGACTGGTCTCCATGTCGTGGAAGATCCCATATGTTTGTCCATCGGCAATCCGGCCCGGCTTTCCGGCTGATGTTCTTGGCATATACGTATGTTCGTCATCGATCCAGGCGTTGTAATCGGCGGACCCGTCGGAATTCTTGTCGATATAAAACGACTGATACTTGGCAAGATCCGGGCTTTCATAACCCAAAACGCCCAACGATCCCGTTATCGTATTGGCAACGTTGTAATCCTTGTCCCCCCGGTATCCTTGTTCGTCCACCACATTGTCGACAAGAATCTTGCCGGGCTGCATCTCACTGTTGAATTCGACGTCCGATACCGTGAGGGTGTCGGGTGCGCCGAGGGCGCCCAGCTTCTTGGTGCCAATATACATGCCGGCCGCATACACGGCGTCATACCCCGACCCCCGCGGGTAAAAACCACCCGATTTGGTAGCCGAAGCATTGGCAAAGTAGGTTCCATCATTGCCAATGAGATAGTCCCACTGGTTTATGGTCACCCGTGTTAATTCCGTGTTGTTGGGTTGCCGCAGCATCAGCCGCAGTTTGGCCTGTGTGCTACTTACGGCGGATGTTCTTCCGATCCCCTCATAGACATGATACGTCAGAAGAATCAAGGCGGCCATACCCACTGACAGACTAATGTTTTTCAATTTTCTCATGGTGCTCTACTCCAGAAAATAGGATACGGTTATCGCATTGGTTTAGAAATTGAACAGAACTCCGGCGCGGACCTGTCTGGGAGTATCATAAAACAGGCCGTTCTTGACCCGGATACCATAGAACACTGGCCATAGCTCGTCGGAGCTTGATGTGGCAGTTACGCCATCAGGGCTCGCGAGATATCCGTCATTGTCCCCATCGCCCGTTGCCGCGTAAACAGTGCCGACATTCTTAAGATCCAGGAGATTCATCACCTGCACATACACGCCGACATTCATGTTGTTGCCCACAGGGAAATTCTTATCCGCCTTGAGGTCAAGCCGGAAGGTCCACGGTGAGGTTTGGGAATTTCTCCTTCCGGTGACTTTGGCCGCTATGTTTTCGGATACTTTGGAGGCGAAACGAGGCGTGTAAGGGAATCCGCTACCCGTGCTTATGAGGAAATTAATACCGGCATTCTGCAAAATATGATTGGCCCATGAAGGACCTTCGCCTTTGCCATTTCGGATATCCAGAGATGCGTTGATACGGTGACGCTGATCGAAATCCAACGGCGAAATAAACTTGATGTTTTCGTGGTCGGTCCAGATGGCATTGAATGCGCCATCGGGATCGCTGCCCGTGCCTTCAGCGGTTTGCAGGGTATACGCCAGGCGACCGCTGACATGATTCATTCGTCGCAATTCAAATGACAGCGTCATACCTTTGATAATCCCGCGATCGGCGTTGTTGTACTGCGGAAATCCGTTCAAACCTGAACGAACAATCGCGTTGTTCAGATTGGTCAGGTTTGAGATATCCTTGTAGTACGCGGAAACGTCCACTTTGAGATAATCCGATAATCCATGCTGAAAACCAACTTCGTATTGAGTTGATTCCTCGGCTTCAAGATTCGGATTCTGGACGGAACGAATGCCGCCGACGCCTTTGAGAGTGTTCTGAAGGTAGGCGGCGCCAATGTACAGATCCTGCAAATTTGGTTGCTGGAAAAACCTGCCATAACTCATGCGGAAGGTCGTTTTCTCCGAAACGGGGAAACTCACGCTCAGCCGCGGGCTGAACCGGTTCTGGTTCTTCGCATTCGTGAAGTCCTTTGCATCCATGATCGTGCTGTCCCCGTATTGCAGAGGATCGAAGAAGTCCTTCAGACGTTTCGTGCCGGCATTAAAGACGTCAAATCGCAGACCGGCATTGACCACGACGCCTTCGAACTCCATCTTGTCCTGCACATATAACGCCGCCGACACGGGATGTTTGGCCCCATCGAGGGGGTAGGACGACCCGTTGACCGGATTTCGGTAGGAGTAGTCATCTTTGTTGACTTCGACGATTCGGTATTTTGTGATATAGGTTGTGTTCGACCCCGACGCCGTATACGTGCCGATGGTGTCCGGAATCACACGGTAACCGATGTAGTTGTTGTCGCCATACGCCGGATTCGTTTGTACATCGTATAAAAAGAAGCGGCGAATCGTGTGACGGTAATAATCCGCGCCGGCCTTCAACGTATTGTGGGCATCGATTTGATTGACATAATTCAGTTTCAAGGCGTAGTATTGGTCGAGATTCTGGACAAAAATGGTATTCGCGGAGTTGGGCGAGCTGAAGAGGTTGTCGGTCCGATAGCGACCCTGCGTATTACCACGGCGTCCGCCATAGATGTCTTCGTTGGCCCGTGTCACCGAGTCCCGCGTGTCAAACGCCCAGTTGATATCCCACCCGAGTTTGTCATCCATGCGACGTTGACGATTGAAGTTGTAATTGCCGCCAAACTCCACAAAGCTCTTTTCGTTGATCGTAAAGTTGGCCAGGCCTCCGAACTGGTAGTAGCGATTTTCACGTCTTTCCACATGCTCATTGAAGGTCCGAAGCGGCACAAACGCCTTCTTGATATTCTCGCCATAATTGCCCGAAAGATCAATCCGGAAGGAAGAAGTAATCGCGTAACTCAATTTGCCCTGGAAGGTCTGGTAGTCGAACGCATTGACCCGGCCCGGCCTGGCTTTCTTTCCTGAATAGATCGGGTGATCCACGGCGTTGCCGTTCTTGTCCGTGAATATGATCGTATCCTGGCTCAATTGCCGATAGGCCTCTTCGGTATACTTGTACCGATCCAAATAGTCCTCGCCGGCAGAGCCTGTCGTGTCTGTCTTGTAGTACACATGACCGAAAACACTCGGTTCGGAGTCGTCGAATTTCTGCAATTCGCCGGAAACATAGAACTTGATTTTGTTGTTCCCAGGAATGATCGGTCCGCCGAATCCTCCACTGATATTGTCGAATCCATACTTGCCCGTGGCCACGGCCGGCGCCACCCGGTCCGTCACGTACTCCATGGAGCCGGAGTAGCGTGTTGAACCCGACTTCGTAATGACTTGAATGATACCGGACTGATTACGGCCGAACTCGGCGTTGAAGCCGCCGGTGATCGCCACCACTTCTTCGACAGCGCTGTTAGAAACCTGAACATTCGATACGCCGGTCAGGAGGTTATTCTGCAAGAAACCATCCAGATACACGCCGGTTTCACTCGGACGGCCTCCGCGCACATTCACGTTGCCCGTGCCTCCATCCAGGTTTCGGGTCGTCGCGTCGATCACGAATCCCGATCCAAGATTGGCAACGGCCTGAAAGCCGCGAATCGGCAGGTTCTTGATTTCGTCGGAACTGGTCACAGCCATCGTCATGGTCTGGTCTTTTTGAATGAGCGGACGATCCACAACGATCACGACTTCTTCGCCCGACAGGGCTTCCGCGGATAAGTCAAAATCAAGGCGAGTCGTAAAATCCGGCAAAACCCGGACATTCTGTTTTGTGATCTTGGTGTATCCGATCATACTGGTCGAGACAGAATACACACCCGCGGGCACATTAATGACGGAGAATTCACCCTTGGCATTGGTGGCCGCACCCATGGATGTGCCATCCAGAATAACATTCACACCCGGCAATGCATCTCCGGTTTCTTTGTCCTTAATGGAACCGGTTATTTTGCCGTTGGTTCCTGCAAAAACAACCTCGGAACAACTAAAGAGCAAAATCGCCAGCATCTTCATCAACCGTTTGTTTCGGGAATCACACATATTGTCCTCCTTCTAACTAAAGTATGTCAAGACGATAATGAAACATCCTTCAGAAACCAACCTGGTCAAAAAAACCGTATCGATTCTTTTTCATTAACCTCCTTGGATTTTGTGTTTGTGATCTAAAAATGATAAATAAAAAAAGTGACATCAACATTGGCGCAATTCCAACACACAGGAATAGCAGATGGTATTTCTATTGCAGATAGAATCGTTTCGCGATAAGGGAACAGGGACGCCCCAGGGGTTGGACGTCGGAGCTGTTTTACAATTGTCAATTTATTACCCCAGTACTAATTTGTCAAGTTTTTTCTCCACAATTTTGGCCATAAGAGAAAGTTTACAAAATAGTTACACATGCGCCGACACCGAAATCCCTTGATCATCCACTCTGGCCGAGTCTGAGACCTGATTGTCTTTGAAGAACCTGAAAAGCAAGCTATCACACGATCTCAGGTCCATGCTGGTTGACTTTTTGACGATCACCGCGAACAACCGACGTAACGGACGTCGGGTATTCGAACAGGCAATCCAGCTAACTATGGTTCAGGGGTTACTGGTGTAACTCAACGAAATCGGCTTTATTCCGTTGTCAAAAGGTGAAATTCTAAAAATCGAGCTTCATCATCCTTTGGGAGAAGTCCCAGGCTCGCTCGAAGTCCGCGAGAAGAAAAGCCGGCTGGAAAAGTCCCAGGGCAGGACGCCCCTCCCGCAGATCGATCATAGTGGACCATCGAAATTCCGAATGCTCCTCCGACAGCGACACGTCGCCGCCCACATATCGGACCAGGTAGTCCAACGAAAGATAGGTTTCGCCGTTCACGCTTCCAAACCAGAAGTCCACGGGGCACACCGGCTCGACCTGAAGACCACTTTCTTCCATCACTTCCCTCCGTAGTCCGTCCACGGGATTCTCATCCACCAGAAGTCGTCCTCCGGGCGGGCCCCAAATATGTGGCGGGTTGGCCCGCTTAAGCAGCAGAAAGCGATCTCCCCTGAGAACATAGGCGCTCACGGCCACCCGGTGGGAGTACGAATGGACGGTCTTGCCTGTCATGGATCCTCCATATATTTCGCATGACCCTTCTTGATGGCGGCGACGGCAAATTCCGCAGGTTCCCAGCCAAAACTCCGCACGTCCTTGCCTTCCAGGTGCTTGTAGGTCGTAAAGAAATGCTCGATCTCCACCAGAAGATGATGCGGCAGTTGTTCCACTCTTTGTACATCCCGGTAGTGTTCATCGCCCAGCGCGACCCCCAGAATCTTGTCGTCCGGCCCTTTGTCATCTTTCATACGAAGCACGCCCACCGGACGGACTTCAACCAGGATACCCATTTGCAGAATCTGGCTCGCCACCACCAGCACGTCAAGCGGATCGCCGTCGTCATACAGGGTTTGGGGGATGAACCCGTACGCCGTCGGATAATGAACGGCGGAATAGAGTATCCGGTCCAGTTTGAACATGCCCAATTCCGGATCGTATTCGTACTTATTGCGGCTGCCTTCGGCGATTTCGATGATCGCATGAACGGCGGATGGATAATCGGGACCGATCGGCACGGCTTTCAGATTCATGTCGTCTCCTGCTGTGCCGCCAATATAGAAAATCCTCCGGGATTTGTAAACGGGATTCATGACGCGGTCTCCACGTCCCTCTTGCTCTTGTTTTATTGGACGCTTTGGCCTACCTTTGGCCATCGAATTGAAAGCATGCTGGAGCAATCGATGGATTACATCCGTCTGGTCAACATGGTTTTTTACGGTCATCACGGCGCCCAGGAAGCGGAGCGGGCCCTGGGACAGCGTTTTGAAGTGGATGTGGAGATGGGTTGCCATTTTGAGGCCGCGGCCGTGTCCGACCGTCTGGACCGGGCCGTCGACTACAGTACGGTGTACGATCATATTCACAAGGCGGTCACCGAGAAGAAATATTACCTGATCGAGGCGCTGGCCTTTCACATCGCCGAACGGCTGCTGGCCGATTTCGACATCAACGAGGTGACGGTTCGGGTGCGAAAACCCAGTGTACCGATCCGGGGATCGATCGATCACGTCGAAGTCCAAACCACACGTTACAAGACCAGGCCATGAAACCCCATAGCGTCTTGCTCAGTCTGGGATCGAATCTCGGCGACCGTCCGGGCCACCTTCGCGAAGCGTTGCAGCGGCTGGCGGGCTTCGGTCACCTGGCGCACGTGTCGGGCGTCTACGAAACGGAACCGGTGGGATTCGAAACCCAGTCCGATTTTTTGAACCTGGCCGCCGAATTGCACACCCACGAGTCGCCGGAAAATCTCCTGGCCCGGGTCCTGGAGATTGAGGAAGCCATGGGCCGTCATCGGCGCAAGAAATGGGGACCGCGCATCATCGATATTGATATGATCCTCTACGACGATCTGGTCGTGAGTCAACCCGGGTTGACGATACCGCATCCGCTGTATCACGAACGGCGGTTTGTGCTGGCGCCATTGTGTGAGATTGCGCCAGATCGGCAGTGCCCTTTACGGAAAAAGGACATGGCGTCTCTGCTGGATGATCTGAACGACCCTCACCGGGTTCGCCGCCTCTCCGGCCGTCCCGCCACGCTCATCGCAGGATAGGTCATGCCGGACGCTTCACACATACGCTTCATCGCCATCGAAGGCATCATCCGCCGTGACAGCACGACGCTGGCGCGCACGTTGTCCGGCCACATCGATGCGCGGCCGGTGCTGGATGAAATGAGCGCCTCGCCGATGATCGACTTCAACAGTTCGGATCCCGGGGATTATCTTCTCAAAAAGCACGTCCTCCGGCTGATCGACCGGTACAAGACCCAAAAACAACTCTGGCAGACGGAGATGTTCCACGACTGCGTGGTGGCGGACTACCTGTTTTACGCGGATCGGATCCATGCCACTCTCAAACTGCCGGCCGAAGACCTCGCCATCTACGACGTCCTTATGGATCACATGGAAAAGGACATTGTTGTGCCGGACGTCATTGTCTACCTCCAGAGCAACCCCGAAAGAATATTGGAAAAATTGCACGCCAGTTATGATATCAAGAAGGGGGCTCGCAGGCGGGAAGCGTTTGACGAGGAGTACATTCTGCAGTTGAACAACGAGTTCAACCAGTTCTTCCTCCATTTTGCGTGGTGTCCGGTTCTCATCGTCAATGCCAACCAGCTGGATGGGGGTGACCGCATCCAGACCGAGGCCTTGTGGTCCCGCATTCAGAAACACACGGCCGGCATCGGATTTTACAACCCGGCCGGTTCGACCGGGGACCGCCTGCTCTGACGGACGGCGGCGAAAGGAGGCTTGCCCATGACGCTGCGCGACACACTCCACACCATGACCCGTGAAGGCGCCCTGTACCGCCGGACGGACGACGGCAGGCTGGAATGCTTCGCCTGCGGTCATCGCTGCCGGTTGCGCGACGGGCGCGAAGGCATCTGCAAGATCCGTTTCAATCAAAACGGCGTTCTCATGGTGCCCGGCGGTTACACGGCGGGCGTGCAGATCGATCCGATCGAGAAGAAGCCGTTCTTCCATGCGTACCCCGGCGCCAGGGCGCTCAGCTTCGGCATGCTGGGCTGCGACCTTCACTGCGCGTATTGCCAGAACTGGATCACTTCCCAGGCTCTACAGGATCCGGACGCCGGCGGTGCCGCCTCACCGATCCGACCTTCCCAGCTCGTACAATGGGCGCTCTCACACAAAGCCCGGGTGATCACAAGCACGTACAACGAACCGCTGATCACATCGGAATGGGCCGTCGAGGTATTCGCGGAAGCCAAACCGAAGGGCCTGGTGTGTTCGTACGTGTCGAACGGCAACGCGACGCCCGAAGTCCTCGACTTCCTGAGACCGTACGTCGACCTCTATAAAGTCGACCTGAAAGGATTCAATGACCGGAAGTACCGGCAGTTGGGCACGCGTCTTCAAACGGTCCTGGACTCGATTCGCGGACTGTACGAACGCGGTTTCTGGATTGAGATTGTCACGCTGGTCGTGCCAGGTTTCAACGATTCGGACGACGAATTACGGGACATCGCGCGTTTTCTCGTTGCCATTTCAGCGGACATACCCTGGCACGTGACGGCCTTCCACCAGGATTACAAGATGACCGAACCCGAGGACACGCCGGCGGCGACCCTGCTTCGCGCGGCGCACATCGGCCGCGAAGAAGGCCTGCATTTTGTTTATGCCGGCAACCTGCCCGGCGAAACGGCGCATTGGGAAAACACCTACTGCCCCGGCTGTTCCACCCTGCTCGTCGAACGGCGCGGATTCCACATTCTGAAAAACCTTCTCGACGACGGCCATTGCCCGACGTGCCGGCAACGCATTCCCGGATTTTGGAACTGAGACCGCGCCATGCTGAACCAGTTGTCCATTCAGGAACTGATCGCGTCGCTTGAGAAGGTCGACGGCCAGATATTGATCCCGGACGAGGACGTCGACTGGTTGTGGGACAGCATTCATCACCAGTTCCACGCCATCGCCTCACCGGACAAGGCGTTGATACGCAACTGTTTCGAGTCCAACGCCATACGGACCGAAACGCGGCAAATACCCGGGGAGAATGGCCCATCGCAGTACATCGAGAGCATCTACATCCCGATTATCCGCGAGAACGGGGGCGGGCGCCTGATCCTCAAACTCTCTTTTGACATCACGGAAAAGGTGACTGCCGAACAGGCCATCAGCGAAGAACGCAACAAACTGGCCGAAATCACGCGAAATTTTCCGGACGCGATCCTGACGCTCGACCCGGCGTCGCGTATTGTCTCCTGGAACCGTGGCGCCGAATCGATTTTTGGATACGAGGAGAACGACATCCTCGACCGCCCGGTGGATGTCCTCTTTCATGCGGAAACGCCTTTCGAAGATACGCTGGCATCGTATGTACAGGGCCCCGTTCCGACCCATCCACTTTTTGTCCGGTGCGTCACAAAAGACGGTCAGGAACTGCATTGTGAAGTGACGTTCACGCTGGTGCGGAATGAACGAACCGGCGCGCAGGAAACGGTGATGACCCTTCGCGATCGCACGCGACAAAAGAATCTGGAAGACGAGATCAAGCGCACGCTGGACAACCTGTCCAAGATCAACCAGATCAGCGCTCTGGTTCACGCCACGCTGAATATCGACGATATTATCAATATGATCCTCGTGGCCACGACGGCGGGCGAGGGGTTCCGCTTCAACCGGGCGTTCCTTTTCCTGATGAATGACGACCGGACCGCCCTGATCGGTCAGAAGGCCATTGGTCCGTCCGACCCTCATGAAGCGGGCCTGTTGTGGAGCGAGTTGTCACAAAAGGCGTTGTCGCTGGAAGAAATATTGCAGACGTACAAAGCGGCGCACGGTGGCAAGGATTTCAAAGTCAACCAGATGATTGCGGCGCTTCAGATCCCGCTGACCGAAAAGGACAAGGCGGATTATCTGCCCTTTCATCACGTGGTCTCAACGGGCGAAGGCCTTTGCATCCGGTCCGATTCGCCGTTCCTGACGGACTTTGTCCGGCGCGCCTTTGAGACCACGCATCTCGCCATCGTACCCCTGGTTTCCAAGCAGACGCTGGGGATCATGGTCGTCGACAATTCGATCACCGGCCGCGCGATCACCAACCAGGACATGGAAACCCTCAAGGTGTTTGCCTACCAGATCAGCGGCGCGATCGAGAACGCGGTGCTGTACGAAAAACTGCAGAATAAACTGGAGGAACTCGAAGAGGCACATCAGGCCCTGCAGAGCAGCCAGGAAAAATTGATCCGTTCCGAAAAGCTCGCGGCGATCGGCGAATTGTCGGCGCGCATGGCCCATGAGATCCGGAATCCGCTGGTGGCCATCGGCGGATTTGCGCGGATGATTCTCGACCGCAAACATCTGCAACAGAACGAAGAATACCTGCGCGTCATTCTCGACGAAGCGCTGCGCCTCGAACGCATTCTGAACAACACACTCACGTATGCCCGTTCGACGGATCCGGTGAAGATCCGCCAGCCCATCCTGCCCGTATTGGAAAATGCGCTGACGCTGGTCCGCGACCGGTTTGACCAGGCCAATATCGACATCATCAAAGACTACGCCGAACCACCCCCGGACGTCGAGTTTGACGGTAACCAGATGATGCAGGCCCTGCTGAATATTCTGATCAACGCGGCGGAGGCCATGTCCGGCGGCGGGCAGCTCTTTCTGCGGTTGTGGCAGGACGATGCCCATGTTCAA
This sequence comes from uncultured Bacteroidota bacterium, assembly GCA_964544475.1. Lineage (GTDB taxonomy): Bacteria > CLD3 > CLD3 > SB21 > SB21 > CAZJBS01. Next base: position 12,933 of record CAZJBS010000019.1, on the reverse strand, counting down.
CTCTCCATTCAGGATACCGGGGAGGGCATGGACGACGATCAACTGAAGAAAATTTTCGACCCGTTCTATTCAACCAAGGCGAAGGGTTCCGGCCTGGGGCTCGTGGTCGTGCATGACATCCTCGAACGTCACGGCATCGAATATTCCGTGCACAGCAAGCGGCAGGAGGGCACCACGTTTGTCCTGCGGTTTCTACGATAGACGATTCGCATCTCCTTTGATTGTGCAAATCCATTGACATTACTGGGGTCACGGGTTATATTGCCGCGCTTCAAGAAAAGGAGAAAGCGATGAAACGAACGACGGTGGCGGCGGGATGTCTGGCCGGAATGACGCTCTTCGGGTGTGTATCGACCCGTCCGGTGAGCGAATCCGTTCAGACGACTCATCAGGCCGTCCAGGTGGATACGGTCGCGGCGGATTCGCTGAGCGTGTCGGCGGCCGCTGAAGATGTGCAGTTCCTTCCGCTCAATTTCACCGACATGGAAAGCGGCGTCAAACCGGTGGCCGACGACGAAGCGGCGGCCGTGGCCAGGGTCAAGGAAGGGTACGCCCATGCCCTGCGCCTCTGGTTCGTCGATCAGGACGGCGAGGCGGCCCGCTCCGAGTACGAAAAGACCATCGATGCCCTCGTGGCGCTGGGCGACATCATGGCCAGGGCCGACGACGAAACCAACGGCGACGGCTTCAACGGATTAGACCTGCCGGTTGTGTCCGATGAGAATGGCGGCGACGACGCGGGATTTCTCGCGCCGGCGAGCGGAAAATTGGATTCGCTCAACTGGCTGGCCACCGGGATTGTGGAGAATTACAAAGCCGTCCTCGAATTGCGCAATGAATACAACGAAACGGTTTTCGGGCAACAGGTCCTGGCGCGGCTCAGTTTTTTTGACATCGGCTTGTCCGGCCTGAATACGTACGGAAAGATCCAGGCGCCCATCGCCAAAGGTCATGCCCTTGATTACGTGCCGATCACGATCGGGCACGAACGGGTTGAGAAGTACATGCAGTATCTTCGCAATTACGACGGCCAATGGATACAGGGGTTGTATCAGAAATTCGGACGGTATGAATCCTTCATCAAGAGTGTCCTTAGAAAGGAAGGCCTGCCCGAGGACCTCATTTACGTCGCGATGATCGAGAGCGGATTCAGCGCATCCGCCAAATCGCGGGCCCGCGCCGTTGGCTTCTGGCAATTTGGCGCGGCGACCGCCCGCATGTACGGCCTCAACGTGGATTGGTGGGTGGATGAGCGCAAGGATCTGCACGCCAGCACGCAGGCCGCCGCACGGCACTTGAAGGATCTTTTCCTGGAGTACGGCGACTGGTTTCTCGCGTTGTCGGCGTACAATGCCGGCCCCGGACGCGTCAACCGGGCCATCAAGAAAAACAACACGCGCGATTACTGGGAAATGACCAAGCTGCCGCGTGAGACCAAGAACTACGTGCCGTATTTTCTCGCCACCGCCACGCTGGCCAAAAATCCATCCCAGTACGGCCTGCGGTTGACGACGGACGAGCCGTGGGTCGTGGATACTGTGACGGTGACGGAGTGTCTGGATTTGCAGGTGATTGCCGACTGCGTCCAATCGACCGTCGACAGCGTCCGCGATCTCAATCCGGCGCTGTTGCGCTGGTGCACGCCGCCCACGGCGACCACGTATTTGTTGAAAATTCCTTCGGGCAGCCGGGCGCGATTTGTCGAGAACTATGCGAAAATTCCGCAGGACAAAAAAAGGTCCTGGGTACGATACCAGGTCAAGTATGGCGAGAACCTCACGGTGATTGCCAATAAATTCGGCACGGATATGAAGGCCATCATGCAGGCCAACCAATTGAAAAGCGGCGCCAACCTGATCACCGGCCAGTATCTCCTTATTCCGGTCGCGCCCAAAGGTTACGTCGCCAGGAGGACCGAACAGGAGGAGTCCGGCAACCGATCCATCACCGGCGGTACCCGAAAGAATACCGGCAGCGCCAATACGACATCCGGAGGCACCACAACCAAAAAGGATGAAAAAGCCGGAAAGAAGAAGATTCTTTACAAAGTCGAGGCCGGCAATACGCTCGGTGAAATCGCCGAATGGTACAATATTCTGGCCCAGAACATCCGCGACTGGAACGGCCTTTATTACGGCGATCCCATTTATCCCGGACAGACGTTGACGTTGTGGGTGGATACGTACGTCCCGGACGCCGGATATCGCGAGGCCACCAAAAAGAAAGCCAAGACGGAAGTCAAGGAAGAGGCCGGATTGAAAATTTACGAGGTGCAGGACAACGACACGCTGGCAAGCATAGCGCGCATGTTCGGCGTCGAAGTCAGCAGCATCAAACGGTGGAACAAGCTTGCTTCCAACACCGTTCGGGTCGGAGACAAACTGAAGATCTACGTCAAGTAAAAATTGAGAATTGAAAATTGAGAATTGGTGAAAACCAGTTTAGGTTTTCAATTTTCAATTCTCAATTTTCAATTCTCAATTTCCCCGAATTCACTTCAGCAAAACGGCTTTTCGGGATTCCGTGAATGATCCGGCGGTCAGGCGGTACACATAAACGCCACCCGCCAATTCCCTTCCGAGATCATCCCTGCCATCCCAGACCACGGTCTGGTCGCCCTGTTGTTCCTGATCCGACACCAGCACGCGGACCTTCTGTCCCAGCGCATTGTAAATGACCAACGACACGCGATGGGCGCCGGGTATCTGGTAGGTGATCGTCGTCGTCGGGTTGAAAGGATTCGGATGGTTCTGGTTCAGGGCGTAGCGTCCCGCGCGAACACCGTCCTCGATGCCGACCGGCGGCGCGATTTGTTGGGCCGTTCTCAGTATCCAGCTCGACGAATCAAACAGCACCGTGGTCGGCTGATGCGAAACATTGTAGGTGAAGGTCTGGGTTTGCTGGTCATTGAAGACGGTGATTGTCGTGTCCCAGCCGGTCGCCTTCAGCTTGTAATCGATCGGCATCGTATAGAAGACGGGATTGTTTGTTTGCGTGGTCTGGGTCACGCCCAGCGTCACATCGTATCCGCCGGTGGCGCCGGCCTGTTTGCTCCACCAATACTGATACAGGGGATATTTTTCACCGTAGATCCATTCGGTAAAGAAATAATCCAGATCCTGTCCGGACACCGCTTCGCACACGCCCTGAAAATCCTCCGTCGTGGCCGCGCCGTGTTGGTACCGCGGATCGTTGGCGTAGGCGTACATCGCGTCAAAAAAGACGCTGTCTCCAAGCACGTGCCTCAGCATATGCAGCACAACGGAGCCTTTGTCGTACACAAGCGCCCCATCGAAAAGGCCATTCACATCCGTCGTATCCTGGACAAAAATGGATCCGACCGCGTTCTTGGCTGAACTCATGTTGCCATTCATGATGGACCAATATGTGGGTTTGCCATACCGGGCCTCCCCGTACAACGCTTCGCTGTATGTGGCAAAGCCTTCATTCATCCAGATATTGTGCCAGTTGGCGCACGTGATCATATCCCCAAACCACTGGTGGCCCAGTTCATGGGCGATGATGTACTCGGAAAACGTGATCGTCGATGTCATGGTCTGGTGTTCCATGGCGCCGTCCCAGCCGAATTCCACATGTCCGTATTTTTCAGCCACAAAAGGATACAGGCCGAACAGGTTGGAAAAGATCGAGAGCATGGTCGGCACTCTCGCCAATTGGGTTTGCGCGTTGGCGAGGTGTTCCGAAAAAACATAATTGAGTATGGGCATGGAATCCGTCGCCGTGTAGTGAAACCAATGCGTGAACTCCACAAAATTGGAAAGCGTCACCGCGACGAGGTACGTCGTGATAGGATAGCGTTCCTTCCAATGGAACGTCTTTGTGCCATTGCCGTTATTGACCGTCGAAACGAGCACGCCGTTGGATCCGGCTTTGAGGGTGGAATCGCACGTGATGTAAATGTCCATCGAGTCGGCTTTGTCGCTGGGATGATCCTTGCACGGCCACCAGTCTTTCGCGCCGTACGGTTCACTCAGGGTGTACACCCAGGGTTTGGATCCGTGCGTGGAAAACGTGAAACTGCCGAGGCCGGAACTCCCCGGAACGCCGCGGTAAAACACTTCGACGGTCAGCAGATCGCCGCTGTTGTACGTGTGATCAAGCGTGATGTCGAAATTGAGCGAATAGCGGGTGAACGCGCAGGACACGCCGCCGACCCTCACCGAGTCCACGATCATGTTATTTTTCAAATCCATGTTGATGACGGAAAGGCTGTCTTGAAGAGCAAACGCCTTCATGACCACGGCGCCACGGACGTAGTTGGGGTTTGGCGTCGCAGTGATGGCAATGTCCAGTTGATAGTACGTGACGTCGTACCGGACATCGCCCGGCATCGCCATCTTCGTGAAAAAGTCCTTCTTTCGCGCCAGTTCATTCATCATCAGGCTTTTGCGTTCCTGTAGCCCATCATGGTCCTGAGCCCACGCGCAGGTTGTTGCCACCATGATCAGACTGACCAATCCCAGTAACGATTTCATGCTGTCTCCTAACGAATTCATTATTGTGAATCGCCCTTCAAATATATTCCGGTCCTTATATGTAAAGAGTATTAATTGTCCGGACTAACATCAATAGAAATTTAGATCGAACCCAACTAAAAACTGTCGTTCCGGGCCCAAAATAAAAAGGGACCGCCTCGCAGTCCCTTCCAAAATAACAATGTGGCTCGAAATCACTTGAGAAGGAGCATCTTCCGGCTGGTGCTTTTTTGACCCGCGATCAATCTGTAAACATAGATTCCGCTGGATACATTCCGGCCGGCGTTGTCGCGTCCGTCCCAGGCCACTGAATGGGTTCCGCTATGGCTGCGGCCATTCACGAGTGTCCGGATTTCCTGACCCAGCGTATTGTAAATTTTCAGTGATACGGCTTCGGCGCCATTGACGACATAGGAAATCGTGGTCGCCGGATTGAAAGGGTTCGGAAAATTCTGGTGAAGCTCGAAACTCGCCGGACGGAATTGACCGCCGGCCACGTCGACGATATATGTGGGCACGAGTTCCACGGCCACGTCGGTGGTGTCATTGGTCGTCACTTCCGTCGCATAGTATTCCCGGACGTAATTGCTCCGGTCCAGACGCAGTGTGTATCGTCCGGCCAGGGCCGGCAGCGCAAACGCGCCGTTGACATCGGTCCACGCGCTCAGATTCGTTTCGATGAAGGTCACTTTCGCGCCCTGAACCGGCGATTGCGTCACGCTGTCCAGTACGACGCCACGGATATACCCCTTTTGCGCCAGGTCAAAGGACAAAACAAATAAACCGTAGGTCATGTCCGATACGATCAGATTCCCGCTGGGCAGGAACGGATACACGCCCCACGCGCCGTCAAAATTGGCCGAATTGTTGTTGGGATACGTGTCGTAATGACCGACGACCGGCAGCGTATCTGGATTCGTCACGTTCCACACGCGCACCCCTTCCGTATAATAGGAGGCGTAGGCAAAATTTCCGAGGGAAAACACATTATGCACGATCGCGGTACTGCCGAAACTGGCGGTTTGTTCAATATTCGTGTTGCCTTCCACGTCGTCTTTGAGCGTGATCATGTCCCACATCCGAAGCCGTCCCACCGGCGACTGGGTTTCGTCGGTCGTGAAAAGGTACCGGCTGTCGTCGGTGATCGCGGTGTTGTGCGTAAAGCCATTCGGATACGTGAATGTATGGATCACGCGGGGATGGGCTTTGTCCTTGACGTCGATGATCGCCACGACACCCTGGAAGATGCAGGCGGCATAAATGGTGTCCCGACTGACATAACAATCGTGAACGTAAAGGCTGTCCCATACGCCGACTTCGACCGGCGACGTCGGATTGGATAAGTCGAGGATGTGGATGCCGCCATTCGGCGTGGTGAGACTATTGGTGGCGCCGGTGATATACGCAAATCCGTCCCGGATCTGCAGGTCATGTGCGCGCGTGAATGTGGCGGTGTAACGATTGGCCAGAAAAGCCGTGTCGGGGAGCCGGCTCAGATCGATGATTTGCAGGCCGGGATACGGCCCATCGGTATGCTCGCTGACGACATAGGCATATTTTCCCCATACCTGAATTTCATGCCACGTTGACGTCGGGCCGGGAATGAAGTCAATCTCCACAGGACTCGTTGGATTGGTCACCTTGACGACCGACGTTCCGGTATTGCATCCGACCAGGGCATACTCATTGCCAACCGAATCACGATAACCCCAGATATTCGCGTATCCGTTGCCATGGATGTCTTGGCTACTCCTGAAAGTGATATTCGTCTGACTCAAAACAGTCTGACCCAGAATAAACAGCGCCACGGCTGAAGACCGAAGTATCTTCATGCGTCTCCTTGTGCAGATGATAATGTATTGGACCTGAATCTTACAGAGATGATCTCAACGACCTCATGATACAATGGGCTTTGCGGATTGTCAAGCGGATTCAGGGAATCAAGACGTGCCCGTCTTTATCCTCCCAGCGCCCATCGCACCAACCCGATACCCAACCCGATCACAAATCCGGCCACTGCGCCATTCACCCGAATCCACTGCATGTCGTCATAGGTGCGTGAACGGAATTGTTCCCTGATCTCGGCCGGCGAAAGTCGGCGGATATTGTCCGCCACGAGTTCGGCAATTTTCTGATGATGTTGTGCCAACAATTCCCCCGTCGCGGCGATGATCCGGTCGTTCAGTTCGGATTTCCAGGAGGCATCGGACCGCAGGCGTACGACGGTTTCATCGATCCAGTGCCCAACGATGTTCTCAAGCGGTGACTCATCGTCCGGACCTTTCGGCTGAAGGTGATCGCGCAGTTGATCCACGAGGCGTGAAACCCAGTTTTCAACGGGTACGGCCTCCAGCACACCGGAAGAGAGTTGATCCAGGGACGCCGCCTCGGTCTCGCTTTCGCGGAGGCGCTGAATCCAATCCGTGACGCCGGACGAGATTTTGAGACGTATCGGGTGCATTTCATCAAATTGCATTTCCCTCAAAAGCGCGGTCACTTTCAGAATGGTCTTCTCGGTCGCTTCGACGGGATCGAACAGGATTTTCTTGAAAAAGCTGTCCTGCTCCTCCGCCAGCCGGGCATGAATCAAATCAAATGCCGCCGGTGTGGTCAAGAGGCCGGCCAGCTTGTCGCACAGGTAAGGTACGAGCGGATTCAGGAATTGGCGCACATCGTTTTCGCTGCCTTCGCGGGCCAGCCATTGGCTGACGCGGACGCGACCGAGAAATTCGCGTGACACAGCGGCCAACTTCTCACGCGTGGCTGGCTGATCCAGCCAGGACGTGACGTTCTCCAGCAGCCATCCGGCCGTTTTTTTCCATTCGCCGGACCGCCGCCATGATTCGAGATAGGATGCGAGAAATCCGGCCACGTCCAGTTGGCGCAGCATGTCCTGAATGCTCCGGGGCGTCAGCCATTCGTTGGCCACGAGGTTGCCGGCCCCCTGGGCGATGGCCGCCTGCTTGCGGGGAATAATGCCGGAAGCCGGAACGATCTTCCATTTCCCGATCCGGATTTCATCAAAGATCATTTTGACGGCGAGCCAGTCCGCCGCGCCGCCGACCGTGCCGGCTTCAAAACCGCTTTGCAGGATCATAAGAAAGACCGGCAAATATTCGGGAAAGACATGGCGGCTGGTCACGACAATCATCAGACCCGAAAGAACCGCCGCGAACGAAAGATGGCCTTTGTGTTTCGACATGCCGCGTGCCGGATCGACGTTATTCAATAAGCTTCCTCGCTTCCGCCACGATATGTCCGGCGATCACATCTTCATCGGGATGTCCGTCGATGACGCGCAGGCGATCCGGTTCCTGTCGGGCGATGCTCAGGTAGCCCTCGCGAATGCGGTTGAAAAACGCCCGGTCTTCTCCCTCCAGCCGGTCGGCTTTCTGGCGGGACCGCCGGCGTTCCGCTTCTTCCAGCGACACGTCCACAAAAAACGTAAGGTCCGGCGTCAGCCCGCCGGTCGCTAGCCGGTTGGCGTCGGCAATCACGCGCAAATCCAGTCCTCGCCCGTAGCCTTGGTACGCGGTGGTCGAGTCGTAGAAGCGATCCAGAATGACGATATCGCCGCGTGGCAGGGCCGGCCGGATCTTCTCTTCAACAATCTGAGCCCGGGCGGATTCATACAGGAGGAGTTCGGTCAGGGCATTCATTTCCGCATTCCGGTGGGAGAGCAGGATGGCGCGAATTTGCTCGGAGATTTTTGTGCCGCCGGGATCGCGCAGGGAAAGCACCGTGCGGCCGGACGACCTCAACCAGTCGGCCAGTTTTCCGGCCTGCGTCGACTTGCCGCTGCCATCAATCCCCTCAAAGGTTATCAGGAGGCCTTTCGAATTCACGGGGCCATTTCTCCATCCGAAAAATTCCACAACATGGCCACGGCGCCCATCGTTTGTATCCGAACGGCGATTCGCAGGATGGAGAACGTCTGTTGCAGCAGAAACGTCAGAAAGATCAGCGCGACACTATCCGGCGTGAAGGCATTGTCGATCACTTTGTAGAGGGTGAATCCCAGAAGCACGACGAGAAGACCGGCGCCATAGACTCCCAACACACGCCACACATGACGTGGCAGCCACTTGAGAGCGGACTTGAAAGCGGTCCACGCGCCGGTTCCCTCCGTGGCCACGAGTATGGCTTTGGCGGTGTCACTGACCATAACCAGAAAGGCGACGGTCGCCACCCAGCCGATCAGGCCCCAACTGCCCAGCATCATCCAGACCAGCGCCACCAGGCATAACGTCGTAATCAAAGCCGACAAACGAAGGCACCGGAAGAAGTAGGTCGCCGACGAGCCGAAAAAGACAGCCGCCGAAAACGGCTTCTCGCGATCCAGCGCGGAGCGCACCATGCCGCCCGACAAGAACACCGCGGACAGCCAGTACAGAAAAACCAGTACCGCCAGCACCACCACGAGTGTGGAAACCCCCGCCGATTGGGCGATCAGCCAGTCGTTGAAATAGACAAATTCAAAATCGGACAACCATTCACCGGCCACGTGGGTTGCGGCAAACGTGCGGCTCATCACCCAATGGACAAGAAAAAATGCCGGCAACACCAGCAAGGTCGCCAAGGCCCAACCGATCCAGATCATCGGATGATGACGGCGAATCCACGACCAGGACCATTGAATGGTCGATACGACTGCCTTGAACATCAGGCCACCATGGAAAAAATACTGAGCACGGACTGCAGCCAGAAAAGAAGCCGCACCGTGTACCGCCAGATGCCTGCCGGTTCCGGTTCCGCCGTCATGCTGTTGTTGCCGAGATTCAAATCCAGAAGATTGATTCGCCGGGGATCGATCTGCACGGACTTCAACCGTGACGCCGCTTCAAAACGCCACTCCCTGAAAGCGTCCCGGCCGTCCCATATCCATGCCGTTGTGTCGCCGTTCTCGAAGTGAACGACAACCTCGACGGGAAAAAAACCGTCCCCCTTGTTTCGCAGCCGCACCACACCATCATAGGCCTTCATCGAATCCGCCGATTCCCTGCGCTCCGACCGTATCCGGGCGACCTGCAAATCGACGGTCTTGTTTGAAAACAAATACTGTTCAAAAAACCACGAGAGGTCTTTCGGGGACTTTTCCCTAACCAGCGCCACAAAATCAGCGGTCGAAGGATGCCGGAATTTCCAACGTTCATAATACGTGCGCAGAATACCAATCATCGCGCTGTCTCCGACAAGACGTTCCAGCGTCGACAGAAGCAGAGTGGGCTTGCTGTAGGCGGCGGTCTGGTAGTATCCGGGCGCAATGTCCCATGCTTTGCCGACGATCATACCGTCCCGCGGTCTTGCCACATAACTCTGCCGGTGATAATCCAGGGACTGAACCCGAAGACCGGCCACATCGACGTACTCGCCAAGATTCTTCTCATGGAAAAAATGCTGCATGGACCGATGTTCGAGGTACGTCGTGAACCCTTCGTCGAGCCAGGGTTCTTCGAATTCGTTGGACGCCACAACCGACTGAAAATAATTGTGCCCGATTTCATGGAAAGTGACAATCTCCAGCACATGAACGCCCACGAGATCCGTGACCGTCTTGCTGACATAGAAGGAACCCGTGGTGACCAGGCATGGATACTCCATGCCGCCGGCGCTGGATTCCTCGCCCATCGGGACGTCCAGGATGGTCATGTGCGAATAGGCGTAGGGTCCGACCCACCGATCATAATAATTGAAGACTTTCGAGACCGCGTCGGCATAGCGTTCCTTCATGACTTCCCGGCCCGGAGAGAAAACGTATTGGATATCGATGGTCTTGCCGGATGGTTCGATCACCACTTTCTGGTTGTCCACGATGAAAAATGGCGAGGCCGCCCAAACGGCGTCGATCACATCCTCCTGCCGGAAGGTCCATTCCGTCAGACTGTCCAGATCCGTTTTCTTCACGAGGGACGCGTTGGCGGCAACGACGAAGTCCTTTGGCGTCGTCAACACCATGTCATAGGTTCCAAAATCCGCGAAGAACTCGCTGAGACCGTGAAACTGATGGCAATTCCAGGCTGTGTCCTGCCATACGCCGATTTTTGGAAACCACTGGGCCACCATGAAAAAGTCGTCGTCCGTGAAGCCGGTCCGTTCGGCCAGACGCGGCAGTTTGGAAAGGAAACGGCACACGATTTCGATGGTCTGGCCCGGCATAACCGGCCGGTCCAGCGGAACCCGGATCACGGTACTGTCCGACGCATTGCCGTCGTCGGGCGCGATGAATTCCATTCGGGAAGTCAAATCCCGTCCGTCGGCCGTTTCCAAAGAGAGAATATCCACGGCGCCGCGATCTTGTGGCGTGAAGCTCAGTTCGTCGCCGCGACGACCGCCGTTTTCCTTCATGAATGTCGAGACGGCATTCTTGAAGGCGTTAAGGTACAGATGAAAACGCAGCTCACCCACGTTGTTCGACGAGGTGTTGGTCCAGGTCAGCCGGTAGGAACCCTCGACGGTTTTGGAGGACGGCGCCAGGCGCGCCCGCATGTCATAATTGGCCACACGCGTGTTTGGTGGTGTGGTGCCGGCCAGGGCTCCATCACCGATCAGTACCATGGAAAGTATGAAGAACGCGCCGATGTTCATTCGCATCCGTGGAAAAGGATCATGTCTGATGACGCGCGACCGTCGTACGTGAGACGGCATTAGAATGGCAAATCGTCATCCGCGGAAGCGTCCGATGGCGACGGTGGCGTGTTGGCGGTCGCGGACGGCGTGTCCATATCGCCCGATGGCGGCGGCGGCACGTAATCGCCGCCCTCCTGAGCCCGGCCACCCAACATCTGCATGGTGTCGGCCACTATCTCGGTGACGAACTTCTTCTGGCCCTGCTTGTCGTCGAAACTTCGGGTTTTCAATTTGCCTTCGATGTAAACCAGGGAGCCTTTCTTCAGGTATTGGCCGCAAATCTCGGCCAGCTTTCTCCACGCGATCACACGATGCCAGTCCGTCAGCTCGACGGGTTTTCCGTCCTTATCTTTGTAGGATTCGTTGGTGGCGATATTAAGCGTTGCAATGGCCTGACCATTGGCGGTGTATTTGAGTTCAGGGTCACGGCCCAGCCGGCCGATCAATTGGACTTTGTTGAGTGTGCCTTTGGACATGTTTCCTCAGATAGTATGGTGTTCTATTTGGATTTCTTGTCGCCGGTATTCGGACTCTGTTTGGGCGCTTCCTGGGCCGCATGGCCGGTCGCCGGCAGTCCGAGTTCCTGGCGCACTTTGAGTTCGATCTGGCGCTGGATGTCCGGATTGTCCAGGAGGAACTGCTTCGCATTCTCCCGGCCCTGGCCGATTTTGTCGTCGCCAAACGAATACCACGTTCCGCTTTTCTGGATGATATTCATGCCCGCGGCGAGGTCGATCAGGTCGCCTTCCCGTGAAATACCGAATCCGTACATCAGATCGACTTCGACTTCCTTGAATGGCGGCGCGAGTTTGTTCTTGACGACTTTGATTTTCGTCCGGTTCCCAACGATGTCCTCGCCCGACTTGATCTGGGCGATGCGGCGGATGTCCACGCGGATCGACGTATAGAATTTCAACGCGCGGCCGCCGGTGGTGGTCTCCGGACTGCCGTAGGTCACGCCGATCTTGTCGCGAACCTGGTTGATGAAGACGACGCAGGTTTTGGACTTGCTGACGGCGCCGGTGAGTTTGCGCATCGCCTGGCTCATCAGGCGGGCCTGGACGCCCATCGTGGCGTCGCCCATTTCACCGTCAATTTCGCTGCGGGGCACCAGCGCCGCGACCGAATCGATGACGATCACGTCCACCGCATTGCTGCGCACGAGCCGTTCGGTGATTTCCAGGGCCTGTTCGCCGTCGTCCGGCTGGGACACCAACAGGTTGTCGGTGTCCACGCCAAGCCGTTTGGCGTAGATCGGATCGAGCGCGTGTTCCGCATCAATGAACGCCGCGATGCCGCCGAGTTTCTGCGCTTCGGCCACGACGTGCAGGGCGAGGGTGGTTTTGCCGCTCGATTCGGGCCCGTATATTTCCGTAATACGGCCGCGCGGAATGCCCCCGACGCCAAGCGCCACGTCAACGGAAATGGAACCCGTGGAAAACACTTCCACTTGCAGCACAGGCCGGTCGCCCAGCCGCATGATGGACCCTTTGCCATAATCCTTGACAATATCCGTCAGGGTCCGTGAAAGCGCTTCCTTCTTTTCTTTGTCAACGGCGACCATTTCTTTGACATCGGCCATTAGAGTCAACTCCTGTGTAATACTTTGAATTGCGTGAATGTCGTTTTTCCGACCTTTAATTTCAATAACAATCTCTTCACGCATTCAAGATACGTCGCTTTGGAGGGGATTTTTTCTCAAAATTTGAGAAAAATATTGGAAGCACCGGAAAGTCATTCTCGAGGACCGGATATGGGGTTTTGGAAACCGAGGACAACTGGAATCGCCACACGAATATCGTCTTGTCCA